>NZ_JAQZSJ010000029.1 GCF_029360585.1 Cohnella caldifontis | reverse complement strand
AGGCAGGATGCATGCCCGAGCAGTCGACGAAGTCGACGACCAGGGCAGGATGCATGCCCGAGTTGTCGGGCGCGGAATAAGGACGCTGCAGTTTTCTGCAGTGTCCTTATTTTTTTGCGTATGCTGAAACGCACCCAGAATATCACCGAACCCTTGGATGTTTTCTGACTACCGATTCATTGCTTTCCAAGAAAGGCCATCCAGGGTACTCAATCGGCAACCGGCTTGCTTCATCCAACAAGTGCAATTCATGCCGCGTCAATTCGATGTCGCCGGCTTCCAAATTCTCATGCAACTGTTCGGGACGTTTGGCTCCGACGATCACGCTGGTCACGGCCCTTTGATGAAGCAGCCAGGCAATCGCGATTTTGGCCATCGTGGTACCGCGGGACTCCGCTATGCCGCGGAGCGCCTCCAGGACAGGGGACGCTTTCTCCTGATCGACTGGCGGGAAAGCGACTTTGTTGTGGCGGCGATCGGTATCGGGATTCCGGTCGGCAGCGTATTTGCCGGATAAGTAGCCGCCGGCCAGAGGGCTCCAAACGATCAGGCCCATGTTTTGGTCCAGCAGGGCCGGAACGATTTCCCGTTCGATATCCCTCGCGGCCAGCGAGTAATAGGCTTGGTTGGATTTAAACGCATGCAGTCCCCGCGTCTCGGAGATGGACCGGCTCTTCATGATTTGCCAAGCCGGCAGGTTCGAGCAGCCGATATAGCGGACTTTGCCGCTCCGAACGAGATCGTCGAGCGCACGCAGCGTTTCCTCCCAGTCGGTCAATTGATCCGGGTTATGGACTTGATACAGGTCGATATAGTCCGTTCCCAGCCGTTTCAGGCTTTGATCGACTTGCCGGAGGATATGCAGCCGCGATAAGCCGATGTCGTTGGCGCCGGGACCCGTTCGCGCTCTCACCTTCGTCGCGATGATCGCCTGATGCCGTTTAGGCTTCAGCGCTTGCCCGAGCAGTTCTTCGGCCCTGCCGTTCGCGTAGGCGTCGGCGGTGTCGAACAGATTCACGCCGGCGTCCAGCGCCATGTCGACCAATCTCCCGGCCTCCCGTTGATCGAGGGCGCCGAATGCCCCCCATCCTTCTCCGCCGCCGAACGTCATCGTGCCGAGGGCGATTTCCGAAACCAGCACGCCCGTATTGCCCAGCAAATTGTACTTCATCCTCTTTCGGCCTCCTTGAATTTGGTTTACATTAAGGATGACGCGGTTCGAATCAAACGGACGCAAAATCGGGATCCGAAAGAAGGAGCGTGTCCCCATGGTGAAGGATGTCTTATGGGAGCAGCATTACGAACCGATCGCCAAATTCGTCCGACGCCAAACCCGCTTTCATCCGGCAGCGGACGACATCGTGCAGAACGTGTTCGTCAAAGCGTTTTCGAAAATGCACGGCCTCCAGGACAAAGCCAAAATACGGGCATGGCTTCATCAGATCGCTCGGAACGAAATAGCGGATTATTTCCGGAAGGTCAAGAAAACCGAGGAACTCCCGGAGACCGTTCCCGTCGAGGACGTTTACGATGAAGGGGATGCCCCGATTCGCGACGCCGTCGAAGGCTTGCAGAACGTGATGAAGTTTTTGCCGGACAAATACCGGGAGGCGCTTGAGTTGGCCGAATTGAGAGGATTGTCGCAAAAGGATCTGAGCGAGCGCCTGGGGATTTCGTATTCCGGAGCGAAGTCGAGAGTCCAACGCGGGCGGGAAATGGTGAAGGAAATGATGACCGGCTGCTGTTCGATCGAAGCGGATCGTTACGGCAACATCGTAGACTATCGGGTCGAGAAGTACGGTCCGCCCCGCAAGCCGGGAAAACGCAGCCATCCGAACCGATCGGGAGATTCCGTTCCATCTTGAAGGCGTTCAGGATATTAACCGTAAGACACTTTAACGTTTACCGCGTGGAAGTGTCTTTTTTCATGCTGCACAATCGACGGGAATGGGATTGGAGCCGAGGAAGGAGATCAACGTCATGAAAAATAAGCCGGAGGAAATGATAATACCATACGGTTAACCGGACCGGCGCCGATTGGAAAGCGTCACCCGCCCGGTACTTGGCAATCCCGGAAAAAAGGCGTATAATGTGGTTAAAGTCAAAGAAAGTCAAAGTCAGAACGCCGTGAAGGGGGTGATGACGCTGCGCAACATTTCCGATCTGATCGAACATTACCTCAAGCAGATTTTGCAAAACAGCTCGGATGGCGCCGTCGAAATCCAGCGTAACGATTTGGCCGAAAAATTTTCGTGCGTTCCTTCCCAGATCAATTACGTCATCAGCACACGTTTTACCTTAGAGAAAGGGTATTATGTAGAAAGCAAACGGGGCGGCGGAGGCTACATCCGGATTCAACGCGTCGATCTGCCTTCGCTCGAAGCGGTTCAGCGTCACATTCACGAGACGGTCGGAGATCAAATCGATCAAACGGCTGCCGAAGGGTTAATTTATCAATTGGAGGAAGCCGATTTCCTGACCGATCGGGAAGCCCGGTTGATCCGCGCCGCCATTACCCGCGAGGTGCTGGCGCTTAAGCTTCCGCTCCGCGACGAAATCCGCGCCAGAATCTTGAGGTCCATCCTCATATCACTGCTGACCAAATAGATTACGCCTGCAGCAGAACCGTGAAAGCCCAGCAGCTGCGAAAACCGCGCGAAGGAGGAGATGCCCATGCTTTGTCAGGAATGCGGCAAACGCCCGGCTTCGCTGCATTTCACGAAAATCGTGAACGGCGAGAAGACCGAGCTTCACATTTGCGAATCCTGCGCCCGGGAGAGGGGAGAGCTCGTGCCCGGCACGCCGAGCGGGTTTTCCATCCACAACCTGCTTTCCGGCTTGCTCGATTTCGAGCAGTCCGGCGCGCACGGAGCCGCCCGGACGATGCCGGCGGTCCGCTGCGAGACGTGCGGGATGACGTACGCCCAGTTCAGCAAAATCGGACGTTTCGGGTGCAGCGATTGTTATAAGCAATTCGCCGATAAATTGGATCCGCTGCTCAAACGGGTACACGGGAATACCGCGCATGTCGGCAAAGTGCCTAAACGGGCCGGCGGCAAGGTCAAAGCCAAACGAGAAATCGACCGTCTCAAGCAGGAGATGCAGAGCCGGATCGAGCGGGAGGAATTCGAATCCGCCGCCAAGCTCCGGGACCGGATCCGGGAGCTTGAGAGAGAAATGGGCGCGGGCTGACAGGCCGAAAGGGGTGAACGACATGGCGAAGCGAAATTTCGCCAAACAGGCATTAAGCCGCTGGATGCAGGGAGAAGGTCCGGAATTCGACGTCGTGCTTAGCAGCCGGGTGCGGCTGGCCCGCAATTTGCGGGGGACGCCTTTTCCGATGCTGGCGAACCCGGCGCAGTCGAAAGCGGTCATGGAACAGCTGCTCGGAGTGGCGGAGAACGGCCGGCTGAACGGCCTCGGCGCTCTGGACCTCATCCGGCTGAGCGATCTGACCGAGCTGGAGAAGCTGGTGCTCGTCGAGAAACATTTGATCAGTCCCAACCTCGCGAACGAATCCCGCAACGGGGCGCTGATCCTTAGCCAGAACGAGGACATCAGCATCATGGTCAACGAAGAGGACCATCTCCGGATCCAATGCATGCGTTCCGGATTCCAGATCGAGGACGCTTGGAAAACGGCCAGCCTGATCGACGACGTGTTCGAGGAGCAAATCGATTACGCGTTCGACGAGAAATACGGATATTTGACCAGCTGCCCGACGAATGTCGGGACCGGCATCCGGGCATCGGTCATGATGCATCTGCCGGCGCTCGTGCTGACGGGACAAATTAACCGGATTCTCTCCGCCGTGACGCAGGTGGGCTTGGCCGTCCGGGGGCTGTACGGGGAAGGCAGCGAAGCGACCGGCAACCTGTTCCAGGTCTCCAACCAAGTCACCCTCGGGGCGTCGGAGGAAGAGATCATCGAGAACTTGCACCAGGTCGCGCGCCAGATGATCGAGCACGAACGGGCGGCCCGCAAAAAACTGATGGAAGAATCCCAGCTCCGGATCGAGGACCGTGTCCGCCGATCCTACGGCATCCTGTCGCATGCGGCGATCATCGATTCCAAGGAGGCCGCCCAACGGCTGTCGGACGTGCGTCTGGGGCTGCACCTCGGAATTTTGCCTCAAGTAGACCAGAAAACGCTGAACGAGCTGATGGTCTCGACGCAACCCGGTTTCCTGCAGCAGACCTTCGGAGAGGCCCTCCATCCCGAGCAACGGGACATGACAAGGGCGGACCTCATCCGCAGCCGACTGGAGATTTCTTCTTAAATCCATTATCCTTAAGACAATACAGGGGAGGTGTCGTCTCATGATGTTCGGAAGATTCACCGAACGTGCGCAGAAGGTATTGGCACTTGCACAGGAAGAAGCCGTGCGCCTGGGACACAACAACATCGGTACGGAACACATTTTGCTGGGCCTGATCCGGGAAGGGGAAAGCATCGCCGCGAAAGCGCTGATCGGCCTCGGGCTGGGACTGGAGAAGATCCAGGACGAAGTCGAGTCCCTGATCGGCCGCGGACAGGAGCAGCCCACGAATATCGCGTATACGCCGCGGGCCAAGAAAGTGATCGAGCTTTCCATGGATGAGGCGCGCAAGCTGGGACATACCTACGTGGGCACCGAGCATATCCTGCTTGGACTGATTCGCGAAGGAGAAGGCGTGGCGGCCCGCGTCCTGAACAACCTCGGCATCAGCCTGAACAAGGCTCGCCAACAAGTACTGCAGCTGCTGGGCAGCAGCGAAAGCGTGCAGTCGAACCACGGTCCTTCGGCGAACGTCAGCACGCCGACGCTGGACGGCTTGGCCCGGGACTTGACCGCCGCGGCCAAGGACGGCAACATCGATCCCGTCATCGGCCGCGCCAAGGAAATCGAACGCGTGATCCAGGTGCTGTCCCGTCGGACGAAGAACAATCCGGTGCTGATCGGGGAGCCCGGCGTCGGCAAAACCGCCATCGCCGAAGGGCTGGCCCAGAAAATCGTCAGCAACGAGATTCCGGAGACGCTCCGCGACAAACGCGTCATGACGCTCGACATGGGTTCGGTCGTCGCCGGCACGAAGTACCGCGGCGAATTCGAAGACCGGCTCAAGAAAATCATGGATGAGATCCGCCAGGCGGGCAACGTCATCCTGTTCATCGACGAGCTGCACACGCTCATCGGGGCCGGCGGGGCGGAAGGCGCCATCGACGCCTCCAACATCCTGAAGCCGGCACTCGCCCGCGGCGAGCTGCAGTGCATCGGCGCCACGACGCTGGACGAATACCGCAAATACATCGAGAAGGACGCCGCGCTCGAACGGCGCTTCCAGCCGATCACCGTCGATCAGCCGACGCCGGAAGAAGCGATCCAGATCCTTCACGGCCTGCGCGACCGCTACGAAGCGCATCACCGCGTGAAAATCACCGACGAGGCGATCGAAGCCGCCGTCAAGCTGTCGGACCGTTACATCACCGACCGCTTCCTGCCGGATAAAGCGATCGACCTCATCGACGAAGCGGGCTCCAAAGTCCGGCTCCGCTCCTATACGGTGCCGCCGAACTTGAAGCAGCTGGAGTCCCGCCTGGAGGACATCCGCAAGGAGAAGGACTCCGCCGTCCAGAGCCAAGAATTCGAGAAAGCGGCCGCCCTGCGCGACACCGAGCAGAAAATCCGCGAAGAGCTCGAAGCCACGAAGAACCAATGGAAGGAAAAGCAAGGCCGCACCGACTCCGAGGTAACGCCGGAAGACATCGCGCAGGTCGTCGCCAGCTGGACCGGCATCCCGGTCAGCAAGCTCGCCGAAGAGGAGACGGAACGCCTCCTGAAAATGGAGGACATCCTGCACGATCGCGTCATCGGCCAAGACGAAGCCGTCAAAGCCGTCGCCCGCGCCGTGCGCCGTTCCCGCGCCGGCCTCAAGGATCCGAAGCGCCCGATGGGCTCGTTCATCTTCCTCGGTCCGACGGGCGTCGGCAAGACGGAGCTGGCCCGCGCGCTCGCAGAAGCGATGTTCGGCGACGAGAACGCGGTCATCCGCATCGACATGTCGGAGTATATGGAGAAGCACTCCACGTCCCGACTGGTCGGAGCGCCCCCGGGGTACGTCGGCTATGACGAAGGCGGCCAGCTGACCGAGAAAGTCCGCCGCAAGCCGTACTCGGTCGTCCTGCTGGACGAAATCGAGAAGGCGCATCCGGAAGTGTTCAACGTGCTGCTGCAGGTGCTGGAGGACGGCCGCCTGACCGACTCCAAGGGCCGCACGGTCGATTTCCGCAACACGCTGATCATCATGACGTCCAACGTCGGCGCGGAGCAGATCAAGCGCAATTCGTCGCTCGGATTTACCGCCGTGCAAGATGCCGGCCGGGACTATCAGCAAATGAAGGAAAAGGTGCTCGCGGAGCTGAAGAAATCGTTCCGTCCCGAGTTCCTGAACCGGATCGACGAGCTGATCGTGTTCCACCCGCTGGAGCAGGAGCACATCGCCCGCATCGTGTCCCTCATGGCCGCGGACGTGCAGAAGCGCCTCCGGGAGCAGAACGTCCAGTTCGACCTGACGGATGCCGCGATGGAGTTCCTCGCCAAGGAAGGCTTCGACCCGACTTACGGGGCCCGTCCGCTGCGCCGCGCGATCCAGAAGCATATCGAGGACCGGCTGTCCGAAGATCTGCTGCTCGGCAAAATCAGCAAAGGCGACACGCTCGTCATCGACGAGAAGGACGGCGAGCTCGTGGTGCATAAGAAAGACGAAGTCGTAAGCAAAGCGTAACACCTGGAATGGATTTCGCAAAAACAACTCCGCTTCCCTCTGACCATCCGGTTAGGGGGAAGTTTTTTAACGATGAGCCCCTGGGCCCGCCGTTGTCCGGCTTTTCCGTGCATCGCCTCCCGATTTCAGCAAAAACCTTTCCGTTGTCCGGCTTTTCCGTGCATCGCCTCCTTGGTCCACCCCCTCTGCAACTTGGGAGCGAATACGAGATGAAGAAGGGGTCGTTCAATCCGTCGTCCCTTCTTGTCCGCGCCTGTCACCCTCCTCCCGGCCCAGCCATACCGTAGGAGTAGCGGATAAGCGCGCGAAACCTTGCCGTCGCGGCCGATCCATCGGCCGGATGCAGGGGCGCCTAAGGGAGGGAAAAATATTGAGCGGAAGCTGGAAGCGAGGCGTATGGTGGAGGAATCCGCTGGCGCTGCTCGGCGGAGCGGTCGCCGCCGTGCTGGTGCTGGTGCTGCTCAGCAAGTTGCTGATCGTGCTGGCGTACTTGTCGGGCGGCGTGATCCTCTTGCTGGTCGCGCTGTGGTTGTTATGGCGGTGGCTCTGATTCAATGTTACACTTTTAAGGAGAGGCGTCACCGAACGAAGAAGGAGTAACCGCGATCGCGATGGCCAAAATCAAAGTCAAATTCGTATGCGCCGAATGCGGCGCGGAAGCGCCGAAATGGCTGGGCAAATGCCCGGGCTGCGGGGGCTGGAACACGATGGTCGAAGAGGCCGAAACCGTGGTCAAAGCCCCCGTCGGGAGAACGGAAGCGGTTCGGACGAAAGAAAAGCCGCGTTCCATCATAGATATAGAAAGCGGACGTGAACCGCGCATTCCGACGGGCATGCAGGAGCTGAACCGGGTGCTGGGGGGAGGCCTCGTCCCGGGTTCCCTGCTGCTCGTCGGCGGCGACCCCGGCATCGGCAAATCGACGCTGCTGCTCCAGACGGCCAGCCGATTGGCCTTGCAAGGACTCAAGGTCCTGTACGTGTCCGGCGAGGAATCGGTCCGGCAGACCAAGCTGCGGGCCGATCGTCTCGGCGCGTTGTCCGACCGGCTGTTCGTCCTCTGCGAGACCAACCTGGATTACATCGAGGAAGCGGTCGCGGCCATGGAGCCGGACTTTCTCGTGATCGATTCCATTCAGACCGTCTACCGCCCGGACGTGCCGTCCGCCCCGGGCAGCGTCGCGCAGGTGAGGGAGTGCACCGCGCAGTTCATGCGCGTTTCCAAAGGCAACGGCGTCGCGACGGTGCTGGTCGGCCATGTCACGAAAGAAGGGGCCATCGCGGGTCCGCGCCTGCTGGAGCACATGGTCGACTGCGTGCTCTATTTCGAGGGGGAACGCCACCATACGTACCGGCTGCTGCGCGCGGTGAAAAACCGGTTCGGATCCACGAACGAAATCGGGATTTTCGACATGACGGAAGACGGGCTGCGGGAAGTGGCGAATCCTTCCGAGCTGTTCTTGTCGGAGCGGCCGCTCGGCGTCGCCGGATCCACGGTGGTGGCCAGCATGGAGGGGACGCGCCCCGTGCTCGTGGAGCTGCAGGCGCTGGTGTCCCCGACCCATTTTCCGTCTCCCCGGCGCATGACCTCGGGGATCGACCATCACCGCATGTCGCTCGTGATCGCCGTGCTCGAGAAACGGCTCGGGATGTTCATGCAAAATCAAGACGCATACGTCAACGTAGCCGGCGGCGTCAAATTAGACGAGCCCGCGGCGGATTTGGCGGCTGCCGTCAGCTTGGCGTCCAGCTTCAAGGATTTGCCGACCCGCCCTTATGACGTCATTTTCGGGGAAGTCGGGCTCACGGGCGAGGTGCGGGCCGTATCCAGGGCGGAACAGAGAGTCAAGGAAGCGCATAAGCTCGGTTTCAAACGCGTGATCCTGCCGGAACAAAGCCTGAAAGGCTGGCAACCCCCGGCAGGCCTGCAGGTTATCGGAGTCCGATCGGTGGCGGACGCGCTCAAGGCAGCCTTGGAATGAGGGGGGACCATCCGATGAAAGAACCGAAGGACAAAGAAAAAGACAAGGAAAAAGAGAGAGAAAAGGATCATCCCCGGGAGACGATGAACCAGCTGCTGCAGATGGTGGCGCCGGGCACCCCGTTCCGCGACGGGCTGGAGAACGTGCTGCGGGCCAAGACCGGGGCGCTCATCGTCGTGGGCTGCGATCCGGAAGTCATGAAGGTCGTCGACGGCGGCTTTTCGATCAATTGCGATTTCAGCCCCAATTATCTATACGAACTGGCCAAAATGGACGGCGCCATCATCCTCAGCGAAGACGCCAAACGGATTTTATACGCCAATACGCAGCTGATTCCGAATCCCGACATCTCATCGATCGAGACGGGGATCCGGCACCGGACCGCGGAGCGGGTGGCCAAGCAAACGGGCAAGCTCGTCGTTTCGATATCCCAGCGCCGGAACGTCATCACCTTGTATCAAGGACAGCTTCGCTACGCGCTGAAAGAAGTCGGCGTGATCTTGACGAAAGCCAACCAGGCGATCCAGACGCTCGACCGGTACCGCGCCGTGTTTACCCAAGCGCTGACCAACTTGTCCGCGCTGGAGTTCGAAGAACTCGTCACCATGCACGAAGTCGCTTACGTGCTCCAGAGGGCGGAGATGGTGCTGCGGATCATGGGCGAGATCAACCGCTACGTCCTCGAGCTCGGCAACGAAGGACGCCTCATCAGCATGCAGATGGAGGAATTGGCCGGCTCGGCCAAAGAGGAGACGCTCCTGCTGATCAAGGATTACGCCAAAGAGCCGGGGGACGAGAAGGTCAGGGAAATTTTCCATTCCCTCAAGAAGCTCACGTCCGAAGAATTGCTGGACAACGCGTATTTAATCCGCCTGCTGGGCTATCCGTCCATCAGCTCCGTCGCCGAAGAAGGGCTGCTCCCGCGGGGCTATCGCATGCTGAACAAAATCCCCCGGCTGCCCGGGGTGATCATCCAAAACCTGGTGGAACGTTTCGGAGCTTTGCCGCACATCGTGCATGCTTCGATCGACGAATTGGACGAAGTCGACGGAATCGGCGAGGTTCGGGCGCGGGCGATCGTGGAAGGGCTCAAGAGAATCCAGGACCAGGTGTTTATTGACAGACAGATATGACGGGGAATACAATGAGGTTTGGCGTTCGCGATTCCGTCACGGACATGTCCGCTTTTGCTCCCAGGTTCGATGCCCTGGCAACGCTTCTAAAGATCGGCAAGAATGGGCATAGTAAAGTCGAGGTGGGTACGTGATGATTACGAAATCCATACCGAGCATGTTTACGATCGGCAACCTGGTTTTGGGCATTATCAGCATCATCCTGTCTTTCAACGGAGAAGTGAACAGCGCCGCCCTGCTCGTGATTATCGCCATGCTGCTCGACGGTCTGGACGGCAGAGTGGCCCGGGCGCTGAATGTGACCAGCGAGTTCGGCAAAGAACTCGACTCCCTATCCGACGTTATCTCGTTCGGGGTCGCCCCCGCTTTTATTATGTATCAGGCCGCTTTCATGGAAGCGTCCATGCCGCCGGCCGTCGCCTGGATCGCGACCGCCGTCTTCCCGATTTGCGGAGCGCTCCGTCTCGCGCGGTTCAACGTGATCGAAGGCATTCCCGGCTATTTCATCGGACTGCCGATTCCGGCCGCCGGAGGCGTCTTGGCGACCTTGGCGCTGTTCCACCATGAGCTGCACGTATCGCTGCTCCTGATCAGCACGCTGGCCCTTTCTTTCCTGATGATCAGCAACATGAAATATCCGAACTTCAAAAAACTCGGCCTTCCCAAAGCCGCCATGTGGGCCGTGCCGATCGTGGTGGTCGCGGCCGCGGTGCTGGCTTATTCGTTCCAGCAAGCGATCCCGAAAGTCATTCTGGCGATGCTGCTGCTGTACGCGTTATGGGGACTAAAAAAAAACGTTGAGCGCCTGCTGCCCAGACGGCTTCGCACGAGAAGGAGCCGCGCCGCGGAGCGGCAAGAGCAGGAGCATAGCGCCTGAAAATCGTACGAAAAGTTACCGGATCCGATCTCGATGGAGAGCGCGATCCGGTTTTTTTCAAAAAACGAGCGGCGTGCCGTTTCGCCTTCGAGGAGGCGATTCGGCGCGCCGCTTTTTCGCGTCCCGACCGTCAGGTGAGGTTGAAAAACCCAAGCGTCGAGCATTTCTCCGATTCCTTCCGGACCACGTCGTCCAGGTTGATGCCGAGTAGGTTGCACATCGCGGACAAGTAGAACAGGTTGCGTCCCATTTCGCTGCGGATATGGTCCCGGCAAGTCTCGCACAAGGTGCCGTTCAGGTGGGATTTGGACTGCTTCGCGGCCTGGTCGAACGCCATATCCTCAGAGAATCCCTGGTTCCGGGCGTTGAGTTCAATGCAGCCGCATTCCGTGATCGCCTTGGCCGCCGACCGATTGATCGACGCGCCCGTCTGGCTGAACTTGGTCATAATATCCAGCAAGCTTCGATGGCGAAGCAGGACTTCCGATACCTGGGTTTGGAACTCGTGCAGCGTGGGTGCGCTCATCCGGATCCACCTCGGTTAACTGATTTTGGCTACTTCTCCATTATAGTGCATGGCTCATGCCTTTTCAAAAGAAGAAGTTTTCATCTTGAAAAGCTTAGCGCAAGATTAGCGCCTCAAAAAATGGAACATAATAGTAACGGAATAAACGAAAGGGATTCGTAAGGAGTGTGTTTCGGGAATGATGAAAAGAGTCATTCAGGCGGTCGGCCTTTTGATGGGCGCGCTGATCGGGCATGAGTTATCTTCATGGAGATCGACCGGGGGGGCGGCATGGATGAATCCGCTGCTGGGCATGCCGCAGGCGGCGCCTTCCGGCAGCTCGTTCGGCGCGCTGATCGGCGCGTTCGCCGGGCTGATGGCGGCGACGGCGATGTCCGGCCCGCTGCTTCGTTCGCTGCAGCAAGGCATCGACCGCGCGTCGGGGTTGCCGGTCCGGGAGTTGCTTCCGGGCGCTGCGGGACTGACCGCGGGAATCGGAGTCGGCTCGCTGCTCTACCCGTTTCTGTCGAACATCCCCGGCGTCGGGCTATTGCTGGCGGCGGCGGCGACGGTGGTCTTGGCGTATGCCGGCATGACGATCGCCTCGCGCAAGAAGGACGAGCTCGGGGAATGGTTCGGGGCCCGCAAAGCGGGGCAGGTTCCGGCGGAGGAGCGGTCTAGTTACGAAGAGCACAAGATTTTGGATACCAGCGTCATCATAGACGGCCGCATCGCGGATATTTGCAAGACGGGCTTCATCGAAGGCACGCTGGTCATCCCGGAATTCGTGCTCGAGGAGCTGCAGCACATCGCCGACTCTTCGGATCTGCTCAAGCGCAACCGGGGGAGGAGAGGGTTGGATATTTTGAATAAGATCCAGAAGGAGCTCGACGTCAAGGTCCTGATTTACGAGGAAGCGGTGGAAGAGCCGGGCGAAGTCGACAGCAAGCTGGTCAAGCTGGCGAAGGCGATGCGGGGCAAGGTCGTGACCAACGATTTCAATCTGAACAAGGTGTGCGAGCTGCAAGGCGTTTCCGTGCTGAACATCAACGATTTGGCCAACGCGGTAAAGCCGGTCGTGCTCCCGGGCGAGGAAATCGTCGTCCAAGTCATCAAGGACGGCAAAGAACATGGGCAGGGCGTCGCCTATTTGGACGACGGTACGATGATCGTGGTCGAGGGCGGCCGGGATTTCATCGGCACGACGATGGAGGTGCTCGTCACCAGCGTGCTGCAGACGTCCGCGGGCCGCATGATCTTCGCCAAGCCGAAGCTATTGGAAAAAGCGCTCTAAACAGGTATGATAAAAAAATACGGGCGGGACGCGCGTTACGGTCCCGCTCTTCGGCATTTTTCATGAACAAAGGGGAATCGCTCGGTCATGAGATGGGGAGCCGTCGTCGTTGCGGCCGGAAGGGGCACGCGGATGGGCGCGCCGGAGAACAAGGTATTCCTGCCGCTGGCGGGCCGTTCCGTGCTGGAAATGACGCTGGAGGCGTTCGAACGGTGCGCCCGGGCGGAAGCGGTCGTGATCGCGGCCGCCGCGGATGAGATCGGCCGGGTGGAAGCTTTGGTCCGCGCCGCCGGGTTCGGCAAAGTCCGGGCGGTGGTGGCCGGCGGCGCCGATCGGCAGGCCAGCGTGAAGGCGGGGCTTGAGGCGCTGGAGACCGAAGGCGCGCTCGTGCACGACGCCGCCCGGCCGCTCGTGACGCCGGAGCGGATCGAAGCCTGCTGCCGGGCGGCGGAGGAACACGGAGCGGCGGCGCTGGCCGTTCCGGTGAAGGATACGATCAAGGTCGCCGAAGGCGGCATGATCGTGGGGACGCCAGACCGCTCCACGCTGCTGGCGGTGCAGACGCCCCAGGCGTTCGGCCGGCTGGAGCTGCTGGAGGCGCATCGGCTGGCGAAGGAAGCCGGCGCTTCGGCCACCGACGACGCGATGCTGTTCGAGCGCCTGGGGCGAAAGGTGGCGGCGGTTCCCGGGCACGAGACCAACTTGAAAATCACGACGCCGGAGGATCTGCTGCTCGCGGAGCTGATCCTGCAGCGGCGCCGGGAGGAGACGTAAACGGCCATGATTCGGATCGGACAAGGTTTCGACGTGCATCAACTGGCGGAAGGGCGGCCCTGCATCATCGGAGGGGTCGACATTCCGTTTGAGAAGGGACTGCTGGGCCATTCGGACGCCGACGTGCTGCTGCACGCGATCAGCGACGCCGTACTAGGCGCATTGGCGTTGGGCGATATCGGCAAGCATTTTCCCGATACGGACCCCGCCTACAAGGGAGCGGACAGCGTCGTGCTGCTGCGGCGCGTGTGGGCGCTGGCGAAGGAGCGGGGCTATGCGCTCGGCAACGCCGACGCGACGATCATTGCCCAGGCGCCGAAGATGGCGCCGCACATCCCGCGGATGGTGGAGATCATCGCCGGCGTGCTGGAGGCGGAGGCTTCGCAGGTGAACGTGAAGGCGACCACGTCGGAGAAGCTCGGCTTCACCGGCCGCGGGGAAGGCATCGCCGCCCAGGCGGTCGTATGTTTGGTCCGGAAGTAATTCGCGCGATTATCGATTCATTTGATCGAAGGAGGCTGCTCATCCATGACATCCAAAGTCCGCGTGCGGTATGCGCCGAGCCCGACGGGCCACCTGCATATCGGCAACGCGCGCACCGCCATTTTCAACTACTTATATGCCCGCCGCCACGGAGGGGAATTCATCATCCGCATCGAGGATACCGACGTCAAGCGGAACGTCGAAGGCGGCGAACAAAGCCAGCTGAAATACCTCAAGTGGCTCGGCGTCGACTGGGACGAGAGCATCGACGTCGGAGGGCCGTACGGTCCCTACCGCCAGACGGAGCGCCTGGACATTTACCGCAAGCATACGGACGACCTGCTGGAGCGGGGGCTGGCCTACCGCTGCTACTGCACCGAAGAAGAGCTGGAGAAGGAGCGGGAGGAGCAGACGGCCCGCGGCGACCAGATGCCCCGCTATTCCGGCAAATGCCGCCATCTCACGGCCGAAGACCGTACCCGCTTGGAATCCGAAGGCCGCATTCCGAGCATCCGGTTCATCGTGCCGGCGGACCGGACGTATGCGTGGGGCGACATGGTCAAGGGCGAAATCTCGTTCCGCTCGGAGGATTTCGGGGATTTCGTCATCGTCAAGAAGGACGGCATTCCGACGTATAACTACGCGGTGGCGGTGGATGACCACTTAATGGAGATTTCCCACGTGCTGCGCGGGGAAGACCACATCACGAACACACCGCGCCAACTGATGATTTATGAAGCGTTCGGTTGGACGCCGCCCCGGTTCGGCCATATGACGCTGATCGTGAACGAGCACCGCAAAAAGCTGTCCAAACGCGACGAATCGATCGTGCAGTTCATTTCGCAATACGATGATTTGGGCTATTTGCCGGAAGCCCTGTTCAACTTCATCACGCTGTTGGGCTGGTCACCGGAAGGGGAAGAGGAAATTTTCTCGCGGGAGCAGCTGATCGGCATTTTCGATGCGGACCGGCTTTCGAAGAGCCCGGCCGTTTTCGACACGGCGAAACTGAACCACATCAGCCAGCATTATCTGAAAACGCTGGAGCCCGCGGATTTGGCGAAACTGTGCCTGCCGCAGCTGCAGCGCGCGGGCCGGCTGCCGCAGGAGCTTTCCGGCCGGGAGTCGGAATGGGCGACCGCCTTGGTCACCCTTTACCGCGACCATCTTCGTTTCGGCGCGGACATCGTGCCGCTCTCCGACCTCTTTTTCCGGGAATCGGTCGAGATGGAGGACGACGAATCCCGCGCGGTGCTCGCCGAGGAGACCGTGCCGACGGTGCTGTCGGCGTTCAAGCGCCGAATCGAAGGCATGGATGAGGCTTCCTTTACCGTCGAAGGCATTAAAGCCGCGATCAAGGCGGTGCAGGTCGAGACCGGCGTCAAAGGCAAAGGCTTGTTCATGCCGATCCGCGTGGCGCTGACCGGCCAGATGCACGGACCGGACCTGAACGGCACGGTCTGGCTGCTGGGACGCGAACGGGTGCTGAAGCGGCTGGAAGGCGCCCTGGAAACGCGGGCCTGACGTTCGGCCAATCGGCGTTCGGCCGATGTCCGGTCCCTTGTCACTTCGGGCCGTAACGGCTATACTGGGTGTAGGATCAGAGTTGAATCGAGCCATCGCGACGAACAGGAGAGTACGTTTGCGACCGGAATGTCCAGAGAGGGCGGCACCAGCTGAGAACCGCCTCATTCCACGCCGAACGGAAATGCGCCTGGGAGCCGCGCCGCCGAGCGGGATCCGGACGAAGCCGTCCGAACCCTTTAAGCGGCGCCGGTCGGCCCCGTTACAGGCCTATAAGGTGGAGCCGATTTCCCGAGCGGATAACCGCAGGAGAAGTCCGGGCGGGATGGCTCAAGCAGGGTGGAACCGCGTATGACACGATACGTCTCTGCAGCGTCAGGCTGCAGGGACGTTTTTTATATTTTCCGTCTGACGTCCGTTCGCTGCGTCCGCAGTATGGATCGATCGGGGAACAAGGGTTCAAGGGAGGGATTGGCATGGGGGTATGGAGCACGATCAAGTCCGACGTCGACGCGGTGATGGAGAACGATCCGGCGGCGAGAAGCCGGTTCGAAGCGATTTTCACCTATTCCGGGCTTCACGCGATATGGGCGCACCGGGTCGCGCACTTCTTCTACCGGCGGAAGTGGTGCACGGTGGCCCGGATGATCTCGCAGATCAGCCGGTTTTTCACCGGCATCGAGATCCATCCCGGCGCGCGGATCGGCCGCAAGCTGTTCATCGACCACGGCATGGGAGTCGTCATCGGCGAGACTTGCGAGATCGGCGACGAGGTCATCATCTACCAGGGCGTGACGCTCGGCGGAACCGGCAAAGAAAAGGGCAAGCGCCATCCGACGATCGGCAACCGCGTGGTCATCGCATCCGGCGCGAAGGTGCTTGGATCCTTCAAGGTAGGGGACAATTCGAATATCGGCGCCAACTCGGTCGTGCTGCGGGAAGTGCCCCCGAACAGCACCGTCGTCGGCATACCGGGCCGCATCGTCAAGCGCGACGGCTTGCGGGTGACGGACCGGCTGGACCATACGAACCTCCCCGATCCGCTGATCGAGACGTTCCGTTTCATGCAGAAGGAGATCAACGATCTCAAGGCGGAAGTCGAAAAGCTGAGGGCGGAAGCCCGGCGCGCGGAACGGCCCGAACCGGTAAGCACCACATACGAGAGATAAAGGAGCTTGTGGAATCGTGACACTTCGGATCTACAACAGCATGACGCGGCGGATGGAGACGTTCGTGCCGCTTACGCCGGGCAAGGTGAACATGTACGTCTGCGGCCCGACCGTTTACGACTATATCCACATCGGCAACGCCAGACCGCTCATTTTCTTCGACGTGGTGCGCCGGTACTTGGAGTATTCGGGGTACGAGGTCAACTTCATCGTGAATTTCACGGACGTCGACGACAAGATGATCCGCAAAGCCGAGCAGCTCGGCACCACCGTTCCCGAGATCGCGGAGCGGTTCATCGCCGCTTACGTGGAAGACCGGGACGCGCTGCGCGCCAAAGCCCCGACGGTGACGCCGCGGGTTACGGATACGATGCCCGAAATCATCGCGTTCATCCAGGAGCTCGTGGACAAAGGGATCGCGTACGAGAACGGCGGCGACGTGTATTTCCGGACGAACCGTTTTCCGGAATACGGGAAGCTGTCCCACAAAAACCTCGACGAGCTGCAGTACGGAATCCGGATCGAAGTGGACAAACGGAAGGAAAATCCCCAGGACTTCGTGCTCTGGAAAGCCGCGAAGCCCGGCGAGATCAAGTGGCCCAGTCCATGGGGAGAAGGCCGGCCGGGTTGGCACATCGAATGCTCGGCCATGGCGCTCCGGTACGCCGGCAAAACGCTGGACATCCACGGCGGCGGCCAGGACCTGCAGTTCCCCCACCACGAATGCGAAATCGCGCAGTCGGAGTCGCTGACGGGCGAGCCGCTCGCGCGATACTGGATGCATAACGGGTTCCTCAATCTCGACAACGAGAAAATGTCCAAATCGCTCGGCAACGTCGTGAACGTGAGGGAGATTCTCAAAACGACGACGCCCCAGGCGGTCCGTTACCTGATGCTGGCGGCGCATTACCGCAGCCCGCTCAACTTCAGCACGGAGACCGTTCAGCAGGCCGAGAACAGCATCGAGCGGCTCGCCAACTGCCGCGATAACCTGAAACACCGGCTGGCCGCCGTGGAGACCGGACTTACGGCGGAACCGAACGCGGAAGACTCGGGAATCATCGCCCGTCTGGACGCCCTGCAAAACGAATTCGCCGAACGGATGGACGACGATTTCGGCACGCCGGACGCCATCACGGTCTGGTTCAAGCTCGTCTCCGAAGCGAACGCCTACCTCCAGCGGCCGGTCGCACGGGAGAACGTGCTGCGTGAAATGCTCCGGCGGATCGCGGCGCTCGACGAAGTGCTCGGCCTGCTTCCTCCGGAAGCGGGGAACGAGCTGCTGGACGAAGAAGTCGACGCCTTGATCGCGGAACGGGCCGACGCCCGCCGCAATCGGAACTTCGCCCGCGCGGATGAAATCCGGGATTTGCTCGCCGAACGGGGCATCCTGTTGGAAGACACGCCCCAGGGCGTCCGGTGGAAACGGAAATGACGGACCGGGAACCGGCGGTTTATTCGTCCGACCCCGTCATTGCCCCGATGCCGCCCAGCGGTATTCCCGTGGAGCAGCTCTCGCCGGTCGTCTTGGCCTACATCGGGGACGCGGTGTTCGAAGTGTATGTGCGCCAGCGCCTGATCGCGGGGCCGATCCGCAAGCCGCATGAGCTGCACCGGGCAGCGACGCGGTACGTGTCGGCCGCCGCCCAAGCCCGGCTGCTGCAGCGCTGGATGCCGCTGCTCGGCGAAGAAGAGGCCGACGTCGTGCGGCGGGGCCGCAATACGAAGTCCGGCCAGCCGCCGAAGAACGCCGACCCCGGCGATTACCGGCACGCCACGGCGTTGGAGTGCCTCGTCGGGTACTTGTTCTACCGCGGGGAACGAGGAAGGTTGGAACAATTGATCGATCTGGCCTTCGCTCCGTCGGAAGGTCCGCTTTCGGGGGAAGCGAAGCCCGGTAATCTCACGCTAAAGGAAGATCAGCCATGAACCATCGGAATCGCGGTCAAGGACCGGAAGAGGGAGCGGAAAGCCGCGAAGGGGACGAGTCGTACCTGGCCGGCAAGCACCCTGTGCTCGAAGCGCTCAAAGCCGGCCGTCCGCTGAACAAGATTTGGGTGTCGGAGCAGGTTCAGCGCGGTCAGATCGCCCCGATCCTCGAAGCGGCCAAAGCCCGGGGCGTCGTCGTGCAGCAGGCGGACAAGCGCAAGCTGGACCAAATGGCGCAAGGGCTTCCCCATCAGGGCGTCGTCGCCCAAGCGGCTGCCGCCTCCTACGCCGACGTGGAGGAAATCCTCGCGTTAGCCGCGGAGAAAGGGGAGTCCCCCTTTCTGGTGCTGCTGGACGAGGTGGAGGATCCGCATAACCTGGGCTCCGTGCTGCGGACGGCGGAGTGCACGGGCGTTCACGGCGTCATCGTGCCGAAGCGGCGGAGCGCGGGACTGACCGCGGTCGTGGCCAAAACGTCCGCCGGCGCGGTGGAATACGTCCCCGTCGCCCGCGTGCCCAATCTGGCGCAGACGATCGACAAGCTGAAGGAAGCCGGCGTATGGATCGCGGGCGCGGCGGGCGAAGCCGGAACCGAGGTCTACCGGGCCAATCTGACGGGGCCGCTCGCGATCGTGATCGGCAACGAAGGGCGCGGCTTGTCCCGGCTGGTGCGCGAACGCTGCGATTTCCTCGTCTCGCTGCCGATGTTCGGCAAGATCAACTCGCTGAACGCATCGGTCGCCGCCGGGGTCATTCTGTACGAAGCCGTCCGGCAGCGCAGGGCGGGGGCCGGTTCCGCTGGCGGAAAGCAGGGCGGAGACGGCCATGCTCCGTCGTGAGGACGTCCTCATCGTCGACGGCTACAACATGATCGGCGCTTGGCGGGAACTCGCGGCGCTCAAGCAGGACAAGCTCGAAGACGCGAGGGACCGGCTTCTGGACATGCTTTCGGATTTCCAGAGCTTCGCGGGCTTGACGGTGATCGTCGTGTTCGACGCTTTCCGGGTGCCCGGGCTCGGTTCCTCCTTCCGCCACCGGCGGCTGCAGGTCGTCTATACGCGGGAGCGGGAAACGGCGGACGAGTGCATCGAGCGGCTGGTCGGACACTGGACGTCCGCCCGCCGCAACCTCTACGTGGCGACCTCCGATATGGTCGAACAGCACGTGGCGTTCGGGAGAGGCGCCTTGCGCTTGTCCGCCCGGGAACTCAAGCTGGCGGTCGACCAAAGCCGCCGCGAAATCCAGACGAGAATCCGGGCGGAACCCCCGCCCAAGCGCAATCCCTTGGGCGGCGCGGTCAGCGGCGAGGTTCAGCGGAAGCTGGAGCAAATGAGAAGGGGGATGGAAGGTAAGCTTCCTCCGGATGGGGATTGATGGCATTTTTTCCACGGCAAGCGGCTTCCTTTCGGCTCAAATCCATTGACGGTGCGGGTTTCTTCAAGTATGATGGGATTGGGTTTGGTAGATTCAGAGGTTCCAGCAAGAGGAGCAGGCCGGAGGGATGTGCGCGTGAGCGTCGACTTGGAGAAGCTGGCAATTCGCGAATATGACTTCAAGACCGACGAGGACATCGTGGAATTCGTCCGTTCGGGTGACGGCGAAGCGCTGGAATACCTCATCAACAAATACCGCAATTTCGTTCGCGCCAAGGCGCGTTCCTATTTTTTGATCGGTGCGGAGAGAGAGGACATCGTCCAGGAAGGGATGATCGGTCTCTACAAGTCGATCCGCGACTTCAAAGGCGATAAGCTCGCGTCGTTCAAGGCGTTCGCGGAGCTGTGCATTACCCGCCAGATCATCACGGCCATCAAGACGGCGACCCGCCAGAAGCACATTCCTTTGAACTCCTACGTTTCTTTGGACAAGCCGATCTATGACGAAGACTCCGACCGTACGCTGCTGGACGTCATTTGCGGCTCCCGCGTGTGCGATCCGGAAGAAATGATCATCAACCAGGAAGAGTTTTTCGGCCTGGAGGACAAGATGTCCGAAATCCTGAGCGACCTGGAACGCAAGGTGCTCATGCTCTATTTGGACGGCCGTTCCTATCAGGAGATCGCCGTGGATTTGGACCGGCACGTCAAGTCCATCGACAACGCGCTGCAGCGCGTGAAGCGCAAGCTGGAGAAGTACTTGGAGGTCCGGAATCTCGTCAGTTGATTTCATAACCCGCGAAATCATCAAGCAGCCGATTGCCGAGCTGCTTTTTTAATTTTCGGGATGCTCCATCCCTTTCATAGAGCGATCAGACGCCGGCTACCCCATTCGCTGAGGCGGTAAGGCTAACGGACACAGCAGACGTNCGAAATCATCAAGCAGCCGATTGCCGAGCTGCTTTTTTAATTTTCGGGATGCTCCATCCCTTTCATAGAGCGATCAGACGCCGGCTACCCCATTCGCTGAGGCGGTAAGGCTAACGGACACAGCAGACGTTATGGGGGGCGCTCTTCGGCAAATCGCATTTTAACGGACACAGTTGCGCTTATTGGGCGAAAAGCCCCACGTATAACCGTAAAAGGTTACGGATAAGGGTCGCTGTGTCCGTTACGATTTGAAAATGAGGGGATTTGATCCAATAGCGGCTGCGGTGTCCGTTAGAATCAGAACCCGTGGCGAGGGAGGATGGGCAACAGTTGATTAAGCCTGCCGCGCAAGCTTAATCCCCGCCAACGTAGGGGGCAACAGCTGATTAAGCTTGCCGCGCAAGCTTAACCCCCGCCCCTCTGGACAAACGGGTCCCAATGGTCATGTTCATTCGATTACAGGATTGAGGATATCGTGGGTAAGTTACTGATGAGTGACTGCAGAGGCACGATTCAAAAGGACCGTCAGGGACGAATTTCTCCCTGACGGTTTATCGCCCGCAGCTCCGGATCCCAGTCGAACAGGACGCGAAAGCCGCATGGTTTACTCGCGACCCCATCGGTTGCGCCAAAGCCGGGAAACTCGTTTACTCCATGAAAACTCTTAAGCGGCATGCCGGACCGCGGACGGTTAAACCCGGCGAAAAGTAGAAAGAATGTAGCTAGGCTCTGAGGCCGGAAGGCGCCTCCCCATTCTTTCCGTTGACATCAATATAGGCCTGTGATAAATTATTTTAGTAACCTTTAAGGTGGCATGATGTGCGCAGGCCCTGAATCATCGGCGAAACGCCAGGTTTCGTTGCATTGACGGACTTGGTCAGCGCAGGACGGACGCTCCGCCCTATCGGAGTCGTACGCTGTGCCGCCGGATCGATTCTTTTTTTATGAGCTAATGTCCCGGGAGGTGGAAGGGATGCGGGTCATCATCACTCTCGCTTGCACCAACTGCAAGCAGCGAAACTACACGTCGACGAAGAACAAGCGGACCCATTCGGATCGCATGGAGTTGAAAAAGTTCTGCAGACACTGCAATGAACACACTCCTCACCGCGAAACGCGCTAAGTCCTAGGAGGTATGGGCGTGACTTTCCTGGCCAAAATGAAACAGAGCTTTGGGTCCTTTTTTTCGTTTTTTGGCGAAAGCTGGAGCGAACTCAAGAAAGTCCGTTGGCCGAACCGGAAAGAGCTGGTCAGCTACACCGTCATCGTCATCGTGACCGTGCTGCTCGTTACCCTCTACTTCTGGGCGCTGGATATCGGAATTTCTCAACTCGTCGATCTCGTCATTTAACGCCGGGAACCAAAGGTGGATCTTCCCATGGAAAAAAGATGGTACGTCGTGCACACGTACTCCGGGTATGAGAACAAGGTGAAAACCAACCTGGAGAAACGCGTGGAATCAATGGGCATGCAGGATAAGATTTTCCGCGTGCTCGTTCCGATGGAAGAGGAGATCGTCAACAAGGACGGCAAGAAAAAGACGGTGATGCGCAAAGTGTATCCCGGCTACGTTCTCGTTGAAATGATCCAAACGGACGACTCTTGGTACGTGGTCCGCAATACGCCGGGCGTCACCGGATTCGTCGGTTCCACCGGATCTGGATCGAAGCCGACGCCTCTGCTGCCCGAAGAAGCGGAACAGATTCTCCATCATATGGGCCTGGAAGAGCCGAAGCCGGTCATCGAATTCGAGCTCAAGGAGAATGTCCGCGTCAAAGTCGGACCTTTCGCCAATTTTGTCGGGAGCGTGGAAGAGATTCTGCACGACAAGATGAAGCTGAAGGTTCACGTCAACATGTTCGGCAGGGAAACGCCAGTTGAGTTGGATTTCACTCAAGTGGAGAAAATATAATTTTCACCGTTTCCGAGTAAAAACGGCTTCGTCGTCTTCGGAGGGCGGGGGTTCGTTTTTACGGCAAGAGCGGGAGGGGCGAAACGCCCCGTCGTACCGCATTATGGGGCAAGGAGGTGTGCATCATGGCAAAGAAAGTCATCAAATTGGTCAAGCTGCAGGTACCCGCCGGCAAAGCCAACCCGGCGCCGCCGATCGGTCCGGCTCTTGGTCAAGCAGGCGTTAACATCATGGCGTTCTGTAAGGAATTCAACGCCCGTACGGCGGATCAAGCCGGCCTGATCATTCCGGTCGTGATCTCCGTATTCGAGGACCGTTCCTTCACGTTCGAGACGAAAACGCCGCCGGCAGCGGTATTGCTGCGCGTCGCAGCCGGGATCGAAAAAGGATCCGGCGAGCCGAACAAGAAGAAAGTCGCTACGGTAAAGCGGGACAAAGTCCGCGCGATCGCCGAGCAGAAAATGCAAGACTTGAACGCGGCTTCCGTGGAAGCGGCTATGCGGATGATCGAAGGCACCGCCCGCAGCATGGGCGTTACGATCGTCGACTGACGCGTTCCGGCCGCAAAGCCGGATCGGCGTCCGCGCGCTCGTTCGAGCTCGCTAGTGGTGAGATGGCCGTGCCTCGGCGGCTCACCGTCCGCGCGGCGTTTGTCGCGTATTCGTGCCCTCGACTACGGTCGTTTGGCACGGGCCGCGCACTCATTCGAGTGCGCTTGTGGGAGGAGACTTCCGTTATTACCACGCAAGGAGGAGAACAACATGGCCAAACACGGCAAGAAATACTCGGAAGCCGTAAAGCTGATCGACCGCGACGCGACCTACGAACCGTTGGAAGCGATCGAGCTCGTGAAGAAAGCGGCATCGGCCAAGTTCGACGAAACCGTCGAAGCAGCCGTCCGTCTCGGCGTAGATCCGAGAAAACAAGACCAGAACGTGCGCGGCGTCGTCGTCCTGCCGCACGGCACGGGCAAAACGAAGCGCGTCCTCGTATTCGCCAAAGGCGACAAAGTCAAAGAGGCTGAAGCAGCCGGAGCGGATTACGTCGGGGATCAAGACCTCATCAATAAAATCCAACAGGGTTGGTTCGAGTTCGACGTCTGCGTCGCGACCCCGGACATGATGAGCGAAGTGGGTAAGCTGGGCCGTATCCTCGGCGGCAAAGGCCTCATGCCGAACCCGAAAGCCGGCACGGTTACGTTCGACGTAGCCAAAGCGATCCAAGAGATCAAAGCCGGTAAAATCGAATACCGTCTGGACAAAGCCGGACAAATTCACGCACCGATCGGCAAAGTTTCGTTCGACGCCGACAAGCTGAACGATAACCTCAAAGCCCTGATCGACGCGCTGAACCGGGCGAAGCCGGCGGCAGCCAAAGGCATCTACCTGAAGAACATCTCGATTTCCTCGACGATGGGACCGGGCGCCCGCGTTAACGCGGCGAACTACCGCTAATTGCCGTTTGACAGCGGCAATCGGCAATGGTATGATGTCTGGGTTGTGAAATTGAATAAACCGACCGTAGACCGTAGGTGCCGAGTGCGCGACTAACCGTTCGCGCGGCAGGCTTAATTTCCTACCGAGGTGTGTGGATACAATCAACGGAGCAGCTGCGCGCAGTTGCGGAATTCCGATTTTGATTTCCTCGTGCCCCCGCGTCTGCGGGGGCATTTCTTATGGACCACGGCCAGGAAATGTCCGATACGGTGAATCATGAACCAGGAGGTGCAGACGATGGCAAATGCCAAAATCATCGCAGCGAAGCAACAAGCGGTTGACGAAATCGCGGCGAAGCTGAAGGAAAGCACGACGACGGTCGTCGCGGACTACCGCGGACTGAACGTCGCGCAAGTGACCGAGCTCCGCAAACAGCTGCGCGAAGCCGGCGTCGAGTTCCAAGTATTGAAGAACTCGCTCGTCAGCCGTGCAGCCGGCAGCGTCGATCTCGGGGAACTGGAATCGGTTCTGACCGGTCCGACCGCCGTCGCATTCGGAAAGGACGCGGTTGCGCCCGCGAAAATCCTGAACGAGTTCGCGAAGAAGAACGAAGCCCTGAAAATCAAGGGCGGCGTCGTGGAAGGCCGCGTCGTCGATACGGCCCAGATCCAAGCGCTTGCCAACCTGCCGTCTCGCGAAGGCCTGCTTTCCATGCTGCTCAGCGTGCTGCAGGCGCCGATGCGCAACGTCGCGCTCGCCGTCAAGGCAGTGGCGGAAAAGAACGAAGCCACGGCATAAGAATGTTTGACCGAAACCAAGCGTTAACCGCTTGAAACATCAAATCATAATGGAGGGTATATCCAAATGAGCAAAGAGCAAATCTTGGAAGCCATCAAAAACATGACCGTTCTCGAACTGAACGATCTGGTTAAAGCCATCGAAGAAGAATTCGGCGTAACCGCCGCCGCACCGGTAGCAGTCGTAGCCGGCGGCGCAGGCGCGGCAGCCGAAGCCGAAGAGCAAACGGAATTCGACGTCATCCTGGCGGATGCCGGCGCTTCCAAAATCAACGTCATCAAGGCGGTTCGCGAAATCACGGGTCTCGGCCTGAAAGAAGCGAAAGACCTGGTCGACAACGCTCCGAAGCCGATCAAAGAAAAAGTCGGCAAAGAAGAAGCCGATTCCGTCAAAGCGAAGCTCGAAGAAGCCGGCGCGAAAGTGGAAGTTAAGTAATTTCGGCTTGCGCATTCGATCAAACCCCTTGAAGGTCACCTTCAAGGGGTTTGTTTGCGCAATTCCGGGGGAAAAATGGAACTGCGGCCCAATCCGGCAAGACGGCGGAACGGAGATCTCCTTGTAACATGGGAGGTTTGCGTTGCGCCGATTTGCCGGGGAACGGCGAAGCGGAGGGAGGTACTCCCGCCATGAGCGAGCATTACTATTCCCGTAAACCGACGGCCGCGAGCGATCGCCAGGTCATCGAAGCCGTGTTAAGAGGCTTCCGGATGCGGTTCGTTTCGGATGCCGGGGTCTTTTCGAAAGGCGGAGTCGATTACGGCAGCCGGGTTCTGATCGAACGGATGGAAATCCCGGAAGCCGCTTCGGTGCTGGACGTCGGCTGCGGATACGGACCGATCGGGCTGACCGCCGCCAAGCTGGATCCGAAAAACCGCGTGGTGATGGTCGATATCAATGAAAGAGCCGTGGAGCTGACGCGCTTGAACGCGGAGGCGAACGGGCTGTCCAACGTGACCGTTCTGCAGAGCGACAAACTCGAATCCGTGCGGGGACAATCCTTCGACGTCATCCTGACGAATCCCCCGATCCGCGCGGGCAAAGCCGTCGTGCACGAAATTTTCGAAGAGGCTTTCCGCCATCTCGCGGACGGCGGCTCGTTGTGGATCGTCATTCAGAACAAACAAGGGGCGCCGAGCGCCAAGGCGAAGCTGGAGGAACTGTTCGGCGAAGGTGCGGTAACGGAGATCGGGAAGGACAAAGGGTATCGGATTTACCGCGCAAATCGATAAAGTTGCTCCCCGCGCATCGTTCGTTCAGTCGCGGCAAGAAAAGTTTGACTTGACTTTTTCTTTATGGTACCATTGAAAAATGTCAGTATTAAGATGGGCTCATTGTCTTTATGCAAAGAAAAGTTCCGGCACGGTCCTTTTTCCAGGAATAAAATCGCTTGGAACAACGTATAATGGGTTTGTTTTGGGCCAATGTCTGGATAAGGGTGCCATTGTGCCGCCAATCGGCGCATAAGGGCTTTTCTTTGTTTTTGTGTTGAAGCAGACTGAAGGGGTGAGGTAAAGTTGGCAGGACATCTTGTTCAGTACGGCCGGCGCACCAGGCGGAGCTATTCCCGCATCCAGGAGGTGCTGGAAGTCCCGAACCTGATCGAAATCCAGCAACAATCGTACCAGAAGTTTTTGGACGAGGGCCTGCGGGAGATTTTTCAGGACATTTCGCCGATCTCGGATTTCACGGGCAATCTGGTGCTGGAGTTCATCGACTACAGCTTGGGCGAGCCCAAATACTCCGTCGACGAATCGAAGGAACGCGATGTCACCTATGCGGCTCCGCTGCGCGTCAAAGTGCGTCTGCTCAACAAGGAAACCGGGGAAGTGAAGGAGCAGGAAGTGTTCATGGGCGATTTTCCGCTCATGACGGAGACCGGCACGTTCATTATCAACGGTGCGGAACGCGTTATCGTCAGCCAATTGGTCCGCTCCCCGAGCGTCTATTACAGCACAAAAGTGGACAAAAACGGGAAGAAAACGTACACCGCGACGGTCATTCCGAACCGCGGCGCTTGGCTGGAACTGGAAACCGACGCCAAGGATATCATCTACGTCCGGATCGACCGCACCCGGAAAATCCCGGTGACGGTGTTGCTTCGCGCGCTCGGTTTCGGGACCGACGCGGAGATTCTCGACCTGCTCGGTCAGGACGAGTTTATCTTGAACACCCTCGAGAAAGACAATACGGACTCCACGGAGAAAGCGCTGATCGAAATCTACGAGCGCCTTCGCCCGGGCGAGCCTCCGACTTTGGAGAACGCGCGCAGCTTGCTGATCGCCCGTTTCTTCGATCCGAAGCGTTACGACCTGGCCAACGTCGGCCGTTACAAGATCAATAAGAAACTGCATATCAAAAACCGATTGTTCGACACGCGGCTGGCCGAAACTTTGGTCGATCCTTCCACGGGCGAAATCCTGGCCGAAGCCGGCCAGCTCGTCGATCGCCGCCTGCTCGACCAAATCCTGCCTTCGCTGGAGAAGAACGTCGGATACAAGAACTACCACGTCGTCGGGGGCGTCAACGAATCCGAGGACATTCCGCTCCAGGCGATCAGCGTGTTCTCTCCGATCGAAGACGGCAAAGTCGTCAAAGTCATTGCCAACGGGAATATCGACAAGTCGGTGAAGCATATCACGCCGGCCGATATTATCTCTTCGATCAACTATTTCATTAACCTGCTGCACGGCATCGGCACCACGGACGATATCGACCATCTGGGCAACCGCCGTCTGCGTTCCGTCGGCGAACTGCTGCAGAACCAGTTCCGGATCGGCCTGTCCCGGATGGAGCGCGTGGTCCGCGAGCGGATGTCCATCCAGGACCAGAACGCGATCACGCCGCAGGCGCTCATCAACATCCGTCCGGTCATCGCCGCCATCAAGGAATTTTTTGGATCGTCGCAGCTGTCCCAGTTCATGGACCAGACGAACCCGCTGGCCGAACTGACGCATAAGCGCCGTCTGTCCGCGCTCGGACCGGGCGGTCTCACGCGCGAGCGCGCCGGCTTCGAAGTGCGCGACGTTCACCCGTCCCACTACGGCCGGATGTGCCCGATCGAGACGCCGGAAGGTCCGAACATCGGTCTGATCAACTCCCTGTCGACGTTCGCGCGGATCAACGAGTACGGCTTCATCGAAGCGCCGTACCGCCGCGTGGATCCGAAGACGAACCGCGTCACGGACGAGATCGTCTACATGACGGCGGACGAAGAGTACAACTACATCATCGCCCAGGCGAACGTGAACCTGAACGAGGACGGTTCCTTCGCGGAGGAATCCGTTATCGTCCGTTACAACAAGCAGGCGGATAACATCCTTCAAATGCCGAGCGACCGCGTCGACTTCATCGACGTGTCGCCGAAGCAAGTCGTCTCCGTGGCGACGGCGATGATCCCGTTCCTCGAGAACGACGACTCCAACCGCGCCCTCATGGGATCGAACATGCAGCGGCAAGCGGTGCCCCTGCTCGTTCCGGACGCCCCGTACGTCGGGACCGGCATGGAGCATAAGTCGGCGAAGGACTCCGGGGTATGTATTGTATCCAAATATGACGGGATCATCGAACGCGTCAGCGCGAACGAAATTTGGCTCCGCCGCACCGAAGTCGTCGACGGCAAGGAAGTCAAAGGCGATCTGGTCAAATACAAGCTTCAGAAATTCATGCGGTCCAACCAAGGGACCTGCATCAATCAGCGCCCGATCTGCAAGAAGGGCGAAATCGTCAAGAAAGGCGACATCCTGGCGGACGGTCCTTCGACCGACCAGGGCGAGCTGGCCCTCGGCCGCAACGTCGTCGTCGCGTTCATGACGTGGGAAGGTTACAACTACGAGGACGCGATCCTGCTCTCCGAGAAGCTGGTGCGCGAGGACGTCTATACCTCGATCCACATTGAAGAATACGAATCCGAAGCGCGGGACACCAAGCTCGGACCGGAAGAAATCACGCGCGACATCCCGAACGTCGGGGAAGACGCGCTGCGCAACCTCGACGAGCGCGGCATCATCCGCGTCGGCGCCGAGATCGGCGCGGGCGACATCCTCGTCGGCAAAGTCACTCCGAAGGGCGTGACCGAGCTGACGGCGGAAGAGCGCCTGCTGCACGCGATCTTCGGCGAGAAGGCGCGCGAAGTGCGCGACACCTCGCTGCGCGTGCCCCACGGCACCGACGGCATCGTCGTCGACGTCAAGGTGTTCACGCGCGAGAACGGCGACGAGCTGCCGCCGGGCGTAAACCAGCTGGTTCGCGTCTATATCGCGCAGAAGCGGAAAATTTCCGAAGGCGACAAGATGGCCGGACGCCACGGCAACAAAGGGGTTATCGCCCGCATCCTGCCGGAGGAAGACATGCCGTTTATGCCGGACGGCACGCCGGTGCAGGTCGTGCTCAACCCGCTGGGCGTACCTTCCCGGATGAACATCGGGCAGGTGCTGGAAGTCCACCTCGGCATGGCTTGCCGCTACCTCGGCATCCGGGCCGCGACGCCGGTCTTCGACGGCGCGACCGAATACGACGTATTCGACACCATGGAAGAAGCCGGCATGCAGCGCAACGGCAAGACGCGCTTGTTCGACGGCCGCACGGGCGAACCGTTCGAGCGCGAAGTCACCGTCGGCGTCATGTACATGATCAAGCTGGCGCACATGGTCGACGATAAAATCCACGCCCGTTCGACCGGTCCGTACTCCCTCGTTACGCAGCAGCCTCTGGGCGGTAAAGCCCAGTTCGGCGGCCAGCGCTTCGGGGAGATGGAGGTCTGGGCGCTCGAAGCGTACGGCGCCGCCTATACGCTGCAGGAAATCTTGACCGTCAAGTCCGACGACGTCGTCGGCCGCGTCAAGACGTACGAGTCGATCGTCAAGGGCGAGAACGTGCCGGAGCCGGGCGTTCCGGAGTCGTTCAAGGTTTTGATCAAGGAGCTTCAAAGCCTCGGGATGGACGTGAAGATCCTGACCGAAAACGAAGAAGAGATCGAAATGAAGGAATCCGACGACGAGGACGACGGCGCAGGCGACAAGCTGAACCTGAATCTCGAGGGCGCGGAAGTCGGCGTAGAATAAGCATCGGCCGGACGGGCACGGCATTGCCGCCGCCGTCCGGTCGCACGATTATCGGTCGGCACGAAGGTTCGGATATCTCTGCAAGAGAAGAAGGAGGGCTTGCTCCTTGCTAGACGTCAACAACTTTGAGTTCATGAAGATCGGGCTCGCATCCCCGGACAAGATCCGGTCTTGGTCCCGCGGCGAAGTCAAGAAGCCGGAGACGATCAACTACCGCACGTTGAAGCCGGAGAAGGAAGGCTTGTTCTGCGAGAAGATCTTCGGACCGACGAAGGATTGGGAGTGCCATTGCGGCAAGTACAAACGCGTCCGCTATAAAGGCGTCGTCTGCGACCGCTGCGGCGTCGAAGTCACGCGGGCCAAAGTCCGCCGCGAGCGGATGGGCCACATCGAGCTGGCCGCTCCCGTTTCGCATATTTGGTACTTCAAAGGCATTCCCAGCCGGATGGGCCTCGCGCTCGACATGTCTCCCCGGTCCCTGGAAGAGGTCATTTATTTCGCCTCTTATGTCGTGACCGACCCGGGCGATACGCCGCTGGAGAAGAAGCAGCTGCTCTCCGAGAAAGAATACCGCAGCTACCGCGAGAAATACGGTTATGCCTTCCAAGCCGGCATGGGCGCGGAAGCCGTCAAGAAGCTGCTGCAGGACATCGATCTCGACCGCGAGCTCGATATGCTCAAGGAAGAACTCCGCACGGCCCAAGGCCAGCGCCGCAACCGCGCGATCAAGCGGCTGGAAGTCATCGAATCTTTCCGCAATTCCGGCAACCTGCCGGAGTGGATGATTCTGGACGTGCTGCCGGTCATCCCGCCCGAGCTGCGTCCGATGGTGCAGCTGGACGGCGGCCGTTTCGCGACGAGCGACTTGAACGACCTGTATCGCCGCGTCATCAACCGGAACAACCGGCTGAAACGGCTGCTCGACCTCGGCGCTCCGGACATCATCGTGCAGAACGAGAAGCGGATGCTGCAGGAAGCCGTCGACGCCTTGATCGACAACGGCCGCCGCGGCCGTCCGGTTACGGGTCCCGGCAACCGTCCGCTCAAATCGCTCAGCCATATGCTCAAGGGAAAACAGGGCCGTTTCCGCCAGAACCTGCTCGGCAAACGCGTCGACTATTCCGGCCGTTCGGTTATCGTCGTCGGCCCGAGCCTGAAGATGTACCAATGCGGTCTTCCGAAGGAAATGGCGCTGGAGCTGTTCAAGCCGTTCGTGATGAAGGAGCTCGTGCTTAAAGGCCAGGCTCACAACATCAAGAGCGCCAAGCGCAAAGTCGAGCGCGTCAGCCCGGAAGTATGGGACGTGCTCGAGGAAGTCATCAAGGAGCACCCGGTGCTGCTGAACCGCGCGCCGACGCTTCACCGCTTGGGGATCCAGGCGTTCGAGCCGGTGCTCGTGGAAGGGCGCGCCATCAAGCTGCATCCGCTCGTCTGTACGGCTTATAACGCCGACTTCGACGGCGACCAGATGGCCGTGCACGTTCCGCTGTCCGCCGAGGCGCAAGCCGAAGCCCGCATGCTGATGCTGGCCGCGGGCAACATCCTGAACCCGAAGGACGGCAAGCCGGTCGTCACGCCTTCCCAGGACATGGTTCTCGGCTGCTATTACCTGACCATGGACAACAAGGAAGCACCGGGCTCCGGTCTGCGTTTCTCCACCGTCCACGAGGCGGTTTCCGCTTACCAGCGGGAGCCGGAGCGCATTTCGCTGCATGCCCGCGTGGCCATTCCGGTCAAGGAACTGAGAAAGAAGAGCTTTACGCCGCAGCAGCAGAACGCGCTGATCATCACGACGATCGGCAAGATCATTTTCAACGAAATTTTCCCGGACACGTTCCCGTATATCAACGAAGCGACCAAGGACAACCTGCTCAAGGGGACGCCGGACAAATACTTCGTCTACGACAAAGGCGCGGACGTCGACAAGCTCATGCAAGAGCTTCCGACGCCGGGCGCGGTAGGCAAAGAATACTTGGGTACGATCATCGGCGAGTGCTTCCGGATCTATCACACGACCCAAACGTCGGTCATCCTGGACCGGATCAAGCAGCTCGGCTTCACGTACTCCACGAAGGCCGGCATCACGATCGCGGTCGCCGACGTTATCGTGCCGAACGAAAAGCAGGAGATCCTCAAGCAGTCCCAGGAGAAGGTCGACGTCATCACGCGGCAATACCGCCGCGGCTTGATCACCAACGAAGAACGGTATGACCGCGTCATCGAAATCTGGAGCCGGGCGAAGGACGAAATCACGGATATCCTGATGAAGTCCATGGACCGCTACAACTCGATCATGCTCATGGTCGACTCCAAAGCGCGGGGCAACAAATCGCAGATCACCCAGCTGGGCGGTATGCGCGGCCTCATGGCCAACCCGTCGGGCCGGATCATCGAGTTGCCGATCCTGTCGAACTTCCGCGAAGGCTTGACCGTCTTGGAGTACTTCATCTCCACGCACGGCGCGCGGAAAGGTCTGGCGGATACGGCGCTGCGGACGGCGGACTCGGGTTATCTCACCCGTCGTCTCGTCGACGTCGCGCAGGACGTCATCGTCCGCGAGGAAGACTGCGGCACCGATAAGGGAATTCTCGTTTCCCGGATCGAGGACGGCAAAGAAGTCATCGAGGACCTGTTCGACCGGATCGAGGGACGTTACGCTTTCGAAACCGTCCGCCATCCGGAGACGGGCGAAGTGCTCGTCCACATGAACGAGCTCATCGACACGCCGAAGGCGGAAGCGATCGTCAAAGCCGGCGTAGGCAAGCTGCAAATCCGCTCCGTCCTGAGCTGCCGCGCCCGCCACGGCGTCTGCAAAATGTGCTACGGCCGCAACCTGGCGACCGGCAAAAAAGTCGAAATCGGCGAAGCCGTCGGCATCATCGCGGCCCAATCGATCGGCGAGCCGGGAACGCAGCTCACGATGCGTACGTTCCACACCGGCGGCGTAGCCGGAGACGACATCACGCAAGGTCTTCCGCGGATCCAGGAGCTGTTCGAGGCCCGGAACCCGAAAGGCCAGGCGATCATCTCCGAGATCGACGGCGAGATCAAGGAAATCCGCGAGACGAAGGACCGCCGCGAAATCGAAGTGCAAGGGGAAGCCGAGACGAAGGTGTACCCCGTCAGCTACGGTTCGCGCATCCGCGTCGTCCAGGGACAGCATATCGAAGCGGGCGACGAGCTGACCGACGGCTCCATCGACCCGAAGGAAATGCTCCGCATCAAGGGCATCCGCGGCGTGCAGAACTATATCCTCCAGGAAGTTCAGCGCGTTTACCGGAACCAAGGCGTGGAAATCAACGACAAGCACGTCGAGGTCATGATCAAGCAGATGCTGCGGAAGATCAAGATCGTCGACCCGGGCGACACGACGCTGCTGCCCGGCGCGTTCGTCGACATCCACGAGTACGAAGCGGCGAACCGCGAAGCGATCTTGAGCGGCAAGGAACCGGCGGTTGCCCGTCCGGTGCTGCTCGGGATCACGAAGGCGTCGCTCGAGACGGATTCGTTCTTGTCCGCGGCCTCCTTCCAGGAGACGACGCGCGTCCTGACCGACGCCGCCATCAAGGGCAAGGTCGACCGCCTGCTCGGCCTCAAGGAGAATGTCATCATCGGCAAGCTCATTCCGGCCGGCACGGGCATGTCGCGTTACCGCAACATCCGCGTCGTGTCTCCGCTGGATGAGGGCGAGGAGCAGTCGTCGGAACTCGAATCGATCGCGGTTGAATAAACGGCAGGAAATGACGGACGGCCTTTCGAGGCCGTTCGTTTTTTATTTTCAGGAGGAAAACGCGCGCGCGGAAATAGGAGAGCATGGTAATTAATCGGGCAAAATATTCATGGAATGAAAATTCGCGTGGCCTTCCATCCGAGTGGCATCAACAACTTTTTCCCCGCTGATCCGTCTAAACGTACGTACTGGAGAAAAATGGACGCGGAAAAGCGCCGGGAGCGTTCCGGAAGCGGAAAAGAGAGCGGGGAGATGCGGGATGGGAAGCTTGCGCGGGAGGAAATCGACGGCCCTCCTCATCGCGGTTGCCATGCTGTTGCCGATCGGGTGGGCGGCGTCGGGAAAAGGCGAACGTTCGGCGAGTCCGATGGCGGCTCCGCCGGCGGAAAGCGCACAGGCGGAGAAGGGCGGGGCGGAAACGGCGGGAGCCGAGGCGCCTCATTCGGGGTTTTCCGATTTGCGCCTCGGGAAAACCGTCACGGCGGGCGGAATGTCTCTTCGACTGCCGGATGAAGATTCCGCCAGGATCGAGTCGACGATGGCGTCCGATGATACGGATCGGCCCGCCGTTCACGTGGTGTCGCGCTTTCGCTCGGAAGACGGCGGCAAGGATCCAGCGGTGAGGTACGACGCGGTGGCGGTCGACCCGGAACGGGGAAACGCGGCCGTCTACCCGATGTACGAGATCAAGTCGCCGTTCGAAGGGGCTCGGTACGCGCCGGTGTTCGGATTCGTGGACGAAACCCGTTTCGCCTATGTCGTTCCGCGGGCGGACACGGACGGCGTCGTTTTCGATATCGATTGGATGGATGCGGCAGACGGGAGGACGGAGACGCTCGTGCCGGGTTTCTGGCGGATCGGGGATTCGTCCGGGGACGGGGACGATTTCTTTATCGGCTCGTTCGTGTCGGAGGATCGGCAGCGTGCCGTTTTGAACAGCTTCAAGGGTCGTTTGTGGCTTGTAGACTTCGCGAAGCGGACGGCGGTTCCGATCGAAGGCGGACCGTATCCGGCTTACGGGGATCCGGGAAGCACGCCTCCCCGATCCCTCGTGTACCCGTCCGGAGATTTGCATCGTTTTCTTTATGAAGAATCCGGGAGCAACCGCTTCGTCATGCGGGACTGCGAAGGCGCTCGGTTGGGAGAACTGCGCTTGCCTGCGTCGGATACGGTCGAGTCCCCGGGCATCCAGTGGGGTCCAGGCGGCCGATATGCCGCAGTGGAATACGCTCATCAGGCGGAAGGTTACATGCGGGCGTCGGATAACGGGTTGGACGTATTCGCCCAGGGGATGGCATTCATCGGCCGAGACGGCCATACGGCAGGCAAATGGGAATCGTCCGGATCTTCCCCCTATCGGATGGATCTGTTCGGCTGGGCGGATGAACGCACGGTGCTGGCGTCCCTGTACCGTCCCCGAACGGTGGAAGGCGCGGAACCCGAAAAAACGGAGATTTCTTACCGGCTCTACGATATCGCAAGCGGAAAAGAGACCGAGCTGAAGGAAGCGGCCGAGCTCGGGCAATTACGAGGGTTTCGGATCGTCCCGGCTGTTCGGCCGTCGGCGCAAAGCTGGGCGCAGGGCGACGGAGCGCCTTTTCTGTTCCTGGATCCGGAGCAACGCCTAATCTGGCTTCCGCCGGCCGGAAGCGAGCTCGTGTCCGAAGCGGCGGGCGCCGTCACGGTGCAAATGAAGAACACCGATGGCGGAATCGCATTGCGGTTCGGCAAGGACAGCCGCACCTGGAAATGGCTGGCGACGGATGCCGGGGAAATGCGCGACGGCTATCCGGTTTACGCGGTTCCAGTCGTCCTTCGGGATCGCTGGCTGGCGTACGTCCGCTCGGATCGGACGCGGGCGGACTATATCGCCGTTGCCGCAGATGGATCGGGCGGGCCGGAGCCGGTGCTGCCGGCGTCGTTCTCGCCGGTGAGAGCCTACGATCCTGGCCAAGCGAAGATGGAGCCTGCAGCTCCCGCATCCGTCCGGGCCGTCGGGGAATCCCGATTCGGGAAAATCACCTTGGTCCCTCGCGAGAAAGAGTTGGAGGGAAAACGGGAAAGCGGGCGGCAGTTTACCGGGGATTACGATGCCGTCTTCCGGGATCTTCGGGGACGGACATCCGTCGTGGGCACGGTCGACGACTTGCTGCTGTTCACCGAAGGTGACGAAGTTCGGATGTCGCGGCTGGAATTCGAAGGGTTCGACGTCTTGCTGCTCAAGCCCGTCGATTATCCGTTCGTACGCTCTTGGGACGGCAACGTTCGGGAAGTCAGGGCTTTCCTCGTAACCGAGACGCAAGAAGCTCGTCAGGCGGCGTTTTCGTTCCGGCGCGGCGATGAGCCGGTCCAATCCGCCGTCATGGCGGTGGACGACAACGTTCGGCCCTATGCGAAAGACGGAAGCCTCGTGCTAACCTCGCCGTGGAACGGAGGAACCGAGCTGGCGTTCCGTCCGGATCCGGATGGAAGCAGGCTCGTTTTGGAGAAGGTCGCTTCCGCGGCGGTCGAACGCGCCAAACTGTTCGATCTGGCCCAAGCTTGGACCGAGCGGTTGGAGCAGGCGCTTCGCCTCGAAGAAGCGGCGCCGAAGCTGACCGATGCCGAATGGAAACGACTGCGGAGCCGAATTGACGATCGGGCGTGGAACAATAAGGGCTTTCAGACGATTTACCGGTACGACATGGATTTGCGCCGCCGCGGAACCGCGTCCCGCGCGTTCGCCTGGAATCCGATCGACTTCGAGCGCCTTGCGCCGGATACGGTCCGATTCACGTTCACGCTGAATCTGTTTTACGCCGTCGGGCAAGCGGCGCACTTGGATGTCGTCTTAAAATGGCGGGATGGCGACTGGTATGTGTACGATATGGGCACGCTGGCGATTCAGCCTTTAGGGGACGGTGCGCCGTTCGCCGGACAGGTGATTTCGGACCGATTGGAAACCGGACTGCCGAAGAAAAACTGAAGGCGCAGGCTCGCACGGAAAAAGCAAAGCCGCGAAAGTCATTATCGTATTTTCGCGAGAGGGCGCCCGAAGTGGGCGCCCGTTTCGTTGGTAAAGCCTGCATTGCACATGAAGTATGACTGCTCATCCCGCCTTCTTGGCGAGGATACCGGCGGTCTTTTTCGCGGTTCCCCTGGCATAACGCCTCCATGCTCCTATCCGCTTCATGTATACCATTGATACAAATCGTTGTTAAAATATAGCCTAAATGATACAATTAGTATCATTTAGGCTAGGAAGGAGTATGCGATGGGCTGGAGGAGACCGCATGAACCCATACATAAAAGAAGAATCACGATCTTATGCATTTTTGCATGGATGGTCACTTTTTTTAATCCGACGTTATCATTCGCTTCATCAGGTTCGGATGAGACAATCGGGAACTTCCCGGAAGCGACGGTTACGGGTGCCGTTTATTCGAGTTCAACCGCTTCTGCGGAAATAGCCGGCGGAGAGTACCATACCAGCATCCTGACTAACGACAGATACGTCGCGACATTCGGTAGAAACACGAACGGGCAGCTCGGTGACGGGACCCTTACGGACAGCCGTTTTCCGGTTCAAGTGCCCGGAATCCAGGCGGTTTCCCTTGCTGCCGGCAGATCCCACACGATGGCGCTTAAGGATGACGGGACCGTGTGGTCATGGGGGTCGAACGAATTCGGCAAACTAGGAGACGGCACCACCACGGACAGCATTATCCCCGTACAAGCAGCGGGGTTGAAAGAGGTAATCTCGATTGCGGCCGGCTATTTGCATTCGGCTGCGCTCGAAAACGACGGAACCGTCTGGACGTGGGGGTATATTGAAGCCAATCAAGACAGAGATGAAGCCTATCCATTAATTAGCAGCACCCCAGTTCGGGCGTACACGTTAACGGATGTAAACGCCATTGCTAGCGGGAGCTATCATTTGCTGGCGCTTAAGAACGACGGATCCGTATGGACTTGGGGTTGGAACGCCTACGGCCAGCTCGGCGATGGAGACAGGACCGCGGGGCGCGGGACTCCGTATCGCGTACAAGGATTGAGCGGCGTTACCGCCGTTGAGGCCGGGGAACACCATTCGCTCGCCTTGAAAAACGATGGAACGGTATGGGCATGGGGAGGCAATGGCTACGGTCAACTCGGAGACGGGACAACGGAAGTCCGGTTGGCTCCGGTTCAGGTATCCGGCTTAAATGGAGTCATTGCAATCGCATGCGGGGCCTATCATTCGATCGCCTTGAAGAACGATGGGACCGTGTGGGCGTGGGGAAGAAACGACGCCGGCCAACTTGGCGACGGAACTTCGAGCGATCGTCCGACCCCGGTTCAGGTATCCGGCCTAAGCGGCGTAACGGCCATCGCGGGCGGGGGATACCACACGATCGCAAGCAGAAACGACGGGACTGTCTGGACCTGGGGACTCAACTACTACGGCGAACTCGGAGACGGGACTACGACGTCTCGCACGAATCCGGATCAGGTTCCGGGGCTTTCCGTACCGGTGCCGAGTATTACGGGAATCACGCTCGACTCGAGTTCGTACGCCCTTGTCAAAGGAGGCACGCATCAAACGGTCGTTACGGCTCATTATTCGGATCAGAGTACCCAAACCGTAACCGACCTGGCGAATTACCAGTCTTCGAATCCGGACATCGCTTCGGTGAATGCGGCGGGTCTGGTATCCGGAGTAAATTCGGGACTCTCCATGATTACGGTTTCCTATCTCGGTCAAACGGCAGCGGCTTCGGTTACCGTAAAAGATCCGTCAGCAGACGGTTACCTGTACGGCATCATCCTGAATACTTCGACCGGCGCGCCCGCTCCCGGTGTGACGTTGACGTTCAGGGCAGGCACGAACGTAACGAACGGTCCCGTCGTCGCAACGGCAATCGCGGCGGACGGCACGTATCATCTGCAGTTGCAGGCCGGCGACTATACTGCGGTCATTACAGGCTCCGGCTATATGCCGTCTACGCTGTTCGCTACCGTGGTTGCCGATGAAATCAACTGGGCGGACGGCACGATTACCCCTGATCCGAATCAGGGAACCGGATTCTTGTACGGCACGAGCCTGACTACTTCGACCGGCGCGCCCGCTCCCGGTGTGACGTTGACGTTCAGGGCGGGTACGAACGTAACCGACGGTCCCGTCGTCGCAACGGCAATCGCGGCGGACGGCACGTACAATCTGCATTTGCCGGCCGGCGACTATACCGCGGTCATAACGGGTTCCGGCTATATGCCGTCTACGCTGTTCGCTACCGTGATCCGCGACCAAGTCAACAC
>NZ_JAQZSJ010000028.1 GCF_029360585.1 Cohnella caldifontis | reverse complement strand
AGGGGGAGTTGTGTAAGAAAGTTGCATAACTCTGCCTCAGAGGCGGGTTGAAGGAGGAGTTGTGTAAGAAAGTTACATAACTCTGCCTCAGAGGCGGGTTGAAGGAGGAGTTGTGTAAGAAAGTTACATAACTCTGCCTCAGAAGCGGGGTTGCAGGGGGAGTTGTGATAAAGTTACAGAAGTTCCGGAGGAACCGTACGACAACTTGGATGGTGCGGAGTCGGAGTGCCCTTCGGCATCGACTCGATTCCGTGATTCATCCTCCGTCATGGAAACCTCCTTCCCGAATCCCTTTTTTAACATAAAGGGGATTTTTTTATGTCCCGGTTCCTGTACAATGGAGGATATTGTTGGAATCTAGCGCAATTGAACTCAGGAGGTTGAGGGATTGAAAGTCCATAATCCGGGAATGAAGCTGACGGTCTGGACGCTGGCGGTCGCGATGATCGCTTCCCTGTTCGCGTTCATGGGCGGGGGGAAGGCGGCGGCGGCCGATTCGGCGGCGCTGGCAAGCCGGTTAGTCGAGCAACGGAAGGATCGTACGGGATTCGGCCAATACATGGCTTGGCAGCCGACGCAAGACGGAGGATACGCGGCGGCGATTTCGAACGGGACGAACTCTACCGTGGTTCGATTCGCCGCGGACGGCTCACAAAAGGGGCTCGTGACTTTCATAGGCCTGGATCAGGAGCGCTACGTCATTAATAGCTTGAATGAAGGCGCGGGTTCTACGATTCTCTTTTCCGGTTATCACCGCACGGATTTGAACACCGAGCTTTTTTATGGGGTCTTCGATTCGAACGGAAATTTGAAGTGGAAAAATATGATGAATATCGGCGGGACAGAGAAAGGCTCCGCCTCCGCGATATTGGACCTCGGCACGGCCGGATACATGATCGTGGGGGGAGCGCGCGATTCGTCGACGAACGCGCTCGAAGGGATCGTCGCCATCGTTAACGCAACAACGGGGGACATCACGAAGAGCGTGCGGTACCCGGGCGCCTACAGCCGCACGTTCAGCGACGCGATCCCCGCCTCCGACGGCAGCGGATACTTGCTTGCCGGCACGGATGCTTCGACGACCGATACGTCCCGGGGCTTGCTGGTGAAAGTGGACGGTACGGGGGAGAAAATATGGGAACAAATTTACCTTGCCGATGGCGGAAACAGCCAGTTGACACTGCAAGGAATCGCGGAAAATGCAACGCGTAATGGTTACGTGATGACAGGTAACGTTTTGCGTTCGTCGTACGAGCAGGATGTCGCTTTTCTCGAGACGGACGACGCCGGGACCCCGTTGAGGCTGCAAACCTGCTCGCACGCAGGGCCCCAGGTCGGGCTTGCCGTGACGCCGACAAAGGATGGCGGATATGCCATCGCCGGAGGGAATAACGGCGACGTTTCGGATGCCAGAGGGCTGCTGCTCAAGACCGACGCAGACGGCGCCGAACAGTGGATGAAAGAATTCGAGGGCACCCAGAATCTGCATGCCGTCGATCAACGTTCCGACGGAAGCTACCGGTTGGCCGGAGGTCTGGGCGATACGGCTTCGCTGATCGAAGTCCGGGTCGGGCAGCCGGCCGGGTTGACGATGGACGATACGAACAACACGTTGCAAGGCTTGACGGACGAAATGGAATATTCGGTAAACGGCGGTACCAGCTATCTCGCATTCGATCCCGCCCATCCGCCGCTCCTGGACGGCGATCTGGACATTCTTGTCCGCTATCGGGCAGGCAATGGGCTGGAGGCAGGCGAACCGAGGAAGTTCACGTACCACCGGAATCCCAGCATCGCCGGCGTCGAGCCGCTGTCCGTCATCGAGGCTGCGTATGGGACGCCGCTTTCGGCGCTTCCGCTGCCGCCGCGGGTCGGGATTACGCTGAGCGACGGCACGACGGGCGAAGCCGCCGTCGATTGGGAAGGAAGCGACCCGGTCTACGACAGCAGCCGACCCGGCACGTACGCGTTTTCGGGCACGCTCGCGCTGCCGGCCGGCGTGACGAACCCGTCCCAACTCAAGGCCGAGGTGCAAGTCCGGGTGGGTGACGCCGAGATCGCGGCGATTTCCCGGCTGTCCGTCATCGAAGCCGTGTATGGGACGCCGCGGTCTTCGCTGCCTTTGCCGCCTGTCGTTGAAGCGACCCTCAACGACGGCAGCAAAGCGAACGTGAGCATCGAGTGGGACATTGGCGCGCCGGCCTACGACGGCTATCGTCCCGGCACGTACGCGTTCTCCGGAACGCTGCTTCCGCCCGCAGGCATAAAGAATCCGCTGGGTTTGAAGGCGTCGGTTGACGTGAAGGTCGCCGAACCGGACACGCCTCCGCCGTCGACCGATCCCGGTTCAGATCCTGATCCCGGTTCCGATCCTGATCCTGGTTCAGGCTCTGGCTCAGGTTCCGATCCTGGTTCTGGAGCCGGTTCTGGTTCCGATTCCGATTCCGAAACGCCGCCGACCGATTCCCATACGACGGTGACGACCTGCGGCCCGGCGGGAACCTGCTCGGCTTCGTTCGGAGACGAGGTCGCCATCGAACTTCCGGATGGCTTGACCGAAGGGAGCTTCAAGCTGACGATCCGCAAGCTCGTGCCGCCGGCCGGCTTGATTCCCGAGGACATGCGGCCGCTGGGTCTCGTCTTCGAGCTGTCGAAAGATTTCGAAGGTCCCTTCAAGAAGCCGATAACGCTGAAGTTTAAATTCCAATCGGATCTTCTCGCAGCCGATCAACGCCCTGCGTTGTTCTACTATGACGAAACGGCGCGCCGCTGGATCGAGATTGAAGGGCGCGCGGAAGCGGGGGTATTCGTCGCGCAGGTCGACCATTTCACGAAGTTCGCGGTGTTCGGCGTGCCGAAGAAGGCCGAGGCGATTCCCGCGTCCGAATTCGCGGACGCGAAAGGGCATTGGGCGGCCGACCGAATCCGGGAAGCCGCGGCGCGCGGATTCGCGTCCGGATATGCGGACGGAAGCTTCAAGCCGGACCGGACCCTGACGCGCGCCGAGTTCGCCGCGATGCTGGTGCGGGCGCAACGTTCCGCGGATGGCGGCGCGGCTCCGTCCGCCGGGGAACTCGCGTTCTCCGATGCCGGCCGCATCGGGGCGTGGGCGAGACCGTTCGTGGCGGAAGCGGTTCGGCAGCGAGCCGTCGCCGGATACGAGGATGGAAGCTTCCGACCGGACCGGGCGGTGACCCGCGCCGAGATCGTCTCCATGATCGTTCGCGCCATGGACGTATCGACCTCCGGCGACAATCCGTCTGGAGCATTCGCCGACGCGGACCGGATTCCCCCATGGGCGGCACCCGCCGCCGCTGCCGCCAACCGGCTCGGTATCGCGCAAGGCCGGCCCGGCGGAGTTTTCGACCCGGATGCGCCCGTTACGCGCGCGGAAGCCGTCGTGATGCTGCTGAATATGCTGAGCATAAACCCATAGCTCGTCCAAGAGAAAGCCGTCCGGGCTTGATGCCGGGCGGCTTTTTCCATGCTCGGCATGCCCGGCTGCCGACGAAACGTCCGGCATCGGCGATACAGTGCCGCTTGGCGGAACGCCGCGTTAACGGGAACGATTCCGCTGATCGCTACCTAAGGATAGATCAATAATCCATGAGGATAGGTCATTGTTTTGAAGAAATCGATGCCTTATGATAGCTTCAAAGCAATTAAATGGAAACGCTGTCATCGAATCATAAAATTATCAAATTTTTATAGATTTGTTCGGATTAACCATCGAGAACCGAATGGGAAAAGATGGTTATGGGATAAGCATAAATTCGGATTTATAAATCAGAAAATTCTGAAATGTTATCGATAAACACACCACTAAAAACAGAGAAGGTGCCACCGTGCGTACACAAGCCTATAGCAGGAAAAGCGAGTCGATCCGAAAGTTCCTTTACATCTTGCCCTTTATGGTTCTGCTGGCCACTTTCGCTTATTTCCCGCTGTATGGATGGGTTTATGCGTTCTTCGATTACACGCCGCCGATTCCGTTGTCCCGATCGCCGTTCGTCGGGCTCAAGTGGTTTCATTCCTTGGTCGAAAACCAGGTCAAAATCGATCAGCTGCTTCAGGTCCTCAAGAACACGTTCGGCATGAGCGGTTTGATTCTGCTGTTTTCCTGGCTTCCCATGATTTTCGCCGTTTTCCTGAATGAAATCAAAGCGATGCGGTTTCGGAAGTTCGTGCAGACGGTCACCACCCTTCCGAACTTTATCAGCTGGGTGCTGGTCTACTCGCTGGCCTTCTCCATGTTCTCCAGCGAAGGAATGGTCAACGGGCTGCTGAAGCAATTGGGACTGACCGATTCCCCGATTCTGTTCCTGCAAAGCTCGGAACACGTTTGGATTACGATGTGGATGTGGATAACATGGAAGGCGTTGGGTTGGTCCGCCATCTTGTATATCGCGGCGATCACGGGGATCGACGACTCGCTCTACGAAGCGGCCCGCGTAGACGGCGCGACGAGAATGCAGCTGATCCGGCATGTCACGTTGCCCAGCCTGCTGCCGACCTATTTCGTCTTGTTGATGCTGCAAATCGCGAGCTTCCTGAATAATGGCATGGAGCAGTACTTCGTCTTTCAGAACGCGTTCAACAAAGATACGATCCAGGTTCTGGACCTTTACGTCTACAACTTGGCCATGGGGGGCGGCAGCTATTCCGTTTCCGTCGCGATCAGCATGCTGAAGAGCTTGATCAGCGTCGTGCTGCTCTTCTCCGTAAACGGCCTGTCCAAATGGTTTAGAGGAGAGAGCATCGTATGAGAAACGCCGTACGGGCAGGCGCTGCCGACAAAACGATTTCCGTATTGACCTATGCCCTGTTTGCCCTTTTCGCGCTGCTTTGCATGTACCCGTTTTACTACATCGTGATCAACACCATCAGCGCGAACGACGTCAGCGCCAGAGGAGACATCATCTTCCTCCCGCGGCAAATCCATTTCCAGAACTACTTGGACGTATTTAAAATACCGGGGTTGTGGAACGCGACCCTGATCTCGCTGGAGAGAACGCTGCTCGGGACCTCTTTGACGGTCGGGGCTTCCGCCTTCCTGGGATTCATGTTTACCCAGGAGGATATGTGGGGCCGGAAGTTCTGGTATCGCTTCACCGTGATCACCATGTTTTTCAATGCCGGGATCATCCCGTGGTACCTCACCATGAAGTCCTTGCATTTGACCAATAATTTCATGGCGTATGTTTTGCCGACCATCGTGGCTCCGTTCTTCATCATCCTGGTCAAGACGTTCGTGGAATCGACGCCGAAGGAATTGCAGCAGTCGGCCAGTATCGACGGGGCCGGGATCATGACGATCTTCTTCCGGATCATGCTGCCCATCTGCAAGCCCATATTGGCTACGGTGGCCATATTCGCGGCCGTGGACCAGTGGAACTCCTTCCAGGACACGCTGCTGCTGGTTACGGACAGCAAACTGTACAGCCTGCAGTTCATTCTCTACAACTACATCAATCAGGCGAGTTCGTTATCCACCATGGTGAACCTGCAGAATGCCGGTTCGACCGCGATGGCCAGTCTCGCAACAAAGCAAACCACGACGTCCATCCGGATGACGGTGACCATTATCGTCGTGGCGCCCATCTTGTTGGTCTATCCGATCTTCCAAAGGTTTTTCGTGAAGGGGATTATGATCGGCGCGGTGAAAGGTTAAGCTGCGCTGCGCCATTATAATAAATTACCAGATCTGGGGGATTGCGAATGAGCAAGAGAAGGCATGCGGTAAAAAAGGCGTCGGTGCTGTTCATTGCCAGCCTATTCGTGTTAACGGTCGCGTTAACCGGTTGTCAAAGCGGATCCAAAAACGAAGAGGCTTCGGCGGCACCCGGCTCCAGTCCGGCGGCATCCCAGGGCGACTCGGCGATCGATCACAGCAAGCCGCTGACCATTACCGTTTTCAGCAATGCGGCCAACTACCAAGGGGAGCAGACGGGTTGGTACGGCAAGCTTCTGAAGGACAAGTTCAACATCACCTTGAACATTCTGGCTCCGCAGGTCGCCGGCGATCAATTGTACAAGACGAGGACGGCGGCAGGGGATCTGGGCGATATTCTAGTGATCGACAACAGCCAGTTGGAAGAGTTGATACCGGCCGGCATGATCATGGATCTGACGGACAAGATCAAAAATACGAAATATTTGTCCCAATACGTAGACAAACATTTCAAGCCTTTCAACGCGGGATTCGACAAAGTGAATCCGGAAGGCAAGATATACGCGATGCCGACCTTCGAAGCGGATACTTCGCCAACGACTTACTCCGAGGATACGCCTTACTCCAGCCCGATCATGCCTTGGGATTATTACAAGGGCGTCGGAGCCCCCAAGCTGAACAACCTGAACGACCTTCTGAACGTCCTGAAGCAAATGCAACAGAAATATCCCAAAACGCCGGACGGCAAAACGATCGTTCCGATCACCTTGTGGAAGGATTGGGACGGCGGCACCGGCGCCATGGAAAACGTTCGCTGGATCAGCAACTGGTACGGTTATGAGAAGCCGGACGGCACAACGACGATCCAGTTGAACGCGAAGGGCGACATCGTGCCGATCATTGACGACAACAGCATGTACAAGAAGATTCTGCAATTCCTGTTTACCGCCAATCAGATGGGACTGGTCGACCCGGATTCCGCCTCTCAGGACTGGAATAAAGTGGCGGAGAAGCTGACCAACAAGCAAGTGCTTCTGTTGTGGTACTCCTGGCAGAGAGGGTTCTACAATTCCATTGAAAGAGGCAAGAACGGCGACGGGAACGTCGCGATTCCGATCGCGGACACGCATCTGATCCAGAGCAGCGACGCGTATTTCGGAAATGGCAGAGTATTCGCGATCGGTTCCAAAGCCAAGGATCCGGACCGGATTCTGGAGTTCCTGGATTGGTACGTGTCTCCGGAAGGATTGCGTTATTATACGAGCGGATTCGAAGGCTTTAACTACGAAAAGACGCCCGAAGGCAAGTTCAAGCTGACCGAAATCGGGCAAACCGCGTTCCAGAAAAACACGCCCGTGCCGGACGAGTACGGCGGAGGCGGGTACCAAGACGGACAGAGCAAAATCAACAGCATGATCATGAGCGATTTCGTCATTGATCCTGAAACCGGAGAGTTCTACAACAACAATTACTGGAGTTCGACGATCGAAGCGAATAAAACGGCGCTGACGACGGATTGGCAGAAGACGTTTAACGCAACGAACGCGACGGACTACTACATCAAGAACAACATGATCGATATCGTGCCGAATATCAATACCAGCCTCGGAAGCGATTCGTCGGACATCAAAAACAAACGCAGCCAGATTTCGGACTATGTGAAGAACACGTCCTGGAAGATGGTATTCGCCAAAAACCAAGCGGAGTTCGACCAGTTGTGGACCAAAATGAAGTCCGACGTGGAAGGTCTCGGTTGGAAAGATGTCGTTGCCGTAGATACGGAGAGAGCGCAAAAAATCGTGAAAATGCGCACAGAAGCGACAGCCGGCAAGTAAAATCATATATCGATAGGCTGCCTGAGGGATAGATATGACCCGTCATATCTATCCCTCTATTTTTCGCGCCTTCATTGCCGGGGAGGCCGTCTGAGAATAGATCAAAAAACGGTGAGGATCGTTCATTGTTTTGAAGAAAGCAAAGTTTTATGATAGCGAGACAGCTGAGTTGAAAGCGTTGCCAAGTTCAAACCGTGCTCCGCCTGATGAAAGGAGACCACAATCATGCTGAGAGTCGTAAGGGTTGAAAACGGAATCGTCCAAGGGCTGCCGGCGGCCGATCCCCGGATCACGAGCTTCAAAGGGATCCCGTTCGCCGCCCCGCCCGTCGGAGAGAACCGCTGGCGCGCCCCGCAGCCCGCCGAAGACTGGGAGGGCGTGCTCAAGGCGTACGAATTCGCGCCGGTTTCGATGCAAGTCCGGCAAGAGATCGACGTGAACAACATCTATACCCGCGAATGGGCCGTGGAGCCGGACATCGCCATGGATGAGGATTGCCTCTACCTCAACGTCTGGACGCCGGCCAACCGAGCCGATGAAAAGCTGCCGGTGTTCGTCTGGTATTTCGGCGGAGGCCTGCAGGTCGGCCATACGGCCGAAATGGAGTTCGACGGCGAGCGTATCGCCCGCAGAGGCATCGTCGTGGTCACGATCAACTACCGCCTGAACGTTTTCGGATTTTTAAGCCATCCCGAAATCACGGCGGAATCGCCGGAAGCGCCCGCGAACTTCGGCCACCTCGACCAACAGTTCGCGACGCGATGGGTCAAGCGCAACATCGCGGCGTTCGGCGGCGATCCGGACAACCTCACGATCGGCGGCCAATCCGCCGGCGGCGGCAGCGTCATGAACCAGCTCGCTTCGCCGCAGAACGAAGGGCTTTTCCAGAGGGCCATCGTCCAAAGCGGGATCTTCACGAAGCTGTACCCGGGAGCGCGCACGCCCCGATTCCTGCGGGATTTGAAAGAAGCAGAGGAAGACGGCGTCCGGTTTTTCGAATTTCTCGGCGTATCCTCGCTGGCGGAAGCCCGGAAGCTGGATGCGGTTTACCTTCGCGACAAGATGCTGGAGTACAAATCGTTCTGGGGCACCGTCGTCGATCAGGCGTTCTGCGTAGGAGACGCGTTCGAACGGTTCCTGCAAAACGAACGCTGGAAAGTGCCGGTGCTGCTGGGCCATACGTCATCCGAGTTTATCGGCGCTCCGGAGGTCCGCTCGCTGGACGAATTCAGAACGATGGCCGAGGGCTTGTTCGGCGAAGACGCCGACGAGTTTCTGGCGCTGTGCGACGCGTTATCGGGCAATCTCGAAGAGGCCGTGCGCAAAGCTTCGGTGTGTGGAATCGAATACGCGATCCGGATCGCCGGGCAAGCCAATGCCGATACCGGAGCCCGTCTCCCCCTGTACTATTACCATTTCGACGCGGAGATCCCGGGGTGGGATCGCCCCGGTGCGTTCCACTCGGTGGATCTCTGGTTCTTCTTCGAGACGCTCGCCAAATGCTGGCGGCCGTTCGTCGGCAAGCATTACGACCTGGCCCGCCGAATGTGCAATTACTGGGCCAACTTCATCCGTTCCGGCGATCCGAACGGCCAAGATTCCACCGGAGAAGAGATGCCGCGGTGGGAGCCTTATACGCCCGAGGCGCCTTACGGCATGCGGTTCGCGGACACAGCCGAGTTTTACCGGGAACAGCCGAGCGAGATCATGAGGTTCCTGGTTCGGCAATATTTCAAGAAAAACAAGACGGCTTCGCTTCCGGAATGATCGTCTACCCCAAGGAGGACGCGCGATGAAACTCGAAAACGGCAGCTATGCTTTGGTCTTTCAAGAAGGCGGAGTCGAAGTTCGGAAAAACGGCCAACGGCTCTATTTCAACAAACGGCCCATGTTCTGTGGCCGTAAACTTCGGGCATTACGGCAGCTTTCAGTCGATGATGCGAGACGTCTGGCGGGTCGCTTACGATCGCCTTCGCGATCAATTGTTCGAAGTGGATAACGAAGCCCATTTCCACAACTGCATGAAGATTTTGACCCGATACACGCGGCAGTACGGAGACTCGTACGGGCTGCCCTTTGCCTGCCAATTGCCCGACATGGATATCTCATGCGTGTCTTTCCAATTCGGCTTCGTCGGGCAGCAGCCCGGGATCGGCTATCAACTGCTGCGGTACGGCGACAAGGAAAACGACCCCGAAGCCTATGACAAAGGCGTGAGCGTGATCGATTTCTGGGTGCGGACGGCCATGACCGAATCCGGCTTGCCGCACATGTGCTATAACCCCAACATCCGGGGGTTCGAGCCGTATCCGCATTACGTGCGGATGCTGGCCGACGGGATCGAGGCCATCCTGGACGCTTACCTCTACATGCGAGGGAAAGGCATCGAGAAGCCCGCATGGCTGGAGTTCTGCCGGAAGACCGCCGATTGGCTCGTGAACGTCCAGAACGAAGACGGCAGCTTTTACCGCGCGTATCATACCGACGGTTCCATCCGCATGGACTCGAAAGCCAACACGCCCAGCGTGATCCGTTTCCTGGTGTTGTTCCACCTCGTGACCGGCGAAGAAAAATACCGGACCGCCGCGCTCCGGGCCGGCGAGTGGTCTTACGATAACGTCTATTCGAACATGGAATACCGGGGCGGCACCTGCGACAACTCCGACATCCAGGACAAAGAGGCCGGCATTTACGCTTTGTTCGGCTTCCTGGCCCTTTATGATCTGACCGGCGGGGACCGATGGCTGGAGGGGGCGATCGGCGCCGCCGACTATACCGAGACTTGGACCTATGCTTGGACGTTCCCGGTACGTACGCCTTGGCCGAAACATCCTTTCAACCGGTATTCCATCAGCGGTCAGAGCATCATCACGATCGGCGGGGGAGCCGACGTGTATATGGCCGCCTGCTCGTACACGTATTACAGGCTTTACGTGATCACCGGCGACGAGCATTACCTGGATTTCGCCGAGTTTATCCATAAGAACACCCGGCAGTCCAACGACGTGGACGGCAGCGCCGGATATATCATGCCCGGCCTCGGGCACGAGAGCGGCAACTTCATCGGCCAAACCCTGCAAAGCCACTATCATTGGCTGCCTTGGTGCACCTATGTGGAAGTCGACCCCTCATCCAGGCTATATGACACTTTCGGAGGTTACGAGATCGCCGACGCGCAAAAGCTCAGCCCGGACGAGAGGGCGAGAAGGAACCGCATCTACGACTCATTCGCGAGGGGAACGAAATAATCCGGGATCCATCGAAACGGAAGGCGCCAACTGATGCAATCGCGAGGTTAGCCCGTTTCGCCGTTCATGACGGAGTGTCCGATGCGGCCTGCGCGACCGCGATTTCGTCGGCATGCTTGAGGTATTTTCTCGGCGTACATCCGGTTGCTTGTTTGAACTGCCGGCAGAAATGCTCCACGTTGCGATAACCGCATTGAAACGCGACTTCGGCAATGCTTTGGGAGCCGTGGAGCAAATATTCTTTGGCCAGCCGGATTCGACTGTTGATGACGTCGTCCATGCAGGAGATGCCGAACGTCTTTTTGTAAAGGGTCTGCAGATAGCCCGGGCTGGTCCGGACGAAGTCCGCCATTTTCGGAACGGTCCAATGATCGCCCGGGTTGCCCTGAATCGCGGAGCGAAGCCTCAGAAGATTGTAGTAATGGGGCGTAATGCCGTCTTGGAAGTAGGATTCGAGCAGTTTGTTGAACAGGGTCCTCAGCAGACAATCGATGGAGGATTTCTTGTAGTCCCGATTGAAGTTGTGCTCGATGACCAGCAGTTCGAACAGCTTGTGGCAATAATCCGGATCGTTGAGCGAAAACGGGACGCCGAACGGCAGCGACGTTTTCGTCACGTAAGGTTCGTCGGATTCGAAGCGGATCCAATTGTTGACGTATCGATCGGCGCAGGCCCGATAATAGATTTTCTGATTCGCGCGATAGAGGATGGCGCTGTATGGCGGGTATTCCCGGAGTTCCCCGTTCACCCAGAATTGGGCGGGCGTCTTGGTGATGACCAGAAGCCAGCAGTGATGGCCTTGAGGAATGTCGAAAACGAAATTGCCGGCGTGCGCAGCATCGCATTCTACGTAGTAGATATGGTTCATTCGTTATTCTTCCTCTCGCTTTCGTCTTGGGGAGTCGTTGACGAACGGCGGCGGGTCATCCATCCCCCGCGTGCTTTTGATAGTTTTTCGGAGCCAATCCGGTTACTCGCTTGAACTGCCGGCAGAAGTGCTCCACGTGGCGATAACCGCATCGGAAAGCGACTTCGGCGATAATGGGGGAGCCGTGCATCAAATACTCTTTGGCCAATCGGATCCGGCTGTTGATGACGTCGTCCATGCAGGAAATGCCGAACGTCCTTTTGTAGACGGTCTGCAGGTAGCCCGGGCTGATCCGGAGAAATTCCGCCATTTTCGGAACCGTCCAGGAATCCGCCGGGTTGTTCCGAATGGCCGCGCGAAGCCTTAGAAGATTGTAATATTGCGGCGTGACGCCGTCTTGGAAGCAGGATTCCAGCAGTTTGTTGAACAACGTTCGGAGCAGACAGTCGATGGAGGATTCCCGGTAATCCCGATTGAAGTGGTGTTCGTTGACCAGCAATTCGAACAGCTTGTGGCAATAGTCCGGATCGCCGAGGGAAAAAGGAACGCCGAAGGGGAGCGACGATTCCGTAATGAAGGGTTCGTCGGATACGAAACGCAGCCAGTTGTTGATATAATGCTCGCCGCAAGCTCTATAATACACTTTCTGATGCGGACGGTAGAGGACGGCGCTGTGGGGAGGGTATTCCTTGAGCTCGCCCTCGACCCAGAATAGAGCGGGAGTTTTGGTGACGACAAGCAGCCAGTGGTGGCCTTCGGGAACGTCAAGAACGAAATGGCGATCGTGTACGGCGTCGCATACGGCATAGTAGATATGGGTCATCCGCATCCTCCTTCGAACGGTCGCGACTCCCTATCATCCTAATCTTATATTAGAGAATTGCCTCGAAAAGACAATATCGGGAACGAAAGCGGCATTCCGATCGGGTTCGAACTTCAAAACGAACCGGATTGATTCCGCTTTCAAAGACGTCAATAACGGGTAACGATGTAAAAAGTTGCACATTGTAGCGCTTTCATTCGAATCCCTATAATGAATGCGTATTCAAGGAAAGACATGGATGCTACTCATCACGCATAGGGGGAATGGGAATGGAAAGCAAATCCGGCAAGAAGCGCCTCGTCCATGGACTGGCGCTGCTGATGGCGACGGCGCTCGTGCTGTCGGCGTGCAGCGGCAACGGAAAAAGCGGCGAGGCAAGCGGCTCGCCCAGCGCGCAAACCCAGCAGAGCTCGCCCAGCGCGAGCGGCGATTCCGCGGGAGGAAACGAAACGGCAATCGATCCGCTGGGCAAGTACGACCCGCCGATCGAAGTGACGACCGTTCGGAACCTGAGCGACGTCGTCGAGAATAACGTACTCGGCGTTCTGAAGGGCGAAACGCTGGAAGACAACCGGTGGTCCCGGCTGTACGAAGAGCAGCTCGGCATCAAAATCAAATACGATTGGGTCGTGAAGGGCAACCCGGAGTCGGACCAATACCAGCAGAAGATGAACGTGACGCTGGCGTCCGGCGAGCTGCCGGATTTCCTGCCGGTCAACGCGATCCAACTGAAGCAGTTGGCGGAGTCCGACATGATCGAAGACATGACGGATTTGTACGAGAAATACGCTTCGCCGCTCCTGAAAGACATCCTGTCGCAGGAAGGCAGCGGCCCGTTCGACGCCGCGACGCTGAACGGCAAGCTGATGGCCGTCCCGCAGGTGGAGCCTTCGATCGAGAGGGCCATGTTCATCTGGGTTCGCACCGATTGGCTGGAAAAGGTCGGGCTCCAGCCTCCGAAGACGATGGCGGACGTGCTCGCGATCGCGAAAGCGTTCTCCGAGAACGACCCGGACGGCAACGGCAAGAAGGATACGGTCGGTCTCGGCTTGACCAAAGGCCTCTGGGGCGGATCGATGGGATTGGAAGGGTTCATGGCCGGCTACAAGGCTTATCCGAACATCTGGATCGAAGGCCCGGACGGCAAGCTCGCGTTCGGCAGCATCCAGCCGGAAGTGAAAAAAGCGCTTCAGGTGCTTCAGGACATGATGAAGAACGGCCAGCTCGACAAGGAATTCGGCATCAAGGACGGCGGCAAAGTGGCCGAGGATATTACGGCGGGCAAGCTGGGTTTGGAGTACGGGGAGCAATGGAACTCCATCTGGCCGCTCCAGCTGAACAAGGATAACGATCCCAAGGCGCAGTGGCGCGCGTTCCCCATCGTTACGGAGGACGGCAGCAAGGCGATGGTGCCGGAAAAGTTCAGCACCACGAAGTTCTTCGCCGTCCGCAAAGGCGCCAAGCATCCGGAAGCGGTCATCAAACTGTTCAATATGCACGTGGAGAAGAACTGGGGCGAAACCGCCGAGTTCGACAAGTATTACGCGCCGAAAGAAGCGGAAAGCGTATGGCAGCTGTCTCCGGTTACTCCGGCGCCTCCGAAGAAGAACGTCACGGCGTTCCGCGAAATCGACGCGGCGCGCAAAGCCGGCGACTTCTCGAAGCTTACGGGCGAACCGAAGACGATTCAGGAAAAGATCGACCTGTACAACTCCGGCTCCAAGGAAGGCTTCGCGGTATGGGGCTGGGAGCGCATCTACGGACCGGAAGGTTCGATGGGCATTACCGACCAGTACGACAAGAACGACCAGTTCCTGATCGATAAATTCGTCGGGGCGCCGACGCCGACGATGGTCGAACGGAAAGCGACGCTCGAGAAAATGCAGAACGAGACGTTCGTCAAGATCATTCTCGGCCAATCGATCGACGAATTCGACAAATTCGTGGCCGACTGGAAGAAGCTTGGCGGCGACAAGATTACGCAAGAAGTCAACGAGTGGTACGCATCGACGAAGAAGTAAAGGCGAGCAGGGGAGACGGGCGCCGATGCGCCGGCTTCCCTGCTTCTTGTCACTGGAGACGGAGAGGAGCGTTGCATGATGAACGGAAAGATGCGGAGGGAGCTCCCCCTGCACTTCATGATCGTACCGGGCTTGTTGTTTATCGCGGTTTTTTCTTACGTACCCATGGCCGGCATCGTCATTGCCTTTCAGAAGTTCATTCCGGCCAGAGGCTTGTTCGGGCATCAGAAATGGGTCGGCTGGGACAATTTCGACTATGTCATGGATCTGCCCAGCTTCACCCAAGTGCTCTGGAACACGTTGTACATCTCCAGCTTCAAGCTGGTGCTCGGGCTGGTCGTGCCGATCGTTTTCGCGATCTTGCTGAACGAATTAAAGAACGAGGTCGTCAAACGATCCGTCCAAACGACCATCTACCTTCCCTATTTCCTGTCCTGGGTCGTGCTCGGCGGCATTCTGATCGACCTGCTGTCCCCTTCTACGGGCCTCGTGAACCAGGTGCTGAAATCGTTCGGCCTCGAACCGATCTTTTTCCTGGGGGACAATAAGTGGTTTCCGACCACGCTCATCGTATCGGACATCTGGAAAAACTTCGGCTACGGCACCATCGTGTATTTGGCCGCCATTACGGGGATCGATCCGGGCTTGTACGAAGCGGCCACGATCGACGGCGCGAACCGCTGGAAGAAGGCGTGGCACATCACGCTGCCCGGCATGCGCATGGTCATCGTCCTGCTGTCCGTGCTCAGTTTGGGACAGCTCCTGAACGCCGGCTTCGACCAAGTGTTCAATCTGTACAGTCCCCAGGTCTACGAGAGCGGCGACATTCTGGACACGTTCGTCTACCGGATCGGCTTGCTGGATGCCCAATACGGAGTGGCGACGGCCGTCGGCTTCTTCAAATCGATCGTGTCGTTCATTCTGATCGGAAGCGCGTACTTCTTCGCGTATCGGTTCGCCAAATACAGAATCTTCTAGGAGGTCCCCCTATGCCCGGCTCATCGATGAAACCCGCGGCTGCCGTGCAGTCCGGCTCCTGGAAAGCCGGCAAGCGGCTCGACTGGTTCGCCGCCGCCAATACGGCGTTCCTGATCGTGGTCGCGCTGCTGTGCGTACTGCCGCTTATCCATATTATCGCGGTGTCATTCAGTTCGAGTACCGCCGCTTCCGCCGGCTACGTGAAGCTTTGGCCGGTCGACTTTACGTTTGCCTCCTACGAATTCACCGCGGGACGGGAAGGGTTCTGGCGGTCGATGCTCGTGTCGCTCGAGCGGATCGCCATCGGAACGCCGCTTAACCTGCTGCTGACCATCATGATTGCCTACCCGTTATCGAAAGAAAGCCACGGCTTTCGTTTCCGTCTCGTTTACGCCTGGGTTTTCTTTTTGACGATGCTGTTCCACGGCGGCTTGATTCCCTGGTACATTACGATCAAGCAGCTGGGCTTGCTCGATTCCATCTGGGCGCTCGTGCTGCCGAGCGCGGTTCCGATCTTCAGCGTCGTGCTGCTGCTGAATTTCTTCCGCGAAGTCCCCAAGGAGCTGGAAGAGTCCGCCGTGATCGACGGCGCGAACCAGTGGACGACGTTATGGCGGATTTTCGTCCCGATCTCCAAGCCGGCGATTGCCACGCTCGCCTTGTTCTCGATGGTCGAGCATTGGAACAGCTGGTTCGACGGACTCATCCTGATGGGGAATCCGGAACACTACCCGCTGCAAAGCTTCATTCAGACGATCGTCATTCAGCTCAACTTCGGGTCGATGTCGCGCGAAGACGTGCTGAATTTGACGCTGATCTCGGATCGGACGCTCAAATCGTCGCAGATTTTTCTCGGCTCCTTGCCGATTCTGGCCGCGTATCCGTTCCTGCAAAAATATTTCGTCAAAGGCATCGTGCTCGGCAGCGTGAAAGGATAAAAGGAGTTGAATGCGGAACGGACGTGTCCGATACTAGAGAAAAAGACCGGGGGAGACAACGTTGATCATGCGGCGCGAATTCTCGTTGCGCAATACGATCTTTATCCGGCTGGTCACCACGTTCGTTCTGATCATGCTGCCGATCATCCTATTGGGCGTATACATCTACAATTGGGGTATCCGCACCGCGAGCGAGGATATTTCCAAGACGGCCGTCTCGCAAATCTCCGTCTACTTGAGCGATCTCGAGAACGAAATCGAACGGATGAAGCTGCTTCAGTACGGCTTGTTGGAAGACTCCGATCTGAACAAGCTGTCCATTGCCTGGGAGACGATGGACGATATCGGGCGAACGGAAAAAATCCAGTCGGTGCTGAACCGGATCTTCTCCCTGCAAAACAGCAGCAAATACATCTACAATGTCAGCGTCCATATCCGGCCCATCTCCAAAACGCTTTCCTCCCTGAACGGTGCGGGCCGGTTCGAAGAGGAGCGGTATCGGACGATCCGAACGGAATTCGGGGAAAGCGGAACGAAGCTGATCGAGTGGAAGGGCGACCTGTACCTCAGCGCGGCGAAGCTGAGCGCGGCCAACGAGAAAAATCCGCTTTTCACCATCGAAATCGAGCTGGACAACCGCAAGCTGAAACAGGCGCTCCAGCAGTTCAATACGTATCCGGACAGCAGCACCGTCCTCTTCCTGGGCCGGTCCGGTTTCGCGATCGGCAGCGGTTCCGCGAACGGGATGGCGGAAAGCGAAAAAGAACGGCTCGCGGGAATTCCGGTAGGCGGATCGGACACCCTGCAGCTGGCCGATCGCCGTTATTTCGTCTCGCATGCCTACTCCGATCGGCTGGACATGTCCATTTACCGTTTCATCCCGGAGCAGATCGTCCGCAAGCCGCTGGACAAATTCTATAAATGGGCGTGGCTATTCGCGTCCGGCGCGCTCGCCATCATCGCCGTATATGCCCTCTCGACTTACAAGTTCATCCACAAACCGCTGCTGAAGCTGGTTAAAGGCTTCCGCCGTTTGGAAAACGGCGATCTCGACCAGACCATCGCGCACGACGCCAACGACGAGTTCCGCTACATTTATACCCGCTTCAACCAGATGGTGGTCAATTTGCGCATGTTGATCGACCAAGCGTACAAACAGAAAATCATGGCGCAGCGAGCGGAGCTGAAGCAGCTGCAGTCCCAGATCAACCCCCATTTTCTGTATAACAGCTTCTTTATCCTGAACACGATGGCCAAGACGGGCGACACCGAGCGGATCGAGCAGTTCACGACGATGCTCGGGGAATACTTTCAGTTCGTGACCCGCAACGCTTCCGACGAAGTGACGCTCGATCAGGAGATCCGCCACGCGAGAATGTACGCCGAAATCCAGGAAATGCGCTTCTCCAGGCGCATCCGGGTCCGGTTCGACGAATTGCCCGCGGAACTGGAACCGGTGAAGGTGCCCCGTTTGATCGTGCAGCCCATCATCGAGAACGCGTTCGAACACAGCCTGGAGAAAATGGCCCGGGGCGGCTTGATCGTCATCCGATTCGAACGGGAAGCGGGCTGGGCCTCCATCGTGGTCGAAGATAACGGCAACCGGTTAAGCGAGAGCGACCTTAGGCGAATTTCCCAAATGCTGTCGCAAGAAGACGAGAGTTCCGAGACGACCGGAATCGTGAATATCCATCGCCGGATCGCCATTACGTTCGGCGAGGGGAGCGGATTGCAAGCGTCCCGGGGCGATCTTGGCGGCCTCAAGGTGAAGATCCGGGTGCCGCTTGGGGAGGGGGAAATCCTTGTATAGACTGCTCGTCGTCGACGACGAAGATATCATCACCGACGGAGTGACCGATATCCTCAGCGCTTTGGAAATCCCGGATCTTGATCTTTGCAAGGCGTATTCGGGAAGCGAGGCGCTGGATTGGCTGACCCGAACGAGAATCGATATCGTGCTTACGGACATCCGCATGCCGGAAATCGACGGACTGGAACTGATGGACCTGATCCGCCGGAACTGGCCGAGATGCCGGATTATTTTCCTGACCGGATACAACGACTTCGATCCCGTCTATAAAGCCATCCAAACGGCAGGGGTCCGTTTCCTGTTGAAATCGGAAGGGTATCCCAAAATCGTCCAAGCCGTAAAGGATACGATCCGGGAGCTGGATGAGGATTTGCGGATCGACGACCTCATGGAGCAGGTCCGCAGCCAACGCAACACGCTGGAAGCGCTGGCGCACGGGGATTATTTCCGCCATGCGCTTTTCGGCGCGGGACGCGGCGCGGTTTCGACCCGCTCGGAAGATTTCCGCAAGCTGAAGATTCCGCTCGATCCCCTGCAGCCGGTCCTTCTCGTCTTGGGCAGCTTGATCGGGATTCCGTCCATACCTTCCTACGCCGACCGGCAGGAAGCGGCGCTCGCCGTCAAACTGCTCGGGGACCATTACCTGCGCGACATGACGAAGTCCGTCGGCATCATCGACCGGTTCGGGGATCCGATGTGGCTCATCCAGCCGGATGCCGGGATCTCGGAGGACTATCGGACCGGCGAAAGCCTGGCTCGTTTTCTCGAGGGCACGTTAGAGCTGATCCAGGCGGCTTGTTTGGAAACGCTGGGCATGGAGACGGCCTTCACGATCTGCGACGTGCCGTTCGAATGGGACTCGCTTCCCCAAGCGTACGAATGGATTCGGCAGCTGCAGCACGACCGGGTGGGAGACGGGGCCAGCATGGTGATGACCGTATCGGCGGAGCAAGCGGTGTCGTCCGTCCCGGGCGGAGATCGGCCGACGGCCGAAAAGTTCGAGTTGCTTGCGGGTCACCTGGAAGGCGGGCGCGAAGACGCGTTCATGGGCCTCTTGAAAGAACTTTCGGAACCTGTCTACGGCCGGCGGATGACCAACGTCATCCAGGTGATGGAACTGTTTTATTCGGTTGCGCTCGTCATTCTGTCCTACGTGAACCGGCGGCAGCTGCACGGCGAGATCCCGGCGGCCGGCCTGATGCGGTTCGATTCGTTCGCCTCCTGGCAGGAGGGCTTCGATTATCTCGCCCGTACGGCGGAAACGCTGTTCGCGCTGAGGCGCCGTTCCGAGAGCCATCGGGCCGCGGGCGCCGTGGAGCGGATTTGCGCGTTCATCGAAGGGCATCTGGGCGAGGATCTTTCCCTTGTCCGGCTCGCGGGCCGTTTCCATTTCAACCCCTCGTATCTCTCCCGCCTGTTCAAACAGGAATGCGGCACGAATCTGTCCGAATACATCGACGAAGCCCGAATCCGGAAGGCGAAGGAACTGCTGGCCAGGGCCGATCTGAAAATCCATGAAATCGGGGAGCGGGTCGGTTACGAGGCGCCGCATTCCTTCACGCGTTTCTTCAAGAAGACGACCGGCGTGAGTCCCCAAGCGTATCGCGATGCGGCGAGGAATACCATCTAAGCATTCATCAATAATCGATGAGTATCGATCATTGTTTTGGGGATATCGATCATTTAAGATAGCTTCATCTCAAACGATTGCAAGCGTCGTCGGCGTCGCGATCCGCTGCATTTCACGAGGAGGAAATATGACCGCGAAAAAACAAGGACTGAATCCTTATCTTCCCTCCTGGGAATACATTCCCGACGGCGAACCGTACGTGTTCGACGGCAGAGTCTACGTGTACGGTTCCCATGACCGGTTTAACGGGCACGCCTATTGTTTGAACGATTACGTGTGCTGGTCGGCCCCGGTGGACGATTTGGGCGACTGGCGGTACGAAGGCGTGATTTACCGGAAAACGGACGACCCGCTGAATCCGGACGGCCGCATGTGCCTGTACGCGCCGGACGTCACCGTCGGGCCGGACGGCCGGTATTATCTCTATTACGTGTTGGATAAGGTTTCCGTCGTATCGGTCGCCGTCTGCGACACGCCGGCAGGGAAGTATGAGTTTTACGGCTATGTCAGGCATGCCGACGGTACGCGTTTGGGAGAAAGGGAGGGCGACGAGCCGCAATTCGATCCGGGCGTATTGACGGAAGGGGAGCGGACCTACCTGTATACCGGCTTCTGCGCCGTAGGGGACAAATCCAGACACGGAGCGATGGCCACGGTGCTGGGACCGGACATGCTCACGATTCTGGAAGAGCCGGTATTCGTCGCGCCGAGCGAGCCTTACAGCCAGGGAAGCGGGTTCGAAGGGCACGAGTTTTTCGAGGCCCCTTCCATCCGGAAGAAGGGCGATACCTATTATTTCATCTATTCCTCGATCGTCTTCCATGAACTGTGCTACGCGACGAGCAAGCACCCAACGAAAGGCTTCGTCTTTCAAGGAGTCATCGTAAGCAACAACGATCTGCACATCGATACTTACAAACCGGCGGACAAACCGATGTATTACGGCGGCAACAACCATGGCAGCATCGTGGAAATGGGCGGCCAATGGTATATCTTCTATCACCGGCACACGAACGGTACGAATTTCAGCCGGCAAGGCTGCATCGAGCCGATCGGATTCCGGGAGGACGGGACGATTCCCCAGGTCGAAATGACCTCCTGCGGTCCGAACGGCGGACCGCTCGTCGGCCGGGGAGAATATCCCGCGTACCTGGCCTGCAACCTGTTCTGCAAAGACGAGGCGCCGTACACGGGCGGACCCGGGGAGTGGATGGACAGCCGGTTCCCGAAGATCACCCAGGACGGCAGGGACGGGGACGAGGAAATCGGCTATATCGCCAATATGAGGGATTCCGCGACGGCCGGGTTCAAGTATTTCCGCTGCGAGGGGATCCGCAAAGTCACGATCAAGGTACGTGGATATTGCCGCGGCGCCTTCGAAGTCAAAACGTCGTGGGACGGCCCGGCACTCTGTTCGATACCGGTCGATTTCACGAATATATGGACGGCCTATACCGCGGATGTCGCCATTCCGGACGGCATTCAGGCGTTGTACTTTGCGTATAAGGGCGCGGGCGGCGCGAGCCTGGCTTCGTTCACGTTGGAGTAACCGGTCTGGGAAAGCGGGGAAGGGATCATGAAAGATCCGCAAAGGAAGGCCGTTCCGGCGGACTATCAAAAGGCGGCCCCCAAAGAGGTTCGGGGGACGTTGACCGAAATCGCGTATCCGGTCCGGAACTATATCAACGCGTCGCGGCAGCTCGTGACGGATCGGCCCGTCGATGCCGCGGAAGCGGGAAGGGAAACCGTTGCGGGAGACGCCATCGTCAAGACCTGCAAACTCTATCTTCCCGTCGACTATGAAGAGAACGGGGACAAGAGATATAACGCGTTGTATCTGCTTCACGGCGTGGGCGGCGACTCGTCCGAGTGGTTGCAGAACGATGGGCGGACGGACGGGGAATCGGTTCTATGCCGTCTTTTGGACCACCTGATCGCGGCGGGCGAGATCGAACCGCTCATCGCCGTTTTTCCCAACGGCCGATCCGCACATGATTGGACGGATTGCGCTTTCGACGCCGACGGAACGAACCTGCTCGGCTTCTATTATTTCGATTATGAACTGAGATACGATCTGATCCCTTTTATCGAATCGAATTACCGTACGTACGCGGATATTGCGGATACGTCTGCCGAGGGGATTGCTTACAACCGCCTCCACCGGGCGATCGCCGGGTTGTCCATGGGGGGCATGCAGTCCCTGAACTTGGTGCTCGGCGGATTCAGATGCGATTCCGTCGCCTATACGCCAGACAAGCACGGTTGGGGGAACGGATTGGATACGACCGTGCCGGCGCCGGGTATGGTCGACTTGTTCGCCTACGTAGGCGCGTTTTCCAACGCCCCGACGTCGACCGAGGGTCGGGTGCTGGGCGCAAGCCTGGCGTCTGCCGGGTACAAGCTACATTTGCTGTATATGACCTGCGGCGATCGGGATGAGGTTTCCATGGGCCCCTACGCCCAGGCGATCGAAGGGCTCGCGGAAGCCGCGGGAGACAAGCTCGGCGATTTTCGCCGGATTCTCATACCGGGCGGCGTACACGATTTCGGGGTATGGAACGACGGTGCCTATCATTTCTGCCGACTCGCATTCCGTTAGCGGGAACGACGGCTGGAATCGCCGCCCAAATACGGTATAATGGCTTTGATTCAAGCAAAATCCATTCTATCTCGATGCCAAAGGAGACTCGTGCATGAGCAGCGCACCGAAACCGAATCAACCGCTCGTTACCCACATGTATACGGCGGATCCGTCCGCCCACGTATACGAAGGACGGATCTATATTTACCCGTCGCACGACCTGGATCACGACGGCCCGGACAATGACAACGGGGACCAGTACGCCATGGAAGATTACCATGTGCTGTCCTTGGACAACTTCGAATCGCCGGTCGTGGACCATGGCGAAGCGCTCCATCTGCGGGACATCCCCTGGGCGTCCAAACAATTATGGGCGCCGGATGCCGCGTTCAAGAACGACACCTACTACCTGTTCTTCCCGGCGAGAGACCATGACGGGATTTTCCGGATCGGGGTCGCGACCGGAGCTTCTCCCGCGGGTCCGTTCAAGCCGCAGCCGAATTATATCGAAGGAAGCTTCAGCATCGACCCCGCGGTATTGGTGGATGACGATAACCAAGCCTATATGTATTTCGGCGGCCTGTGGGGCGGACAGTTGGAGAAATGGCAGACGGGCAAGTTCGTTCCGGACGCCGAGGGCCCGGCGGAGAACGAGCCGGCGCTCGGACCGCGCGTCGCGTTGCTTAGCGAAGACATGTTGTCTTTCCAAAACGCGCCGAAGGAAATCTCGATCGTGGACGAGGAAGGCAACCCGATCCTGGCCGGGGACGAGGAGCGGCGGTATTTCGAGGGCCCTTGGGTGCACAAGCATAACGGCTGGTACTACCTGTCCTATTCCACGGGCACCACGCATAAGCTGGTTTACGCCGTGAGCCGGAATCCGATGGGGCCGTATACGTTCAAAGGAACGATCCTGACTCCGGTCATCGGGTGGACGACCCACCATTCGATCGTGCAATTCCAAGACCGGTGGTATCTGTTCTATCACGACAGCTCGCTGTCGGGCGGCGTCAACCACCTGCGCAGCGTCAAATACACGGAGCTGTTCTACAACGAAGACGGGACGATCCGCACGATCAACCCCTACGAATAAGAGAGCGTTACGCGGAGGGATCATTCCCATGACAACGAGCAAAATCGGAATCGTCGGCGCCGGCGTGATCAGTAAAATCTATGGCACCAATCTGTCGGGATATCCGGAAGTCGAGCTCGCGGCGGTCGCCGATCTGGACCTGGACCGGGCGAAAGCGCGGGCGGCCGAATTCGGCGTCGCGAAAGCCTGTTCGGTGGACGAGCTGCTCGCCGACCCGGAGATCGACATCGTCGTCAACCTGACGATTCCCAAAGCGCATGCGTCCGTGTCCATGGATGCGCTGAGAGCCGGCAAGCATGTTTACGTCGAGAAACCGCTGGCGGTCACGAGGGAAGAAGGGAAGGCGATGCTCGAGCTGGCGCGCGAGCAAGGCTTGCGCCTCGCCAGCGCGCCCGAGACGTTCCTCGGCGGCGGCATCCAGACGTGCCGCAAGCTGATCGACGACGGCGCCATCGGCACGCCGATCCATGCGTCAGGCTTCATGATCTGCGGCGGACACGAAAGCTGGCATCCCGACCCGGAGTTTTATTACGAGGTCGGCGGCGGGCCGTTGTTCGACATGGGGCCGTACTACCTGACGGCGTTCGTGACGCTGCTCGGCCCGATCCGGCGGATCACCGGCACCGCGGTCATTTCCTATCCCGAGCGCACGATCACGAGCGAGAAGAAACGCGGGAAGACGATCCAGGTCGAGACGCCGACGCATATCGCGGGCGTGCTCGACTTCGCGGGCGGCGCCGTCGGAACGCTGATCACCAGCTTCGACGCGCCCAGCGGGACGTCGCTGCCGAACATCGAAGTGCTCGGCAGCAAGGGCACGCTGCTCGTGCCGGATCCGAACCATTTCGGCGGCGTCGTGAAGCTGCGCCGCGCCGGCAGTCCGGAGTGGGAAGAAGTTCCGCTCACGCACGGCCATACGGACAACAACCGGGGGATCGGGGTCGTGGATATGGCCCGGGCCATCGCGGAGGGACGGCAGCACCGCGCGAACGGGGACATGGCGTTCCACGTGCTGGAGGCGATGCACGGGTTCCACGACGCTTCGCGGGACGGCAGGCACTATGAGATGGCCAGCTCCTGCGAGCGGCCGGCGCCGATGCCGACGCTGGATCGGGAGCGGAAATGAGCGGGACGGCGGTTCGGAATCCCATTCTGTGGGCGGATGTCCCGGACGTCTGCGTCATCCGCGTCGGCGAGGCGTTCTACATGGTCAGCACGAGCATGCACACGGTGCCGGGCTGCCCGATCATGAAGTCGGCGAACCTGAAGAACTGGGAAATCGTCAACTACGTGTTCGATACGCTCGAGGACAACGACGCCCACAATTTGCTGGACGGGAAAGGCATCTACGGCAAGGGCTCCTGGGCCGCCAGCCTGCGGCAACATAACGGGCGGTTCTATGTCTGTTTCTCTAGCAACGACATGCAGCGATTCTATGTTTACCAGACGGACGATATCGAGAACGGACGCTGGGAACGCTCCGTGATCCCGGGACTGCATCATGACCCCAGCTTGTTGTTCGACGACGACGGTCGCGTATTCGTGATCTACGGCAATGGGGACATCCGCATCCGGGAGCTGACGGCGGACGCGACGGCTCCGAAGCCGGGCGGCATCGACCGATTGCTCTTCGAGACGGAGCGGGATGGGATCATGCTGCGCTGCGAAGGCTGCCATGCGTATAAGCTCAACGGTTATTATTATCTGTTTTTCATCGAATGGCCGAATACCGGCAACCGTCGCCGCCGGCAGCTTGTCTACCGATCGCGGGAGCTGCTCGGCCCCTATGAGCGCAGGGTGATTCTCGACGACGACCTGGGCTACCGCAACCACGGCGCCGCGCAAGGCGGCATCGTGGATACGCCGGCCGGCGACTGGTACGCCGTGTTGTTCCAGGACCACGACGCCGTCGGACGGATTCCTTGCGTGTTCCCGGTATCTTGGGTGGACGATTGGCCGGTGATCGGCGTCGGCGGGAAAGCGCCGTCCGCATTCGAGGTTCCGCTGCCCGACTCGGAACCGAAACCGCTCGTGATCAGCGACGAATTCGACTATGCCGATAACCGATTGGCTTTGAACTGGCAATGGAACCATAATCCGGACAACCGGCTGTGGTCCGTGACCGCCCGGCCGGGATGGCTCCGGCTGCAGACGGGGCGGACGGCCCGCAGCGCGGAATTCGCCCGCAATACGCTGACGCAGCGGACCGAAGGCCCGTCGTGCAGCGGGACGACGCTCTTGGACCTGTCCGGCATGAAGCCGGGGGACCACGCCGGGCTCGTTGCATTGCAGAGCCATTACGGCACCGTCGGAATCCGAGTATCGGAGAGCGGAGTCCGGGAGGTCGCCATGTGCGTCAAAGGGGCGGACGGCGGCGAAGAGACGGCGGAACGCGTTCCCTACGGAGGCAGCAGCATCTATTTGAGGATCGACTGCGACTTCGATAACAGCGCGGATATCGCCCGATTCTATTATTCCGCGGACGGTTCGTCGTGGCATCCGATCGGCCGGCCGCTGCAGATGAAGTATACGCTGGACCATTTCATGGGGTACCGGTTCGGGCTGTTCAACTACGCGACTCTTCAGCCCGGCGGGTATGCCGATTTCGATTATTTTCGGTATGCCAATCCGGCTCTATCTTCGCATGAAACGGACGGCTAGGTTCGGATAAAAGGAGAGCTGCCGCAGGAAGAGCGGCAAGCTCTCTTTTTTCGTGTGCGCCCGGCATGGGCGATAACTTGGCGGTGAAAGTCCGCTAGAGGCTTGGCAGTAGGAACTGTAAGCCAAGGGCAGGGTGTCCGCAGCGAGGCGGAATCTGAAGGAAGCCGGAGGCAAACCCTCGGTCTGACGTACAGAAATCACGTATAAGGCATGGTGAGACGGATAAGCTTGCACGACAAAGCGAAGTCCAATACGCCAGGATCTCATCATGTAAATGCGGCAGATGGATGAGGGGAAGGTCATCGCTCTTACCCGGGGAGATCTCGCATGCTTCGAGTAGACCATTCGAAAGACGGAGTAAAGCTTGCTGTGAGAAGTCAGCAGAGGCCAAACTACCGAGATTTTTTTCTACGACTGACCATTTCGCATACGATCGACCGGAAAACGAGGAAGCGATAGGTTTAACGGACACAGCGGCCGCTATTTAGAATAAACCGCGACCTTTCGTGTTCTAACGGACACAGTCGCACTTATTCGGGGGAAAATGCCCCTTTCAACCGCGAATCGTGGTCGATAAGGGCTCTCCTGTCCGTTACATTTCGAGAATGAAGATTTTGCGGCAAATAAAGGCTGCGGTGTCCGTTAGGTTTAGAATCAGCCGGCCGAATTGAAGTATTGACTTCCGCCGGGTACCAGATGAACGTGCCCGCGTCCCGAATAACGTCTCTGCCGCCCAAATTTTCGTTCCCGGAGCGGATTCGCCTGGAGAAGTCGCCGTCGTAGTCATGCTGGGAGTCCTCCAAGATTTTCTCGATATCCTGCAAGATCGCCGGAACAACGCTCCACTCGGATTCCCGGCAGTGGCCCGCTTCATTGCCGCACCAGCGGACATCCGGACCGCAAACGTTAAGGGGGCTACTTCATTTCGACATAATGCCGATGACCGGAAACCTGCGGTTCGCGGGAGGATGCGGCGCGAGCGTTGCCCATGAACAGGACCGGGACGACCGCAACCGCGATCGGGATCAATGTCAAGCCGAATACGCCGACGATCGATCCGGACAGTACCGTCACTACGTGGTGTTCAGCCGGAATAATCGACCGAGCGCCGGATTGAAACAACTGCTGGGGATCCAGGTTTTGCAAATCGATGCTCCCTGTGCTTCTCGTTCCGGCCCCGGGGACGATCTCATGCAAACGATCGGAGAAACGTCGCGTCTGCAAAGTTCCGAAAACGGCGATGCCGATCGTCATGCCAAGCGTCCGCAAGAATACATTTGTCGAGTTGGCGGATCCACGCTACTTCATGTCCATGCCCTGAAGGGAAGCGGACGGCAACACCGAAAAATTGAACCCCACGCCGATGCCGGACAAAGTCATGTACATTGTCAAAAACCCATGCGGAGTGTCCGGGGTCAATTTGATCGACGAGTTCATTGGCGGGGAAATGCCTAAAAAAGGGAAGGCCCCGCCAGGTTTGAAATGGACGCCCATAATGGAAGCATGTTGTTGGGTGTCTATAATGAAAAATTTTCAATTCGATGAAGATGATTGTTTTGAGGCATGAGGCGGCAATTCGCATCTTTAAAAATGACAACGCTTTCTTAGAAATGTTGGCTTATGGGCCAACGGCTGCTCCGATAGACTTGAAGTAAAGGGAGGCACGCGCATGGCAGGAAATTCGGCAACCGCGAGCGTCAAGGCAAACGCGAGGTCAACAAACGGACGGCAGGCTTTATTTTGGAAGCGGTTCAAAAAACAGAAGCTGCTTCATCTCTTCGTCGGACTCGGCATCGTCTTTTTGCTGATCTTCTCCTACTCTCCGATGTTCGGGATTCTGATGGCGTTCAAGGACTATTCGATTTCCTCCGGCATCAAAGGGATTTTCACCAGCGAATGGGTCGGACTGGCGCACTTCGAAGAATTCGTGAACGATTACCAGTTCGGGACCATCGTCCGCAACACGCTCGTGTTGAGCCTTCTGAAAGTGCTGTTTACGTTTCCGGCTCCGATCCTGCTGGCGATCTTGCTGAACGAAGCGAAAAACTTGCGGTTCAAACGGTTCGTCCAGACGGTCAGCTACTTGCCGCATTTCATCTCGTGGGTCGTCGTGGTCGGCATCTCGTTCTCCTTCTTCTCCGCCGACATCGGCGTCGTGAACAAAGCGCTGATGGGTCTTGGAGTCATCGATAAACCGCTGGCCATCCTGACGAATCCGAATTATTTCTGGGGATTGTCGGTCGGAAGCGCCGTGTGGAAGGAAATGGGTTGGTGGACGATCATCTTCCTGGCCGCCATCGCGGGCATCAACCCGTCGCTTTACGAAGCGGCGCAAATGGACGGGGCCGGAAGGCTTGCCCGCATTCGCCACATCACGTTTCCCGGCATGAAGGGAACGATCGTCGTGGTGCTTATCCTGACGGTCGGAAGCATCCTCGGCGGAGGGCTGGTCGGCTCGAATTTCGAACAAGCTTTCCTGTTCGGGAACAGCATCAACAATCCGACCTCGGAGATCGTGCAGACTTACGCGTTCAAGGTCGGCTTGAAGGACGGGCGATTCTCCTACGCGGCGTCCATCGACCTCATTCAATCCGTCATCTCCGTCATCTTGATCTTCTCCAGCAATGCCATCGCCAAGCGGACGTCGGGTTCCAGTTTATTCTAGAGACAGGAGGGGTCGGCGTTGCCGTTCAGCCAAAGACAGAAAGACCGGTTCATGGATGCCGCGGTTCACCTCGTTCTCTTCGTGATCATGCTGTCGATGCTTTATCCGTTCTATTACGTCCTGATCCTCTCGCTCAACAAGGGGACCGATTCGCTTCTGGGCGGGATCTACTTATGGCCGCGCCAAATCACGTTCGAGAACTACGCCCAGTTCCTGAACGATCCGCACTGGTATCAAGCCTTTCTGGTCACGGTGCTCAGAACCGTATCCGGAACCGTGCTCGGCGTCTTGCTCACTTGTCTCGTCGCATACGGACTCTCGCATCGCGAGCTGCTGCTTCGCAGGTTGTACTTCACGATCATCATTTTCGCGATGTACTTCTCGGGAGGGCTCATTCCTTATTACGTGGTCCTGCGCTCGATCGGACTGCTCAACACGTTCGGCGTCTATATCATCCCTTCCATGCTCAGCACGTTTTTTCTGCTGATCGCCCTCTCGTTCTTCCGCGAAATCCCCGTAGAACTGAAAGAGTCGGCGCATATCGACGGGGCGAACGAGCTCGTCATCTTCTACCGCATCATCCTTCCCGTCTCGATGCCGCTGATCGCCACCATGGCGCTCTTCATGGGCGTCGGCCAATGGAACTCCTGGCTGGACTCCGCCTATTTCGTGCAATCGGACGGCTTGCGGACGCTCGCGTTCCGGATGATGGAGGTCATCAACAAGAGCAACATGCCGATGGATGCGATTGCCGTCGCGAACAGCGCGTCGGCGGGCGTCACGAGCTATTCGCTTCAAGTCGCGGCCATGGTGATCTCCATCGCGCCGATCGTCTGCGTATACCCGTTCCTGCAGAAGTATTTCATCCAGGGAATCATGCTGGGTTCCGTCAAAGGTTGAGAAATCTCTCAGATATTAAAGCGCTTGCTTTAATATAAAGCACAATGATAAACGGAGGGGTTAGGTTGAATCGATTCGGAAAGAAAAAACTGCTGTTAGCAACGCTGGCCGTCGTGCTGGTACTGGCCTTGTTGTCCGCCTGCAGCAAGAACGATGCCGGCAATCAAGGGGCCTCCGGCGAACCGTCGCCGAACCCAAGCAGCGAGTCGGCTCCAAGCGCCAAAGCACCGATTGAGCTTTCCTTGTTCATCGACGCGCCTTGGTATCCGGTCAAGGAGTGGAAAGGCCCGGTCGCGGAGAAGATCACCGAGAAGACGGGGGTCAAGCTGAAAGTGACCGTCGCGACGGACGACAAGCAGCTTCCGCTCATGATCGCTTCCGGAGACCTCCCGGACCTCGTATTCACCTATGCCCAGGTTGACCGCCTGTCGGATTCGAAGCTTTCCTATCCGTGGAATGAACTGATTGCCAAGTACGCCCCGGATTTTAAAATCGACGATACGAGAATCGCCATCCATACGATGGACGACGGCAATTTCTATACGGTCCGGAACTCCTTCGCGACGCAGGAGGAAATGGCCAAAAGCAAATACTCCCTGGGCAGCGACGGCAACCCCGGCATTGCCGTGCGGGAAGATATCCTGAAAGAGCTCGGCAACCCGCCGATTCAAACGCTGGACGATTTCTTGAAGGTCCTGGGCATGGTCAAGGCGAAGTATCCCGACATGATTCCGCTGACCATGGACAAGGAATGGATCGAGCAATATTTCCTGCAGCAGTCCGGCGTCGAAGGGCTCTTGGACGGCTGGTACGAACGGGACGGAAAAGTGGATTACGTCCTCCGTCAGCCGGAGACGCTCGATTACTTCAAATTCATGAACAGCCTGTATCGCAACGGATTCATTCTGGCGGAAAATTTCGCGTACACGAACGATCAGATCGACGATCAGTACGCGACGAGCGGCAAAGCGTTCGCTCACAGTCATACGGTAAGCGTCGCGGACTCCGACAACATCAAAGTCAAGAACAGCGGAGGCTCGTACACGTTCAAACTGCTGCCCAGCGCCTTGTCGGACAAAACGATCTCCGTCAGCTCGGGCCTCGGCTTCGCCGGAACGTTCATTACCAAGAACAACAAGAATCCGGAGGCGTCGATCAAATTCATCCAATACCTGGCGAGCGACGAGGGCAAGAAGCTGACCATGTTCGGCGTCGAGGGCGAACATTGGACGTGGAACGAAGAGGGTTATCCGAATTTGAAATACGATCCGAACGACGCCGATTTCGTGAACGGCAACGGCATCAAATGGTGGTACCTGTACAATGACGGCGTGACGGAAGGCATGTTGTCTTACGTTCCCGGTACTCAGAAAACGCAAGCTTTGATGGACCGGAAAGCCTTTACGGTTTACAAGCCGGCGCTCGGCTTGATCCAGACGCAGCCGGATTCCCCGGAAAAGACGCTCAAGACGAAGATCGACGAGATGGTGAAAAACGAGAAGGTTAAAATTTACTTGGCCAAATCCGAAGAGGAAGCCGTCGCGAATTACGAAAACATGGTGAAGAACGCCGAGAAGCTGGGCTTGCAGAAGCTGGTCGATTGGGCGAACGAGACGTATCAGAAGAAGAAGGATTTGTTCAAGTAAAGTCGAAAATCCGGTAGGGGCGCGGTTCGGCCCTTACCGGACTTTGCTCGCTCATGGGGCGGCAACGGGATACGGAAATCCGACGGAACTCGAAGGGAATGGTTGCCATAAGCATCATGCGTAAAATGATCCTGGGATACGTGATTCTCATCTTGATCCCGGTCATCGCATTCGGTTACCGCTACTATACGCAAACTTACGGCAACCTGACCCAGCAATTCGTAGAGAGCCGTCAGAAGATCCTGGAGCAGGCTTACGCCAATTTGAGGACGGATCTCGCCCGCATCCAATCGGTGCACCGGATGCTGCAATACAATCCGTACGTGACCGATTATTTGGACGGCGTTTACGAAACCGACGCGGACAGCATATACGCGTTCATCCGGTACATCCGTCCGCTCTTTTCGCAATCGTTGTTCGCCAGTCCGGAGATCGAATCGCTTGTCGTCTATAAGATCAAGGACGGGGTCCTGCCGATTTCGGAGCAACTCCTCGAACTGTCCCAGCTGGATCCGCGAATGGCGGAAGCCGTCCGGTCCATCAAGCCGGGCCAGGGCGTATGGGTGCGCGCCGACCCGGAGGTCTCGGATCCGGAATTAATCTATTACCAGTATATTTACAATACCCAAATCACGGAGAAAATCGGGCTGCTCGAGATCCGGGTCCGGAGCAGCCTGATCCGGCATTTCTACGAGGCTGCGGGCGTGGAAGGGAATTGGGAGGCTTTTCTTCTGTCCGAGCAGGGCAAGCCGTTGATCGGCGGTCAAACGGCGGCCGGACCGGACGACAAGACGCTGCGTCTGTTGCAATCGAAGAACGACACGTTCTTCATCAACCGGAAAACGATCGTGAACCAGCTGTTCCTCGGAGAACTCGGCGTCCGCGTGGTCGTCACGGGGCAGGTCGGCGATGTCTTCCATTCGATCAAACGCAGAGAAATCGTGCTGGTGACGACGATCGTCCTGCTGCTTGCCGGATTGTCGATCGCTTATTACGCCCTGGCGTCCACGATCACGAAACGCATTTTCCGGCTCGCCCGCCATATGCGCACCTTACGCGAAGACAATTTCAAACCGCTGGTCATCAAATACGACAAAATGGATGAAAAAGACGAAATCGGGTTCCTCACGCAAACGTATAACGCGATGATCCGGCGCATGGACGAACTGATCAACAACGTCCACCGCGCCGAACTGCGCAATAAAGAAGCCGCTTACAAAGTGCTGCAAGCCCAGATTAAACCGCACTTTCTCTACAACACGCTCGAAACGATCCGAATGATCGCGGAATCCCACGACGATAAGGAAGTCGCCGATATTTCCTTCTGGTTCGGGAAGCTGATGCGCTACAGCCTGTCGCCTCAGAACGACGAGACGGTTCTAGCCAGGGAAATCGAGATGGTCACCTTCTTCCTCAACATTCACAAGATGCGGCTGCAGAGCCGATTGACGTATGAAATCGAGGTGTCCTTGGATGCCGAAAAAGTGCGATGCCCCCGATTTCTCTTGCAGCCTCTTCTCGAGAACTGCATCGCGCACGGAACGTCCACCGTATTGCGGAGCGTCCATATCCGGCTGTCGGCAACGGAGACGGCAGCGGAAATCCGGATTACCGTCTCCGATAACGGCAGCGGAATTCCTCCCGAGAAACTGCAGGCGATTCAGGAGCGGCTGGCGAGGCATGACGAGAGGAACGGCGAGGAGCAAGAGAGCGGCGTCGGGCTGGTCAACGTGAACGAACGGATCCGTTCCTATTTCGGCGGGGCGTCGAGGTTGGAAATCGCAAGCAAAGCGGGCCAAGGGACGACGCTGTGCGTCATCATCGCGAAAGAGAGGGAACCCGACGATGAAGATATTGATCGTGGACGATGAACCGCTCATTCTGAGCGGGCTGGTCAAGGTCGTAAGGGAAGTCGCGCCCGTCGGTGCCCGGTTCCGCGATGCGGGCAACGCCTATGAGGCTTTGGACATCATGAAGGACTATTGGCCCGACGTGACGATTACGGACCTGAACATGCCGGAGAAAAACGGGTTCGAATTGATCGAAGAGGCCAGACAAGACGGATTATGCGACCGTTTCATCATCTTGACGGGCTACGACGAATTCGAATACGCGCGAAGGGCTTTGCGCACGGGCGTGGTCGATTACCTGTTGAAGCCGATCGATAAAGTCGAAATCGCGCGGCTGCTCGAACGCGTGGGCGAGGAACTTCCGGCCGGCAACGATTCGGATTACTCGAAACACGCCAAGCGGATTCTCGCTTACATGGAGGCCAACTTCCGGAGCGATCTATCTTTGGATCATCTCGCCGACCGGATGGATCTCCATCCGAATTACATCAGCAGTTTATTCAAGAAGGAAACGGGCGATACGTTCGTCAATTACTTGAACGGGCTGCGGATTCGGGAGGCGCGGAAGCTGCTCCGGGCGCAGCGCCATCTCCCCGTCAGCGCGGTCGGGCAGCAGGTCGGCTACGAGAATAAGCATTACTTTACGAAAGTGTTCAAGAAATATACGGGCGTCACCCCCAGCGAGTACCGGGAGAGCGCTTCGTCGGAGGAAGAGTGAAACGGGGCGGGTAACATACCGGGACCAACGGAAAGGCGGGATGGACTTGAAGCTGTGGTACGATTCGCCGGGTTTGACGTGGAAAGAAGCGCTTCCGGTCGGGAACGGACGGCTGGGCGCCATGGTATTCGGAGCGCTTACGAAGGAAAGAATCCAGATCAACGAGGAGACGCTGTGGTCCGGGGCTCCCCATGATTACAACCGGCCGGACGCCGGCCGGTATTTGCAAGAAGTCAGGCAGTTGATATTCGCCGACCGCGTCGAGGAAGCGGAGCAGTTGTTCCTGCAGCGCATGATGGGCGATCCGGTCAATTTGCAGGCCTATTTGCCTTTTTGCGATCTGTGGTTGGACTTTCCGGAGCATCGTACGGTCCGGCATTACCGAAGGGAGCTGGATCTGGAACGGGCGGTGGCGACCGTGAGCTATGAAGTGGGCGGGTGCGCGTACACCCGCGAGATTTTCTGCTCCCATCCCGGCGGGTGCCTGGTGATCCGGCTTACGGCCAGCGTGCCGGGCAGCATCGATGTCAAGGCTTCGCTCGCCACCGTGCACCCGGATCACTCCGTGCAGACGGAAGGGAACGATACGATCCGGCTGGCCGGACGCACGGGCACGCGCAAGGAAGCCAAGCATTGGATCGCCGCTTGGGAAGGGCCGGGTCTCCGGTTCGAAGGCGCGCTCTCGGCCGTCTGCGAGGGAGGACGGTGCGACGCAACCGATGGCAGCCTGAGGATCGCGAAAGCAGACGCCGTGACCCTCGTGTTTTCCGGGGCGACCGGATTCTTGAATTACGGCGACATCGGCGGGGATCCGGCCGGGAAGAACGGGCAATTCCTCGCGCGGATCGCCGGCCGTCCCTACGAGGAAGTACTGAACGAACATATAGAGGACTATCGATCGTTGTTCCGGCGTGTCTCGTTACGGCTCGGAGGGGAGACGAACGACGGGCAAGGCGGCGGAAGCGAACGGCAACCGACGGATCGGCGCATTCGTTCTTTCCGCGAGTCCGAGGACCCGGCGCTGGCGGCTTTGTATTTTCAATTCGGCCGGTATTTGCTTATCGCTTCCTCCAGGCCGGGCGGCCAGCCGGCCAATCTCCAAGGAATCTGGAACGAAGAGGAATGGCCGGAATGGGGCAGCAAGTGGACGACCAATATCAACGTCCAAATGAACTACTGGCCGGCCGAGGTCGGGCATTTGCCGGAGTGTCACGGGCCCTTGTTCGATTTGATCGACGACCTGCGCGTTACCGGCGCGCGCACCGCGGAAATCTACTACGGCGCGCGGGGATTCGTCGTGCATCATAACGTCGATCTATGGAGAGCCGCGGCTCCGGTCGATATCCATGCGGGCATATGGCCGCTGGGCGGCGCGTGGTTGGTGCAGCATCTCTGGGATCATTTTGAGTACCATCCCGACTTGGCCTTCCTGAAAGAACGGGCTTATCCCGCGATGAAGGAGGCCGCGAGGTTCCTCTTGGACTTCATGGTAGAAGCGCCGGAAGGGATTACATTCGCCGGTCGACTCGTGACCAACCCTTCTTATTCGCCGGAGAACGCCTACATCGACGGTCAAAGCCGCAGACGCCATCTGACGTATTCGTCCACGATGGATTTGCAGCTGATCCGCGATTTGTTCGAACGATGCGTTGCGGCATGCGATCTTCTGCAAGAGGACGGCGCTTTCCGGGACGAACTGCAAACCGCGCTCGATCGGCTGCCGCCCATGCAGATCGGCCGGTACGGACAATTGCAGGAATGGCTGGAGGATTGGGACCGCCCCGACGACCATAACGGGCATGTCTCCCATCTGTACGGCTTGTACCCCGGGAATCAGATTTCCGGGGAGGACACCCCCGAGTTATTCGCCGGGGCGCGGAAAAGCCTCGAACTACGCGACAACGGAGCAAGCGTGGCCTGGCCGGCGGCGTGGCGCATCGCGCTGCATGCGCGCCTGCGGGACGGCCGGAAGGCGTTCGGCTGTCTCGCCGATTTGTTGGCCGGCTCCACGAACCCGAATCTGTTCAATCAGCACGAGCCTTTTCCCATGCAGATCGACGCGAATTTCGGCGCCGCCGCCGGCATCGCGGAAATGCTGTTGCAAAGCCGCGTCCGTTATCGAGGCGGCAGGGCCGAATACCGGATCGAGCTGCTGCCCGCCCTGCCGGCCCAATGGCCGGAAGGATCCGTCAAGGGTTTGTGCGCCCGCGGAGGATTCGAAATCGACATGAAGTGGGCGGACGGAAAGCTGGTCGGCGCCGATGTGCGCTCGTCGCGCGGATTGCCGTGTATCCTGCGTTACCGGGACGAGTCGATTCGATGCGACGCGCGAGCGGGAGACGTATTTCATTACCGGCCGTCCAAGTGAAATCGCCCGCAGGGAGCCATGAAAGCGGTTCCCTGTTTTTTTGCGTTTGACGCTCATTCGAAATGGTTGGAGCACATCAAAATCGGACATAATCACGCAAATCCCTGCAATTTCTTTTGCCGATTCTCCTTGTACAATGGAAGTAACTGGCGGAGTTTAATCCTTGGATCGAAGGGGCGTTGGACGACATGCTAAAGGGCATTCCCCGCATTTTGTCGCCGGAGTTGTTGAAGATTTTAATGGAGATGGGCCATGGCGACGAAATCGTCCTTGCGGATGCCAATTTCCCGGCCGCAAGTCACGCGCGGAGACTCGTCAGATGCGACGGCCATGGCATACCCGAGTTGTTGGATGCGATTCTGCGATTGTTTCCGCTGGACGCTTATGTCGACAAGCCGGCGGCCCTCATGCAAGTCGTCCCCGGAGATCCCGTAGAGACGCCCGTTTGGGGAACGTACGAGGCTATCATTCGGGACAAAACGCAAAGGAGCAATCCGTTTGAGGAAGTGGAACGGCTTGCGTTTTACGACCGCGCGAAACAAGCTTTCGCCATCGTAGCGACGGGCGAAAACGCCTTGTACGCGAATTTGATTTTGAAAAAAGGCGTCATTGGCGGTTTATAGGCGGGAAGGGGCACATGGCACGCAGCGCGGTCGCCACGATGCCGTCCGACCATGAAACTCACGGATTGGCCGAAACGCCTATTTCGTTGTGAGACCGACAACGAAGTAGGCGTTTCCTTCGAGGATCGGAATCGAAGGAGAGGTGGAACATGAAAGGACTAACCGACCATTTAAGCGCCATTTCCATCAAAAACAAAATTTTCATCACGAATATTTTGATTATCGTCGTTTCGCTTTCCACCCTTGCTCTCTTCGCCAACACCGTTTCGCGGAAAGCCATCATCGAGAAAGCCGTCAACAATTCGGCGAGGGAGCTCGTTCTCATCGACAATAACTTGCAGACGCTGCTATCCACCATAGAGGATTACTCCAAGATTTTAGCCAGCGATTATCGACTGCAGAATGAGCTCTACAACGATCTGATCTCGAACAAAGACCGATCCGCGCTTAAGCCGGCGGAAGGTTTGAATAATCTGTCGATGAACAATACGCTGTCCGCGGTCATGAGCAACATCGTGGAACCCAATACGATGATCAAAGCCGCCAGCATTCTTACCGCCCATCATCAATGGGTCGATGCGGGTTTTGCCGATAACGGCTACGCGAACCGGATATTCGGTTCCGACGCCGAGAACGCGGAACATTCTTATTTGCCGGCATGGACGGGGTTGATCAAATTCAAGTTCCGTTATGAAGGGGAAGACAACGTATTCGCCGTATCTAAGACGGTCATTCACAAAGATACCGGCAAAACGATCGGAAAAGTCGTTTTGTACGTAAAAGAAACGGTGATCGCTTCCATCTATGAACGGAAAAAGAATGACAAGGGCCGAGAATTTTACATTCTCGATCGAGACGGGATCATCATTTCCTCCAGGAACAAAGACAATCTGTATCGGGATTTCCGTGCGGTCACCTCCATCCCGGTTCCCGATTCCGCCCGAGAGGACGGCAACTTCACGCAAGGCGCCGGGAGCAAGAAGGTATTGGTGTCCGCCCGCCGGTTCGAACCGATGCAATGGACGATCGTCAGCGTGATCCCCATGAACGAAATCACGGTGGAAAGCACGGAGATCAATCGGCTGATTCTTCGCATCGGCATCTCGTGCTTACTGCTGGCGCTTATCGTCTCCTTCCTGTTGTCCCGTTCCATCACCAGGCCGATCTTCCGGTTGTCCAAGACGATGAGGGAAATTCGGACCGGGAAGCTGAACGTCAGAAGCCCGTACCGATCGACGAATGAGATCGGATATTTAAGCGACGGCTTTAACAACTTGATGGATCGGATTGAAGCCCTGATGGCCGAGAACGTAGAGAAACAAAGGACGAAGGCCGAGATCGAGTATCAATTGCTCCAGTCCCAAATCAAGCCTCATTTTTTATACAACACGGTGGAAACCATCGTATCGTTGATTAAGTTGAATATGAAAACGGAAGCCATAGCCGCAGCCAAATACATGGCCGATTTTTACAAGATCTCGTTAAGCAAAGGCAACGATATCATCACGATCGGGGAAGAGATGCTGTTAACGGAAAGCTATTTGGAAATTCAGCGGCTGCGATATGTCGAGTATATGGACTATTCGATGGAAATCGACCAGGAGATTAAGAATTCCCCGATCCCGAAGCTTACGCTGCAGCCTCTCGTGGAAAACGCGATTTACCACGGACTCAAAAGGAAAAAGGAAAAAGGATTATTGAGGATTTCCGGAAGTCGTTGCGGGGACGACGTCAGAATCGAAATTTTCGATAACGGCGCGGGGATGGAGCCGTCTCAAGCCGGAGCCATTTTGATGAAGACCGCAAGTCCCCGCGAACGGAAAGGCTTCGGTGCAAGAAGCGTCCACGATCGAATCCGAATGCTGTACGGAGACCGATACGGCCTGGAAATCGAAAGCGCATACGGATCTTATACGAAGGTGATCATCCATCTGCCTTTGCTGCGTGCCGAGGAGGGTTGATATGTTGAATCTGCTGATCGTAGACGACGAATATTATTTCAGGCAAGCCTTGAAAGTTTCATTGCCTTGGGAGGAGCTGGGTTACCGGATCGAAGGCGAAGCGAAGAACGGGGAGGAAGCGCTGGACCTGATGTCCGAGAAAGCTCCGGATGTCGTCTTGGTCGATATTAACATGCCCATCATGGACGGCATGGAGTTTATCCAACAGGCCAAGCGACGCGAACCGGAAACGAAATTCATCGTGCTGACCGGGCACAGCGAATTCGCGTACGCCAGGCAAGCGATGCAGCTCGGCGTGTTCAACTATGTCCTCAAGCCGATTAACGAGGAAGAGCTCCGGAGCTCCTTGCTTGAAGTCAAGCGGCTGATCCAGAAGGAACGGAACGTCAGACTGGAGCTGGAGCGCTTGAAAATGCAGGCCAAAGAATATATGCCCGTGTTGAAGGACCGATTGTTGAACGGGTGGCTCCAGGACACGGGACTCACGGAATCGGCTTTTGCCAAGGAACGTCTGGAATATTTGGGCATCGACTTGAGCTCGTCTTATTACACGGTTGTCGTGATCGACATCGATTCCCTGGATGATCTGGTCTCCGAAGAAGACAAACAGATCCGTAAACTCGCCGTGCGGGGCATCGCCCAAGAATACGTTCATCACGCTTATCCTTATGCCGGTTGTCAGGATCAAGAAGATCGGTTCGTGATGATCATCGGTTCCGCCGACGGCGCGTACGCCAATCTGGAGCCGCTATGCGAAGCGATCCGCCAATCGGTCCAGCGCCATTTGGGATGCACGGTTACGGTCGGCGTCGGCAACGGTTACCCGGGCTTGGAACGGATATCGGTTTCCTATCGGGAAGCGTTATTCGCGCTGAAGCACCGGTTCGTGATGGGAGGCAACCAGGTCATCGTACATTCCGCCATTGCCGAAGCCGGAATGAAAATCAGCCTGTTCTCCGTCGAGAAAAGGAGCGCTCTGCTGATGTGCATGCGAATCGGGAATGCGGCCGAAACGGAGGAGTGGCTCGCCTCTTTTTTTCGAGATGCACGCAATAAGAACGCTTCTTTGGACATGTTGCTCGTCGCCGGCATCGAAATCGTGTCGACTTGCCTGGAGTTTCTGGCCGAGGCGTCGCAAAGCTTCGAAGACGTGTCTCAGGAGCAGGCCGTTCCCGACATGCTGCAGCTCATGCAGAAGATGAACACCATGGGCGAACTGGAAAACTGGGTCCGCACGCTGATTCTCACGGTCATGTCCCATGTCCATGGAAGAAAACAGAATCGGGCGGCCAAAATCGTGGAAGAAGTGAAGGCCTATATCCGAAGGCATTACGGAAACGAAGAATTGAGAATCGAAGCGATCGCCAAGAGCGTGCACATGAATTACAACCACCTATGCTTCGTGTTCAAGAAGGAAACCTCCGTCACGATCAACGACTATTTGACCGAATACCGCATCGCCAAGGCGAAGGAGCTGTTCGACCAGGGAGCCAAGGTGGTCCAGGATGTCGCGAATCGGGTGGGGTACGCGGATGCCAATTATTTCGGAAAATGCTTCAAGAAGCATACCGGGATCACCCCTAGCAAGTACGTGAACGATATCCGACCGTAATCGTCGAATCGGAGGCGCATGGAGACAAACCGCGGATCGGTCTCCCGGCGTCATCGCATTTGCCTACAATTTTCCTTCCCGCACGAGAATCGTCTCTGTAAACCGCGCGTTGGTCTCCTTACAATAAAACCAAGGTTGATATCGCTTTCATAAACAGAAGATCAACCCGATTCCCATTCTACCCAATCAGGAGGTCAACAAATGAGCAAGGCTTCAAAGACGGCGGGTTTGATTCTATTGGCGGGTTTGCTGCTCGTCGCATCGGCGTGCGGCGCCAAAAAAAATGACGCTCAGCCGAGTCCATCCGCGGAGCCGTCCGAAAGTTCGACGCCCGCTGCGTCGAATTCGGAGAGCCAGGCGCCTGGCGAGAAGATCAAGATGAGAGTGATCACCATCACGACGGACGAGAACCGCAACAACATCATGGAAAAATACATTAAACCGAACATCGCCAAGGCGCTGCCTAACCTCGAAGTCGAATTCGAACCGGGCGGCGGCGGCGAAGACATGGCGAACAAATTGAAAACGCTGAACGCTTCCGGCGATATGCCGGACGTCTTCTGGGACGACGCGGGTTACTTCACGCCGCTCAAAAGCACCGGCAGCATCCTCGATTTGACTCCCTATATCGCCAAAGACGGATTTTTGGACAAGTACGCCGTTCCGGATGCCTTAAAGCATTTCGACGGAAAGATTTACAGCATCTCCTCCGGAGCGGACACGTATTTCACGCCGGTCATCTTCTACCATAAAGACATGTTCGAGAAAGCGGGCGTGCAAGTGCCGACAACGTTCGACGAGCTCATCGGCATTTCGAAGACGCTGAAAGACAAGGGAATGGTGCCGGCGGTTACGCCCGGCAAAGACGGATGGGGACCGAAGCTTTACATGCTCCAACAGATGATCCAAATCGGAGATCCGCAGGCGATGGCCGACCTCGTCGCGAACAAGACCGATTTCAACAATCCTTCGGTCAAAGCAGGGGCGGCGCGGATCGAGCAGCTGGCCAAAGAAGGCGTCTTCCCCGACGGCATCGCCAACCTGGATTACGGTCCGGCCATGGAGATGTTTACGTCCAAGAAAGCCGCCATGCTCTGGATGTTTACTTGGGAGCTTCCGAACCTGGCGAAAGACGACACGGTCGATTTCTTCCCGTTCCCGAGCGCCGGCGATGCATACGATCCCGCCAAGTTCGTTCAGTTCTGGGGATCTCCTCTGAACGGTTATGCGGTCAGCGCCAAAACCGAGCATCCGGAAGAAGCGGTCAAGCTTGCCGAGTTCCTGGCCATGGCGGATGCGCTGTATTTCGAATCCACCGGAGCGCCGATCGCCTTGAAGACGGGCAACCCGCCGGCGGAATCGTCTCCCCTGATGAAGAAGTTCATCGACTGGTACAATCCGATTCCGACGAAGATTCCTTCCTTGGCCCTGAACTCGCTGGATGCGCGGACATCGGCCGAGCTGTCGTCGCAAGGAGCGAACTTGTTGACGGGAGAATACTCCGCGGACAAATTCGCCGAGGCCATGAACAAGGTCTGGAGCGAAAATACGTGGTTCGATAATTAACAGCGTGTTAGGGCGACAGCCGTAATCCCCCCGGATCCTCAAGCCGGGGGGATTTTAAAACCAAATCAGACGGTGGAGAGAGCCATGAACAAGTATTTCAGCACCAAGATGTCGATATTCGTATTTGCCGCGCCCGCGTTGCTGTTGTTTACCGTTTTCTGCGTCTACCCCTTGCTGCCCGAAATCTGGATGAGCTTGCATAAGCATGACGGGTTTCGAAGTTTGGGATTCGTCGGCTTGGACAATTACGCGGATGCCTTCAACAATTCCTCGTTCTGGACCGCTCACCGAAACACGTATCTGATCGTCGGGATCTCCGTGCTGCTGGGGCTGCCGCTGTCCATGGCGCTCGCGCTTTTCATGGACGTCCAGCCCCCCCGATTGCGCCGTTTTTTCAAATCGTCCGCCATGTTTCCCGCGATATTGTCGGTGACGGTCGTTTCGCAGATCTGGGTGGCGTTCTACGAACCGAACTGGGGACTTTTCAACGCCATTCTGAAATCGATCGGACTGTCATCCTGGACCCATTCCTGGCTGACGGAGAGAAGGACCGTCATGCCCAGCATCGGATTGGTGTTCTTATGGCAATATATCGGACTCAATGCCATGCTGTTCTATACCGGAATCAAAACGATCCCGAAAATGTATTACGAGGCGGCTTTGATTGACGGGGCGAAGTTCGTTCAGGTCTGCATGCGGATCACGATTCCCTTGCTGCAAGACGTCATCAAATACGTTTTGATCCTGTCCACGTTAGGCTCCATGGCTTTCTATTCCCATGTCCGCGTCATGACGGCCGGGGGGCCCGGAGATGTTTCCCGGACGGTCATCTACCAGATGTACTACACGGCTTTCGATACTTCCGAGTTCGGCAAAGGAACGGCGATTGCGGTGATTTTCATCCTGGAGTGCCTGCTGATCTCGTTTCTCATTCAACGGTTCGTCGCCAAGGAAAAGCTGGAATTTTAGGGGGGACTCTCTTGAAATACTTAAGTCGCGCGTTTTGGCTTCTCGCAGGCGGCACGTTCCTGTTTCCTTTGTATTGGATGATCGCGATGTCGCTCAAATCCAAAAGCGAAGCTTACGACAATCCATTCGGCGTTCCCCGATCGTGGGACTGGCAGAACTTCAGCGAAGCGTTGTCGAAGTATCCGTTTTTTTCGTACTTGGAAAACAGCTTGATTTATACCTTGGGGACGATCGCGCTTACTTTGGCGACGGGGAGCATGCTCGCTTACTGTCTGAGCCGGATGAAATGGAGATTCAATGCGGCCGCGCTATTTTACGTCTCCATGGGTCTGATCGTGCCGATCGAGGTCGTGGTCATTCCGCTATTCCAGTTGATCAAGCTGCTGCATCTCAAAAACAGCTACCTGGGACTCATTTTGCCGTATTCCGGTTTTGCCATGGCTTCCTGCGTATTGATGTTATACGCCTTTCTGCGTTCGCTTCCCAAGGAACTGGAGGAAGCGGCTTGCATGGACGGGGCGAACGTCTACCAGACCTTTTTCAAAATCATCCTTCCGATCGTCATGCCCGCGCTCGTCACGCAATGCGTTCTTCTATTCATGCGGATATGGAACGAGTTCCCGCTCGCTTTCATCATTGCCGCCAAAGACCGATTCCGGCCGCTGACCGTCGGATTGCTGAACTTCTTCGTCAACGTCGGCGTATCGGATTGGGGGATGATCGGCGCGGCGATGCTGCTCTCCAGCTTGCCCGTCATTGTCGTGTATTTGGCCGGGAACGAGAAGATCGAGCAAGCGTTGACCGCAGGGGCGATTTTGAAATAGGAACCGAGTTTGCGTGGGGAACGACCTTGCCGGGTCGTTTCTTTTTTGCGATCTTCCATAAAAACTGAAACGATTTATTACTCTCTCTACTACGTTTTCGCGCGGCGTATCTCTACACTTAAACTATCAAGGTTCCAAGGAGTGAAAGCCAGGATGAAAGCAGCGATTTACGAAGGAAGCCATACGATCCGCGTCGGGGAGTGCGTGCCCGTAGAGCCCGGACCGGACGAGGTCCGGATTTCCGTCGCTTATGCGGGGATCTGCGGAACCGACCTTCATCTCTACCACGGCCGCATGGACCATCGGGTCACGCTGCCGCACGTGATGGGTCACGAGATGGCGGGCATCGTCGAATCCGTCGGATCGGGCGTCACGAACGTGGCCGCGGGGGATCGCGTGGTCGTCATGCCTCTGATCTCGTGCGGCAGCTGCCCGGCATGCCTGGCGGGGCACGGGCATATCTGCCAACGTCTGAAATTCATCGGCATCGAAACGCCGGGCGCCTTCCAAGCGAGCATGACGGTTCCCGCCCATACGGTGCTGCCGATTCCCGACTCGCTTTCCCTGAAGCTGGGCGCGATGATCGAGCCTCTGGCCGTGGCTTGCCACGACGTTCGGATCGGGGACGTCCGCAGCGGCGAACGGGCGGTCGTGCTGGGCGGCGGCCCGATCGGGACGCTGATCGCGATGGTCGCGAAAGCCAAAGGGGCGAACGTGCTCGTATCCGAGCTGAATCCGTACCGGATTCGGCTGCTCGAGGAGATGGGCATCGAGACGATCAATCCCAAGGAAGCCGATGTCGCCGAGCGCGTGGACCGTTTGACCGGGGGAGCCGGGTGCGATATCGTGTTCGAAGTGACTTCTTCGCCCGCGGGAGCCCGGCTCATGACGCAGCTTCCCCGTACGCGCGGCAGGATCGTCGTCGTCGGCATTTTCGGCGACCCGCCTCCGGTCGACCTGCACCGGTTTTTCTGGCGCGAGCTCAAGCTCTTCGGCGCGCGCGTCTACGAGAAGGAAGATTTCGAGCAAGCCATCGCCTGGGCGGCTTCCGGCGAACTTCCCCTTGACCGTTTGATCAGCGATATCTACCCGCTGGATCGCCTGGAAGAGGGATTCCGGCAGATGGAATCCGGCGGGGGCGTCATGAAGATCCTGCTCGACTGCGGCTTCGCTGCGGCAGAACGCGATTCGGAGGTTGGATGAGATGAGCGGAAACCAGCAACGGAATGTCAGCTTGCGCGTCGACGCTCCGTTCCGGCCTCCGGAGTGGGCCGTGCTGCAGCAGCAATTGATGGATTTATTGAACCGGTCGGCGGAGGAATTCGTCGAACGGTACGTCCAGCCGGACGGGACGCTGCTCTGGCGCAGCGCCTGGCCGGGCATGGACGGCTCGGACGATCCGTACGAAGGCTTCATGAATTTGGCGCTGCTCTATGTGCTGGGCGGCAAGCGGGAATTGTACGACCACGCCCGCAAAGTGTTCGACGGCATCACTTGGCAATGGACGGAGTACGGTCAAATCTATCGCGAGTTCGACGGATATTACGACTGGATGCACCATGGAGAAGGGTCCTTGTTCTTCTATTTCCTCGGGCTTGCGGATCCCGCCAGCCTGAAGGATCGGCAGCGGGCCCGGCGATTCGCCCGCATGTACATGGGCGAGGACCCCGAAGCGCCGAACTACGATCCGGAGAAGAAGCTGATGCGTTCGCCGATCAACGGCAGCCGCGGTCCCCGTTTCGTCATGACGGAAGAGGACTGGATGACGCACCGGGGCATCCTGGACGACTACCTGGCCCCGTTCGAGGATTTGACCGGCGTCGACATCGCCAGCGGCAAGTGCCCTTGGTCGGACGATGCCGTCTATAAGGAAATCATTCAAAAGATGAACGAGCGGATGGCGAAAGGGGACGTTCCGCTCAATCTGAACGCGACCAGCCTGATCGCCCATGCCTTCATGTACGGCGGAGACGAGCGCATGATCCGGTGGGTCGTCGAGTACCTGGGCGCGTGGAAGGCGCGGGCGGAGGAGAACGGGGGGATCATGCCGGACAACGTCGGGTTGTCGGGCAAGATCGGCGAGTACAACGACGGCAAATGGTGGGGCGGCTATTACGGCTGGCGCTGGTCCCACGGCTTGTTCACGATCGTGGAACCGCTCACCAACGCGACCATGAATGCCGCGCTGCTGACCGGAGACGTGAGCTGGCTGGACGTCGCGAGACGCCAGCTCGATCTCAACTGGGAGCTGCGCCGGTCGTCGTCGGACGGCCACTGGCTCGTCCCGCACAAGCATCTGGACAGCGGCTGGACGGATTATAAGCGGCCGAACCCCGCCTATCCGATCTATCTCTGGACCGTGTCCATGGATCCGCGGGATATCGAACGGTACGAGAGGGTCGGCGCCGCCGATTTCTACAAGGAGATCGAAATCCCGATTGTCTCCGGCCGCAATCCCCATACGGGCAAAGAGACCAAGCATTATATCGCCAACACCATTCCCTGGTTCGAGTTCATCCGCGGCAACGATCCGGAATACCCGGAGAAAATCCTGAAAGCCAACTACGCGTTGGTCCAAAGACAGATTGAAAAAATGAGGTCGCCGCAGGGCGATCCGGCCGGCTGGATTTCCGACGGGTACAATCTGGAGGACTTGTCCAGCATCCACAAGTGGCAGGAGATGTGCCCGGTCTATCCGGAGGGGTTGCTGCAGCTGACGTTGGGCGCGCCGATGCATATTTCCCACGGGGGACTGCAGCATGCCCGGGTCCGGTATTACGACGCGGCCGCCCGGAGGCCGGGTCTTCCGCCCAAAGTCAGCGCGCTCGTGGAACGGCTCGCCGACGATTCCGTCACGTTAACGCTCGTGAACGTGGACGAATCCGAGGAGAAAGAGGTCGTCATCCAAGCCGGCGGCTTCGGGGAGCATTCCTTTACGAACGCGGAAGTGCGGGATGATCGTGGGGAACTCGCGCAATCCGTACCGGCGGCGGGGAAATGGCTGCATGTCCGGCTCGGTCCGTCGGCCGGCGCCAAGTTGGTCTTGTCGATGAACCGTTACGTCAATAAGCCTTCCTACGAAGCGCCGTGGAGCCCGGCAACCCCGGCCCCGCTCATTCAATCCAGACAAATCACCTGAGAAAGGAGGGGCGCCCTTGAGAAGGAAATGGCGGAAGCACGACGTCTCGATGGCGGGTTACCTGTATATCGCGCCTTGGCTTGCCGGATTCTTCCTCTTGACCGTGTGGCCGATGATCCAGTCCGCGTATTTCTCGTTCACCGACTATTCGTTGCTGGAATCGGCCCGGTGGGTCGGGTTGCGGAACTTCAAGCAAATCTTCACGGACGACGCCTCGTTCGTCCATTCGCTCAAAGCGACCCTGCTGTTCGTGGTCCTGTCCGTGCCCTTGAAATTGGCGGCGGCGCTGCTCATCGCCATCGTGCTGAACAAGAAGCTTCGGGGCATGCACTTCTATCGCGCCGTGATCTACTTCCCTTCCCTCATCGGGGCCAGCGTGGCGGTCGCGATCTTATGGAACAACGTATTCGGCATCAACGGCTTGGTCAACCAGCTGCTGTCCCTCTTCCACGTCGAGGGGCAGAACTGGATCGGCACGCCGTCGACGGCGCTCGGTACCCTGATCGTCCTGGCGGTCTGGCAATTCGGCTCCTCGATGGTCATTTTCCTGGCGGGGCTCAAGCAAATCCCCGGGGAGTTCTACGAAGCCGCCGCCGTCGACGGGGCCGGCAGAGCCCGGACGTTCTTCCAGGTCACGCTGCCGCTGCTGTCGCCGATCATCCTGTTCAACCTGGTGCTTCAGACGATCGGTTCGTTCCAGATGTTCACGCAAGCGTTCATCATTACCAAAGGCGGCCCGGTGGAAAGCACGTATATGTACGCGCTCATGCTTTTCGACAAAGCGTTCGCGCATTTCCAAATGGGATACGCTTCGGCGCTGGCCTGGATCTTGCTCTTGATCATTGCCGTGGTGACCGCGCTCATCTTCGCGACATCCAGAGCTTGGGTCCATTACGAGACGGAAGGAAGGTGAGTCCATGAGAGCAGCCGGACGGAGTCCGCTCGTTTCCCATTTATTACTGCTGATTCTATGCGCGATCATGCTTTATCCTGTATTATGGTGGTTCGGCGCGGTATTCAAGCCGTTGGACGAGCTTTCGTCCGCCAGCCTGATTCCGCAGCATCCGACGCTCAAGAATTTCACCGAGGGTTGGAACGCCATCACGAATTATTCGTTCGGCGTGTTTTTCGGCAACACGATCGCGCTGGCGGCTTCGGTCGTGGTCGTATCGCTCGCGTCCTGCAGCCTCGTGGCTTACGGATTCGCGAGAATGAACTTTCCGCTGAAAAATTTCTGGTTTTCGATCGTCCTTTTGACCTTGATGCTTCCGAACCAAGTGACGATCGTCCCGCAGTACATCCTGTTCGATTCGTTCCGTTGGATCGACACGTATTTGCCTTTCATCGTTCCGCATGCGCTCGCCGGAGGCATCGGGGGCTCGTTCTTCGTTTTCCTGCTCGTCCAGTTCATCCGGGGCATCCCGAAGGAGTTGGACGAAGCGGCGAAAATGGACGGATGCGGCTCGTTCAAGATTTATGCCCGGATCATCGTTCCCCTGCTCGTTCCGGCGCTCGTGACCGTCTCGATCTTCTGCTTCCTATGGAATTGGGACGATTTCTTCGGTCACATGATCTTCATCCAGTCCATCGGGAAATTCACGGTCGGACAAGCTTTGAAACTGTTCGTCGATTCCCAATCCGCGGCGCCGTGGGGGCAATTGTTCGCGATGTCCCTGCTGTCGATCCTGCCGGGCACCATCCTCTTCTTCTTTACCCAAAGATTCCTGGTCGAAGGGATCGCGACGACCGGCCTCAAGGGATGATTCCATGATTGACCGTTTGTTCAAAAAATTCCAAATCCGGCACCTCTACTTTTGGAGCATGACGATTTTCGTCGTGCTTCTATTTGCTGTCGCGATCTGGACCAGTTACTACTTCTCGGTGCAAGGCATCATCCGATCCACTTCGTCCCATCAGGAGCGGATTCTGGCGCAGCTCAACGAGAAATTGCAGGCCCGATTCTCCCTGATCGAATCCGTCTCGCTCTCGGCCATCCGCAACAGCGAACTGATGAACCTGTTCAGCACGCCCAAGGAATCTTACGAAAACCTTCGGGCGGTGCAGAACGTCGTGGCCTCTCTGCAAACGTTGACATTCAGCACGCCTTCGATTTTGAACATCGACGTGTACGTGCGGGACGCTCCCCATAGCGGGATGAACGACCCCGTACGATTCCTGGAGATCGACGACATCGAACACGAAGCTTGGTATCCGCAGATCGAACGGTCGGATTTCGCCTGGATCGGCGAACACCGGATCGCTTCGTACGCCGGGGAGGCTTCGGTTGTCAGCTTCGCGAGGAAGTTCTACTCCTCCGGCGGGGATTACAAGGGCATCGTGATGATCAACATGCGGGCGAGCGAGGTCCGGCAGCTGCTTCTGGAGGAAAATATCGAGCCCAACCGGCAATTATTCGACTCGGGAGGTCGGCTCATCACCCAAGTCGGCGGGAATTCCGCGCTTTCCGGCGTTCAGACGGATCAGATCGGGGAAGGGAACGCCGCTTCCATGCCGGGCGGCAACGGTTATCGGCTGATTCCCGGCAAAGCGCTCGTCGTGTGGACGTATGTCAAAGGCTCCGGATGGCTGCTCGCGGAAACGACCCCTTGGAGGGAGTTGGTCGCGGGGAGTGCGCACATGGCGGAGATCCTGTTCGCGATCGGCGCGGCGGCCGTATGTTTGCTCGTGCTGTACTTCTTCCTGTTGAACCGGAAATTCACCCATCCGATCTATCTCCTGCTGCGGGCCATGAACCGGTTCCCGGCCGAGAAGGGCAATGCGAAACTTCCGAACGACTACCAGAACGAATTCGGCCAACTGTTCCACGGATACCAGAAGCTGCTTCACCGGATCGCGGAGCTGTACGATTCCCTTCGCGTCCAGTACCGCAAGCAGAAGGATGCCGAGATCGGCGCGCTGCAAGCCATGATCAACCCCCATTTTCTCTATAACACGTTGGACCAACTGAACTGGATGGCCATCAAGGACGGCAACGTCCGGATGAGCCAAGTGCTGGAACTGACGGGCAGAATGCTGCGGATCGGCTTATCCAACGGGAAGACGTTGATCCCGCTGTCCGAAGAACTGGAATTGATCGAGTGCTACATGAAGATCCAACAACTCCGTCTAGGGGACCGGATCCGGTACGCGTTGGACGTTCCGGAAGCGCTCATGGAGAGTCCCGTTCCGAAAATGACGCTGCAGCCTTTCGTCGAGAACTGCATCCGTCACGGATTCCATGGACGCAAATCCGGCGTAATCGCCATCCGCTGCCGCATGGAGGAGGATGGCTTGCGGATTACGATCGAAGACGACGGCAAAGGACTGCCTTCCGCCGCCGACCGGTTGTCTTCCCGCACTCGGGGAGGTTACGGGCTCCGCAATGTCCGGGAGAGGTTGTCGACCTTCTACGGGGGTCAAGCGGGATTCGAAATCCGCAATCGCGCCGAAGGAGGAACGCTCGTCACGCTGCGCATTCCGGAGTCTCCGGACGACGAGACGACAAGAGAGGAAGGGATGTCATGAAACGCATCGTCATTATCGACGACGATCCGAATTTGCTGGAAGGCATGAGGGAGTCCATTCCCTGGGATCAGCTCGAAGTGCGGTGGGTCGGGGAAGCGATCGACGGGCAGGAGGGGCTGCGAATCGTGCGCCAGCTTCGCCCGGATATCGTCCTAACGGACGTCAACATGCCGGAAATGAACGGACTCGAAATGATCTCGACGCTCAGGGAGGAGGGGTTTGAAGGGAAATTCGTCATCTTGAGCGGTTATTCCGATTTCGAGTACGCGCGGCAGGCGGTCCGGCTGCGCGTGGACGACTACTTGAGCAAGCCCGTGACGCTGGAAAGCTTGAAAACGGTGCTGTCCAAGGTGACGGAACAGCTGGAGCAAGACCGCTCGGCGGAGAGCGAGTACCGGCAGCTGAAGGATCAGATGAATCGCTACAAACCATACGTGATCCAGGAATGGCTGAAATCCGCCGTGACGGGAAGCCTGTCGGAGTATACGGACGAATGGCCGGAAATCCGGGAGATCAGCACGGATTGGGACGAGCGGGACCATCGGATCATCGGGCTGGACCTTGCTGCCGAAAACCGCTGGGAAGCTTGGGAGAGGGAACGGAATTTGCTGCGGTTTGCCGTTCAGAACGTCACCTGCGAAATGGTCCGGCAGGCGTTCCCCCGCTTCGATTACGTCGAATTGCACAGCCGCCGGTATGCCGTGGTGCTGCACGGGGAACCGGGTCGGGCGCTTCTCGCTTGCGAAAGCGAAGCCGAGCGTTTGCGGGAAGAACTGTCGGCGTATTTGAATACGCGGCTGAAAGTGCCGGCGACCGTCGAACTCGGCCCGGTCGTTCGGGATTGGAGGGGGCTTCCCGAGACGTTCAAAGGGTTGTTCGGCCTTATGGGGGCCGCCCGGCTCCCGTTCTCCTCTCCGGAACGTTCGATGAAGTTTTACCACGAACTGGCGCAAGCCGTTCGAAACGCCAACGAGGCGGAGGCGAAGCAGGTCATCGCCGATTACGTCGGCAAACAAGACTCGGGGCGCCCGTACGACGAACAAGGGCTGCGGATCTGGCGGGCGGAGCTGTGGGCCGCGCTTGCATACTCGCTTTATGATCTTGGAATCGATCTGGATCAAATCGCGCCGAAGTTCGACTTGCCGGCCGAATTGGGCGCGGACGATTCCCCGGAGGCGCTGCGTCATGGGCTGGAGCGTCTGGTGGAGACGATCATCCACAGCAAGCATTGGATCGATAACGTCAAGCATCGTCAAATCATCGACTTTACCGTACGGTACATCCACGAGCACTACCATGAGAACATCACGCTCGGGCTCCTAGCGGATGAAATCCATATTTCCAAAAACTATTTGGGCCAAATCTTCCGCAACGGCACGGGGGAAACGTTCAACCAATACGTCACCCGGATTCGCATGGAAAAGGCGCGGCAGATGATCCTGGAAGGCAAGCACTATATTTACGAGATCGCCCTGAAGGTCGGTTACGCCAACATTCCGTACTTCAGCAGCCAATTCAAGAAGTACATCGGCGTGAATCCCGCCGACGTGCTGAAGAGCAAAACGTAAACTTTGCCGCATTTTCATGTTTTATAGAAGCTTTTGTTGGTTTGTCTCATTTTGGGGCCCGCGGGGGGTGTCTATAATCAGAAGGGAAATCAGTTGGAGAGGGGATATCGCATGTCGAAAGCAAAACGGAAATGGATGGGGCTAGCCGCTCTTTCCCTGGTATTGGCCATCACTGCCTGCGGCGGCAAAAGCTCGAAGGACTCCGCGGAGAACCCGGATTCGCCAGGCGCTTCGCCGGCAGCTGGATCCTCCGTGAAGCTGGGCATCACGTGGGCGGGTTCCCAAGTCCGCCACGACGCTACGTTAGCCGCGCTCGACCTGTACTCGAAGAAAAACCCGGGCGTGACGTTCGAACCGACCTACATGGGCTTTGACACGTATTTCACCAAGCTGGCGACTTTATCGGCCGCCCGCAGCCTTCCCGACATCATGCAGATCGACACGGGGAACCTCATGGACTACGCGCTCCGCGATCAATTGGCGGATTTGTCCGAGGGAATCGATACTTCCAATATCAATGATAAGCTGATGTCCGCCGGCATGGTGAACGGTAAGTTGTACGGGATTCCGCTGGGTGCCAACGCCATGACCTTCATGTATAACAAAACGGCTTTCGACAAGCTGGGCATTCAAGTCCCGGAGCAAGGTTTTACTTGGGACGAGCTGCTGAAGGCCGCGAAGGAAGTGCAGCCGAAGCTGGAGAAAGGCAAATATTTCATGGCGGACTTGTCCATGGCAACGGGAACGACGGAGTCGGACAAGTACGAAATTTACCAGCTGGCCAAGGGCAAAGGATTCATTCACACGCCCGACGGCAAATTCAATATCGACCGGGATACGTACCTGGAATTCAACAAGCTGTTCTCGGATCTGCGGAAAGAAGGGGTCGTTCCTCCGGCCAACGTGACGGCCGGGCATAAGCAATACGATCCGCAGCTCGATCTTTTCATGAACGGGACCATCCTGGTGCAACGCGATTATTCCGCCGGGTTCCCGACGTTCGAAGGCGTGCATCCCGGCCAATACGCGATGATGCCGGTCCCGTCCGCCGCGAATCCAGGCGGCTTCATGCTCCCGTCCCAGTTTTTCACCGTCAGCAAAGAGTCCAAGTACCTGGACGAGGACAAGAAATTCATCGAATGGTTCGTGAACGACAAGGAAGCCGGTCAGACGCTGAAGCTGGCGCGCGGCGTTCCGGTTTCCAAGCCGGTGCTCGACGATCTGGCCCCGTCCTTGGATGCGTCGGCGAAGGCCCAGATCGACATCATCGACCGGATCGCCCCGACCGCCAATCCGTTCACGAGCCGGCCGAAAGGGTTCGGAACGTGGACGGACGAATGGACGAGGATTTCCCAAGCGGTCGCGTTCGATAAGATGGCGCCGGAGAAAGCTTACGACGAATTGAAGAAAAAGTGGGACGAAATCATCAAGCTGTAAGACGAACGGGCCGAGGAAATCCTCGGCCCGTTCCGTCTATCGAAAAACATACGACATGCTTCTTCGCGAAAGGATTTCGGGATGATTCGATTTTTCGAGTTCAATTGATGTTGCGGCCGCATGGTGATTCGCGACGCATTTATGTAACTTTCTTCACTGGCGTTGCATAAACACTGACATCAGC
>NZ_JAQZSJ010000027.1 GCF_029360585.1 Cohnella caldifontis | reverse complement strand
CTTGCCCGTGATGCCCTAAAAAGCGACCCGTTCAGCAAGCCCTATTTAAAGGAGCATAATGTAATATGAAAAAATTGTTTTATGCAATGGTACCCGCACTGCTATTAACTGCGTGCTCCGAGGCGACATCAAACATCACAAATTCACCGACTCCTTTATACGCGGCAACAGCAAATCCAATCCAACCTTCGCTTACAGCCGCATCCAACACAATCCTTGTAACGGGACCACTCACATTGTCAAGGAACGATCTATTCCCGATTACAAAAAAGCAAGAATACTTGAGTGTGGTACTTACTAATGGAAAGTATTTCGAAGACTGGTCCCCAGGGCCTTTAATGGGTCGCAATTGGAAAGGGGAATTCCAAATCCAGCTTTCAAATGAAAACGGCGAAGTGAAAAGTGCCGTCGAATTAAACGGTTATTTTAATGATGAAATAGTGTTCAACTCGTTCTTTGACATCGATTTCGATGATTACAACGGGGATGGGAATATCGACTTTACCATTGGTCAATATGCATCGAGTAACGGTGGTATATTTAAACTGTTTACGCTTGATAAGTCTGGACGAATCGAAGAGTTGCCTATTAAGGGGCATCACGAAATATTCATGAGCGGTACTGGGCGTTATTCCACCAAGTTAGCTAAAAACAAATTGGGTTTTTCAAGCACGTTTTATGACAATAGTATTGGAAAAGACGTCATACAATCCTTTGTATGGGACGGAAAAGAATTCGTCAGTGAATCGAAATTCGATCAACCGATTACGGATTCAGATTACGATGTCTCTAATTTGGAACTGCCCCTGCCGAAGGGATGGAACTTGAGTACCGGAGACCGCTTTAACGCATCCATCACCGACGAGAACGGAGTTAATCTCGGGAGTGTTGTCACGTACCCGTATGCTGACGATTTTGACTTCAAATTTTATAAGCCCGACCATAGCGAAACCACAAGTGAAGAAGCGATCGAAACTCCCATCGGAAGCGGCAAGCTATATACGCTCGACGCTGACAACGGTACAGCCGCCTCCGGACTGACCGGCACACATGACGTCTATTTCGCTGTCATCCCGATACAAGACAAAATTATTTACGTACTGGAATTTTCAAAGCATGATAAGAAGGCAGCGACCAAAAAGCAATTTGTTGGTTTATTGAACGGGTTACGGTTAAAAAAGTGAACACCAACCGATTGGAGATAAGGCTGATCAGGGAGGTCCTTCAGCCCTTCGTTGTTGTTGGTCGATTACGCTAACTGGGAACGATAGTTGAATTAATTAGTAGAGAGCCGTTCAATCAATTTGTGGCTCTGCAATACCGAAAGTTCGCTAAAGCTATGATTAGAGGCCTTATATATGAAAGTTCAGGAGAACGCCCTTTTTGCGGCGTTCCCTTTTTATATAGATACTATTCAAACAGCCGGTTGCCCTGAAATATTCAGCGCAGCCGGCTTTTTGTGTGAAAGGAGAAATGTAGGATGTCCAAGGTGATCGCACTCGCCAATCAGAAAGGCGGCGTGGGCAAGACCACAACGGCGGTCAATCTGGGGATAGGTTTGGCTGGCGATGGAAAAAAGGTTTTGCTGGTCGATGCGGACGCTCAAGGCAACCTGACGGATTCGTTAGGGTTCCACGAACCGGATAATCTGTCAGTATCTTTAGCCACATTGCTGGCGAAAAAGATGCTCGAAGAATCCTATGAAGCGCGGGAAGGTATTTTGCATCACCATGAAGGCGTTGACCTGATGCCAGGCAACATTGAACTGTCTGCTGTTGAAGTATCGCTCGTCAATACGATGAGCAGAGAAACGATTTTACGTTCGTACATCGATTCGGTTAAAGCCGATTACGATTACGTGCTGATCGATTGCATGCCGAGTCTTGGCATGTTGACCATCAACGCGTTGGCGGCAGCGGACAGCGTCATTATTCCAGTGCAGGCGCATTATTTGCCGGTCAAAGGAATGACTCAACTGTTGCAGACTATTGCCCGTGTGCGCAGGCAGATCAATCCAAAATTGGTTTTGGACGGTGTGCTGCTCACGATGATTGACAGTCGGACAAAATTTGCCAAAGATATCTCCTTCATTCTTCGGCGGGACTACGGAGACATGTTACGTGTATTTAACACAGAGATTCCATTATCCATTCGCGCGGCGGAAACCAGCGCCAAGGGAAAAAGCATTTATGCCCATGACCCCAATGGTCAAACGGCAAAGGCTTATGCCGCCTTTACAAAGGAGGTGCAAGGCATTGGCAGCGAAAGACGACATGCGCGCCAGCATCAAACTGACCACAGTCGCTGATTTATTCTCCACTGAGGAGAGCCGCGCCGAGCAGCAGCGGGAAAAGGTGATGGAGATACCTTTGTCGGAAATCAGCGATTTTCCCGGCCATCCGTTCAAGGTGAAGGCGGATGAAGAGATGCTGGAAATGGCAGAAAGCATAAAGCAATATGGTGTACTGGTTCCCGGTCTGGTTCGTCCAAAGACAGACGGCAGCTATGAAATGGTAGCCGGTCATCGGCGTAAGAAAGCCAGTGAATTGGCGGGCAGAGAAATGATGCCTTGTATCGTTCGCGAACTGGACGACGATCAGGCAACCATCATTATGGTGGACAGCAACCTGCAACGAGAAAATATTTCGCCAAGCGAGAAAGCCTATGCCTATAAAATGAAGATGGAGGCGATGAATCGGCAAGGACAACGAACCGACTTAACTTCCCGACAAGTTGTCGGGAAGTTGGAAAGTGCCGATGTTCTTGGTCGAGAAGTTGGAGAAAGCGGTAGACAAATTCAACGCTACATCCGCCTTACCGAACTGACCCCCTACATTCTCGAAATGGTGGATGATAAACGAATTGCCTTTAATCCGGCCGTAGAGCTTTCTTACTTGGACGAAGAAGAACAGAAAGCCCTGTACGAAACGATGCAGTCCGAGGACTGCACTCCCTCGCTAGCGCAGGCGCAACGCATGAAAAAGCTGAGCCAGGACGGGCGGCTTAATGTGGATGTGATTTTCTCGATTCTCACGGAGGAAAAGCCGAACCAGAAAGAAAAGATGACCATCCAACGCGAGCGGATCGATCGCTTCTTTCCGAGGGAGTTTACTGAAAAGCAAAGGGAAGACCTGATCGTTCAACTGCTCGAAAGCTGGTATAAAAAGCGGCAACGGGAACAGGAACGTTAATCTGTATCCTGTTCGGCAGGCACTCTCCCCTAGGACGGAGAGCTTTTTTATGCCCATTTTTGGGGAGGCGATTCATGGTGTATTTCACGAAAGGGAGGCGTCGTCAATATGAGCGCCTGATGCAAGAAAAGCCGGGTTTCAACCGCTTTGAAGTTTTGGAGGATGAGACCGAGCAGCCGCGCACGCGAAACAAGAAATCTCGTGAAGCCGGTCAATCAAAGCGAAGCCGGGGAACGAAGAATCACCGCAATTTTCCAGGAAATGAGGACGGACAATGGAAGAAATAAAGCGAATGGTGGACAACTATGAAGTCGTTCAGGCCATCTCCATCGGGAAGGTGGAAGTGCTGCTTGGCATAGACGAAACCAATGCCGAACGTCCGCACATGGTTTGTACCTGCACCCGAAACAATTCGTTGGGTGTCGAGCAATTTTACGGGTTTGCAACCGGCGCGGATTATCTTGAAGCCGTGCATGACTTTGTTTCCCGCGTGCAATGGGAGCTGGAGGATCTCAAAGAAGAAAGGGCCAGTGTCAAGGTGCCCCTATCTCCCCTTACCCAAGCCCAATGCCAGCCGATTCGCGAAGACATGCGCATTGACAACCAGGTTGTTGTCATCCGGCCGGAACGGTTGCGACCCGAATATCGCACCGCTGTTAACCAGCTTGTGCTGGCACTAAGCGGTTTTGGCACCTCTGCCAATTCCCGAGGTCGCGCCGTCTACGTGATCAATCTGTATACCAGTGAAGAGGCTCGCTGGAATCGGGAGGATTTTATGGGTCTGATAAAACCGGAGCATATGCCTGCATGGGCGCAAGAAAAACTGGAGCAGCATCAGATTGGAACTCGGCAAAAGCCGAAGCGCCGTGACGAAGCCCGGTAAGAGATGAAATTCCATATAAAGGAGAAAGGAGACGTGAGCGATGTCGTGGACGTATCGGCACCGCAAGACGCTTATAATCGTCGCGATTGCCGTAAGCGTTTGTTTACTTGCGGCTGCGGCCATCTATTCTCTGATTAAGCAATCTGAGCAAGAGCAGAAACAGCAGCAAATGAAGGAACATTATGAAAAGCAAATCGAAGAACTGAAATCGATAAAGGAACAATCGCGCAGAAGCGTTTGGACTGTAGCGCGCACCATTCCTGCCGGTGACACGGTGAAGGCGGAAGACCTCAAGTCTGTCCCGATGCCTGCGAATCTGGTGCCGCAAGGGATGATTGCCGATCAGAATGCGGTCATCGGCAAAAGCGCCAAAATCGAATTACAGCCAGGCACGCCGTTGATGCCTTCCATGCTGTACGAGAGCGCGCCGATCCCGAAGGATTTGCGTGTGCAGGAGTTTCATGTCATTCAGCTTCCCTCCAATCTGCAAAAGGGACAGTACATCGACGTGCGAATCAACTTCCCGACCGGCGAGGATTTTATCTTGCTGTCGAAGAAGAAGGCGCGGGAGTTGTCCGGCAATGTCATCTGGCTGGAAATGAACGAGCTGGATATATTACGGACTTCAAGCGCGATCATCGATGCCTACTTGCAAGGCGCGCGGCTGTATGCCCTGCCCTACATCGAGCCGGGCTTGCAGGAATCGGCGGTAGTCAATTATCCCGCCAATCCGAAGGTGCTCGATTTGATGGAACATGATCCGAACCTGCTCGAAAAAGCGACAACCGAGCTTGCCCGCCAACTGCGAACGACACTGGACGACAACCTGAAGGCGATGAGCGAGTCGGACAAACTGCGCGTAACGAGCGGCAGCGTAACGGTTCAGCAGCAATTGCAAAACGAACGGATTGTCACGCAGCAAGGCAATGCCATGCATGAGGCGACCCCATCGCCGCCACCGGCAGGCGCAACGGTTACGGTCGATCAGGAACCGCCAGCAGCGCAGCCGCTGCCCTCCTCTTCCGTTCCGACAACGACGAGTGAGAATCGGCCGGAAACGTCAGCGGAGTCTACATCATCTGTTTCAACAGATCCGGCACCAGCTTCGCCGTCTGGAGAGACTGCAAAAGTGGATAAATTGGAGCAAATACTTAATCAGTGAAGGAGGCCGTCATGAAAAAAGTCGTATTTTTTGGCGCGCCGGACAAAAGCCACCTGCTCCTTGTGCTGGGCAAGCTGCTCACGGCGATGGAGCGAAAGGTGCTGATCGTGGATTCCACCCTTGCCCAGTCCATGCAAGGCTATTTGCCGCGAACGGATTTCGGCTGTTCGCTGCGGGAGTTTGAAGGCATCGATGTGGCGACCGGGCTCATCACGCCAGCGCAATTGGAACGTTCTTTGTTTCAAGCCGGAGGCGAAACAGCATACGATGTCATGCTGCTCGACACCGATTACACCGAATTTGTGAAAGGACGGGAGTTGCCGGGCTACGACAAGCGGGTTTGGTGCAGCAATTGGAGCCGACTCGGCATGCATAAAAACGCGGAACTGATGCAGCGGCTGTGCCTTCACGAAGCGGAAGGTCAGCCGCTTTCGTTTTACAAACTGATTGCTCCCACTCTGCCGATCGCCATACCCGAGTCGTATATCGATTCGCTGCTGCCGCAGCAGGCGATACGTTGGGAGGACACCGTGTTCCGCTTTCCGCTGGACGAACGGGATATGTCGGTCGAACTTGACAACCAGCATCATGGCCGCATCGACATCAGGCGGCTGTCCGGGGCGTATCGCCGGAACGTGCTGGACATGCTGCAACAGTTGTTTGAGTGCGATGCCAAAACCGCCCGGCGGGCATGGGCGCGGTCCCGAAGGCGCGGGTGAATCCAGGAATGTTGCACGAAAGGAGATGAAGCAAATGGGTTATACCGTGGTGTTTTGGAGTCCGGTTTCGGGACAGGCCGGTACGACGAGCAACCTGATTGCCGCCGCGGCGCTGCTCGGATTGGAATACTCCTCGCGCCTTTTGTTGCTTGGGCATTTGCAAAGCGAATACGCGGCCATCGAACGCGGCTTTTACCCGAGACGTTCCTGGATGAGCAGAGCGGACGCCCCGTCTGACGCGGGCATCGACGCGCTGCTCAGGCTTTTGCAAAACCGCAAGCTGGAACCGAACAGGTTGCGGGATTACACGCTGCCGCTGCTCGCCGATCGACTCGACATCCTTCCGGGATCGAACAAGCCGGATGCATCGTTTGTTTCCGCCGCACAGGACTGGCTTGCGCCCCTTTTGGAATTGACAAGTCGCGCTTACGATCTGTTATTGCTGGACGGCGGAAGCGGCAACCTTTCGGCGTGGACACAGGCGCTGCTGCGTCAGGCGAATTTGCTGGTCGTCTGTCTGCCTCAAAACGCGCTCAAGCTGGAGCAGGCCTTTCCGCTGATGGAGGCGCAGCTTCAGTCCGACCGGAAGCATTTGCTTGTATTCGGACAATACGATCCTCGCTCCGCTTTGACCGTTAAGAATATCAAGCGCCAGTTCCATCGGCGGGAGCCTGCGTACCCGATTGTCCATAATACGGGCTGGCTGGATGCGACCCAACAAGGAGAAGCCGTCCGTTTTTTATTTCGCAACCGGCAGGTGCCGCGCGATCATAAAAACTATCCCTTTATGCAACAGGTGCGGGCATTGGCGCAGGCGATCATCAACAACGTCGGACTGAACAAGCCTCTTTTCGGCGGGAAGGAGGACGATGACCGATGATGTTCGCGCTGAACGCTTTGCTTCTGGCGGGCATCCTCATCGCGGTAGGCGTCCTGCTCTATTTGCGCATGAGCCGCCGCTTGCCGGAACAGCCGGACGAAAAACCGGTCTATACGCTGGAAGCGATGACCGCGTTCGTGAAAGAGGCGCTGCACGAGATGACAAGCAGCAACCTGATCGATTTCGGCTTGTCGGAAGAAGAATACCGCCGCCGCAAAAACAAGCGCGCGGAACTCAAGAAAGCGTTGCGGGGCTGCACGTCCGGGGATTTGCGGGACAAGGCGTATGTGAAGCAGGTAATCGCCGATTTGCTCGACCAGCGCTACAATCTGGACGACGATAATCTGAACCGGCTTCTGCCTTTTGACGATCCGAAGTTGCTCTCGCCGCAAGATCAGTTTGACATCCTGCTCTATCTGTTTAAGAAACAGTATCGGTTGAGAGCGCTGGACGAACTGATCCGCCAATACGAACTGGACCGCCCCAAGCGGAGCATGGAAGACGAGGAGACCGAGTCGTACCGGATTACCGCCGACGAAATCCGCGACATCTACAAGCAGGAAGCGCGCAAGCTGTCTGCCGAGGACAAAACGCAGATCGTTGTGCAGCGGATATACCAGCAGTACAAAGGGTTTAGCGTCATCGACGAAATCCGCGACATGAAAATTGACGGCGTATCGGGAGGCGTCTCCGGCATCCCGCCCTCGATGTGGGAAGGCGAATGGAGCTTGGAGGAAGAAGCGCAGCTTTCCGAGGTGCCAAGGTCGCATGACAGCGTGTGGCTGTTTTATAAAGGGAAATCCATTCATTTGAGTTTTCTGTCCTTCGGCTCGGAGCAAGAACTCCGGCGCGTATGCCAGAACGTGTACAAACATAATTTTCCCGGCCAATTGTCCGAGGCGAACGGCTTTAAGGTGAACGAAATGGCCGATGGCTCCCGCGTCGTCGTGCTGCGCCCCCGGTTCAGCGAATCGTGGGCTTTTTTTGTGCGCAAATTCGATGTGCAAAACGCCACGCTCGAACAGTTGATCCAGGACGACAACGCGGAGTTGCCTATCGGACTGATTCGATATCTCGTCATGGGTGAGCGCATTACGGCCATTACCGGCGCGCAGGGCAGCGGCAAGACGACGCTCTTGATGGCGATGGTGCGCTACATTCCGGCCATCTTGCCGATTCGGGTGCAGGAAATGAGCTTTGAACTCCAGCTTCGGAAAATATACCGGGATCGCAACATTTTAAGCTTGCGGGAAACGGAAACGATCTCCGGGCAGGACGGTCTGGACATCCAGAAAAAAACGGACGGCTCGGTCAATATTTTGGGAGAAGTGGCGACCGACCCGGTTGCGGACTGGATGGTGCAGATGGCGCAGGTCGCGTCGCTGTTCACCTTGTTTACGCATCATGCCAAAACGTTCCGCGATCTCGTCTATTCGCTGCGCAACTCGCTGCTGAAGACAGGGGTGTTTACAAACGAAAAAGTGGCCGAGCAGCAGGTCGTCAGCGTCATCAACTTCGATATTCACCTCAGGCGGGACGCGGACGGACATCGCTACATCGAACGAATTACCGAATGCGTCCCGGTGGAGCAGGAGATGGCTTATCCGGAGACGTTTCGCCACAAAACGACGACCGAGGAGAAAATGACGGCGTTCATGGAGACGATGCTGGAATATTTCCGCCGCTCGACGGACCGACCGCTTTACGTCGCGCGGAACGTCATCGAGTACCGCGACGGACGCTATGTCGCCGTTCATCCGTTGTCCGAGCGAAGCCGCAAGGAAATCGCTGCATGCCTCGCCGGGCCGGACCAGGCGGCGTTCGAGGCGTTTTTGGCGGTTCACTGGGGGGATAGCGATGAGGCTAGAATGGCTGTCCCTGTTGCTGGGCGCCGCGACGGTGCTGTTCCTTGCGATGGTGGCGGCGTTTCAATGGGTATCCCGCCACGGTTCGGACGTGGAGGCCGTTCGGCGGTATGAAGCGTTGCGCAAACCGGGCAAAGTCCGCAAGAAGCAAGCGCTGCACAGCGTGTTGCAGCAGTTGTATCGCGTTTGCGAACGCGTGCCGATCCTGCGCCCTTATTTGCTTCATATTCGCAAACGAATGACCATTCTCCAGCTTGGCGACGAATGGAAGCTGCGGCTGGAGACGATGCGGACGGCACTGCTGATTTGGGGCGTGCTGCTCGCGGCGGCTATTCCACTGGCGCTCGGCGTGCGCGACCCGGCCGCGCTCGGCATGATTGGCATCGGCTTCTGGGTTGGCCACGGAATCCTTTCCGACAATCTGGTCCATCGGCTGGAGACGCGACTGCTTCGGCAACTCCGGCATTTTTTCTCGGATGTGCGTCATCATTATCATCGTCATGGCATGGTGGAAGAAGCCATTTATGAAGCGGCGGACGGCGCGCCGTATGAGATGGCGCTGCACGGACACGAAATATACGAAGTGCTCACGGCAAGCGACGCCGAGCAGCGGCTGGCGCAGTATATCGAGAGCGCGCCGAACCGCTATTTGCAGGGCTTGGCCGGGCTGTCGCATCTGGTGAAGGAATACGGCGACAAACGAACCGCAGCCGGTTCCGTGTACTTGAAGGCGCTCGGGAAGCTCGCGACAGAACTGAATCTGGAACTGCTGCGCCGCGAGCGCCTCAGTTTCCTGTTGCAAGGACTGACCGCCATCGCGCTGTTGCCGCTCTTGTTTACCCGGCCGATCGAAGCTTGGGCCAGCCATTACTTTCCGGCCATGGACGCCTTTTATGCGAGCACGACCGGCTGGATCGTGAAAATCGGCCTGATGGCGGTCGTATGGCTGTCCTACGTCCTGCTGCGGAACATTCAGGAGCTGGACGCGAGTCCAAAACCAACCGGCCGAAAAAGATGGGAGAAACGGGTTTGCGAATGGCCGTGGATGCGCTGGCTTGTGCATCGTTTCGGTCCCGCCCCCGGTTCCCGGGAAGCTGACCGCATGGTCAAGCTGCTTAAAGACACCGCGTCGCCGCTTCGGCTGGAATGGCTCTATGTGCAGCGCATCGTGGCGGGGGGCATGGCTTTTCTGGCAGTGCTCGGGATGTTTATTACGCTTCATGCCGCAAGCCGGCATCAAATCCTGTATGTGCCGGTAAAGCCGGGCATCCTGTTCGGCCAACTTTCGCCGGAGGAGGAAGCCAAGGCGCGCGAGGCGGCGGCGCTCGATCGCCGCATCATCGATCGCGTAAAGGAGGTGAAGCACCGCACCGAAGAAACGGTGATGGCCCTGCTCCGCAGCGAAACGCCGACGGCGAATCAGGACGATCAGCTTCGCGCCGCGGCTCGGCGCATTATGGGCAAGCTCACGAAGCTGGACAATCAGTATGTAATGTGGTGGGAAGCGCTCCTCGCCGCTCTCGCGGGATGGGGCGGCTACGCCATGCCGGTCGGCGTTCGGATGTTTCAGCGGCGCATGCGGCAGATGGAGATGAAGCATGAAGTGGATCAGCTGCATGCCGTCATCGCCATGCTGGCGGATCTGGACCGGATGTCGGTCGAGCATCTGCTCATCTGGATGGAACAGTTTGCCCGCGTGTTCAAGGAACCGCTGCAAACCTGCTTGCTCCATTTCGAACAGGGCGCAGATCAGGCGCTGGCGCAGCTGAAAGAGGATGCGCCGTTTGTGCCGTTCGTCCGCACGGTCGAAAAGCTGGAACTGGCGGCGCAAAGTTTGCCGATTCGGGAAGCGTTCGACGACCTGGAGTCGGAACAGGCTTACGCGCAGGAGCAGCGCAAACAGGAGTACGAGCAATTGATTGAGCAAAAGGCAGGCTGGGGAAAATGGATCGGGTTTGCGCCGATGATGGCCCTCATTTTCGGCTATCTGGTCATTCCGCTCGTCATCGTCAGCTTGCACCAGATGTCCGTTTACTACGAACAGCTTCAGCGCATTCAGTAAGCGGACATGTTGCGGCGCTTTCCAAACGGGAAGTGTCTTTTTTTATTCCAAATTTCATTTAAAGGAGAGATCGGTTCATGTCCAACGCGCAAAAAGCACTCGTGATGGCGGCAGGCATTTTTCTTGCCATCGCGCTCATTACCCTCGCGGTCGTGCTGTTTATTTCCGCGCAAGACTCCACCAAGGCGGCGCAAAGCAATTTCAGCAATATCCAGACGGAGCTGTCGCAAACGGCGTTTACGGTGTACGACAACACGACGTTGTCGGGCAGTCAGGTGGTCAACGCGCTGCGCAAGTTCAGTGATAAAGAAGAGTTCGGCATCCAGATTGTCACCGGGAAAAATCCGGCGGGTCAGTGGTATGGCAAGGTGATCAACACGGGTGTTCCGATCGACAGCGTGACCTACGGTTCAGTGGTTGGTGATGCGCCGGGGCAACTGAGCCATGCACTCGATGAAGCGAATATCAACTACGTCAATCCGAGCGGCAAATTTCGGGCGCAACTGGTGCACGATAGCAGCAACGTCATTCGCGGCATCGTGTTTCGGCAGCAGTAAGCGTCTTTACTGACATCACAACGCTGACGGGGCGTCCTTTCGGGTATAGACGGACGCCCCGGCGTTTTCAAGGAGGAAGCCGATGGAACATGCACCCAGAACGATGCTGGAAATGAGCGTGGCCTGTCTTCTCTTTCTGATGGCCGCAACGAGCGGACTCATGCTCTTTCAAACCGGGGCCGCGCTGAACGCCACCGCCTATGTGTCGGGAAAGACGCTGGATCGCAACATGCAGATGACGTTTTCGCCGATTGCCGGCGACGGCACCGTATCCGGCGCAGAGGTAGCGCAGTCCGTTGCCCGGCTGGAGACGGGAGACGCGGAAATTGTGGTGGACGGCGTTCGATACGCGCCGCCGCTCGATCGGGACCCGTTCGTCCCCGCCGGCATTCGCCTGAATGCCCGGTATACGGCAGTCGCCCAGCGGGATGCGTCCGGGCGGCTGCTGCGCCTCATTTTCGCTTTACGCTAAGGAGAATGCCATGAACAGTTTCTCGAAAGTTTTCGCGGCGCTCATTGCCGTTCTTTTGCTCTACCTCTACCCCATTTCCGCAGCCTTCGACCAGCAGGACGATATTTCGGAACTGGTCGTATTGAAAGCGACGACAACGTTTGTGGATGCAGTGCGGGACAAGGGCTTTGTGTCGCCGAGCATGTATACGGACTTTATGGAGGCGATTGCGGCAACGGGCAACACCTTCGATGTGCAAATGGAACACGGAAGCAAAAAGTACGTGCCGGTTTACGACGATCCGACAAGGCCGGACACGTTTCGGGACAGCTACGAAGTGCACTACGACATGTTTTACAACGCGCAGATCCTGCCTGTACTCTTCCCGAACAGCGCGGCCGCAAAAGACGATCCGGCGCGACGCTACAAGCTGCGGGTCGGCGACACGTTTGCGGTCACGGTCAAAAATACGAACCGGACTCCCGGCACGATCCTGTTCGATTTTCTGAACCAGGCCATCAGTCCGAATGAAAAAATCTTCATTCCTTACGGCGGGGTGGTGCGCAATGAGGCTGATTGAATGGGCCATTGTCGGGGCGCTTATTTTTCTGCCGTTTGCGACCGTGAATCGCATCGAGGTCGAAACGCAGCGGAAGGCGATATTGACCGAGCTGCGCTATAATGCCGCGCTGGATGCCGCGGTGGATGACGCAGCGCGGATGTTGACCGTCAATGCAAATCAGCAGCGGGAGACGCAATACGAATTGGCCAAGCGGGTGGCGCTGAACAAGGACGAGGCGATTGCCGCATTTTATCAAACGCTGTACACAAGCTTCGGCATTGCCGACGATCCCGTTGCGCAAGGCGTGCTGGGTCGGTATATCCCGGCTATTGCGGTGATTGGTTACGATGGCTTCTACGTCTATGCCGAGGAGGAGTGGACGGGAGCCGACGGGAAAACGGAGCGGAAACCGGTTTGGGGAGCGAAAAAGCCGTATGCTTACGCCGATTCATCGGGTAACAGCCTTTCGTTTACGCTGGATGATTTCGTCCTCGCTTACGATGCAGGCAGCCGGAGTTGGCACGAAGGCTTGCGCGCCGACGTCGGGCAGCAGACGAATATTGCGATATTAAAGGATGCGAAGCGATTTGAGCAGGTGCGCCGGAGCACCATCGTCCGCACAATTGAAGACGAACTCGCGTACCGGATCAATAAACACAACGAATCGGTTTCCCGATTTGGTCTCTCCTACACGTTTACATTGCCAACGATTTCACAGGAAGAATGGAACAATACCGTGGATGACGTCGGGGTGCTTGCTTTTATCCAGGGCGTTCCGATGGGAGGCAAGTTTTATAACAATTACGCCCTCGGCGGTAGCCGAATACTCAAGAAACCGGAGATTGTCGGAGCCAGGAAAGGAAGCATGAAGGTGTATTACCGCAGCACATGCGGCTTTACTTATCCGGTGGAAGAGACGTTTTCCAGCGAAAAAGCGGCCGCGCAAAAAGGCTATATGCCGCTGGACTGTCCTGTCTCGCCATCTTAACGAGACAGCGATGTTTCGGAAAGTGGACACGCCGTCAGATCGGCTCTATGATGAACCTGACAGTAGAAATCTTCCAAACTTGTCATGATCCCTATGAAGAGAGGAGTAAATGGCGTGAGAAAATGGATAATTGCAGGACTTGCCGCCGCGATGCTTTGCAGCTTGTTCACCGTAACAGCAAGCGCGGCGAGCAACCCTCCGTCCTTTGTCAGCGTCGTCATGGACGGACAAAAAATCTGGTTTCCCGATGCGCAAGCATTTGTCGATGAAAACGACCGGACGCTCGTGCCGGTTCGATTCATCGCGGAAAAGATGGGCGCGAACGTAGGCTGGGAACCCGAAACCATGACCGTACCGATTGAGCGGGACGACCTGCATATTGTGCTTACGATTGGCGATAGCAAGGCGCTCGTCAACGGCAAAGAGGTGGCTTTCGATTCGCAGGCGATCACCAGCGGCGGCCGGACGTTTGTCCCGCTGCGTTTTGTCAGCGAAGCGCTGGGGGCGGAAGTGAATTGGGATAGTCCGACATCGACCGTCTTTATTTCCACAGAAGAAGACGCCAATGCAAAGTACGATGAATGGGGTCGCCTGATTCGCACAACCCATTTGCCGAAGAACGCGAAAGATTACCCGTACATTCTCGCCGATGTGCCGAATGAAGCCTACGAGATGGCCTATCCCTACTCGCATCCTACGGACAGCAAAGTTTCATCGGTATTGTATTCAACCATACCGGAATTCAATAAGAAAAACGTGGATATATGGATGAGCCAACTGAAAACGTTTGGTGCACTTTGGCTGAACGTAGATTACAAAACGATTGACGACACGTGGGCGCAGGCGGTATTCGCCACGAAAATGCAAAGCTCCAATGCGGAATTGAAATACATCCAGCGGTATGTGGATTGGGTTAAAGAAAACAAGATTCAAATTGAAGGATACCTTGATCCCGAGCCTTCCATGATTTATAAAGACGGGTTTGGAAATAATTATGTACGTTCCAAGTTCAGAATCAAATTCAACTCATTCACGGAAAGTAAAAATTTGCTGTACGATGAGCGGTTCCCCAATGATCGCAAACTCGATAAGCAGGTTTGGTACGAAGGTTACGCGGATATTTCCCTTTCCACGAATGTTGGCGGCGATTGGGGCAGTACATTGAAAGTCGATCCGGGAGCCAGTTTATTCCGCAATTATTTCATCAGAAAGGCGGACTCGGAATAGATGAAGAAAAACAAATTCATAAAATCGGCGTTGAGCGTGCTTCTGGCATGCTCTTTTTTATTTTCGGGTTTTCCTTTCACAGCGAAAGCCGAAATCCCAAAAGTAAGAACCGAGGCAGGAAAAATCAGCTTTGAAATCACAAGTACGGCTGCAACGTCATCCATTAAATACAGAACTGTGGGTTGGACGGTGCGCCGTGACCAATTATGTACGAATTCGACGCCCAAGCAGTGCGGCGATCCGAGAAGCGGCCAACGCGCTTCTTTTTTGGACCAGCAAGTACGGCAAGTAGGACAGGAACCGAATCCGCCCATCCCCGGCCAGCCTGTCACGACCTATTACGAAGTCAGCGAGGCGCTCGTCACGGAAGGTATGTGGAAAGCGGGCATGGGCGACATCAAAGACAACGACGACTTATATTTGTATGCCATCATGGTGTCTATCGACGGAAACGGCAACGTACGCAAAGGGCCATTCTATACGTTGGATGAGATCAAGAGGGCCGAACCTTGGGCGCATCCGGACGATTTGGACGATTATTTCGGCATTCATGTACCCTATCGAAGCGCGGAATTTCCCGTCGATGTCATCGCAAAAACCGTTGACGGCACAGTCATTCAAAAACCGGAAGTTACATTTCTAAAGGGCAAATACAAAGTCGGGGAAACGATCGATCATGAATTTCCCGAAACGATTGAGGACAACGGAAAAACGTATACGATCGTTCGCTCCTATTTATCGCCCAAGCAGGACCCGACGCGGAAAGACTGGCTGCAAGAAAATCCCGAAACGAATCCGAAGGTGCGAACGCGAAGCTTTACGGTGCATCTGGGCGGAACGGACGCGGTTGCCGAATATGCGGAGAACAATCCGGTGAAAGCCATCTATCAAAAAGAAGACGGCACCAAACTCAAAGAAGTGGACAAAGGCGTTTTCGCTACCGGGGATGAGGCGAATCATACGTTCGAAGAGCAAGTCACATATGGCGGTCAAACGTATGAGATCATCCGATCTTATATTACAAATAATACCAAACCCGACGAGAAGCTGTTCATTCAGGAAAAAGGCGACCCCAACCTCAAAGAGCGCTCCATTCTGGTGGGATCGGGCGGCTCCAACTTTATCGGCATTTACAAAATTCCCTCCTCGGTAACGGTCACGTCCCGGATTGAAGCGCCGGAAACGGTCGACCAAAACGTGACCGAAGTGGACGGGGATTTTGTTTTTGAAGTCGAGTCGCTAAAGAATTTGAAGTCATACGAGATCACGGATATTCGAAATGCCAGGCTCGTTCAAACGGGCGACAAAACCGGAACCCTCTCCGGCACGTCAACGAGTAAAACGATTCCGATCAAAATCCCGTTCACGTCCGGAGACAAAGTGAGCGTGCAAATCACCGTCGTCGTGAAGGATGTGGACGGCAATACGGGGGATTCGACATCGGACCATTCGGTGCGTAAAGGCGACGGGGGCGGAGAACCTCAACCTGGCGATTCCCAGCAGGCCGAAGCGATGGAGCCGAACGTTTCTGCCGTCATTCAGGCGGATGCGCGCGGCTCAGAAAAATTTGATGTGCTGCAAGGCATTCCGACTTCAGAGAGCCTGTATGTGAACGCTTTGGCCAAATCGTACTTGTACCGAAACACGTTCACGGAAACGACCGGCACGAAGCAATACCCGATTCAGGTGAGTAAAACATATACCCTTACCTGGACGGAGACGCGATCCGGCCCGCCCGATGCGGACGGGAATCCGACGACCATTACCGTTCCGCGTTCAGATACACAGACGGTCACCAAAAACTATTTGATTGAACGCAAGTACAGCTTCTGGACGATTCAAAATCTCGAAGTGTACAGCATTCAAAAGGCGACGGTCTCCAATTATGCGCTTCCTTCGGGGACGGTTACACTGGAGCCGAATGGCTATACGCCGCCAACCGTTTCCGCCGCGCATGATGCGTCGCTCAGCGCGCATATTACCGATCCGGTTTATTCGAATGTGACGCTGCCCGGACAAACGATTTCCGGCGGTTCCAGCCGGCCTTCCGTACCGAACGAGGACTGGAAGTCAACTGCAGAAAGCGCCATCGGCAAGATTAAGGTGAAAAACGACTCGTTCGTTTTTAACGGAAATACGATTATGGACAATCGAATCGTTGAAGAAAAAGCACCGACGCCGGGGGCGATACCGGCCCCGTCGATGATCGGTCAGGATGTGCTGTACGGCAAAGGTTATCTCATTGACGCTTCCAAAACGAACAAAGCGAATCAGCCGAGTACCGGCACCATCTTTTATACGCTGGTCAAGGGCATTGGCGGCGGAGAAAACAAGAGCTTTCCGATCGGCGGCATCAATCCGGTGACCGTGCATACGCCGGTGGTGAACTACGCCTCGGTGTCGGACGATCAGGACCACAACCAGAAGACAACACCGACAGCGGGAAGATCCGCGCTTATTCTGGACCGGCCCTTTACCGTGACGATTCCGACAAGCGGCCCGCACAAGGACATCAAGGGCTACGGCAATCGGGATTATGCCAAGTATGTGAGGTACAAGCAGGTACGCTTTCCGTTCGATGTGTACAAAGCGGATCGCACGACGCTCGTCCCCAAGGACACGTGGGTATCCATCCCGGTCGGCCAGATGCAGACGACCTTCTATTTGCCCGTTTGGGTGGACGAGGGCCATTACGAAGTGTTATTCCGTACCTTCGCAGAAAACAGCCCGGCATCCTTCACATCCCAGATGAATGCTAATCTGGACTTGTCCAAACATGTGGCTACGCAGGTGGTTCCGGTGGAAGTGATCGGCCGCCTTTATGACTTCCGCATCACCGACATTGCCGATTTTGCATGGGAATCGGTGTTCCGCACCCAAAAGGGCAGCGCGACGCCGACAGGAAACGTCTATTGGGTCGGCACGAAAGGCATTGACGGCGCGGCGAGAGGAAATACTCCTCCCTACGTGCTGCCGGTACGGCAAGGCAGTCACTCGGAGAGCGGCAAGAAAAATGTTGTGGTCAAAACGGGTTACCATGTCAAATTCGAAGTCATGACGAAAGGCAACATGTTCGGCTCGGGCGACGGGATTAAAGTCACGCCAACCTTTTACTTCGTAGACAGCAAAGGCCGCAATCGGCAGGAAGTCGATCTTTACTATCATTCAGGCAGTCAGCGGTTTATTCGCATCGGTTCCAGCGACGATGTTGAGAAACGGTATGTGACGCTCGACGCTCGCCTGCGCAATGTGCCGAAGCAGGAGTTGACCGACACCGCAGCAACGCTTTGGTCGCTAAACGGTTCGCCCGGAGCGAAGCAGACGTTTATCGAACAATATGTAAAGGATGCGCAGAAGCCGACGTATGTGGGCGGCTACGATATCATGCTGCTGCCGCCTCAGCTTCGGACGTTCGTCGGAAGCATGCAGGTGCCCTCCGGCATCGATGCGGCCCGCGCCAACGCTTCGGTGCAGAAGTGGTTTGGCGAATACAGCTTGCCCGCCGCGCCGTACGTGGTGCCGAAAGGCTTCAATCTGGCCGAGTACGGCCGCACGCACCGGCTGGACGACCATGCGCCCGTATTTCTGAAGGATGGGTACATCATCGTCAATTTCAACATCGAAACGATCCGCAATCAAGACTTGAACCACCCGCATCTGCAATACAAAAACGCGCCGCTGGACAATCAGTGGCGAATGGAAGGGTTTCAGCGAAGCTTCGTCGATCCATACGGGGCAACGTTCTCCCTGCTGGACGGCGATGTCGTCTTTTATCATGCCAATTTGTCCAGCTACGACGATTATGGCACAGGGGGAACCCATTAGAGGACACTTGTATACCAGCCGGGAGGAAAAGAACATGCTGGAAAGACTGCAAACGGCCGTGTCGGAGGACGCGGCCTATTTTTATTCCGCTTCGATAAAGAAGGATACGGAACGGGGTTGCATCGGGCACCTGCGCGGTTATTTTGGCAGCAGCGGCGAGGCGTTCTGGTCTACCTGGTTCGATCATGCGCCAACGCTTAAAACGCCGGCTTTCCGGGCGGAACTGGATGCGGTTGTGCGGGCATTGACGGAGCAGGGACTTCTTCAAAGCCGCAGCCAGATGCACCGTTTTTGCCTGTCGCATCTGGAGGCCCGATTATCGGGGGCGTGGCATTCCGGCGTATACGGCTTTTGTTTTCAAACAGAGCGCCATCGGTACTACCTGCGTTGTTTCCCGCATGCGGGAGACTACAATTTCTATCTGTACTGCTACATCCGGCCGGATCGTTTGTCGGAACGGTCGCCGGAGCGTTAGCGTCTGCTGAGGAGGAAGCCTATGAACGATCTCACCAGGTATAAACTGCTGGCCGGAGCGAAGGTCCTTCCTGCAGCAAAGCTATTGTATAGCTACCTGATGGACCGCGCGGGCGGCATGGCTGCATCTTGTTGTCCGGCAAAAGGCTGGCTTCGGAGGTGGGTCTCTCTCCTTCCACTGTCCGCCGAAATCTGCATCGACTGCAACTTATTGGACTCATTCGGATTACGGCTCGTTATTCCGAGGAAGGCATTCGCCTGACCAATCAAATCACGTTTCGGTAAGGGAGGTGCTCTCATGACAGCCAAGTTGCAGCGCATCGTCGAACTGGCTGCCAGCACGGCTCGCACGGTGACGAATCACCCTGACCGCTGGACAGATTTTTTGCGGACGGCGGCCTGGAACTATAAATATCCGTTTCAGGATCAACTGTTGATCTACGCACAACGTCCTGACGCAACGGCCTGCGCGCCGATTGACGTCTGGAACAAGCGGCTGGATCGCTGGGTGAAACACGGCGCAAAAGGGATTGCCCTGATTGAAGACCGAGGCAACCACCTGGGTCTGCGCCATGTGTTTGACGTATCGGATACCCAAAGCAGACGCCAGCCGCAGGTGTCGCTTTGGCGGTTGCAGGACAGCGACACGGCTCATGTGATCGAAACGCTGGAAAATGCGTTCGGAGCGCCGGACGAGAGCGAACGGCGTGCGGATCTGCCTGCCGCGTTGCTCGCTGCTGCGCGGAATGCGGTGGATGATAACAGCGCCGATTATGTGGCGGAGTTGATGAAAGAGCGGGAGAACAGTTTGCTTGAGGACCTGGACGTTCCGCATGTGGAATTGTTGTTCAAACAAGCGTCTGAAAAAGCCGTCGCTTATATGGCCTTAACCCGCTGCGAGTTGAATCCCGAACTTTACATTAGCACCGAGGATTTGTCTTCCATTGGTTATTTCAATACGCTTCCAGCATTATCCCATTTAGGCGCAGCGATCAGCGATGTGTCCGAGATGATGCTGCGGGAAATTGAATCGACCGTCCGGGCGCTGCGCCGGGATGCACAACGTGCAAATGAGGGTCAGTCGCTTCATACCCTTGCAAGACCCGATTCCTTGCCGCAAAATGAAGCTACCCTGCAAGAAAGGAAGGATGAACATGGAACTGACGTACACGCCGCAAGGGGATTATCTGCTGCCCAACCTGACGCTGAGCGAAGCGGAGACGACCATCGGGAAGTACGGGATGATGCGCAAGACGTTTCTGAAAACCGAGCGGAAGGGCATGTACGCCCATCTGATGTTGTCGGAGCAGTTGAACCGGCATCTGGCGGACATCGACCGGACGGCGCGGGAGCAGATCGACCGGACGATGCAGGAGATGCTCGCTTCTTACCCGGCCCCGGACAAGGCGAGCGATCCGCTGGCCTGGACGGGACATATGAACAACCTGAAGCAGCAGGCGGAGGAACTGATTCTCGCGGAACTGATTTATCATTAAAATGGTACGACCGGGAAACGGAGGACCGAAGTCTTCCGTTTTTTCATGACCAGGCCATCATCAATGACATGCTTCGAGCCGCGCCGCTGCGGGAGAGCAAGTCGGACATCGCAGCATTTTTCCTTGCTAATGAGGACGAGCGCGAGCGCATGTTGTATGTGCGCGGTTTGTTTCCGACAGGCATCACCGAACTGACGCTTGATGAAGGCGTACGAGCAGGATTTGAACCGTATCGCAACGTTTTGCATCTGTGGACAGGTACGGCGGAGGAACGCACGGCGCAAAGCTTTTACGATTGGGGTGTCATCGCCGGGCATATCAACAGCATGATGCTGTTGAACGAATTTGACTTGTCGCGAAAGTCAGAACCATCCATCGAGCAACAGACGCTGTGGATGGAACAAGCGGAGGACGCAAAAGCCTCCGCTTTTTTCATGCCGCAAGCGGTTATTGACGCCATTTTGCAAAACGGCAGCGGTTTTGAGAACGGCAAGTTTCGGATTGCGCTGCATTTCCAGCAGTCGCTGTCCGCACAGGAGAACGCCGATTTCCTGAAACGGGAATACGGAACCGGCGGGCGTCTTCCCGCGCTGATCGGCACGGATATTCACATGAATTATGACAGCAAAGGCATCACGCTGACCCGCGGCTCCATCATGAACCCGGATACGCAGGTGGTGCTGCCGTGGATGAACGTGCAGAAACGTATCGGCGAACTGCTGGCAGCGGGTCGTTACTTGAACCGGCAGGAAGCCGAGCGATTGCCCGCTTTTGCAGAGGAACAGGAGGAAAAGCGGAGACAGCAGGCGGCGGAAATGGCCAGGAACGATGTGCCTCAGTCGGATGCATCGTCGGGGCTTTCCCCACGAGACGCACAGGTGGAACCGGAACAAACGCCGGTGAACCGGGAACGAGCGCGCTACGGTTTTGATACTGGCAGTATGGTCTGGATTGGTGCGGACGAATATGAAATTGTTGAACTGGCGCAGCGAACGGTGGTGCTGCAAGACCGGCAGTTCCCGCTCTTCATCAAAGAGGTAAATCGCCGGGATTTTGAGCGGATGCTGCGCGAAAACCCGCTGAACGATCATCTGATTACCGGAGAGCAGGAGCCGGAATGGATTGGCGAAACGGCATGGGAAACGGCGGAAGATGCGGTTTTACCGGAAGAGCCGGTGACGGAGGGGCCAGAAACCGTATCGCAGCCAGACACTTCCCTTTCCTCTGATGGTGCGGCCGGCCGCACCGCGCCAGCCCGTCCGTCTGTCCCGGCTGTCAACTACCGGATTACGGATGATGAGCTGGGGCATGGCGGCGCAAAAACGAAGTTCAAATGGAACATGGAAGCGATTCGGCTGCTGAACAAGCTGGAGCAGGAGCAGCGGCAAGCGACAGCGGAAGAGCAGGCGGTGCTGGCTCGCTATGTCGGATGGGGCGGCATTCCGCAGGCATTTGACGAAGCGAACACGCAATGGGCAGCCGAATATGCGGAACTGAAAAATGTGCTGGAGCCGGAGGAATATGCATCCGCTCGCGCGTCAACGCTGAATGCCCATTATACGTCTGCGTCCGTCATCAAGGCGATGTACGACTGTCTAGAATCGATGGGCTTTCGCAGCGGCAATATTTTGGAGCCGTCCTGCGGCATCGGCAATTTCTTCGGACTGGTGCCGGAGTCGTTCCAAGGCTCGCGGCTGTTTGGCGTGGAACTGGACAGCATTACCGGCCGTATTGCCCGGCAGCTATACCCGCAGGCGTCGATTGCGGTCAGCGGCTATGAACAGACGAATTTGCCGGACAGCTTCTTTGATCTCGCCATCGGGAACGTGCCGTTCGGCGGTTATGGCGTGGCGGATAAACGTTACGACAAACACAAGTTTCTCATCCATGATTACTTTTTCGCTAAGACACTGGACAAAGTGCGTCCGGGCGGCATCATCGCCTTTATTACGTCCAAAGGCACGATGGACAAGCAGAACCCGGCGGTTCGCAAATATATTGCGGAACGCGCCGAATTGCTCGGAGCGGTGCGTCTGCCGAGCAATGCGTTTCTGGCCAATGCCGGAACCGAAGTAACCGCCGACATTATCTTTTTGCAGAAACGGGATCGCATGGTCGCCGTCAGCGAGCAAACCGAAGCATGGCTATCCCTTTCCGAGACAGCGGACGGTGTTCCGGTGAATCGCTATTTCGCAGAACATCCCGATATGGTGCTCGGCACCATGGTTTTTGACGACCGGATGTACGGCAACCGGCAGGAAACGTCCTGCAAGCCATTCCCGGACGCCAATCTGGATGAGCTGCTGCGCGAAGCGTTGTCGGGCATCCATGCCGAATGGGTGGAGCTGGAACGGGAAGACCAGCCGGAGGAAGAAGACCCTTCTCTCCCTGCTGATCCGACTGTGCGCAATTTCAGCTTTGCGTTGGTGGATGGACAAATCTACTATCGGGAGAACAGCCGGATGCGGCGCGTGGACACTTCGGCTACGGCGTCAGGCCGCATCAAGGGAATGATTCTGCTGCGGGACACCGTGCGCGAGCTGATCGAGTATCAAACCGAAGACTACAGCGATGAGATGATAGAGCAGCAACAGCGCAAGCTGAATACGCAGTATGATCGGTTTACGGCGCAATACGGCCTGATCAACAGCCGCGCCAACAGCCTTGCTTTTTCGGACGACAGTTCTTACTTTCTTCTTTGCTCGCTGGAAATCATCGACGAGGAAGGGCGGTTGCTGCGCAAGGCGGATATGTTCACCAAACGCACCATCCGGCAGCGCATCCGCGTGGAACAGGTGGATACCGCTTCGGAGGCGCTGGCCGTTTCCATCGGCGCAAAAGCCCGTGTCGATCTGCCGTATATGGCGGAGCTAACCGGCTGGACGGAAGAACAATTGATAAAAGAGCTGCGCGGCGTCATCTTTCCCAATCCCGAAAATTTGGATGAGGAAGGGAAGCCGATCTACGAAACGGCGGATGCGTACTTGTCCGGCAATGTGCGGGAGAAGCTGCGGGTGGCCAGACAGTTTGCCGCATACGATGCCGAACGTTACGGCGAAAACGTCAAAGCGCTTGAAGCGGTGCAGCCGAAAGACCTGGACGCCGCCGAAATCGATGTCCGCTTGGGCGCAACCTGGCTCCCGCCGGAAGACATTCGGCAATTTCTGTTTGAACTGGTGGACACGCCGCCGATGTACCAGACCTACATCAATGTCATGTATTCCGAATATACGGCGGCCTGGAACGTCAAAGGCAAAAGCGATGACCGCAGCAACAATATCAAGGCGAACGTCACATACGGCACAAACCGCGTTAATGCGTACAAGATTTTGGAAGATACGCTCAATCTGCGGGACGTGCGCGTATTTGACACCGTGTATGAGGACGGAGTGGAAAAGCGTGTGCTGAACAAGCAGGAGACGGCCATCGCCCAGCAAAAGCAGGAGATGATAAAAGAAGCGTTTCGCGATTGGATATGGCGAGATCCGCAGCGGCGCGAACGGCTGACAAGGCTGTACAATGACCGGTTTAACGCCATCCGTCCCCGCGAATACGACGGCAGTCATATTCGTTTCACCGGGATGAACCCGGAAATTCGGCTGCGCCAGCATCAAGTCAACGCGGTTGCCCGCGCTTTGTACGGCGGCAACTCCCTTTTCGCCCACTGCGTCGGAGCGGGCAAAACATTCGCCATGACCGCCGCAGCGATGGAGAGTAAGCATCTAGGGTTGTGCAACAAAAGCATGCTGGTCGTTCCGAACCATCTGACTGAACAGTGGGCGGCGGAGTTTTTGCAGCTATATCCGTCAGCGAATATTCTGGTGGCGACCAAAAAGGACTTTGAAACGAAAAACCGCAAAACGTTTTGCGCGCGGATTGCCACCGGCGATTATGACGCGATCATCATCGGCCATTCGCAGTTCGAAAAAATACCGATTTCTATGGAACGTCAGCGGCAGCAACTGTATGAGCAGATTTCGGAAATTACAAACGGCATCCGGGAACTTAAGGAAGCCAGAGGCGAACGCTATGCGATCAAACAGCTTGAAAAAACAAAAAAGACGCTGCAAACCAAGCTGGAGAAGCTGAACGACACGAGCCGGAAGGATGATGTCGTGACCTTCGAGGAACTGGGCGTAGACCGACTCTTCGTGGACGAAGCCGATTCGTACAAAAACTTGTTTCTTTATACGAAAATGCGCAATGTGGCCGGACTGTCGCAAACCGAAGCGCAAAAGTCGTCGGACATGTTTGCCAAATGCCGCTATCTGGACGAACTGACCGGAGGCCGGGGCATTATTTTCGCGACCGGAACGCCGATCTCCAACTCGATTACCGAGATGTACATGATGCAGCGCTATTTGCAATACGAGCGACTCAAACGGCAAGGCTTGCAGCATTTCGATGCGTGGGCTTCGACGTTTGGGGAAACCGTCACCGCGATCGAGCTTGCGCCGGAAGGAACGGGCTATCGGGCGAAAACCCGGTTTGCCCGTTTTTACAATTTGCCGGAACTGATGAATATGTTCAAGGAAGTGGCCGACATCCAGACGGCGGACATGCTTCAGCTTCCCGTGCCGAAAGCTCATTTCCACAATGTTGCTGTGCCGCCAAGCGACTTTCAGCGCGATATGGTTGCGGATCTTGCCCGCCGCGCCGAACGGGTGCGGGCGAAGGAAGTGGAGCCGCACGAAGACAATATGCTGACGATCACCAACGACGGACGCAAATTCGCGCTCGATCAAAGGCTGGCGAATCAGATGCTTCCCGACGACGAAGGCAGCAAAGTGAGCGTTTGTGCGGACAACGTTTACCGGTATTGGGCGGAACATCAGGAGCAGCGTTTGACCCAGTTGGTGTTCTGCGATCTATCCATCCCCAAACAGGATGGCTCCTTCAACGTCTACGACGAGCTGCGGCGCAAGCTGATGGAAAAAGGTGTTCCTGCTGAGGAAATCGCCTACATTCACGACGCCAATACCGAAGTCAAGAAAAAGGAACTGTTCGCCAAAGTACGCAGCGGACAGGTTCGGATATTGCTCGGATCGACGTTCAAGATGGGGGCGGGCACGAACGTGCAAACGAAGCTGATTGCCCTTCACGACCTTGATTGTCCGTGGCGTCCGCGCGATCTGGAGCAGCGCAGCGGGCGCATTGTCCGGCAAGGCAACCAGAACAGCGAGGTGCATATTTTTCGCTATGTGACGGAGAACACGTTCGACGCGTACCTTTATCAGACGCTGGAGAACAAACAACGCTTCATTTCCCAGATCATGACCAGCAAATCGCCGGTTCGTTCGGCTGAAGATATTGACGAGACGGCGCTCTCTTATGCCGAGGTTAAGGCGCTGGCGACCGGAAACCCGTACATTAAGGAGAAAATGGACCTGGACATTCAGGTATCCAAATTGAAGCTGCTCAAAGCCAATCACTTGAGCCAGCGGTATGCGTTGGAGGACCGGCTGCTCAAAATGTTGCCGCAGCAAATCAAGTCTACAGAGGAACGAATTGCCGGCTATGAGCAGGATGCAGCTTTGTATACACGATCTTTGGCATCCGAGGCGGATGGGACAGATAAATTTCCCGGCATGACGATCAAAGACTACACCTACTCGGAGAGGGCGGCAGCGGGAGCGGCTTTGCTGGACGCTTGCAATGGAATGACATCGCCCGATCCGCAGGAATTCGGCAGCTACCGGGGATTTTCCATGTGGCTGTCCTTTGACAGCTTCCATAAGGAGTACAATGTCACGCTTCGCGGCGCGCTCGGTCATACGGTGACGCTCGGAGCGGATGCAGGCGGTAACATAAGCCGCATTAACAATGCCTTGTCCGACTTGCCTGCGAAGCTGGAGCATGCCCGCGAGCAGCTTGCCACCTTGCGTCTGCAAATGGAAACGGCGAAGGAACAAATCGCGGCTCCATTCGAGAAGGAGCAGGAGCTGCAAACGAAATCGGCGCGGCTTGCGGAACTGAATGCCCTGCTGAATATGGACAAACGGGAGAACGAAGCCGTGAACAGCGTGCCGGACGAAGAACCGGAAGCGCCGGAACGGCGGATGGTGGGCCGTGAGCGATAACGGGTTGATACCATCGTTCCTCTTCTTGCTTCCTGTTATAGTAGAAGCAGGAAGGGGACGTACTTGGAATCGACGTATTTATCACGAATGGAGGTCGTATTCGACCAGATTGAAAGCGCTAGCGAGGAGATATACGTGCGATTTTTCCAGCAGTAAAATTATCTCCGAAATATTCCGATGATGGCGAGTTGGGGGTTGCACCATCAACCGATGATCTCAACAATACTACTCTCTCTAAAGCTCCATTGGTGAGGATGCCGTATGAAATTTGGATCAAGGAACTGTTGGAGATGGAGAGTTAAGAATCTGGAAAGTAAACTGTAAACATAGAAGAGTTCCAATAATTACTTGAGATACCCCTCCTGTCGCTGTAACATCTGTACATTCTGAATGAAAGGAGGGTTAAATATGCATGATATAGGTCCAGAATGGTTAAGACCAGCTTTTGATCAACGCTTTATTGAAGTTGCTAAGGAAGCTGGAAGTCAAATGGAGGTTGAACAATTCCGATTTAGGCAGAACGAAATAGTAAAGCTGCTTAAGGATGAATTATCACAAGCCCATTTGGATCTTCTTCTCGAGTGGGAAGACATTTTTAACCATCGGTGTACACTTGAAAAAGAGTGGGTATATTTTGCTGGTATAAGGGATGGAATGCAATTGTTGCGGAGATTCAGTAACTTCTAAGTCGATCTACCGGTATAAGTAAGAAAATCGCATTGCCGGGGTATCAATTCCCTACAATGCGATTTTTTTACTAAGGAACACAGGGGGCAGAGTTTCGATCTTCTTGTTGTACTCAAATGCGTTTTTTATTGCTGTTATGATTCATTCTTATTTTCGCATTCAAGCTCGACATGTTGAATTATCACGGAAGCTTTGATGTTTAAAGCTTTTGACAAGGCAAATAAAGTGGAAATGGTCGGCTGATGAATACCTCTTTCCAACATTGAGATGTAAGTTCGATCAAGATTACTTCTAAAGGCAAGTTCCTCTTGGCTCAACTTATTATTAATCCTCAACGTTTTTAGAATTTTAGCAAACGATAGTTCAATTGTCATAGTTGCCCCCCTTTAAAGCTTTATCTTTAGTTAGTATGGGGGGAATTACTACGGAGTATACTCTACAAAATGGGTTTATTTAGATGAATATCTGTAGTAATATTGAACCATACAAATATTACGTCGATTCTTGTCGTTTTTGTGTTAGGTGATGTTAAAACTATACTTGGATTTTGACAAATTTTTGAGCTGTTTTCGTTTTGTACATATAAGAGCTAACTTTAGAGTTCTCATAAACGAAACGGAAACCCTATTGAAAAGAAGGGGGTGAAATTTTGGGACTAGGGAAGACAATTCTACGGTAGTAAAGTTACCGAAGGTAAGTTGAGCCTCTAAAACATTACTTTCTTGATTTTCTATTGGAGGGATGCCTATGGCGAGAATTATGATCGCAGACGATAATCCTTCTGTTCGATTATTGATTTCAGCCCTAGTTACGGATGCAGGTCATGAAGTCGTTTTACAAGCGAAGAACGGTCAAGAGGCATTAAGCGCTTATTTCAATGCAAAACCCGATTTGTTGATAGTCGATTATCGAATGCCAGTCATGGATGGCATTTCACTTATAGAACAAATCACAAAAGTTGATCCTGAAGTCAAAGTCTTGCTGTGCACTGCTTCCACTGATGCGTTAGGAAATGATTCTAGATTGATTAAAGACATTGCAGTTATTTCAAAACCATTCGACAACAATGAATTTTTAGGATTAGTTGCAGTTGCGCTAGAAAATTAGTTCTCACTGCTGTCGATGAGGTGATTCGTATGTCAGACTTTATCAGTGAGCAAGAAGTATTGAAGCTAATGAAGAAACTCGACCAAGATTCCCAAGAGTCGGAAAGTGAACGGATGGGGTCATCTTCAGTAAGGGGGATTAACAATGGTCAAGTAGTGGATGGATATATCAGAGTTGAACACGGTAAAATCATCGTCGTAAATCCCTTAAATGGGGGTAAGATTCCGACTATCGAGGCCCATTCACCTGTGATCCTATTTGTGGATGGTCAAGAGATCCACAAAAGGATTAAAGTATCATCAGAAAGCGTCATTGAGTGGAAGATTGAAGAAAAGCCATTATTCGAGATTGAAGTTTCGGATGATAAGTTAACAGCGTATTTGATTGTTCATCGTCCACAGAGGTATGCGTGGGTGTTATCTGATAATACCTCAACTTTAGATTTGACCCTTACTGCCAAAGAAGATTCAGCGATTATTTTGGAAACACTAAACTTGCAGGATATTCTCGCGGTTGTTGAAAACATGAATATCAAAATGAATCTTGATGTTGCAGTTATTCAAACCGAGATTATTCAACCTACATATAGACCAGTGACCATCGCCAGAGGAAAAGCTCCGGTGCAGGGTCAAGATGCTCGTTTAGATATTTTCTTTTCAGAAAATATCGAGAACATATTTACAGAGGTAAGAGGTTTTGTGGATTTTAAGAATCATTTGAACATTCCTTCTGTCAAAAGCGGAGATGTAATAGCAAAGAAGACACCCCCCGTAGACGGTCAGGCGGGGTATGATGTCTTTGGAAATATATTACTTCCTGAACCGGTTCACGATATTCGCATTGCTGGGAAAGAAAGTGTTGAAATAACACCAGATGATATCGTGATTGCTCGGAAAGAAGGAAGACCGCGAATAACTGGTAACAAGATAAAGTATTTCGATATTAACACCGCCTTCATTGTACCAGGGAATGTTGATTTGCAAACAGGTAATATCGTTTTTGCTGGAGACGTTATTGTGTATGGCGATGTCATGGACAACATGATTATTGAGTCGCTGGGGAACATTTATATATCTGGAAGTGTCTTCAACTCAACCTTAACGGCCACAGGAAGTATTGCAGTGAAGGGTAATGTAATTAGAAGCAATCTGTATTCGGGGTATTTCGGCATGCTTTTCAACAGACTTTATAACGGTTCCAAACAGTTGTTGGATTTCCTCGAAAAAATGGCGGAAAGTGTAAAGCTGTTAATGAATGAAATTAGTAAAAAGAAACTACAAGTTAAGTATGGACAAGTATTATTGTTAGTAATTGAGAGCAAATATCAGCAGGTTTGGGAAGTTGTGAAGGAACTGCTTGGCGTTATTTCCAGCCTTCAGACTTATAATAAGGACGCTATGCAGCAATTGAAAGATTATTTGGAATTATTCTTGTTGCCGACTAAGATTGTTGAAGTGATGTCAGCTCCAAGAATGGAAGATTTCATTCGAGTATTGAAAGAAGCTTACATGAGAGTTGCGTTAAGCCAAGAATCACAAGTTCAGATAAATATTAACCAAGCTCAAAACTCTACATTAAAGTCAAATGGGGATATTTTGATTCGAAGAGAAGGTGTTATTCAATGTGATCTATATTCCGCGGGCAATATCATCTTCTTCCTAGATAATTCAGTTTGCAGAGGCTCTAATCTTGAAGCTGGTGACACCATTTCTGCGATGTATGTAGGTGGAATCACTGGAGTTGGAACAATCTTAAAAGCAACAAAAAAGGTTATTGTAAAGAAAATGTTTGAAGGTAGAGTAACTGTTGATCGGTATAGTACAGATATCTTTGAGCCAGTAGAAGAAATGACTTTTGATTGTACTAGTATCATACGACTGGCTTAGGAAAGTGGGTGATTCCTATAGACAATACATCTTTTATTGGAAGAAAATTAAATACCAATATTTATTCTAGGCAAGGCAGCTTGCTTTTACCTAAGAACAGTGTATTAAGTTACCATAATCTTGACCTCTTGAATCAACATGGTATTAATTTGTTGGACGAGGATACCCAACTTGTTACCGAATTTATAATAGATGAAACAATCTCCGAGGTTCAATTAATATACGAAAAGATAAATCATAGCACCGAGAAGCCTTCAAATCAAATGATTCGTCAAAAGGTAATGCCAAAGATCCAGGAATTGTGTTCCAATTATAATTTTTCAAATGTAATTTTGGTTTTAAGAAAGAAAGATAATTATACGTATCGACATTGTATTGGCGTTTCGGTGCTATCCTATTTTATTGGAAAATGGTTAGGTCTGAAAGAGAAGGAGTTAAATGACCTTGCTGTTGCGGGATTGTTACATGATGTAGGTAAGACAAAAATATCTGACTCGATTTTACTAAAGGCAGGTAAATTAAGTTCGGATGAGTATGCTGAAATGCAGCTTCATACGGTGTACGGGTATGAGATGATTCTTAGACTCCCAAACATGACGGATCAACAAGCTCTGGTTGCCCTACAACACCATGAACGAGAAGATGGTAGCGGCTATCCTTATAGGAAGCCTAGTGAAGAAATAGAATATTTTAGTAAGATTGTGGCTGTTGCCGATGTGTTTCATACGATGGTTTCAGAGCGGGTATATAAGAAAGCAATCCCATTATTCCAAGTATTACAGGAGATTTATCAAAGAGCATTCGGATTGTTTAACCCTGTGATCGTACAATGCTTCATTACTAACTTGATGAACAGAATGATTGGAGATTCAGTTCTTTTGTCAGACGGTAAAGTGGCTCGAATTGTGATGCTCCATCCAGATGACCTGATCAATCCGTTGGTTGAATCGCAAGGGAAATATTATGATTTAAGGCTGTCTAAAAGTAAAATTATGGACTTTGCCAGTTATACTACAGGCGGAGGGATGTGAAATGGACACTTTTCAGGATGAATAATTTGCATTGACCTGACAACAAAGCTTGTTACTGGCCAAAAAGAAATGGTACGAAAATATATATTGCAGCATGATCGGTAAGAAAGCTTGTTGTGCTTCATCGCGCGGCAGGTTTTTTTGTAGTTTGGGGAATTATGACTTCGATGCGTAGCATTTACAGGTCGAATATAGGTCACTTGTTAAAATCACATGACGAAATGGACTCCGATTTTGGGGTCCTTTTCTCATTTCCGGAGGAATGAACATGTTGTATGCCATCCCAAGCGGCGGATGCTTTTGTCCGATTCTACCGCCTTTTTGTTACGGAACCGGCTTGATCGAGGAGGGAGAAGCCGTGCCAACATTGGAGTTGATATCCAAAGAAAAGAACGGATTTGGCGACACGTATTTTTACATCCGCGACTCAAACGGGGTGACCAGTCAAGTTTATGAAGGCGATTTAGACGCATTCATGAAAAAGAAAGGCGTTACGAAGTTGAAGGAAGGCAGAGCTTATACGTACCCCAAAAAGAGGGGTAAGGCACGATGAGCAATATACCCATCGGACGCTGCTTGGATTTCCAAAAGGAGCTGCGGCAATGAGCTATGTTAACAAGGAACAGATCGAACGTGCAAAAAGACTGGATCTGCTCACGTATTTGCATATGTGCGAGCCTGCAGAACTGGTACGTTGCTCTCGGAATGTCTACACCACCCGGACACACGACAGTTTGAAAATTTCCAACGGCAAATGGTACTGGTGGTCAAGGGGGATCGGCGGACGTTCGGCGCTGGACTACTTGATCAAGGTGCGCGGCATGTCTTTTCCCGATGCGGTGCTTCGGATTGAAGGCGTTCATCCCGGCAATATTCTTATGGTTTCGCAATCATGCCGACAACGCACATCTACGGCGCGGCTGGAGCTTCCAGAACCGTATGAAAACTCTCATCGCGTCATGGCTTATTTGAGCAAACGCGGTATCCATCGCACGTTGATCGACTACTGTCTCAAAACGGGACGTTTGTATGAAAGCCGACGCTATCACAACGCGGTATTCGTCGGATTTGACCAGGAAGGGACGCCGCGCTATGCGGCGATACGCGGTACGACAAGCACCCGTTATATGGGGGAAGCCGCTGGCAGCGACAAGCGGTATTCGTTTTCCATTCCGGCCTCGGAAAACTGTACGGAACTGCATCTGTTTGAGAGCGCCATTGATCTCTTATCCTACTGCGCGTTGGAACATCTCGCCGGCCGGGATTGGCGGCAGGCGCATAAGCTGTCGCTGGCCGGAATATACAGGCCTAGGACAAATGGGGAGGACTCTACTCCCCCGTCTGCCCTAACGCATTACTTGCAGTGCTTTCCCCAGGTGAATCGACTTGTCCTGCACCTGGACAATGATGAGCCGGGGCGATTGGCGGCAGCCACGATACAGAAGCTCCTCTCCCCCGCCCTTCTCATATCCGATGAGCCGCCCAAGTTCGGAAAGGATGTAAACAACGAATTGATGGAATTCCGGCGAAGACGCGGTGAACCATCCCGATAGCGGTAGACGCTGAACGGTCGACGTCTTTTCTTTCTGGGCTACGGAAAATTTTCACAGCATGTGGATAAGATGTGAATAGATTGGGGATAAGCGCAACCGCATTGATTGTATAGCATGTAATAGGTATAATAAAATTAATATACAGCTATGCAAGGAGTGACCAAGATGATTATCAAGCCTTCCGCCAGTATCCGTCAAAACTATAATGAAATCGCCGATCTATGCAAATCTTCCGGGGAACCGGTGTATCTGACCAAGAACGGTGAAGGCGATCTCGTCGTGATGGACATTGAGACGTACTCGCGTCGCGAGAAGATGTTAAAGCTGCGCGAAGAACTGCTCGCTGTGCAAGAGGATCGTTTGGCGGGCCGTGTTGGTGTGACGCCAGATGAACTGGACGATTACTTGGAGGGCATTATCGACGAGGTTCAGCATGGAAAAGATGCCCCGTTATAAGATCGTCGTTTCCGATCGCGCCCGCCAAATGCTGGCGGTTCATGTGCGATTTCTTGCGGAGAAAAGTCCGGATGCGGCGCGGAAAACGAAAAACGAATTGCTGCATGCGATACGTTCCTTGGCGCAAATGCCGGAACGTTATCCTTTTCTCGAAGCGGAATTTATCCCGTCAAACAAGTATCACAAGATGTTCGTAGATAAATGGTATCTGGTGTTGTATCAGATTCAGGATGAAGTTGTGTATGTCGATTTCATAGTAGACTGCCGCCAGGATTACCGCTGGTTGGTGCGATAACAAAAAAGTATTGCGGAAGACGCCCGAGCGGATCGGCGTCTTTTTTGTGTTTTTGGGGTCCTCCCTTTTTCCCGGCAGGTGCTTTTGAAGGCAACACGAGACGACTGTCTCGTGTTGCAGCAAGCACTGAATTTGGATATCCAAATTCGCTTGTTAGGGGCCTGCGCCCCTAAGACCCCTCATCGCGATGTTAACGATTCGATAAGCGGATGGTTTTCAGATCGCATGTTTATTGCGGCGTAAACTTCTTAGAATAGTTGATTTTGAAAGGGGGTTGTTCGTTGAGAAAACGTTCGATCTCATTTCTGCTTCGTTTAAGTGAAAGCGAACATGTTCGTCTAATGAATGAAGTGAAACAAACAGGTCTTTCTCGGGAAGCGTACATCCGGGCGCTCATCAATGGGTATATACCGAAGCCGCTGCCGCCGCCTGATTATTACGCGATGATGCGCGAGCTTCACGCCATTGGCAACAATCTCAACCAACTGGCGGCGAAGGCGCATGCGACAGGTTATCTGGATCGGGCTTCTTTTCAGCAGGAGGCAGATCAGTTGCGCCGCGCCGTCCAACAGATTCAACAGGCCGTGACTGCCCCGGAAAGAAGAACAGAGCAAGCGATTCCACGTGCGCATCCGATGTAAAGGGGGCGTCACATATGGCGACGACGGCGATATGGGATGTCACCGACCGCTTGAAGCGCGTGATTGATTACGCCGCCAATCCTGACAAAACAGCGCAAGATCGCGACGAGAAAAATGAAGGTTTGCAACAGGCGATGGATTATGCAGTATCGGATCTCAAGACGGAGAGGCAGCTTTATGTGAGCGGAATCAATTGCGATCCGCTCACCGCTTACGAGCAAATGCAGCGCACCAAGCGTCAATTTCAAAAGATGGATGGCATCGTCGCGTTTCATGGCTACCAAGCGTTTGCACCAGGTGAAACGACGCCGGAAACGGCGCACGCCATTGGCGTCAAGTTGGCGCAGGAGCTATGGGGCGATCGATTTGAAGTCGTCGTATCGACCCATCTGGACAAGGAACATTTGCACAATCACTTTGTGCTAAACTCCGTCTCCTTTATGGACGGCAAACGGTATTACGACAACAAAGCCTCCTACGCCCTCCTAAGGAGAACATCCGACCGGTTATGCCGTGAACATGCATTGTCAGTGATCGAGCAACCCGAGCCGGGCAAGGCCAAGCACTACGGAGAATGGAAAGCAGATCGGGAAGGCAAGCCGACTTGGAGGGGGACGATTCGGAGCGATGTGGATCAGGCGATTGCGGCATCCATGACGTGGACCCAGTTTATCGCCTCTTTGCAAAAGCAGGGCTATGACGTGAAAACGACCGTGAAGCATATGGCGGTTCGTCCACCGGGTAAGGAACGTTTCGTTCGTTTGCGCAGCTTGGGAGACGACTATACGGAAGAGGCTCTGAAACAGCGGATTTTACGAAATCGCATTCCCCGTAAAACACAGCCTCTGCCAATGCCGCAACGCAGGCGCGCCGTTTGCAAAGGAACGCTTCGATCCGGCAGGAAGTTCAGCGGCTTACAAGCATTGTACCTGCGCTATTTATATGAGATGGGCATATGGCCCCGTTTTCGCGCGTCCGTGAGAAGGACGCCTTTTTTATTACGGGAAGACTTGCGACACTTGGCGGTTATTACCGCTCAGACCAAACTACTCTGCCAGCGCCGTATCTCCAGCAAAGAGCAGCTTTTGGACTATGTATCCATTGCCCAACAGGAGATGCGCCTGCTTTCCAGCGAGCGCAAAGCGCTGTACAACCGTCTTCGCCGCTGCAAGGAGGAAGGCCGGATCGACGCTTGCAAAGAGCAGATAGCCGTATTATCCAAGCGGCTTGCCGCGCTTCGAAAGGAGGTGAAGCTGTGTGCGGGCATCCTGGCCCGATCCGGGGAAATGATGACTAAACTACATGGTGACAGGAAAAATCAACCATTACGAAGGGAGGATTCCATCCATGAGCAGTGGAGCCGAGGCGGCCGATCAGGTCGTCAACATGAGTCTGAGGGGCATCGAGGTTATGGCCAAGATTTCCGGCGAAGGCGCTAAGCATCTGGCCGTCTATTTGTTTGCCGCCCTGCAGGGGCAGAAACGGACAAAGGGCAGCATTCGTCTGGAAAGCTTGCTCCGCAGCGGCAAGGAATTGAAAGTATTTGCCGTCAAAAACGAAGACTTGCCTACCTTCTGCAAGGAGGCCAAACGATACGGCGTTTTGTACTGTGCCCTGCGGGACAAAAAGAATGTCGATGGCTTGTGCGATGTGATGGTGCGTGCCGAGGACGCTTCCAAAATCAACCGCATCGTCGAGCGGTTCAAGCTGGCGACCGTGGATACGGCCAGCATCAAGAGTGAAATTGAGAAATCCCGCGCCGGGAAACAGCAGGACCATCCAGCGTCCGGGGAGCGTCAACAACAAGCATCGAACCAAACCCGGCAGAGGAAGGAGGTACAAGGAGCGGAAGTCAAGGGAACGCCAGGAGCGAAGAGCACCGACGATTTTTTGGCCGAACTGATGCAGAGGCCCGAATCGACGCAGCCAACTTCCCCGGCGAACGGCAACCCAAACCCCACGATGGCGACGACGGAGCCGCCCCATCCGTCCGAGCCTACCTTCGGGCGCAGCGAAGCATCCGCAAGGGGTATGATTGAACTGAAAGCCGATAAAGTGCAGCGGCGGCCATCGATCCGCGAACTGTTGCGCGAGATCCGGGAAGAAAATCGGAAGGCGGAGAAAGAACGGCGTCAGATGGTCAAGGAATCGTCGCTGCCCAAGCGAAGCGAGCCACATAATGGAAAAGCGAAGACGGGCAAAACCAAATCCAACGGAACCCGAAAGCGAGGGAAAGCCAAATGAACAATCTGGACGATTTATTCCGGCAGGAAGCAACGGGCCATTCTTCCACGAATTCGTCCGAGCAACCTTTTGACAAGGAAGCGTGGGTACAGAAAAAGCAGGAACTCAGGCAATGGGCCTATGAGACGATTGATGCAGCCACGATTTCCATCTCGCGCAGCGGCGATGAATTTCAGCGGTATCTGGATGTGCAAAGCCGTTTCGACCGCTACAGCGTATCCAATGCGCTTCTGATTCTCACGCAGCGGCCGGAGGCGACCCGCATCGCCGATTTCGATTCGTGGAAGGAACAAGGCGTCTTTATTCGCCGCAAGGAAACCGGCTTTTATATTTTGGAGCCGGGCGAGGAGTACCGGAGGGAAGACGGCAGCACCGGCATCAGCTATAACCTCAAAAAGATGTTCGACATCGCACAAACGACGGCCAATCCAAAACGGGAGCAACCGACCTATCCGGACGACCGAGTGCGCATCAAAGCGCTGATGGATCGCGCTCCTGTTCCGATCGTTATTGGCGATGCGATGCCGCCGGAAACGCATGCGTTCTATCAGCCGGACATGCGCAATATTGTCATCCGCCGCGGCTTGGATGCCGGGGACATTTTCCGGTCGCTCGCGCAGGAGCTGGCGCATGCGGATCTGGATCGCGGCGATGGCCGTTACAGCCGTTCCTATTTTACGTTCCATGCATATTGCGCCTCTTACATGCTGTGCAAACAGTTCGGCGTGGACACGTCTTCCTTTCGTTTCCATCGTGTGCAGGAGAAGCTGAAGGACATCGAGCCGCAGCAAATTCGCGCCGAACTGGCGGTGATGAAGGATACCGCACATGACATGGCCCGCAGGATGAACCGGATGCTGGCGCAGCAGCGGCAGCATCATCGGACAGAACCAGCAAGATAGGAGCGCTGCGCGGGACATGCTCAATTTTTGTTCAGGAGGGAGCGCCTGTGAAGGAAGAAGAACGGATTCTCTGTTTGGATCATTACGAGCATGGCATCGTGGTGCATGCACTGAATGCGCTGCGAAACGATTTGATCGGCGAGAAGCGCCCCACCGACGCCGTCGATGAACTGTTGCTCAAAACGATTGATGCCCCTTATCAAAAACATAAGCGACGGAGCCATCATGAGGCGCGTTGAAACCGCAAGGAGTCATTTGATACTCTTTGCGGTTTTTTTGATTCCCGTCGTTTGGGCGGCATTGCTCACCGCCCCTGCACTTTCCGGGGGGCTGCCAGCGATGGTGGAGCATCTCAGCGCGGCGATCAACCACCCGTTCGACATTCAGTGGGTGGAAGATACGCCCCGCTGTCTGCTCTCTTTTACGCTGGCCTATGGACTCGGTGTCGGCGTTTATCTGGCCTCCCCGCGAAACTACCGGCGCAGGGAGGAACACGGCAGCGCCCGTTGGGGCCGGGCGAAAAGCATATGCGCCAAATATCGAAGCAAGCAGCTGGAGCAAAACAAAATTTTAACCAAGCAGGTTTGCATCGGACTCGACGGCCGCAAGCATCGCCGGAATGTGAATGTGCTTGTCGTAGGCGGTTCCGGCTCCGGGAAAACGCGGTTTTACGCCAAACCGAACGTCATGCAAGCGAACACGTCGTTCGTCGTTCTCGACCCGAAAGGCGAAATCTTGCGCGATACCGGCCATCTGCTCAAAGCCAAAGGGTATGACATCAAGGTGCTCGACCTGATCAATCCGCATCGTTCCCATGGCTACAACCCTTTCGCCTATTTGCACGACGACAAGGACGTGCTGAAACTGGTCACCAACCTGATTCGCAATACGACGCCGAAGGGCAGCAACACGAACGACCCGTTCTGGGAACGATCCGAAACGGCGCTATTGGAGGCGCTCGTTTTGTATTTGCTCTATGAAGCGCCGCCGGAGGAACAGAATTTCCCGATGGTGATGGAAATGATCGCCGCCGCCGAAGTGCGGGAAGAAGACGAAACCTACCAGAGTCCGCTGGACGAGTTGTTTGAACGGCTGGCGATGCGCGACCCGGAGCATTTGGCGGTCAAACAGTACAACATCTTCAAACTGGCGGCGGGGAAAACAGCCAAATCGATATTGATCGGCCTAGGCGTTCGGCTGGAGAAGTTCAACTTGCATTCAATCGCCGGAATGAGCTTGGTCGATGAAATGGAATTGGCTGTCATGGGAGAAAAGAAAGCGGCCCTGTTTGCCGTCATTCCCGACAACGACAGCAGTTTCAACTTCATCGTCGGGATGCTTTACACCCAGCTTTTCCAATGCCTGATGTACGAGGCCGACTATCGGCACGGCGGACGCTTGCCGGTGCACGTGCATTTCGTGATGGACGAATTTGCCAACGTCGCCTTGCCCGATGAATTCGACAAGCTGCTCTCCACCATACGCAGCCGCGAGATTTCGGTTTCCATCATCCTGCAAAATTTGGCGCAGCTCAAAGCGCTGTATAAGGAGACGTGGGAATCAATCGTGGGGAACTGCGACGTGTTTTTGTACCTGGGCGGCAATGAACAATCCACTCACAAATACGTCTCGGAACTGCTGGGCAAGGAAACGATCGACACGAACACATACGGTCAAAGCAAGGGCCGCAGCGGCAGTTATTCGATCAACTATCAGTTGTCCGGCCGCGACTTGCTGACGCCCGATGAGGTGCGGCTTCTCGATAACCGTCATGCCTTGCTCTTTATTCGCGGCGAGCGTCCTGTTCAGGACGACAAGTACGATTTGCTCAGGCATCCCCATGTCGAGCTCACGACGGATGGCAGCGGTCTCCCCTACCAGCATGGCGGCACGGAACACGCTTTGGATTGGCGAAAGGTGTTGCTTCATGAAAACGGAGAGTACGAGCTTCTGTCAGAAGAAGACATGGAGTCGCTATTTTTACGAAGGGAATGATGAAGTTGAAAATCAAAGGGAAACGGCTGCTGGCGCTTTACATCATGCTTGTCTTAACGGGAACCGTATTCGTCTCTACCGCTTATGCCGAGGGCGATCCGATGACGACCGTCAATAACTTGTCCACCTTCATATTCGGATTAATACGGGCCATCGGTATGATCATACTCGGCTTCGGCATTGTGCAGATCGGATTGTCGCTCAAGTCTCACGACCCTTCCCAGCGAGCGAACGGGTTCCTGACGCTTGCCGGCGGGATTATCATTACCTTTACGAAGGAAATTCTTACCCTGATTGCCGGTTAAACGGGAGTCGCAAATGAGGGGAACGGGCGATTTGTCCGTTCCCCGTCTACAGAAAAGGGGTGAGAATATGGCCAAAAACAGTTGGATTATTGACTACCTCGAACATGCGCTCGATACATGGAACGAGAAAATGAATGAAATCTGACAGCTTGTTACCGAGTCGCCGGCCGACTTCAAGGGTGGCGGCGTGTGGCGCGTCATTACCGACATTCACGGCGCGTTGCAGGCGACGGGACTGGCGCTTCTAGTCTTGTTTTTTATGATCGGCGTGGTGAAGACGACCGGCAGTTTTGCCGAAGTGAAAAAGCCGGAGATGGCCGTCAAGCTGTTTATCCGCTTTGTCCTGGCCAAAGCAGTCGTTACCTACGGACTGGAGCTCATGATGGCGCTGTTTACCATTGTTCAGGGAATCATTTCCACGATGATGGGACGTTCCGGGTTCGGAAGGACGGAGGCTATGACTTTGCCGAACACCATTGCAAACGCGATTGAAGACGTCGGTTTTTGGCAAAGCATTCCGCTGTGGGTCGTCACCCTTCTGGGCAGTCTGTTCATCACGGTGCTGTCTTTTGTGATGATCCTCTCGGTGTACGGACGTTTTTTTCGTATCTACTTATATACGGCCATCGCTCCCGTTCCGTTGTCCGCCTTTGCCGGGGAACCGAGCCAAAATATCGGCAAATCGTTTCTCAAAGGGTATGCGGCCGCTTGTCTGGAGGGCGCGATAATCGTACTCGCCTGCATTATCTACTCCGCCTTTGCCTCCGCTCCCCCGGCGGTTGATGAAGGCGCTGGCGCGGTTACGATGGTGTGGACGTACATTGGCGAGTTGATTTTCAACATGCTGGTGCTTGTGGGGACGGTCAAAATGGCGGACCGGGTGGTGAGGGAGATGATGGGGCTGTGAAACGCGCTTCCGTTGCTGAGATTGAGTCTTGCATTAACGAATTGCGGTAAGAAACAGCTTTAAAAGAGCCAATGCGTCCTTGCGTTGTTTCTCCGTACAATGACGAAGGGCGGCTACAATCAATTCCGTTTCATCGCTCGGCGTAACCTTTGCTTCATGCTCTAAGAGCAGTTCGTTAGGAGAAAGTTTGAGCAAATTGCAGATGTTGAGCATGGTTTCAATGGACATACCGGCTTTACCTCGTTCAATGTCGGCACAGAATCTCGGGACTCGTCCAATCCGTTCAGCCAATTGCTCACGAGAAATTTCCAAAGCCTCTCGTTGCTTCCGAATGCGTTGCCCCACCTTCTTTTTATCGTAAACACCTATCATTTTATCACCTATATCCATTGGGTTAGGAATTTATAACTTCCATTATGGAGGAGTATACAATTGACATAAATGAGGTTTGAAATTACGATCAAAGTAGTTTTTTAACATACACCATAGATTTTTCATAAATAGCTGCCCTCACACGGAAGAACGGGAGGATGAAGGATGGATGATTTGTTAAGAAAACTGGAGGAGGAGCGACGAAAGCTGAATACGCTTGGGGATAAGTTAATGGAACAATCGATTTCTTTATCCTGCAGCCAAGCGCTTCAGGAACAGAGTCGAAAGGTAGATGAGTTAGTAGCCCGTTATTATGACCTGAAGGTCCAGCGAAAGCAGCGGGTACGGTAAAAGGGGCACCTGGGAGGAAGAAGGCGATGGAATTTCCAGCGTGGTTTCGGCAAGCTATTCAAAGCCGATTGGATGATATTTCTGCTCGAATTGAATATCATCCTGATCTGAGTCGTCCTCGTGCTGAAGAAAGCAAGGCATTTCAAGTTTTGTTCGCTGGTATGGACATTGGGCGCATGCCGGAGTATGCGGAATGGGAGGACAAGCACCATTTTAGGCAGGCGATCATGAATGAATGGATATATTTGCAAGGCATGCGGGACGGCGCTCAGCTTGTATTTGCGCTTTTGGCCGCTCCCTTTCCATCCGGCGATGAGGTGTTGGCAAGATCGAAAAAGACAGAGCCAACAACGGTTCAACCGGAGGATGGGGCCGAGTTGTAGACCATAACGAGCATTGTTAATGGGAGGACTTTAAATGGAAGTGAAAATCAACCGGGAAATCCGGGATTATACGGAAAGCTTATACTTTGGACTGTCCTTGCGGCAGTTCTTTTTTTCTGTGCTGGCTGTCGGCGTGGCGATCGGCCTTTATTTTGGACTGCGCGGCCGCTTTGGCTTGGAAACGCTCAGTTGGATGTGCATTTTGGGGGCCGCGCCCTGCGCAGCCTTGGGTTTCATCAACTATCACGGTATGACGGCCGAGCAGTTGCTTTGGGCGTATGTGAAATCGGAATTTCTGCTGCCAAGGCGCTTCGTCTTCTATTCGACCAACATCTACGTTGAAGCGATGAAAAAGAGCATGCAGCATCATGAGCAGGAAAGGATGATGCGCCGTGATTAAAACGCTCAGACGCATCATCAAGCAGGACAAGGAACGATTTGTCATCCCGAAAGGCGTTCAGCAAGTTATCCCGATTCGCGCCCTCTGGCCGGACGGGATTTTTTTTGTCGGCAACAAATTTTCCAAATCGTATCGATTCGAGGATATCAACTACGCCGTCGCGTCCAGGGAAGACAAGGAAGCGATGTTTTTGTCTTATTCCGAGCTGCTCAATTCCTTTGACAACGGAGCGACCACGAAAATTACAATCCATAACCGGCGTTTGAATCGGGCCGATTTTGAAAGCTCGATTCTGATTCCGCTTCGGCAAGACCATCTTGATGTGTACCGGCAAGAGTATAACGAGATGTTGCTCGCAAAGGCCATTGGCGCAAACGGCACGATTCAGGAAAAGTACGTTACCATTTCTGTCGTCAAGAAAAATGTGGAGGAAGCCCGTCAATACTTTGCGCGGGTCGGGACCGAATTGATGTCGCATTTTTCCCGTCTCGGTTCCAAATGTATCGAACTGGATGCAACTGACCGTATGCGCATTTTCCATGATTTCTTTCGGATTGGCGAGGAAGCGGATTTTCGTTTCCATCTGTCCGAAACGATGCGCAAGGGCCATGATTTCAAGGACTACATTTGCCCGGATACGTTCGAGTTTGAAAAAGATCATTTTCGGATGGGCAACTTTTTTGGCCGCGTCATCTTTCTGCGGGAATACGCCAGCTATATTAAGGACAGCATGGTGTCCGAGCTTTGCGACCTGAACCGGAATTTGCTGCTGTCGCTGGATATCATCCCGATTCCGACCGACGAGGCCGTTCGTGAGGTGGAGAGCCGTTTGCTCGGCGTGGAGACGAACATCACCAACTGGCAGCGGCGACAAAACCGGAACAACAATTTTTCCGCCGTGGTCCCTTACGATATGGAGCAGCAACGCAAAGAGAGCAAAGAATTTCTGAACGACTTGACCACCCGCGACCAGCGGATGATGTTCGGTCTTCTGACGATGGTCCATATCGCGGACAGCAAGGAGCAGCTCGACAGCGATACGGAGGCGCTGCTCACAACCGCCCGCAAGCATTTGTGCCAGTTTGCCACGCTTACCTATCAGCAAATGGACGGTCTGAATACGGTGCTGCCTTACGGCTTGCGGAAGGTTCACGCTTTGCGGACGTTAACGACGGAAAGCACGGCTGTCTTTATTCCGTTTCGGGCGCAGGAAATCATGCATCCGGGCGGCATTTACTACGGACAAAATGTGATCAGCAAAAACATGATTATTGCCAACCGCAAGCAATTGCTGAACGGAAACAGCTTTATCCTCGGCGTATCCGGTTCCGGCAAAAGCTTTACCGCGAAACGGGAAATCGTCAACCAGATGCTGGCCAGCGACGACGATATGATCCTGATCGACCCGGAACGGGAATACTCCGCACTGGTGAACGCATTGGGCGGCGAGACGATTCATATATCCGCCACTTCGCCGAACCATATTAATGCGATGGATATGAATCGTCAATATGGCGACGGAGCTAATCCAATCATTCTCAAATCGGAATTCGTCCTCTCGTTGTGCGAGCAGTTGATTGGCGGATACCAACTGGGAGCCAAGGAAAAGTCGCTCATTGACCGCTGCACCGCCAGCGTGTACAGGAAGTATTTGCAGAGCAACTATAAGGGGCAGCCGCCGACGTTGCAGGATTTCCGCGCGGAACTGCTCAAGCAAGCGGAGCCGGAGGCGCAGGACATTGCGCTGGCGATCGAGCTGTTTACTTCCGGCAGTCTGAACACGTTCGCCAAACCGACCAATGTCAATGTCCATAACCGGCTCATCTGCTACGACATTCTCGATTTGGGCAAACAACTCCTCCCGATCGGCATGCTGGTCGTCTTGGACAGCATCCTGAACCGAATTACGCAAAATCGGGCTAAAGGCAAAAATACATTTATCGTTATCGACGAAATTTATCTTCTGTTTCAGCATGAATACAGCGCCAACTTTCTGTTCACGCTTTGGAAGCGCGTCCGAAAATATGGCGCTTTTTGTACGGGAATTACGCAAAACGTGGATGATTTGCTGCAAAGCCATACGGCCCGCACCATGCTGGCGAACAGCGAATTTATCGTCATGCTGAATCAGGCCAGCACCGACCGGATGGAGCTTGCCGGGCTTCTCAATATTTCGGACCTGCAACTCTCCTATATCACCAATGTTGACGCCGGGAATGGATTGATTAAGGTAGGCAGCTCCCTTGTGCCGTTTACCGACAAGTTCCCGCGGCATACGAAGCTGTACAGCCTGATGACGACGAAGCCCGGGGAGTAATGAACGAAGTCGCATCCGACGAAAGGCAAGGAATTGGACCATTTTTGTCGAATATGTCCGTAATGTGGCCATGAATGGCGAAGATTGCAAATGAATGGACGATTTTTTTCTGTATGTAACAGGTGTCTTTCCATAGGCGTGCAAAGGAGGCAAGCCCAATGATTCGTGTGTTGCTCGTGGATGATGAAGAAGATGCGCTCAATCTGTTAGAGATTTTGCTTGGGCAAATCGGGGATGTCAAGGTCGTCGGAAGGTTTGTGAATCCGATTCGGGCGATCGAAGCTTTGAACACGACGCCTGTGGACGCCGTTTTCCTGGATAACCAGATGCCGGGCATGACGGGCATGGAGGCGGCGAGGAAAATGAGGGCAATCCAGCCCCAAATGCCGATTGTGTTCACAACGGCGTACGCGGAGTATGCGGTGGAAGCGTTTGAAATTCAATCGACCGACTATCTGCTGAAGCCGATTACGATGAGCAGGCTGCAACATGCGGTATCGCGCATCAAGCAAACCGTATCCGCGATTCGGGCCCGCCCGGACGCCAGCGTCCGTCCTTTGATCCGATGCATGGGGGGCTTTTCCATTGGGCTTCCTCATGCCGATAATCGGCTGCTCCCCTGGAAAACGAACAAGGAAAAAGAGGTCTGCGCTTTTTTGATCCATCACGAAGGGACGCCCGCGGATACCGCGCTCATCATTGAGTCGATTTGGCCGGGGTACGATGTGAAAAAGGCGAAAACGTATTTGTATACCTGCCTGTCCTACTTGCGGAGAAGCTTGCAGGAGCATGACGTGCCCATAAGCGTAGACAAATCCGGAAACGGGTTCGCGATCCGGCTGGACGGGGCGGCTGCCGATGTGGCGACATTCGAGGGGATGCTGGACGACATTTTGTCGGCGGAGGAACCGGATGAGCAGTTGTACGACAAGATCAACGGTTTGTACAAAGGCGAATATATGGAGGGCTGCGATTATAGCTGGGCTGCAGCAAGGCAGGAGGCAATCAAAGCGAAGTATATCCGTTCGCTGCGCTGCATGCACCGGCTTTTTCGCAAGCGGGGCCGCGCGGCGCTCGCTTCGGACAGTTTGCAGCGCGTGCTCGCGATTGCGCCGGATTCCGAGGCGGACGGACGTGAGCTCATCCGGCTGCATCTGGAAGCGGGAAACCGGAATGAGGCGCTGCGCGTCTATCGGCAGCTGGAGCAGGTCGTTCGCGATCAGCTCGGTGTCGCGCTGGAAGAGGAGACGGTAAGGTTGCATGGGCAAATGGGATGGTCTGGATGAGCGGACGATGAGAAAAAAAATTGCAGCGGCGATGGTCACGCTGGCCATATTGGCCGCAACATACGGCCTGTTTCTCGTTTATTTCTCGCTGGGCGGGAAGCAGACGCCAAGAGCGGAAAACGGATTTCTCGATTTGACCGCGTGGCGGTTCGCGGACGATGGCGTCGTTCCATTGGACGGCGAATGGGAGTTTTACCCGGACAAGCTCCTCTCTCATGAAGATTTCGCATCCTCCTTCGCGCATGCAAGCGGCCTTTCACCGGAGCGAATCGAAGTGCCGGGATCGTGGTCGAATCGAATGAAGACGCTCGGCATGGCGACGTACCGTCTGCGGATCAAAGTCGGCGATTCTGCGTCCGTTTACGGACTGAAAACATCGTCGATCCAAATGTCCAACCGCATCATCGTCAATGGCCAGGTCGCGGGCCAAAGCGGGAATCCGGCGGAAAGGCGGAACTATGAAGCGGTGAACCGGCCTTATGCCGGCTATTTTACGTTAAAGCCCGGATGGAACGAAATCATCGTGCAGGCGGCCAACTACGAATTTCCCGCCAGCAGCGGCATCAACGAATCGATCTATTTGGGATATGCCGCGCAAATTTCCGGGCTGCGCGACAAGGCGCTCACGCACGACTGGATTACGTTTACAGTCTTTCTAATGATGGGATTGTATTTCGTCGGCTTGTATTCCCAACGGAAAAACGATTATTCCCTGATCGTATTCGGGCTGGTGTGCGTGTTTTTCGCCCTGTTCACCAGCACGCGCGGCGAAAGAGTGTTGTTCAGCCTGTTCGGCTCCGTTCCGTTCTGGCTTTATCTGCGCATTCAGATGGTTTCGGCGCTTGGCGCAGGCATGGGATTTCTCCTGTACGTGTATACGGCGTTCCGTCCGTTTTGCTCCCGATGGTTGATCCGGATCGGGGTGGCCGTCGGGACGGTTCTGGCGGTCTGGGCAATCGGCTTCATCCCCCGGTTCGCGACGGATCTGTTTCGGCAACTGGTCACGATCTACGCCACCTTCCCGCTGCTGTATGCGATTTATGTCTTCGTCCTGGCGGCATTTCTAAAAGTGGAGGGAAGCCTGTACCTGGCTGTCGCCGCGATCGCCCTGAACGTCTATGCGCTGGTGCAAAATCTGAACGTTTATTTCGCCGTACCGGTTGATTCGGTGCCGCCGTTCGAACCGTTCGTGTTCCTTCTGATGCTGGCTTTGCTCATGTCACTCCGGTTCTCCAACGCGTTCCGGAAAATTGAAGAGCTCACCGTTCAATTGCTGAAAGCGGACAAGCTGAAAGACGACTTTCTGGCAAGAACGTCGCACGAGTTCAAGTCGCCGCTGCATGGCGTCATGCATATCTCCAGGTCGATGCTTGACAACGCCAATCATCCGCCCTCGGCGGAGCAGCGGGAAAAACTTCAATTAATCACGAGCATCACCGGCAGGCTTTCGCAGCTGGTTTACGATATATTGGATTTTTCCAAATTGAAGCAAGGCGAATTGGCCGTTGACCCGACGCCGGTCGATGTCCGCCCGGCTGTCGAGATGCAGGTGCGCATCTATTCGTTTCTGTGCAAGGACCGCAACATCCGGCTCGAGAACCGCGTTCCCGAACATTTGCCCTATGCGCTTGCCGATGAAAGCCGGTTCGGTCAGATCGTCGGCAATCTGCTCGACAACGCGGTCAAGCATACGGAGAACGGGAGCATTGTCGTCACAGCGGCGGAGAATCGCGGCGTGATTGAAATCTCGGTTCAGGACACGGGCGAAGGCATCGAAGAGCAGAATATCCCGCACCTGTTCGAAGCGTTCCAATCATTTGACGAGACAATGGAACGCCGGGTCTTCGGGCTCGGGCTGTCCATTGTCAAACAGCTGGTCGAACTGCAGAACGGAAAAATATCGGTATCTTCGACGAAAGGCGTCGGCACGACGTTCACGTTCACCCTGCCGATCGCAGGCAGCGGCGGGAAACCGAAAACGGCTTCCCGGGCAAGCGGACATCCGGTCAAAGCGCCGGAGTACGCGCTCGCGACGCCTTATTATCTGAATCAAAAAGGGAAGCACACGGTTTTGATCGTGGATGACCAATTTTTGAATTTGAAAGTATTGATGGACGCGCTGGAGCCCCTTGGCTATAACGTCATCGCCGTCAAAAACGGTTATGAAGCGCTCGAACAAATCGGCAAACCGAATCGGATCGATCTTGTCGTTCTCGACCTGATGATGCCGGGCCTGTCGGGGTACGAAGTGTGCCAGGAGATCCGCAAAACCTATACACTGCCGGAGCTACCCGTGTTGATGGTGACGGCGGCGATCGGGGCGCAGGACAAGGTGGCGGCATTCGAGGCGGGAGCGAACGACTTCTTGCCAAAGCCGTTCGACCTGGCGGAACTGAAGGCGAGAATCGGCAGCTTGCTGGCGATGAAGGAATCGCTCGCCAAGGCGGTCGATCTGGAAGTGGCGTTTTTGCAATCGCAGATCAAGCCGCATTTTTTGTACAACGTCTTGAACAGTATTGTCGCTTCCAGTTATACGGATGCGGAACGTTCGCGAAAATTGACTGCGGATCTGGCCGATTATTTGCGCGGCAGCTTCCGGTTCAGCAATGCGGAGCATCGGATCACCTTTGAAGAAGAGTTCAGCCTGATCCGGACTTACGTCGAAATTGAAAAAGCGCGCTTCAAGGATCGCTTGCAATTCGAATATGACATTGCGGAAGGGATGTTCCGGGTGAGCCTCCCTCCCCTGCTGCTGCAACCGCTCGTCGAAAACGCGATTCGGCACGGGATCGGCAATCGGATCGAAGGCGGAACGGTCAAATTGACGGCTTATGAAGCGGAGGGCGAATACCGGTTTGTCATTGAAGATAACGGTGTCGGCATCGAGAGCACGGTAATGGGTGAGTTGTCGGCTTCCGGATCGGACAGGCGTCAGGGCGTCGGTCTGCTGAACATCAACAAACGGTTGAAATACGAATACGGCACGGGGCTGCAAATGGAAAGCGAGCCGGGCCGGGGAACGAAAGTAACGGTGCGGATTCCGGCGGTTTCCGACGGAGCGGCGTGAACGGAGGGGCTCGCCGCCCCTCTTGATGGTTGCGGATGATCCTGCTGGATCAGAGCATCTGTCTTTTACGGGGATAAAAGAGTAAGCGTCGCGATTGGATCGAGGATATTCGGACAGCGGCGCGGAACGAAAGAACCGTCCGGGACGATTCTCTCCCGGATGGTTCTTTCTTTATGTCGAATCTTTTTTAAGATTTTTTTAAGGTGTCTACTGCTAGAATGGATGATCATGATCCTTAACTTGACAATAGGGAGAGAGAAGCATTGAGGAGAAGAAGCGTGAACGCATGGTGTGCGAAAGGGCTGTTGATTCTTGCCCTGGTCTTCGCGATGGTAACCGGTCCGCTGGGAAGTCCTGCGGCTGCGGATACGCCGCCGTTTCCGGGATCCGGTTCGGGTACGGCGTCGGATCCGTACATCATCACGTCGTACGAAGGCCTGGACTGGATGCGCAATACCGTGAAAACCAATACGTTTTATAAGCTGGGGAACGATATCACGTTCGAGGACGATCAGGTCTGGCAGCCGGTAGGCAAGGATTTGAGCAGCTATTTTCAAGGTACGCTGGACGGCGACGGGCATACGATCCGCAATCTGACCATCGATAACAGTACCGATGCGAATATCGGCTTGTTCGGAATACTGTTTAACGGTACCGTTAAAAATCTGAAACTGGAAAATGTCAACGTAAAGGTTACGAATCCATCCCCTTCTAGTAATTTCGTAGGAGCTCTAGTCGGCTATGCCAGAGGCAGTACGAGGATAGAAAATGTTTCCGTAACTGGCCAGGTGATCGGAAACAATTCCTCATACGCGGGTTTGTTAGGCGGATACCTGGCGAACACCACGACTGTCTCTAATGTTTACCTGAACGGGACGGTTAAATCCAGCGGGATGTTTACGGGCGGTGTTGCGGGGGCATTAAGCGACCAACCGAATATCACAAACTCGGTCGTTCATGCATCGCTGGAGGTCACTTCGACGGCCCCGTATGCATACGTGGGTTTGGTCGCAGGGGAGACGTCCACTGGCGGAAAAATTACCAATGTGAGCGCGTCCGGCAGCTATTCGGGGAACACGGGCAGCGCCTCGAACTGGGCCGTTGGCGGTATGATCGGCAGGGCGAATACCGGGCTTGTGATTACCAACAGCTTTGTATCGGCGTCCGGATTCCCTTCTTATGCCGGAGGGATATGCAAACAAATATTCGGCGGTTCCAGCTTTACCGTCGACAACAGCTTTTGGGATACCGAGGTTTCCGGCATTTCGACTTCGTGCGGCGGAACGGGTAAAAGCACGACTGAGATGAAGCAAGCCACGACTTACTCCGCCTGGGTTACAACCGTATGGAAGATAAGCGACGGACAGTATCCGCAACTCATCCTGCTGCCCCAGATCGTCATCGACGCATCGGGCCTCTCGCCTGCCGGGAGCGGGACGGTGACGGTGAACGGGTATACGTTTGATGGAACTTTCGTCACGGAGTACAAATGGGCGTCCGGCGTCAAGGGACTCGAAGATTTTCGGACGGGCGGCGGCACGTCCTTTACAGACGCGTTCGACATTTCGGCCCCCGGCGCCTATACCGTATATGTGAAGAACGGGAACGGAGCCGATGCGGTCAAATCATTCACCGTCAAGTCGGCCGCGTTAAACAGTCTCTCAGCGAAAGACGTCGGCTCAACGCCCAACAAGGACCTTTCCCTTACTTATGACAGTACGAATTTCACCTACTCGGGCGTCGTATCCAGCAACGTGACTTCCGTCCGTTTCTATCCGGTCCCCGCGGACTCCGCCGCGACCATCGTCATGAAGGACGGAGACGGGAAAGATCTTTCGGGAAACGCCGGTTCGGGATTCTCCGACACGCTCTCCGGCAACGGCACCCAACGGTATACGATCGCGGTGACGAACGGGGGGTTGAGCCAGGAATACAAGCTCGAACTTCGCACCGCCTCTCCGCTGAACGTCACGCTGACGCCTTCGACGACGGGCGCGACGAAGAAAGTGACGGTCAACATCGAAGCATCCGGAGATGATAACAGCGCGGACGCGATCCGCTGGGCGCAGGGCATTCGAACGATTGAGGATTTCTCCAACGAGTCGTTCGGCCACGATCTGACCGGTAAGATCAACGCGGAGGATGACGTCAGCAAAGCGGATTTCGAAGTCGAGGAGAACGGCGTTTACACCGTGTACGTTCGGGACGCGTTCTCCACTCCGTCGGTAAGCACGATTCGCATTGAGAACATCGTCAAGGATGCGCCTTCGATCTCGTTTGGCGACCCCGTCCCGGATGAGCCGACTGCGGGCGAAGTGTCCGTTCCGGTAACGGTGTCCGTCTATGGTTTCGACAACGGATTGAAGGAAGCCCGGTGGAAGCCCGGCCAGTTGAACGCCGATTCGTTCGCCGGCGGGGCCGGCACGGATCTGATGTCCGGACTCACGGTGACGGGCGCTGTCTATCAGGGTCAACTGACGGTGTCCGAAAATGGCTGGTACACGGTTTACGTGAGCGACCTGGTCGGGAACGAGAGCGTGAACAGCGTGAACGTGACGAATATTTTCCCGGCGAGCTCCGATCTGGACGGGCTTGCGCTGTCGCATGGCGATCTGACGCCGGCATTCAGCCCCAGCGTGGTCGACTATACGGCGCAAGTCGAGAATAGCGTGTCTGCCATTGCCGTCACTCCGACGCCAGCGGAGAGCCACTCCACCGTCGCGGTGAATGGAACCCCCGTGTCAGGCGGCACTCCAATCGACATTCCACTGGTTGTCGGAGAGAATGTGATTACGATCGTGGTCACGGCGCTGGACGGTCAAACCAAGACCTACACGATCACCGTTACGCGTTCCGAACCGAGCGGATCTCCCGATCCTGAACCGAACGAACCTACCGATCCTGAACCGAACGAACCTTCTGATCCTGAACCGGGCCCAACATCCGGTCCTGCATCGGATCAGCCGGAGGACATTCGGGTGATCGTGGACGGCAAACCGCAGGAACAAATCGCCTCGGGCAAATCGTCCAAAGACAAAGAGGGACGCAGCGTGTTTACGGTAACGGTGGACGCGGCCAAGCTGTCGTCGCAGTTGGTACGGGAAGGGGACCAACCGAACGTCTTGATTCCCGTCGCTCAGGATTCGGACAAAATTACGGCGGTATTGACCGGAGACGCGGTGAAAGCGATGGAGAACAAGCGTGCGGTGCTGGAAGTCCGCACGCCGAACGGGAGCTACAAGCTTCCGGCTGTCGAAATGTTTATTGATCGGGTATCTTCCCAGCTTGGAAATTCGAAGGACCTCTCCCTGATCGAAGTGCATGTGGAGATCGCCAGGAGCGGAGAAGCCCAGACGGCACGGCTTGAGGCTGCCTCGGAGAACGGCCGATTTACTATCGCCGCTCCTCCGGTGGAATTCACGATAACCGTCAGCTATAACGGCAACACCGTAACGGTCGACAAGTTCAGTTCCTACGTGCAGCGGGAAATTCCGCTGCCGGACGGCACGGACCCCAGCAAGATCACGACAGGCGTCGTCGTCGAACCGGACGGAACCGTGCGGCACGTGCCGACCAAGGTCATCTTGATCGACGGCAAATATTACGCCAAAATCAACAGCTTGACGAACAGCACGTATGCCGTCGTATGGCATCCGCTCGAATTCGGCGATGTGTCGAACCATTGGGCGAAAGAGGCGGTCAACGACATGGGCTCCCGCATGATCATCGAGGGGATCGGAAACGGCTTGTTCCATCCCGACCGGGACATTACCCGCGCGGAGTTTGTGGCGATCATCGTCCGTGCATTGGGACTCAAGCTGGAGAGCGGAACGAGCGTCTTTTCGGACGTGAAAGAATCGGATTGGTACGGCAGTGCCATTAACACCGCTTATGCGTACCATTTGGCGGGCGGGTTTGAAGACGGCACCTTCCGGCCGAATGACAAGGTTACGCGCGAACAGGCGATGGTCATCCTCTCCAAAGCGATGGCGATCACCGGACTGAAAGCCAAACTGTCGGTTCACTCGGTAGACGCGGCCCTTCGTCCGTATACGGATGCGGCAGTCGTATCTGCTTGGGCGCAAAGCAGCATTGCCGACTGTTTGCAAGCCGGCATTGTATCGGGAAGAAGCGGTACTGCGCTTGCTCCGAAAGATTCCATCACCAGAGCCGAGGTTGCGGCAATGGTCGAGCGGCTGCTTCAAAAGTCCGGCCTGATTTAATAAGCGTTCCCCATGCGAAGGTTATCCTGTTCATGCAGCAAGAGGCATGACCGGGGTAACCTTTTCGTTTATGAACAGGAACAATTGACCGGGTTCTTATCGTATGAGTTATAAGTAGCTGGTATAAGATTGGATTCATTTACATAGCAAGATGCGTTTTAAGGTTTTTTTTAAGGTGCGATTTTATATGATTGTAGTAGAAATTGTCGAATCAGGAGGAAGTGAGTGGGATTGATGAGAGCAACACGATTGAAACAACTGTTATTTCGAATACTCGTTGTTGTTATCGTTGCCGGGACTATGCCCGGTCTTGGCAGTACCGTGGTAAGGGGCTCTCCGGCAGGCGAGGTCTATACAGTGACATATGACGGTAACGGGAATGACGGTGGGAGCGTCCCTGTCGATATCATGAGTTACGAACAAGGGGACTCGGACATCGTACACGACAACAGCAAGGGTTTGACGAAAACGGATTTATATTCGGCGGTTGGAATACCGCTGCGGATGGGAGCGGGACAGATTATATCGCAGGCGCAACGCTCCCAATGGGTACAGACAACGTAATTTTGTATGCCAAATGGATTAATCCGATAGCATCCTGGTCACTCCGGTCCCCGCTTACGAATGAACTGAACAATATTGCTTTCGGCAATGGCGTCTTTTCCGCGGTTGGAAACTCCGGAGTGATCGTCTCTTCAGGCGACGGGACCCTATGGACGAAACAAACGAGTGGAACCGCCAAACTTTTGTACGGCATCACAGGCGGAGAGGGCAAGTTTGTCGCCGTCGGGGCATCGGGAGCGGTGCTGACATCAGACGACAATGCGACTTGGATTAGCCAAACGAGCGGAACAAGCAAGAATCTGCACGATGTCATATTTGCAAACGGCATGTTTATGTCGGTCGGGGTAAGCGGGACAATCATTTCTTCGTCAAATGGGGATTCGTGGTCGTCGGTAACGTCTGGGTCAACGTATAATCGGACTGGAATTGCTTATGGCAACGTTTTATTTGTCAGTGTTGGATACTTAGATATTGTGACATCCACGAATGGGACGAATTGGACCACGTACGCAAGTCCTGCGTATTTGTATGGCATAGCTTATGGTAACGGTATGTTTGTAGCGGTAGGGACAAGCGGCGGAATTTATTCCTCCGCTAATGGAGCTATATGGAAGAAACAGACAAGCAATACGCAGAATACACTTAACGGCATCGCATATGGAAACGGATTTTTCGTTGCTGTTGGCAACAGCGGCACGATTCTCACATCAAGCAATGGCGCAGATTGGACCGCCCAGACAAGCTCTATAACTAATCACCTTTACGGTGTTACCTATGGCAATGACAAATTTGTAGCGGTTGGTATGTCTGGAGCGGTTGTTTATTCCGACGACGGCGTGGATTGGACAGTGACAGACACCGGAGAGAAATATACTCTGAGAGCAGTAGCTTATGGGATGGGCAAATATGTAGCCGTTGGACTTTCTTTTAATACAGCTGGTGTAATTTTTATTTCTGAGGAGGTTTTCGTATGAAAGCAACGGTTGTGCGGATCATGTTGTTTGCCATGATATATTCGTTATTCCAGCCGTTATACGGGGGAGACAAAACGTTTGCGGCTACTACGACCATATATGCAATGGCGGATCTTTATACGGACCAGACGGGCACATTTCCAAATGGAAACGCGGTAAAAGTAAACCTGGTCGGATATCAGAATGACTCCAGTGGGAATTACGGGGCATCTGCAATGCTCGCGAAATTTGATGTAAGTGAGGTTCCGCCCAATGTCATTTCTGCCAAATTATCTTTATACGTCCGACAAAGGCAAGCGGTTGTCGGGACTCCTTATCTCAATATTTATGGTTCTTATGATGATTCATGGACAGCACCTGCAGGTAATACGGCAACACCAACCGACATTCCTTCCAAGGATGTAACGATCGTTACGAATGACTCATCAGCTACAACCATAAACCAAAGGATTTCCTATGATGTTACCGATTTTATTCAATCACAAGTTGCTGGTGATGGCATCGCTACCTTTGTCCTGGACGGAGTTGACGAGGGTCCCTTTGGCACAAAGGTGCAATATGGGATAGGTGACACTGCCTTAAGTGGCGGAGCACCGTATCTGGAGATTGATGCGGATAACAACGTGCCAAATCAGCCGCCAACAGACATCTCGCTGTCCAGCGATACGATCATGGAAAACAGCAGCACAGGCACGACGATTGGCACGTTTACGGCAACCGATGCAGACTCGAGCCCGCCGTTTACCTATACGCTTGAACCGGGGGCGGACAGCGACAGCTTTAGCATTTTGGGAGACAAGCTGCAGTCCAGCGCCGTGTTCGATTACGAGGCGAAAAACAGCTATACCATTACGGTGAAAGTGAAAGATTCCAGCAACAATGAATTTACCAAATCCTTTACGATCTCGGTGACGGACGAGAATGAAGCGCCGCCGAACAGCACGATCAGCCCGACGACAGCTGATTTCGACA
>NZ_JAQZSJ010000026.1 GCF_029360585.1 Cohnella caldifontis | reverse complement strand
CTTGCCCGTGATGCCCTAAAAAGCGACCCGTTCAGCAAGCCCTAACTATATACCCCGAAAACCGCCGAGTTCAATAAAATAACCGTCACGACGGAAAGCCATAGGATCGGTTTTTTCAATACGGAAAGCTGCGCGCCATAAGAAAGCCTTTCTTTAACCGGCAAAGAGGGCACGAAAACCATAGTCGCCAAGAGCACGATAAAATTCACGATCGCAAAGAACGCCATTGCCATTTCATAAGAAACGGCACTAACGATCAAACTTGCGATCGGCACGCCGGCTGCCATGCCGGCGGATACTCCGATAAAGATTTTGGAGACCGCTTTGGGAGCTTCTTCTTTCCGTACGGAAGAAGCAGCGACGGTAAAGGCCAAAGAACAATAGATTGGATGAAAAAGCGCCGGAAGGATACGGGCGATTAAGAGAATGGTAAAGTTAGTCGTCAATAGGGATATCGTATTCCCAACGACGAAAGCGGTTAAGACAAGCAACATGACTTTCTTGCGATCGATCCCGGAAAATAACAACGGCAGCGTGGGTCCGGACACGGCAATCGTAATCGCGAAAAAACTTACAAGCCACCCTGCTTTCGAGATGCTGACATGAAAGTGTTCCGCAATGGAAGGCAATAACCCAATGACGCCCATTTCGGTGTTTAAAATACCGAACACGCCGACAGTCAATATTAGGATGAGTAAGTGATTCGGTTTTTCCATAATCCTCCGCTTCGTTTACTTCAAATTCTCGGCAAAGATATCGTTGCCCATTTCGATAAACCTCACTTTCTGAATAAACGAATATGGTTGTTTAATCACCGCATGTCTATTATCATAGGAAGGCAGCCTATCTTCAATGGTTAAAAACCCGCGATTCGTTGATTTATCAACAAAACGATTCAGTACGTCAATTATCGAAGAAAGTTTGGTGCGATTGACGATGGCAAAAGTGGATCGGAGAATTCTGAAAACCCAAGAATCCTTGAAGAAAGCCGTCATTGAACTGATGTCCGAAAAGAAATTCGATGACATTACGATTCAGGATATCGCGGACCGGGCCAACGTAAACCGCGGAACGATTTATCTTCACTATCAGGACAAATACGATTTATTGGACAAAATCATCGAATCGCTCATTAATGAACTGAAGGAAATGGATGCTTGGGCCTGCGAGATGGATTGGACCGACGCTCTCGTGCCGTACTTCGAATATTTCGAGAAAAACCATTTGCTCTTTTCGACCATGTTGGCAACGAAAGGGGCTCCCGCATCGTTTCGGACCCGGCTCCTTGCTTCTTTCATGGAAGGTTTCAAAGGCGAGATCGACCGGGAGAGCGGAAAAAACGCGGATTTACACGATGACGTGATGCTGCAATTCGCGGGGACCGCCTACGTAGGGGTCATCGAATGGTGGATCCGTAACGGGATGCCGTATCCGCCGAAAGTGATGGCCAAGCAAGTCGGGGCGCTGTTAGCGAGGACTCTATAGTCCATGTCCCCTATCCTTATCCCTTCCGTAATTGCTGACGCCGATCGCTTTCAGCTTGCCGGCTTGATGAGGGGTGGGACCTGGTCGAAGGGAAAAAGAGCGGATTAAACGAGGAGATTCCGGTTCAATTTTTCGCGCCGGCATACGTAGGAATCGTGGAATGGCGGTGTAAGAACGGAATGCCCTATCCCCCTCGCGTGATGGAAGAACAAGTATGGAAGATGCTAGAGAAGAACTTGTCCTAATGATAAACAAGCCCGTGATCCGGGTAAGATATCGGATCACGGGCTTGTTTGCGCAGGGCGTAATCTAATCCTCGATCGCCGCCTTGCGGCCGTTGATGCGGCGAATCGCCGCCGGATCGAACTTCGGTTTGCGGTCGTACGTATAAAGCCCGTTCACTTCCTGCTCGACGTCGTAAAGCTGCGTGTAGCAGAAACCGAACATCATCGGATGGTCCAGCAACGTGTCGGTCAGGCCGGCATAACGCGCGAGAAACTCCTCCTCGGTAGCCGGACGGTTGCCATACCCCCACGATTTGCCGTCCATCTGTCCCGGGTTCCACCAAATCCCGCCGTATTCGCTCACGAAGTAAGGTTCGCCGCGGTACGTCTGCCGTTCCGGGAACGTATTGAACGCTACGCCACCCGTCTTCATCGGCTCGTAACGCGCGCGGAACGTCTCCGGATTCTGGTCGTAATCGTGAATGTCGAAAATGTCCGTAATCACGTGATAGTTGCCGCTCGTATCGATGACCGGCCGGGTCGGATCGAGCGCTGTCGTCGTCTCGTATACGATCCGCAGCACGTCCGGATCCTGGCGCGCGCCGTCGCGGTCCCACGTCTCGTTGAACGGACACCAACCGATCAAGGCCGGATGGTTGAAATCGCGTTCCACGGCTTCGATCCATTCCGGCAGGAAGCGCTCCAACCCGCGGGGCGTCGTGATGTCCAGCCCCCAGTTGGCATGCTCGCCCCATACCAAATAACCGAGCCGGTCCGCCCAATACAGGAAGCGCTCCTCGAACATTTTCTCGTGCAGCCGGGCTCCGTTAAAGCCGAGTCCCATCGAGATTTCGATGTCCCTGCGCAGGTCCTCGTCCGACGGCGCCGTATACACGCCATCCGGATAAAAGCCTTGATCGAGCACGAGCCGCTGAAACACCGATTTGCCGTTGATGCGGAACGCCATGCCGTCCAAGCGGATCGATCTCAGGCCGAAGTACGAGTCGACCTCGTCCGGAGCCGACGGGCCGCCGCTCACCTTCAGCTTCAAATCGTAGAGCTTCGGATCGCCCGGCTGCCAGAGGTGCACCTCCGATACGGGCAGCGTGAGCCGGACGGAAGGTCCCGAAATTCGGGCAGAAGTCCGGCCGACCTCCTGCCCTCCGTAAGACGCCGCCGCCTCCAACACGCACCCGGCCGCCGGCCCCCGAAGCTTGGCTTCGATCTGGACGCACGCGTTGTCCGGGTCCGGATAGAGCCTGAAGGAAGCGATCGAAACGTCCGGCACATGCTCCAGCCACACCGTCTGCCAAATTCCCGTCGTGCGCGTATAGTCGCAGCCGTGGGATTCGTAGCGTTCGCTTTGTTTGCCGCGGGGCTGCAAGCCGGTCCGGTTGTCGTCTTCCGCATAGACGGTTACCGTATTCGTGCCCGGGCGCAGTTGGGCGGTAATATCGAAATGGAACGAGCTGTACCCGCCCCGGTGCTTGCCGACGGACTGGCCGTTGATCCAGACTTCGGCCTCGTAATCGACCGCTCCGAAATGAAGCAGCACGCGGCCCGCAGACCAATCCGCGGGAAGCTCGAACGTCCGCCGATACCAGACGGCCGGCATGAAATCTTTGTGCTCCACTCCGGACAGCTTGCTCTCCGGACAGAACGGCACGAGGATCGTGCGGGTCAAAGCCTCCTCGGTGGCAAACCACCCCCGCTCTTTGCCGCTGCGTCCGGCATCGATTTCGAACTGCCACTCTCCGTTGAGATTCATCCAGGAGGTGCGCGCCATTTGCGGGCGCGGATGCTCCGGACGGGGAATCGCCGTTGTTGCCGACATCGCCGACACTCCTTTCCGTAACCGATTAGAAAACCCTAACTACGATCGTTAATAGACATATAAGTTCCGGTCTTCCGCCTCCCGGATCCAGACCTGCATGAAGCCTTTCTCCCGGTTATCCCACGCATAATAAGGAACCAGCAGGCACGGCTTTCCGTCTTCCGCTCTCCCCATCAATACCGTCACGCCGCCAAGCAGTTCCGGACGGTGACGGACGATCAGCGGTTCCCGCGCGGAAAGGGCGAAGGCGTCATAGGTGAGATCCGGATTATCCGCTTGCTCCACGCAATAAACGATGGGGCCGCGCTGAATCGCGATTCGGCCGCGATCGGCTTCGACTTCCGCCCGGGCGCGCACGGCCTCCACCGGCATGTCTAGTTCAAGCACGACGGAATCTCCCGGCGACCAACGCCGATCCAGAACGAGATACCCCCGGTCTGTCAGCGCTTCGGCTCCAGAGATAGGCGCACCGCAAACCTCGAGCCTGTAGCCTCTGCACCACCCCGGAACGCGCAATCGAACGGCGAAGTTCGCCGCCCGCTCCGGGTGAACCGTAAGCTCGATCCGGCCGTCCCAGGGGTAATTCGTCTTTTGGCTCAGCTTGACGTTCAGACCGTCGCCGATCGCGAACTCCGCTTCGCCGTTCAGGAATTGATTGACGGCAAGCCCATCGCCGGTCCTCGCATACGCATACTGGCCGATGGAAGGCAAATACCGAACGAGATTGGTCGGACAACAGGACGTGCCGAACCATTCCACGCGGTGGTGGTCTCCTTTCGACGCCAGCGGATTGACGTAGAAAAACTTGTCGCCGGACAACGAAATGCCGGCCAAAGCGCCGTTGTACATTTCGCGCTCCACCACGTCGGCATATCGGGCGTCGCCGAACAGCAGGTTCATCCGGTGATTCCAGAACGCCATGGCGATCGCGGCGCATGTTTCGCAATAAGCCGTCTCGTTCGGAAGATCGTAGTCGCGGGTAAAGCCTTCATTGTGCCGGGAAGGCCCGATGCCCCCCGTTACGTACATATTGCGCTCCACCGTATGCGCCCACACGCGATGCAAAGCCTCGACATAGGCCGGGTCGCCCGAAGCGTGAACGACGTCCGCCATGGCCGTATAGAGATACATGGCGCGGACGGCGTGCCCGGTCACTCTCTCGATGTCCCGAACCGGAACGTCGTCCTGGCAGTAGGCCGGCCCCCATTCTTCTTTCTCCCAGATTTCCCCCTGGCCGTAACCGTGACCGCGTTCCTCCAGCAGCCATAGAGCGAGCTTCCAATACCGTTCCTCATGCGTAACGCGATACAGCTTCACGAGAGCGAGTTCGATTTCCTCGTGCCCTTCTACCCAATGGCGTTTGCCCGGGCCGAAGACGCGGTCGTAGTGATCGGCCAACCTGCAGGCTGCGTCAAGCAGCTTGCGTTTGCCCGTCGCCTCATAATAAGCGACCGCCGCCTCGATCAAGTGCCCGCCGTTGTACATTTCGTGCTTTTCCATGTCGGTCCATTTCTTATCGGGCGCCGCCAGCGTAAAGTAGGTGCACAAATACCCGTCCGGTTCCTGCGCCGAAGCGATAAAATCGATGATCCGATCCGTTTCCGCCTCCAGCTCCGAATCCCGGTTCGACATCAGCAGATAGGCAACGCCCTCAAGCACCTTGTACACGTCGGAGTCGTTGAAATAGATGCCCTCGAACGGTCCTTCCATCCGGCCGCCGGCCTTGGCGAAGTTCGAGATCCGCCCCGTCGCCTCGCACTGGGCCAGGCAAGCCTTGATCGTCACTTCGTTCAACGTCTCGAGCCGCGGACGCCAGAAAGCGTCCTCGATGCTCACTTTCGTAAACGGAACGGGTTGCCAACGCATGAGCGGGGGTGCGGTACGTTTCATTTTCCGTTTCTTCCTCTCTTTCGTCCTCTCATCCTTTCAGACCGGTCAACGTAATCCCTTCCAGGAAGTAACGCTGCCCGATGAGGAACACGACGACGCAGGGCAGCACGACGGCTGCCGAAGCCGCCATCAGCAGATCCCATTGGGCGGTATAGGTCCCCTGGAACATCTGAAGCCCGAGCGCAAGGGTAAACAGACTGTCGCTTTTCACATAAATGAGCGGACCCATGAAATCATTCCAGGATCCCAAGAAGCTGAATAAGGCGACCACGATCAGAACCGAACGGCTAAGCGGCAGGATCACTCTCAGATAGATTTGAAAATAAGTCGCTCCGTCCACGAAGGCGGCTTCGTCGAAATCCCGCGGAATCGTGAAATAGAATTGGCGCAGCAGGAAGATATTGAAGACTCCGCCGCCGAAATAAGCCGGTACGATAAGCGGATAGTACGTATCGTAGAAGCCGAGCATCTTCCAACCGAGAAAGCTGGGAATCAGCGTGACGGCCGCCGGCAGCATCATGCTGGACATCAGAATGCCGAATACGGCGTCCCTGCCTTTCCATCGAATCCGCGAGAACCCGAACGCCGCGATGCTGCTGGTCGCCACGGTGCCGACGAGAACGCCGGCCACGATGATCAGCGTATTGGTAAAGAAGGTGCCGAACGGCAGGATCGTGAGCGCGCGATGGAAATTGTCCCAGTGGAACGGCTTCGGGATCCACTCCGGCGGCATGGTGAAGATCTGGGACAAATCCATGAGCGAGCTTCGCAATAACCAAACGAACGGAATGATAAACAGGGCGGAGATCGACAACAGCGCTGCATAGCCTGCCGTAATCGCAAACTTCGATTGCCTCACGCGCGCTCCCCTCCTTCGTAATGCACCCAGGTCTTCGAGGTTCTGAACACGATAAAGGTGAAAAAGAGGATGATGACGAACAGCACCCAGGCCAGCGCGGAAGCGTACCCCATTTCGGTATCCCGGAACCCCGTCCGCCAAAGATAGAACACGTAAAACAAACTCTTATTATTCGGTCCGCCCTGCGTTAAAATATATGCTTCGTTGAACACTTGGAAGGAGCCGATAATCGTCATGATCGTATTGAAGAAAATCGTCGGGGTAACCATCGGAATCGTGATGTGGCGCAGCTTGCGGTACCAGCCGCCGCCGTCCACCTCGATCGCCTCGTAATACTGCATGGGAATGCCCGACAGTCCCGCGAGGAAAATGATGACCGTACCGCCGATTCCCCACAGCGTCGTGAGCACGACGGACGGGATGACGCTGCCCTCCGAAAACAACCAGTTGCTGGTCGGCAGATGAAGCCACCTAAGCGCGGCGTTGACCAGGCCCAGATCGGGGTTCAGCAGCCACAACCAGATCATCGCCGAAGCGACCGCGGGCACGATGCTGGGCAGGTAGATGATCGTGCGGAATACGGCTCTGCCTCTAACATTCAGGTTCAGAAGCAGGGCGATCGCGAAGGAAAGGAGAATCACGGCGGGCACCCGCAGCACGACAAAGTAGAACGTCACGCCGAGCGACGGATAGAACAGATCGTCTTCGCCCGAGAACAAATTGACGTAATGGTCGAATCCGACGAACGAAGTATGGTCTTTGAAGACGTTATAATCGGTCAGGCTCAGCGCCAGACTGGCGACCATGGGACCGAGCGTGAAAAGGATGAACCCGAGGATGGCGGGCGAAGTGAACAACAGACCGTAGAAGAGTCCTTTTCTCATGCTTAACCTCCGATCGCGAAGCTTCCCGCCTAGGACAACGGCGTTCTTCCGCAAGAACGCCGTCTCCTTCATGATCCGTTATTTTCCTAATAACTTTTATGGATTCACGTCGCGACGGCCCTGCACCTGGGCTTGCGCTTTCGCCGCGATCGCGTCCAGGGCTTCCTGGGCGGTCTGCTGGCCGAGCCACACCTTATCCAAAGCGGGATTCACGATATCCATGATCTTGTTGAAGTTTTTGACATACCCCGTAGGCGTCTGGTGGCTGTTATTCAATAGAACGTCGATGACCGCGTCTTTATAGCCCGACGGCCGGGAAGGGAGGTTCTCCGTCCATTTGGCGATCAAAGCCGGTTCCGTATACCAGTCCCGATAAGCGGGCATCCAGGTTCCGGCCGTCAGCAGGTCGATCGCCGCTTCCGGGTCGAGCAGCGCTTTCATGAGCTCCCAAGCCTCCTGGGGATGCTTGGTGGACTTGAACATGGAGAACATCCCGCTGACGACGGTCGTCATCGGTTGTTTCATGACCGGCAACGCGCCGACGTTGTAGTGGACTTTCGATTGGGCCAATCCCGCGCTCGCCCATTGCCCATCCACGACCATGGCCACTTTCTTCGTCTGCAGCGCGACGTTCGTGGCCGGGATGTTCTTGGCTTGAACCGGGGAAGGCGCGACATGATGAACGTTGATCAAGTCCGCGATTTTCTGCAGGGCTTCTACCGCGGCCGGTTGGTTGAGCGCGAAGGTCTTCCCGTCCTCGGAAAGGAAGTCCCCGCCATTGGAGTAGACGAAGTTGCTGTAGTTGCCCCACCAAGTCCCGAAGTTGACGCCGTATTGCTTGATGTTCTTGGGATCGAAGCCGGGATCGGAGGCGTTCCGGCCCTTGTTGTCGATCGTCAGCTTCTTGGCGGCCTCGACGAACTCCTCCCACGTCCACGCTTCCGATGCTCTGGCCGGCGGCGGCGCCATTCCCGCGTCTTTGAAAATATCTTCGTTATAGTACAGGACGAACGTCTCCGGCCCCGGGCCTAAGCCGATGACGTTGCCCGGTTCCAGCGAATACGTGATATTCGGCACCAGCCGGTCCGCCGTGATCTCCGAATCGGCCGAGAGGAAATCCTGCAGGTTGTAGAACTTGCCTTGCTCCGCGAGCGGGAACGCGATGCTGGCGGATTCCATCTGCGCGATATCCGGCTCGTCGTTGCCCGCGACCATCGTCGTGAGTTTGGTATCGTAGTCGGTGGGAATGTGCTGAAGCTTGACGGTGATGTTCGGATACTTCGCTTCGAACTTGGCAATGGCCGACTTGTAAGCCGCCACTTCCTCCGGCGCTCCCCATACCGTCATGCGCAGCGTAATCGGTTCGCCCGGCCCCTCTCCGCCGGACGATTCCGAGCTGCTTGCCGAATCCGCCGGAGCGGCGGAGGAATTCTCGCTCGCCGGGCTCGAGCCGGACTTCGAGCATGCGGATAGAATCGCAACCACGACCAGGAGCAAAGCAATCAGAACGGATAGGGACTTGCGAGAACGCGGCATCTTCCGGAACCCCTTTCGGTTTTACCCCTCATGGATTCATAGCTGCAGTCTATGATGCCTAAATTATAAAACCGGATGCAGCGCTTACATAACCCGAACCTGTTTGGAATGGTGGACTCTGTTTGGGTTTAGAGCGGAAGCGTGATCGTCACTTTCGTCCCGATCCCCGGTTGAGAGGAGAACGCGACCCCATAGTTCTCCCCGTAGGTCATCCGAATCCGGGCGATCGTGTTCTTGATGCCGACCGAAGACGATTCCTCGAACAGGATCGCATGAACCGTATCGCCGCTCATTCCCCGTCCGTTATCCTCCACCTCGAAATACCGGGTTCCCTGCTCGATCCAACCGCGGATCCGGATCCGCCCCCCCGATTCGATCTGATCGAAGCCGTGCAGGATCGCGTTCTCGACGAACGGCTGGAAGAGCAGCCGAGGCACTTTGTAATCGTACAGCGCCGATTCGATCTCGTAGCTGACCGCGAATTTCTCCTCGAACCGGACGGACATGATATAGAAATAGTTTTTCATCCATTCGATTTCCTCGGACAGATGGACGGCTCCCCATTCCTTCCGGGACGTATAGTGCAGCATGTTCGACAAGCAGACCAGCATTTTGCTGAGTTCCTTCTGATCGTTCTCGATGGCCATCCAATTCATGACGTTAAGCGTGTTGTAGAGAAAATGCGGATTCATCTGCATGTTCAGCGCATGGATTTCCGCTTCCTGCTCTTTTAATTTGATCTCGTAATTTTCCGACACCAAGAGACGAATCCGATCGTTCATCAGATTGAACCGCTGAAGCAGAATCCCGAACTCGTCGTTGGTGCTGACCGCGACCCGGGTCTGGAAATCCCCTTCGCCGACGGACCTCATCGCGCCGAGCAGCTTCTTGATCGGATTCGTGATTTTGCCCGAAATGAAAAAAGCGAGCATCAGCGCGACGATTCCCATGATGACGGCCAAGACGGTGGTGGACGAACGGATGATGGGAACCAGGCCGCCGACGAGCGCGGATTCGGGCGTCAGGACGATGGACATCCACCCGGTGACTTGCGAACGGTCGAAGCAGACGATCGTCGGCACGCCGTCCAGTTTCATCCTTAACGTTCCGCTGCCCATCCGTTGGACGCGTTCCACCCAATCGCCCCGGTACGCTTGCGTGATTCTGCCGGACTCGCTGCCCGCCACGATGCGGTTGTCCGAATCCAGCACCATGAATCGGGAACCGTCGGGAATGCTTTTCTCGTACAGCGACCGCAGCGTGTCCGATTTGAAGCTGATCGCGAGAACCGGCCGCTCGATGCCCGGACCCAGCTTCTCCAAGGTCGTGTTGTCCAGATAGGAGAAATCGAGAACCCGGGTCGCGGAGTACAAATAGCGGAATTCGATCGTTCCGGTCTTCAGATACGGTTGATGGAACATGTCGGCGAAATCGTAGGTAGGATACCAGACCATCTTGCCTTCGGCCTGCCTTGCCGCGCGGTAAATATCCGAATCGGTCGGATCGCCTTGAGGCAGCATCTGGCCGAAGGTGAAATAAGACGTCCACAGCTGGTATGCGTACACTTCGTCGATCTGCGAGAAATAACTCCTTAAAGCGTCGGACACCTGGCGGTCGGCGGCAAGCAGCTCCGCCTTGTTGTCCGGGTTCAGCTGATCGAAAATGCGGAACAAATCCTTGTCCACGAACAAAGCCATGCTGTTCTGGTCGATGATCCGCAGCTTGGTGTCCATGATCTCGTTGTTTTTCTTCACGATCTCGTAGACGTTCTTCTGCGCCTGTTCCGTCACGACGTACAGGCTGGTGCGGTAGAAGATCAACCCGAGCACGACCAGCGGGACCGCGATCAGGAAGATGAAGCTGGCTAGCAGCCGGGAGCGGAAGGTCATCTTCATCCTTCCCTTCTCCTTTGCGGGAAGGACGCGTGTTTATAAGCTTCCGGCGACACGCCGTTCTGTTTCTTGAACACCCTGCAGAAATACTTCGTATCCTGATACCCGCACTCCGCGGCGATTTCGTATACTTTCAGCCTGTTCTCCGCAAGCAAATCCTTGGCCCGCCGCATTCTGGCTTCCGTCACGTGTTCGGAGAACGTTCTTCCCGTCCGGTTTTTGATCAGGGTGCTGAAGTAGGACGGATTGAAGAAGAAATGTTCGGCCGCGCGTTCCAACGTCAATTCCTGCTTGGCGTTCTCTTGGATCCATCTCAAGCATTCGGCGACGATGAGCTCGCTTTTGTCCGCCTGCGCGCGCCTCAAAGCCTCGTGCACGTCCTGGAGCCGCGCTTCCAGAATGGCCATGAGCTCTTGAAAGGTCGCGCAACACGGGATCTCTTTCACGGCCGAATCCGTGACAGCGCTTCCAATTTGCCGGTCCACGTAATCGCCGATCCTGCTTTTCAATTGCATCAAGGCAAGCGCGGCGCATTCTTTCATCAGGTTCGGATCCGCATGACCGTTCTCCGCGAGTCGGGCGAAAGCCGCCCGGCACATCTCCACGGCCGCATCCGCATCCCTTCCTTGCAGCGCTTCGAATAACCTCTCCCCGTCAAGCAAGATCGGATCGCTTTGGGGGAGCAGTTCATCGTGAAATACGATTCCGTTCCAACGCTCGTGAAAGTTATAGAGATTGGCCGTCTGGGCGGCCTGGTAAGCCTGGGGCGCATCCGTCCATAAAGATCGGCATGCCGGCCCGATCCCATGTGTAAGCCGTCCGCATGCGGCCCACTCCGCCCCCAAGGCGGCAACCGTTTGACGGATATCCGGCTTTCTTTCATGGATGGGCTTGGAGGTTCGGAGAATCGTGACCGCTTGGAAAACGTCCTTCCGAGAGACGTTGACGGAGAGCGTGCTCGCTTCGCCGAAAACCGCCCACGCCCGTTCCAAATGCCGCGACATGGCCGCAGGATCAAAGCCCTCCGGTCTTCCCGGTCCGATTCGGAATTCCGAGAAGATGACCGTTCCGCTCCCCTGAATCCCTTCCATCGTTTCGAGTTCCGTACGCTCCGTATCCGACAAGCTTCCGTTCAACCAGGACAGAAGCAGATGGTTCCGATAGGTAGAGGAAGCGAGGCTCAGCCGGTGCTTCAACTCTTCCGATTCCGAACGCTGCCGGGACTCCGCGGCAATCTGGCCTTCGATGCGCCGCAATACCTCCTCGACCTTCTCCGCTTCCACCGGTTTCAACAGATAATCGTAAGCCCCGTGGCGAAGCGCGGTCTGGGCGTATTCGAACAGATTGTAGGCCGAAATCATGACCACCTTGGCCCGAAGGCCTTCGTCCGCCAGCATTTTCAGGAAAGAAAGACCGTCCATGTTCGGCATCCGGATATCGGTTAACACCGCATCGGGTTTTTCGGACCTGACGAGCTCCAGGGCGTTCTCCCCGTCTTTGGCGACCAGAACTTGATCTTCCGGCCGCAGGGCATGAATCAAATTATCCATTCCCCTGCGGTGTCTCGGCTCATCGTCGACGACTAAAATTTTCATCCCGCTCAGCCCTCTCGTCTGAATAAGGCAGTGTGAAAGAAAGGAATCAAATTTTATTATAGGCAGTTGCCGAGCGTATAAGAAAGGCCGATTATGTTTAGAATGGTGGATTCTGTTTCGGTGTTTGGGGTTACTCGTCGTCCTCCCATTTTCTCGAGTACGCTTTATTGAGCACCCAGAACGTGATCCAAGCCAACACGGCGATAATAATGGCCGCGGCAATCCACACACCGATCGGAACGTGCATATAATATCTCCTCCGGGTATCATGTCTTGTCATGCACTAATCCTAACTATACCAACAGTGAACGTTGTAACGCAATAAAGCGCGCATGCTTTAAATGGTGTACTTGCAGGAAATTTTTATAAGCGATACACTGGATCATAACGAAAAGCGATGATGGAGAGAGTAAGCGGACCGAGATTCTTGACAGGGACGGCGTGCCGACCGACTGAGAGCACCCGAATGAATCCAACCGCCGAAGTTCACTCCGGAGCCGGATGCTGAACGAACGCCGTTCTGAGTTCGCTAGGCATTCCCGTCCTGCTCTGCGTTAAAGAGCCGAAAGCGAGAAATGGCGTCGTGTCTATGGGCGCGCTCCATTTCTAATAAGGGTGGTACCACGGCTCCTCGTCCCTTGCGGACAGGAGTCTTTTTGTTGTTTTAAAAACATGATCCTAAAGGAGCGGATTGTAATGGCCAAATCCGGTTTGGAGCAATTGAGAGATCAGTTGGACAACATGAATCATCGCCTGTTGGAACTCCTATCCGAACGGGCGCGCATCGTCCAGGAAATCGGGGAGGTGAAGGAGAAACAAGGTACGCCTAAATTCGATCCCGTCCGGGAGAAGGAAATGCTGGCGGAACTCGTTGCCGCGAATCGGGGCCCGTTTGACGATAAGACGATTCAACATTTGTTCAAGCAAATTTTTCAGGCCTCCCTCAATCTTCAAGAATCCGAGCATAAGAAGCATTTGCTGGTGAGCCGAAAAAAGCAGAAGGAAGATACCATCGTCCGAATCGGCGATACAGCCGTTGGAGGGCTCAAGCGGCTGATGGTTGCGGGTCCGTGTTCGGTCGAAAGCTACGAGCAGGTTCGCATTGTGGCCCAAGCGTTAAAAGAGGCCGGCATCGAGGTGATGCGCGGAGGCGCGTTCAAGCCCAGAACATCGCCATACGATTTCCAGGGGCTCGGCGTGGAAGGGCTGAAAATTTTGAAGGAAGTCGCCGACGAGTTCGGGTTAAAAACGATCAGCGAAATCGTAGACCCCAGGCATATCGAGCTGGCTTCCGATTATATCGACGTGATTCAAATCGGGGCCCGCAACATGCAGAACTTCGAATTGCTCAAAGAAGCGGGCGAGACGCGCACGCCCGTGCTCCTCAAGCGGGGGCTGGCCGCGACGATCGACGAGTTCTTGCATGCGGCGGAGTACATCGTTTCGCGCGGCAATACCCAGGTGATGCTGATCGAACGAGGCATCCGCACGTATGAGCGGGCGACGCGCAACACGCTGGATATTTCGGCGGTTCCGATTCTGAAGCAGGAAAGCCATCTGCCCGTTCTCGTGGACGTCACCCATTCGACGGGGCGCAAAGACATCATGGCTCCTTGCGCGAAAGCGGCTCTCGCGGCGGGCGCCGACGGCATCATGGTCGAAGTGCATCCCGATCCCGCTACGGCTCTATCCGATGCGGCGCAGCAGCTGAACATCGAAGAATTCAACCGCTTCTATGAGAGCGTGAAGCAATCCGGGCTTCTGTAAAAGCAGGAAACGAAAAACCGCCCGTTTTGGGCGGTTTTCTTACGGGATTCATCTTTTATGGTGTTAATAAGCCGTCCAGCCCGCGTCCGCCGTAATCGTGGTCCATTGACGATGCTGGAATCAGCTTGGCGTATTGATAGCCGACGTTTTTCGTCAACCCGACCACGGCATGCTTGGAAGCCGTATAAGCGGCACCGGCACGGGAACCGATCAATCCGCCGGCCGACGCGATATTCACGATGACGCCTGCCTGCTTCTCCGTGAAAATGGGAAGCACTTTGCGGATCGTCCGCATCGGCCCCGTCGCGTTGACCGCGAATACTTTCTCCCACTGTTCATCCGTCAGGTCACCGGCAGGCACGAAATTGTCCATGATGCCGTCCTATATGCAGGAGCAATTGGTGAAGATCATCAAACTGTTGCCGTCCGGCACGAAACTGGGGATCAAATCGAAGAAGATTTAGGCCAGGCGGCTAACTTCCAAGCACAGATGATTGTTGTCGAAAAACACGAACGATCCCAGTTGAGGAATGTCCGTGATGGAGACTTGAGCATGGCTTAAACGCTCCCGCAAGGCGTTGGCGGACGTTTCATCCGGGAGCTGCAGGGCAACATGGGGGACGAAACTCAACGCGTGAATGTCCGAAGCGCCGAGCGTTGTTTTTTCGATCGGGCGTTCGAAGAAATGGAAGCCGCAAATGTCATCGTCTTTTCGTTTGAAGAAAATAAGACAATGCCTGCCGCGTCCCCCTTGAGACGGGGCGATATCGCTGATTTGCATCCCCAGCACGTCCCGGTAGAAGCGAATGGTCGCGTCCAGATCCGCAGTATTCAAGGCAATGTGATGAATACCCTGCCAGGGAATTTGTAAGGATTGTTCTGTGTTAGACATCCTATTTTGCTCCTTTTCTTTTTTTAGACGATATATAGGGGCGCATATTGAGATCGAGGGTCGGGAACGATCGGCCTTTGTTTCTCCCTCTGTTTCGCCCGCGCGAGAAACGCCGATGGCGTACAGCCCGCCCATTTCTTGAATTCATGGATGACATGGGCTTGATCATGATAGCCAAGATGGGAAGAGACGTCCGTAAAAGAAACGGTCGGCCCTTGGATCAGTGAGGTCAGCAACGCCTCGAAGCGGAGGAGGCGTGCGAACACCTTGGGCGATACGCCTATGAGCTGCTTAAATCGTCGTTCGAATTGGCGCAAAGAGAGCATGCACTCGGCGGCAAGCGTACTCATAGGGATTTGACCCTGTGAATGGTAAAGCAGCTCTAGCGCAGAACGCAGAAAGGTCAAATCGGCAAGCGTCCAGCGCGTTCGCGCGGCGTTAAATTGCTGCGGGCCAAGGATTTGCCCGGCGTAAGAACTGCGGCGCGCCGTTCCCTCCAATGTGCGGGCAAGGCAGAGCCAGATTCCATCGCGCGGAACCGTGACGGGGATTTCCATCGTGCGACTCACCTCTCTTTTCAAATCAATGTTTCACTTGTGTATCGATGTGGAGGTTCTATGACAGATCGTAGCATAAGACGCCATCGGGAGTATTGTGAAAAAACGACGTTTTTTCAAGAATAACGAAAAACGGATCAAGTTCTCGTCTGGGCATCGAGAACTCGATCCGTTTGAAGACTTTCTCTCGGGCGGCTTCGTCAAGCCGATCTTCTCGTAATACCTCAGCGTATCGATGCTAAAACCCGTCAATTCAGCCGCCTGCCCGATCGAATACATGGGAACGCCTCCTGCTCCTGCACCGTATACCCGTATTCTAAACGCTGGAGTCAACTCCAGGTCAATATCGGATGGATTGAAATTGAAATAGGGCCGTCCTAGCCTATGTAGGACGGCCCTGATATCGAACAATATCTTCATTCGTAGCACTTTGAAAAAGTATCTAAAAGCATCATCGGGACAGTTTTAGGAGCTCAACGGTTTTTTACTGGTTCCACACTTTTTATCACCAGATAGGTGTTCAGTGACATTATAGTTGGTTCCTCAAAAAAACAGTGATATCAAGCATTTTTGGGTCTTTGACTACATTTTCAAGTTACATTATTGTTGGTATCTAAGAACAGACTGCTAACTTCGTAATTACAATAAAGTTTGTATCTTATTGTTACATTATAGTTGGTTATTGCATAGTTGGGCGTGAATAGCATATTTTTAGACCTTTTCGTGTTACCAATCTTATAAACGGTTTAATCATAACTTAAACTAATCTTCTCCATCCTCTAATCCGGGATTTTCTTTAATCATTTTCATTAATTCTTCTATACTAAACCCTTCATTTGGATCATTTGATATTTCATACCCAGCCGCAAGTAATGCCACTCTATTGTATTCCTCTTCCGTTATATCTTCTTCATATTTTTTCGTTACGGAATTACGTTCTATTTCTTGAACCATTATTTGTTTCATTTCTTCCAAGAGCTTAGGGTGTTTTTCAATTACATTGAATAACCTCTCGATGTCTAGAGCATCAGTAGCTTCTGGGTAAAGTGCTGTGCCACTAAGAGCTAACGAAAAATCATTTAATATGCTATGAAGTAATTCGAAGAGATTATCAATTTCCTCATACCTAACTTGCGCATCACTATGGATTCGCTTGCGGTCTAAATAATATTTCTTATCATAATGAGCAAAAACCTTGTCTCTCCATTTAAATAAATTATCTAAAATTGGTTTTTGCTCCTCAAGCTGTTTCTTATATCTTTCAAGAGTTGATGTATTTATTATCGAGATACCTGTATTATTTTGTTCCTCATAAACAGACGAACTAATTCCTTCTGCAACGCTTATTAATTTCCTAAGATTGCCAGCTGCTTTAGAATCACTATCATATAGTTTGGTTAGTGAAATAACAAAATCAGTGAATAACGCTGATGTAGTCATATTAAAATATGCTGGAGATATTCTATTCATAAGGTCATATCGTTCTTTAGATGAATTAATAATTTGCTTCCATACATGATATTTAGATTTAACTCGGATGGTGTCATGATACATTTGCATTATTAATCGTTCCAAACTGCTTTTATCATACGTCATAACCTCACCACTTTCGCTAATATTATCCCAAAGAGGTAACTTAAACCGACTCACTACTGCCAATAAAAAATAGCTCCTGGAGGACATCCAAGGGCTCCTTTTGATATGTAGTAACAATCGATAAAGGCAAGGTCTAACCCAGATAAACATGCTTGTTTAAAGCATGTGATGCAATCACCAGTCGTCCCCGCTGAAATTGAATTACAGTCATAATATAAGACCCAGCTTCACCCTATTTGAAATTCAGTGTTGGCTAATATGTCGAGTATACCAATCATGAAGTGCAATCCAAAAGCGCGATGGCTTCTGATACTAACCTCATTCCTAATATTACTATAGTTTCAAATTCCAGTCCCTTTGAGGAATGGCGAGTGCTTATATTCACTTGGTTCACGGGATTACCCATCCCATTGATAATACACTCCTAAACTGGCATCAAAGCATACTCCTAGGTTAGGAATGTTGTCAAATTGCTTTAGAAGGGGCGTAATTAAAAAGGGCGAAGAACTGTGTACCAGTTTTTTCAAAGTTCTTCGCCTGAGGGAATTCTTTCTCAATCATATCTCAATTAATAACTACCTCTTTTATGATTTTTGATAGGGAGCAAAATTTGATTAAAATTTTTATTAATCTGACGTTCAACATCTTCATAACTACAGTTCCAGACCGAACACAAATATTTCTGAACAAGCGAGATATCTTGGGTTGTAATTACCTTATCACGAATTTTGATAAATGGACCATCCGTTTCAGTTAATAATCGATCTCGAGGTATCTTTTCGATGATCTTACATCCGTTAGTGGAAAGGAGCATTGCAGGATTAACTGAGAAATAGTGACCTGCTGCGACAATTTCTTTAAGAACAGATAAGGAGCCGCTGTACCAATGAAAGATTGCTCCCTTTATCGAGAATTCATCTAACATTTCCAGCACTGTAGATTCGGCTCTTCTAGAATGCAGCGAAATAAACCTCGGACGTTCACTGATATGAGTTAACACATGCCGAAAACTATCGATTTGTTTTGCTTTTGTAGCAATGCCTTCTCGTGAGAAGTCTAAACCTACCTCACCAATGTATGATGTCTTGTGCACAAGACCAACAAATTTCTTCAATTCTGAAGGTGTGTGTTCTTTGACGTAAAGAGGGTGTAGGCCTAGCGCCACCCGAACATGCCTAAATTTCTTTAAGTGGGCAAACCCCAACTCGAAGTGGCTCGGTAAATTTGTAACAGCGATAGTGGGAATACCTTCACTTTCAATTTCTTTCGCCACCATATAGGGACTTCTGTACAAATCTATATGGCAATGTGCGTCGATCAATTATTTCACATCCTTAAGTAAGACCAATCAATCGTTTGATTTCTGTTGTTCCTTTGTCATTTATTAGTTTCTTCACCTCGTACATTGCTCGATCAACAAGGCCAGAATATTCATCAACTTCGTCGATAGTCACACCACTTGAAATCAACAACCTTTTTATTTCCTCAATACTATAGTTATGCCCAAGAAAAGCCAGTACAGCCCTAAAATCATTGGCAGAAGTTTTGCGCCCGTTCAAATCAATTTCATTACTACAAATATCTATCCCATAACTTTCAGTATCTGCATTGATCACATGCAATGATGCTCTTCTAAAAATACATGGAACGCATCTCCCACAACCTTTTGCATCTCTTCTAAGCCAGCTGGATTTGTGCCCACTTTTCCCACAGGACACTGAATCAGGAATCGCATTTCGCAAAATCTGTTGATTTTTACACTGGCTAATTGCCTCACCTTTTGTTTTCATACCTAAAGGATTTATTATTGGATTAGATATCCCGACACTTTGGAGGATATTATCCAGCATTCGTAAATAATTCGGATGAGCAGTTCTAGTGCTGCATGTTCCTCTTCGAGATGGTGTAAGTGGTATATTTAATGCGATTGTCCCATTCTCCGGTATCATCAATGGAATCTCCTCACCAATACTCGCAGCCGCATAGATACCTATGGCAAGAAACAAAATGGAACGGCTTCTGAAAGTTGTCTCCTTTCCTGACGGATTCTGGCCGGCCCTAATTTGTAACGAATCGATTCTATTAGTATACTGAGGCTTTAAAAGGCCGATAAGATTGCTCTGATCTGTCTTTGGTCCGCTAACCTGCCCATCATAATGTCCTACTAACAAAATATTTTTCTCTGGGTTACTCTCCAGCCAGTCAATAGCACCAACTAATGAATCTAATCCGCCAGAGAATAAACAAACCATGTCTGCTTGCACATGTGGCAGAACTCGTCTTGGCGGACGCCTTCTTTCAGTTGGTTTATGTAAAGGAGAGGTATTAAGATAAAACTCAATATCCCAAACGTCTCCGGTTAAAAATGACATGCACTTTTCCAGATCTTCCTTTGTCATTTGCCACTTTGTCAGCTCATAAACCGGGATTTTAATCTTGATATCACGAGTCCATCTATCATCCGTTGCTTTTCTTCCAACAAATTTGTCTGTAGCATAGAACACAGAAGCTATAAACAAGAAGTCTAATACTGTTAAGTTTGGAATTCCGCATCTTTGATGTACTGTTTTAAAATCAACATCGAGATTACAGATTTCTTCAGTTTCGGTATTATGAATGGATACTTTCGCAAGTTCGAGTCTGGTTTTCTCCGTCGCACTTACTGTTACGTTTATCACGGCTAACCTCCGAATACATCTAGTGTTTTTTCTAACACTTGAACACAAATTGCTTCGCCTTCATGTCCGTTCCAATCGACTTGTGTAATGTCTCTATCAAGGGCTAAGACTGTAATTTCGGACTTGATATAATCCAATATATCATTGAGAAAGGCATCAGCTTGAGCGTTTCCAACTTTAGAAGCCAATCTTTCGTAAAACGACCGACAAAATTGTTGATACACATAGTACCCAAAAAATCTTTCCAACAACTTTATAAGGTTGTCCGGCTGAGCGCATCCTTCTAATACTTGACCAATCCCATCAATCCCCTCGACTTCCTCGAACATTTCGTCCATAAGTTGGGAAAGGGCATTTCTAGCATCTACTTGATCAATAGTGCTCGCATCTTCCCCGAAATAGTCGATAAGAGATAGAACAATATCCGATAATGGCTTTCCCCTCAGATGCACTAGTCCTGTTTGTTTCAATGCGTCGTCGAGACCAACACGGTTAACTAACGAAAGGAAAGAACCTAAGTTCCTCGCGACGGCCACTGCGCTTTTAGCACCCATTCCTCCATTTCTTGCCACACCTTGTGAACCGCCATTAGCACGAATAAACTGTCCCACTAATTGCTTAGAGTTATCAATGCCTGGGAGGCCTTCTTTAGCAAGCCTCGAGACTTTCCCCTTCAAATCTCCCCATTGAGGGGTTGTAGGGGCATCATAGCCTTTAGATGTGCCCATTTAATGTTACCCCTTTCTTTCCCTTGGTCTTAAAGCTCGACCTATTCTTGTATCAGTAGATCTCAAATGACTCATTACAGGTTCAAAATGTTCTTTCAGCTTTGGATCACTTATACTTAAGGCGGTCAAATCACTACCAACTGCTGGAGGGATTGCTCCTGCAGGAACATTAAATAATGCACGAGCAAGACATTCTATACTTTCAACAACATCCTTTTCAATCAGTCCCCTTAATGCGTCGTAACCAACTTTTTGATCTGGATTACGCTGAATATGCTTCTCAATCAGGTCCAGCAGTAGAATACGCTCGTCCGCGTTTAACTTCAAAGCGGAATCAACTGCGCGCCCCATCCTTCCTGCATTAGCAGAAAGTATGTCGTCAAGTATGGTTCTTACAAATGGTGGAATCATAGATACCCCGGATAACGTTGAGCTCAGCTTATCTCTCGCTACCCAGAAATAATCCCTTAGATCGATTTCACTCAAGAGCGGTTCCATCACGACCCAGCGACGCATAAAAGAAGAAGCCCATTGAGAATCAATTTTTTTAGCCTCTTCTTCATTATCGATATTACCATCAGGCGGAGCCAAAACCGCTTCAAGCTGCTTTAATTCGCTAGACCTACCTTCTTGTTTAGCCTGCCATTCAAATAAATCCAAAAATTGCTTAGAGTGCCCGTATTCAAGAACCATCAATTTTACCAGAACGTCATCCCGTATATTTTGCAACCCTGCAACTTTTGCCAATTCCTTTCTCAGGAAATAGGCATTTAAAAACCGCTTAACTTGCCTTGGATTCCCCTTGAGTCCTTCTGTAATGAGCGGAGCAATGCTTGAACTGAAAATCAAACTCTCACTTAGCGTAGCTGGAAGTTCTCTCTCGCCAAATGCTTCTTTCACGGCAGCGTAACCAAATACGGAATAACGATTCGCACACCTCTGATCTTCGCAAGCCTTGTGTACCTTTCCAAGTAAGGTTTCATCTTCTATGTCCCTAGCACAAAACAAAAGGGCCATATAGCTTTCAACTTCTGCTGGTGACAGCTTAGGTAATCTATATGGAATTTGTATCAATTTCTCCAAGTAATCAGTAACAAGCCTCTCAGATGCCTCAACTGGGTCTCGCTCATCCTTGAATTTCATTTGCGCATACCTAACCTCAATTGCATGACGTACTATCCGAGGATCAGCTCCTATTACGAATGCAGTTCTTTCAACATTTAAAAATAGTTTAATCGCTTCTAAATTTTCTATGATGCGTTCGTTCGAACATCTGTCTAAATCATCGATTAATACGACCAAGGATTCAATATTTGTTTCTTTAAGTAGCTTTTCGAAGTCATGACGGAACGTTCTTACGTCCATAGCGCTTGCTTCGCTCTGATCTTCCTTGATCATTTCCTCCCAATTAAACTCGGATTTAGATTCCTCCGCCTCTGTTTCTGCTTCCTTTTCACTTTCTTTTTGGGGCAGTATTGAACCCAATATTTTCTTACCAGAACCCACTAAACTCGGTACAATACTTGCCCCCCCTGTGATATATGCGGCTAATGCGGGGAGGCCGATTTCTTTTACTCCGAATTTTGCCACTCGCATCCAATTCACAGACTTTAAGAGCCCAGCAACTTTTTCTTTAATTCTAGGACCAAATCTTTTATGTTCGCCGAGTTGTAATAGGATCGAGCTAAGAAGCGCTGACTTGGCATCATCATAACCTTCGAAGAGCCAACCATTGAAATATAAAACTGCTATTTTTTCATATTTTTCTTTTTCCGGCGAACCCGATGGATAATTCTCGGGATCTAAGTCGTACTCCAACATTTTCATGATACTTGTTTTTCCACTACCCCAGTCTCCAAAGACCCCTAAAGTTACAGGCAACAGTTTTGGGTTTGTAACCACCGACCTAATCAAGTCGGCATGTACTTTAAAACCAAGCAAGTCTTGCGATGTCTCATTATCAGCCCACATATATTAATGCACCTCTAAAAATTAGTATCGAACACACTCAGCTTCTAATCTCAGACTTTCGACATATTTCCTCCAATTTCCTGCCAATTCAATGTAGTACACCATTTCCAATCTCGGTTCTTTGGACTTTATGCCTAAGACTTCAATCGAAAATATTTCTGTGATAATATTGGAAGTGTTGTGAATATTTTTCGAAGTAGAGTGATAACATGCAAACCTTTCCGAAAGATATAACAGATGCGATGCGTACTTGTATCTTGGCTATTTTTTGGCCAAAAGAGCAGATCGTCGACTTTTTTAGAAATAATGGCTGCACAAAACGCGACTTAAAAACGGTCCTAAGTAAAGGTGTAGAAAATATAAATCGAGCTGCTATTGTAGATGAGGTATTTGGTCAATTAAATGCACGCGATGATAAAGGAATTGGGCAGTATAGGGCAATGCTTGCCTCTATTATTAATTGGAATCATTTTGACCCATATTATTTTAAACAACTTAAACGTCTAGATGAGGCTGAAGCTAGACGCAGTATAAATCATTTAAAACAAGTTCAAGAGATACGCGATGCAAAAACAAAAGAATTAAGAAAACAGGCAGATGAAAGAAAAGCCGCCGCAGCTCCTAGAGTTTCATTAGTCGATTTGGAGACAGAATTTATAAATCTATACCGGGGAATTTCTTCAAATCAAAATAGGGGATATCAGTTAGAGATTCTTATGAAGAAACTATCCGAATTCTCGAATGTGCCATTTTCGGAACCGTTTAAACTTAATGGGGAACAATTAGATGGCTCATTAAAGTTTGATGGGGAAAATTACCTAGTAGAAGCAAAATGGCACGATAGTTTAACAGCGAGCGATGCTCTTTATCATTTTGCATATAAAGTCGAAGGAAAAATGTATGGTCGCGGTTTATTCATTTCAGTAAACGGCTATTCTCGAGATGCAGTACGGGCCTTAATTGCCGGAAAATCTATTAAAACGATATTGATTGATGGTGGGGATCTTTCTGTAGTATTTTCCGGAAATATATCCTTCTTTGAAATGCTGGATACAAAAATTAGAGCCGCCCAAACAAAAGGATTAATTTATGTTGATCCGCTAAGTTTAAGGAGTAAGATTGAATAGAAAACACCAATGGGGACTGGTAAGCCCTCACAGGTTTTAATTACTATCCCCAGTCCTCGCTAAGGTCCAATTCTCTATTGCAAATATCACACCGGACTTTAATAACTAAACCAATGCTTGTCGGAATAAAAGTATAAGCAAACTTTGCTCCTGCCACATCAACTGCTTTACAGGAGTCCCACTCCCGAATTCTGTTCTCCATTTCTTCGGTTATTTCGAATACCATTCTAGACCCTCTTCATTAATTAATTTTCGTCATCCTTCATAAAACCATCTATTTTCCTGCCTAAACGGTAAATTAAGAACATCAAAAATCCAATCACTATCGATTCAACGGCATTTCCCCATTCATGATTTATTGTAAAACCTATACCTACTCCCAGCATTATTACAATAAAGACCTTGAAAGATGGATTCTCAAGCTTATCTAACCACCGACTCATTAACAACCCCCCCTTAAAACGTCAACATTTTAAATTGCGCCTTACTCTTTACTATTTCCCACTTTAAATCCATTTAAAAACTGTGTAATTCCAAAATTCCACAAAAACTCATTTGTCTTAAACTTCATCGGAATCCAGTTCTTCTATATTTGCAGATATCTCAAAGTACATTTTGATCCCAGCCACCAAGGATGCATCCTCATCAGGTAACGGCCCGATATTCAAGGTATATCGTTCATCGAATTTCTTTATCCTCAAACCATGCAATAAGATCCGAGCTTCTTTCTGATAACGATACTTGGGAAATTTATAAAACAGTTCTTTTCTTTGATCAGTTGGCTCAATAAAAAACTCTTCATTCTCGAATAATGTGTAGTTAATGTGAGATAACTCAGCTCCAAAACCTTCACGATGGACAGCCTTCATAATCTGTTCGTGAAAAGGTCGTGCTTGAATAATCAAAGTTGCCGGTACATCGTCAGGGCGTGCATTGAGGGCTGCATTTGAGGAAAAGCCACTATACATTCTTTCATCAAAGTCATAACGAACTTGCTGCAGACCAGGTCGTGTTACGTTTTGCAATAAATCAAGGCCACGAAATGAATAAAAACAGAATGTTGGTACAGAGTAGGTGGATTTTCTTCTCAGCAATACATATTCCCCATCGGGCAATACTTCCAAGTCATCCCCAAATTTCCTCCCACATTGCTCAATCCTTGGGTCCTTCTTCTTTAATCGTGCAAAAACACCCTCATACAAATCACCTTGTTCACTGTTACCAGTTTTTTTGGCTATATTGATGTATTGACCAGGACATGAGAAACTTACTTTCCCATCCTTCAAAGCTTTCATCCATTTTGTAGCACCGAACTTAAATAGAATCAATGAATTTTCTTCTGGAACCATAGAACTAATTCTCCTACCTATGATTATCTCAACCCTTTTCGTCCGTATTTTAGCACAATCTCAGAATAACTACCCGTTATTTCGTTAAACGATTAAAAAGGTAGTTGAACCGTTATCTGGATACCTACTGATAATTCTGTAAATTTGGCGAAACTGCTATAATAATAGGAAACGACAAAAAGGGTAGATTCTGTGAACAAAGAATGGCTATTGAACTATTTGAACAACCAAAAAAACCGTACTTTTGATATCCATCGGCTGGAGAAAGCATTTATGTCCGCCGTTGGTATAGATGCCTTTTCCTATAAAAAGTTTGCCGATTTTGTGCGGGATTTAGAATATGATGGGGAGATTACACCTGTAAAAAATAAACAAAAAATCCACAATGGAAAGGACCCCCAACTCCCTGTGGAATGGCGATTGATAAAAAAACAGATTGAATCTAGGTGGAATATAGGGCGGTTTATGACCTTGGCTTCGCTCATTGATTTGTCCTTTTATCAATCCCACCCAGAAGAACAAACGGAAGAAGCCTGGAGTCGCATTTCGGCTGTAGCTGCTTTCTTGGAAAGCCAAGACCCAAAAATTTGGGTTTCCCGGGAAGAACGATCATACCAGTTATTCCATGATGAAAAATGGTTGGATAACAGCGAGGGGAAGGAATTTTTGCGGCGGATTAAAAAGACTCTTCCCGACCTTTATGCTCGTGTCTATGGTGAGCCTTTTGTGTATTGGCTCCAGCCTCGTATGCTGACAGAGGACGTACGCCGCATTTTGATCGTGGAAAACCGTTCCCTCTTTCACTCATGCAGAAGGGTGCTAGAGGAAGGCGGGAACATATATGGCCTAAGCCCAGAACTTCTGATTTTTGGACGGGGGAAACATATTGTCTCTTCCTTGTCATACCTGGAAGACTTGCGAGTCCCTGTGTCTTTAACAACCATTTGGTATGCAGGAGATTACGATCCTAGCGGCTTTGCTATCTACGATAGTTTGAAACGATCCTACCCCGATTATCCCATTCAGCTAGCGATATCCTTCTATGAAGAAATTGCTCAGATGGCAAAATCAGCTGTTCCTGTAAAACCGGGTCAAGTTCAAAACCGGGAACAAGTCGCACAGTTTTTTGAAGAAGTAAAACCGTATCCACTTATTTTGGATAAGGCCGAACAATCATGGAGCAAACGGATTCGCTTCCCTCAAGAAGCAATCTCCTATGAAACGATGCAGAAAGGGGGCCTCACATGAACGTTGAAATTTGGGAAGGGTTCCGGGAACGAACCACCATGCTAAACCCCATTTTTATGTTAGGAAAAGGGATGGAAGTCGGGGCAACCTTAACTCCTTATCTCCCCCAACTGTTATTGGCGATATTACTCGAGGTCTTTTATCGGGAAATCAAAGATGACGAGAAGCGATCCCGGTCTGATCTCGTTGCCATCGCCAAAGCAATTATGGAACATCAAAACTTGCCCCATGACGATGACAAAGCCGAACGGTTAATCAGTGGCCTTGTGTCCTACGGAAATCCCAATCTACGGAACCCGTTTAGCGCCAAAGTGTTTGACCCATCTAGTGGGATGTTTAGTGATAAACCATTCTTATATTTGACGATCGATACAGAATACAGGAAACGGGAAGCCATCTATAAATTGACGCAAGCTTCTCAAAATATGATCTTTTTAAGTCGAGAGGTCATTTTGGAGTTTTCCATTGAGTTCGAACAGCTTTATACCCTTAAACTGATTCGCAATAATAATTTTCGGTCCGCCCTTCAGTCATTGGATGTATTGATTACGAAAATCAAGCAACTGATCGCACAAGAGCATGATTACCGGAGGCATCTGCACCGCAATCCTAAAATCCTCATGGAACAAGGAACGCAGGCAAGAAAAGAACGACGGAATGAAATTGAGCGTCAGTTTGAAGAGTCCAATCAGCGATTTGATAAAATGATTCGCATGTTGGCAAACGTGGATTTGGCCACACCGGAAGCCCGTTTCCACATTCTCGAAATGGAAATGAAAGTCCATGCTACCATGGCTTTATCGGCCAAATTGCATGCGGAGCTATATCAAAATATTGAGTTGGAGCTTTCCATTCGGAAGTACCGGCCATCCGCCTTTATGAAACGTCGTAACGTTTCTTTTAAAACCGATATTTGGGAAAATGAGCTTCTCGCAAAAGGAATTCCGGCCAATACGATGGGGAAGCTGCTCTCCCCCTTCTTTTCCCCTCGGGCACCTTTTATTTATCCAATGGGGTTAATTTGGAGCGAACAGGAAGTACGTCATCATGACGATGAGATTCATGAAGAGGATGAGCCGGAAGAACAGTCCTTGGAACCAAAAGAAACCCGAGACTGGTCCGCCTTATGCCGGTATTGGGCCCCGGTCATCCGTGATTTGATTTACATGGAAGAAGTCAGTTTACGGGACATCCCTGCAAAAGAATGGACTATTGAAGCACTGGAGTTATGGATGATCTTCAAAACGGATGTGCTGGAAATCCCTCACCTGTTTACAACCCATCAACCTTATGAGGATGAGCGGATGGAGTTGATTCGACATCTCATCATCTCAGATCCGTTTTTTAACGAGATTGCAGGAAAAACCATACGGGCCCGTTTTGAACGAGGTGCTCCCCTTCAGTTTTTTGGGGTTCGCATCTCCCCTATCGTTATCAGCATCAAAGATCCTGCCGAGGAGGATACCGCCCATGCCATTTACAGCAGAACAACTTCATAAAAGCGCGTCCATTTATTTTTATTTGCTCCGTCATAAAATGGTCGACCGCAATCAAGATTTTCTGGCTCCCTATTTTTCCGAACAAGAAATTCACGAGGCCACGAACATTATTGCCAAACAATCTGGAACTATGATCCTGGAGACGCCAACGAAACTCCATTTGGTTGTGGAACCAGAAGGCAGTGTGTACGCCTCTTCTTTTACACAGTTAAAGGACAAGCATTCCCGAATCAAAAACCGGGATGAATTGGATTTGCTTCACATCCTTCTCATGGTGCTGCTGTGTGAGATGGACGGGGATTTATTGATTCGTAACGAGCAGGAAATTAGCGGGGTTACAATTCATAAATGGATTGATCTGGTGGACCAAACCATGGCCCGATGGGACCAAGAGTTGCAGAAACAGCCGGAAATCGAAGCCGAATGGGGCATCGCTATTGTCCAGATTAAGGACATGTGGTTTGCCAAACAGCCGTATGAAGATGGAGGGGGTAAGCCTGTAGCGTCTACGAAAACAAAGTATTCGTATTGCACCTTGGCCGCAAACTTGCTGGTGGAAGAACGGCTTCTCCGAATCGTCGAAGATGACGATCAAACCATTCTGCTTCCAACCGATGATCTTTATGACCGGCTTGATCTTCTCTATCACGACCATGACCGGTTTAAACAGCTCAAATCCATTATTGATGCGGGGAGGAACCAAGATGCCAGCCATTAACGCCTTACGCATAACCGGGCCGCGCTATAACAAGCAGCTTAAATTTTACTTGAACAGCGTGTTCGATTTCAATGCCGACCACTCCCTTCTATCCATGATTAACAGCGGCGGTAAGGGCGTATTGCTGCAATTGTTGTTTCAAGTGGTTCTTCCCATGGTTTCTTGGGGAAAAGAGGGGACTTCCACCGTACGCCACTTCTTTTACGATGAGAAGGGAAACTTTAAACCATATCCTTTTTATGTGTCCGTCGAATGGGTACTGGATACGACTCCAAAGCGCTATTTAGTTACGGGGATTGCATTTTTTGCAACGAAATCCATGAAAAAAGAAGATAACAACGAGAACGTTGAGGTGGACTATACAACCTTTGTTCGGGAATACGGGGAACACGAACGGTTTTCTATTCGTGATTTGTCATATTACGACGAGCAGAACCGCTCAATTATGCCTTATAAAGAGTGGTGCGATCTTCTTCACTCCGGAGTATATGAATTCCGGTATTTCACAAACTCTTCCAAAGATAAAAGAAGGTACAAGGAAACGCTAGCGTCCTACGGCATTTATGCGGATGACTGGGCAGAGATGGTCAAAATGAATCGAAATGAAGCCGGCATTCAGGATTATTTTGAGAAGGTGTTTCCCAATTCGCGTACCAATATGGGGTTGTTTAAAGAGCTTTTGATTCCGACGATTGCCGAACGCTTGCACAACGAGGTGGAAAGCAGCACAGATCTGGCCAAATTATTTAAAGATGCAGCTGTTATCGCTGAGCAGCTTCCCTTTTTGCGAAACCGGGAAGAGGCGCTACATGTGCTTATCGAAATGTGTAATGAGCTGGAACTTGCTGTTTCTGCTTGTGTTACCGCCAAAGAGGATTTGGAGAATACCAGACGTGAAGGTGTCCAGTTGTTCAGGTCGATTGAGGAGCTTCTCCGCATGACCAAAGCGAATATAGCACAAAAGCAAACCGATCAGAGCGCCTTACTGAAACAAAAAGAAGACTTTACTTGGCAGCAAAGTAATCTAGGCTATGTACGCGCCTTACGGGCGGAACAACAGCAGCTAGAAGTGTGCAAAGAGGCAGAGAACAGAGACCGCGAAGCCAAAGCTGATTTGAAGCGTAAACAGGATACCCATAAAGAAGCCCAGCTCCAAAAACTAAGAAAAATTCAGCACGACTGTTGGCAGAGTGTCCAAACCATCAAACTTCAAATGGAGGCCATTGAAAACTCGGCCGAAGTGAAAGCGAATAAGCAAAAGTTGACGGAACTTCGGCAAAAGGCCCTTTCCGAGTGGGATATCCTCCGTCAGGAATTGCAGAACGTTCAAGAACAATATGAAGCGTATTATACTCATTTGACTCAATCTAAAACCGAGCGCGATCAGACCTTGAAGAACCTTAATGACGAACTAATTCAAACAAAGGCAACGATACAAAGTCTGGTAACACAAATCGATGATTTCGAAACCAAAACCCGCCAGATGGAAAACTTACATGGAGTCGCCATTCGTTTAGATCCGGAAGGGATCTATAAATTTGAACAAACCGAGTTCGAATCTCGGGTTGAGCAAGAGCGGAAACTTTCCGCAAAAATTGAACAGCTGTCTCAAGAAAGCACAGAGCTTTTTGGCCGTGTGCAAAAGGAAGAGGAGCAGTTTGCTCAGGCTTCCAAAGCAGTATCTCTTGTATATGAACAGTACCATAAACAATATCAGAGCGAAGAAACCCTGGCTGGTGAGTTGATTCGCGAGCTCAGAGCTGTTCCTTCAGAAGAAGTGCCTGTGCCGGAATTTTTACGCGCTCAAAAGCCGGTCTTGGAGGCAAAGATTCAGCACTGGGAACAACGCAAATTGCAGTTTAAAGAAGAGATCTGGACCTTGAAGCAAGAGCTAGACTTGGACCTTGGCACTGAAGATTCACCGGTTTGGGTTCCTAACGCCAGTCTGATTCTGGCCAAACAAAAACTTGAGAAGCGTGGCTTCGCGATTATGTTGGGCACGGAATATGTTCATCATTTAGAGATGCCCAAACGAAGAGATCTGTTGGCATCCTTTCCTCTTCTCCCTTATGCGCTGGTGGCGTATAAGAATGAGGATATTCAGACTATTCTACAGGCAGATTTATTCCAGGACGACGTTCATTTTTCTCCTGTACCTCTTTATGCTGCTGAGCGCCTTGAAGGCAGTGAGACCCATCTGTTTGCGATACCGGCAAACCAGGCTTTTGAGCTGTCTGCCGTTCCCGGGGCATGGGATGCACGGAAACAAACCTTGATTGTTCGGCTGCAGGACTTGACTGATCAGATGGGAAAATGCCAAAAACAAGAAGAGATTCACCGACAACTGTTGGAGAAGGTGAAATCAACGCTTCTTCACACCACCTCTACTCTCCTCTTACAAGAGTATGAGAAGAAAAAGAGTGAGGCTCAAAATATGGAATCGCGCCTACAAGAAAGCCGGAATCTCTTGCAGGTGAAGGCGGAGTTAGTTGACCAAGCGAAGGAAGAGAAGGAACATTTGGAGTTAGCTGTTCGTGAGCTTCGATCCCGTGTACAAGAGTTGGAGACCTATGTGACGGATTATTGGAGAACCATGGAGCGCATGAATGAAAAGGACCGGCAGGTGAAACAGGAACGGAGTTTGGGAAAACAGTATGAAGAAGTATCCGAACAAGCCAAGAACATGGGGGATTTGCTATTTAACTGGAGTATAGCTTATTCCAAATGGAACCAAGACATTCAAGGGAAAATTGAACAAATTCGTTTCTATGTGGACGATGCAGCACTCCCTTCCGCTTCCAAAACTGAACCATCGGAAGAGCCTCCTCATCTGCACGTTCACAGCGAAAGTCTGCTCCATATCATCTCAACCATGAGAAGCATTGACCAGGATATTTCCATGAACAATGCGGAATTGATCCGTTTGCAGACCGAAATGAAGCGTGCACTAGAGGATTTGCAAATAGCAAAAGACCATCTCGAAGATGTTGAACCGAATTGGGATCGGATTCCTGTTCCTATAGAATCGGTCGATTGGCTGGAACGCCGCGAACGTGTCTTGAAAGAGGAAGTCAAAACAGCCGCTAATGCGGAACGAGCCTGCGAAAACGCATTGGTAAAGGCAAAAACCAGCCTCGACCACCTGGTGAAGGACCGACAGAAAGCAGAGCGTAACGTGGAGAACCCTGATCCTTGGAAAGATGTTGTAATCGAAGCCAAAGAACTGGAAATCGAACGCGGCATTGCTGCAGTCGAAGCAGGGCTGCTAACCCTTGGAACTCAAATCAAAAATCTTCAAGGTGACGAAAAACGTTTTGAGTTAATGCACAACAGATTGGAAGCCTACTTGGATACGGATGACGTTCAAACGCAAGTTGCACTAAATCTGCCGTTACTGGATAAAATCAGACAAGATCCTAATATCGTCTCTTCCTGGAATGATTCCCGGAAAAAGAAAGAAGACGTGTATAAATCGGTTATGAAAAAAGCCGATGAGATCTGCAAAAAACATCTGTCAGTCATCGAGGGATCTTCGTGGGACGAGTATTTAAAAGAAGTCATGGTAGGCCAATACCGCCTGCTGAGAGACTCAGAGCCCGAAGACAAGTTGGAAATCTTGAAAGAAAACCGAAATTATGCCCTCTTTGAGTTGGAAAAACAAAAAGACGATATCGGCATTGCGGAAGAGGCACGTAGGAACTGGGGAAAACATGCTTCTAAGTTTTGTATTTCGATTATCAAGGGGTTACGGGAGATGACCCAACGAATGTCCATTCGAAATAAGGGGAACCACAAATTCGATCTCCTGCGCCTTCGGCATGCTGAACGTCTGCCTAAGCTAGTCGAAGATATCGAAATCTATATGTTTGAGTTTTTTGATAATGTCTTAAAAGAACTTTTAAAAACCCATTCAGCTATTGAAGGGCTTGATATGGGTATCATCAAGAAAAAAATAAATCCAAGCGATTTGGTATTCGCGGCTCTTCAAAATCAATTTCCAATCTTGGAAATCTACAATCTGAATACAGACAATACCTTTTTGACGGAACAACCGTTGAGCCACTATTTTACGGAATGGGAAACGATGAATACGGGATCACATACAGAAACTGCCGGCAGCGGCGGTCAATTGGTTGCAGCCCGGACGCTGGTAATGATGATGCTGTTAACCTTTAAACGTAAGAGCACCGATCAGCGGTATTCAGTCCTCATATCGGATAACCCATTCGCCAATGCCATATCGCCCCACGTAGTGGATCCGATATTTGTCATTGCGGATTTGTTGAAATTCCAGTGGCTGGTTGTCACTCCTCCGGAACTGGTGAAGCTCGGCATTTCTCAAAAATTCCCGGTCTACTGTTCCCTGGACCTGCAGAAGCAAAAGAGTGGCAAAGATGCCGTCACTCATCACGTCCATCACGGATTCCGCCAGTTGAAACAAGCTCCGAGGCTTATATAATAGTAATAAATAAGTGGCACCGCCGATAACCTTATTTGGAAACGGCGGTGCTTCCATTTTGTAACGCATGTTTAATTAGTAATCAGGTCGTGGCAACCTAACGTTCAGATCTTCAATAAAATCTAAATAATCCCTAATGACCTCATGCAACTCCTCAAATGAACCAATCTCTCGGTTCTTGAATGCGTGAATAGCATTACGACGTCGCTGAATCTTGGTGACCCATTGATTACGTTCATCCCGTTCGTCGTCCATCCAGATCTTTTCCTTAAAAAAGACAATAAGTTTGTCGAATTTGGCCCCATCCGGATCAACTACTTTACCTTTGTACATAATTGCTTTCTCATCTACCCGGTAATCAGTCAGATATACGGAGAGAAAAAGTTTCATTGTGTTTTCAACAAGAGTCCCTATGTTTGTCCATGCGAGTATCAAGCTGCCGTCATGATCTGGCGCATCGGCTTCCGGTGCGTCCACCCATCGGTGCAAGGTATGTGAAAGTGATACCTGCCAATCCAATCTCGATTTTTCTAACAAATCCGCTGCAGAGGATGGTGCCCAGCCATGAGAATTTGACCAAAATTGCGCAATATCTTCATTTACTTCGATGATTTTGTTGATGGTATCTTGCAGCGGCCAACTTTTTCGTCTTTCCTTGTAGCTGGAGAATTTCAACAAAACACCTCCTCCTAGAAATCACAAAACATTAATTAATGTATCTTTTAGGCAATCGGTTTACCATTTTTTACAGGTTCATCTGGCTTTAAAAGCACCACATCGCCTTCCTCCGGAACTGCCCCAATTACCTAAACTTCCGATTCAAAACCAGCGATACGTCTAACAGGAAAGTTTACTACTGCGATTACTTGGCGGCCAATAAGTTGTTCAGGTTCGTATCTTCTCGTAATTTGAGCCGAACTGCGCTTAAGTCCAATCTCACCAAAATCAATTAATAATTTTATTGCAGATTTTCGTGCTTCCGGAAATGGTTCTGCATGAATTACAGTTCCGATCCGAATATCCAACTTCATTAAATCCTTAATTGTTACCATGAGTCTCGCCTCCAACTTTTGCATGTAATTACCTAATAAATTACCCCAATATAGTGTAGGACCTACCTACCTTGTAAACATTAAGCTCAAAACAGTATACTTCTGATTCTTCTTTTTGTTACGGCTATAAGCCGAATTGATACTATTGCCGCATATGATTGTCCAATATTTCAATCGTCATTTATGTGGAACAACTTGGCAGGAACGTCGGATAGGATTGTCGAATTTTGAAGTTAACGAGTTTATCACATTTCCTGAGGTGTAGAATGAACATAATTCAGAAAATTTTCAAGGCATTTAAACCTTCAAATAACTCCATATCAAAATCCAATATTTCCGCCGACAATACCACGAAAAACCATTTAAAGGAGCCAACCGATAAAATAAATACACCAGCTCCATTGAAGCCGGCTGAATTGCTATTATTAGATTACGTCAATGGATCCTCAAGCAATATCCAGTTTCCAGGTTATTTTGAATATCGTTATGAAATCAACCCACATTTGACGCTGAAAAAACTAATTGATCAAGGATACCTGAGCGTGACACACAATGTTGAAGAGAATATGAGAAAATCAACAATGCCCGTTTTAAAAGACGTGCTAAAGCAAAAATCACTGAAAACATCAGGTAAAAAGGAAGATTTGATCCTACGGATACAAGAACATGTTGACCAGAAAGAGCTATCCCAATTGTTCCCCGACCTCGTATATCAATTGACTGATCAAGGCCAAAAGGCTGTTCAAGAAAATGACCATATTTGGTTTTTTCATTCCCAAAACTACGTAGATGTAACGATTGATGAAGCTCAACAGGAAAAAGTAAAAAACCCTGGTCTTTCAAAGTTTGAAATAGGATATAAAATCCTAAATATTAAAAAGCAAAGCCGTTGGAAAGAGCGGAATTTCGGACTTTACAGAAATATCTTGCTCGGTTTCTCGGTCTTGCAGGAGCAAGAAGGGAAGTACGAGGAATCATTAAGAAATCTATTTGAGATTTGCTTCATTGATCTGAGCGGAATGAGCAATAATTTCGACAAACAATACCTGCACATAGTCGAGAAAAACTTTTTTCCTTACGAGAAGTCAACATGCACGCTCGCTCCCGGTATTAAATCAAGAATCGTACATTTGCGTGATGAATTGAATCTATCAGAAAATGATTTTAAGGAACTTTATTTTGGCGCAGTGAACTCGCTTCAAGTCCCCTTCCATATCTTCACCAAGCAAGAGACTTATCAAATCTTGGTTGAAGAGTTGAACGAAAATCAGGAACGTTTGAAACAAATCTATCTTGAAGCTAAAAAGAGATATAAATTTCAAAATAAAAGGTAACTGCATTTAACGAACTTTCTTAGGAAAATGCAGCGGCGGCCGGGGAAAGTACTGCCGCTGCATCGTTTAAAGATTTATTGACGGCTATAAACCAACAATTGTCCAGGTAGCCGCTATCTTGATCATGGTCACCTTTTCTCGCGGATTTCTTTGTAAATCTGGTCAGCTACCTCCTCCACGCTTTTTATTCCAAGGTCTCCTTCGCTACGTTTTCTGACGGACACTGTGCCGGAAGTTGCTTCATTTTCACCGATTACCAGCATGTAAGGAACTTTCTCTAGCTGGGCCTCGCGGAATTTGTAGCCCAACTTTTCGTTACGCTCGTCGATCGATTCAATCCTCGAGCAATTTGCTCATAACTCCAGTAATATCGGATATTTCATTTTCAAATTCCTACTTTTCAGCCAACCAACGTTCCCTATATAATTTCTCTGCTTCTTCTTCAGACATTTGTTTTAGAAGATCCTCAAACTCAATAATAATCGCAGCAGCATCCATTGAATCAGCATATCCCACTTTATCGAATGCAGCTATTAGTGAACCTACCGCCTGTTTGGAAGTAATACAGTTATTTAAAACATGGGAGAAGTTGTCTATAAATAACTCACTATTAGAGATTGCCGTCTTTTGAAGAATTGGATCTTTAGTCTTTAAAAAAACACGGATTGATTCAAGATAATTTACAAAGCTGTTCTCACTCGGAAGTTTATCAATATGGCGTTCTAATAGATCGATTAAGAAAGTGACTTTTTCTTCGTCATTAAGCAATGTCATTATTATCACCTTCATTGGCAATTTGTTTTCGCATATTCATCTCTACTACTATGTTACAGTGAGGTCATCAATTACATCATGATGAATTTCAATAAACTTCTTTCTTAAGCCAGAAACCCGAATCAGTTCCCAACGCTTAACAATTGCATTCGTATTCATCAATTCTACTGCCTTGAGATTAATTCGTCTTTTTTGAAATTCCTCAACCGTCTCCAATACAACATTTAATTGTTTGGCCGTTTCAGGTAACTTGTGTAACATTTTAAATAAAAGAGGTAACTTACCGATCCTTCGTCCGATCTCTGTTTTCGTTACCCTGATAAGTTTATCAGATTTTCCATACAAAATTTCATTTGCCGCTAATTGAACCTCTTTAGCAATTTGATGATCCCTTTCTTCCCAATTGATCCGTTCACGCTTTTTAATACTCTTCCTATTAACGGGCGAATGTTCATGCAACCACGTCCTATCATGTCTGTACAGCCAGGTATAAGCAGATTGATTTAGTTTTCTAAGCTCGGTTACAGACAACTCACTATTACTACTTATTAATTTCTTCCATTCTTCTTTATAGCGCATGCTTTCTTGATCAACCGCAGATGATATGACTGTTTTGCTATCGGAAAGCCTACTTATCACTGTTTTCGGATCACAACCAAGCCTTCTGGACATTTCTCTCAGCGATATATCTTGTTGAGATATAATTCGCAATTTCTCGTTCCATACTTCACCAAAGTTTTTTATTCGGCCAATCTTAAAACGATCATCATTGGATTGATCTGGCCCTTTCCGCGAATAGACAAATCCACAGGAACAGGAGAAAGTTCCTACTGGCATTCCCGTTTTTGAACATCTTGTAATTTCACATGATGATATCACTGGATCTTTATAATGATTTGCAGCTTTGTTGAGACATGGCCATGGCCCTTTCCCAAAAGGTTCATAAGATATCTTATAATCAGATATTTGATTAGTCATGCTTTCGATAGTCTCGCCTAGAAAACCAAGAACCAGTAGATGCCTTAACGGGTGGCACGTAACACGCGGTTTCCTAAGTAATTTATGTAGCCATGTTGCTTCTTGCGAAAGTTCAATGTGACTTTGAAGTTCTGTTAGCAATTCTTTTCCTAAAAATAGGTTAAATGCAGGTATTAGATCCGCCCACCTGATTCTTCCCGTATGATTGGCCAGACCCATATGTTGCAACTTCGATACATAAAATCGATTCAGTTTAAGCAAACCGAGAGGATTCCAACTACTGCTCAAGAGAAGATTTGTCTGTTCAGCAATAAACTTCAGGATATTAAAAGACTGGGGAGGTACTGGATTGTACTGTAAGTCCTCATTCTTCAAAATAATTTCTAACGATACATATTCGTGCTTATTTCTTTGCTTGGTATGTGTCACATTGGTTGTGATAAGCGCATTAGGGTGATAATGACATACAAATACCCCATCGGCCTGGTGGGACCTATGCCAATACGCCTCTCCATAGATTTCGCGATCTCTAATAACACAAGTCGGGCAATACCTTAATCCTTGTTGTGTTTTAACCGTCGAGGCCGGTTTACCAATCTGCATGTAAGCAGAAGTCCCCTTACCTGACTTCATTATTTCTTTCATTTCTAAATATCTTTTGTCAGAAATAAAAGGCGCATAGTATGGGAGAAATGTATGGTAAATAATTAACTCTTCAGGACTATACAAACTTCCAGGAGGCATTCTATCACATAGAGAAGTCAAATGGGATGGGAATAGTAATGATGCACACACTTGTGTATCCCCAAATAAATCTTCCATCGTCAGTTTATGATTCTCGTTTCCTGAATCTCTATGATATCTGGAAAAAGCACTATATAGTATTTCATCCGGGAACAAAGAAGGAAAATATATCATACTGCCTTCACTCCAAACTAATTGGCAATATGATTATTTTTCCCCTTTCCGATAAGGATATTCCCAACATAGTACGAAATATTTACCTCTGTTTTCCTTTAGACTTCTCGATTGAGTTGCTCTAATAACATCTCAATTTTGGCCCTTGTCTCGTCTCCACATCGACCATATTGCTTAGAATAATTTAAAACAGCTCTATACGTTACGGTCCGATATCCTTTCATCCTCAACTTCTTAAATATTCGGTTAAGGCCTCTAATTAAAAAAGACTCAAAATCTTCAATCGATTGCTGTAATACTCTTGTGCTCTCTGGTAAGCGCTCTTGCATATTTGTTATCCTTGATTTTTCCAAAGGGGTTAATTGATTCAATATTGTGTGTTTTCTTATCCTGGTGCTACAAGTTATTTTCAATTGATTAGTTACTTCCCAAATTTTCTTTGCCAGTATTATGTCGAAATCTTTTAAATCAATTTTTTCTTTAACTCTTGCCTGTCTCGGAAAATGTTTGTTTAGCCACTCCGAATCATGTCGATATAACCAGTTATATTCTCTTGGATGTAAACGAAGCATCGTTATTCGCTTTGTGGTCTTCTTTTCTCTTGCCGTCTCCAACAATATATTTCGAAATATATACTTGTTCTTCAATACCCCAGTAGTTGCAGTTTCTTTTATAGCTAATGAAGTATCATAAGGGATCTTTAATTCTGATGCTTTTACCATCTGGTACTTTAACTGATTTACATAAGTTTTTAACGCGGTTTCGGAAAAGCCGGTTTTTTTTCGAATCTGATAAATTGAATATCCCGCACTATAAAGATCCTTCACTTTTTCTTGCCACAGATGCCCCTTACTAACGACCAAGGGTTTGCGTGATTCATCCCCTTCCGGTTTCCATAACCGTGAATAAGTATAACCACAAATCGGACACACAAATTCAACCGAAACTGTAGAACCACCTGATCCCTTCGAATTACGAGTACAACGGTTAATCACCTTTCGATTATATCCTTCACATATTGTGTTGTAGCACTCCCAAGGGCCATTACCAAAAGGAACTTGAATTGCGATAGGATGATTATAGCTAAGTAACTCATCAACGGAATGAAAAAGATACTGGATTAGCACGATATAAAACAAGACATGTCTTCTCATATCATCCAACGTCAGAAAACGAGCTACAAAATGTTTTGATACTAATTGAGTCTTCTCTAACCCAATTACTTTTAGCTGCTCTGATGAATATTTGGATACCATTTCGCTTAAAAACTCCAATTTCATCACACGACCACGGTAATGAATATATTTTAGTTCCCACAATTTCATCATTAACTTTAATTGAATAATTTCAGCACTAAGCTGATCAGAGTAATCTCGTAGTTTGCATAAATCCTGCATCAGTTTATCTTTGAACATAGTAATGGAGTTTGTCTTTTCAATTAGTGGAGTTTCCATAGTTGATTTGCATTTTTTGCATTTCGATTGGTAAATGAGTTCTTCTGCATAGTCTTTACTCAAAGGATAATTACAATTTGGGCACGCATTAATAAGTTTCGAATAGTGAACTGGACAATAATCAAGGAACGATAGTTGATGAATACGATGTACGTAACAAATTCCGAATTGTTCTTCATCAACTTTCAAACATTCAGGGCAATATCGTATCTGTTTTGAGAATAGCCCTGCTATATGGAGTAGAGTTGTTTGATATAATTTTTCATTACCGAATTTCATGAGCATATGTATTTTTTCTTGATTTGTTTTTGTAAGGAAACAGAATATTAACCCTACCCATGTATGCTTTTCAATGAAGGTATTAAGTCGAAGAGAATGCCCAATCGGAAGTCTGCAACAAAAATATTCAAGTTTCATCGGAAACATAAGATTTTTATGGGACCTTATACCGAACAGTTCTTCCTTTGACTCTGAAAATATGGAATTGGAGGACATAAGGTGATAACGATAAACAATGCTTCGAAAATCTTCATCGGGTAACGGTTCAGGGAAGAAGAGCATTTGAGGCATACAGCACCCCCATCATTGTCTTTTCGAATTTAAGATATGATATCTAGCAACTCATCTACGCCTCTTATATACCCCTTTTCCTCAAGTGCTTCTTCCGTAGTTAACCCTTTTCTGTGCCCAACTTGAACAACATATCGAATATCATCGTGCTTCAATTCAGGTTTTACCTTTCTCACTACTTTCTTTTTCGGAAGCTCTTCTGTTGATTTTATAATATTGCTTTTAGTCACTACCTGAGTATAATCAGCGTTATCTACAACAAGCCGTGCAATCTGACCAAACATTAAGGTAATATCGCCCATTCCAGAACTAGCATCATAAACCTTATTCGCTAGAACTTCTGCATCAGTTGAAGATTGAACAAGCTGCAGTGCAAATTCCGTTAGTTTAGCCAAGATCTCTTCTTTTCTTTTTTCCTGAAGAACTCGCGCATGTTCTTCTGCTAAGCTTCCGTGTACAGTAATCCTATGAGACGCCTCTTTTATATAGCCGTTTAATGGAACCCAATCCGGCTTAATATCATCCAATTCTTTGTACGCGGTTGGATCGCCCGAGCGTATTCTATTAAATATAGGCTGAACTAAGTTCAGACTTCTTTCTGCCACCTCACGAATATAAGACACGCGTATACGCTCATCTCCACCATTTACAATCGTCAGGGATTGAATGTGGATAAATAGCTTGACCGCAATATCTGGAATCCCCATGGAATAAAAATGCATTGCTTTTTTTATCTCAGGCGTGACTTCGGTATATGTTTTTGTATATTGAAGATCCCAAAGATTTTCGATGAAATGGTTCCATTCCCAACTATCCTCAAGCATATAGCCTGATATATTTTCTGCATAGCCATTTGGCAAACACTTCCTGGTATTAGCCAGCGAATCTTTGAACAGGTATAGTGCTTTATATGATCCGATTAAAATAACCGGTACTCCAAGTGTATTTACAAGTTGAGTGATAAAATCGATCATGTCCTCTTCTCCACCAGAGTAAGCCTTCTGAATTTTTTGTATCTCATCAATCACAAGTACACCTAGATTAACTTGGGCCACGGTCTTAATCAGTCTAATTACCAGTTTATCGATTGTTCCAGGCTTTTCAGCATATCTTTCATAGAAGTTCGTTCCCAATAATTTATCTACCTCAGCATAAAAGCTTTTGCAAAATGTACCGACCGATTTATTATATGGACATTCTACTTTTAACCATACCAGTTGAGTCTGCGTTAGCGCTCTCCCTTGATACTCACTATGATGAATGACTTGTGGAAACAATTTGGTTAACATTCGTTCATATATTTGCGTTTTTCCATAACCATTGATGGCGATTTCGACTAGACTCTGGGCTGTCTGAACATTCCCAGCTAAGTTTGCGCCGTTTTCATCAATACCTGATTTAAATATCTCATCCCAACCTACTGCAAACTGACGATTATACATTGCGTGCATCGGATTTCTTGATTGATAACCCATTTTGATCATCGTATATAAATTTCGATACTTATCATAGTGTGAAGGTAGAGGCAACCAAAAATCTGGCCGTATTTGTTGAACCAATTCAAGACGGTCTTCAATGCATAAATTGTTGTACTTTGAATCCATAGGGGGTGCAGAATAAAGTGCATCAATGAAAGTACTTATATCAACCCGGTTAGGCAATGCTTCAATAAAAGGGTTCCCTTGATTTTTGGGATTGATTTGCTCAGTATATTTGGCAAAGATATGCGTTCCTTTTAAACCAACATTTCCATCGCTAATCATCGGACTCATTTCTTCTCCTTCTTTCTAAACTTTTTCTTGAAAAGAGCGATTGAATATCACTATTATTCACATAAGTAATCTCGTCCTTTTCATTTGTAGTAAGAAATACAACTACATTTTCTGCAGAGGGCTTTGTAACATTATTTGACCTATCAGTTGCTTGTGAAATATTAGTCATCGCGCCCATAGCCCCCCAAGTTTTACTATCCGCACTTCTAACTTCACGTTTGTTCTGATTTCTAGAATAAAAACTTCTGTCTTTCGTAGCTGCTTTCGTCTTCTCCTTTGCCGTTTCATCAAGCACTTTGGTAAAAGCGTGCAACTCAGCCCGAGGCTGTTTCTCTAGTTTCTCTTGTTCTTTGATTTGGGAGTCTCGATACTCCATGATTTTTGCAACTTCATCAAAATGCAAGCCATCGAACTCTTTGGATCTTCCTGTAAGTAAACATGAAAGCAAATCGTTCTTATGCTTCAAAAAAATGCTGCTGCAATTTCTTGGATCATATGAGATCTCTATTTTTGTTCTACCATCAATTCCGTTCCCGTTTCCCTCAAACCAACCTTCTCTTATCCCAACATCACAAGTGTAAGTGAGTCCTCGAAACTCAATCCCAAAGCGAGTTACCTTGGCCTCTTCGCGCGGCAATAAATTATACCGCAGTTCTTTTCTTGATTTTTCATGAAGCAATCTTACTCCCTTATCCCAATTCCATACTTTTAAAGGGGTAAGTTCAACTTGATCAGTAAACATTTCTTTTGTTGGAATGTAATCTTTGCTCAAGGCACTTTTGTTGTATGTCAAGAAATATACAATCAAAAAACGATTAAACTCTTCAATAGTCCAGGCTGAATCACGAGCAGGATTATAATCCCCTCTAACCAGTTGCTTAGCCTCTGTTGAACCGGAAAGTAATTGCCTTATCGTTTCATTAGTTATATGAAAGTTTGATTCAACAAATGGCTTTAGATCTCCACGATAGGAAGGGGCGTTTAACACATCCACATTAAGGTTGACAAATCTCTCTGAAAGTTGTGATTTCAGCTCTCCACGGTCACCAACTAAGTTTTGGGGTAAATACTGACAGGGCCAGTCTTCCTCGTGAATTGGAATACCGTATCGCGCACAATTTTCAACCTTGTTTGTAGCAGCATGTTCAACAGCTACCATAGCTTCGAACCATGACTCGGGAGCTAAACTCACATGATAACCGACAACTAATCTGCTAAACACATCAATGACTACATATACTGTTGGCTTGCCCAGTATCGTCTTGCGGTCAAATGAAACTAGAATTATATCTGCTCTAGTTGCATCTACTTCAAATACTGCCCCAACACATATAGCTTTTTCCGAGGCATTTCCCATCATTGCTCGTACATCCATATTTGCACGCCGTTTGCCACGTTTATTCGAATACCGTGAAAAAGGCGAGGAGTTGGTTTTATACCAGTAACGAAATTGTCGCAGACTTGGACTTTTATCCGGATCAACAATCGGAACCTTAACACCATATTTCCGATAAAAACCGCGTTTATAAAAAGTTTCACACATCCTCTCATGTGTTGTAGTAATATTCATTCCCTTCCGGATGTGAAAGACTTTGATTGCTGATTTAAAGATTTCTATGTCCGCTTCCGTTACCATAGTTCTGTTTGTTGATACGGGACCTGGCTTCTGCTTATAAACTCTCTGTTTCCCGGGCACACCACAGTCAAAATAATTATCGAGCAAACCGTTCTTGGACTTGCCATAAAACCAATACTTTTTTAAATAATCCCTGATTACCTTCTTTGATTTTCCTGAAGACAGATGTACCTCATGGATTAACTTTCCTCTACTTTCTGATACATATATTTCTGGCTCTCTTAATACGATATCCTTGATAAGATTCCAACGACGTTCCCGGTTGTCTTTGTATTTTTCTAAATATTTTTCATCAGGAGACAAGAGCCGCATGTCGGTCTCTAGTTCAGTTAATCTACTCTTTTTCTCTTGAATCTCCCTCATAATTTCTTCGTACCTTATAAAGTAAGGGTATAACATGTTACGGTGATCATCGATATTAATCACTACAACATGTTTTCGTTCATCATCAATCCACAAGATACGTAACATCTCTACAACCTCAAGATCTTCATTCAAACGCTCAATGATAGAATTTACTACAATCAGCATGTTCAAAGACACCTCCTTTTAAGCTAAGTGAATCAATTTTTGTGTCGATTTATTCTGATAAATAATTAATGGCTCCCTTTCTCGAATGATTTGTTTATTCATCTCCGTTCCCCAAAATTTGTTTGCTAACATGTACTGGAGTATAAACATACATGTCCCTTTTTCTAAGTGGCATTCATGATCTGTCCGCAAACATAGATTAATAAGCGGCGTTTGCCCAGCATCTTTCACAAATATCCCAAATAACTCATCGGATAGTAACCCAACGAGTTCCTCATTAACACCAGGTCGTGTATCAAAATATTTAGCTTTTGCCATCCATTCTACGTTCTTCACTAGGTTGACGGGGATTTTGTCTTCCGTAATAATGCACCAATCAATCCCCTGCTCTGCAAAGTAAACCCTTTCGATTTCAAAAAGTTCTAAAGTACGGTCAGTTAATTTTTCGCGTGGTTTTATGGTTCGTATAACATCTCGACTGCCGTCTTTTGTTTCCAAGGTGAGCCTGAAATCCGTTGTCATTACTACAGGTTTTCCGTATTGATGTGGATGTTTAATACCAAGTTCTTCAGCAATCTCCATTGTTCTTTCTAAGGGTAACAGCGGCCATTGTTCGCGTATATCAGTCACTCCATCAAGCCATTCACAGTAATATAAGTACTTTCTTTCATGCTCAGACAAGGTGTGGTGAATCCTTTTAGTTTTCCACCCTTTATGTCGTGCCAGCCATCCTTCTGAGGCAATTTTATTGTCATGTGCCTGAATAAAGGGTTGATAATTTTCTCCAACTCCCTGACCCCTGCCTTTTTTAATGTAGTTGGTTTGCAGCTTTTCTTTTCTTGTGCCTCGTTTAGACAAAATAACACCTCCATTTTGGTTTCCATAAAACGGCCTATAGCGAGCTGTCCGTTATAACCCCTAAAAACGACTAATGGCTTCGCCCCCTAAAACAAAGGGCGAAGCCATTAGATTTAAATTGTTTTGCTGTAATACTAGATGGTCTTAATTCCATTTTAACCAAGAACGGCTGTTAAATAAACATTCAGATACCAACTCTATTGTAAAGGCACTAACTTTGTTGTAAAGGTACCAACTATAATGTCTAGGCACTAACTTTAATGTCACCAGACATAGGGATCATCCGAGGCTTCTTCCCTTACTCCACCGTCACGCTCTTCGCCAAATTCCGCGGCTTATCCACGTCGTGGCCCAGCGCGAGCGAAGCGTAGTACGACAGCAGCTGCAGCGGAACGACGGACAGCGCCGGCGTCAGGATCGGCAGCGTGCGCGGGATCGCGAACTGGCGGTCCACCGACTTGGCGGACTCGGCTTCGGCCCCTTCGTTAATGATGCCCAGCACGTGAGCGCCGCGCGCTTTCGTTTCTTTAATGTTGCTAAGCATTTTCTCGTACAGGTCTTCCTGCGTCAGCAGCGCGATGACCGGCACGCCTTCTTCGATCAGCGCGAGCGTGCCGTGCTTGAGCTCGCCCGCGGCGTATGCCTCGGAGTGGATGTACGAGATTTCCTTGAGCTTCAGCGATCCTTCCAGCGTTACGGCGTAGTCGATGCCTCGGCCGATGAAGAACAAGCTGCTGTGGCGGGAGATCGACTCGGCGATGCCTTTGATCACTTCCGCTTGCGCGAGGATCTTCTCGACCTGCTCCGGCAGCGCCTGCATGGCGGCCAGGATATGCGCGATTTCCGCGTCGGTCTTGGTGCCGTTCACTTGCGCCCAGTACAGGCCGAACAGATAGAAAGCGATCAGCTGCGACGTGTAAGCCTTCGTCGAAGCGACGGCGATTTCGGGTCCCGCCAGCGTGATGATGACGTCGTCCGCCTCGCGGGCGACCGAGCTGCCGACGACGTTGGTGATCGCCAGCACGCGGGCGCCGCACCGCTGCGCTTCGCGCAGGGCCGCCAGCGTATCCGCCGTCTCTCCGGATTGGCTCACGACGATAACGAGCGTATCCGGCGTGATGATCGGGGAACGGTAGCGGTATTCCGACGCCACGTCCGTCTCGACCGGCACCCGGGCCAGCTGCTCGATGACGGCTTTGCCGACCATGCCGGCATGCAACGCCGTGCCGCAGGCCACGATATGCACCCGCTTGAAGCCGCGCAGCATTTCCGGCGTCATCTTCAGCTCAGGCAGTTCCACGCGACGTCCGTCTTCGCTCATTCGCCCGCGCATCGTATCCCGATACGCTTTCGGCTGCTCGTGGATTTCCTTGAGCATGAAATGGTCGAAGCCGCCCTTTTCCGCGGTCATCAGGTCCCAATCGACATGGAACAGTTCCTTGGAGATCGGGTTCCCTTCGATCGTCATCAGTTCGACGCCTTCGCGGGTGAGCACGGCCATTTCGCCGTCGTTCAGGATATAGATGTCGCGCGTATGCTCCAGGATCGCCGGAATGTCGGAGGCGATGTACTTCTCGCCGTTTCCGACCCCGATGATCAGAGGGCTCGCGTACCGTACTGCCACGAGCTTATCCGGCTCGTACTCGGTCAACACGCCGAGCGCGAACGCCCCGCGCATTTTGGAAACGGCCCGTTGCACCGCTTTGACGATATCGCCTTCGTACTCCACGGCGATGAGGTGCGAAATTACTTCCGTATCCGTCTCCGAAAGGAAACGGTGCCCTTGGTGCATCAGCTCTTCTTTCAGTTCCAGATAATTCTCGATGATCCCGTTGTGGACGACGGAAAACTTCAGCGTATTGTCCACGTGGGGGTGGGAGTTCACGTCGGAAGGCTTCCCGTGCGTCGCCCAGCGGGTATGCCCGATGCCGACCGTGCCGCGCAGCGGATCGCCCGAGAGGCGCCCTTCCAGGTTAGCCAGCCGGCCGACCGATTTCGTGATTTCCAGCCCGCGCTCCGTAAAAACGGCGATGCCCGCCGAGTCGTACCCGCGGTACTCCAATTTCTTCAAGCCTTCCAACAAAATCGGCTGCGATTCGCGGTTGCCGATGTATCCTACGATTCCGCACATATTCAAACAGACCTCCGTCTCGGTTTCTCTTCGTCCAAGCTACCGAGACCGGCCATAAGCAGTCACAACCCATATTCGAATACGGGAGGTGTCCGCCCGGCCCAATCCCGGCCCGCCGGACTTTCCCATGAATCCATCCTAATCGCAATCCCCGCATCGTATCGGAATATTGGCCGCCCGGTCGCCCGCTGCGTTTTGTCTTCCGATCTGTCGACTTCGATGCCAAGCCGGGAGGTCCCCGCCGAACAATCCGAACACCTCCACCTCGTCAACTTGCCGGTCATCCTTGCTTCCCCGTGTCCTGACCGTCCAAGTTCTGGCGCTTAACTTGCCGAATCGTTCCCAACCCTGCCTTTCCTTCTGAAATCTACCCTTCATCATATTCGTTCTGCCTACGAAAAGCAACCATTCTTCACCGTCCCGCATCATTACCCAGGAAATGACACATTCGATCTCCCCGCGACACCTCGCCAAACGCATAGATCCGACGGAAACCGTCCACTTTAATTAGAAACTTCATGTATCCGGAGGTCCCGACGATGAAGGAGAGATCCATCCTTGCCTACTTCAACACGCCCGAACAAGCGCAGGAAGCGCTGGAGAAGCTGAAGCAACTCCACTTGATCGATTCCCGCATCGAACGGTTCGACGGCATGCCGGGAGACGGCGTTGAGGTCATCATGAATCCGACGACCGGAAACTTCGACAGTCTGGGCGAAATCACGCTGGCGGGCGAATTCGAGAACAAAAGCGCGGGCATCCTGAGCGCGGCCAGCGTCAGCGCAAGCGGGTACGGCTCGGGCGGAACGGACAACCGCATCACGGGACGGGACATCCTTCTGACCGCCATTGTCGGCGAACAGGACTACGAGAAAGCGCAGCGCATCGTCCAGCAGGCGGGAGCTCTTTAATACGCCCCTATAAAAAGACGTCTCCCGGATGCGGACCTTAAATCCGCTCCACGAAGACGTCTTTCTCCATGTTCGAATCGTTATGATGGAATTATGCCAGTTCCTTGCGAATGACCTCCGCGATCGCGGCCGCATGGCGTTCGATTTCCCCAAGCTCCGGCCCTTCCGCCATGACGCGGATCAGCGCTTCCGTGCCGGAAGGCCGCACCAGGATCCGTCCGTTGTCGCCCAGCGCCGCTTGGGCAGTCTCTATCGCCGCCTGGATCGCCGGGTTCCCCGGATACTTGGACTTGTCCGCGACCCTGACGTTCACCAGCGTTTGCGGATATTTTCTCATTAATTGTTTCAGCTCGCCGAGGGTTTTTCCTGAGCCCACCACCGTATCGACCAGCTGCAACCCCGTCAGGATGCCGTCTCCCGTCGTATTATGATCGAGGAAAATGACGTGCCCCGACTGCTCCCCGCCGAGGTTGTACCCCCCGCGGACCATTTCTTCCATTACGTACCGGTCGCCGACGGCCGTCTGCACGGTCTCCAGCCCCAGAGATTTCGCCGCCTGGAAAAAGCCGATGTTCGCCATCACCGTCGTGACCACCGTGTCCCGCTTCAGCGTGCCGGCCCGCTTCATGGCATCTCCGCAAATGCAGAGCACGTAATCGCCGTCCGTCTCCTCGCCGTTCTCGTCGATCGCGATCAACCGGTCGGCATCCCCGTCGAACGCAAGACCCAAATGGGCTCCGTGCTCCCGGACTTTGGCCGCCAGCAACTCCGGATGCGTCGATCCGACGCCGTCGTTGATGTTCAGTCCGTTCGGTTCCGCGCCATAGGCGATCACCTCGGCCCCGAGCGCGCGGAACACCTCGGGCGCGAGCTCGTAGGCCGCCCCGTGGGCGCAATCCAGGACGATTTTCAGGCCTTCGAACCGATGCTTCACCGTCGTCTGAAGGAAGTCGAGATACAGCCGCTTGGCGGACGTATCCGTCGTGACCGTGCCGATGCCGCTTCCGGTCGGACGCGGCAGCGTATCCGCTTCGGCGTCCATCAGGCGCTCGATTTCGGCTTCCGTCTCGTCCAGCAGCTTGAACCCGTCGCCGCCGAAAAACTTGATCCCGTTATCCTGAACCGGGTTATGGGACGCGGAAATCATGACGCCCGCGTCAGCCCCCAGCTTGCGCGTCAAATAAGCTACCGCCGGCGTCGTCACGACTCCCAGGCGCACGACGTCCGCGCCGATCGACAGCAGGCCGGCCGTCAGCGCGCTTTCCAGCATCGCCCCGGAGATCCGCGTGTCGAGGCCGATCACGACCTTCGGCCGATGCGTCCCGCCGGCCAACACGACGCCCCCGCAGCGTCCGATTTTATAAGCAAGTTCCGGAGTCAACTCCAGATTCGCCACGCCGCGAACCCCGTCCGTTCCGAAATATTTTCCCATTTCTCCGCCAAACCCCTTCATTCTGTAATTCCTTGCTGTACTTTACGGCTTACTGCCGCTTCCGTTGCCGCTGCCGCCGTCGCCGGTACTTCCACTCCCGCTCCCGCTTCCGCCAGCCCCGGCTCCGGCATCGTTCCCCGCGCTCCCGCCGGAACCGCCGGACGTTTCGCCGCCGCTCGCGTTCTCTTCCGGGCTCACGGTGGCCGGAACGTCCGCCGCGATTTCGACGGTCGCCGTGCTGACCCCGCCCGACTGCTCGATGAAACGGGGGGAATTCACGATCAGATTGACGTCGTAAGTGCCCGGCCCTTTGCCGCTGAGGTCGGCGTCTACCGTCACGTCGCCCGGCTGCAGCTTGCCGAGCCGAGCCGGAGAACCCGTGACGACGATGTCGGCTTTGCCGGTGGCCGGCTGCACGATTTTGACGGACATGCCCTCGCCCAAACCTTTGAAATTGATCGGCAAGCCTTCCAGCGTGCGGGTGTCGGACAGCACTACGCTGACGTCCACGTTGATCTTGTCCGGCGACATTTCGGTGATCTGATTCGGCATCGCCAGCGTAATCGGGATTTTGCCCGATTTGGCCAAATCCTTGAGCTCGATGTCCGCTTCGATGAAATCGATCTGGTCCAGCGCTTCCTTCGGGCCGTAAATGGTCACCTGCTCCGCGTCCGGTTGGAACGTGTCGATGCTGAGTCCGGGCGGCATCCGCCCTTTCATCACGAACTGCAGCGGCACGGTCTTGAACGGGTACGTGATCGGGACTTCGACCTCGACGACCGCGGGATCGATGTAAGCCCCTTCGATGACTTTCCCGTTCTTATCGTACGCGGCCAGCTTGACCGCCTTGTTCTTGATGGCGCTCGTTTCCCCGTCGACCGAAATGGAGGCGCCCACCCGGCTTACTTGTGCCAGTGTATTCTCCGGCAAGGTGACGTGTACGCGATTGGTCGGGCGGACGATCGGGGTCCCGGCAATGTACCCTTGCGCGGGCACGCCCTTGGTCTGGACGTCGACCTCGAACTCTTTCGTCTGCAGCGATTCGACCGTTACCTTGACCGACCCGGGCGTCATCTGGACGAGCTGTATGCCTTGGGGCAAATCCAGCTGCAATGACAGCGTATGGACGCCTTCGGTGACCGACCGCAAATCGACCCGGATCCGGTAATCCTCCTTGCGGGCGGCATTCAGATTGGTGCGCGTGCCGCGAACGGTCAGCTTCACCGTCTGGGGATCCAGCCCCTTGAGCACGTAATTCTTCTCATCCAAGCCGTAAGCTTCGATTTTGACGCCGTCGATATTATGGTTCTCCAATAAAGAAGCGACGTTGTTCGGCGTCGAGTCGGGATCGAAATGGACGACGGCCCACATGATGATTCCGATGACGAGCGACATGATTTTGATCGCGGTCGGGTGGTTGAGCCATTTATCCACGGGGCTCACCCTCTTTCCGCCGCCGCAGCGCTTTCCACGTCCATCTGGACTCGCCGTCGGCGGTTTTCCGGAATTGCGGACGCAGCTCCTCGAACAGCTTCGAGATCAGCGATTCTTCGTTGATATCGCGCACGACTTGTCCATTGATCGCGAGGGAAATTTGCCCCGTTTCCTCGGAGACGATCAGGCTGATCGCGTCCGACACCTCGCTGATGCCGATCCCGGCGCGATGCCGCGTGCCGAGCTCTTTGCTGATGAACGGATTCTCCGAGAGCGGCAGGTAGCAACCGGCCGCCATGATTTGGCTGCCTCGGAGAATGACCGCTCCGTCATGCAAAGGCGTATTCGGAATGAACACGTTGATGAGCAGTTCCGAGCTGAGCGTGGACGACATCTTGATGCCGGATTCGATGTAATCGGTCAGTCCGGTATTGCGTTCGAAAACGATTAAGGCCCCGATTTTTCTGCGGGCCAAATAATTAACGGTCTTAATGACTTCGTTGATCCGCTCGCCGACTTCCTGGTCCTCCGCCGGGGATCGGCTGAACAGCTTGCCGCGTCCCAGCTGCTCGAGCGCGCGGCGCAGCTCCGGCTGGAAAATGATCAGCACCGTGACGACCCCGAACGTGAACACTTGGTTCATGAGCCATTTCAGCGTGTACAGATTCAGCCAGGCGCTCAGCGCCCAGGTGATGACGAGCAGGAAAATGCCTTTGAGCAGTTGAACGGCGCGGGTCCCCCGGATCAGCAGGATCAACCGGTAGATCAAGTAACTGACGATCAGGATGTCCGCGATATCTTTGATCGAACGTTGCCATGTCAAGCCGGTAAAATAGTCCAAAGTGCGACCTCCCGTCCCGGCGGCGTATCCCATCTGGTGAAATATGTCGGATTATGATTAGGATTGATCTAGATACATTTCTCTACTCCTGGTCCGAAATCCTGTCACGCGCGCAAAAAAACCTCCCTAAGACCCAGGGAGGTTCGTCGGTCACGGTCCGTAGGCCAGCGTGCCGAACCAAGATCTCAGTTTGTACCAAGCCCAATCGACCGCCCGGTCGATCTCCTGCACGTGTCCCGCGATATGGGCGGTGGAAGCCAGGGTGACGTTGCCGTCGATGACCGTCAGGTCTCCTTTGACCTCGCCCAGCACCTCGGCGCTTCCGTTCACGACGGTCAGGTCTCCGGACACTTCCTTGCCCGCGGGAACGATGACTTTGTCGCCTTGGATCACGACATTGTCCAAATCCGGCCCGGCGACCGAAAGCTGGCGGTCCTGGTTCCACATCGTGACGAAGCTGGATAGCATCACGACCAGGAACAAGGCGGCGGCGGAAATCGCCGGATGGCGGCGCACCCAGCCGGTCCAGGCGGCCGGACGGCGGCCGGCTTTCGGAAGCGAAGCCAGGATGCGGGCTTCGAGTCCGGCTGGAGCCGGTTCGAACGGCAAGGCCCGCGCCAGCGCTTCCGTCCTCGCAAGGGCGTCATAGCGCGCCTGGCAGGCTTGGCACTCGCTCATATGCTGTCGGAGCAGAGCCGCGTCCCCGCCGCTCAGATCTCCGTCCAAATATTCTTGCATCCACGCGACGGCAACCTTACATTCCATTTTTGCCATCCCTTTCTTGTAGGTAAGGCGTTCCGCTAGGACCGGGCGCCATACGAGCTGCTTCTATACCATACGCGCCGACTCCGCCTCGGTTTCAAATCCGGCGCGAAAGCGGGCTATAATTTGCGTTCCAGCTTCTTCCGCAGGAATTCCCGCCCCCGGTGGACCCGGGTTTTCACCGTGGTGACCGGCATGCCCAGCACGTCGGAAATCTCCTGCAGCGACAAATCCTGCATATATCGGAGTACCATGACCCCTTTATATTTGGCCGGCAGCGTATCCATGGCCTCTTGCACGATTTTCTGGGTTTCGGACAGCAAAAGCTCGCTCTCGGGAGTACGTTCGTCGCTCGGCAGCATCGCGTACCCGTCCAGCCCTTCATGTTCCGACGATTCCGAGTCCAGCGAGTACACGTTTCTTCTTTTGCGAAGGCGGTCGATGCATAAGTTCGTGGCGATCCGGTAGATCCAGGTCGAAAATTTCTGGTTCTCGTCGTAACGGTCCAAGTTTTTGAATACCCGAAGAAACGCATCCTGAACGACGTCTTCCGCTTCCTGGCGGTTGCCGATCATTCTGTACGCAAGGTGGTACAGCTTGTCCTTATACATGCTTACGAGTTCCGCGAAAGCCCGCTGGTCCCCTTTGCGGGCCAGCCGGGCAAGCCGCGCGTCCATAGCCTCCAACGTCATTCCTCGCTTCCCGGCCGGTTGCCGGCCTTCTCCCCCATACGGCTCTGTGCCGCCACGATCCCCGCCAGGAGAAGGACGACCCCGAATCCCTGCACCCAGGTTAGCGGCTCCCCCAGCAGCGCGAACGATGCCAGAACCGCGATGGGCAACTCCAGCGCCCCCAGGAGCGCCGCCAGCCCGGGACCGATCCTGGGAATCCCCGCGTTGAAACAGATCGCCGGCAGCGCCGAACCCAACAATCCTAGCAGGAAGCCCCATACCGCGATCGGCACGGATCCGGAGCCGGCCGGACCGCCCGTACCCGCTCCATGCATGACGGAGATGAACGCCAAGGACGACAGGGCCATGACGGACGATTTGGTATACGGTTCCTGGGATGAGGGCAGCGAACCCGACAGAAAGAAGAACAAACTGTAGGTCAAGGCGGATAGCAGGCCGAACAGCAATCCCTCGACATCCAGGCGGCCGATCCCTTGTTCGATAAGCCCAGCGGCCAAGAGCGTACCCGCGAAAATCAGGACGGAGGCAACCGCCTCTTGCCGGGTCGGCCAACGTTTCGCCCGTATGCTTTCTAGCAAAATGGTAATCCACGTATATTGAAAAAGCAAGACGACCGCCAATGACGCGTCGAGCCGCGCCAAAGCTTCGTTATAGAAAACGGTCGTGAGCGAGAGCCCGCATATCCCGATGAACGCCAGCCGGATCCAGGTTCCCGGCTTCATCCGCAGGGAGGGACGCAAGCGGAAGCGGATCAGCCAGACGATCAGCAGCATCGCGGTCCCCGATACGATCTGCGCGAAGGAGAGCGCGCCGGGACCCCAGCCGTCCGCTACGGCCATTTTCACGACGGGAGTCATCAGCCCGTAACTCGCCGCGCCCAACATGACCAAGAGTGCCGCGATTCCGTTGCGATAGGTATTCATGTCTTCGCTCGCTTTCCCGGCAAGCAAAAGGCCCGAAGCGCGACGGCCCGGGCCTTAGGCATCGTATTTACGTTTTTGCCGCAGCCTCGGCCCGTCAGCCCGTATTCCGAAGGCCTGCCGCAATTCCGTTGATGGTGAGCAGCACTTGCCGCAACAATTCCGCGTCGTCCTGTCCTTGGCCCCGGAGCTTGCGCAGCTCGGTCAGCATCTGCACCTGCAGGTAGCTGAGGGGGTCGACGTACGGATTGCGCAGCCGGATCGATTCCTGAATGACCGGCACGTTGTCGAGGATTTCCTCCTGCCCGGTAATCGCCAGGATCAAATCGCGGGTCCGGTTGTATTCCTCTTCGATCAGCGTGAAAATGCGCGTCCGGACGGTCTCGTCCTGGATCATGCCGGCGTACTCCCGCGCGATGTTCAAATCCGCCTTGGCAAGCGCCATTTGCAGATTGTCGATCAGCGTACGGAAGAACGAGTATTCCCGGAACATCGTACGGAGCGTCTCCAGACGGCTCCCGTCGCCTTGAACGTAGGACTGGAACGCGGTGCCCGCCGCATACCATGCCGGCAGCAGGTACCGGCTCTGCGTCCACGAGAACACCCACGGAATCGCCCGGAGGTCCTCGAACCGCTCGCTGTTCTTCCGCTTAGACGGACGGGAGCCGATGTTCAGCTCGCCGATCTCCGGCAGCGGCGTCGATTCCTTGAAGAACTTCATGAAGTCCGGATCCCGGAAAATGAGGTCCTGGTACTTGGTTTGCGCCTTCTCGGAAATGTCCCGCATGATCGCTTCCCACTGGGCTTCCGCCTCGGCCTCTTGGGCCGGATGGCGGACGAGGTACGCGCCTTTGAGCAGCGCGCCCGTCGCCTGTTCCAAGCTGCGGTAAGCGATCCCTTTCATCGAATAGCGCTCGGACAGCACTTCGCCTTGCTCGGTAATCTTGATGCCTCCGCCGATCGTATGGGGCGGCTGCGCCAGGATGCTCCGGTTCAGCGGCATGCCTCCGCGGCCCAACGCGCCTCCGCGGCCGTGGAAGAACTTCAGCCGGACGCCGTGCGCTTTGCCCGTGCGGGTCAGTTCCTTCAGCGCAAGCCGCAGCTCCCAGTTAGCGGTCACCATGCCGCCGTCCTTGTTGCTGTCGGAATAGCCGAGCATGATTTCATGCAGGTCGCCGGCATTTTTGAGGCATTCCCGATAAATCGGCAATTCGAACAAGGTACGCATGATGTCCGGGGCCGCATGCAGGTCGTCGATCGTCTCGAACAGCGGCACCGACTGGATGACCGAAGCGACGGTTCCGTCCTCCTTGCGGTAGAACAGACCGGCTTCCTTGGCAAACACCATGACCTCGAGCATGTCGCTCGCCGATTCCGTCATGCTCACCAAGTACGTGCCGATGGCCCCTTCGCCGATTTCCTTGGATGCGCGATAAATCGTATGGAATACCTCTAAGATTTCCCGAGCGGACTCGGACAATTCCGTCTCTTCGCCTACCAGCTTGCGGTCGTCCCCCAGCAGCGAGTGCAGCAGTCGGACCTTTTCATCCTCCGCCAAATCGGCGTAATTCGCGGTCACGCCCGCTTTGGCCAAAATTTCCGCCATGGCGTTCTCGTGCTCTTTGCTGTGCTGGCGGACGTCCAGACGGGCGAGATGGAAGCCGAACAGCTCCACTTGGCGGATCATTTTCTTGATCAGCGTGTCCGCGACGTAGTCCGCGAAATGATGCCGCAAGCTGCGATCGATTAGTTCCAGGTCCCGGATCAGCTCGGAAGGCTGATGGTAGCGTTTGGCCGTGCCGACCAGGCTTTCGTTCCGCATGTTGGCCAGCTTCTGCCTCATATAGGTCAGCTTGATGCGGTACGGCTCGTCCTCGTTCGTCCAAGGCTCTACGGAGGTCAATTCCACGTTCGCGCGGTCCTCGGCGATGGAGGCCAGCAGTTCGTCCGTCACCTCGACGATCGTGGTGCTGAAGCTCATCAAGCCTTTCAAAACGCGGATCGCTTCCTCGTATTTGTAGATCGCCAGGTTCTGCTGCATCTGCAGCGTCTTCCATGTAATCGCCGCCGTTACCGACGGATTGCCGTCGCGGTCTCCGCCGATCCAGGAACCGAAGCGCAAATACGTCGGAACGTGCCACTTTTCTTCGGGATAATATTTGGCCAGGCAGCGCTCCAGCTCGTCATAGACGTCCGGAAGCACGTCGAACAGCGTTTCGTGGAAGTAGTACATCCCGTTGCGCACTTCGTCGAGCACGGTCGGCTTGCGCGCGCGCAGTTCGTCGGTCTGCCACAGGGTGAGGACTTCGTTCAGCAGCTTGTCGCGCAGTTTCTCGCGCTCACGGTAGGTCAACGTTGGATTGTCCAGTTCCATGACTTCGTCGGCAATCCGTTTGTGGATATCGAGAACGGCCCGGCGCGTCGCTTCCGTCGGGTGAGCCGTCATGACCAGCTCCAGCGACATCTCCCCGAGCATATCCCGGATCTCTTCGATCGGAATCTGCTTGTCGCGCAAATCCTGGATCACGCTTTCGATCGATCCCGGCTGCACGGTTTCGCCCGCGGAACGCTCGTAATCCCGCTTGCGCCGGATCCGGTGGTTCTGTTCCGCGATATTGACCAACTGAAAATAGATGGCGAACGCCCGGATGACCTTGCGCCGGATCACGGGATCCATGCCGCGGATCGTCTGCACGAACTCCTCGAACAATTCGGGCAAAAATTCCGTACGCAGCGCTTTGCTCATTTCCCGGATTTTCTCGACGTGCTCCAACAGTTCCCGTCCGCCCTGATGGACAAGCACTTCACCGAGAATGTTGCCGAGGAAACGGACGTCGCGCCGAAGCAAATGGTTGGACGAGGCACGCCCCGCCGCAGCCAATTCCGTCATTTCCCTTCACCTCATAATGCGACTGCCGGCGAACTTAATACGTTTGCGTTCAGTCGTATGCTATATCATTCGAATCGGATCGAATGACTCTCTTTGCTATGATACTACAAATAAGCGTGAAAATCTTCATCGGTTTTGAATAAGTTTCTCGCCGGGACGCGGAATTTCCGAATGTTGGACGGTTACAGGGAGATGCTTGTCCGTTTTTGGATAAGAATGAACTACCGCCCCGGGGTTGTCCGAGGCGGCAGTCCGAAGCGGCTTGAAATGAGTTCAACTACGTACGATCATTCGGTTATCGGGATCCACTGCCTCTGCTTAAACGACCATGCCAGAGAAAAGGATAATGACCAGCAGGATGAAGAGCACGAGGATGAAAGCCGCGCTGGTTCCGGTACCGGTTCCAGTCGTCCCACAGAAACCCATTCTTTTCACCGCCTTCGCCGGAGGATGCGTGATTCGTCATCACACCCCTAACATATGGCCGTGACATTCAGATGGACAGGACTTCCGCACACCGCTGCGCGAAATGTATGGATGTCCAAGTCCGAATGGGAGCGCTTGTCCCTCGCGCGTTCGAGGCGATTCATGTTTCATCCGTTTCTCCCCTCGGTCGAAAATAAAAAAGACAGCGGTCTCGAAGACCGCCGTTCCGTAGGTGAATTTGCGCGATTTTTGTGGATTTCCTTAGACGAAGAATCCTGCAGACAGAATGATGACCAGCAGAATGAAAAGCACGAGAACGAACGCTGCAGCGCCTCCAAATCCTGCACAGCTGAAACCCATGGATTTTCACCACCCCGGAGAACGGATTGTGATGTGTCATCACATCCCTAATATATGGGGAGGGAAGGAGCGGGGACAGGACTTTCACACAGTTCGCGTTTTTTTTATTTTCCCTTCATGATTCCAGCTTATGATCGCATGCATAATTCCCCTCCGAAGGCGCAAGATGAGAACAATCGCCCGCTGGAGGGATCCTATGTACGCCCATGCTCTGATGTGGGGATTGTTAGTCCTCCCTTGGATTTCCTTGTTCTTTCTAAACCCGGCATCGATCCGCCGCTTCATGCCGGTTTCGATTTTCGCGGCGCTTCTCGTCACCATCGTGTTCGAAATGGCCCATGCGTTCCGTTGGTGGACCATTTTGGATAAGGCGATCATCCTGCCCTGGGGGTATATTACCAACACCGCCTACACGTACGGATTCTTTTTCATCGGAACGCTTTGGATATTCAAATTCACCTTTGGCCGGTTCTGGCTCTTCATGCTGACCAACGTGGTGATCGACGGGTTGTTCCAATTCGGATTGGACCCGCTGTTCGCTCGGGCCGGGTATTACCGATTCGTCAATATCACCCACTGGCAAACGTTTTTCATCATGGTCGGAATCGCCGTATTGCTGTATCTGTACCAAGTATGGCAGGAAGGCTCGATCAAGCATCAGGTGAAGGAGCAAGACGATCCTTTAGAAATTCGCGTGTTCGAACGCGAAAAGGCAAGATGATCCCCCGACAGCCGGCTCTCATCGTATCGGTCTTCCCTAGAACCGCTTGCGGGCGGAATAGCCGTTATAAAATTAGAAAAACCGTCAGGGAGAAATTCGTCCACGACGGTCCTATTGTTTCGTGCCTCTGAAGTCACTCTACAGCAACTTTCCCACGANTCTTCCCTAGAACCGCTTGCGGGCGGAATAGCCGTTATAAAATTAGAAAAACCGTCAGGGAGAAATTCGTCCACGACGGTCCTATTGTTTCGTGCCTCTGAAGTCACTCTACAGCAACTTTCCCACGAACATCCTCAATCCTGTACGCAAATGAACATAACCATTGGGACCCGTTTGTCCAGAGGAGCGTGGCTTAAGCTTGCGCGGCAGGCTTAATCAGCTGTTGCCCCACGCGTTGGCGTGGCTTAAGCTTGCACGGCAGGCTTAATCAGCTGTTGCCCGTCCTCCCCGTCACGGGTTCTGATTCTAACGGACACCGAAGCCGCTATTGGATCAAAACCCCTCATTTTCTAAACGTAACGGACACCACGGCCCTTATCCGTAACCCTTTACGGTTATACGCGGGCTTTTCGCTCAATAAGCGCTACTGTGTCCGTTAAAATGCGATTTGCCGAAGATCGCCCCCCATAACGTCCGCTGTGACCGTTAGCCTTACCGCCTCCGCGAATGGGGCAGCCGGCGTCTGGTCGCTCTAACAAAGGGATGCGGCATCCCGAAAAGTTATAGATTCTGATAGGTTCAAAAAACCCCTTACGGAGTAAGGGGTTTTGGCATTCATAAGTATGGAGCGGGTGATGGGAATCGAACCCACGCTACCAGCTTGGAAGGCTGGAGTTCTACCATTGAACTACACCCGCGCACAGTTGGAAATGGTCGGGACGACACGATTCGAACATGCGACCCCCTGGTCCCAAACCAGGTGCTCTACCAAGCTGAGCTACGTCCCGTAAGGAAGTGCCGACTCGAAAACCTTGTGCTACGAATTGGCGCGCCCTGAGAGATTCGAACTCCCGGCCTTTTGATTCGTAGTCAAACGCTCTATCCAGCTGAGCTAAGGGCGCAAAATTATGGAGCGGACGAAGGGATTCGAACCCTCGACCCTCGCCTTGGCAAGGCGATGCTCTACCACTGAGCCACGTCCGCATAATGAAAAGGGTTATTCGATTGTGCCGTTCTTCCGAAGCGGCAAGATACAATATAACAAAGATCGAATCGAAATGCAAGTTGGTGCGCGTGGAGGGACTTGAACCCCCACGGTTGCCCGCCAGATCCTAAGTCTGGTGCGTCTGCCAATTCCGCCACACGCGCAAGTGACTGAGATCATGGTGGGTCATGTAGGGATCGAACCTACGACACCCTGATTAAGAGTCAGGTGCTCTGCCAGCTGAGCTAATGACCCGCGATATGGCTGGGGATCTAGGATTCGAACCTAGGAGTGACGGAGTCAAAGTCCGTTGCCTTACCGCTTGGCTAATCCCCATCATCAAGCGTCGGATTCGAAAATGGTGGAGGCTGAGGGGATCGAACCCCCGACCCTCTGCTTGTAAGGCAGATGCTCTCCCAGCTGAGCTAAGCCTCCATAATGGTGACCCGTAGGGGATTCGAACCCCTGTTACCTCCGTGAAAGGGAGGTGTCTTAACCCCTTGACCAACGGGCCGCGCTATGTAATTAAGTGGAGCTCCCAACCGGGATCGAACCGGTGACCTCATCCTTACCATGGATGCACTCTACCTACTGAGCTATGGGAGCATGGCTCCCCGAACAGGACTCGAACCTGTGACAACTCGATTAACAGTCGAGTGCTCTACCGACTGAGCTATCAGGGAACGGTGCCTAATCGAGGCTTTTGCCCGGCCTGGCGGCGTCCTACTCTCCCAGGACCCTTCGGTCCAAGTACCATCGGCGCTGGAGGGCTTAACGGTCGTGTTCGGGATGGGTACGCGTGGAACCCCTCCGCCATTACCACCAGACCAAGTGAGCGACGAAGTCGTCTCACACCGCGTGCCAAGAGGCAGCTTTGCGAAGCAAAGCGTTCGTGGCAACACGATTGATTCAAGGTTTGCACCCTGAAAACCGGATAGCGAAACGTTCAACATC
>NZ_JAQZSJ010000025.1 GCF_029360585.1 Cohnella caldifontis | reverse complement strand
AACTAATATCCTCTTTATATTATTTAGGGCTATAGCGTCACTTACAGCCCCTATTCTCTCCAGAACCTCAATTGTCTCATCAATGAAATATCCAGTTGAGTTTTCTAAATATCCAAAAAAATCAATTGTGGAATACTGGAAAGAATCACTTTATCCCTAAGTAAATGTGTTTCTTCTTCGTAAACACCTACACATATATGCTCTACTATCTCACTTGCTGAAAGACTAAATAAAAACTCATTATTCGGANATCCCTAAGTAAATGTGTTTCTTCTTCGTAAACACCTACACATATATGCTCTACTATCTCACTTGCTGAAAGACTAAATAAAAACTCATTATTCGGAAACAAATTCTGCACGATAAGTCGAATATTATTCATTCAAACCCTCCTTGAAATACGACAATAAAACTCTTTCGCGTGGTTTCATCTAACGTCTCTCGTATTCACGAACCCGAGAACCTTAAGCCCCAAAGGGGCGGCCGCGACGCGGGTAGGTTCGCAGGGTTGTCCGCCTGATTCAGCTTCCTCGAAATGCCTCGGGCGAACCGAGAGACAGCGAATGCCGGCTCGACGCGTGAATACAGTGTTAGCTGAAGTCATGCCATCTTCGAATACGTTTAACAGTCATCTTTCTAAATAGCAGTTTAATCCAAGCCCCCGAATGTAAAGTAATTTCGTGAAACAAATAATTCGGGTCAAACGAAGTTAATTCATCATAAGCCCACTCTTCTAATCCACGTCTATCTTTATCAGTTAAGTAATAATCGTTTTCTTTATCTGAATAATATAGTTTCTTTCTCCCACTAAACGATAATTCAATTTGGTTAACGCCAACCCAATTAAGCTCATATTCATAGCCATCAATATCACGTAATCTTGCTCTTACAGTTGTTGGGTCTAGCGTTCTCCTGATTATTGATGTATTTAAAATAGTAAATTCCACAACATCTGCATCGTGGAACGAATGGTTTGATATTATTTTGAATGTTTCCTTTGAGAACCTTGATTCTAAATTTCTTAATTGGCTCCAATACCCTTCTATATCCCAATGATCATCCGAGACAAAATACTTCACTGACTCACCCCGATTCAATGCATGATTTCAGCTAACGTTCCTCGCATTCACGAACCCGAGAACCTTAAGCCCCAACGGGGCGGCCGCGACGCGGTTAGGTTCGCAGGGTTGTCGCCTGAATCCGCTTCCTCGAATTGCCTCTGGCGACCAAGGGCCATAAGGCCCGCCGCGTGAATGCGATGTTATCTGCTGTTACTTGCCCTCATCGGGTTCGCTCTCAATGTCCTGACTTTATAAAGTAACCATGTCTTTATCATGGATTCCTTACGGTTGTGAGTGGCAACTTTATTCTTAAAGTAGAAATCGTCAATATTGACAATTAGCCTGCCAGCAGGTTTTACATGATCATGACTAATCCATTCATCAAAATGAATTTTTCCACTATCTGATTTTACGAAGCAGTTTTTAGGCAAGATATATAGCATTCCTTCGGTCCATGGGTTATTCTTTATTGTTGAATCGTTCAATGAATAGTAATGATATTTCTTATTCTTGCAAACAATACAACCATTCCGACCCCCCCCTACCAAACTACTACGATTAAAAACACTATAAAAAGTTGACCAAATTGGTTCAGAAGATGCAAAAACAGCTTGCGTTGGTTTTCCGTTAAAAAGTGTTTGATTCCGTGGCTCAAATAATTCAATATTGTGATTGTTTGAACCGTGAAACAAATAACTGCCTTTCAGAGATAAATACTGTAAAAATCGGTATTTGGGATTCGACAAGTTATATGAAAGCAACTCCCCTTCTCCGATCGTTGAAATTAGATCTTCATATTCAGTAATTTCACGATCTGAAAATTCAACCTTAGGAGAAGCATACAATAAAATGCGCAGCAAAAAAGTTATTAGCATCCTCGATACTCCTCTCTTTATAAAGCCCTGCAAGTAATTGCAGATAACGTCCCTCGTATTCACGAGCCCGAGAACCTTAAGCCCCAACGGGGCGGCCGCGACGCGGTTAGGTTCGCAGGGTTGTCCACCTGGATCCGCTTCCTCGAAATGCCTCTGTCGGACCGAGCAGCCGTAAGGCTGCGATGCGTGAATGCGATGTTATCTGAAGTACGGTCATCCTCGAATCAGCTTATACCCTATCATCACTTCTCTAATCTCATATAGATACTTCTTTCTTTGAAACCGATAGACTTCCAAAATCGATGCCCTCGTTCATTCCAGTGCATTACTTCTATGTCGATATTGTCTGAATCTAAGAAATCTATTAGACTCTTGAATGCTGATTTCCCATATCCTTGTCTTCTATATTCCCTGCAGATAAAGAACTGTCTTAAATACAAAGGATCTTTACTATGATTTATTAGCGCATATCCTCGCAATTCATCCATGTCTTCAAAAAATAGATACGCCTTGTACTCTGAACTGATTAATTTATTCATTCTTTCTTTGAGTTGATCAAGGTCCATTGTGTTATCATGCATTTCATCTTCAATGAGCTGCTTATTAAGTTGAGCGAGTAAGTCTAAATCATTGTGAGTACAGATCCGAATATTTATTACCTGCTGATTCATATGGATCACCTAGTCCAGGACAGACTTTAAAGCAGTTCAGCCGTATTTCAGATAACGTCTATTCTGCGCATATTGTTCGTGATAAACGCGCTAAGTTCTTTTTATTGCGCAGCATTTCCGCCATTGATCTACCCAGCATCAATACTATGTATTCGCTAATTATCCTGAAATTTCCTTTATTGCAACACAGTCTCACAAGCCCTCCTCCTCCTCGTTCTTTTCATCCATGCGATCCAAAGGACTTTTGATGCGGCGAATGTCTTTAATGCTGACGTGGGTGTAAATTTCCGTGGTTTTGGAGCTTGCATGTCCGAGCAGTTCTTGGATATAGCGCAAATCGGTGCCTTCCTCCAATAGATGGGTCGCGAACGAATGGCGTAACGTATGAACAGTGGTCGGCTTGGTGACCCCAGCAAGCCGTTTCGCTCGTTCGAATACGTGTTGGATGCTTCGGACATTCAGAGGTTTGTTCATTGAGTCTCCGCTGGGGAATAAATAATCTTCAACGTAATTTCTATTTAAGTACTCTTCCAACATTCGATAGGCAATTGGCGATAGAACGGTATATCGGTCCTTGCGGCCTTTGCTTTGACGAATGTGCAACGTTCGGCGAGTAGGATCCACGTCTATACGCTTCAACTTGACGACCTCGCTGATCCGGAGCCCCGATGAATAGATCAAGGTGAGGATCGTGCGGTGCTTTAGGTTTTTCACGGACTCTAATAACCGTCGCACTTCGGACATCGACATTACGGATGGGAGCTTTTTCTCGTATTTCGGGAACACCCAGATGTTCTGGAATCCTGCCCTATTTTCCGCTTCGCACAACGCACAAATGTTGGACATTCTCCGTGGTCGCGGGGAGTTTCCGGTTCCGGACGATCGGATCGTCCGTCCGGCCGCGAATGCTTCGGATCTCGTCCAGCCATTCTTTAGGACAAGGGAATCGAAGATGAACCGCGATCCTGCCTTCCGCATCAACCTTAGAGCGCATCTTCAACTTCCTCCCTCGCAGCCCCGTCCAACAAAAAAGGAGACAAGCTGAACGCTCAGCTGTCTCCGATGCTTTCGGGTGGCTGCCTATTTACTCCGATTCTACCAAGTTTCCCAGACGGTGTCGCAAACAATTAGCGTATTGATCTTCTTCGTACGGCAAGAATCAGCCAGATCAAAGTTCCGATCAAATATAACGGTAACGTCACGACCATAAGAGTGGCAAGATCCGCGAGATCGTCCCAACCGTCTCTGTCCCGCAGCGAAGCGAACAGAAAAATCAACGTCCCTGCCGCGTAACACGCGAATACGAGCCAGCGTCTTTTCCACGCTGCAAGTACGGGAACTCCAATGAGAATCGCCCAAATGACGACATAGACAGCTGATCCCACGACGCTCCCCCTTTGTTCGACAAGTCTTACTCAAAGGCCGCATTCTCTCGAAATCCGCCATGAAATACGCACGACAGTCAACACGGCTTCAATCGAACCGAATCAGCCTCTCAACTTCCGCTCCACCGACTCCACCTTCGATCGGATCGAGGCCGCTTTGTCCCTGCGGTCGTCGATGGTCAGCGTCGTCGAGACCCGCAGGGCTCCCTGCGCGAACGGCGCCTCATGCATCTCCCGCACGACCTGCAGTATATCCTCCAGCTCGCCTTCAATGATGGTGCTCATCGCCGTCAACTCATAACGGACGGGTCCTCCCGCCCTTTCCAACACGCGCTGCAGCTCCGCCACATATCCGCTGAGGCTGGTCGATCCCGTACCGATCGGTACGATCGTAACTTGGGCAATGGCCACGAGGGTTCACTCCTTGATTTGGTATTTCATGGGGATCGGAGGTACTCTATAGGTAATAAACCATATTCGCATCCATTGCACAAGGGAGGCGGTTCTTATGGAATACCGCGTGGAAAAAGATACGATCGGCGAAATCCGGGTACGGGTGGACCGGTTGTGGGGAGCGCAGACGCAGCGCAGCTCGGAAAATTTCCGGATCGGCACGGAGCGCATGCCCATCGAAATCATTCTGGCGATCGCCATGCTCAAGCGTTGCGCCGCGGTCGTGAACCGCGAACTTGGCAAGCTGAGCGATATCAAAGCGCAGGCCATCATCCAAGCGGCCGACGAGATCATCGCGGGCGAGTACGACGATCATTTCCCGCTTGTCGTATGGCAGACGGGCAGCGGCACGCAGTCCAACATGAACGTGAACGAAGTCATTGCCCATTTAGCCTCCAAAAGCAGCGGAACCGCCGTCCATCCCAACGACGACGTCAACATGTCCCAAAGCTCGAACGATACGTTCCCGACCGCGATGCATATGGCGGCGCTGACCGCGATCGAGGAACGGGTCCTTCCGTCCCTTAACGAACTCAAGCAAACGCTGGCCGACAAAAGCCGGCAGTTCGCCGACATCATCAAAATCGGCCGAACCCATCTGCAGGACGCCACGCCGCTCACGCTCGGCCAGGAAATCAGCGGCTGGCACCGCATGCTCGAAAAGACGGAACGGATGATCCGTACCGCTTCCGAATCGCTGAGAGAGCTTGCCATCGGCGGAACCGCCGTCGGCACCGGGATCAATGCCCATCCGGAGTTCGGCGAGCGTACGGCCGCGGAGATCTCGCGCTTGACCGGCCGCCGATTCGTCTCCGCGCCGAACAAATTCCATGCCCTCACGAGCCATGACGAAATCGTGTTCGTTCACGGCGCGCTCAAGGCGCTGGCGGCGGACTTGATGAAGATCGCCAACGACGTGCGCTGGCTGGCCAGCGGCCCCCGCAGCGGCATCGGCGAGATCACGATTCCGGCCAACGAACCGGGCAGCTCGATCATGCCCGGCAAAGTCAACCCGACCCAGTCCGAAGCGATGACGATGGTCGTCTGCCAGGTGATGGGCAACGACGCGGCGATCGGCTTCGCCGCCAGCCAAGGCAATTTCGAGCTGAACGTGTTCAAGCCGGTCATCGCCCACATGTTCCTGCAGAGCGCCCGCCTGCTCTCCGACGCGATGCGCTCGTTCAACGACAACTGCGCCGTCGGCATCGAGCCGAACTTGCCGGCGATCCGCTCGCACCTGGAACGTTCGCTCATGCTGGTCACCGCGCTTAACCCGCTGATCGGTTACGAGAACGCGGCTTCCATCGCCAAAACCGCGCACAAGGAAGGGCTGACGCTGAAGGAAGCCGCGCTGCGGAGCGGTCTGCTCACCGAAGAACAGTTCGATGAAATCGTAAAGCCGGAGCGAATGGTCCGCCAACAAAGTTAACGACATTAAACATTCGACAATCCAGTCCGTTCTCCGATAACCAACCGAGGGAAAGAGACCCGGATCGCTCCCTCGCAGGCGGATTGCTTCCTCCAATCAGCTTTATCCACCGTACGTTCCGCGGCGGCGACCCTTCTCCCCTCGACCGGCGCCAGCGCTTGCCAGGCCGCCCCGGGCCCGTTAAAGTAATAGGTAGAACCGCCCGGGAGGCGAATCTCGTTGAACCTACAGAAAAAGAAAGACCGGGAAGAACTCGAGAAGCATTTGCCGGCCATGCCTTGGTACGTCGAGAAATTCATCAGCTATAAGCTGCCCGATCTGTCCCCGTCTTCCTTATTGGAATACGTCCGGGATTACGAGACATTCTTCTCTTGGCTGCTGGCGGAAGGCCTCACGTCGGCCGACAAGATCAGCGCCATTCCGATCGAGGATCTGGAACGGCTGCACATGGACAGCGTGGACAATTTCCGCATGTTCCTGTCCACCCGCAAAGAGCATGCGAACAGTCGGACGACCATCTCCCGCAAGCTCTCCTCCCTCCGGTCCTTGTTCCACTATCTCAGCCAGATCGCGGAGGACGAGAACTTCTACCCGCTGCTCAAGCGCAACGTCATGGCCAAAGTCTCCGTCAAGCGCACCCAGAAGCCCAAGGACACGGCGGCCAAGCTGGAGGGCAAGCTGCTGCAGGAATCGGAAATCGCCGAATTCATCCAATACATCCGCACCGATTACGGCCACGAGGTAGCGAACAACAAGCAGGCGGCCTACTCGCACGAGCTCAATCGCATCCGCGACTGCTGCATCGTCAGCCTGATCCTGAACTCCGGCCTCCGCGTGTCTGAACTGGTCAATCTCAACGTGGACGATCTCGATATGAAGCGCAAGCTCGTGCACGTCTACCGTAAAGGCAAGAACGATGACACCTTCAAGACGCCGGTCTACTTCCGACAAGACGCCGTCGACGACCTCGAGCAGTATCTCGCCCTGCGGGAGATCCGCTACAAGGCGCCGAAGCGGGAGAAAGCCCTGTTCCTCGCCGTCGCGAACGGCCGCCGGGAAGGCTCCCGCATGACCAAACGCGCGATCCAGGAAATGGTCGTCAAATACGCCAAACGTTTCGGCAAACCGTTCTTGTCCGTCCACAAGCTGCGGCATTCTTTCGCCACCGACTACTATTTGCGCAACGACTTGTACAAAACGCAGGAGCAGCTCGGACACGCGTCCCCGGAGACGACGCAAATCTACGCCCACTTGACCGACAAGACGATGGAAGAGGCGATCGACCGCCGCTGACCCCCGCCATCACGAACAAAGGAGAGGGGACCCCCCCTCTCCTTCTTTATTTACGTTTCGAAGCTAGCCAGAACACCCCGATGACGATCGGTATGAAAATGAACCATGGGATATGGATGTAGCTGCCGGTCAGCATGGCGAACACGGTCAGGCCGATGAAGCCGAGAATGAGATACAAGCAGCCTCTGCTGAATGTCCCCAATTCCGTCCGATCCCTCCTTCATCACCCTTCAGGATTTAGAATATGCGCGCGCCAACGTTTTAGGAGCGGCCCGCAAATACCCTTCCACGATCAGCTCCCGGAGCTCGTCCCAATCTTCGATATCGACGTTGTCGATTTTCACCCAGCCATGCTGTCCGATATAGGGCGCCCGGATATAAGGCCCTTTCTCGATCAGCATCTGCTGCGTTTCTTTATCGCTTTTGACGAACAGCCGGCCGCCGTCCCCCGCCATTCCTTCCGCCATCATCACGAACGATTTGTCCCTGACCTTGAATACGGTATGTCCGAAGCCGTCGATCTGTTCGCGCGCTTCCGGCAAATGGGCGCAAATGTCCCGTATGCGGTCCCGTACCGCGAACGCCGTCTCGGATACGAGCACGTGCTCGCTTTCAAAAGCCATAAGCGTCCCTCCTAGAATCGGAGTTTGGCGGAGCCAAACTCTCTCTGCTCCCTAGTATAACCGAACATATTGACGATTAGGCAGCAAAAATGGTTTGCTTAATAGAGCGGATGACGGTATATCGTAGACTTGACGGACATAAGGAGAATCGCGAAATGGAAATGGTGGAACTGCCCCTTGATCTCATCGACGAGGATACCGACCAGCCCCGGTACCAGTTCGACGACGAAGCGATCCAAGAACTGATGAACAGTATCTCGGAGATCGGCTTGTTGTCCCCGATCAAGGTCCGAACGCTTCCGAACGGAAGGTATAAAATCATTTACGGCAATCGCCGGTACAAAGCCTCTAAAAATTTGGGCCGCGCGACGATTCCCTGCATCGTATCGAACGTGACGGACGAGCTCGAAATCTATCTGGAGCAAGTCGCGGAAAATTTAACGCGTGAAGGCTTCTCTCCGATCGAGGAAGCGGAAGCGTTCCACAAGCTGATGAACGACCCGAAATTCACGAGTTCGGTCAAATTCCTGTCCAGCAAGCTGGGCAAAACCGAACATTATATCAAAAACAAGCTGGAGCTGCTGAAGTTCGACGCCAAAGTCAAGAAGCTGATCGTCAGCGGCTCGGAAATCCGCAAGGACAAACTGACGGAGGAGCAGCTCCTTCCGATCAAGGATTTGCCGATGGAACACCGCGATTCCCTGGCGCTCCTCATCGCGCGGGACGAATTGCCGGTCAGCGACGTCAAGAAACTCGCCAAGCTGTTCAAAGATCCGGACATCTCCGCCGCGACCAAAGACAAGCTGCTGTACAAATCCGGCTACGAGCTGCTCCAAACGTGGTCGACGCTCGAGGCGAATCGCAAGGAGCGGGCGAAACTCGCGGAAGCGAAAGCCGCGAAAGAAGCGGAGGAAGCCGAAGCTCGGGCGATGCGGCAGGCAGCGGCTGACGAAGACGAATCCTCCGATACGGGATCGGACTCCCCGGCACGCAAATCGAATCCGCTCGAAGCCAAGCTCCAGAAGCTGCTCGGCGCGCTTTCCCCGGATACGTCACTCCCCCCGGAAGCGCCGGTTTCCCTCGCTCACGAAGACCGGCAACGCATGCTCGGAGACATTCAATCGCTGATCGGACAACTGGAGAGACACTTGGCCGCCTGGCAGTCCTTGAAAGATCGCATCGCCTCGAACGAATGAACGATAAGAAAACGTCTCGGACCCTGCCGCGCGGTGTCCGAGACGTTTTTTACTTTCGTTCAGGCCGTGAACTCTCCAACGGATACCGCTACGAACGTTCGGATCCGTCCGAAGGAAGCGGCCCCGCCGGCTCGTGCTGCAGCATCAAGCCTTCCTCCCGATCCGATTCCGTCTGCATCGCTTCCCGCAGCGCGGTTCTCGCCTCTTCCAATTTGGCCGAATCCAGCACGACGACCGGACTGATCCATTCCCCCGTCAGCGCGATAAAGCGGACGTGGTCCCGGTCTACCCCGAAATAATGCTTGATCAGGTCCGTCAGCACATCCTGCGGAATGTCGGTTCTCACGTTATCGCCGACCGCGTCCAGCAGACCGCCGAGCTTGGTCAGGCTTTGGAACGATTTCAGCTTGTCGATCAACGCCCGGAGCACCCGGTCTTGCCGGTCGTTCCGCTCGAAGTCGCTGGATTCGCGCGTCTCCCCGTTTTTCGAATGACGGTATCGCACGAAGCCTAGCGCATCTTCCCCGTCCAGCACCTGCTGCCCCTTCTTCAGGTCGATGTCGGTGCCGTCCGCCGTATCCCACCAGCGCATATCTTGGTCAACGTACACCGAGATGCCGCCCAATTCGTCCACGACGTCGATGAACCCCTGAAAGTCCAGTACGGCCGTATACGTAAACGGAATGCCGAAGAAATCCGACAGCAGGCTCTCCATTTTGTTGCTCGCGTACCTTCTGGCTTCATCGCTCTTCCAGCCGAATTCCTTGACCGCTTCCGTATAATACCTGGCGTAAAAAGAATTGGCTTTCTGCTTGGCGAAGCCCGGTACGTTCAAGTCGGAATCGCGGGGAATCGAGACGACCGTGACCGTCTTGCCGTCCGGCTCCAAGACGGCCGCCATCATCACGTCCGTGTTCATGCTTCCGGTCTGCTTCCGGTTGTCCAGGCCGAGAATCAACATGCCGAGCGGTCGTTCCGCGGGGTTCGTCGGCTGGACGACCGGGGACGGCACCGGCACCGCCGAAGGCGTCAAGACGCTGCCGACCGGTTCCGAAGCCGAAGACGGCGCCGGATCGGAAATGTTGCCCAGCGCTTGCATCGTCTTCATGTAGAGAAATCCCGCGTATATCCCTAATGTTACAATAATCACCCCAGCCGACATCAGGAGGATTCTCCCGGGACGCAGCCAGCGGGAGCGCCGTTTCGGGTTCCGGGGTTGGCCGGACGAAGCTTTTTCTTTTCTTGGAGGCAGCGGTTGATCCATCCCCATGCTCCTTTAACGATAGGTATCCCAACGTTCCGATCGTTTTCAAATCTACGATGCGGCAACCGTTTCCATAACCAATTAGACTGCGAAAAACGGTTTTGGTTGCAGAGATTGCGTAAAAAAACGGGCCGCGTCGGCGGTCCGAGTCTCTTCCTTAGATTAAGGTACGCAAATCGAATCGAGATGGCCGGCCATGAGCCGAACGATCCGTTCCCGGCCGATTCTCGCAGGATCCAGCATGACATGCAGCGCCAATCCGTCGACCAGGGCGTACAGCCGTTCGGCTTCTTCCTCCGGGTCCAATTCAGGCCGAAGCAGACCGGTGTCCCGCAAATAACCGACCAGGTTGCGCATTCCGTCGAGCAATCCGTCGTGAAGCGCGTCGAAACGCTCTTCCCCGTATTTGCGCTGAAAAGTGAACGCGAACCAGACTTCCATTTCCGCCATTTTGTCGTCATCGACCGGTACGAGCTCCAGCAAGATTTTCGCGATTTTCTCCTTCGGCGGCAAATCCATCGGAATCCAGGCGTCGATCCGGTCATTCACCCGGTCCTTGACGAGCTGCATGGCGAAAGAAAGCAGCTCTTGCTGGGTCGAGAAATAGTGGCGCAGCGCCCCCAGCGAAACCCCCGCTTCTTTCGCGATGTTCCGGACGGACGCCCCTTTCATCCCTTGTTCCCGGATGACGCGCCACGTCGCTTCGGCAATATATCGTTTTCTTTCGTCATGATCCACGATTTTCGGCATGTCTCCATTGTAGCACAGGAAAATTTCCGGGAACAAGATAACCGTACAGTTGTATTGCAAAAGAGCCGATGCTATAATTCATGTTGTTTAATAATACATTTGTATTATATAAGGGAGGCGCTTCATTGAACGTTGTCGCATGGTGGATCGCGGCCAGCGAAATCGCTTTTTGGGTCGTGATCCTATCCGGGTTAGCCGCGAGGTACGCGTTAGGCCGAAAAAAACTGGGATGGTTCCTGCTCGCCCTGACCCCGGTCATCGACTTGGTCCTGCTGACCGTCGCGAGCATGGATCTTTACCGGGGATCCGAAGCGACCCGGGCGCATGGACTTGCTGCGGTGTATATCGCCGTCTCGCTCGTTTTCGGCAAAAGCATGGTCCGTTGGGCCGACGAACGGTTCCAGCACTATGTCACGAAGCAAGGTCCGAAGCCGATGAAGCGGTACGGCCTGGACCACGCGAGACATTACTTCAACGGATGGGTGAAACACCTGCTCGCCTATTTGCTCGGCAGCGGACTATTATTCGGATTGATCCTTTGGATCGGCGACCCCGAGCGCACGGAAGCTTTGGCGGGTACCTGGAAGCTGTGGTCGCTCGTGCTCGCGATCGATTTGATGATTTCCGCCACGTATTTCATCTGGCCGAGAAAAGCGAAAGCTTGACGTCCAAGTCAAAACGCCGGCCCTGAACTTCCAGGAACCGGCGCCTAGGAATCAATAAGCCGTCCATCCGGCATCCGCGGTCACGACCGCGCCGTTCACGAAGCTGGCTTCATCGGATGCCAGGAACAACGCCGCCGCCGCGATTTCCCAGGGCTCGCCCGCGCGGGGATTGAAGCCGGCGCCGGACATGGCCTTCTCCATGCCGAACGGGTTCGGCTGGTTCATCGTCGTGCCGATGTTGGTGTTCACGCCTCCGGGCGCGATTGCGTTGCAGCGAATGCCTTGCGTCGCATATTGGAACCCGACGTTCTTCGTGAAGCCGATCACGGCGTGTTTCGAAGCCGTGTACGCGGCGCCGGCCCGCGAGCCGTACAACCCGCCGACCGAAGCGATATTGACGATCGCCCCTTTCCCCTTCTCCAGGAAGATCGGCAGCACTTTGCGGGTCGTTCTCATCGGACCGGTCGCGTTGACGGCCATGACCCGGTCCCACAACTCGTCGGTCAAGTCCGCGGCGGGAACGAAATTGTCCATGATGCCCGCGTTGTTGATCAGAATGTCTACGGTGCCGTAATTTTTCACCGTCTCGTCCACAAGCCGCTGAACGTCATCTTCTTTGGCTACGTTCGCGACGACGGCGATCGCTTGGCCGCCTTTCGCCTCGATGCCCGTCACGACGGCTTGCGCCGCTTCTTCCCGAAGGTCCGATACGACCACCTTCGCGCCCTCCGCGGCGAACCGCTCCGCGATCGCTTTGCCCATGCCCGATGCCGCACCCGTTACGATCGCGACTTTTCCATTCAGTCTCATCTTCATGTCCTCCTCTATATCAATTGAATTTGTAACCGTCCGTCTTCCGTTACCAAGTCACGTAACCCGGCGAAGTCACCGTGTTGTTCAGCATATCGATCAGCGGAACCGTATACGCGAAAACGATCAGCGCCACCGCGATGCCGAGCCACAGCCCCCACCGCTCCAGGAAACGGGGCGTCGTCTCCGACTTGTCCGCCGGTTCCCCGATCGGATACTCCGTCACCCCTTTCGGCGCCCGCATCAGCGAAATCACGTTCCATACGATGAGGAGCACGCCGACGAAAAGGATGATGCCGCCGATCGCCATCGCCGTCTCGTAAGGCATCCACAGAATCGCGTCCGGATGGTCGTTGTACGTCGTATAAGCCGTACGCCGCGGCGAACCCATGAGTCCCACCGTATGCATCGAGCCCGACATGAGGAACATGCCGACGCACCATACGATCGTTTGGACGATGCCGCGCCGGTTCATGGCCGGGGTAAGCACCCGCCCGGTCACGGCCGGGATCAGCCAGTAAATGATGCCGAAGAACGTCAAGGCTACGCTGGTTGCTACGGTAAGATGAAAATGGCCGGTGACCCACAGGGTATTATGCACGACCGCGTTCATTTGAGCGCTTGCGTTGATGACTCCGCCGGCGCCGGCCGGGATGAAGATCAGCATGCCCATGAACGGCGCGAAGAACCGCACGTCCTTCCAAGGCAGCACCTTGAGCCAGCCGAACAAGCCTTTGGCGCCTTTGGACCGCCCCAGCATTTCGAAGGTCGCGAACATCGAGAACGCCGTCATCAGCGACGGAACGATGACCATGAACGTCAGCACGACTTGGGCGAATTTCCAGAACGACGAGATACCCGGTTCCATCAGCTGATGGTGGAAACCGACCGGAATCGAGAACAGCAGGAACAGCATGAACGACAACCGGGCCAAGGCGTCGCTGAATATGCGGCCCCCGATGATTTTCGGAATGATGACGTACCAGCAAATGTAGGCGGGCAGCAGCCAGAAGTACACCAGCGGATGGCCGAAGTACCAGAACAGCGTGCGGCTCAGTACGACGTTGATGCGGTCCACCCAGCCGAACGACCACGGGATAAGCTGCACGACGACCTCGATCGCGACGCCGATCGTCGCCACTTGCCAGAGCAGCATCGTCACGACCGCCATGTAGCCGAACAGCGGAGACGGCTTGCCGGCGTTGCCCTTCTTCCATTTGCGATATTGATAGAAAATGCCGTAGCCGCTCAGCCAGCTTCCGATGACGACCAGCGCCAGCGCGATATAGAACCAGGGCGATGCTTTCATCGGTGCGTAGAACGTATAGAGGACGGTGGCTTTCCCGAGCAGGATGACGACCACGCCGATCACGGTCCCGACGGACATCATCAAGCAGCCGTACCATCCGAGCTTCTTCGCCGCCGGCAGCAAGCTGCCGCCGAGCGTGTGGGAGGCGCCGGAATACAGAAATCCGATAATGAAGTAAGTCGTGAAAATAAGAGCCATCAGCACGCCGTGTGCCGTTAACAATTCATAGTAGCCGATGTTAGCGGGGAGCGTCACGACGCCTCCGCGCACCATCCCTTGCAGCGCCCCCGCGATGCCGCCGATCAGCAGCGCCGCGAACGCGAACAGGATGTGGGCCATCACCAGCCTGCCGTCTTTTCTGTCAAAGGTTTTCATCCGCGCGCCTCCTGCTTGACGACGATAGTGGTTGCCATATACTCGTGGCCGGTTCCGCAATACTCATTGCAGAGCAGCAAGTATTCGCCGGGTTTGTCGAACGTGTAACTGATATGGCTGATTTCGCCAGGCTCGATCATCATGTTGACGTTGGTCCCGACGATGGAAAAGCCATGCACGACGTCGGAGCTCGTCACCATGAAATCGACGGTAGACCCGGCCGCCACCTCCATTTTCTCCGCCGGATCGTAGCCGAACGCGTAAGCGACCATGACCGCTTCGTACCGTTTGTCGCCGGTCTGCGTCAGACCGGGTTTGTCGAACGGCGCGGTTTCCGACACTTTGTCCGGATCGATCGTGTGGTGGTGTTCGCTCGGCGGCGCCATCCCCATGCTGAACGCCATCGTGCCGAGCACGATCAGGAAGATGGCCAACATGGCGATGCCGATGCCGAGCCAGATTTTCTCAAGACGGTGAATGTGCATGGACGTCACTCTCTCTTGTAATCGGGAGTTTGACGGAGTCAAACTCTCTCGAATATTAATTTCGAACCCAGTAAAGCGCGAAAACGCCGAGCCATGAAAGCAGAATGAACGCGCCGAGAATCAGCACGGACGCGAACGCGCCTTTCAGGGACGGCTCTTCCTTCTTCGGCATCCCCATCACCTCCCGTCTTGTTCCGTGTCGTTCTCATTGTAGAAGGCGCGGGACCTTCCCACTGTGAGAAATGTCACAGTCAAGCTCCCCCATTTGTGGACGTCTTGTGAAGGATTCGCTTGCATGCTCTCTCCAAATCAAGCTCGGTCCGCGCGACGAATGCGTAATCGCCGATTCCTTCTTCTTTCGTCCATGATTCCGTTTCCACGCCCGTCCAGCGGATTTGGCCGAGAAAACGGTCGATCCGAACCTCACCTTCGGCCAGCAGTTTTCCGGCCGTTTCGGCGTGCTCCTTGTCGTAGACGCCGTGCAGCGGGACCGCGCGCCCGCCGATCAAGGGCAGGACCGACCGAGCTTCGGGCGTTCGGAAAGCCGCCAGCCGCGCCGCAGCCTCCGCCGAAATCAGCGGCATCCCGCATCCGACGATCCAGACCTGGGAATATTTCGCCAGCCGCAGCGCCGCATGCATGCCGCCGAGCGGCCCTGCATCCGCGTAATAGTCCGTGATCAGTCGGACGGAACTATCGAGCACGTCCAGAAACGGCTTCGGCGTATCCGTCACGACGATGATTTCATGGCAAAGCTCCCGCATGACGCGGATTTGGCGCTCGATCAAACATACGTCTCCGAACGGCAGCAACGCCCGCTCCGCCCCCGTCCGGCCTTGCCGGCTTCTTCCGCCCGCCAGGATGGCTCCGGTAATCGGTTGCGCGATCATGAGATCTCCCTCTCTTCTTGAATATTGGACTTGCTCCGTCCCGCTCCGTTCTCCGGAAATGGAAGAGAGCCGCCCCTAATGGGCGGCGGCGAGAATCAACCGGCGGCCTTCCTCGATCATCCGATACGCCCGATCAACCTCCTCGGGTTCAGGCTCCGCTGTCCCTTCCAGCGTGTACGGAAGCCCGAGCTGGCGCCATTTGTATTCGCCCATCCGGTGATAGGGCAGAATTTCAACTTTCTCGACGCCTTCGAGCTCCCCGAGAAACAGCCCCAAATCCATCAAATCCTCCGCGGCGTCGGTCACACCCGGAACGAGCACCCGGCGGATCCACATCCGTTTCCCCCGGTCGGACAGATGGCGGGCGAAGGCAAGGCTCCGGTCGTTCGGTTGGCTTGTCAGCTGTCGATGCCCGAACCGGTCCATCAATTTTAAGTCAAGGAGCACCAGATCGGTGACTTTGAGCAGCTCTTCGGCATGGGACGGATCGCAGAATCCCGACGAGTCCAGCGCCGTATGCAAGTTCCAACGCTCCTTGCAGGCCTTGAACAGTTCGGCGACGAACGGAGCTTGGAGCGTCGGCTCCCCTCCGGAGACGGTGATGCCTCCTCCGGAGCGCCGATAATAGTCGACATAGGGCTCGATTTCCGCCAAAATCCCGTCTACGGTTCGCAAGGTTCCGCCTGCCGTGTCCCACGAATCGGGATTATGGCAGTAGCGGCAGCGCAGCGCGCAGCCTTGAAGGAACAAGACGAACCGGATGCCCGGTCCGTCGACCGTTCCGAACGTCTCGACGGAGTGAATTCTACCGGTGTGCGACATGTATAAGCTCCCCCTCCCGCGGCGTTCGGAACACGATCGGCCGGGTATCCGTCATCCGGCGTCCTCGCGCCTTAGATCGATCCGTGGAACGTTCGGTTAATGACGTCCAGCTGCTGCTCGCGGGTCAGCTTAATGAAGTTGACCGCGTATCCCGATACCCGGATCGTCAACTGCGGATACTGCTCCGGATGCTCCATGGCGTCCAGCAGCTGCTCCCGGTTAAAGACGTTAACGTTGAGGTGATGGCCGCCCTTCGCGGCATAACCGTCGAGCAGCGACGTCAGGTTGCGCACCCGGGCGTCCGCCTCGCGGCCGAGCGCCTTCGGGATCAGCGAGAACGTGTTCGAAATGCCGTCCAGGCTGCTCTCATACGGCAGCTTGGCGACCGAATTCAGCGAGGCGAGCGCGCCTTTGCGGTCGCGGCCGTGCATCGGATTGGCGCCTGGCGCGAACGGCTGGTCGGCTTTGCGGCCGTCCGGCGTACTGCCGGTCTTCTTGCCATAGACGACGTTCGAAGTGATCGTCAACACCGATTGAGTCGGGATGGCGTTCCGGTAAGCGCGATGCTTGCGCAGCTTGTTCATGAACGTCTCCGTCAGCTTCACGGCCAGCTGGTCGACGCGGTCGTCGTTGTTGCCGTACTGCGGGTATTCCCCTTCGATATCGAAATCGACGGCTAAGCCTTGCTCATTGCGGATCGGGCGCACTTTCGCGTACTTGATCGCGCTGAGCGAGTCCGCTACGACCGACAATCCGGCGATGCCGCATGCCATCGTGCGGACGATCTCGGTGTCGTGCAGCGCCATTTCCAACCGTTCATAGCTGTACTTGTCGTGCATGTAATGGATGACGTTGAGCGTGTTCATATACAGTCGGGCAAGCCATTCGAGCGTATCGTCGTAACGCTTCATGACCTCTTCGAAGTCCAGCGCGTCGCCCGCGATCGGAGGCGCCGCCGGGCCGACTTGAACGCCGAGCTTCTCGTCCTTCCCGCCGTTGATCGCGTACAATAGCGCTTTCGCCAAGTTCGCGCGGGCGCCGAAGAACTGCATCTGCTTGCCGATCCGCATCGCCGAGACGCAGCAGGCGATGCCGTAATCGTCGCCGTAGGTCGGCCGCATCAAGTCGTCGTTCTCATACTGGATCGAGCTGGTGTCGATCGATACCTTGGCGCAATAGTCCTTGAATCCTTGAGGCAACCGGGTCGACCAGAGCACGGTCAAATTCGGTTCGGGAGCCGGCCCCAGATTATACAACGTGTGCAGGAACCGGAAAGACGTCCGGGTGACCCGGGTCCTGCCGTCGTTGCCCATGCCGCCGAGCGATTCCGTTACCCAGGTCGGATCTCCGCTGAACAGCTCGTTATAGTCCGGGGTGCGCAGGAATTTCACGAGGCGAAGCTTCATGACGAAATGGTCGACCAGCTCTTGCGCCTCTTCCTCGGTCAGCCGGCCTTCCTGGATGTCGCGCTCCAGATAGATGTCCAGGAAGCTGGAAACGCGCCCGAGGCTCATCGCCGCGCCGTTCTGTTCCTTGATCGCCGCCAGGTAAGCGAAGTACAGCCACTGCACCGCTTCCGCCGCGGTGGCGGCGGGGCGTCCGATGTCGAAGCCGTAAGCCGCCGCCATCGTCTTAAGCTCGCCCAGGCTGCGGATTTGCTCCGACAGCTCCTCTCGTTGCCGGATCGTGTCTTCGTCCATGACGTCGGTCTCATAACGGACCAAGTCTTCCTTCTTCGCTTCGATGAGCCGATCGACGCCGTACAGCGCAGCCCGGCGGTAATCGCCGATGATCCGGCCCCGCCCGTAAGCGTCCGGCAATCCGGTGATGATGGCGGCTTTACGGGCCAGCCTCATCTCGTTCGTATAAGCGTCGAATACGCCCTGGTTGTGCGTCTTGCGGATGTCCGTGAAGGTGCGTACGATCTCTTCCGGCAGCTGATAGCCGTAAGCGTTACAAGCGTCGACGACCATCCGGATGCCTCCGAAAGGCTGGACGGACCGCTTCAGCGGGGCGTCCGTCTGCAAGCCGACGATTTTCTCCAGCGCTCGGTCGATATAGCCCGGTCCGTGCGAGGTGATCGTCGAGACCGTTTCCGTATCGACGTCCAACACGCCGCCGTTCTCGCGTTCCAGCTTCATTAGCCGAAGCGCTTCTTCCCACAGCTTGACGGTCGCCGGCGTCGCTGCCGCGAGGAATTTCTCGTCGCCTTCATAAGGCCTTAAGTTCAAGGACAGGAAATCGTTGACGTCGATATGCCGCTGCCAGCGGCCTGCCCGGAACGTTCTCCAGGCATCGGGACGTTCGGACGGCGTGCGAAGCTCTCGTTCGATGGCGGCCATGGTTTATTCCCTCCAGTTATCGTTTCGCGAAAGTACGGCGGTTCGCATTAAGCGCCGCTGTACGCGACTTCGTCCATCCATTTCTCCGTTGCCGGCAAGACGACTTCGTTTTCGATCCGGAAGTGCTCCGCCGCGATCACCAGAACCTGGAGCATGCGGGAGAGGACTTCGCCGGCCCGCTCCCCGACCTCCAACGATTGCCGATATTCCCGGTAGAACCGTTCCGCGATCCGGCCGTCTTGCTCGAGCACCGAAATCGGGCCTATGCTTCCTCCGCCTGTCAACGATTTGGCGAACGGGTAAACGGTGTCGCGCTCCCGCTGCAAGTGCGTCAGCCAATCCCGCATGAACGGTTCGAAACGTTGCATGGCGCTGCGCAGTTCGATTTCCGCGTCAACCGGATCGTCGCGATCCGGATGTCGCCGCATGTACCGGCAAAGTTCCAGCAACCGTTCCTGCAGCGCGTCATGTTCTTCTTTCCATTGGTCGTACGAGAGGTACATTTCCAATACGGAGAGTTCCGTCGTTCTCATGATCCTCTGACTCCTTCCGGTCGATCGTCGGCGTCAGCGAGGAAGCACGCCGGGTTTGCCGCCGGTGCGGTGAAAGAGTTTATCCCAAGCTTTGTGCAGCAGCGGCATCGCGTAACCGTCAAGTCCGAAACGTCCGGCGTTGGCCCCGGCGGTGAAGATCGCGACGCCCAGGACGAGCAGCCACGGGTTCGTGCTTACGGTGCCGGCGAAGAGGAACAGAAAGTTCAGCGTCATCCCGAAGAACGCGGCCGTCAGCGTCAGTCCGCCGACGATGAGCCCGACGCCGATCAGGAATTCGCCGAGCGGGATCAGGAAGTTGATCAGCTTCACGTTCGGCAGCGCGAAATGCTCGACGAAGTAAGTGTAATTCGGGTACAGTACCGCTTGCGTGGCTTTATCCGTGACCGGGTGCGCGACCGCGTTCTTGAGGAAGCCTCCCGCGTCGAAGCCGCCCGTCAATTTGTCCCAACCGTGGTGCATCCATTCCCAACCGACATACAATCTCAGCAGCGTAATCGCGGCAGCCGCCCATGCGTTTCCCCGGAACCATCTCAACAGCATGATGGCCATCTCCTTTTCGATTCCCCGCTTCAAGGGGTTCGTTTGTTTTCCTTACGACTTCAGTATGGAGGATGAGGCTCGATTCGAATGTGAAGTTCATCACGCCGGCGCGATTTTATTTGTGAATTTGTTCACTTGAGTTGCCGTTCAATAATCGATTCGGTTAGAGCGGTCGGTCAGCACGTCCAGCATTTCCTCTTCCTCCTCAAACCGGTTCTTGAGGAACGCGTACGCTTGCAGCAGGTAAGAAGCCATCCGGCGGGCTTCTTCCGGCTGCACCGGGATCACCGACCGATCCAGCGCGTGAAGGAACGCTCGGATGAATTGCCCCGCCAGCTCATCCTCCTGCTCCAAGTATGCGAACAACTCGGGATCTTCACCCAAGTACCAGGCGGCGTATGGGAACAGATCCTCCGCCTCCCGCCGGGTATGGTCGTTCCAGTCCCGAAGGAACTGCTTGACGGTCTGGTCCAGCCTCCGCAGCTGACGGTTCAATCGGACGGCGTCGCCATCCGTTCTCACTTTGCAGGCTTGCGCATACAAGAGCCGCAGCTCCGCTTTCAGTCCGTCGAGATCGATCCGCGTTTGGCCGATCGCCTTATCCAGCAAAAGCTGCCGTACGTCTCCGGGGAGCATCTTTCTTTCGGCGGCGTTATGCACGATCACGGGAATCGCTCCTTTTTTTGTGAATGTTTTCACATATATTGCTTTGAAAAGGCCCGGAAATCCGGGCGTTGGCTTTTTTATTCGACGATCAGCTTGCCTGTCATTTCGGCGTGACCCGCTCCGCACATGATCGAGCAGGAGAAGTTGAATTCGCCGGCCTTGTCCGCGGTGAACGTGACCGATTTCCCGCCCTTGACCTCCACGTCATACCCCTCGATTTTAAGCCCGTGATTGCCTTGCGAGTTGTTGAGCGCGATCGTCACCGAATCGCCTTTCTTGACCTTGATTTCTTTCTGATCGAATTCGAAGTTTTTGGCATTGACCGTAATCGTCCGAGCAGCGCCGGATGAAGCCGCAGATGCTGCCGCCGAAGCAGCCGGCGCCGCGTTGTCGCTTTTCCCTCCGCCGCAGGCGGTCGCCGTCAGGGCTGCCGCGAGCAATAGTCCGCTTACCGGAATCCATTTGTTCATGGGGACGTCCTCCTTGGAATCTTGGATCATCTTTCGGAATCAGCATAGACCATGCCGGGAGCCCGGGCTGTGACAAAACTCACATTTTGGGAGTTGACACCATTCGGACACAGTCGGGAAACAAAAACGCCCGGTTTTCACGGGACGTTGATGGACTGGAAGATTTCAAACGGCCGCAATAACGCAGTCAGTTCTCTACCCGCGCTCCCCCGGAATCCGGAGGGTGACCGTCGTGCCTTGATCCGGAGCGGATCGGACGGCCAGCTGCCCATGAGCGGCTCTCGCCCGTTCTTCCATGCTGAACAAACCGACGCCCTGCCCCGCCTCCGTACGGTCGAAGCCCGCGCCTTTGTCCTCGATGACGGCTTCCAGCCCTTCTTCCGAATGCGTCAGCGTAACGGTTGCTTCGGATACGCCCGCATATTTGCCGATATTCGTCAGCGCCTCCTGGACCACGCGAAATACGGCTGTTTCCGCGAGCAAGTCCAGCCGTCGCCGAAGATTGCTTTCAAAGCGCACGCGGATACCATAGTGGCGCTCGAAATTTTCGATATACGTGCGGAGCGCGGGCACGACGCCCAAATCGTCGAGCACGGACGGGCGCAACTCCCAGGCCAGCCCCCGAACCTCTTCCATCAACTGGGAAACTTGCTTGCCGAGTTGCTGCAAGCCGGGATCTCCGCCTTCGGCGACCATGCGATCGATCGAGATCTTCATCGAAAACAGGCTTTGTCCGATGCCGTCGTGCAAGTCGCGCGAGAACCGCTTGCGCTCTTCCTCCTGGACATGCATCAGCTGGGCCATCATGGATTGCAGCTGCTCTTCCGCTTCCTTCAACTGGGTAACCTCATGGCGGATGGCTAAATATTGATAAGGCCGCCCCTCCCCGTCCACGAAAGGAACGATGGTGGTATCGACCCAATAAAACCGGCCGTTCTTCGCCCGGTTTTTGATCTCCCCGTGCCAGACTTGCCCGGAGGAGATCGTGCGCCACAGCTCGCGCATAAACGTTTTGCCGTGGTAACCGGAATTGATCAGGCGATGATCCTGGCCGATCAATTCCTCCTTGGAATAGCCGGAGATTCGGCAGAACTTGTCGTTCACGTATTGAATGGTGCCTTTCCGGTCGGTAATCGCGACGATCGAAGCTTCGTCCAGGGCGAACTTGACGTCGGCCAGCTGCTTAAGGGAATTCTGCAAACGGTCCAGCAGCTCCGGATCGTCCATATACCACTGAAAGGAAGGCGCCGATTCCCGAGGGTCACTCAAAGTTCAACAACCCCTTTTTCATGGCGAACTTCACGAGGTCGGGACGGGTTTTCAGATCCAGCTTCTCCATCAGGTTCGCCTTGTGGGATTCGACCGTTTTGACGCTGATGATGAGCTGCTCCGCGATCTCTTTGTTGGAGTAGCCTTGAGCGACTTTGGCCAAAATTTCCTTCTCCCGTTCGGTCAGCGATTCGAACGTTCCCGCATGCTCGCCGTTTTTCATCTTCTCCAAATAATCGCTCATCAGCCGCTTGGTAGCGGCAGGTGACAAATAGGCGTTGCCTTGTGCGATGTGGCGGATCGCCGTCAGCAGTTCGTCATGCGGAGCGCTCTTCAGGATATACCCCGACGCCCCGGCGTGGATCGCCCGGAACAAGTATTCTTCGTCGTCATGCATCGTCAGGATCAGAATCGCGGTATCCGGCAGCAGCTTCTTCAGCTCCGGCGTCGCGGTCAGTCCGTCCTTTCCGTGCGGCATGCTCAAATCCATCAAAATAACGTCCGGACGGAGCTCGGCTGCCTTGGCCAGCGCTTCGTCCCCGTCGGCTGCTTCCCCTGCGACGGACATGCCGTGTTTGCCGTCCAGCAGCATCATCAATCCGGAGCGGACGACGGCATGGTCATCGACGACCAATATGCGAACCAAACCGTTCTCTCCTCTCGCTTTCGAAAGCGGATTTGGAATTCATTCTATCATAGATCCTGCGTACCAGTAGACGAATCGGACAAGTCTACCAAAACCGCGGACATCAACCTCTCGCCAAACCGTCCGGCCACGTTGCGGTCGTCCGGCCGGTACATCCGTCTCACCCGGTCGCCGATCAACAGCACGCCCTTGTGCTTTACTCCTTGCTGCAGCGGGACCGCGTAGGCCGATCTCAGCTTTTCGGCGAGCAGGATCGGGTATTCGTGCACCTGCCGGGCCGCGATCAACTCGGACACTTGCAGGGTCATCGCCCGGCCGATTTTCAGCACCGATTGGTGGAATCCCCGCCCGGGGCGGTCTTCTATCGAACGGTAGCGATCGCTCACGTTGCCGGCTGCCCATTTCCAGGACAAGATCCGGCTTTCCGGATCCAGGAGCCCGAGCGCGCAGAAATCGCTGCCCATCTCCGCCAGCAACCGGTGCAGCTCCGCTTGGATTTCGGTATTTCCGCTATCCACTTTTCATTCCTTCTTCCGAGCCTTTCGAATTTATACACTCATTGTAGAGGTTTAGAAGAAAGAAGTCAGTCAGGGAACTCCCTGAGATTCGGACGGGGGAAGTTCCTGATTTGCGGGATTGGTGTGATTTTCCTCACATCATTTTCAGGGAATTCCCCTCTTCGATTCGGGAAATTCCCCGATAACGTTCGGATTCGGAAGCCGGTATGATGTAATCATCAAGTTCAAGGGAGCTGGCGAGGAAAATGGCGATGGCGACGGAGACGGTCATGAAACGGACGAAAACGGCGGAAGGAACGTCGAATCCGCTGAGTATCGATAACTTTTTCGCTGAGGAGCAGTTCGAACGGATTCGGGAGTTGATGTACCCGAAGCGCGCGGAAGCGGGAACCTACCTGTTCTGGGAGGGTGAACCGACCGGCAAACTGTACTATATCCGTTCGGGGAAAGTGAAATTGCGGAAATCGACGGAAGAAGGCAAAGACTTCATCCTATCGATTCTGCAAGCCGGGGATATGCTGTGCGAGCCGGAGGACGGCATGCGGGCGGTGCACAGCTTCAGCGCGGAAGTGATCGAGGACGCTGAGCTCGGGGTGATCCAATGGAGCGACCTTGAAATCCTGCTGTACCGGCACGGCGATTTCGCGGTCCGCTTCATGAACTGGATGGCGCTGATGCATCGCGTGACGGAATCCAAGTTTCGCGATTTGCTGCTCTTCGGCAAACCGGGCGCCCTGGCTTCCACCCTTATCCGCTTGGCGAATTCCTACGGCGTGATGGGCGCGGACGGCATCAAAATCGGCATCAAGCTGACCAACGCCGAATTGGCCGACTTCATCGGAACGACCCGGGAAAGCGTGAACCGGATGCTGAACGGACTGCGCGACGAAGGCACGATCGATATTCGCCAAGGACGTATCGTCATCCTGAACTTGAACGCGCTTAAGACCATGTGCCAGTGTCCCGCTTGCCCGGGCTGCCCGAAGGAGGTTTGCCGTATTTAATGACATTAATGACGAATTATTTTATGTCATAAATTAATGAGAATCGCTTAGCTTGACGACCGATCTTTGAATCGCGTCCGTCATTTCCTGCCCATAGTAGAAGTATAGTCCGATTCTCCAGAGCGCCGCCCCTTTCAAACCGTACCGCTTCGCGAGTCCCAGCTTATCGTCGATCGACTGCGGCGTCTCGCTCCACAGATCGATGCCGAGCAGCAGCTTCTCTTTCGGCACTCCGGCCTTCAGCAGGGCTTCGATCGCCGCCTGGACTTTGTCGTTCGGCTGCGGCGTATGATCGGGCGTTCCTGCCGGATGATATTCATAGGCCATGACCGTCAGATCTTCGACCAGTCCCGCGAGCGTCGCGTAGTCGTACCCTTTATAGGAACTGTTCGGAGGCGGTACCGCAACGGACAGTTTGATGCCCGCGGGCTTCAGCTTGTCCCCCAGCTGCCGGACGTAATCGTTCAGCAGCTTCTGTTGGCCGGTCGGGTCCAGTTTAAGCCCCAGCCCCTCGTAATCCAGCATGACCCCCGAAAACCCTTTCTGTTGCGCAAGCGACACGATGTTTTCGATCGACCGATTGCGCAGCGTCTCATCGCTCAGCATCTTGGTCAATTCTCCGCTGCCGTCCGACGAATAGACCATCAGATAAGGATCGATCCCTTGCGCCGACGCGTCCTTCACGATCGTTTCCGGCGTCACGTCGCCCGCAGCCTGCGGCCAGTAGAAGTCTTTTCCGCTTGTCGTCAGCTCTCCGTTCGCGTCCACGCGGATCCATCCGAACGCGACCGAGTTCATGCCGGCGATCCGGTCCTGCTCCGCGAACGAACTGATCGCGTAAAATCCGCGCAAATGCATCTCGCGGGCCGGAGACACGATCGAAACCGTACGCGTCGTCTTGTCCCAACCGACATTCGCGCCGAATTGGGTGCTGAAGAAACTGAGCGGGATCAGCGTGCGATCGTTCGACAAATAAGGAGCCGCCCCAAGTTCAACGGCAACGCCGTTCACGGAAGCCATCTTCTTCCCGACGGCGAGGACGACCGTCTTGGTGTCGGCGCCGACGTCCGCGGTCGCCGTAATGGTACGGGTCTTGGCATCCCATTGGATCTCGATGCCTAAAGCCTCCGCGATCGAACGGAACGGAACGAACGTGTAATCGTTTTTGATTTCCGGCACCGCTCCGTCAAACGACATCAGGATGTCATCCAGTAACACCGTAACCGGCTTTGCAGCCGTTGCCGCGTCGGCCGGCCCGGTCGGAACGGCGGACCAAGCGCCCCCGGCAAGCAACGCGGTCGCTGCCCATTTTCCCCATGCTTTCATCTCTAACTCTCCCATGCTCCTATGATTTTACTCTACTAGAATTATAGAGGATTTCAGACGCGGAACCAAACGAATCGACAAAAAAACCGTCAGGGAGAAATTCGTCCCTGACGGTCCTTTCGTTTCGTGCCTCGCAGTCACGCTTCAACTTCTTTCTTACGAGCATCCTCAAAACTGTATTCAAATGAACATGACCATGGTGACCCGTTTGTCCAGAGGGGCGGGGGTTAAGCATACGCAGCAAGCTTAATCAACTGCTGCCCCCTACGTTGGCTGGGGTTAAGCTTGCACGGCAAGCTTAACCGGAAACTAACCCCAGCTTTGAGCGGCTTTTAAACCGATGCGGCTCGAAACCACGCTTCATTCGTTTCCCTTATTTTGGTATTTTGGACATGTTAAATCCCGACAATGTTATTAGATCCAATATATGATAATTGTGCGGGTTAGGTGTATTTGCCTTGCTCAAAAGTCGGTAAAAAAGATTTGAGGTAGTACGCTGATAAGTTAAGAAAGAAAATTTCTTAATTCCTCTCTCAACATAGGGTTCAACCTTCAGTTAAGAAAGAATGTTTCTTAATTCCACTCTCAACATAGGGTTCAACGGCCAGTTAAGAAAGAATGTTTCTTAATTCCTCTCTAAAACAGCTCACTAGCAGCTTAAAACCATTCTTTGGATCCCCGCTCACGGAACTTGGCAACTTCTTTCAGGTCATTCGCTCGGATCCTGCCTTCATTCTTCCGGACAAACTTGTCCCAATGCCCATGTTCATCGAAAAAAATGCGTTTGAGAATGTTGGATTCCATGTGTTCCATTTACCAGGAAAAACGAAAAGGATGAAGCCTGAGCTTCACCCCGAAAAGTTATAAATTCTGGCGTGTCAAAAAAACCGAAATCCGCTTCTGCATGAGCTTCCGTGGATTTCGGTCATATTAATTTACATAATATTTATTATGTCATTCAAATGAACTTCTTCCTGTTTATCGGATTCAATCGCGCGCTAAGAAAGCTCGCGTTAATCATCCCGAGTCAATCGAACGCAAAAAAGCCGGTATGCCGTCCCAGGCGGAATGACCGGCTTTATGGAGTTGTCCGATAAAAATTTTCGTTCCTCGTCACAAACCCTTCATTCGATTTGTCTTATCCATGCAAGCCAAAAACGAAACCTAAAGGAGCGTATGGCAATGAAACTTCGACTGAATTACCGCGCGGCCAATCCGGAAGCGTACAAAGCGATGCTGGGTCTGGAACAATTCATCCGGAACAGCGGCCTTGACGCCCGTCTGTACGAATTGATCAAGATCCGCGCCTCGCAAATCAACGGATGCGCTTACTGCATCGACATGCACGCCAAAGATTTCATGAAAATAGGCGAAAGCATGGACCGCATCCTCATGTTGCCGGTGTGGCGGGAAGTCCCGATCTATACCCCGGAGGAACGCGCCGCGCTCGAACTGACCGAATACGCGACGAAGCTCCCGGAAGACGGGATTCCCGACGAAGTGTACGAACGGGTAAGGACGTATTTCGACGAGAAAGGATACGTCGACCTATTGATGGCGATTAACGCCATTAACGCGTGGAACCGGCTCGGGGTCGGAACGGGAATGTTCCCCGGCTGCTTCGGTTAAGCTCCGCAATTTGTCGGGATTCAGCATCATGTAGATCGTTTGGACGCGGGAGCCGCCCGGCTCCCACTCCAAGCATACCGCGATTTCGACGCGGCCCTCGTTTTCCATCACCAATGCCGTTTCGCCGCCGATGCGGACGCGCCGGAAACCGTTGCGGAATCGGCCTTTGGCCGCAAGCCCTTTGAAGAAGGCGCGCACCCGGTCCGCCCCGACAATCGGATTGAGCGCCGCCCTGACCTTGCCTCCGCCGTCCGACACCAGCCGAACCTCGTTCAACAGCAAGGCAACGAGCGGTTCGAACCTTCCCGTATCCGTTGCCTGCAAGAACGCTTCGACAAACCGTTCCCTCGATTCCGCGTGGCGAACCTCCATCGCCGCGGACGGCAAACGTCCTTCCGTCTTTTGCTTGGCCCGGCTGAACGCCTTGCGGCAGCCCGTTTCCGTTCTGCCGAGCATCCCGGCGATTTCCCGGTAGTCGAACCCGAGCGATTCCTTCAGGATGAATACGGCGCGCTCCGTAGGCGTCAATTCCTGCAGCATTACGAGATACGCGTACCCCAGCTCTTCCTTGCGCTCCGCCGGATCCTTGGCGACGTCCGGAGCATGGTCCGGAAGCGGCTCCGGCAGCCAAGGGCCGACATACGTTTCCCGCAAACGCCGCGCCGAACGCAGCAAATTGAGGCTGCGGTTAACGGTCATTTTCGCCAAATATGCTTTTTCGTTCCGCACTTGGTCCGCTTCCATCCTCAGCATCCGGGCGAACACGTCCTGCACGACGTCTTCCGCGTCGGCCGCGCTGCCCAGCATGCGGTAAGCCAAACCGAACAGCATCGGTTTGTATTCCGTATACGCTTGTTCCGTGATCATGGAGGACCTCCCTTTTTCGCTCGATCCGTGCAGAGTATAGACAGATCAGCCCTCCGATTCGTGACGGGGACATCTAGGTCCGTGCCAAATGAAGCATCCCTTACCGCTTCGGGACGATCGCGACGGTGCACCGGGAAATGCAGATCAGCCGGTTCTCCTCGTCGGTGATCCGAATATCCCATACCATGGTGGTCCGCCCTTTATGGAACGGCGTGGCGGTCGCCGTCACGACGCCGTCTTTCTTGCTGCGGAGGTGGTTGGCGTTGATCTCCATCCCTACGGCAGCCTGGGTCTCTTTGTCGATCAGATGGTACGTGCCGACGCTGGCGACGGTTTCCGCCAGGGCGACCGAGGCGCCGCCGTGGAGGATGCCGAAATATTGCCGGGTCGCCGGGCCCACCGGCATGGTCGCCACTACGCGGTCGGGCGTGATTTCGATCAAACGCATGCCGAGCGCCCCGAACATCGTATTCTCGTAATGCTCCCGGTCCTTCACCATGAACATTTCGAAGTTTGGTTGCTCTTGCTCCATTCTGCCTGACTCCTCTTCTCGTACTTACTCCCAATAACCGTTCGCCGCCAGCCAGTCCGACCGCAGCAGCCCCATGACGATGACGTCCACGTAACGGCCGTTTTTGAACTGCCTGGCCCGCAGCCGGCCTTCCTCGCGGAAACCGCAGGCGAGATAGCATCGCAGCGCCCGTTCGTTGAAATCGTAGACTTCCAGTTCCAGCCGGTTCAGATTGAGCTCCTCGAAAGCGAATTTCACCATCATCTTCAGCGCTTCGGTGCCGATGCCCTGACCCAGCAGGTGCTTTTCCCCGATGACGATGCCGATGAAGCCGACGCGGTTCTTCCAATCGATCCGGTCGAGATTGACCTGCCCGATGTACGCTTCCGTCGCGGGATCGGCGATCACGAAGCCGCGGCTGTCGGAACCGCCCTCCAGCATCTCTTCCAGGAACTGCTCCGAAGCCTGCAAGGGATGCGGGTACAGGAAAATGTCCGACAGATGGCATACGATATCCGGATCGTTCACCCAACGCCGCATCGGTTCAAGGTCGTCCGCCCGGTATTCCCGCAGCAGGATTCGGTCGCCGCGCAGTCTCGGCATCGATCAGTTCCCCTTCCCTTATTCGTCTTCTTTCAAAATCCCCTGCTTCACCGCGCGGTCCAGCAGCTCCATCGCGAAGCTCCACAACGCCGGCGCGATCGTTTCGACCGGCGCGATGCGGCGGATCACCTGCGAACGCACGATGCCGTGCCGGACCCAGCTGTTCCCGCCGGTATAATAATTGTGCAGCAGCGGCAGCAGCCGGTCGATCGCGTTCGCGTACCGCGACTCCGGGGTCGCGACATCTTCGAATTCCCGCCACAGCCCCATCCACTCTTCCCTCTGGTCCTCCGGCAGCAAGCCGAACAGCCGGTTTGCCGCCGCGAGCTCCCTTTCCTCTTTATCTTCGTACCCTACGGTGTCATAGGCAAACGTATCGCCCGCGTCCACTTCGACGATATCATGGAGAAGCAGCATGCGGATCACCCGGTTCAAGTCCGGCCGAGGCGATTCGGTATACTCGTGCATCAGCATGGCGAACACCGCGATATTCCAACTGTGCTCCGCCGTGTTCTCGCGGCGGCTGCCGTCCATGATCAGCGTCTGCCGGAGCACGCCTTTCAGCTTGTCGATTTCCTTGATGAACGCGATTTGTCCCGAAAGCCGATCGTTGTTCCAAACTTCCATCAGCGGTTCTCTCCTTTATCTATCTGCGTTTGAAGCCGTACCTTAACGACGCGATCGAGCTTCGCAAATCGCCCGCCAATCGTCCGGAAGCCTTACGGATCCATGGGGGATGAGCTCTTCCCGGAAAAGCGGGATCAGCTCGGACGCGCTCGCCGGTTCCGGCCGGTCCGACAGGCCGTACAGCCAAGCCAGCAGCCCGATCAGCCCTTCCGGCCGGATGCCGGATTCCCGCAGCGCCGAAACCGCGATATCCCCGTGCCGCTTCGCCAAGCGGTTGCCGTCCGGCCCCAGCATCAGCGGCGCGTGCGAATACTTCGGCGGCGGATACCCCAGCGCTTCGGCGAGCAGCAGCTGCCGCGGCGTGGAGTCGAGCAGGTCCCAGCCCCGCAGCACGTGGGTGATGCCCATCTCTCCGTCATCCACGGTCACCGCCAGTTGGTAACCGATAATGCCGTCGGCCCGTTTCACCACGAAATCCCCGCCGGCTCCGGCGGGATAAACGACTTCCCCCGCGATGCCGTCGGCGAACGCGACCGGCTTGTCCGGCATCGCGAAGCGCTGCGACGGCGTTTTCGCTGCGGCGCGCTCGAAGCGCTCCGCTTCGCTGAGCCCTCGGCAAGTGCCGGGGTAAGCGGCTCCTTCCGAAGCGAGTCCGTGCGGAGCGCCCGCCAGCGACAGCAGATCCGCGCGGCTGCAGTAGCAAGGGTACAGATACCCTTGCCGTTCCAGCACGCCCAGCGCCGCATCGTACAAGGTACCGCGCCGGCTTTGCTCATAAGGCCCGCGGGGCCCGCCGATATCCGGGCCTTCATCCCAGTCGAGCCCCAGCCACCTCAGATCCTCCATCGCCCGGACCGCCCACTCCGGCTTGCAGCGGGGAGCGTCCAAATCTTCGATCCGCATCGCGATTTCCCCGCCGCGGGAGCGGACCTGCAGCCAAGCCAGCAGCGCGGTTCCCGCATTGCCTACGTGCAGAAGACCGGAAGGCGTGGGCGCGAACCTTCCTCTGATTCCGCTTCTTTCTCCCATCCGCCGCCCTCCCGTCCAGTTGATTTTCATTGTACCACGCCCGGCGGATCCGTTCACGGATTCCCGTTTCGGATGAAAACTTTCCGAAAACATGCTTTTTTTCGACAAAAAAGGGGTTAGACGTACAGATTTCGACAAGCTATAATGAGCATGAAGGTTGAACGGATCCTACGGAATTCCCGGACTCGCGATTTCTCTCCGCGCCATATACAGCCCTGTATGATCGATCACGACTGACGCTTCCTTAGTGTGGAGGGAAAAGACGGCATGACGCATATGTCCGATCTATTGCAGAACACGGCCAATATTTTCGTCTTTATCCTGTTGGTCAATCGGCTGTACCCTTACATAGCCAATATCAAACCTCGTCGCCGCAAGGCCGCCATCGGTCTGTTGTTCGGCATTTCCGGCTTGTTGTCGATGATCATGCCGATCCGCGCCGGAGACGGCATCACCGTCGATCTGAAAGCCGTCTTGGCCGGAATGGCCGGTTTGCTCGGAGGTCCGGCCGGAGGAGTCCTTGCCGCCGCCATCGTCGGCGTTTACCGCGTTATGCTCGGCGGCAGCGGCATGCTGCCCGGACTGTTGTGCATAACGGCGGCTGCGGCGACCGGCGCTATCGTTCACGTCAAATTCAGGCAGAACGACGATCGTCTTCGTTTGTCCTGGCGCGTGCCGTTCCTGTTCGGCTTGTGGGTCGCGGCGCTCCAATTGGCCATGACGGCCTTTTTTACGAAGCCCGTTCGGGACGAACTGCTTCGGCATTTCGCGTTGCCTTTGCTCGTGCTCTATCCCCTGGCGGCGCTCTTGTTCTATTATTTCATGACCGTGGAATGGATCCAATACCGGGACGCGATGTTCGACAGGGTCACCAGGCTCCCCCGATCCGAACGGCTGACCGGCAAATGGCGGCGCTGGATCCGCAAAGGACAGCCCTTCTCCTTCGTGATCCTGAATCTCGAGCGGCTGCGCTCCGTGAACGATCTGCATGGCGTCCAGGTCGGCAACGAGCTGTTGCGGGAATGCGGCAGCCGCCTCTCCCGGCAAGTTCCGGCAGGAGGCTCCGTCAGCCGATACAACGGACGCGATTTTCTCGTGTTTCTCCCGGGCTACGACATGCTGCAAACGTTGATCTGGATCGTCGACGTCAAGAAACAGCTGGCCGAACCTTACCGGCTGGAGGACGTGCCTTATCGGCCGACGTTCAGCACCGGCCTTGCCGTCTTCGAAGGGGGAACGGCCACTTTGGAGGAGCTGCTGCTGCAGGCGGAAACCGCCCTGCGCCACGCCATGGACAGCGGCTCCGACCAGACCGTTCCCTACGAGAGCCGCCTGGCCGAGCAACTCCGCTACCGCACGAGCCTGGAGAAAGACTTGGGCCTGGCTTTGGAGCGCGGTCAATTCCAGCTGCATTACCAGCCCCAATACGAGCTGGATTCCGGCAAGCTCCGCGGTTTCGAAGCGCTCATCCGCTGGCACCATCCGGATTGGGGACTGGTCTCCCCCGCCGAGTTCATCCCGATGGCCGAGAACAGCCGCCAAATCATCGCGATCGGCGAATGGGTGCTCCGAACGGCTTGCCGGATGGCGATACGGCTGAGGCTCAACGACGCCAGCGTTACGATGGCCGTAAATGTCTCCACCGTTCAGCTGCTGGAACCCGATTTCCCCGACAAAGTATTCGCCATCCTGGAAGAGAGCGGCCTGAACAGCGATTTGCTGGAGCTTGAGCTGACGGAGAGCACGATGGTCCAATCGTTCGAGAGGGCGGCCGAACAGATGCGGCGTTTGAAAGAACGGAACATCCGGCTGGCATTGGACGATTTCGGCGTCGGCTACTCTTCGCTCAGCTACTTGCGGCGTTTGCCGTTCGATCTGATCAAAATCGACCGCAGCTTCATCGAGGATATCGGGCGCAGCCGGGACGACCGGATGACCAAGTCGATCATCGATTGGGTCCGCGAGCTGCGGTACGGCATCGTGGCCGAAGGACTGGAATCGTACGACCAACTGTATTGGCTGAAAAAATGGAAGTGCGACATCGCCCAAGGCTACCTGTTCAGCAAACCGCTGTCCGAAGAAGACCTGTTGCTTTACCTGAGGCAAGCGTCGCCGATTCCGATTTCCGGATTAAGCACGTAAGATGAATCCTGCGAAATGAAAGCTCCCCGCCTTCGCCCAAGGTCGGGGAGCTTTTCCGTTGCGACTGCCGCTTGCTTACCACCCGTTGCGTTCGCGGAGCGAGGTTATGTGGGCAACGTGATGGCGGCCGTGCCAAGCGTACGTCCCGAGCGTGCGGTCCAGGCGGGACACCGCTTGGTTGGCCGGATGGTAGAACGTCCGGGAGAAGTCGGAATCGGACATCGAACGAAGCAAGAACGCCCAGCGTTGGTGCAGGCTGCGGAGCAGATCGACGGCGAGCCCCACCGGCGCGTTCTTCGAATCCGCCAACATGGCCCAAGCGTTCTCGTCATACGGCTTGATGGCCGGCTCGTCTTCGGTCAACGCCAGCTTGAAACGCATGAAGCAGTTCATATGGCTGTCCGGCAAATGATGGGCCACTTGCCGAACGGTCCATCCCCCTTCGCGGTAAGGCGTATCGAGCTGTTCCTCCGTCAATCCCCGGAGCGCGGCCTCGAGCCGTTGCGGAGCTTCCTCGACTTGCCGGATCCACTCCTCCCGCTGCTCCGCGCTGATTTCGCCTTGATGCTGGAATTTACCGATTGGATAACGCGGATCGTTCGTCATGCTTCCCTGCTCCCTCCATTTGGTTTGGAAAACCATTCGCCCCGCAGCGTGGTCACCGCCTGCCCGTAAATCCACACGCGGTCCGCCGTCAGCGTCAGCTTCAATTCGCCTTGCCGCTTCGACCTCTGAATCGCTCGCAGCGATGTCTTGCCGAGTTTATCGGCCCAATACGGCGTTAACGCGCAATGCGCGGACCCGGTCACCGGGTCTTCGTCCACTCCGATGCCGGGGAAGAAGCAGCGGGACGCGAAATCCGCGGCTCCGCCGGAACGGCTGGTCACGATAAAACCGCGCGGAGTGACCACCCGTTTGAGCGCCCCGAAATCCGGCGACAAGCCGATCAGCGCTTCCTCCGATCCCACTTCGGCGAACACGTCGAGCCGATTGCGGCCGACGAATACCGGTTGTACGCCCAGCGCTTCGGCCAGCCCCGCGGGAGCTTCGCATTCGGTCACCCGCTCTTGGGGGAAATCCAGCCGGATCCAGCCGTCCCCGTTCTTGCTTGCGGCTAGCTCCCCGCTCTTCGTCCGGAATCGGATGTCCCGATTTTCCGGCACGTGCCCCTGTTCCCACAGGAGATGGGCGGACGCCAGCGTGGCGTGGCCGCACAGGTCGACTTCCGCGACCGGCGAGAACCAACGGAGGCGGTAGCCGCCGTCTTCCGGGTGCAGGAACGCGGTTTCCGCCTGGTTCATCTCCATGGCGACCCGCTGCATCCACGCCTCTTCGGCAGGTTCGTCCAGCACGCACACGCCGGCGGGATTGCCGCCGAACGGCTTGCCGGTAAACGCGTCGACCAAATACAGATTCATGCCGCTCGCTCCCCTCACGTCAGAAGATCGTAATGATAGAAGGCGGTGTCACGCCGGAACCCGAACGATTCATAGAGTCTCTGGGCGGTCCGGTTATCCGTTGCCGTAGAGAGCGAGAGGCCTTTCGCCCCCGTCTCTGTCGCATGCCGTTTGGCCGCTTCCAGCAACCGTCTCCCCGTTCCGCTTCCCCTGCGGTCCTCCCGCACGTATAAATCGTTAAATATCCAACTGTTTCGCATCGATATCGAAGAGAACGTCGGATACAGCTGCGTGAAGCCGGCGGCTTCGCCCGTCTCCCGATCGACGGCCAGGTAAATCGCCGACTCCCCGCGGTTCAGCCTTTCCGTCAGAAACGCTCGCGCCCCCGCGGGATCGGAAGGCTGTCCGTAAAATTGACGGTACGAATCGAATAACGGGACCACGGCGTCCAAATCCGCAAGCGTTGCTCTTTTGATTTCAACGTCGCTCATCGTTTCAGAATCTCTCCCAGGGCCCGAAGGAAAACATCCATTTCCTCGTCGGTGCCGATGCTCACCCGCAAGTAATTGTCGATTCTCGGTTGGTTGAAATACCGGACGAGCACGCCCCGCTGCTTCAGCTCGCCGAATAGGTCGGACGCCTGACGCTCCGGATGGGAGACGAACAGGAAATTCGCGGCCGAATCGATCACGCGGAAGCCCCGTTCTTTTAAAATTGCCGCCGTCCGCTCTCTCGTGGCGACGACTTTGCGGGTCGTCTCCTCGAAATAGGCTTGGTCTTCGAACGCCGCCGCGGCGCCGGCCAGCGCCAGTCGGTCGATCGTGTACGAGTTGAACGAGTTTTTCACCCGATTCAGCCCTTCGATCAGGTCCGGATGGCCGATGGCGAAGCCGACGCGCAACCCGGCCAGCGAACGGGATTTCGACAGCGTCTGGATGACCAGCAGGTTCGGATATTCGTTGACGAGGCCGATCGCCGAACGCCCGCCGAAATCGATGTAGGCTTCGTCCAGGATGACGACTTTCCTCCGGTTCCGCGTCAGAACGTCCCGGAATAATTCCGTCTCGACATACCGCGCGGTCGGGGCGTTCGGATTCGGCAGGATCACCCCGCCGTTCGGCTCGCCCAGCGCTTCCAGCGGCACGCGGAACTCGTCGTCCAGCGGCACCGTCCGGTAAGGGATGTTGTACAGTCCGGCATATACTTTGTAGAAGCTGTAGGTAATGTCCGGGAATAAAACCGGCTCGCCCGTCGGATTGAAGAAAGCGGCGAACGAGAACGCCAGAATTTCGTCCGACCCGTTCCCGACGAACACTTGCTCCGGCGAGACGCCGTGATAATCGGCGATCTTCCGGATCAGGGCGCTGCAAGTCGGATCCGGGTACAGGCGCAAGTCCCCGTTCGCCGCGCCGCGGATCGCTTCGAGCACGCGGGGGGACGGCGGATAAGGGTTTTCGTTCGTGTTCAGCTTGACGTATGTGCGGTCTTTCGGCTGCTCGCCCGGCACGTAAGGCACCAGGGAAGCCGCGAGGTCGCTCCAGTATGGGCTCAAAGTCAAAATCCTTTCCGTCGTTCGATCTGATGCTGAGGCAAACTCGTTTCCATGATTATACTCCTCCCGTCCGGCCTCGGAAAGTCCGAACGCGCGGATTCCCTTTTTCCCCGTCTGCCACTATAATGGAACAAGCCGCGCCTGCAAGTCCGGGCGCGCCTATCACGAGCATAAGGGTGTCATTTTCATGAGCATATTGACGGTTAAAAACTTAAGCCACGGCTTCGGTGACCGCGGCATATTCCGGGACGTCTCCTTCCGTCTTCTGAAAGGCGAGCACGTGGGGCTCATCGGGGCCAACGGCGAAGGCAAATCCACGTTCATGAGCATCATCACGGGCAGTCTGGAGCCGGACGCCGGTTCGATCGAATGGGCCCGCAACGTCCGAGTCGGCTATCTCGACCAGCATTCCGTCCTGCAGAAAGGCCTGACGATCCGCGACGCGCTGAAGACCGCGTTCCGCTATCTCACCGATTTGGAAGCCGAAATGAACCGGATGTACGAGCGCATGGGCGACGTTTCGCCGGAGGAGCTGGAGCAGCTGCTGGAGGAAGTCGGGACGATCCAGGATACGTTGAACGCCGGCGACTTTTATTTGATCGACGCCAAGGTGGAAGAAGTCGCGCGCGGCCTCGGGCTTGGAGAGATCGGCCTGGACCGCGACGTGACCGATCTCAGTGGCGGCCAGCGCACCAAAGTGCTGCTCGCCAAGCTGCTGCTGGAGAAGCCGGACATTCTGCTCTTGGACGAGCCGACCAACTATTTGGACGAGCAGCACATCGAATGGCTGAAACGGTATTTGCAGGAATACGAAAATGCGTTCATCCTCGTCTCTCACGACATCCCGTTCCTGAACAGCGTCGTCAATTTGATTTATCACGTGGAAAACCAGGAATTGAACCGCTACGTCGGAGATTACGACACGTTCCTCCAGCAGCACGAAGCGAAGAAGCAGCAGCTGGAATCCGCCTACAAACGCCAGCAGCAGGAAATCGCCGAGCTCAAGGATTTCGTCGTGCGCAACAAAGCCCGCGTCTCGACCCGCAACATGGCGATGTCCCGCCAGAAGAAGCTGGACAACATGGAACTCATCGAACTCGCCAAGGAGAAGCCGAAGCCGGAATTCCGATTCAAGGAAGCCCGGACTTCCGGCCGGATGATTTTCGAAACCCAAGGACTCGTCATCGGGTACGGCGAGCCTCTTTCCCGCCCGCTGGACCTCAAGATGGAACGGGGCCAGAAGATCTCGCTCGTCGGCGCGAACGGCATCGGCAAAACGACGCTGCTGCGCAGCATCCTCGGCGAGATCCCCGCCCTGTCGGGCACGGTGGAACGCGGAGAGTATCAATTTATCGGTTATTTCGAGCAAGAAGTCCGCGGCGGCGCCGACGAGACTTGCATCGAATCGGTATGGAAGGACTTCCCCCATTTCACCCAATTCGAAGTACGGGCGGCCTTGGCCAAGTGCGGTCTCACCACCAAGCACATCGAAAGCAAACTCTCCGTGCTGAGCGGCGGCGAGAAAGCCAAAGTGCGGTTGTGCAAGCTGATCAACAAGGAGACGAACCTGCTCGTGCTGGACGAACCGACGAACCACCTCGACGTGGATGCCAAGGACGAGCTGAAACGCGCCTTGAAGGATTACAAAGGGAGCATCCTGCTGATCAGCCACGAGCCGGAATTTTACCGAGAGATCGCCACGGACGTCTGGAACTGCGAATCTTGGACGACGAAAGTCATTTAACGCCATAAAATAATGGAGCCTCTGAACGGATGATCCCGATCAGGGGCTCTTTCGATGGGTTTAGGAACGTTCGGCGACCGGGATGACGAGCTTCAGCCCCGACCATACGTCGCTGACCGCGCACACTTTCACGTCGACGAGGCGATTGCGGAGAGCGAACGCCCGGATCGAATCTTCCGTGACGTCCGTCGGGATTTTCGAAGCTTTTTTCGGCCACGACACCCAGATCATCCCGTTCGGCTTGATACGTTCGCGATATAGGAGAATCAGGTCCTCGCACGACTGGCGCGATTGGACGAACAAGTGGACGAGGTCCAGGTCCCCCTCATCCTCTGCGGCGGTTTCGGTACGGTCCGGAAATCCGCCGAGCCAATCGGAGTAGGATTCGGGGGCATCTACGACACGAATCCGGTACCCTTCCTTATACCCCAGCTTTTTCACCAATGGGGTGCCCGAATAACCTGCGTTGCCGGTTCCGTCCGGCCCCTTCAGCCGTTGCTCCTTCATTCCGCCGTTCCTCCTTGCCCGTTAGCGGAGGATTCCGCGAGTGCCATGTCGATCAGCAGGATCTCCGAACGGCTGGCGAGCCTGATCGGCGGGCCCCATGTGCCGAACCCCGAGGAGACGGCCACGTGCATGGCGCCTTTGCGCATGTAGCCCCAGTCGAGCTCGAACAGCCTCCGGGTCAGCCAATGGTTGGGCGCGAATTGCCCCCGGTGGGTATGGCCGCAGAGCAGCAGGTCCGCCCCGGCTTCCGCGGCTTTCGCGAATTGTTGCGGCTGGTGGTCCATCAAGAGAATCGGCTTCGAGCGATCCGCGGCCTCCAGCAGCTGGCTGACGGAGACCCGGCCTTCCGGATCCATCGCTTCCGCCGTCTTGTCCTTCCGGCCGGCCACGATGAATTTCCCTTCGACCTCTACCCTTTCGTCCCGCAGCACGGGTATGCCGATCTCCCGCATCCGCTCCACGTATTCCTCGATATGGCCGCCGTAATATTCGTGGTTGCCAAGCACCGCGTAGACGCCGTATTTCGCCTTCAGCTGCCCGAGCCATTCGCCGAGGCGGTTGCGCACGAACGGTTCGATGCTGTCGTCCAGCACGTCCCCCGCCAGCAAAATGAGATCCGGTTCCATCGCGTTCATTCGGGCGATCAGCCGTTTCAAGTGGCGTTTGCCGACGACGTTGCCCAGATGGAGGTCCGAAGCCGCCGCGATCCGCAGCTTATGCATGCCCGGGACTCGTTTGTCCACCTGTACCGGGTATTCGCGTACAATGGGGCTCCATGCGTTCCGGGATCCGAGGAGGAGCAGCAGCGCGAGCAACCCGATGACGACCCAACCGGCCGTTTCGGCGTACTGCGGCGTATCGGCGCCGGACCACCGGAGCGCCAAGGCGATCAGATCCGCGAGCAGGATGAGGATCAGCGCGAATTCCATCACCGCGAAATACCAGGAACCGATCACCTTGAGCAGCCGGAACGCGGGCCGCAGCGGCCGCGGAGCGGGAATTCTGCCCAGCAGATAGGAGAACGCGATCACGCCGAAAACCGCCCAGAAGGCGGTTCGCGGATAAGACGGCGCGGCTTCCCGCAGAAAGAGCGAGAATTGCCATCCGATATAGAAATTGATAAGCCCGTACACCAGCAAAATCGCGGAAAACCCGATCCAACGTCCCTTCATGCCGCAGCTCCCGATTTCCAGATAGGCAAAGCCGACCAAATTATATCATATCAAGGGCTGGGCGGGACATCCTGCATGATCGCCCTGGACCACCTCTCTACGTCCAAGGAAATGACTTTGCTGCCTCCCGGCTTGCGAAGCGACTCCGGGTCGAACTTCCGGAGCAGCCCGCGCGTGCGGAACAGAACGGATTTCACGGCGGGAACGGTCGAACCGGTCGCTTCCGCGACCTCCTGCATCGAGTAGCCGAAATACTCCGACAGCAGGAGCATTTCGAGATTGCGCCTCGGCAGCCGTTCCCCGGCCCACTCCAGCAGGCTGCGGACCTCCGAATAATCGGAATCGGTCCAGTACAGCGGCAAAGCCTGCATCGGCATCCGCTTGCGGCGCTGCTTCGCCCGGCAGCCGTCGAGCCAGAGGTTGCGCGCGACCCGCAGCAGAAACGGCTTCAAGTTCGGATACGGTTCCTTTTCGAGGAAATAGACCATCGCTCTCAGCAGGGCTTCCTGGTACAAATCCTCCCCGTCCCATTTGGATTGGGTCAGATGAATGCAATATTTCTTCAGGTCATCCAGGTGAGGGGTTACAAGCGATTCGTAGCAGGACGGTACGCTCACCTGAAGCACTTCCTTTCCGGTGGGATTATTCGAACCGCAGCGCGTCGATCGGCTTCAGCTTGGCCGCCTTGTTGGCCGGGAACATGCCGAAAATGACGCCGATCAGGACCGAGAACAGGAACGCGATGAGCACGATGTCGAGGGAGAACACGACCTGCATCTTCAGCATCTTGGAAGCGAGTCTTGCGGCCCCGATCCCGATGCCGATGCCCAGCACGCCGCCCAGTCCGCTGAGCACCATCGACTCGATCAGGAACTGGATCAGGATATCCTTCCGCCGGGCGCCGATCGCCTTGCGGATCCCGATTTCCCTCGTCCGTTCGGTCACCGACACCAGCATGATGTTCATGATGCCGATTCCCCCGACGAGCAGCGAAATGCCGGCGATCCCCCCCAGCGCCACGGAGAGCGTTCCCGTGACCGAATCCAGCGTGGACAGGATGTCGCTCTGGTTGAAGACCCGATAACTGTTCGTATTGCCCCGGAACTTCTTGCTCAATGCGGACTCCAGGGAGGCGACGACCGCGTCGATCTGGTCCTTCTCCGCCACCTGCACGTAGATGGTGCGTACGCCTTTAGATTTGAAGAGGCGTTCCGCCGACGTCAGCGGGATCATGACGACCTCGTCGTTCGAGCCCGTCGTGGAGCTGCCCTTGGAAGCTAACACACCGACCACCTTGTAGCGGGAGCCGTTGATCTGCACGTACTGGCCGATCGGGTTCCCCAAAGGAAACAAGTCGGTTGCGGTCTCGGAGCCGAGGACGGCGATCTTTTGATAGAAGTCAAGGTCGATCTGGGAGAGAAACCTCCCGGAGGCTAACTCGTATTCCCGTACGTTCAGGTAATCCGAATTGGAACCGACGATGCCGACGCTGACGCTCTCCGTGCCCGCTTTGACGGTGGCGTTGGAATTCGTCGCGGGAGCCAAATATTGGACGCCCTCGATGCTGCCCAGATCGGTCGCTTCCTTCTCGGTCAGCGTGCTGGTCGATCCCCGGCCGAGGATGTTCACGGTCAGGAGGTTCGTGCCGAGGCTCTGCACCTGCTCCGTGACGGATTTGGTCGCTCCCTGCCCCAGGGCGACGAGCGCGATGACGGCGGTCACGCCGATGATGATGCCGAGCATCGTGAGCAGCGACCGAAGCTTGTTCCCCAGGATGCTTTTGAGCGCCATTTTGACGCCTTGCGCGATGTTCATGCCGGGCGTCCCTCCTCGCTCAATCTCCCGTCCTGGATGCGGACGACCCGCTTGGCCTGGCGCGAGATTTCCAGATCGTGCGTGATCAGGACGATCGTATGCCCGAGCTCGTTCAGCTCGCGGATGAGGCCCATGACCTCTTTGCTCGTCTTCGTGTCGAGCGCGCCCGTCGGCTCGTCCGCCAGCAGCATCGGAGGATTCCCCGCCAGCGCCCGGGCGATCGCTACGCGCTGCTGTTGGCCGCCCGAGAGCTCCGAAGGCTTGTGGTGGATCCGTTCTTCCAAGCCGACTTTGCGCAGAGCCTCGATGGCTCTCTCCCTGCGCTCTCTCGCATGGACGCCCCGATAGATCAGGGGGAGCTCCACGTTTTCGATCGCCGTCAGTTTGGGAAGCAAGTTGAATCCTTGGAAAATGAAGCCGATTTTCCGGTTGCGGATATCCGCCAGCTTGTTTTCCCTCAGTTTGCTGATCTCTTCGCCGTCCAGCCAATAGTTTCCGGAAGAAGCGGAATCGAGGCAGCCGATCACGTTCATGAGCGTCGATTTGCCCGATCCCGACGGTCCGATGATCGCGACGAAATCGCCGTAATTCACGGTTAAGGAAACGTCGTTCAGCGCCTTTAACGTTTCACCGCCCATCTGGTACAGCTTGGACAGCCCTTCGATCCGGATGAGCGGCCCCGTCTTGTCTGCCATCACCGGTTCACGCTCCCTTGGACGCGGGTCGTACGGTTGTTGTTCCCGCCTCCAAAACCGCCGCCTACGAAACCGCCGGTCACGCCGCCCGGACCGCCGACGCCGAAACCGCCGATTCCTGCGCCGGGTATACCCGCTTGATTCGTCTGGCTGCCGCCGGCAGTCGTCGGAACGACGACCGCTTGACCTTCCTGAAGGCCGGATACGATTTCGATGTAATCTTCATTATGGATGCCGACTTGTACCTGCACTCTGCTGACGCCGCTTTGCGCGAATGCCCCGGCTTGCCGGTTCTGGCGGCTGAAACCGCCGTTCTGGCCTTGCTGTCCTTGCCGCTGGGCGAATCCGCCTTGTGCCTGTTGGCCTTGCTGGGCTTGGCCCTGCGGAGCTTGGCCCTGTGCATTCTGACCTTGCTGCGCTTGCCCCTGAAGAGCCTGGCCCTGCGGCGCTTGTCCCTGGGATTGCCCTTGGGTTTGCCCTTGATTTTGTTGCCCTTGACTTGCTGTTCCCTGCCCCTGGCGCGGATTCGACGATGCCGAACCCGCCGCCGAACCGGTGCCGCCGGCGCTCGGTACCATGACGGAGTATTGGCCGCCGAACGATTGCACGGCTTCGATGGGCAGATAGAGCGTGTTCTCTTTCTTCGCGGTTACGATTTTCGCTTCCGCGGACATTCCGGCTTTCAGATTCTCCGCTTTGTCGATCGTGATCGTCACGTCGAACGTGGAAACCCCGTTGCTGGGCGTTCCTTCGTCGGCGATCGCCGTTACTTTACCGGTGAACGTCTGATCCGACAGCGCTTCGACGACGATGCTGGCCTCTTGGTCCAGCTTCACCTGCGGGATGTCCAGCTCGTCGATGCCGACGACCATCTGCAGATGGTCGAAGTCCACGACTTCCCCAAGATTGGACGTTTTCCCACCTTGTCCTCCGATCGAATCGCCTTCATGGATATCGAACGTCGCCAGCGTGCCGTCGATCGGCGCCGTAATCGGGTCCAGGGCGTCCTCTTTCCCGTTCTCCAGATCGGCGATGGTCTCTTTCGTGGATTGGATATCGAGTTCCTGTTTCTTGATACTGACGGCCAACTGCGCCCGTTTGTCGTCATCCGGCGCTTCTTTGTACTGCGTTTGCAGATCTTCCAGATCGATCATTTGCTTTTCCAGGTCGAGCTTCTTGCTTTTGATTTGGGTCTCCGTATTGTCGGATTCGTCATTCGGCTCGAAGGTGGCGAGCACTTGTCCTTTTTTGACTTTGTCGCCTTGTTTGACCTTCACGGACTCGATCGTTCCCGAAGAAGAGCTCGTCAGCGTCGCGCGATTGGCGGCTTCGATATTGCCCGTGCCGCTGACGCTCGATTCCAGGTTGCCTTTGCGCACAAGCGTGGTTTGAAGTGCAGCCTGGAGCGGCTTATCGTCCTTTTTGCTCCACCACCAGTATCCTCCTCCGCCCGCGCCGGCGACCAATATCAAACATAGTCCGATCGTCCACCATTTGTTCCATTTCATCCGACTGAACTCCTCCTCCGGGCAAATAGACGCATGTATCACTCGTACAATGACTGCTTTCTTGGGCTATTATGGATGGAGAACCTTAGTTCAAGATGAACCGAAACTGAAAGTTTCCTGAACGAATTCTCATTTTCAGCGGATTTTCAGCTTGACCTAAGGCGCCATTCATCTGTTTGCTTTATGATAGGAACTAGAATGCTGTTGCGCCCGGGACGGAGGATATGGATGGGACAAGGCACCGGAATCAAAGTGCTGCTGGTGGACGATGAACCGAATATTTTGCAATTTCTCGAAATGGGGCTCGCCAACGAAGGCTTCGAAGTGCGGACCGCGCTTAACGGCGCGTCTGGATTGGAAGTTTTCCGCCAATTTTCTCCCCATGTCGTCATCCTGGACGTCATGATGCCGGAACTGGACGGTTTCGAGGTGTGCCGGAGAATGAAACAGCTTCAGCCGGTCGCCGTAATCATGCTGACGGCCAAAGAAGAAGCGGAGAATCGCGTGAAAGGGCTCACGATCGGCGCGGACGATTACATGGCCAAACCGTTCAGCTTCGAAGAGCTGCTTGCCCGCATCCATGCGCGGATCCGCAACCAGTTTCCGAGTCTGTTGGAAGAGTGGCGGGCGGGCCCGTTCCGGATCGACGATACGCGCAAGGAAATCCGCCTGCATGACCGCCCGCTCGAATTGTCCCCGACGGAATACGAGCTGCTCAAGCTGCTGGTGTCGCAGCATGGCTCGGTGCTCAGCAAAAGCGCGATCCTCGACCGCGTGTGGGGGTATGATTTCGGCGGGGAAGAGAATATCGTCGAGGTGTACATCCGGTCCTTGCGGGATAAAATCGGCGACCGCGAGCATCGGGTCATTCGCACGATCCGCGGGGCCGGTTACAGGATGGATCTGGCATGAAGCCGGGGCGGTTGAATCTAGCGGCCGGCATGCTTCGGCCCGGCACCGGGTCGCTCCGCTCGCAGCTGATGGTCCGGTCGTTGCTGCTGCTCGCGATTCTGCTCGTCGGCGTCGGCATCTTTCAATATTTGTTCATGGAGCATTTCCTGTACCGGAACAAAGCCGACGCCGTCCAAAGGCAAATCCGGGCCGTGCCCGGCGAGATGTGGCAGCGGATCGCCGAGGGCAGCCGGCGCGGCCGGGACAACCCGCCGTTTTTCGGGTTTCCGTCGGCCACCGTCGTCTATCGGGACCCGACGGGTGCCGTATATGACCTAGCCCCGGACCCGAAAGGGATCTCCGCTCCGGTTCTCGCCGCCAAAGCCTATGAGGAAGTGCAACTCGCGTTGAGAAACGAACGGACGCGGCCTCCGCGGTACTGGATCGCCAAAAACGGCGAAGGCACCGAGCAGCTGGTCGTCCTGCAGAACGTACGGGGCTTCGGCGGGGCGGCGGGCGGAATCATTCAAGTCAGCATGGACACCGCGCCGCTGAAAACGGATTTATACCGCCAGCTCGCGATTTACGGCGGCATCTCCTTCATCGCGCTGCTGCTCGGCTGGCTGCTGTTCGTCCCCGTGATCCGGCGAACGCTCGTCCCGTTGTCCAACGTAACCGCGAGGATGGAGAAGATCGATTCCGGCAGCCTCGGCGAACGGCTGCCCTCCGGACAAGGACAAGCCGAGATCGATCAGCTGGCTTCCTCCGTCAACCGAATGCTGGAGCGGCTGGACGAATCGTTCCGTTCGGAGCGCGAAGCGAAGGAGCGAATGCGCCGTTTCGTCGCGGACGCCTCGCATGAGCTGCGGACTCCGCTCACGTCCATCCACGGGTTTCTCGAGGTGCTGCTTCGCGGGGCAGCCGCGCATCCGGAGCAGCTGGAAAGGTCGCTCCGCAGCATGCACGGCGAATCCCTCCGTCTCAGCAAACTCGTGCAGGACCTGCTTCTGCTGGCCAGGCTGGACCATCAACCGAAGCTCGATAAAACGCCCGCCGACTTGGGCGGGATCGTGGAGGAGATGGAAGCCCAGCTGCGGCTGCTCGCCCAGGATCGGGAAGTCCGCGTGGAGCTGTCCCCGACGCCCCGGTTGCTCCTGGACCGGGATAAAATCAAGCAAGTCGTCCTGAACCTGTTCCATAACGCCGTACAGCATACGGATCCGCAGCAGGGCCGAATTCTCGTATCGGTCTCGTTCTCCGGCGGGAAAGTGACCTTGATCGTCTCCGACAACGGGACCGGCATCCCTCCGGCCCAGCTTCCGCTGATCTTCGACCGCTTCTACCGGCTGGACGAATCCCGCGCGCGCATCCACGGAGGAACGGGGCTCGGCTTGTCGATCAGCCGGTCGATCGTGGAACTGCACGGCGGCTCGATCGGGGCCGATAGCGAAGTCGGCCGAGGCAGCGCGTTCCGGGTTGAATTTCCGGCCGAGCCGGCTTCGTCTTGACGCTTCCGAAACGGGAATGTACAATCGGAAAGTAGCATGCCAGGCGATGGAGTTCGCCTCACCCGCGGCAACGCCGATGACTCCTACCAGACGTTCTGGTAGGAGTTTTGTTTTTATGCCGATACGAAGGAGTCCGTGAAGAGTGTGGCTTATATCGCGGTAGGCATTGCCGGCGTGTTGGGGGCCCTGCTCCGGTACGAGCTCGGCCGTTGGATCCCCGGTTCGTCGGACGCGTTTTTCCCTCTCGCCACCTGGATCGTCAACCTGTCCGGGTGTCTTGTGCTGAGTTTTTTGACGGTATGGTTCGCGCAAGCCAAGAAGATTCCGCCCGCCGTTAAAACCGGCCTAACGACCGGATGGATCGGATCTTATACGACCTTCTCCACGTTCGCGGTCGAAAACGTCGAGCTGCTTCGGAACGGCCATGCGGCCATTGCGCTGGCCTACATCCTCTGCAGCTTATTCGGCGGGTTGCTCATGGCCGGCTTGGGCGATTGGCTGGGACATCGAATTTTCCCTGCGAGTAAGGAGGGATCCGCGGATGTCCGCTCCTGAATGGTTCATCGCGTTCGGCGGCCTCTTGGGGGCGCTCTGCCGGTTCGGCTTGTCCTCGTATCTGAAAAACAAGGTTTCTTCCCCGTTCCCCTGGGGCACGTTTACCGTCAACCTGCTGGGCTCGCTTTCGTTGGGGATATTGGCCGGGTCCGGCGTAGCTCCATCGTTCTATTTCTTCGCGGGAACCGGGTTTATGGGCGCTTTCACGACGTTTTCCACGTTCAAGCTGGACGCGCTGCAGCTTGGACGGCGGAATGAACGCGTGACGTTCGTTCTTTATCTCGCCGCGACTTATATCGGCGGAATCCTGCTGGCATGGCTCGGCTACTGGGCGGCATCGACACTTTAGATTGGATACGGAGATATTGCTTTAAAGCAATATCTCCGGTATATGACCGAAAAAATCCCCCGAATGATTGCTTTCGCGCAATAAATCGGGGGTTTTTTTATTGCCCAAACGCAATAACTCGCCCCAGCAGACAGGGGCAACCTCCAAGCGGGCACAAAGGGGTTATGCCGTTAAGCAGCGCACTTGGCTGCCGGGACTGATGTTCGTCAGCGTGCCTGACGGCCGTAACTGATGTTCGCCAGCCTGTCCGGCACCCGGCCGAAGCTGCATACGGTAACGTCCCGAGTTCCGTCATACTATTTCAAATTTTTGCTCATGCGCACGTGCGGGATTCCGGCGTCGAGGAACGTCTCCGTCGACTCCGTCGAATATCCGAGCTTCTGATAAAACGCCTCGGCGCTGCATTGGGCGTCCAGCAGCGAACGGACGAAGCCCTGCGAAGCCGCGTCCCGCTCCATCGCGAGCACGAGCTCGCGGCCGACCCCGCAACCGCGGAACGGCTTCCGCACCGCGATTCGCTGCAGCTTCGCGGTACCCGGCTCGTATTCCTTCCACCTCGAAGCCCCGACCACCCGGCCGTCCTCCTCCGCGATGAAATGCCGACAGGCGTCGACGGACGCATCGTACTCGTCCATCTCCAGGTCCATCGGCACGTTCTGCTCTTCCACGAAAACTTCCTTCCGAACGTCAAACGCCTGCTTCAACTCTGCCTCGGTGCGCACTCGGCGGCACTCCATCCCGATCTTCCTTTCCCCTTCTCGACTTCCCTCAGCATAGCGAAATCCCCGCATCCGCACAACGGGAATAGCCCTCCGGTTTCCAATTCATACTAAGAGAAAATCTGGAAGCCGGGTGATTCCGTGAACCATCCGAAAATCAGCGTAATCCAAACTTTCATCCTGTTTACCCTGGTGGTGGGCATCTCGAATCACGTCATCGTGATCCCCCTGCTCCTCCAAACCGCAAAAAGGGATGCCTGGATCTCGGCGCTGGTTTCGATTCCGGTCATGGCGGTTTGGTCTGCCGCGCTCTTTGGGGTCATGAAAATCGCCGCGCGCGAATCTCTTTACGATTGGTTCCGTTCGCGGTTCGGGAAGCTTCCGGCCGTGATCGCCGTTCTGCCCGGCGTTCTCCTCCTGACGGCCATCCTCATCGTGACTTTGAACGATACGGCCAATTGGACGCACGACACGTACTTGCCGCGCACGCCGCTGTCAATATCCGCCGCAGTCATTCTATTCGCCGGCTTCGCGGCTGCATGGAGCGGACTTCGGACGATCGCGGTGACCGCGGGCTTGCTGCTGCCGGCCGTCGTTCTTCTGGGGTTCTTCGTTGCTACGGTCAACGTCCAATTCAAAGACTACGGGTATTTGCTCCCCGTTTTCACCTCGGGGATGGAGCTCAGCTTGAAAGGCGCGGTGTACTGCCTTGGAGGCACGGTCGAGTTGGTCCTCCTCCTGTTCATGCTTCATCATTTAAACCGATCCGTCCGATTACCGACGCTCATCGGAATCGTGTTCGTGTTGGGCGGGTTGATATTAGGCCCCTGCATGGGTTCGATCGCGATTTTCGGCCCATCGGAGGCGGCAGATCAGCGCTACCCCGCCTTCGAACAGTGGAGGATGGTGCTGCTCGGGAAATTCATCAGCCATCTCGATTTCTTTTCCATTTACCAATGGCTGTCCGGAGCGCTCATTCGACTCTCTTTCGCGCTGTTCCTGCTTTTCGATTTGCTGAGGCTCTCCCGCAATCCGTACCGGGGCTGGCTCATGGCCGGCTTTTGCGTCGGCCTGTTCGCATTGGTCCGGCTGGCTCCCTTGGAAGACCCCATCTTCCTGCGGCTCCTGCGGGACTATTACTATCCGATCACCACGGGATTATTCTGCGTGTACCCGTTCGTCCTTCTTCTGTTCATGTATCCGAAGCGGGGGGTGCGAACGCATGCCGAAGCCTGAATCCGCCGCCGATCCGAAACTGGAAAACTTGGACGAAACGACGATCCGAAATCTCTTTTCGCATGCGGGCGACGTCGTCGTGAAAAGGATGTACGAGGAGCCGGCGCCGGAACGTTTGAACCCCCTGCTGGTTTATTGCGAGGGCATGATCGACTCCGGGATGCTGAACGATTTCCTGTTCGAACATGCCCGCCATCTGCTGCTTCGGCCGGACGCTTCCCGCGTGCCGGAGCAGCCGATCGAACAGCTTCGGATGAAGAAAATCGAAGGAAACGGCGCGGGAGAAACCATGATCCGCAGCGTGCTTTCGGGCCAGTTGGTTCTTTTCTTCCAAGAACCGAGATCGATTTACGTCGCGAATCTGAGCAAGCCCCCCGCACGCAAGCCGGACGAATCCAGCACCGAAATTTCCATCAAAGGGCCGCGGGACGGGTTTACGGAGGAGGCCGACGTGAATGTCGCCTTAATCCGCAAGCGTCTGAAAAGCCCGGAACTGGCCGTGGAGTACTTTTATCTCGGAACGCGGAGCCGGACGAAAACCGCCCTGCTCTATCTTCGAGATGTCGTAAACCCTCAGTTCATCCGCGAAGCCAGAAGCCGAATCGAAGGCATCCGCATCGACGGTATTTTGTCCAGCCAGCAGCTGGAGGAAGGCTTGTCCGATTCCTCTTATTCGCTGATCCCCCTGATCGAATACATCGGCCGCCCGGACTATGCCGCCGCGAGCCTGCTCAGCGGACGGTTCGTCATCGTCGTGGACGGTTCGCCGATGGTCTTGCTCGCTCCGGCCAATTTATCTTCGCTGCTGAAATCGCCGGAAGATCTCCACTTGCCTTTCTATTTCGTCTCTTTAGAGAGAATCCTCCGCTTGCTGGGCTTTATGGTCGCCGTCTTCCTTCCCGGCTTCTGGGTCAGCGTGTCCTCCTTTAACCTGGACCAGATCCCGTTCCCGCTCGTCGCTTCCATCGTCGTCGCCCGGCTCGGTCTCCCTTTGTCCGGTCCGATCGACCTGTTTTTGATGATCGGATTGTTCGAGCTGTTCCGGGAGGCGGGCATGCGGCTGCCGAAGGCCGTCGGCCAGACGGTCGCGGTCGTCGGAGGCCTGATCGTCGGCGAGGCCGCGATCGATGCCGGGTTTACCGGTCCGACCACGCTCGTCATATCCGCCGTGACGGCGGTGGCATCGTTCACGCTCGTCAATCAAGGGTTGACCGGCTCGGTGACGGTCCTGCGTTTTTTCGTGCTGTCCATGAGCTGCTTGTTCGGTATGTTCGGGTTTTTCATCAGCCTGTATCTCATCTTTGTGTATTTGTCCTCCATAACCTCATTCGGCGTCCCCTTCATGTCGCCCATATCGCCGATCCGTTTCCGGGACGTCCTGTACGCGGTCATTTCCTTGCCGGTGAAATGGTACAAGAAACGCCCGCAAATGTACGAACCTCTGGATCGGAGCCGCCAAAAGGAGAACTCTTGACATGATTAACGTTGCGCGCCGTTTGCTTCTGCTGGCCGCCCTTTCCTTGCTCGCGTTGCCGATCGCGGGATGTTGGGATGTCAAAACGATACAGGATATCGTCTATCTCACAGGCGTCGGCGTCGACTATAGCAACGGAAAATACCAGTTATACGTGCAAACGCTCGATTTCTCCAACGTCGCCAAGTCCGAAGGAGGCAAGTCCGACAAACCGGGGGCCATCTATATCGGACGAGCGGAGCATGAAACGTTGGACGGAGCGGTCGACCGCATCTACCAATCGGCTCAACAGCCCGTTTTTTGGGGTCATGTGGCCGCGATCGTACTTTCGGAAAACGTGATGAAGGAAAAATAAATCCTGGAAATCCTCGACGCGCTCAACCGAACCCGCGAAACCCGTTACACCTCCTGGATCTACGGAACGAACGAGGACATTTCCAAAATCTTGACCACCCGGCCTCTCTTTCACTTGTCGCCTACGAATTCCATCTTGTTCGCCCCGCAAGGCTACTATCGCCAACGTTCGCGGATTATGCCCATGCGCACCCAACGATTCCTTCGGGAGCTTCGGGAACCGGGCAATACCGCCCTCCTTCCCTCGATAAGAACTTCCGAGTCCGTCTGGCACGAGAACGGAAATCCGGATCCGAAGCTCGAAATCGACGGGGTTTACGCGCTTCGCGACGATCATTTACAAGGGAAGTTCGACGGCGAGAGCATCAAAGGGATCCGTTGGTTAGAGAGAGGCAATACCGAATCCAGGTTGGACGTGGAGAAAAACGGCGTTATGATCGCCGCGCTGAAACTCTTACGGCCGTCTTCCCGAGTTAAGGTCCGCTTGCAAGCAGGCGTGCCGTCGTACAGGATCGAAATCCGCGCCATTGCTCGCGTAGCGCAACTCCGGACCCCAGCCAACGAAAGCGAACTCGAGCAGCTCGCGGAAACGCAAATCCGGCAGGAAGTTTCGGACACGTTCGAAACCGGCATCAAGCGATCCGTCGACCTCCTTCGGCTGGAACATCGTCTTTTTCGGTATCGATTTGCCGACTGGAAGAAAACGTCCGACGGCGGTCGGTCGGCTTTGCCGAAACGGCTCCCGGATATCCAGGTGAAGGTCGTGATCCACGATACCGGGATGTTCAAGTTGAAGACAGAAAGGTGATCAGAAACGCCGGCTGCGACGCGTCACCCCTGCACCCTCGGTTTCGTCGGATCGCCTTGGGGGGCCGCCGAGAGTCCCGAAGCCGCCAGTTTCGTGATATAGTACCATTCCTCCCGCATCATGTGATCGGGAATGAGCGGACTGATCCGGTCGAGCACCTCCGCGGACAACTCCGCCTCCTCCAACTCCGACAGAAAGGCGACGAACAGCCGGATCTCCAGATCGACGTCCCGGTGGAAGCGGCGGAAGGCGGGAAAATCCCGGACGTTCGTCCGCAAGTAGCCGGCCATCTCGATCGCTTTCAGGTAGAACCCCTCGAAATGCTTCATGAAATGCTTGCTCTTGCGGATCAACCGCTTTTCCACCATGTCGAGGTCCGCGGCGATCACCCCCGCATGGCCCGCGGCGTCCGGCAGCCAGAGGAAGTCATGATGCAGCGTATCGAATTCGGGAGCCGGCCGGCCTGCGATGAGCGCCTGCAATATCCGCAAATACTCTTCCAGCTCGTTCACCATATGGTTAAGGAACGTAGGCGTCAGCATGTTGTTCGCGCGTCCGAACAGGTGCCGGGCCAGCAGATCGAGCTTAAAGGCGCGCAAGGCTCCCGCTTGCGCATAGGCCTCCCGGTTCAGCGCGGTCAGGTCGGCCCCCTCCGACGCGTTTCTCGCTTGGGCGAGCAGCGCATCGAACGTGCCGACGAACGTTTGCGCTTTGCGGATATCCTCCGTTTCCTTAGGCGACAAGCTGTTCAAAATCATCCTCGAGTGATCCCCTAAGATTTGCAGCCAAAACCGATGTTCGAACAACGCGCTGCCCGCGCGGACCTCTTCCATGTTCCCCACGCTCCCATCGTTTCCATCTGGCATACCCTATGCGCTCCCGTCTGTCCCCTATGTTAAAATGGGGGTTGACTCTCACGTAACGTGAGGCTGTAAGATGGCTCCAGGAGGTGAGGATGAGATGGGCAAACAAGTGAAGGAAATATCCGAACTCGCCGGCGTCAGCGTCCGGACGCTGCACCATTACGACGAGATCGGGCTGCTGACGCCCTCTTCCGTCACTCCGGCGGGATACCGTCTGTACAGCGGCGAAGACCTGGAGAGGCTGCAGCAGATCCTGTTCTTCAAGGAAATCGGCTTCAGCCTGCAGGAAATCAAGGAAATCCTGGACAGCCCGGGATTCGACCGCGGCCAAGCGTTGAAGGCCCACCGCGGGCTGCTGCTCGAGAAGCGCGCGCGGCTGGATCGGATGCTGGAGACGGTGGAACGCACCATCCGATCGATTGAAGGAGGAAGTCCCATGGCGGACAAAGAGTTGTTCGAAGGCTTCGACATGAACGCCATCAAAGAACATCAAGCCAAATACGCGGAGGAAGCGCGGCAAACATACGGCACCAAAGTCGTGGAGGAAACGGAACGCAGAGTCGGTTCGTATTCGGAGGAGAAATGGAAGGAAATGCACGCCCAGACGGGCGCGATTTACGTACGCATCGCATCCCGCATGCCGTACGGCCCGGAGGACGCCGAGGCGCAGGAAGCCGTCGGGGAATGGCATCGTTTCATTAACGATCATTACTACGACTGCACGCTGGAAATTTTCCGCGGACTCGGCGACATGTACGTAGCGGATGGGCGATTCACCGCGAACATCGACAAGCACGCGCCCGGGTTGGCGCGGTTCATGAAAGAAGCCATGCATGCGTATTGCGATCGCAAGGAAGGAAAAGCGTAATCGAGGTACGGGAAGCGGAGCGAAAAGCTCCGCTTTTTCGATAGCCGGGAAACGAAACCCCGCATTCCACCGGTTCTGCGCCGGTTGATTGCGAGGTTAATTAATGCCGTTAATGGTCCTGCGATTCGGTTAATCGATCCAATTGGGCAGCCAACTCCGACCGGGAGAAGCCTTCCCCGATCAGCACCACAACGTCCAATACCGTGCCCTGCGGACGGATCGGCATGTAATCGCTCTGCCGATACGCGTATTGGAACAAGTACCGGTTGGCCGTGTCCCGGAACGAGACGATGCCTTTCGCGCGGTAGACGCCGTCGGGCAGCCGTCCGACGAATGCCTCGAACGCCCGGCTGTCGACAGGGCCTTTCAAGTAGTGCGTCAGCGCTTGAACGTGGCCATGCCCGGCTTCGGGCTCATGATGATGATAATGTCCATGATCCCCGGCAGCATGGGGATGCGTGCAGTTGGGATCGCCGCATTCGTCCCCGTTGTCGGATTGATCCTTCGAATTCCGGACGTACGGCTCGCCTTCGTAAATCCTTTCCAGGTCGATGCCTGCTTTAACGGCAGGCGCGATCTCCGCGTTCGGATTCCATTCGGCTAGAACATCCGTCAATTCCCGCAGCTCCGGCTCGCCTACGAGATCCCTCTTGTTAAGCACGATGAGAGAAGCCGCCTGGATCTGCTCCCGCATCAACCGAAGAGTCTTGCCGGACCCCACCCTTACCCGGTCCAGCAAATGCGGCGCGTCCACGACGGTTACGATGCCGCGCAGCTCCACCCTCTCGTACAGCGACGCTTCCGTCACCGCGTCGATGATCTCCATCGGCAGCGCGAGGCCCGTCGATTCGATCCAGATGACGTCCGGCCTATGCTCTTTTGCCAGTCGGACGACTTCGACGCTGGCGTCTCCGCGGATTTGGCAGCAGATGCAGCCGCCCAGCAGCTCGGACATCGGGACCGAAGCGTCGACCATGAGACCGTCGAGGTTCACGTCGCCCGCTTCGTTCATCAGCACGGCCGGTTTCCATCCGCGGTTTTTCGCGTCGTCGATCAACCGCCTCAGGAGCGTCGTTTTCCCGCTGCCCAGAAAGCCCGACAGCAGGTAAACGGGGATCGGGCCCTCACGCATCCTGGGGATGGCCGCCTTCCACGAGCGCCACGGCGGCCGCGTTCGCTTCGACCTGCCGGACATCCTTGCAGCCCGGGATGACCGTCGTCACGGCCGGATGCTTGAGGCACCAAGCCAGCGCCCACGCCGCCATGTCGACACCCGCCGGCACTTCTTCTGACCGGATTCGCTCGGCCTCGCGCATTTGCCGATCCAGATCTTCCTGGCCGCGGCGGGATCTCACGTCGTTCGCTTCGAACTTCGTGCCGGGGCGGTACTTGCCGCTCAGGAACCCGCTGGCCAGCGGCACGCGGGCGAGCACGCCCAGATTCTGCTCCGCGCAGGACGGGAAGACTTCTTCTTCCGGGGCGCGGTCCAACCGGTTGTACACGACCTGAATCGCCCCCGCCCCAACCTTCGTCGCGTTCGACGTCTGATGGATATTCCGGTTGGAGCCGATGGAGATGCCCAGGTGGCGGATTTTGCCCGCCTCCACCTGCCGGTTCAACGTGTCCCACAGCGTATCCTGGTCGAACGCCGCGTCCGGACCCGAGTGGAATTGGTACAAATCCACGTAGTCCGTTCGCAGCGCCTTCAAAGACAAATCCAGCTGCCGGACCGCTTCCTCCGCGCGGAACCGGTCGGTCCGTTCGAACGAACGGTGGAACTCATGCCCGAATTTCGTCGCCAAAATCCAGTCGCCGCGGCTCCCGGCAATCGATTGGCCGATCAGCGACTCCGAAAGATGATCCCCGTAGCATTCCGCCGTATCGATCAAATTGATGCCGAGCTCTTTGGCGCGGCCCAGGATCGCGTCCGCTTCCGCTGCCGAATATTCCCGTCCCCATTCGCCTCCGAACTGCCAGGTTCCGACGCCGACCACGGATACCCGAAGGCCCGTTTTGCCTAGAGTCCTGTATTTCATGACGGAGTTCCCTCCTTTACGGATCGACCCGAACGGCCGTCCCGCTGACCGCGACCATAAGCATGCCTTCGCGGACGACCTCGTAATCGACGTCAACCCCGACGATCGCGTTGGCGCCCATGCGCTGCGCTTGCGCCGTCATTTCGGAGATGGCGATGTCCCGCGCTTCTTTCAGCTTGCTCTCGTATGTACCCGACCGGCCGCCGACCACGTCCGTGATCGAAGCGAGGAAATCCCGGAAAATGTTCGCTCCCATGATCGTTTCCCCGTTCACGATCCCCATGTATTGCGTGATGCGGTACCCTTCTACGTTCGGCGTTGTCGTCACCAGCATCCAAACCAGCCTCCTCGGAATGAGTTCGCCTCATTTTACCATAGGGGCGCGCCGCTCAACAAACAAGGCTGCCGAGCAATCGGCAGCCTTGTTCATTGCGAATAGCCGTCTGGCGTATCGACGCCCTCTTCCACGGCGAACTCGAAATCGTCGATGTCGTACAGTTGGATCGGGACGCCGTTCTGGACGGCCTTGTCCTGAAAATCGACATGGTCGGTCAGAACGGGGCATTGCTGCCGCAACGAAGACAGAATGATTTCGGTTTCGATCGGATCGAAAATTTCCCCGTACTGCATGTTCTCCACCGCGTTCACGATGATGAACGTCACGTTCTCGTTGATCGGAAGCGGCGGGCTTTCCTTCCACGGCGCGGCGAGCGCGCGTTCCAGCTTCTTTTTATTGAACGGATCCTCGAAAAAGGCGATCATGTCCCCGATTTTCTCCCGGACGTGGCGTTCTTGCTCGGGATCCTGCATGATCGGTTCTTCGCTCTCCTTGAGGTCGTAAAGCTCCATGACCGTGGAATAGGGAATCCGATATTCCACGGGCCGTTTCGGCACGAGCAATTGCCCATAGATGGCGATCATGACCGCCTCGATGACAAAACGCCGAACCATTTCTTCGTCATTCCCTTCCCCAGCGCCTTAAGCGTCTTGCACATTGGCTTTCATTATATCACAAAATAGCGGGCGTGTAGCGAACCTTTGCGATATAATGGACGAAGATGATTTCCAATCGGCGTATTTTCCGGAACCGAAAGGATGGGAACTTTCCTGATGACGGAGCTGACCTTGCGTGTTTACCGCGACATCGGCAGCGAGGCGTTGCGCGGGGATTTCCGCGCCGCGATGGAGGCCAAAGGGTATTACGCGTTTTTCGGCTTTATCGAAGACCTCCGGGCAACGCTGAAGCGTTATGAAGAGGAAGAAAAAGATGAAGTCGGGAAGTTGCTAGGGCAATGCCGAACCGATTTCCCCAACCTCTCCCGTTACAGCCCATCCTGGGAACGTCTCTGGGACGAACTGACCTCCATTTACGAAGCGAAAAACGAAGCGCTGGCCGAAGTGCCCCTATCCGAGCGGGACGGCGAGTGGCAGGTGCTGATCGACAATCCGTATACGCCCCAGCAAGTCGTGTGTTACCCGGGACTCGGATTTGCGGATGCCGCCTATCTATACGCGTATTTTCAGCAGGATCTGAAACCGAATGAGTACTTGCGCCTGCAGAAAGTCACAAACGTCGCGATCAAGACCGGCAGCAAGGAAGTTTCGATGTTTCCGCGAGACTAAACGATGGAACGCGCAACCCCCCGGCCTCGAGCTCCGGGGGGTTGCTTGCGTATTCGCTATCGTTCCGCCGAAACGGCCGTCAGCACCTGGTCTTGCAGGAAAATCCGCCGGCGGGGGTCGTTGCGGAGCTTCACGTTGGCCATTTTGGCCTGGTGCTCCGTGAGTTCGACCGGATGCCAGTCATCCGGCAAATCCGCCGATCCGGCATCCGACAATGCCTCGCGCACTCCGGCGTCATCCGGCGTCTCGTTCCAAAGACGCACCCCATAATAAGGCAGCCGGTATCCGTTGATCTGCGGGTAAGCCAGCAACTCTCCGGTCGCGGTATTTCTCAAAGCATAGGGCATGCTCGCCGTCCCGCCTTACAGATAAGGATTTTCGTGTTTCGCCTTGAGACGGTTCCAGCGGCGCTCGATCTCGGCTTCGAACGAACGCAGCGTCTCGGCGTACTCCGGCTTGGACAGGTGCTTCGTCTTGCCCATCATTTTCAGCCAATCCGTCACGGGGATGCGCTTGCCCTTCTCTTCCGGATTGTACGTGATCGTCGTCACGCCGTTTTCCACCTCGTAGAGCGGGAAGAAGCAGGAGTTGACGGCTTGCTCGATGATGGACGAGCCGTCCTTGTCTTCCGACAGCCAGTTCAGCGGGCACGTGATCAGGATTTTGCCGTAGACGAGGCCGACGTTCTGCGCATACCATTGCGCCTTCGCCGCCTTGCGGACGAGATCCTGCGGGTTGGCTTCGCTGCCCGTGAACACGTACGGGATGTTCGTCGCCGCCATGATTTGCGCGGTGTCCTTATGGTGGAACACTTTGCCGCCCTGCGCCTTGCCCACGTTGGACGTCGACGTCCGGTGGCCGATCGGCGTGGAATAGCTAAGCTGGGCGCCGGTGTTCATGTAGCCCTCGTTATCGTATTCGAGGATGATCATGCGGTGATTCCGGAGCGCCGCTCCGATCGCCGGTCCCATGCCGATGTCCATGCCGCCGTCGCCGGTGATCATGACGAACGTGAAGTCGTCTTTCAGCCCCAGGTGGTCCAACTCGCCGCGCCGTTTGCGTTCATGGAACATCTCGACGACGCCGGAGAGCGTGGCCGCGCCGTTCTGGAACAGGTTGTGGATGTACGTCGCTTTATGCGCGGAATACGGATAGCCGGTCGTCACGACCATGGCGCAGCCCGTCTGGTACAGCGCCACGATGTCGCCTTCGATGCCTTTGAAGAACAGCTCGAGCCCGGAGAAAATGCCGCATCCCGGACAAGCGCCGTGCCCCGGGGCGAGCCGCTTCGGCTTCTTCGTCAGCGAACGGAGCGGAGGCACGCGGACGTTCAGCTTGCCCGTCTCCTCGTCCGGCGTCACGGTGATCAACCCCGTTTTCAAATCCTCGTATTTCATCGGTTCCAGCACGCGTTTGGGCGCTTTGGCCGGGTCGCCCGGCGTATGGCCGTGGTAGTCGAACGGCTTCTCGACATGGCCTTTGGCCGCGGCGTCGATGGCGAATTCGAACAGCTTGAAGCCGTCTTCCGCGTAGAAATCTTTGCCGCCCAGCCCGTAAATCCGGCTGATGACCAGCGTATCGTTGTTCCGATACGTCTGCAGCGCGGCTTTGATTTCGTTCACCATGTTGCCGCCATGTCCGCCATAGGAATCCGCGCGGTCGCCCACGGTTACCGCCTTGACGTTCCGGAGCGCTTCGGCGATCGCCTTGGCCGGGAACGGCCGGATCATGTTCGGGGAGATCGAGCCGGCTTTGACGCCTTGCTCGCGCAGCTGGTCGACGACATCCTTGATGATCTCCGCGGAGGAGTTGAGCAGGAAGACCGCGACTTCGGCGTCCTCCATCCGGTACAGGTCGAGCACCGGATAGTCCCGCCCCGTCAGCTCGGCGTACTCCTTGCGGATCCGGTCATAGACCGCTTCGGCGCGGTACATGGCCATGGACTGCTGGTAGCAGTTGTTAATGTAGTCCGGCTCGTTCATATATGGGCCGACCGTGATCGGGTTGTCGCGGTCCAGCACGTGGACGAAACCTTCCGGCGGATGCTCGCCGATGAATTTGTGCACGTCCTCGCGGTGGGCGAACGTGTTGACTCGGCGTTTTTGGTGGCTCGTGAAATATCCGTCGGACGCGACGAGCACCGGCAGCCGGACCTCGGGGTCCTCCGCCAGCTTCAGCGCCATGATGTTCATGTCGTAGACGGCCTGCGGATCGCGGCAGAGCAGGATCGGCCAGCCCGTGTTGAGCGCAAAATACAGGTCGGAATGGTCGCCGTGGATGTCCAGCGGTCCCGAAACGGACCGGCAGACGAGGTTCATGACCATCGGGAACCGGGTGCCGGATTGGACCGGCATCTGCTCCAGCATGTACAGGTAGCCGTTCGCGCTCGTCGCGTTGAATACCCGGCCGCCGGCCGTGGAAGCCCCGTAGCAGACGCCCGCGGAGCCGTGCTCGCCGTCCGCCGGGATGAGCACGATGTCATGCTGGCCGTTCGCTTTCATCAAGTCGAGGAACTGCGCCACTTCGGTAGAAGGAGAAATCGGAAAATACCCCATGATATGATAGTTGATTTGGTGCGCGGCATAAGCGGCCATCTCGTTGCCGGACTCGTACACGATGCGCTGCTCGACCCGTCCGGCCGTTTCCTTGCGAATATCGATCGCCATTCCCCATCGCCTCTCCTTATTCCTCTTTGCGGAAAAGTGTGTGATCAGAGCGCCAGATCGAACCGATGCGCCACCCGGTGCGCGAGCGCGTATCCTTCCTCCTCGAGCTCGCTCGAGAGAGCCTCGGTCGGACAGGCTTGCACGCATTTCAGGCAACCTTTGCAATACTGGTAATCGATGCCTTGCAGGAACATCTGGGGACGGCCCTTCTTGTCGGGCTGCTCCTCCCAGACGAAGCAGAAATCGGGACAGACGTTGTCGCAAGCCGCGCAGTGGATGCATTTCTCGTCGTCGAAATGCGGCATTTTGCCCGCGCGGGAGATGCTGAGGTCCTTCAGAATGCTGTTGCCGGGATTCGTGATCGTGCCGCCGATCGGCTGCGTCTCGTAACCGAGCACCGGCGTGTCCATCCGGACGAAGTCCGGCATGCGGTCTCCCTCGGCCAGCTGGAACGTCTGGAACTTGACTTCGTCGTAGCCGCGCTGAAACGTGTTCAGGGCCGGTTGCACCGCCCCGGGGTACTTCTTCTCCAGCGATTTGCGGATGACGCCCTTCATGAACTCGGGATCCAGGAAATCGCAGAGCCGGAACAAGCCGCCCAGCATCGCCATGTTGACGCGGTTGTTCTCCTCGAGCGAGATGCCCGTCGCATCGACCACGGCGATCGTGCCGCCTTTGAGCTTGAGGTGCTCCTTCAGCTGTTCGGGGGTTTTCTTCGAATTGACCAGCACGGTGCTGTCCTCGTAGATGCCGGAAATCACGTTCACCGTCCTTGCCAGGTTTTCATGGAAAATGCCGACGACGTGCGGCCGTTCCACCGGAGAGGTGTCGCGGATCCTGGCGTCGATATCGCAGAAACGGATGTGCGCCTTGACGGGAGAGCCTTTCTTCTCGGAGCCGTACGAGCTGAAGCTGACGCCGTTCAGCCCGACGCCCATGACGCCGGCTTCGGCCAGCATTTTGCCGGCCAGGTTGGCGCCGAGGCCTCCGATCGATTCCAACCGGATTTCGAAAAAGCCGAGCTCGTTCTTCTTGGGTACCTGCACCATGCTGTCTTTTCGTCCCCTTTCTTGTGATGGTTGCGCCGTATCAGCGATAGAATAAAGTTCAAATATAATCAATTTCGTGACAATTTCCAAAATTCCTGCATTTCAGGCGAAAATCCGCGGGGCCTTCCCTTGCCTTGTCACGCGGAAAAGCTGCTCTGGAGACGTTGCAGCTCCCGCCAGCCGATTCGCTGGATGTTTTCCTGCCTAATCACCTGCAACACGTCGGGATCCGACCAGAAACGCCGTTCCATTCCTCTTTTCTCCCAATAGAGATTGAAGGCTTTGAAATCCTCGGTAACGACCGCGGGATGCGCGATCCACTCCGTCACCCCGGGGAGAAGGCCGCGCAGAAGCGCGATGCCTTCGGCTTTGACGTCATCATAAGTCTGGCCGGGCAGCAGCCGGTACTCCGGTCCGATCACGTAATCGGGCAGCACGATGCCGTAATCCTCCGCCTGACGGACGCGGATTTTCGCCCTTTGCTCGATTTCCGGCGGGATGATCCGTCCTCCGACCGGAATGAGCTTGCGGGGCAGCCGGAACGGCAAGCCGTAACGGGCGCAGACTTCAAACGCGACATGCAGCAGGTCGCGTCCGGACGAGATGCCGTACAAGCTGCCCATGTGGTTATCTGCGTGCGTCAGCGCGATCCCCGCTTGCAGCGCCGCCTCCGTCTGCGCGATCAATTCGCCGCGGACCTGCTCGGGATCCGCGCGGCGTTCCGCCTCTTCGCTCGAAGCGGGAAACCAGCCGTCCTTGCCCGCCAGCGTGTCGGACGGCCGGCCGCGCAAGAGCGGTCCCCAGCGGTAGGCCGGCCATTCGCTGGTGAGCGTCCAATGCACGCCGATATCGACGTCCCGGATCCGTACGGCTCTCGCGGCGGCATCCGGGGACCATGGGCAGTTCATCATGATCGTAGACGATGACACTAGCCGCCGCTCCAAAAGCTCCGAAATCCCGTCATTCACGGACCGGGACATCCCGAAATCGTCCGCGTTCACGATCAGCAGCTTCTCGTCTTTGCCGTAGCCCAGCTTTTCCGATGTGAGCATCCGCACCGCCTCCTCTCTATTAGGATATGACGCCTATTGCCGGCCTTTGCCAAGCGGATGATCAACCTGGCTTGCATAGGGCCCGGCGGACAAACAAAAACGCAACCCGGCGCCTCGCGAAAGGCGTGGGTTGCGCTTTGGTTGGGATTGAATGCGTCGGTTGGACGGAGTTATGTAATTTACTTCACTGGCGTTGCATAAACACTGACATCAGCGCGTCTGTTTCT
>NZ_JAQZSJ010000024.1 GCF_029360585.1 Cohnella caldifontis | reverse complement strand
CTTGCCCGTGATGCCCTAAAAAGCGACCCGTTCAGCAAGCCCTAATTACAGTAGTGTTCATGTCAAAAAACATCGGAAGAGCTATAGCTGAAGACAAAAAGGATTATTTAGTGTTTAATGAATCGAATGAAAAGTACATTGTCGTTGATATATACAAAGATTTATTCATAGTTTCAAAACTAATTGAAAATAATAAACTTGATACCTATGAATTTAGAGAAATAAAGAATCCAAACATTAAGTTATCTTATGAGCAATTTAACAATCCCTTAAAAGTTAAGTAATGTATTTCGGAGAAGTCACGAACTTCAGATAACATCGTTTTCACGCATCGCAGCCCGACCTGCTAATTTAATTGCATATTTCGATATTCTCAATGATTTCAATGTTAAACATTGGAAATCTAAGTTAAACGAATCATCTAAATAGAATCTGAGTGCTTATTAAGATGTCCGGGGCATCGCACAACAATGCGATCACGCATCGGGGGACAAGCCCTCTCCGTCGCCAGATGGATTTCAGAGAAGTGGACTCAAGCGCCACATCCATTCACCCAACCGCATTGCGGCCGGCAGAGATCTTGCTAGTCGCACGACTCATGCAACTTAGGTTGAATGGACATCGTGAACACGGAACCGTTTGATGAAATCATCGCGATCCATAAAAAGGATATTAGCGATTTATTGTAGAATCTAGATTAACATTATATTAAATAAAGGAGAATTTATATGATAATACATAAAGCCTCGGATGTATACGGAATTTCCAGAGAAATACCAATTAATTATGTTTCCCGAGCTGGAATTGATGATGTTTTTAAGTCTAATCTAAATCGAGAAAAACATATTGTCGTTTTCGGAAGTTCAAAGCAAGGTAAAACAAGCCTTAGAAAAAAATGCTTAAGCGCTGAGGATTATATAGTGATTCATTGCTCCAACAAATGGAATCTTGAAGATATAAATTCAAATATTCTGAAGAGAGCCGGATATGAATTAACACAATCTACTAAGAAAACAACAAGTGGAAAATATAAAATAATAGCTTCATTAAAAACGTTAATCCCAATCGGCACCGCAGGACTAAAAGCCGAAGCGGAGCGAGGTTTTCAGAAAGAAATTATAACTAATGAATTAGAATTAGATGTTGAGGATGTTAATGATATTATTTCTGCTCTCAATGCAATGGAATTCAAAAAGATTATTTTACTCGAAGACTTCCATTATTTGCCTATTGAAGTACAACGAGATTTTTCCATCGCACTTAAGGCCTTTCATGAGAATTCCAATTTTTGTTTTATTGTCGTAGGTGTATGGTTAGATGAAAATCGATTAATAATTCATAATGGTGATCTGACGGGAAGAATTGTCTCAATCAATGCGGATAAATGGAATAAGGATCAACTACTTGAAGTAATCGAAGAAGGGGAAAAATTACTCAATATTTCGTTCTCTGAAGATTTTAAAAGAGACTTATTGTCGAGTTGTTATGATAATGTCTATATAGTTCAAGAAGCATGTTATTTAGCTTGCCTGCTTAATGAAATTAAAGAAACACAAATTGAATTAAGAGAAATTGATAATGAAATAAGATTGGATATTATTGTTAAGTTGATTGTTGATCAGCAATCGGGTCGGTACAACTCATTTATCACGAACTTTTCGGATGGATTTCAATCAACATTGTTGGAAATGTATAAATGGCTACTTTATCCTGTTTTGATTTCGAATACTGATCAACTTGAGCGAGGAATAAAATATTCTGATATAAGAAAGATAATTGCAACTAAACATCCTAAAGGAGATGAACTAAACCCGGGAAATATAACTCAGGCTTTAAAATCAACTGCTTCACTTCAAATAACCAAGGGAATTCAACCAATAATTCTAGATTATGATGAAACTAATTTAAGACTTCATGTTGTTGATAGAGGATTTCTAATTTGGTTAAATTTGCAGAACAGAGCCGAGCTTTTAGAACTTGCTGGTTTACCTAATAATTGAAAATATATAAAATCAATGACCCATTTAGTCGAAATGCTGGGTCATTGATTTTATATTAGGAAATAAAAGCAACGAGGAGAATATTGAAGTGGGGAAATTTTGATTTAGATGATCTGATCAGTCGTATGGACGTTACAGATCTATTAGTAGTAATGATGTGCGGTGTGGCAGGGTCAGGCAAAACAACATTTGCTCAACGGTTATGGGCTACAAATGGTCGATTTAACAACTTCCCCTACTCATGAAGATACTTCAAAAACATTTAAGATAGAATTAACTATATCATCTGAAATTGTAAATGCAGCATTTGCAAACTGAGGGCGCTGACATCCAATAATATCGCATTCACGCATAGCCTTAATGTAGCTCGGTCCACGCGAGGCAATTCGAGGAGGCGAGTCAGGCGGACATTTCCTTTACCCGATGAAATCGCTTTGGAGGAAGAAGTCGAAGTGTTATTTCCGATTGAGAAATGAGGTTTAAATGTGAATATAGACATAAGAAAAACAAATTCAATTGATGATGTACCTATGGATCTATTACGATTAGCAGTCCCTTCAGTTGATCGTATTCGACAATATATCAAAGACAGTTCGTTATTTGCGGCCATTTACGAAGGAAAAACCGTTGGCGCTTTAGTTCTATCGAATCTCGACGATTCCACGATGGAGATCGTCAATGTGGCCGTACAGGAAGAATTTCAAGGTAAGGGAATTGGGAAGCAATTAATTCTAAATGCAATTGAATATTGCAGGAGTATCAACGCACGACGAGTCGTGATCGGGACGGGCAATTCCAGCTTGATGCAGCTCGGACTTTATCAAAAATGCGGTTTTAGAATGTATGAGATCTGGGAAGATCATTTTATCCGGCATTATGAAGAAGAGATTTACGAGAACGGAATTCGATGCAGGGACATGATCAGACTTAAACTAGAATTGTAAGCAACCCGAATCCGCGAGGAGGGTGAACGACATTTTTAATCACGTGATCAATGATCAGGTAGATCTCCGATTGCTGGAATGCAGGCATGCAGATGACTTGTGTTGTGTGATTGAAAGCAATCGGGAGTACCTTTCGAAGTGGTTTCCTTGGGTGACGAACTCGAAAACTCCCGAAGATTCAAGGGCATTCATCGAATCCGAACTCCAACGCTTCGCGAAGAACAACGGATTTTCAGCAGGCATTTTCCATGCCGATCAATTCATTGGCAACATCAGCTTCCATGAAATCAATTGGACCACCAAAATGACCTCGATCGGTTATTGGATCAGCGCTGAATACCAGGGGCGGGGGATTATGACGGCCTGTTGCCAAGCTTTGCTGAACTATGGATTTGCGGAGTTAGGATTGAATCGAATCGAAATCAGAGCGAGAACGGACAACGAGAAGAGCAAGGCGATTCCGATCCGGCTGGGATTTAAACAAGAAGGTATTTTGAGGCAAGTGGATTTGAATCACGGACATTATTATGATCATGTCGTATTCGGATTGTTGAAGGATGAATGGAAAGTACTTCCTTGGGCGAATTCAAAAGGGTACTGATCGCTACTACGCACGAGAATGGAGGGAGCCGCCACGTTCGACATCATGCTGCCGGAATCGGACGGACAACCGGTTTACCAACGGCTTTACGAGCAGATCCGCGATCGGATCCGCAGCGGGGAAATCGCGGACGGGGCGCGGCTGCCGTCCGTCAGAGCGCTGCAGGATCAACTCAACACCAGCAAAACGCCGATCGAAACGGCCTACCAGATGTTGATCGCGGAAGGTTACGTAGTCAGCCGGCCGCGATCGGGCCTTTACGTATCGAATCCGTATCCCGCCCCGACCCCCGAGATGACCGGCGTTCCCCGAACCCCCGAATCAACTGTTGGCATTTCTCCCGCGCACACATTGCATGCCTCATCCGGCAAACAGGCGGTCATCGACTTCGATCCCGCCAGACTCGATGCCGAAGCCTTTCCACTTCGCATCTGGTCGAAAATGCTTAGGGAAGCCTTCGAAGCTCACGCCAATGAAATCGGGAATTACGGAGACCCGATGGGCGAATACGGGCTGCGCGCGGAATTGGCCGATTATTTGCGCAGCTCTAGAGGGGTAAGGTGTACGCCGGAACAAATCGCCGTCGGGACGGGGATGGCGCACAGCATCGATCTGCTTACCCATCTGCTGAAGGATGTGCGACTGGTGGCCATGGAAGAGCCGGGCTACCACCTGGTTCGGAATCAGCTCCAATTAAACGGCCGCGATATCGTGCCGATCCCGCTTGGGGACAAAGGTCTCGCGTTGGATGTTTTGGAAGAGAGCCGTGCCCAGGCCGTGTACGTCACGCCGTCCCACCAGTTTCCGACGGGCTTCATCCTGCCCTATCCGGAGCGGAAACGGCTGCTGGAATGGGCGGACCGCAACGGGGCGTACGTCATCGAAGACGATTACGACGGGGAGTTCCGCTATGTGGGGAAACCGATTCCTTCCTTGCAAGGCTTGGACGAACAGGGGAGAGTCGTCTATATCGGCACGTTCTCGAAAGCTTTTACGCCGGCGTTGCGCATGAACTACATGGTTCTCCCGATGGAGCTCGCGGAACAGCTGGCCCGTATGCCCCACGAGGCGGCATGTCCTCCCGCACGGGCGGAACAGTGGGCGATGCAGCGTTTCATGGCGGAAGGACACTGGTATCGGCATATCCGCAAAATCCGCGGGATTTATCGCAAGAAGCACGCACATCTGATCGGGTTGATCCACGAACGGTTAGGCCCGCGAGTCGAGATCACCGGGCAAAACGCGGGCCTGCACCTTCAGTTGACCCTACAAGAATCGAGATCGTCCGACGAGCTGATCGGTCTGGCAGCTCAGGCAGGCGTGCGCGTCTACGATTTGCGGAAAATGTGGATGGACGAAGAACGGCGGTTAAGCGATGAGCCGAGACTGTACCTGGGATTCGCGGGTTTGAAGCTAAAGGACATGGAAAAGGGAATCCGCTTGCTGGAACAAGCCTGGTTCAACCCTCCACTGCCGGTTTGAGAGAACGGGGGCGATGGGTACGGTTCGCCCAATAGACGCCTGCCAGAATTAACGCAAGTCCGGCTACCGTGCGAATCGGAATCGTCTCGTGCATAAGCGTCGCTCCCCATACGAGCGAGCAGGCAGGCAGCAGGTACGTCACCATGGTCGCGTAGACGGGTCCGCCCTTCTGGACGATCCGGTAAAACAAGAGGTAGGCGATTCCGGAACCGATGAGGCCGAGACCAGCCATGACAACCATGTTCTGCGGAACGACCAGACGCTCGAACGGAACGTGCTCCGTGGAGAAAGCCATCACGCCGCTGCCGATCATGGAAAAGAACAACGTGCAAAACGTGGCTTGCGTGGTGGACAAAACGGAAAGCAGGCGTTTGGACCATTGCGCCCCGATCCCGTAAAAGAGCGAGGCCGCCATCATGCCGGCAAACCCAACGACGTCCACGGAGATGACCGACTCCCGGTTCAAGCCCACCAAGACGAGCAGTCCGACCATGGCCGCGCCCATTCCGATCCATTGCTTGCGATAAGCGGAAGCGCCGAAAATCAAAACGCCGGCGGCCAGCGACCAGAGCGGAGTCGTCGCGTTGAGGACGGACGCCATCGAGCTCGACAGCCGAGTTTCGCTGAAGCCGATCAGTGCCCAGGGGAGACAGGTATTCACCAGAGCCATCCCCATCACCGAAAGCCACGGGATGTTCCGAATCGGAAATTTCTCCCGCATCGCCAGCATCCCGATCGCGACGACGGCCGTGCCCAAGAACGTCCGCAAAAACACGACCGTCCAAGGCCCGAAATCCTCCAACAAAATTTTGATGAACGAATAAGAGCCGCCCCAAATTAGGCTCAGCAGCAGCAAGGCTGGAAACACCGAACGCGCCATGGCGATCCCCGCTTTCTACGCGAAAGTTTCGAAAAGCGTTTTGAGTTCTTGAATCATTACGTCCCGATACTTGTCTCCGTCATGATAGAGATCGCCGATTTCTCCGTAGACGCGATTGATCTCCTGCTGGTAATCCGGATGCTGCCGATCCGGATATTGCGCCTTGAATCGGTCCATGACCGTTTGAATATAAGCAGGTCGAGCGCCCCAACGTCCCAGCACGTCGCCGTTCGGGTTCAGGAACACCGCGATCGGCTGAGCACGCCCCCCGTCCGTCAAAAACAAATCCATCGTCTCCAAGTGGGACTCCATCGGCAGCACCTCCGTCGGGATGCCGGCGGTCTCCATCACGCGGAACAGCACGGGGACGTTCCACATGACGTCCGGGCACCAGTCCGTGCAGAGGATCAGGCATTGCAGATTGACCCGGAGCTTATACGTCAAGAAGAAAAACTCATCCTCTTTGTTTGCCCAACCGAATTTTTCGTATTTGGCATGGAACAATTCCCGGGTATTCGGAATTTTGCTGTTCACCATGACCCGGGTTTCCATGCCCTCCATGAACGCTCCCGGCGTAATGCCCTGGCCGAGTTTGTGTTTCAGGTTCAGCGTTTCCTTCATCCAGATCACGCATCCTTGTCGTTTGTATGGGATATGGCAAATATACGAAAAATCTGACCATGAGAAAATGGTCAGATTCATGCGCGTTATGAAAGTCAGAAGATCTGATATTCAACCGTTCAGATCGACGTACTTGCTCCTGTACTGTCCCGGCGTCATGCCTTCCACCTTGCGGAAAGAACGGATGAAGTTCTGCGGATTGTTATAGCGCAGCTTCTCCGCGATGTCCTTGATCGGCATGTCCGTGTCCTTCAGCCATCGCTTCGCCATGCTGAACCGGTACGACGTCAAATATTCGCTGAACGAGTGGTTCGTTTCTTTGCGGAATACGCTGCTGAGATAGTTGGCGTTAAAATGCAGCCGGGAGGCGCAGGCTTCCAGCGTCAGGTCGGTGTCGTACTCGCGTTGGATCAGGTCGATCACTTTCTCGGAAATGTTCTGGTATTGCGAGTTTTGCCGGTTTTGGAAGACGACGATCATCGGCTGGATGATTCGCTGCCAGAACCAATCTTCGATTTCCGACGCGATCGGCAGGCGGAACAACTCTTCGTAGAACGAACCGTACGGACGTTGGAACGACCGCTGGCCCACGCCGGATTCTTGCATGACGGTCAGCAGACTGTTCAGCAGACGGGCAAGCGGGATCTGAAAATCGCGCGGATGCAAGTCGGTCTGGATCGCCGCCGCCATGAATTGCCGCAGCGATTCCCGGGCCTTGTCCGTCTCGGCCAGCTTGATGGCGTCGATCAGATCATTCTCGTGCTGGTACGGATAACTCAGGCTTAAGTAAGGCTTGCCTTCGTTCAGGTTCTCGTATCGGATGATGATGCCTTGGCCCAGCGCGATCCGCAGCCGCAAAGCTTCCAAGCCTTCCCGGTACGCCGCGGGCACGTTGGCGAGGTCGCGGAAGGGCAGGCTGAGTCCGATGCTGACCGGCAGGTTCAAGTACATCTGGATCTGCTGCTGCAACCGCTCGGTCATCGCGTAGAGGAACGGATCGAATACGTCCGGATCCACGTCCGGGCTGCCGACCAGGATGACGATGGCCTGTTCCATCAGCACCGGGTGCAGGCGTTCCGCCTCGGGAATGGACTCTTCGACGATGTTCTGGGCCGCGAAGAGCAGCAGATCGAGGTCGTTCTTCCCGTACCGGGTGCCTTCGAGCGTGTCGATCTGAATCGTCAGGACGCTCATCGTGCGCCACCGCTCCATTTGCGGCCCATAGCCGTATTGGACCAGCTTCTCCCGTACTACGGACGGCCGCACTTGACCCTGGAACGCCTGGGTCAACAAGTAGGTGCGCACTTGCGGGAGATGGCGGTGCACTTCCCGCTCCAGACGCTTGTTCGATTCGGTCAAATAATTCATGAGCTGCTGGATCGGGGAGTACATGCGGCGCGAACCCAGCCATGCCATCACCAACAGCAGGAGCAGCAGAAGGAGGCAAACGGCAGCGGTCGTCAAGCCGATCTTGTCCGACTCTTTCGTTAAACTGTCGATCGAAACCGTGGACAGATAGACCCATCCGTTGTAATTGGATCGGATATAGTTAACGGTATAAGGTTTGCCGTCGATCGTGGCGTCGAACTGGCCGATTGGTGCGGCAAGCGAGCCGTACTGCACGAATCCGGTCGACATGACGGACTTGCCGATCATGGAAGGATCGGAGTGAAACAGGATCCGGTACTGGTCGTCAAGGATCATGACGGACGCGAAATCCTCGAGATCGTATTGCACGAACTGCCCCAGGCTGCAGGCGGACAAGTTGGCGAGCGCCATTCCGTATTTATCGGGTCCGATGGTCGGAAGCTTCTTCACGAGACTTATGGTATAATTGCAATCAGGATTGGAAGCGTTTTCCTCACTGAGAAACCAATAGCTCGGCAACAGCGCCCAAGCGCCGTCCCCTTCGGTATCGATCATTTTCTTCAATTGGGAGCTGTAGGCATATTGGTTGAGGCGGTAGATTCCCGAGTTCTTGATCATCCAATCGAAGCGGCGGTTCACGAGCACCACGTCCTGGAGCTTCGTATCGAACGACTGCATATGCTGCAGCTCGTTGCGGAGATCGTTATAGGTCATGAAGTCTTTCGGCGTCATGTCTTTGTTCAGCGATTGCTTGACCACCGTGGAACTGAGAGCCTGGTTCATCGTATGGGAGATCGTCTTCATGATCAGCTCTACGTTGGCGCTCGTCTGCATCAGCAACTGCATCTTGCTCTGGTTCACTTTCTCCTGGATCTGGTTCGAGGAGAGGGTATACGAGAAGGCGCCGATGAACACCACGGGCACCGTGCACAGCACGAAGGCGAACAGCGTTAATTTGCTGAGGAAACTCATGGAACGCATGGGATCCCACCGATCGGAAAAGATTCTGGGCAAGGAGGAGGGCCTTTGAATAGAAGTTCGACGGGATTTCGCCGAATCCCTTCCTTATTCTCCATGGTCTCTCTGCTCGCCGTCTTGCTGCTGACGTCCTGCAGCCGGGACGCCGGTTCGCCCAGGGCTGCGGCTGCCGACGTTCCTTCCATCTCCATCATGGCTCCGCTGCATTTTCCGAATCCGCCGGATTCGGGCATCATGGACGAAATCGCCCGTCTGACGGGCACGCGCCTCGACATCGAATGGGTCCCGGACGGGATCTACACGGACAAATTGAACACGGCGTTGTCGACGAACACGGTAAAACAGGTGAATTTCGTCAAGCGGACGGATTACATGATCGCGAAGAGCGCGATCCGATCCGGCGCCTTCTGGGAAATCGGTCCCTACCTGCAGGATTATCCCAATCTGGCGCGGCTCAAGAAGGAGATTCTGGAGCAGGGGGCGGTGGACGGCAAAATTTACGGCCTTTATACCGAACGCCCCTCGTCCCGGCAAGGACTGATCATCCGGAAAGATTGGCTCGACCGGCTCGGCCTGCAGCCGCCCGGAACGCTCGATGAGCTGTACGAGGTGCTGCGCCGCTTCACGTGGGACGATCCGGACGGAAACGGGCGCAAGGACACCGTCGGTTTGGCGGATCGCAACGACCTGGTATACGGCGCCTTCAAAACGCTCAGCTCCTATTTCGGGACGCCGAACAACTGGGAGCGGCGCGAATCGACGTTCGTGCCGGAGTTCGAGACCCAGGCGTACATCGATACGATGGATTTCATGCGGAAGCTGTTCCGGGAAGAGTTGATCAACACCGATTTCGCGATCACCAGCAAAGAGCAGCAGCGCGACCTGCTGATCCGGGGAGTCGCCGGCGTATACGTCGGCAGCATGACCGACGTGCAGCGGCTGCTGGAACAAGCGAAAGCCTATAATCCGAAGACGGAGTTCACGCTGGTGAACCGGATCATGGGCCCATTGGGCAGCCGGGTGTGGTCGATTCCGAATTACAACGGGCTGTTCCTGTTTTCCCGCAAGACGATTCCGACCGAAGACGAATTAAAGCGGATTTTGGCCTTTTTCGACCGTACGATGGAGAAAGACGTCAGCAATATCATGAAATACGGCATCGAGAACGTCCATTATACGCTGTCGAACGGGAAAGTCGTCCTGCCCGAGGAAACCTACGCGCTTCGGGTAAGCGAAGTGAGTCCGCTGTACACGCTCATGATCGCGGACATCAACAATCCGAACGTCTTGCCGATCGAATCCCACGAGCCGATGGCCGATCTGGCCGACCGGCTGAGCAACGACAACGAGAAGTTCACCGTCCCCGACCCGACCGTGAACCTCGATTCGAAGACGTTCGACGAGCGGGGCGTGGAATTGACCAAGATCGTCACGGACGCGACCTATCAATATATTCTCGGTTTCCTCGATCTAGCCGGATTCCAAGATCAGGTGAAGCGCTGGGAAAACGCCGGCGGCCGCCAGGTCATCCAGGAGTACGAGACGTCCTATCGAAATCAGAACGAGGCGGGATAACCCCTGCCAAGCTGTCCTAATCGCGCAGATCGCTGCCGGGGGCAGCTTTTTTGTTTTTACGCCGAAAGTGTCATTAGCAATGGCGATAATCATTGTCTCGGATTCCGCGCCGTTATGCCTTTGGAACCTCCGAAATGAGCAAATGATTGTTTACGCACCAAAGCGCGCCCCGGTACGGTGAAGGTGCAACAAACAAATTCGATTTTGGAGGTCATAGCGGTATGTACAGAAAACGAGTTTCGGTCCTGACCAGCTTGATTCTGGCGTTTACCCTCGTGCTGACGGCATGCGGCGGGGACAAGAAAACGGAATCCAGCCCGTCGCCGGCCGGCAGCGGATCGACGTCGGGCGGAGCATCCCCGTCCGCATCGCCCTCGGAATCCGCCAAGGAGCCGACCAAGATCACGATCATGCTTCCGCTCAACATCGCCGAGACGCCGCCGGACACGATCGAGAAGGAAATCGAGAAACTGACGAACACGGATTTGACCTATCAATTCTTCCCCGCGGACACGTATGAGGACAAACTGAACGCGTCCTTCGCGACCGGCGCGCTGCCGGAGGTCACGTACCTGAAAAACCAGTCGACCTTCATTCAAATGAAAGAAGGCATCCGCGACGGACAATTCTGGGAAATCGGGCCGTACCTCTCCGAGTTCCCGAACCTGTCCAAGCTGAAGCCGCAAATCCTGGAAAACACCAAAGTCGACGGCAAGCTGTATTCCTTGTATATCGGACGTCCGCTTGCCCGCCAAGGCATCGTCTACCGCAAAGACTGGGCCGATAAGCTGGGCCTCAAAGAGCCTCAGACGATCGACGACGTCTTCGCGATGGCGAAAGCGTTCACCGAGAACGATCCGGACGGCAACGGCCAGAAGGACACGGTCGGCATCACGGACCGGAACGACCTGATCTACGGCGCGTTCAAGACGGTCGCTTCCTGGTTCCATACGCCGAACAACTGGGGCGAGAAGGACGGCAAGCTGGCGCCGGAATTCGAATTCCCGGAATACATCGCCACGATGGATTGGTTCAAGAAAGTCCGCGACGCCGGCTACATCAACAAAGATTTCGCCGCGACGAGCAAAACGGACAGCGTGAACCTGTTCACGAGCGGCAAAGCCGGCATCTACATCGGCTCCATGCAGGACGTCGACACGCAGCTGTACGCGAACCTCGTGAAAAACGTGCCGGATGCCGTCGTCGATACGGCCGCGCTCATCAAAGGTCCGGACGGCACGGCGACGACCTGGTCGATTCCGGGGTATAACAACGTCGTGCTGTTCCCGAAAATGGCCATCAAGGACGAAGCCCGCCTGAAGGAAATCCTGGCGTTCTTCGACAAGATGATGACGCCGGAAGTGTCCAACGTGATGTTCTGGGGCATCCAAGGCGCGCATTACGAAGTGGTCGACGGCAAAGCCAAGGAAACGGACAACAAAGACCTCATTCAACGCGAAGTCAAAGGTTTCAAGGACAGCGTGATCGGCGAAGAAGAAACGAACGGGCGCCTGTACGGCTACTATACGCTCGAAGCGCGGATCAAGGCCGAGCAGCTGCTCCGGGAAAACGAGAAGATCATGATCAACGACCCGACCGCGGCGCTCGATTCGAAAACTTACAACGAGCAAGGCGTGCAGCTGCAAGACGTGATCAAAGACGCCACATACCAGTACATTTACGGCAAAATCGACGCCGCCGGATTCCAGAAAGCCATCGACGACTGGAAGAAGCGGGGCGGCGACAAGATCATCGAAGAATATAACGCCGTTTACAAGAAATAATCCCTTGAACGACCGCGAAGAGCTGTTGATGTTCTCGTCAACGGCTCTTTCGCGAAGGGATGGCGTTCCCCATCATGCGTCTTTTCGAACGTAACGAAAGCCGCTCACGCAGGGAGGAAAAATCCGCATGCAGGCAATAGCGCATCGCAGGGAATTGAAACAGCGGCTGAAGCGCAACAAATGGCTCTATGTGATGATCCTGCCGGGCATCGTCTATTTTCTGATTTTCAAGTACGCGCCGATGTACGGCTTGATCATCTCCTTCCAGGATTTCAAACCGTATACCGGAATCGCGCACAGCGACTGGGTCGGCTTGGAGCATTTCAAACGGCTGTTCACCGAACCGGACTTTTGGCGCATTCTGAGCAATACGCTCATTTTGTTCGCGATGAACCTCGCGTTTTTCTTTCCGGTGCCGATCATCCTCGCGATGATGCTGAACGAAGTCCGGTTATCCGCGTTCAAGCGGACGATCCAGACGATCGTGTACATTCCGCACTTCATGTCATGGGTCATCATCGTTTCGATCGGATACGTCATGCTGACCATGGACGGGGGGATCATCAACGAGTTGTTGGTCTATTTCGGCCATGAACCGATCAACTTCCTGCTCAATTCGCACTGGTTCCGGCCGATGTACATTTATCAGGTCATCTGGCGGGAAGCAGGCTGGGGAACCATCATCTATCTGGCGGCTATCGCGTCCATCGACCCGCAGCTGTACGAAGCGGCCCGGATGGACGGGGCAGGACGGTTCCGCCAAATATGGCACATTACGCTTCCGGCGCTCCGGAGCGTCATCATCGTGCTGCTCATCCTGAAAATCGGGGATGTCCTGGAGCTTGGCTTCGAGCACGTGTATCTGCTCCTCAACTCCATGAACAGGGACGTGGCCGAAATCATCGATACCTACGTCTATACGGCGGCTTTGAAGCAGGGACAGTTCAGTTACAGCGCCGCGATCGGTTTCTTCAAATCGGTCATCGGGCTGGTGCTCGTCATCGCCGCGAACAAACTCGCCAAGAAAATGGGAGAAGAAGGCGTCTATTGACGCCCGCGGGAGGTTAAGCCATGGTAGAAGACCGCTCCTTTGGAGGCCGATTGTTCTCGATCGTCAATTACGCGCTCTTGGGAATCATCGCGCTCGTCTCCTTTTTGCCGTTCGTTCACGTCATTGCCGGCTCTTTCACGACCGGCGCCGAACTCGCGGTGAAGAAATTCGTCCTCATACCGACGGTATGGAGCTTCGACGCGTATCGGTTCATTTTCTCCACCAACGCCATATTCAGAGCCATGCTCGTCTCGGTGCTCGTCACGCTGATCGGCACCGCGTTCAGCATGCTGATTTCCAGCATGATGGCATACGGACTGGCGAGGCGCGATTTGGACGGCAGAAGGTTCATCATGTTCGCCGTCGTCTTCACGATGCTGTTCAACGGCGGGCTGATTCCGACGTTCCTGGTCGTCAAGGAATTGGGCCTGGTCGACCAATACGCCGCGCTCGTTCTTCCGATCGCGGTCAACGCGTTCAACATGATCATTCTCAAAAACTTTTTCCAGAACATTCCGGATGGACTCGAGGAGTCCGCCAAAATCGACGGGTGCTCGGACTGGGGCATTTTGTTCCGGATCGTGCTGCCGCTGTCTCTGCCCGCCTTGGCGACGATCTCGCTGTTCTATGCCGTCACGTATTGGAATACGTATTTGAACGCCATTCTGTACCTGGACAGCAGCAGCAAATGGCCGATCCAGGTACTGCTGCGCCAAATCGTCGTACTGGCCAGCGGCTTCGAATTCGGCTCCAGCCTGGACAACGAAGTGCCGCCGCCCGATCAGTCGGTCAAAATGGCCGTCATCGTCGTCGCGACGGTCCCGATCCTGCTTGTCTATCCGTTCTTGCAGAAACATTTCGCCAAAGGCGCGCTGCTAGGCTCGATCAAAGGATAACTTTGGCTGACGGTCAATACGATGAAACGAGCGGGCCGGCTTCAAAATAAGGATTGAACGAAAAACCGTTTCCACCTATGATAGAAGAGGACTGGAAATAACAACGTTGTTATCCCGAACCTTGAAAGGTGGAATTGGCGTTTATGGCAGGATTCATGGAAGAAAATTTTCTGCTGAACAACCGGACGGCCGTCGCCCTGTATCACGATTACGCGAAATCGATGCCCATCATCGACTACCACTGTCACCTGAGCCCGCAGGAAATTTACGAGAACAAAACCTACAAGAACATAACGGAAGTATGGCTCTACGGAGATCACTACAAATGGAGAGCCATGCGCGCGAACGGCGTGGAAGAGAAATACGTGACCGGGGACGCAAGCGATTACGACAAGTTCCTGGCCTATGCCCGCACCGTTCCGATGACGATCGGCAACCCGCTGTACCATTGGTCCCATTTGGAGCTGAGAAGGTATTTCGGGGTGAATGAACTCCTGAACGAGAAGAACGCTCCGGTCATCTGGGAGAAAGTGAACGCCCAGCTGAACGGCGAAGGCTTCGGCGCGCGCGACCTGATCCGCAAATCGGACGTGAAGGTCGTCTGTACCACCGACGATCCGGCCGACTCGCTCGAATTCCATCTCAAGCTGCGGGAAGAGCAAGGAGCCGGCTTCGCAGTATTGCCGTCCTTCCGTCCGGATAAGGGACTGGAGATCAAACGAGCGGGATTCCGGGAATGGATCCGGAAGCTGGAAGGAGCCTGGGGACAACCGATCGGGGATTACGACGCGCTGCTTTCGGCGCTGAAGTCGCGGGTGGATTTCTTCCATTCGGTCGGCGGCCGGGTATCGGACCACGCGCTCGACTACGTTCCGTTCGCCGAGACGACGAAGGAAGAAGCGGCGGGCATTTTCGCGCGGGCGTTGAACGGCGAAACCGTCAGCCTCGCGGACGAGCAGAAATACAAAACGTACACGCTGGTCTATCTCGGCAAGCTATACGCGGAACGCGGCTGGGTCATGCAGTACCATATGAACGCGCAGCGGAACAACAACGCCCGCATGTTCGCGAAGCTCGGTCCGGACACCGGCTTCGATTCGATGAACGACAGCCCGATCGCGCAGCCGCTGGCCCGGCTCTTGGATGCGCTGGAGCGCGAGGACGCGCTTCCGAAAACCGTGCTGTATTCGCTCAACCCGGCCCAAAACCCGATTATCGCTTCCATGATCGGCAACTTCCAAGGCGGCGGCATACCGGGCAAGCTGCAATTCGGCTCCGCTTGGTGGTTCAACGATACGAAAGAGGGCATGATCGCCCAGATGAAATCGCTCGCGGACATGGGCTTGCTCAGCCGGTTCGTCGGCATGCTGACGGATTCCCGGAGCTTCCTGTCCTATACCCGGCACGAGTATTTCCGCCGGATCCTCTGCAACCTGATCGGGGAGTGGGTCGAAGGCGGAGAGTTCCCGAACGATCCCGAGCTTCTCGGCACGATCGTGCAGAACGTTTCCTACAACAACGCGAAGGAATATTTCGGATTCTGATCGTTTTCGGCTTTGTTTTGCCCGCGCATCGCGTTTGCGCGGGTTATTCGCGTTTTCCGCGCCGCGCGCATCCATTCGCTTTCCCGGCCCTATGTTCGATTCGCATTCGGGCTCATAAACTAGGAGCAAGATCCTCGTTCGATGAGCCTGGGAGGTGTCCGATGAAAGACAAGATCGCGATCGTGGGAGAAGGGAGGTTGGCCGACCTCGTGGCCGAATCGCTGTCCGCCGAACGTCCCGTCCTCCGGCTGGGAGACGCGATCCGTTCCGACGTTCCGGAATCCGTCGTTTTCGTTGTGGCCGTTCATGACGAATACCGCCCGTCGGCGTATCAGGCGATTAACATGGCGCTGCGCGAAGCCGGAATTCCGTGGCTTAGCGCGACGGTGATCGCCGATGAAGGCATCGTCGGACCTTATGTCCGGCCCGGCGAGCCGGGGTGCCCGCATTGCGCTTTGAAGCGGCGAACGACGTCCTCGGCGGATGACGCGAAGCAGCTGGAGATGCGAATGACCTTGTGGAAGAAAGGGGTCGTGAAACGGGACCCGAAAGTTCCGCCGTGGGGACTTCGCCACATGCGCGATTTGATCGTGGCGGAAGCGCGGAGTGCGCTGGGCCGGGAGACTCCCCGTACGGACGGGCGGATTTACCTGGTGGATCTGTGCACGCTGGAAGGTTCGCGGCACGTCTTTCTCCCGGATCCGTTCTGTCCCGTATGCGGGCGCTTGCCAGACGATACGCCGGAATCGGCGCGAATCGACTTGAAGCCGCGTCCGAAAACCGACCCCCGTACCTTTCGCGTCAAATCGTTGACGGAGACGGATTTCTCCCGGTTGCAAGAAGATTATCTGGACGACAGGACCGGGGTGATGAAAGAAGCGCGGCTCCAGCTTGCCCATCCGTTCAGCGACGTGCTCGTCCTGTTGCCCTCGGCCTTCGGGGACGAATGGACCGCCGGTCGCTCGCATGCGTATCCGCTGAGTTTGGCGTCCGCTCTTTTGGAAGGTTTGGAGAGAAACTGCGGAACGACGCCGCGGGGGAAAAAGACCGTAGTCCGGGACAGTTACCGAAATCTGGCGGACATGGCTTTAAACCCGACCGACGTCGGACTTTATTCGCCGGAACAATACGCGGACGAAGATTTCCCGTTTGAGCCGTTCGATCAGGACGCGCCGCTCACGTGGGTATGGGGGTATTCGTTCATGCGGGAGAGTCCGATTCTCGTACCGGAGGGGCTGGTCTATTACCACGCGGCATTCGGCGGCAGCTTGGCGAACGAAGGTTCGAACGGCTGCGCGCTCGGGGGGAGCTTGGAAGAAGCCGTCTTCCATGGCGTGATGGAGGCGGTGGAGCGCGACTCGTTCCTGATGGCCTGGTACGCGCGTCTTCCTCTGCCCCGGCTGGATCCGTTCTCGGCCGGCGATCGGGAATTGGGGCTGATGGCGGAGCGGCTTATCGCCGTGGCCGGATATGAGCTGAACTTGTTCAACGCGACGACGGAGAACGGGATCCCGAGCATCTGGGCGCTAGCGAAGAACAAACGCCGGACGGGCGCGAACCTGATTTGCGCAGCCGGCGCGAGCTTGGACCCGGTAAGGGCGGCCAAAAGCGCGGTTTACGAGCTGGCGGGTTTCACCCGGTTTTTGAGCGAGCAAGCCGAAGCCCGGCGCGAAGAAATCCTGGAAATGCTGGGCGATTCGAATCGGGTCGAAGAAATGCCGCATCATGCTCTCGTCTATGCTTTGCCTGAAGCGGAAGAGCGGCTGCGTTTTTTGCGGAATCCCGAACGGCCGGTGCGAAACTTCGCCGACGAATTCGCGGAACGTGCGCCCAGCCCGGATTTGACGGAAGACCTGCGGGGCGTGCTGAATCGGTTCCGCCGATTGGGGCTCGAGGTGATCGTCGTCGATCAGACCTCGGCCGAGTTGTCGCGGAACGGACTGCATTGCGTCAAGGTGCTGATCCCGGGGTTGTTGCCGATGACGTTCGGTCACCGCATGAGGCGGGTGCACGGCTTGGATCGGCTGCTCAAGGTGCCGATGGCACTTGGGTATACGGACCGTCCTCTCACGGAAAACGAGCTCAATCCGTACCCTCATCCTTTTCTGTAAACCGATGCGAGGGCGCCGTTCCGCCGGGATCGCGTATGGGCGCCTGCATAATTCCCGAAATCTGGACATCTGTCCTGACGGGTTCAATGTCCTCGCCATATGTTAGGGGTGTAACAACCAATCCCTAACTGAAAAGGCGGTGACGAATTTGGGATTCGGAGTAGCCGGTGCAGGGTTTAGTTGCGCGGGATTCGGAGGCGCTGCGGCGTTCGTACTCGTATTGTTCATCCTGCTGGTCATCATCCTCTCTGCCGGTTTCTTTATCTAACGAATGCGTTCGTTCGATGCGCGGAATCGGCGAAATGGCCGGAGGCCATGAAAGGCGGCACCTCCTGCGAGGTGCCTTTTTCGCGTTTCCTAGCGGAATCTCCATTTGACGTCCGGCTAACACCGCTAAAACGAAAAATTAAGGTTCGGATAGAAGCAGAAGAGCAGCGGAGCGATCCGCTGCTCTTCTCGTTTATCCGACGAGCTCGATGAACCGGCTGGCCGCGATGGATAACGGCATGTTCCTCATCGTCATGATGCCGACATGGGACGGAGGCAGGGACACGTCCAGCCGGATTTCGAACAGGGATCCCGCTTCCAGCTCGTTCGAGACGAACTCCCGGGTCACGTACGAGATGCCGAGTCCCCGGCGCGCGAACTCGATCAGCAGGTCGACGCTGCCGACTTCGATGTCCGGCTTGAGCGTCAGTCCGTAGCTCTGAAAAAGCTCCGTGATCGTCATCCGGGCGCGGCTGTTGCGGGAGAAGAGGATTACGGGATACTGCAGCAGCTGCTCCAGCGACAATGTCTTGTCTTTGAGCTCCGCATAGCGGGCTCCCGCCACGAAGCAGTCTTGGAGCTGGAAGCTTTCGCGGACTTTAAGCTGCGGATCCACGATCGGCATCCGCACGACGCCCAAGTCGATCCGGCCTTCTTTCAGGAACGTGATCACTTCCGGCGTCGTGCCGTGGTGAAGATGCAGCTTGATGCCGGGATGGCGCGAATGGTACGACTCCAGGATCGGGAGCAAATAGTGCTTGAACAACGAATCGCTGCCGCCGATTCTGAGCTCGCCGCTGTCCAGGTTTTTGAGCGCGGCCATTTTTTCTTCGGCCAGCGCGATCAGGATCATCGATTGCTCGATGTAGGAGTAGAGCACGTTGCCTTCCTGCGTCAGCTCGACGCCTTTCGGCGTCCGGAAGAACAACGGCACGCCGAATCCGTCTTCCAGCTGCTTGATGGCGTGGCTGACGCTCGGCTGCGTGAGGTAGAGCGCTTTGGCGGCCTGCGTCAAACTGCCCGTTTTGACCGCCCAATAAAACACTTTGTACAGCTCGTAATTTTTAATCATAGACATCATCTATGTCTCCTCATCAATCTATCGATTACTTATATGTCCCCTTATCGTATTATAGTAGGATTATGAAAAAGTCACCAGAGCTTTGCTATTGAGCTCTCCACGAAAGGAGCATCGCACGATGGAGCCTGCTACGATTGTCCTTTTCGGGGCGACGGGGGATTTGGCGAAACGGAAAATCTACCCGGCCCTATATAACTTGTTCCTAGACGGCAAGCTGGCGGAGCCTTTCTCCTTGTTCGGACTCGGCAGAAGGGAGTGGACGGACGAATCGTTCCAGGCCAATGTCGAGAAATCGCTGCGCGAATTTTCCAGACGCCGGCCGGAGGACGAGGAATCGCTTCGCCGCTTTATCGGCGGCTTCCGGTATCACGTGCTGGATATCGGCCGCGAGGATGATTATCGGACGTTATCGGAGCGGATCCGGCAGCGCGAAGCCGAACTCGGCGCACCGCCGAACCGGCTGTTCTATATGTCCGTCGGGCCGGAATATTTCGAGACGATCGCCCTGAACATCAAGGCAAGCGGCCTCGGATCCGCCGGCGGGTGGAAACGCCTCGTCGTCGAGAAGCCCTTCGGACACGACTTGGACTCCGCCCGCAAGCTGAACAGCACGCTTACGCAGGCGTTCTCGGAAGAGGAAATTTTCCGCATCGACCACTACTTGGGCAAGCCGATCGTGCAGCGTCTGGAGTCGTTGCAGCAAGCCAATCCGGTCATCCAGGCGTTGTGGACGAACCGCTACATCGCGAACGTGCAGATCACGGCGAACGAATCGCTCGGCGTGGAAGAACGCGCGGGTTATTACGATCACGTCGGCGCCATCCGCGACATGTTCCAGAACCACATGCTGCAGCTCCTGATGATGGCGGCGATCCATCTGCCGAACGACAGCACCTCCGAGAAGGTGCGCTTCAAAAAGAAAAACGTGATGGAAGCCCTGGAGCTGTTGCAGAAGGAAACCGTCGGCGCGCATGTCGTGCGCGGCCAGTACGCGGCGGGCACGATCCAAGGCAAGCCGGCGGCCGGTTACCGGGAGGAACCGGGCATCGCGCCGGATTCGATGACCGACACGTTCATCGCCGCCCGCCTGCGGATCGACAGCAACGACTGGCGCGGCGTGCCGTTCTATATCCGCACGGGCAAGCGGATGAAGGAGAAATCGACGAGAATCGTCGTCGAGTTCAAGGAACCGCTCAAGCCGGTTTCCTTGCCCGGCGGGGAGAGCGCCGCGCCGAACCTGCTCGTGTTCGAGATCGGCCCGAAGGAAAGCATCACGCTGCAGTTGAACGCGAAAGAGCCCGGCCGCACCGGCAAATTCAAGCCGATCCATATCGATTTGCACGCGAACCCGTCCGAATCCCCGGAGGCTTACGAAAATTTGATTCGCGACGCGCTGCGCGGCGACGGCACGTTCTTCGCCCACTGGGACGAAGTCGAATTGTCCTGGCAATGGGTGAAGCCGATCCTCGAGGCTTTCGAGGAGCAATCGGTTCCGCTGCATCTCTATGAAGCGGGGTCTTACGGGCCCGAAGCGTCCGACGCGCTGCTCGCGGAAGACGGTTTCCAGTGGTGGTTCGACGAGAGAAACGAAAACAATAACGAAGAAGAAGGGGAACGTTATGCCAGCTACGCAAACCATTGAGCAACTCGCGGTCGACACGATCCGCACCTTGTCCATCGACGCCGTCAACGCCGCCAATTCCGGCCATCCGGGCCTTCCGATGGGCGCCGCGCCGATGGCGTACGCCCTCTGGGCCGAACACCTGAACCATAACCCCGCCAACTCCAAATGGTTCAACCGCGATCGTTTCGTGCTGTCGGCGGGACACGGGTCCGCTCTATTGTACAGCCTGCTTCATCTTTTCGGTTATCAGGTGTCGGTTGACGACTTGAAGCAGTTCCGCAAGCTGAACAGCCGTACGCCGGGCCATCCCGAATTCGGCCATACGGACGGCGTGGAGGCGACGACGGGACCGCTCGGGCAAGGGATCGCGAACGCGGTCGGCATGGCGATGGCCGAAGCGCATCTGGCCGCGAAGTTCAACCGGGAAGGCTTCCCGGTCGTCGATCATTACACGTACGCGCTCGTCGGCGACGGCTGCTTGATGGAGGGGATCTCCTACGAAGCGATGTCCATGGCGGGTCACATGAAGCTCGGAAAATTGATCGTCCTGTACGATTCGAACGACATTTCGCTGGACGGGGAACTGAATCTTTCGTTCGGAGAGAACGTGCGTCAGCGGGCGGAGTCGGCCAAATGGCACTATTTGCGCGTTGAAGAGGGCAACGACATCGCGCGCATCGCCGAGGCGATCGCGGAAGCGAAGCGGCATGAGGACCAGCCTACGCTGATCGAGATCCGCACGATCATCGGTTACGGCTCCAAAGCCGAAGGAACGAATAAGGTGCACGGCAATCCGCTCGGCAAAGAAGAAGCGGCGGCGACCAAAGCCAGATACGGCTGGCCGTATGAGGAAGAGTTCACGGTTCCGGATGCCGTTCGGGCGCATTTCGCGGAATTGAAACGGAAAGGCGCGGAGAAAGAAGCCGCCTGGAACCGGCTGTTCGCCTCGTTTAAAGCCCAACATCCGGCGCTCGGCCAGGAATTGGAGCAAGCGATCGACGGCAAGGTGACGATTCAGGCATCCGACATCCTGACGTTCGATACGTCCAAAGCCGTCTCGACGCGCGTGGCGAGCGGCGAAGCGATCAACCATTTCGTGAAAACCGTGCCTTCGATCTTCGGCGGAAGCGCGGACTTGTCCCATTCGACGATGACGGATATCAAAGGGGAAGCGAAGTTCGCCGTCGAGACTTACGCGGGCCGCAACGTTTATTTCGGCGTCCGGGAGCACGCGATGGGCGCGGCCGGCAACGGCATGGCGCAGCATGGCGGCGTGAAGCCGTTCGTCAGCACGTTCTTCGTCTTCTGCGATTACCTGCGTCCGTCGATCCGCTTGGCCGCGCTGCAGAAGCTGCCCGTCATCTACGTGTTCACCCATGACTCCATCGCGGTCGGCGAAGACGGCCCGACGCACGAGCCCGTGGAACAGCTGGCCTCCTTGCGCGCCATTCCGGGCCTCACGGTCATTCGTCCGTCCGACGCCAACGAAACGGCGAGCGCATGGGCGTACGCGCTGGAGAAGAAAGACGGTCCGGTCGCGCTCGTGTTGAGCCGTCAGAACTTGCCGATCTTCGAAGAGACGAAATGGAACAAGGACAATGTCGCGAAGGGCGGCTATATCCTGGCCGAGACGAACGATCGGCCGGACGTCGTGCTGATCGCGACGGGGTCGGAAGTATCCCTTGCCGTCGGCGCGAAAGCGGCGCTCGAGAAGGACGGCGTCTCCGTCCGCGTCGTCGCCATGCCTTGCCGCGAATTGTTCGACCGCCAGCCCGAAGCGTATAAGCAAAGCGTGCTGCCGGACGCCGCATCGAAGCGGATCGTCCTCGAGACGGGCATCTCGCTCGGCTGGGACCGTTATGCGGGACCCCAAGGCAAGATCCTGTCCATCGACACGTTCGGCGCTTCCGGCCCGGGCGGGGAAGTGCTCGCGCACTTCGGGTTCACGGTGGACAACGTCGTCCGACTGGCGAAACAAGCGCTGCAATAAGCAAGAGTCCACATACAAATTCAATATTCGGAGGGAATAACATGAAATTTTTCATCGATACCGCGAACCTGGAAGACATCAAAAAAGCGTATAAAATCGGCGTGCTGGCCGGCGTGACGACGAATCCGTCGCTGGTCGCCAAAGAAGGCGTCAAATTCGAGGACCGCATCGAGGAAATCCTGAAAGCCGTGCCGGGCGTCGAGTCCGTCTCCGCGGAAGTTACGCCCGACGCCGTGACGGCGGAGCAGATGATCGCGCAAGCGAACGAACTGATCAAAATCAACAACAACGACAAAAACATCACGATCAAGCTGCCGATGACGCTCGCCGGCCTGGAAGCTTGCCGTTACCTCGCCGACAAAGGCGTGAAGACGAACGTCACGCTGATCTTCACCGTGAACCAGGCGCTCTTGGCCGCCCGCGCCGGCGCAACCTACGTCTCGCCGTTCCTCGGCCGCTTGGATGACATTTCGGAAGACGGCGTCCAACTCGTGACCCGCATCGCAGAACTGTTCCGGACGCACAGCCTGGACGCCCAGATCATCGCCGCTTCCGTGCGCCATCCGGATCACGTGACCCGCGTAGCCATGGCTGGCGCGCATATCGCCACCGTACCGTTTGCCGTCATCGAGCAAATCACGAAACACCCGCTGACGGATCAAGGCCTGGAGAAGTTCGCGGCCGATTGGAGAAAAGCCGTTCAATAAAGCGAAGTTATCGGGGATTTACCGGAAGCCGGAGGCGTTTCAGCCTCCGGTTTTTTTGTTATCGATATACCGCAACGCCGATTCCAGTCGAGAACCGGGGCGGGGCTGCGGGACATGAGTACGTCCTTGACGACGCAGCCGGACGAAATGGTAAGATATTGATCCAATCCAACCTAGAGAGAGCGGAGCTGACACCATGATCGTCAACCCGAGCGAATATTTCATTAACGGCCTTAAATATTACGTTCGATCGGCTGTTTCCGCTGACGCGGCGGCTTTATCCGCGCTCCGGCTGCAGATAGACGGAGAGACCGAGAACATGGACCGGGAACCGGGCGAAGCGTTTCTCGACGCGGAAGCGTTCCGACGGATCATCCAAACGGATACGGAGAAGCAGAGAAACATTTTCCTAGTGGCAGAAACGGATGGGCGGCAGTGAACCCAAACGGCTAACAATCGCGAAAAAAGCGCGGCGGATTCATTCCGCTGCGCTTTCTTTTGCAGAGGCCGGCTCGGATTCCCGGGTGAGGTTCAAATACCGGAGCGCCGTAACGATTCTCCAGAGCAAGATCATGCCGAACGCCAGCAGGAAGAACAGCGCGCCGGATTGCGGAAGGGTCACGTATTGTTCCACGAGAGGATGCAGCAGCAACCGGAACAGCAGCAAACCGAGCAGGACGTAGATGAAGGAGCTGGATCTTTTCAAATAGACTTGCCCGTCCACGACCTGAAACTTGGAGGTATGAATCAACGGGTAGGACAGCAGCAACCCGACGAGCAAAGCGGCGATCGCGTATTCGAACGGAACGCGCATGAACGGAAAGAGAAACATCAGAAAACCGGTGCTCATGCCGAGAGGGGGGATGATCAGCTTGCGCAAGGAGGTCGGCCGTTTGGCCGCTTTGAGCCGGATCGCGATGACCAACGAGGCCATACCCGCGGTGCCGACGGTCGACAGAACCCTCATCACGGATGGAGCGAGCAGATGTGTCGACATGGCGATAGAGTCCCCGCTTTCATGGAAAAGTCGTTCCTTTCATTTTACTACAGGATCCGTTCCGGAAGGAAATCGTCGGCCGGTTCCGGCTCCAGCCGGAGGCCAATCCTGGCCGATTCGAGGACGGGCGTTTCGCCGAATCTTTTGACAATCGCAGCAGAATCGGGTAAGATGCCTGTAAATGTATGAGAGGGGGTTTCCGCGCACCGATGGAGTAATCATGCTGATCTGCGACGCTTTCACACTTGACGCAACGACGATGCGGCAAGCGCTCTGCCGAAGGCGGAGGAAGCGGGATCAGTGTGGACTCGGGGCCGGACTCCCTTTGGACGGGATTGTCCGCGTTTCCGCGGTTTAACGCACGACTCTATCCTGTTTTCCACCTGCCCGGCCGGCGATATGCGGCCGGGTTTTTCCGTATTCCGCGTTGTTCAGGCGCGCTTGCGGCATTCCATGAAGGAGTGACGCAACGATGTTTATCGTAAAACTAACGGATGTCAGAAAGGAATGGAGCGGCACCGAGTTGTTCCGGAATGTCACGTTCGAGATTCGGGGAGGGGAACGAGCGGCGCTCTTCGGGCGCAACGGAGCCGGCAAAACGACGCTGCTCGGCATCATCCGCGGGGCCGTGGAGGCGGACGGCGGCACCGTGCAGCGCGGAGTCGGCCCGGAAGATTGGGGCTGGCTGGACCAGCATCCGATCGTTTCCGCGGATGAAACGACGATCGGTTATGTACGCGGCGCCAAGCCGGACATCGCCGCCGCCCGCGAGAAGATGCGGCTTCTGGAACACGATTTGCATGCGGCTTCCGCCGCCGGGGAAATCGAAACGGTCACGCAAGCGGCGGAACGGTACGGGGAGTCGCTTGAAGCGTACGAAGCGCTGGGCGGTTACGCGTGGGAGACGGAAACGGAACGCGCGCTGCAGAGAGTCGGCCTGCCGCCGGAGACGTGGGAGCTGCCGTTCGTATCGCTAAGCGGCGGCCAGCAGACGCGGGCCGGCATCGCGCGGCTGGCGGCGCTTCGGCCGAAGGTGCTTACGCTGGATGAGCCGACGAACCATCTGGACATGGAGACGATCGATTGGCTGCAAAACTGGGTGAGGGATTACCCCGGAACGGTTATTATGGTTTCTCACGATCGGGCCTTTCTCGATGCGGCGGCGGACCGGATCGTCGAGCTGACCCCGACAGGCACCATGTCCTATAAAGGGAATTATACGGCGTTTCGCGAGCAGAAAGAGCTGGAGCGGAAAACGCAGATGGCGCTGTACCGCAAGCAGGAACTGGAGAAAGAAGCGATCGTCGAAGCGATCCGCATGTACAGCCAGTGGTACGCGAAGGCGAGCCGCGACGCGGCCAAGATCGGCGGAGCGGCGAAACCTTACTACGCCGCGAGGGCCAATAAACACACGGCGCGTTACCATGCCAAAGAGAAAGAACTGGAGCGTCTGGAGAAAAACCGCGTCGAAAAGCCGAGGGACGCGGAGCAGCTTCGCGTCGCGTTCCGGGAAGGAACGTTCGAGGCGAAAACGCTGCTGCAGGCGACGGATCTCGCGTTCCGGTATGAGGGACGGGAGCAGCCGGTGCTCCGCGGAGGCTCCTTAACGCTGAACCGAGGCGACAAGCTTGCGGTCGTCGGGCCGAACGGGGCGGGCAAAACGACGCTGCTGAAGCTTCTGCTCGGAGAGCTGGCTCCGACGTCGGGGGCCGTCGTCCGCCATCCCGCGCTGCGAATCGGCTATTTCTCGCAGCAGCTCGAGCATTTGGACGGAGACGAGACGGTGCTGGACAGCTTGCTGCGGGTGCCGGACATGACGATGACGTTCGCGCGTACGATCCTGGGTTGCTTCCTGTTCTCCGGAGACGCGGCGTTCAAGCGCATCGCCGACTTGAGCATGGGGGAACGCTGCCGGGTCGCCTTCCTGCAGTTGTACTTCAGCGGGGCGAACCTGCTCGTCCTTGACGAGCCCACCAATTATCTGGACATCGACACGCGGGAACGGATGGAAGAAGCGCTGGCCGCGTATCCCGGCGCCCTTGCCGCGGTTTCGCATGACCGTTATTTCCTCCGCAAGGTGGCGAACCGGGTCGTTTCGCTCGACGGCCGCGGCGGATGGACGGTTTTCGATGTTCCCTATCGCGAATACGAATCGTCCGGCGGCCGGTCCGAACGCGGACGCACGGAAGAGGAACGGGAGCGGGACGAAGCGCTTCGGTTGGCCGAATGGGAGAGAACGGCGCTGATGGCGAAGGAAGAGCTGAACGCGGGGGATCGCTCGCGTTTGGAGGAGCTTCGGCAGTTGATTGCGGAGCTGACCGGAGAAGGCTGACCCGCATGGATTTTCGGATTCCATCCGTTGACGGGTGGAATTTTTTTCTATACAATGTCAGTAAGTACTGACAGACATAGCGACAGGAGGTTTCTATCCGTGGATGCGTTCACCGGCGAACTCGGCAGCGGCGATCGATTATTGATGGCGGCGATCGATCTGATCGCGGAGAAAGGCTATAACGGGGTGACCACGGCGGAGATCGCGTCGGCTGCCGGTCTCAGCGAGAAGACGTTGTTCCGGCATTTCGGCAGCAAATTGAATCTGCTCGAATCCGCGATCGACCGTTTCCGATACGCCGAAGAGATGCGTCAGCTGTTCGAAGGGAAATTGGTGTGGGATTTGGAAAGCGATCTGTATGCCATCGGCGTCAAGTATCACGAGATCATGAACCGGAACCGCAAATTGCTGATGATCAGCATTAAGGACGAAGCGCATTTGCCCGGATTGAAAGAAAGGAAAATGCAGCATCCCCATCAGCTGCTGGACTTCCTGGATCGCTATTTCCGGACGATGGCGGAGAAAGGGAAGATCGCGAACGGAAACCCCCGCATGCTGGCGTTTACGTTCCTCATGGCCAATTTCGGCGCGTTCATCAACGACTTGGAAGCCGGAGAGAATTATCCCGGAATCGGGTTGGATTCGTTCATCCGGGAGAGCGTAAAGATTTTCGCAAGGTCGGTCGCACGGTAAAATCAACCGATGAGGTGAGAACGTTATGCATCCGCTCGACTGGACGCTCGTACGCGTTCTTGACGCACCGCCCGAGCAGGTCTTCCGGGTCTGGACGGAACCGGAACATTTGATGCGGTGGTGGGCCCCCAAAGGCGCCGATCTGCTCATCTTGCATCATGAGCCGCGTCCCGAAGGCCTCTTCCTTTATCGTCTGCGCCTGCCGGGCGGTCAAGTCGCGCACGGCCAATGCGTTTACCGGGAAATCCAAGCGCCTGACAGGCTGGTTTTCGACTATACCTCCAACATGGAAAGCAAACGGATGAACAATCGTCCGCCGTCGGATGTTTGGCGGATTCGGTTGACCTTGCAGGAAGCCGGCAGCGGCACGGTGGCGACTTTGCAGGGAACTTTGTTGGAGGTACGGCGAAAAGAACGGCATGCCGCCTGGACGGAATCGGACGCGGGAGTCTTATTGCAATTTATCGGCGTATAACCGTCCGGCAGTGATGGAGCGAAGAGCGTGCCTTCTTCGTCGGGGGTATCGGATCGGGGAACTGTCGGATGAAGTTTCGCGATGCCGAGTCGAAAAATGTTGTATAATGGTAAAAACGCCAATTCCCTAGCATGCGATCGGAGAAATTGCATGAGGTTTACGGCTGTTCTTCTCGCGAGCCTCATTCTGGTTTTATCGGGAGTCGCTCTCCCGGCCAAGGCGGCATCGAAGCCGGCTCCCCGTGCGGTTGCCGGCTTTTTGGATTTGCGAGGCGAATCGTTTCGACAGTCCGGCATGGCGAATCTGGACGGGGAATGGGCGTTCTACTGGAACAACCTTCTGACGCCGGAGCTCCTCCACGCAGGTTCCGGCCATATCCCGGCCGAATACGCCGAAGTGCCCGCGGAGTGGTCTTTCGTGCGGCAGCCCGGCGTTTCGAATCAGGGGCATGCCACGTACCTCCTGAACCTTCGCCTGGACGAACGGGACGCGAACCGGGTAATGGCGATCCATATGCCGGGCGTGGCGTCTGCCTATCGGCTTTGGATTAACGGAGCGCTCGCCGCCGACAATGGGACGGTCGGGACGAGCCGGATGGAGATGTCTCCCAAGAAGTATGCGAAGGTCGTCACCTTCGTCCCCCGGAGTCCGGACATCGAGCTCGTGCTCCAAGTGTCCAATTACGTCCAGCGTAAAGGAGGGCTGACGGAGCGGATCCTGTTCGGATACGAGAACCGGATTTCAGCCGAACGGGACAAGCGAACGGCTCAGGAGTTCGCCGTGTTCGGCGGTTTACTGCTCATGGGCATCTATCATTTCGGACTATACGCGTTCCGACGTTCGGAGAAGTCGACGTTGTACTTCGGCATTTTCTGTCTGCTGATCGCGCTGCGGTCGCTGTTGGTCGGCGAAACGTTTCTCGTCGGCTTCTTCCCGGATCTGCCTTGGGAGTTGGCGGTGAAGTTGGAATACTGGCCGAATACGCTTGCGGTGCCGGTATTCGTCTGGTTCGTGCACTCCCAATATCCGCTCGAAACGCACCGCCATGCCCGCGCGATCGCGCTGGCGCTGAGCCTCCCGTTCACGCTGCTGATCCTTCTGGCGCCGGCCAACGTTTACACACGGGGCATTCTGTTCGTTCAACTGCTGGATTTGCTGACATGCCTTTACTGCGTATACGTATTCGTCAAGGCTGCGATCCGTTTGCGGGAAGGCGCAGTGATCAACCTCGCGGCGATGGTCGTGTTCACTTTGCTCGTGCTGAACGAAGTGCTGTACACCGACCATATCGATTGGATCGGACGAATCGCGAACGTGTCGGCCGGCTTCTATGTATACCTGTTCGCTCAATCGGTCATTTTGTCCATGCGGTTCTCCAAATCCTTCGCGCATGTGCAATTATTGTCGAATGAACTGGCCGATTTGAACGCGTCGCTGGAGCAAAAGGTGAAAGAGAGGACGGAGGCGCTCGAGAAAATGGATCAAGCGCGCCGCAGCCTGCTCTCGCACATTTCCCACGAGCTGAGAACGCCGCTGACATCCATCCAGGGTTACGTAAAAGGAATGATCGACGGCGTCGTTCCGGCGGGAGACCTCCGTATCGCGGCGGGCATCTACGATCGGACCCAATGGTTGAGACGGATCATCGACGACCTGTTCGAACTGACGAAGCTGGAAGCCGGGCAGGCCCGCTTCGAGTGGCAGACCGTCGAGTTCCTGCCCTTCATTCGGCAGCTCTGCGACAAATACAAGTCGGAGCTGCAGGACAGCGGGCTCGAGTTCCGGTTCGCGGACGAGACGGTCCGGACGGAGGGAAGGCCGCTGCGGGTCAAGCTGGATCCGATCCGGATCGAACAGGTGTTGGCTAATTTGCTGACCAACGCGGTCAAATTCACGCCGGCGGGCGGCAAGATTACCGTAAAGGCCGTCGCGAGGGAGAACGAGGCGACCATCCAGGTCATCGACACGGGCAGGGGAATCGATGAAGAGGAGCTGCCGTACATTTTCCAGCGCTTCTACCAAGGGTCCGCCACGCGGAAATCCGATCAAGGAGCGGGCCTGGGTCTCGTGATCGCCAAAGAGATCGTCGAAAAGCACGGCGGAACGATCGGCGCGGCCGGCAAACGGGGCGAAGGCAGCACCGTGTTTTTCACGCTGCCGCTGCTTCGGGGAGAGTAGAACAATATGACGATGATGAATCCGATCGGGAAGCAGAAGATTTTAATCGTGGAAGACGATCCCGGCATCCGGGAAATCGTGAGGCTGTATCTCGAAAGCAACGGTTACGAGGCGATCGAAGCGGCGGACGGAGAAACCGCTAACCGGTTGTTCCAAGATAGAACGCCGGATCTCGTCATCTTGGACATCTTGCTTCCGGATACGAACGGCATCGATCTGTGCATGGAATGGAACCGGTTTTCGGACGTTCCGATCCTGTTTCTCAGTTCGAGGCAGGAGGACGGGGAAATCATCGCCGGCCTGAAGGCAGGCGGCGTCGATTATGTGACGAAACCGTTCAATCCCAGCGTCCTGATTGCCAGGGTGGAGGCGAACCTTCGCCGGTCGGCAGCCAGGCAAGGCGCTGCGGCGGATAGCGGAATCATACGGCACGGGGATTTGGAACTCGACCTGAATACGCGCGAATTGCGGGTGAATGGACAAGCCGTGCCGCTCTACGCGAAGGAATGGAAGCTGCTGCGCTATTTGCTGCAACATCCGAATCACGTGTTCAGCGCGGATGAACTGTACGAGCAAGTATGGGGGGAACATTCGATCGGCAGCGAAGCGACCATCATGGTGCACATCAGCAATTTGCGCAAGAAAATCGAGCCGGATTCGCGCACCCCCCGCTATATCGTGACGGTGAAAGGCCTCGGTTACAAGTTCCATTCGAAGATTGGAAAATGATGGGGAGGAGTTTGGCGAGATCCGTCGAATCCAATCGAGAGCATGTGACCATGGAATGGGGGAACCGTCTTTTGAAGAAAATCTTCGCCTTATGCTTGACCCTAACCCTGCTGGCATTCGCCGGGATATGGACGCCGTCTGCCGCTTCCGCTAACGATAGCGAACTGCAGATCGTGAAACCGATCGGCGACCGTACGCTGCTGATGAACGACGGTTCGATCTGGACTTGGGACTCGTTAAACGTCGTCCACACGCTTGGAAATTACGCCGATGCGGCAGGCAAAGACGACCAGCGCGGACTCGCGCTGACGAAAGACGGCCGCGTCGCCTCTTGGTGGTTCGGGCGTCCCGCGGTTTTGGCCAATACCTCGGGGGTTCGTCAAATCACGGTAGGCTATTTCCTGAAATCGGACGGCACCGTCTGGACGGAGAACGGACAGGTGAAAGGATACTCGGATATCGCCTTGATCGATGCCTATGATTCTTTCTTCGCCGCGCTGACCCGAAAAGGGGAAGTCCTGTATCGGGAAGGAATGGACTCGGCCGTTAAATCGCTGGGCATGGCCACGGATCCGTCTTCCGTTACGTCCGTCGCGGTAACGAACCACATGGTGGCTTTGTTGTACGCCGGCGGCAAAGTCGTCATCTACGATACCGTCAATTTCGACGATAACGGCCGGATCATCCCCGTCACGGCAACCGAAGATGCCGTCCATATCGTCTACGCCGCGAAGACGGCCACGCCATCCGGCGAATCCGACAAACTCATCATCACGCGCAAAGACGGCTCCGTTTGGATAACGGGCAAATATAACAAACGCTTTACGCCGACGACGAAAATCGAGGGTCTCGCGGACATCGTCAAAACAGCCGCATGCAAGGACGAGAACCGGTTTTACGCGTTGAAGAGCAGCGGCGACTGGGTGTTATACCACGATGGCGAAATCTCCCCGGTCGAAGTTCCCTCCGTCAAGGCTCTGACGGTCTCGCTATCGAATCCGGAACCGAACGTGGGCGAGAGCGTTCAAGTCGACATTCAGGAAACGTATACGAACGGCGCGAAGATCAAGGCGTCGCCGACGGACGCCGTCATTACGGTCGAGAAACCGCATTTGTTGAAAAAGACGGAGGATGGTACGTTAAAAGTTCTTGGAGTCGGGGAAACGAATGTCTCGATCACGTCCGGCGGCCAAACCGCCTCCGTGAAGGTCTCTTCCGTCTTAGGGCATAATTTGAAGTTCGCCAAGCAAGTGAACGGAGTCGCCTATGTGCCGCTGAAACCGGTGATCCAGGCGCTTGGCGGAACCGTCGCGAAATCGACGGAGGCTGGCGTTTGGGAAATCCGCGTCGGAGAAACGGCCCTCAAGCTGAAAACGGGGGATGTCAACGCCGTCGTCAATGATCGGCCCTTGCGGATGAAAGCGGCAATGATCGCAGACGGCGGAGAGAATTACGTTCCCGCTTCCTTGATCGCGGATCCTTTCGGCGCGACGGTGAAGTGGGTCGACAAATGGAAGCAGGTCGAGATCGCTTTCGGCAAGTCCGTCCTGACCGTCGTCTCGAAGGATACGGCGGCGCTGGTCAAGAAGGCCGCGCAAGGAAGTCTCGCCGCCTACATCGGGAAATCGTATTGGGTCAACCATTTTCAAGATTACGATAGGTTCCAGAAAGTCACGATCGCGGATGTCCTGCCGGACGATACCGGGGATTTCAGGCTCGTGTTCAAGACTTCGTCGGGGCAGAAGCTGACCTCTTATCCGATGAAGGCTTCCTATGTGCCGGAGCTGCTGGGAGATTCCGATTCGTTCCTGACTTATGATCCGTACAAAAAATACAAATGGTCGGCTTCGGTCTGGAAGCATGTCGTCGACGGCGAAGTCACGCTCGGCATGACGAAGGATCAAGTCGCGCTGGCTTGGGGATCCCCTGCAAGCAAAACGATCACCAACGCGAACGGCAAAACGATCGAAGTATGGGTGTACGGCAATTTCGACGCGGTCGGATTCGTGAACGGCAGCGTCGCGCTGATTTATTCGTAAGAGCGATTACGCAATCGTGCAAAAGAGTCATGGCGCAATGGAGACGCCATGACTCTTTCTTCCTTGGGAAGCGACCGTTCAGGTCTGGTTCTGGTTCGGAGCGTGCTGGGCCGTATGGGCATTGGCTCCAGCTGCTTGACCGGCTTGCGTCAAGGATTGGAGGCTGTCGAGGGAGCTTTGGATTTTAAGAATTTCCGTCTCCAGTTCGTTCGGAGAATTCACGATCGCCTGGATCCGGCGGCCGGATGCTTCGATTTCCTGCGCTACTCGGTTCACGGTTGCTACATCGAACTGCGTCATGGGGAATTCTCCTTTCGTTCAGATCTCATCCGGATAGATCCGGTCGGAGCTCTCCGAGCGCAGTTCGGCCGACATCACGGTATCGTCGGAACGGAAGGCCGCAGGGTCGGATTTCAGGTGGATGTCGTTCTCGTTGTTTTCTTTGGCGGAAGTGGAGGGCGTATCGGCCGTTTCGTCGGCGATTCTTTCCGCTTCGTGATCGTTCATGGACATGGCGGGGCCTCCGATCATAGGTTCAATTCCATTGGCATTTTCTCCATTCGCGTTCCCCCCTATTCGCCATGAATATTTTGCCTGGCCGGCCTTCAAATTAATCGAAGGAAACGGAGGCGCTGGGGCATGGATGAAAAAACGACTTACGAGATCCAATTTAACGAAAGTTTCACGGTGCGCATGCAGACCGAGAACGAACCCATGAGTCCGGAGGAGTTCGACAAAGCCGCCTTCGAGGCCGTCTTGGCGGACCTCGTGCTTCGGGCGAAGGACGAGTCGGACGGCGGCGAAAATCCGGAGGATTTATGGAGGTGGGTGTGTACCCAACTCGGGACGGCTCTGCAAAATACGGTATTCGCCGAAGAGGACGGACAAAGCGAACAGGATCCGCTCGACACGCTGATCCATGCCGCTTTCAAGCTGAAGGGAGCGGCGAGCGAGGATAGCGGGGACTCCGAAGAAGAAGAGACGATTACCCCGGTACATTTGCTGGAGCACTTGCTCACCTATATCCACCAGGAAAATCAGATCGAATCGGTCCTGTACGTCGCGCGGATGAACGACGGGACGATCACGTCGGGCTGGACGGACTTGGCGCACACGGAAGCGATCGGACTGCTGGAAGTCGGAAAGCTCCAAGTGGTGAAGGAAATGTGGAACGATTGGGCACCTCGGTAAGAAGCGCACCCAAACAGGCGATCCCCGGTCATGAATCGGGGATCGCCCGTTTTTTGCCGTTCGGCTTTTTCTGCTTATGATGAGGAAGCCGTGCAAGAGGAACGGATACATTGTTCTCGCTCCCCAATCGCTGAATCGTTCGCGCCGGCGCGGCAGAACGGTGGAACCATTTGTATGCTTGCGTGTACTTTCGCCGTCTCCAGGTGTATGATTCAGAAAGGATCGGCTTGAAGGAGAGAAGACATCATGACGCGTTTGTCGCGAAAGCAGACGATTTTCTATTTGGCTTTTCTAGTATTGATGTGGGGCGTCAACTGGCCCTTGTCCAAATACGCGCTGCAATTTACGCCGCCTATCTTGTTCGCGGGATTGCGAACGCTGATCGGCGGCTTACTGCTCATCGTGATCGCGATACCGCGCTTGAAGCAGCTTCGCTTGCGGGAGACCTGGCATATTTACCTGTTGTCCGCCATTTTAAGCATCGTATTCTATTACGGGTTTCAAACCGTAGGCTTGCAATATATGCCGGCCGGGCTGTTCTCGGCGATCGTGTTCCTGCAGCCCGTCCTGCTCGGGCTGTTCGCTTGGATTTGGCTGGGCGAAGCGATGTACGGTCGGAAAGTCGCCGGGCTGCTCGTCGGATTCGCCGGAGTTGCTGCGATGAGCATCGGCGGACTGGAGGGCGGCCTCTCGGCCGTCGGCATCGTCCTGGCGCTGGCCTCTGCCCTCAGCTGGGCGCTCGGCACCGTATATACGAAGCGGGTGACCGCGAAAGTCGACTCGCTCTGGATGACCGCGATGCAGATCACGATCGGCGGCATCCTCATGCTGGCTTACGGCTCTTCCGTCGAGAATTGGAACGCGATCCGTTGGACCGGTTCGTTCGTCTATGACACCATGTTCATTTCCGTATTCGTCATCGCGCTGGGTTGGCTTGTCTACTTCCGACTGATCGGTTCCGGAGAAGCGTCCACGGTCGGCTCGTTTACGTTTCTCATTCCGGTCGTCTCGATCGCATGCAGCGTTCTGTTCATGGACGAGAAAGTGACGCTGAATCTGGTTGCGGGGATCTTGCTGATCGTCGTCAGCATCGTGCTGGTAAACGTGAAACCGAAGCGTTTGCGAAGTTCGTCGTAAAAAAACGGTCGCGGGAGTTAACTTTCGTTAACTGTTTTTATTATTACATGCGTATATAATTGGCCGGATAAGTATGCGGAGGAGGATATTTCCGTCATGGCCCGATGGTTCCGATTGAAGCCGGCGCTCGCGGTGAGCGCGGCAGCGATTCTTGCGATTCCCGCCTGGGTGCGGCCCCCTTCCGCGTCCGCGGCGCCGGATTATTTGTTCCCGGCCGTCCACTATAGTGTTGGCGGGCAGCCTAGCGGTATTTTTGCCGGCGATATTAACGGAGACGGCAAGGTGGACCTCGCGACGACCACCGGACAAATCCTGACGATCCTGTTCGGCAACGGGGACGGAACGTTCGGATCGCCCGACAACGTGGCGCTCCGCGGCATGGCAACCGACCTGACGGGAGCCGATCTCGATGGGGACGGCCGTTCGGAACTGCTCGTAACCGAAGATGGAGTCGATGCAGGCGGAAACGGCGGCGTGGAAGTATGGGAACTGGACAACGCAGGACAGTATCAACTGTCGGGACCGTATGTAACGGGCAAATCTCCCGTGGATGTCGAGATCGGCAGCTTCAACGGAGACTTATATCCCGACGCGGTCGTCGCCAATTTCGCAAGCAATACGGTCTCCACGCTGCTCGGCAACGGGGACTCGACGTTCCAATCGAAAATCGACTTTGCCTATACCTCTCCGAAAAGCCTGACGGTTTCGGATTTCGACGGGGACGGCGTCATGTCGGATTTGTTCATCTCGACCGATCAACCGAATGTCTTCGCTAAATTGCTCAAAAGCAAGGGTGACGGTACGTTCCAGCAACGAATGGACTTCGTGAAGGGGCCGATCAACGCTACGGCCTTGAACGATTTCAACAAGGATGGACTGCAGGATCTGGCTAGTGCCTCAAGCGACAATCATGAGTTAATCGTGGAATTCGGCAGCACCGTACCCGGATATTTGTTCCGCGACTGGGTGAAGTTATCCACCCCGGAGCCGATGCGGAGCCTGCGCGCGGCCGACGTAAACGGCGACGGGGTATCGGACCTGCTGGCGGTAGGCTCAAACAGCGGGAAAGTTTTGACTTGGCTCAGCAACGGAGACGAGACGTTCCGGGGCGCGATCGTTTCAGCCGTTCAAGCGGGACCGGCCGCCATCGCGGCGGGTGATTTCAACGGGGACGGAAGGATCGACTTGGCGTCGGCGAACCGGGGAGGAGGCAGCGTCAGCATTCTCCTGAACAACACGCCGGATGCCGATGCCGTAACGTTGGACGAAGCGGGGCTGGCGATCGGCTACGCGGACGGAGACTCCGCTTCGCGCGTCACGCGGAACTTGGCGTTGCCGCCAAGCGGCACCAACGGCTCGTCGATCGTCTGGACGTCCAACCGGCCGGACGTGCTGGGAGATGACGGAACGGTCACGCGGCCGAGTTTCGTCAGCGGCAACGCTACTGTCAGGTTGACGGCTGTGATCACGAAAGGGGCGGCCGTCAGCAGCCGAACGTTCGACGTGGTCGTCATCAAGCAAGACCCGGTGGACGAGGAAGCCGTCGCCGCGGACGCCGCGGGCATGCAGATCGGCTACGCGGCGGGGGATTCGGCTGCCCGCGTCTTGAACGATTTGGAACTGCCCACGACGGGAGTCAACGGCTCGCGGATTGATTGGCGATCCAGCCGCGAAGACATCGTCGCGACGGACGGCAAGGTGACGCAACCCGCCGCCGTGACGGGCGTTAGGCTGACCGCGGAGATCCGCAAAGGATCGTATTCCGCGACGCGGACGTTCGAACTGACGGTGCTTCGGGCGGAGAACAATTCCGCGCTCCGGTTCGGCGGGACGGAGGGAACCGGTCTGTCCGTACGTGTGCCGAATGTTCGGCTTGATGAGAGTTTCACCGCGGAGTTGTGGGCGCGCTCGGAGACGCCGAAGTGGAACGAGAACGGTTTTCTGCTCTCGGCGCGCCGTTATCGGGGGATCCTGTTCCACCCGAACCAAGGTGCGAACACCGTGGGGTTCTACATTCCCGACAGCTCAAGTCATGCGACGGAAATCCCCGTGGACGATTATCCTTCGATCGACATCACCGCTTGGCATCATTACGCGTTGACGCGCAGCTACAACGGCTCGATCTCGAGCCCGAAATCCGTTTATAAAATCTATTTGGACGGCCGATTGATCCAGACTCGCGAAGTATCCGGCTATCAATCTTACTCGAACGTTACGTTGTTGATCGGAAAGGACGAAGTCCTAGATACGTCCGGACTCCAAGAAAGGTACGGCAAAGCGGATCTCGACGAGGTCCGTGTCTGGAACCGGGCGTTAACCGACACGGAGGTCGCGAAGCTTTACTCGCACAAGCCGACCGGGACGGAAACGGGCTTGGTGATGGATTTGGATATGGAACATGGGGTAGGCGCGACCGTGGAAGACTTGGCGGGGCAAGATCAGAACGGCTCGTTGGACGGCACACGCCTGCTCGTGCCGGGGCCCCGTCTGGCGTCCGAAGAGGTCGAACGGTTTGCCGCCGAATACCACGCCTTGTCCATTGACTACGCTTCAGGGGATACTGCCGACAGCGTGACGCGGGCCGTGTATCTGCCGGCGGTCGGCAGCAATGGGTCCAGCGTCGTATGGACGTCCGGCAGCCCTGCGGTGATCGGGGCGGACGGCTCCGTTCATCGACCGTCGTATTCGGAAGCAGACGCGGCCGTTACATTGACCGCTCGCCTCGATAATGGGCAGGAGACCGCGGAGAAAACGTTCGTCCTGACCGTGAAGAAACTCCCCCGAACGGACGAGGATGCCGTCGCGGCGGATGTCGGGGCTTTGACCATCGGCTTCGCGGAAGGGGACACGGCCGACAGCGTGACGCAGGCGGTGTATCTGCCAACGACCGGAGGCAACGGCACCTTCATCGATTGGACATCCAGCGATCCGGAAATCGTCGGGACGAGCGGCTCGGTCCATCGCCCGGCTTATGGACGGGGCGATCGGACCGTGACATTGACCGCGACCGTACGAAAAGGCGGCGCTTCTGCCGAGCGGGCATTTACGTTGAAGGTGCTGGAAGAAGAGGAGGTGCCCGATCCGGAACCAGAACCGGATCCCGATCCGGATCCGACCCCGTCTGCGCCTTCGGATTCGAGCGGCAGCGAGCAGAAGGAGAATGACAAAGAGATCGCTCCGGATCCAGGATCGTTCCCCGTCTACGCGGGAGAACGTACGGAGTGGAGCTTGAAAGGTATCGTCGACATCATCGTTCCGAAAGGAGCCGTTCCGGTTGACGGAAAAATGAGCGCGGCCGTGTTGCCGTCGGAACGGGTTCCGCAATCGGGGCCGCTTCGCCCACTAAGCCCTGTCGTGGATTTCGCGAGTACTTCCGGCCATCGTTTCGGGGCACCGCTTCAGCTGACGTTCTACTATGACGCGTCCAAATTAACTGCCCGACATCGGGCGGCGGTGTACTACTATAACGAAGCGCTGGGAAAATGGGTCTACGCGGGAGGGATGTCGGGTACGGCAGGCCGGATATCGGTATCGGTCAATCATTTCACGGCATTCGGCGTTTTCGAAGCTCCGGCGTCCGCCTTTTCCGACTTGGGAAGGCATTGGGCGGCCGCGCCGCTGGACCGCGTGATCGGCATGAACGTCATGTTAGGGTATCCGGACGGCACGTTCCGCCCGGATACCCCGGTGACCCGGGCCCAATTCGCCCGGATGCTGTCCGCGGCGCTCGGATTGGACGCCATGGCCAACGAGGGAACGTTCCGTTTCGCGGACGAAACCGACATTCCGGCTTGGGCGAAGCCCGGCGTCGCCGCAGTCGTCCGGGCCGGCCTGATCCAGGGGGACGGGATCGGCGCGGCAACCCGTTTCCGGCCGAACGCCACCGTGACCCGCGCGGAAATGGCCGTGATGGCAGCGGCTGCGCTGAACGCGTCGCCCGCCTCGGCTGCGGCCGATTCTCTGCCGTTCAAGGACGGCGACCGGATCCCAGGTTGGGCGCGAGGTTCCGTATCCGCCGCGGTTTCTGCCGGACTGCTGACGGGATACGAAGACGGCGCGTTCCGTCCCGACCGCCCGGTCACGAGAGCCGAAGCCGGCGTTTTGATCGGCAAGTTGCTGAACGCACTTTATCTTTAAAATAGAAGGAGCTTCCGCCGCCGCGGAGGCTCCTTCCTTGTTCAGTCGCATATTTTCCGATTCTTCGGAATAAAACAAACCCCGTGCGCCGCTATCTCCCGATCCCCGAACGAATTCCCGAACAAAGCGCACCATTTCGGAAAAGAGAGAAATGTCGAAACGGCCGGATTCCGGCCATAATGGAAAGCGTAATCAACATGCGTTCTAAGGGGGAAATCCGGTGAGTATCGCTCCGAAACCGATGAAGGGATTCGCGCTTTTCGCGCTTGCGGCGGCGATCTTGTCCGCTTGCGGCTCGAAAGGCGGCAGTGACGCCAGCACCGCGCCCGCAACCGAGTCTGCGGCCGCGCCGAGCGTTTCGGCCGGCGCCAGCGCGTCCGCGTCCGAGCCGGCCGCGCCAAGCGACCAGCCTCAGGTCACGGTGGAATTCTGGCATGCCTACGGGGAAGGGGAAGAGAAAGTCCTGCTGGAGCAGGTGATCCCGAAATTCGAAGCGGCCAATCCGAGCATCAAAATCCACGCGACCCGCATGCCGACCGAGAACCTCGACCAGCAGGTGCTGACGGCCGTCGCGGGAGGCACGCCGCCCGACATCATGCGGATGGACAATACGTGGGTGTCGAATATGGCAAAGCAAGGGGCGCTGCAGGAAATTTCCGGGTTTCCTGACGCGCAGGCCATTCTCGACAACTCGTTTAAAGGCACCGTGGACACGAACCTTTATCAGGGCAAGTATTACGGCGTCCCGCTCGACACCAACACTCGCGTCGCCATTTACAACCAAGAGCTGCTCGCCAAAGCCGGCGCTTCCGAACCGCCGAAGACGATCGACGAGCTCGTGGAGCTGGCCCGCAACCTCAAAAGCCAAGGCAAATATTCCGGCATCACGATCGGAGGGACGAACGTCTGGGATTTCTCCGCTTGGTTCTGGACGCTGGGCGGCCAATATACGGATCCGGCCTATACGAAGGCGACGGGCTACCTGAACTCCGACGCCAGCATCAAGGCGCTCGAAACGATCTACGGTTGGCATAAAGAAGGCTTGCTCGCGCCCCCGATTCTCGGCGGCCAGCCCGGAACTTGGGAAGGGCTGCGCGGAGATAAAGGCAAGCCGGCATCCTACATGATGATCACCGACGGTCCCTGGTTCTTCTCGCTCATCGGCGACGCCGAAACGAAGGGCAAAATGATTCCCGCGCTCATCCCGGCGGGCCCCGACGGCCAGAGCCATTCGGTTATCGGAGGCGAGGACCTCGTCATCTTCAACGGGGCGAAGCAGCCCGAGGCCGCCTGGAAGTTCGCGCAGTTCATGACTTCGACGGACATCCAGATTCTCATGGCGCTGCAGACCGGCCAAATCCCGACCAACATGCAGGCCGCGCAAGCGCCCGATTTGAAAAACGTCTGGTACCTGCAATCGTATGTCGACCAGCTCGCGAGTGCTTACGCCCGGACGCCCAGCCCGAACGCCAACAAAATCAACGACGCCATCGGCACCGCGTTCGAATCGGTATTCCGCGGCAAGGCGAACGCCAAGGACGCGCTGGACAAAGCGGCGAAGCAAGTGGACGGTTTCCTGACCGAGTAGCCGACGCCGCGGACGGCGACCGGACCGATCCCGCATCGGCCGGCCGCCGTTCTTTTTCCGGAAAGGAAGGGGGTTCGCCCATGCGCAAAGCGCTCAAACAGTACGCCCAAGTATCGCCTTATCTCTCGGTCGGCCTCGCGCTCACGCTGGCTTTCGTGCTGTATCCGATGGTCAAAGGGATGTATATCAGCTTTTTCCATTACAACGTGATCAAGCCGGAGACGAGCGAGGCGGCCGGCTTTGCCAATTACAAACACGTGTTTACCGATCCGCTGATCCTGACCGCCTTGCGCAACTCGCTGCTCATGGCCGCGGTCACCGTGCCCGGCCAATGGATCGCCGGCGTGATCCTCGCGCTGATCATCCAAGCGAAGACGGTCCGGCTTAAAGTGTTATGGCGCCTGATCTACTACATTCCCGTCATCAGCTCGTGGATCGTCGTGTCGTATTTGTTCCGGTTCCTGTTCGCGGACGGGCATGAAGGCCTCATCAACTACGCGCTCGTCGACGTGCTGCGCCTGATCGGGGAACCGATCGGCTGGCTGCAGAACACGTGGACGGCCAACCTCGTCGTCTGGCTCGTCAGCATCTGGAAAGGGGCCGGATGGGTCATGGTGCTCTACCTGGCGGCGCTTCAATCGATCCCGAAATCGCTGTACGAAGCCGCGGAAATCGACGGGGCGAAGCCGGCTTCGCTGTTTCACCGCATCACGCTGCCGCTCGTCCGCCCGCTGACGCTGTACGTGATCATCAACCTGATCAACGGGGCGATCCAAGCGTTCATCCAAGTGTACGCGATTACCCAAGGCGGGCCGATGGACAGCACGCAGCTGCTCAATACGTACCTGTACAAACAGGCGTTTCAATACTTCGATTTCGGCTACGCGTCCGCCATCAGCGTCTGCCTCGGAGTGCTGATTTTCGCCTTGACCTATTCGCAGCAGCGCTCGATCGGCCGCGAACGGATCGAATATTAGGAGGGAGAGGCCATGTCGAAGCTCAGAGCGGCGCTTCTTCACCTTGTGCTGATCGCCGGCATCGCCGTCGTCGTCGGCCCGTTCGTTTACATGCTGCTCACGGCGATGACGACGGATAACTACAGCCTCCCCAGCCCGCAGAAGCTCATGACCGACGCGAAAACGCTCGGCAATTTCGCGGAGGCTTGGGGCAAAAACCATTTTCAGCTGTTTTTCGCCAACAGTCTTCTCGTGACCGCGGCGACCATGGCGTTCTCGCTGATGCTGTCGTCCTGCATGGCCTATTCGTTCGCGAGATTCGAGTTTCCGGGCAAGGAGCTCCTATTCCGTTTGTTCGTTTTCACGCTGTTCGTGCCTGCCATCATCAACATCATTCCGCAGTTCACGATTCTCAAAAGCTTGCATCTCGTCGATAACTATGCCGGACTCGTCCTGCTGTACGTCGGCTCGGGTCTTGTCGGGAGCACGTTCTTCCTGCGCGGGTTTTTCGAGCGGATTCCGCGCGAGCTGGAAGAATCGATCGTCATCGACGGAGGAGGACGTTTTACGGTTTTCCGTTCGGTCTACATCCCGATGTCGCTGCCCGCGCTGGGCACGCTGGCGATTTTCTCTTTCCAAGGAACGTGGGACGAATTCGTCGTCGCGCTGACCGTGATGAAATCGGAGGCCCATCGGACGCTGCCCGTCGCCCTGCAGCTGTTCCGCGGCCAATACGCGTCGTTCTACGGCTTGTTCTTCGCGGGTTCGATCATCGCGCTCGTTCCGACGATTCTCGTGTTTCTGCTCTTTCAAAAACAATTCGTGCAAGCCAACCTATCGGACGGCGGCGTGAAAAACTAGGAGGAGTCCGTTGTGAACGATACGTTGTCCCTGCGCCTGCTTCCCCGCAAGGCCCAATTTCGGCCCGGAGAGGCGGTGCGGATTCTCGTCGAATTGCCAGACGCGGACGATGGAGAAGAGGGTGCCTCCGAGTGCATTCGTTTTCGTTGGCAGGTGCAAGCATGGGATCGGATCGTCCTGCAAGGCGTCGGCGCGCTCGCTAGGGAGGAAGAAGGCGAGCCGATTCGCGCGGAAATCTCTCTGCCCGGCTTCGCCGGCAGCGGCGCGTACGGCGTGTTCGCGCAGACGGAAGGGATAGCGCCGATCGCCGGGGAGACGGCGTTCGACGTGGCCGCCCATTGGAGAGAAGCGCCCCGTTACGGGTTCCTGAGCGATTTCGCGCCCGGCGATCGGGATTCCGCGGATGCCGATTTCCTGCTCCGCTGCCATCTGAACGTCGTGCAATTCTACGATTGGATGTACCGGCACGACCGCCTGCTGACGGACGAGGACCCGTTCACCGATCCGCTCGGGCGCACGATCTCGTTCGCCGCGGTCCGCGGGAAAATCGCCGCGCTGCAGGAAAGGGGCATCGCCTCGCTCGCTTATGCCGCCGTGTACGCCAGCTTGCCGGATTACGCGAGCGAGCACCCGGAGCAGCTGTTGTATCGCAACGACGGCACCCCGTACAGCCTCGGGAATTACTTCTTTATCATGGACATCTCGCCCGGATCGGCGTGGACGGAGCGCGTGACGGACGAGTTCCGAAGCGCGGTCGAATGGGGGTTCGACGGCCTGCACCTCGACCAGTACGGATTTCCGAAGCGGGCGCTGCGCAAGACGGAAGACGGAGGCTTCGAAGCGGTGCGGCTGCGGGACTTATATCCGGCGCTCATTAACCGGACCCGGGAGAAGCTGTCGGAGGCCGGACTGATTTTCAACAACGTCGGCACGTACCCCGTTCATGCGACGGCGGAAGCCTCGCAGGATGCGGTCTACATCGAAGTGTGGGACCCGGTCACGAGGCTTCAGGACTTGTACGCGCTCGTCCGGCGGACCCGGGCGCTCACCCGGAAGCCGATCATCCTGGCCGCCTATTTGCCGGCGTTCCATCCGGAGCATCCGGCCGACCCGGAGCAGGCCGAGACCGGAGCACTCTTCGCGATGGCGGCGATCTGCGCCTCCGGCGCTTATCACCTGCTGCTCGGGGAGAACGGCGGCGTATTGGCCGATCCCTATTATCCGAAATACGGCCAGGCGTCTCCCGCTTTCCGCGAACGGCTGATCCGGCATGCCGATTTCATCGTGATGTACCGGGACCTGCTTTTCGATCCGGCAATGGACGACTGGACGGAAGCGTTCACCGGAGGCATCAACAACGAGCTGACGTTCGCGGCGGCGGACGGGCATATCCGATTCTCGACGGAAGCGCGGACGGGTACCGTCTGGACGATCGCCAAGGAAAAACCGGACGCGTATGTCATCCATCTCGTCAATCTCGTCGGCCTGGATAACGACGACTGGCATGCGCCGAAAGCCTCCCGTCCGAAATCGCTGGGCGGAATCGAAGCGACCGTGGAAGTGGTCGAAGAAATCGAAGGCATCTACGCCGCGTCGCCGGACGGGGAGTCGATCGCGCCGATCCCGCTGGGCTGGGAATGGGTGCGCAAGGGAGAGGACGGCGGCCGGTTCGCCCGGTTCACGCTGCCGCGCTTGGACGTGTGGACCGTCGTATTCATCCGTCTGCGCGCGGGATCCGCGGCGAGTTAACCGCCGCGGCTGCGCAGCCCTGTGCTATACTCGAAGTAACAAATTCCCGTAAACGGTTGGGACTCCGATGATCAAATGGCTGAAGAAGCGGCTGTTCGAGAAAGTGTCCACGAAGCTGGTCGCCATGGTGCTGAGCTTGATCCTCCTGTCCGCGACCTTGATCAGCACGACCTATTACGGTTCTACGGTTTCCATCATCGGAAGCCATGTCCGAACCTCCGCCGAACAAGGGGCGAAGCAGACGGCCGATTATTTGTCCCTGATGCTGACGGTCGGCACGGACATGGGGCAGCAGATTTTCCGCAACACGCGGCTGCAGGATGCCTTGAACCGGGAGCGGCAGGGGAATTTGACCGTGGACGAAACATTCGGAATCAAGGAATCCATCGGCCAAACGCTTAACGATACGATATACGCCAGCTCGTTCGTGCGCAGCATTTACATTTTGAGAGAACGGGGAGAGAGCTGGGGCAGCGGCCTGTTCAACGCGTCCAAGGTCAAACGGTACACGCTGTCGGGCCACGACTGGTACAGCCAAGTCGTGGGCAATAAGGCCAACGAAATTTGGCTGCCGCTCGGTTACGATCCGTTCAGCGGCGGAGGGGACAACACCGAGCTCGTATTGACGCTGGTCGACGCGTTCCGGGATCTGAAGTCGAGGGAGACGGAAGGCGTCATTCTCGTCAACCTGGACGGCCAGCTGCTCCTCGATGCCGCCCAGCGGATCCAGCTCGGCCGAACCGGGCGCTGGTCCGTCGTCGACGGTTCGGGTCAAGTGATGATCGACGCCGACCCGGACCGGTGGGGCAAGCCGCTGCCGGACCGCGAGCTTGCCCGGCGGATCGGCAGCCAGCGAGACGAGGAGCTGGAATTCCAAACGAAGCTGGGAGGGGAGGACTTTTATGTCGTATCGGTGCGAATGGCCAACGGGTGGAAACTCGTCGGGCAAGTGCCGGTCAAGGAAATCATCGGGGACATCGAGTCGCTGCAGCGCAAAATCTCCCTTTACACGCTCCTGTTCCTGTTCGCCGCGCTGCTGGTCGGCCTGCTCTTCTCGACGCGGATCACCCGTCCGCTCCAGGAGCTGACCCGGCAGATGGCAGCGATCGAAAACAGCGATTTCAAAGCGCGGACCCGCATCCGTTCCCGCGACGAAATCGGCAAGCTGAGCCTTCGGTTCAACCAAATGGCCGGGCAAATCGAGACGTTGGTCCGGGAAGTGGACGAGGCGGGCGCGCGCAAGCGGGAAGCCGAAATCCGCGCGCTGCGGCACCAGATCAACCCCCATTTTCTGTATAACACGCTGTCGACGATCCGTTGGATGATCCGGCTGAATCATTCCGAAGGCGCTTACAAAGGCATCGCCGCGTTGGTGGAACTCATGGAGTCGAGCATGGGCAAATCGGGGATGATGACGACGATCCGCCAAGAACTCCGGATGCTGGACCAATACATGCTCATCCAGCGGCTCCGCTATGGGGAAGGATTGAGGCTGGAGATCGAAGCGGACGAAGCGCTGCTGGACGTCGAAATGCCCCGGATGCTGCTGCAGCCGATCGTGGAAAACGCGATTTTCCACGGGCTTGCTTCCCGGGCGGAACGGGGAACGCTGCGGCTTGCGGTCGCCCGTCGGGAGTCGCCCGTTCCGGGGACCGTCGCGATCACCGTCTCCGACGACGGAGTCGGCATCGATCCCGTCCGCCTCCGATCGTTAATGCGGCAAGAAGGGGAGTCCCCGAAGCCGGGCATGTTCGGGATCGGTCTGCGGCACGTCCATGAGACGCTTCAGTTGTTTTGCGGGCCGGGCAGCGGCGTTTCCATCCGCAGCGAACCGGACCGCGGCACGGACGTGGAACTGATCATGACGCCGAGAGGAGAAGCGGACAATGGCGGCGTATAAAGCGCTGATCGTCGACGACGAGCCGATCATCCGGTACGGCCTCGCATCCACCGTCGATTGGAAGGGAGCCGGGATCGAGCTGGCGGGCGAGGCCGGCAACGGAGAAGCCGCGCTCGGCTTGGTGATCGAGAAGGAAGTCGATATTCTGATTACCGATATCAAGATGCCCGTCATGGACGGGCTCGAGCTCATTCGCCTCGCCAGGCGAAGCCGGCCGCATCTGAAAGCGATCCTGATCAGCAGCTACAGCGATTTCGAATATGCCCGGCAAGCGGTACAGCTCGGCGCCGTCGTCGATTATTTGCTGAAGCCGACGATGGAGCCGGAAGACGTGACGCGGCTGCTCGAGGAGTGCCGGCGGCGTCTCGACGGAGAGCGGTCTCTGGAGGAACATTCGGCTCTGTACGCGCGAGAAGAGAAGAAGCGCGAGCGGCATCTTCTGGAAACGGAGATGCAGAGGGCCTTAAGCGGACAACCGGCGGAATTGCCGCGTTATGCCGGCGAGTTCCCGGGGCCCTATGTCCTGTCCATCTGGCGATGGAACGTTGCGGGGGTCGGAAGGGAACCCGAGCGCCGGACCCGGAAGCTGGCCGAGCTCTTCCCCGAAGGGGCGCTCTGCGCGATCAACGAGAGAGAGCTTGCGTTGCTGCTCCCGGACGGAGCGGAAGGGAATTCCGCCGGAATGGCCGGCGCGCGCGTGCGCGAGGCCCATAGCGCTCTATTAGCCGCCGAAACCGGCGGGCAGGACGGATCCCGCGTGACGGTCGGCATCAGCCCGCTTTTCCATGATCTCGGACGGTTGCCGGATGCCTATAGCTGGGCCGAGCGCGCGTTCGCGCGCGCCTTTTTCGAAGGCATTGGGGGTTGCTACGACGGCGAAATCGCCCGAAATCCCGCATCGGTCTCCGGAGATGCGGCCGACGCGGGGGCGGAAGCGCGAGAGCAAGCGGCCGCGTTGCGCGAACGGTTCTCCCGCAAGCTGGCAGAGTCCGATGCAGCCGCCTGCGAACGGACGTTGGGCCAAATTTTCGAGCTGTGGCGTTCGCGGACGATCGCGCCGGATGATATCCGCAAGTTGGCCGGCGACTTGCTGCTGCGGATCGCGACCAGCCGGCATTTCCTGAAAGCCGAGGAGCGGCTGGAGCTGTTAATGGAAGAGAACGAGAAGCTTCGGCAGGCGGAAAGCTTGGAAGACGTCATCGCCATCGTAAGCTCCCGCTTCCGCCAAGGCGCGGATCTCAGGGGGGCGCCAGCGCTGCCGGCATCCCCGGACCCATCCGGCGGCACCCAGGCGATCCAGTCTGCGATCCTCTACATTCAAGAGCATTACCGGTCCGAGTTGTCCTTGCAGGAAGTCGCGGACAGCGTGCACATGAGCCGCAACTATTTCAGCGAGACGTTCAAGCGCCGCGTGGGACTCAATTTCATCGATTACGTCATCCGGCTGCGCATCCGCTACGCCCGCCACCTGCTGGAGACGACGACGCTGAAAGTGTTCGATGTCGGCATCCAATGCGGGTTTAACAGCGCGAAGCATTTTCTGAAAATGTTCAAACGGGAAACCGGATGCACGCCCGTTGAATACCGGATCCGGGCACGAAAAGGCGAGGGGGGAGAGGGTTGAGGCACGGAGGACGGATCATTCGGCGATGGTTGGCGGTTTTGCCGCTGTTCTCGACGCTTGCGGCATGTTCCCCCTATACGCTGGTCGAGGAACCGAACGCATCGGGACGGGATTCGGCATCCGGAGCCAAGGTCGAATTGCAGTTCTGGCATACGTACAGCGACGTCGAGACCCGAGTGTTCGAAGACCGCGTGCTGCCGCTGTTCGAGAAGGAACACCCGAACGTCGCCGTGCATGCGGTGCGGCAGAACTATACGTCCCAATTGAACGACAATATCGTCGCTGCGGTCGCCGACGACAAGCAGCCGGACGTCATGCGGATGGACATCATCTGGGTGCCGCAGTTCGCCCGCAGCGGCGCGCTCACCGATCTGACCGCCATGCCCGACTTCGGCGAGTACCAAGACCGGTTTACCGGCTCTCTGATCCAGACGAATCTTTACGACGGACGTTATTACGGCATCCCGCTTAACGCGACGACGATGGTGCCGATTTACAACCGAACGTTGCTGAAGGAAGCCGGTCTGTCGGCTCCGCCCGCGACGTTCGACGAGCTCATCGCGGCTTCGCGGAGACTGAAAGCGAATGATCCGGGGCTGTACGGCGTCAGCATCTGCTGTTCGAGCACGTGGGGAATGCTGCCTTATTTCCGTACGCTCGGCGGCGAGCTGCTGAGTCCCGCGCTGGACAAAGCTGGCGGATACCTGGACAGTCCGGCCAGCGTGAAGGCGATGCGGAAGCTGAAAGCATGGTTCGACGAAGGATTGATCAGCCCGACCGTCGTGGGAGGGGAGCCGGGAGGCTGGGACGGCTTATTCGGCCGCAAAATCCTCATGATCGACGAAGCGCATTGGTTTTTCACGTCGAATGAGCATACGGAAAACCATGCTCTGCTGGACGACATGGCGACCGGATTGTTCCCGTCGGAAGAACGGGATGGCACCTCCGTCATCGGCGGAGAGAACCTGGTGCTGTTCCGAGGTTCCCGCCATCCGCAGGAAGCATGGACGTTCATGAAATTCATGGTGTCCGAACCGGTGCAGGAAATCATGGCGGAGACGGGATTGATCCCGGCCATCCGGGATTTCGACCGGGCCAAGCTGCAGCCCGTGTTCCGCGTTTACGTCGACCAGCTTCAGCACGCCGAGCCGCGTCCTCCCGTTCCGCAATGGGACGAAGTGGACGACGAGTTCTCCCGCATGGTGACCCGGATATTCGAGGGGGAACGGCCCGTCGCCGAAGCGCTCCGCGAGAGCGCGGCGAAGATCGACGCCATTTTGGCGTCCCCTTGAAGTACGAGAAGAGCGTTCTTCCTCCAGAAGGAGGGGGAACGCTCTTTTAATGAAAACATTTTTGCCAGGCAAGGATATCCTCGTCTTGGGGAGCGGGGAGCTCATTCGGAAACGGATTAAATAAAGAACCCTCCCGCGATTAATGAGATCGCCAAAATGTCGAACAAAGCCAGTGCGAGAATGGGAAATCCGAACGCTTTCGTGGTCGCTTTGTTCGCGATGTAGGCAGGGGATACATTCAGATAAACGTGTTGATTATCGTATCGAACGAGTACTCCTTCGTGGATCCGGCCGTCAACGGTCGCAACCGCGACTCGTTGGTTCAAACAGCGTTCGCATATGAAGAGCAAGTGATCCATGTCTGTCCTCTCCTTTCGCGACGGCAGCATCGAGGGCTGTCGAATCGATATTGCACAATATATGTACAATCCTGTTCGCCCGAAATGGCAGTGTACCCAATGTTCGAAAAGTATTTCTCTGGTTAAGGTTTCGGTTCTGAAAATCCTTGGAGATACAATTTAGGCATGCGGGGCATATAGATAAGAAAACCAGATCCGGAATTTCCGTCCCCATTACGCAGCGGATTAACGAACTTCGAAGAGCCGCGCAAGATTGCATGCATCTGTTGGTCGTCCGTAAAAGCAGGAAAAAAGACGATTACGTCCTGATCGGCGGGAACAGTCATTACGAATATCTCCGAAAGCATACGAAAAAGATCGCCGCGCCTTGTCTGGTAGACGAGAGCAATGTCTCGGCGCGTATTCACTCGCTGGTTCAACGCTTCCGCAAGCGGAACCTGCCCTATGACATACCGCTCGTCAAGAGGGAGCGGACCCCTGCCGCCAGTTGGTCGATCATCCGAAGGTTTTTGCGGCAGGAGCCCCGTTTCTCTCAATTGACCCGCAAGCAGCAAATCAAAGTCCTTCGGCTTGGATTGCAATATAAGAAGACGACCGTAGCGTCCATGAAAGCGACGGTCGACGATATGACGAAAAAACGATGATCCGCGGCTGCCGCGGATTTTTCTTTTGCGGCGGCCCATTCCCATATTGACGGACCATTTATTTCCATTATAAGATATGACCAAGGACATAAAATGACTGCGGTCATATTTCGGCACGAAGATCATCGCAATTGAGGCCACCGGAGAAGAGGAATTCCACCCATGCGAATGCGAGAGAAACAGAAGGAGCTTGTCCGGTCCGCGCTCATCCAAGCCGGTATGAAGCTGTATGAAACGCAGGGCTTCGCGAAGACGACGGTAGATCAAATCACGACAACCTCCGGCGTCGCGAAAGGAACGTTCTACAATTATTTCGACACGAAAGAAGACTTGCTCGTCGCCGGGATGGCGATCATGCAAGCGCAGGATACCAGCCTCGCGAGTGCCCGAGTACTTCAACCCGATACCCTGACGGAGAAACTCGATCGTTTCATCGATTGGTCGGCGTCATGGATTCAGGCCCATCCGGAGCTTGCGTTTATTTGGAGTTTGGAACGGCTTCGCCGGGGGCTTGAAGACCACAGTCCGAACAGCTTCGACGGTCAATTGCGGGCGATCGTCGTCTCCGGGCAGCAAAACGGGGAATTGCGGCAAGACCGTCCCGCCGAGCAATTGTTCCTGGAAATGACGGCGCTATTCGTTTTCGCCATCGCTTGTTGGGTGCATCACGAACGGCAATATGAGCTGGCCGCCGCGATCAAAGATTCGATTCGAACGTATTTGACGGGCGCCATACCATCCAAGTCGGGAGGAGACCTCGAATGAGCACTTACGCGGTTACGGTAGAACAATTGATCGAAGCTTCGCATCCGAAGGTTTACCAAGTCGTCACGGACATGGAGGAGCACCGCCGGATTCTCCCCAAGCAGTTCGAATCGTTGGAGGTGTTAAAGGGCGGCAAAGGCGCCGGAACGGTATTCCGTCTGAAAATGAACGTCTTGGGAAATCGTTCGACTCTCGAGATGACGATATCCGAACCGGAACCGGGTCGGGTCATCCAAGAGAAGGATGCGAAGGCCGGCGTCACGACGACTTGGCTGCTCACCCCGACGGACGGAGGCAGCCGCTGCCGGATCCGACTGACGAGCGAATTCCGGAGCAAACCGGGCATCGCCGGCTGGCTGGAGCGTTTCATGGTTCCGCCGGTCATTCGCTCCATTTATCGTCAGGAGCTCCAACAAATCAATCAATATTTGTCGTCAGACGGTGCGGCCGGATAAAGAGGATCTCCCCTTGCCGATACAGGTAAGGGGATTCGTTTTCTGCTAGAATCAAGGAGAATGCGGTAAAGGAGGAATTAGCAACATGGAATATACGAAACTGGGGAACACCGGTTTGGACGTATCCCGGATCTGCCTGGGCTGCATGGGCTTCGGGGAAAAGGGGCGGTGGATGCACCCGTGGGTGATCGATGAAGAGAGCAGCCGTACGATTATCCAGAAGGCTTTGGAGCTCGGCGTCAACTTTTTCGATACGGCCAACGTGTATTCGGACGGCACCAGCGAGGAATTCCTCGGACGAGCCTTGAAGGATTACGCGGACCGGGATGAAGTCGTAATCGCCACGAAGGTCTATTTCCGCATGTTTGAAGGACCGAATGGAGCAGGTCTTTCCCGCAAGGCCATCATGACCGAAATCGACAAAAGCCTGAAACGCCTGGGAACGGATTACGTGGACCTGTACCAAATCCATCGTTGGGATTACCAAACGCCGATCGAGGAAACGATGGAAGCCCTCCATGACGTCGTGAAAGCAGGGAAGGCGAGGTATATCGGAGCGTCCGCCATGTACGCCTGGCAATTCATGAAGGCGCTGCATGTTGCCGAGAAACACGGATGGACCCGGTTCGTATCGATGCAGAACCATCTTAACCTCATCTACCGCGAAGAGGAACGGGAGATGCTGCCGCTCTGCCGGGAAGAGAAAATCGGGGTCATTCCTTACAGCCCGCTCGCCTCCGGAAGATTGACGCGGGATTGGTCGGAAACCACCCTTCGTTCCGAAACCGACCAGGTGCAGAAATCGAAATACGGGGCGACGGAAGATCAAGACCGGTTAATCGTCGAACGCGTCGCGGCCATCGCCGAACAACGCGGCGTTCCCCGCTCCCATATCGCCCTTGCCTGGTTATGGCAGAAAGAACCGGTCACCGCACCGATTATCGGCGCCACGAAAATCTCGCATCTCGAAGATGCCGTCGCCGCCCTGGCGGTGAAGCTGACGCCGGAGGAGATCGCGTCCCTCGAAGAGCCGTACGTTCCCCATCGGGTCGTCGGCGCGATTTGACTAGCAGTTCAGTCTATCCATGATGCGAAGCGGATAAGAAAAAGAAAAGGGAGCCGAAGCTCCCTTTGGGCAATCGAGTCGAGTGGGCCATGTGGATCAGACTTTCGCGGAATCGATTGGCTTCTCCGCTGCATCGTTATGGGCGTTCAACGCGGCGAGCAGCTTGTCGCCTTCGACGTCCAGGTTCGGCAACAACCGGTCCAACCATTTCGGCAGCTTCCACGCAAGGTCGCCGAAAATTTTCATCACGGCAGGCACCAGGGCCATTCGGACGAGGAACGCGTCGATCAGAATGCCTAACGCCAGCGCAAAGCCGATCTGTTTGATCATGATATCCTCCGCGAAAATAAAGCCGGCGAAGACGGATACCATGATCACGGCCGCGGCCACGACGACGCGGCTGGCTTGTTCGTATCCGCGCACGACGCTCTCCGTCCCTTTATGTCCGTGCACGTAAGCTTCCCGCATGGAGCTGACCAGGAACACCTGGTAATCCATCGCCAGCCCGTAGAGGATGCCGGTGACCATAATCGGCATAAAGCTGAGCAACGGACCGCCGGTATCGAAGCCGAACAGGGAATGGAGCCATCCCCATTGGAACACGGCCGTGGCGATGCCGAACGTGGCGAGCACGCTGAGCAGGAATCCGATCGTGGCCTTGATCGGCACGATGATCGAACGGAACACGAGCAGCAAAATGATCAGCGAGAGAATGACGATCGTGGCGACGTATAACGGAAATACCTCCGCCAGCTTGGACGACATGTCGATGTTAATCGCCGTAAACCCGGTGACGCCGATCTCGGCATCGTATTTCCGGGCGATCGGAGAATCCGTTACGCGGAGATGCTGGACGAGTTGTTTGGTTTCGGCGTCCGTCGGTCCCGTCTTCGGGATCAGGCTGAATATCGCCATATCGCCGGTTTTGCTGGCGCCTGCGGCGGTCGCCAGCAAGACGTTGTCCTGCTGCTGCAGGTCCAACACGATCCCGTTTATCCATTCCGGCGTTACATGAGCCGAGTCCCCTTTCGGTTCGGCGACCAAAAGCAGCGGACCGTTGAAGCCTTCCCCGAAGCCGTCCGAAATCGCGTCGTAGCTCTGTCTGGCCGCCGTATCCAAATTCGCCGTAGCGCCGGAAGGAATGGCCAGCTCCATCTTGGCGACGGGAATCGCGGCCGCACCCAAGACAACGACGATGCCGACCACGACGAGCCAGCGGAACTTCACGACCCCTTTGACCCACCGGGCAGCCACGCCGTGGCGGGGTTCCGATCCGTGAGCGCTGCTGTTGGCCCTTGCTTTGGCCGAGCAAATGCGCTCGCCGACCAGGCCAAGCAAGGCTGGAAGCAACGTTAGGGCGATAAGCACGTTGACGAAGACGGCCGCCGCCGCGATCAGCGCCATCGTGGACAGGAAGGCGATCCCGATCACGAGCATGCCGCACAAAGCGATGATGACCGTAAGTCCCGCGAACAAGACCGCGCTGCCGGCCGTGCCGATCGCCCTGCTAGCCGCTTCGCGCGCGGATAGTCCTTGATCCAGAATCATGCGGCGCTGGCGATTCACGATGAAGAGGGCGTAGTCGATGCCTACGGCCAGACCGATCATCAGCGCCAACACCGGCGTAATATCGGTCATCGAGATGAAGGCCGAGATCGCGTAGGCGCCGCCTACGCTGACGCCTACGCCGAGAAGGGCGATCAGGAGCGGCAAGCCCGCGGCGACCACGGAGCCGAGCGTCAGGAAAAGCACGACGGCGGCGACGAGCAGGCCGATGCCTTCGGTCGATCCGATCGCGGGTTTACCGGCCAGCGAATCGCTCGGCAAGGCCTGGATGCCGGAGCTCTCGACGGCCTTCACGGCCTCGATGACGGTATCCGGCACGGATTCGGGCAGCGACATTTGCGGCACGGTAAATTGGAATTGGAACAAGGCGACGCTGCCGTCCGCGGCGATCATGACGCCGGGCACCGGAACGCCGCTAACGACCAGGGGGCCGAACGGGGCGGACGCTCCGGCAGCGGCTTGCGCGTCCCCCGCGCCTGAGGCGCTCTGGGCGCCTTGGGCGGATGCGGCGCCGGACTGCTGGGCGTCCCCTTGGACGGCGCCGGCTTCCGCGTACGCTTCGGCAGGATTGATTACGTATTCAAGGCTGTATACGTCGTTAACGGCTTTGGCGATCGCGGCTATCCGCTCGGGCGTATCCAAACGCTCGCCGGCAGGCGCCTTGAATACGACGCTGGCTTGTCCGCCGGAAGCTTCCGGAAGCTTCTCCGCGAGCTGATCCAACACTTTCTGCGATTCCGTGCCCTCGATTTTCATTTCGGAACTGACTTGGATGCCGTTCGCGCCTAGCATGGCGAGGACGACGCCGAGAATCGCGATCCAAGCGGCGATGAAATACCACGGTTTGCCGTAAGCGGTTTTTCCGAGTTTGTACAAAAATAAAGACATGACACTTCTCCTTCATGTGGGGCCGTGCGGAAAACCGCTAGAAGCCGTTTTTTAATAAACCGAACATCGTTTCCAAATATTCTTCGAACGTCTTCGCCCCGGGGGCTTCCGCAGCCGGCTGGCCCGGCAGCAACACGTTCAGGGTGCCGTCCAGCAAAGGCAGCAGCGCGCCGAAAACCGCGCCCGTGAGCAGGTGGGGGTATCCTTCCGGGTAACGTCCCCTGGAGAAGCCGCTCAGCACTTGCTGGGCTTCGTTCTGAAGCAGCCGGTGAATGCTGAGGATATACGGCGTCAACGTCGGATAACGTTTGGACATGGTCACGAGCCCGCGCATTTTCATGAGCAGTTCGGCGGTCAGCCGCATCTTCGTCAGCTGGCGCAGCAAGTCCAACGGAGGCGTGTCTTCCGGCAGACGGGCCAGCAAGTCCTCGGCTTCCTCATAGCCGTGGAAGGTCACGGCCGCCGCGACCACCGCTTCTTCTTTACAAGAGAAATGGTTGGCGAACGTCCTTCGGGCATAACCCGCGCGCTGCACGACATCTTCGACGACAAAGCCGTCCAGCCCGCGTTCCATCGCCAGTTCGTAAGCCGCTTCGGCCAGTGCGTTCGCCGTCGCGGCTTTTTTGCGATCGCGCAATCCCCGCGCATTCATGAGCTCTTGCAGATTCGAGCACCATCCTTTCTTGGCAACACTCATCTTAATTATTGCCCAATGGGCAACGATGCTCAATGGGCAAGGTTTTACGATTTTGTGTCACTTGTAATATCTATTTTCTAGCAAATGCAACGAAAAACGGCTTTCGCGTGTCTACTCATGTAACACCATGAATGGAACGCTCGGAAATGAAAATTAACGAGCGAAAGTAGTGGAATGACGAACTTACCTGCCGTATTGGTTTAAGTAACCGCATTCAAAAATGGGAAAAGGAGAGGTTCAAATGAAAAGTGCCGCGGAATTTATCGCAGGGATCTTCACGCCGTCGCTTTTCTGCTCCTGTTCGCAATCAGCGGTAATTCCTTTGCAAGCCAGGATCCATCTCTCGATCATGCAAACTTGCTCAAGAAGGATGACGTATTAAGAATCGTCCAAACCAACCTGGACGGATACATGAAAACGGACCTTCAGACACATGACAGGAAGATCAACGCCTCTATGGATTTCCTTCCCTTGTACGACATGGATGACCATCTCTTCGCGTATATGGTTCCTCTTCTCGAACAGGGCAGGGAGATCGGATACATCACCGTAGGCGCGATTGATGACGGTTATGCCACCTACGAAATAAACATTCAAGATCAAGCCGTCAGCAACGTGAAAGAACAATTGAAGAATAGAACCGGCAATTCGATCGGCAAAGGCGAGGTGGTCTACCTTCCGCCGTTCGACTATCTCATCAAAGTTTCCGACCAGGGACAGGCTCGTTATTATGACCTGGGCAACCATTCGCAGGAAGTCACGGAGAAAGTGAATCAGAAGAAACAAAAAATCAACGAAGACTTCAAACGGATCCGAAAAGAAGAAAACCGAAAACATATCCAAAACTTACTGTCGAACGACGTAATGATCGCAACGGTCACGAAAGAAGACGTGGCTTTGACGGTCGAGCGCGATTATGGCATGTTCGTTCCGGTCGAATACTCCACCAACGCATACAGTTATGGCGGAGATCAAGGCTGGTACGACACCTCGACAAAGCAGGATCGGGGATGCGGTCCGGTTGCCGCCGCCAATATCACCAACTATCTGGCCAAGATCAAAGATCCGACGAAGTACGGAAAACTGTATGTCGGGAATACGAACTCGAAAACCGATTTCGTCAAGCATATGGATAAGCTCTATTCTTATATCGATCCCGGCCTGTTCGGCGAAATATCCGGCCCGGATTTCACTTCGGATGTCGAAAGGTACGCGAAAGACAATGGAGTTGCCTTGAAAGGCGTTACCAACTCCGCCTCGTTTACGCTGGATAATGTCGCGAACTATATTAAAGCCGGACTGAGCATCAATTCTCCCGTCGCCACGCTGAATACCAAGAAATGGTCCGACTATGAATACGAGTGGCACTGGATGACGATCACCAAGTATTACCGTGACGTGAATGACAACCGTTGGATCGCCGTTTCCACCTGGGGACAAAGACGCAGTATCGATTACCGCGTACACTTCGACGCCATGGCGAACGGTTGGATCATGGGCGGAGTCATGTATTTCCAATAAATTTTTATGTAAAATAAAAGGATAGTGCTATGGCTTCCCCATAGTACTATCCTTTTCCATGGATGGAGAGGTGCTGAATGAAAATAGGGATATCGGTCATCATGTTGGCCTTTGTCTTGTCTCTTACCGGATGTATGACCCATCGATCCTTGTCATCGGAACAATTAAACGCCTTTAAGAAAGCCATCCGTTCGGAGTATGATGATATTAAAAAAATAAAAGTTCAAATGGCGCCCACCCAGATCGAGTTTCATTATTACCTGAACCGAGAATCGGATAGGGAAGCGGATCGAGCGATTTTCGAGAGAACGAAGGAGCTCGTGTTATCCGCGGACTTTCGGAAAACCGTCATTGAAGAGGCCTATTTCAAGCATTATTCCAAAGACGACCGGCGGTATCCGGACATCCATATTCGTTTTTTCGGGGATTCCAAAGACAAGGTCGATTACGAATATACTTCCTCCTATTACGGGCCGGGAGTTGAAGGTGCGGAGACTCGGCCGATCGACGGGTACAAGACATGGTACTATAACGATTTTAAGTCCATGAGCGTTCCCCTATCCCCATAACAGACCGTTTCCAAATCCCGATATCCGTTTGAAGGAGCAGAAAAGCGACCCTATGGCGAAAAAGTTCGTAAATGCAGACGGCTCATCCAATCTCAGATCGTTCGCGGAAATGCGGCAATGGCAGAAGGAGCGCCGGGCGAAGAAGAAGGATTTGTCTTATACCGTACCGCGTGTAGAGCCGGATCCGGCGTTCTTGTCCGGCAACCGGGAAAAGCCGACCGTGACGTTTATCGGACACTCGACGTTTCTCGTACAGCTCGGCGGGCTTAACATCGTGACGGATCCGGTATGGGCAGCAAGGATGGGATTCTCTTCGCGGCTGACGCCGCCGGGCCTTCCCATTCAATCACTGCCGCCGATCGACGTTGTCGTATTGTCCCATGCCCATTACGACCATCTCCATTTAGGCAGCCTTCGCCGCCTTCCGGGCGATTTTCTCGCCCTCGTGCCGGACGGACTTGCCGGTTGGTTCCGCCGCAAAGGGTTCCGCCGTGTCCAGGAGCTTTCCTGGTGGTCCGAGACGCAAGTTGAAGACGTCACGTTCGGCTTCGTACCGGCCAAGCATTGGACGCGAAGGACGCCTTGGGATACGAATACGTCCCATTGGGGCGGCTGGGTCATGCGCCATAAGGAAGATTGCCTGTATTTTGCCGGCGACAGCGGCTATGACGGCATCTTTCGCGAAATCAGCGCGAAGTACGGAGACATCCGCGTTGCCCTGATCCCGATCGGAGCGTATGAGCCGGAGTGGTTCATGGGGAGCTCGCATATGACGCCGGAAGAGGCGGTGCAGACATTCGAGGACGTGGGAGCGAGCGTATTCGTGCCGATGCATTACGATGCCTTCCGGCTTGCCGACGATACGCCGAAGGAAGCGTTGGACCGGCTGCTTGCCGAATGGGCGCGGCGCGGATTGCCGCGGGAGAAGCTGTGGACGATGGAACTCGGTCGAACGAAGTCGTGGTCGGAAGACGATATCGGAAACGAATAAAACCGTGACAAGTCCGCGTGAAAACGCGGCTTTTTTCATTTATGGTTGTTCGCTCTTACCTCATAATTGGTAAATTACGGCAGTTAAATTATGATATAATATCGCTTGTTGGCAACATTGGCAAATGCAGGTTTACTTTTATATTCTAGGCGGTGCAAGATGGCGGAAACCATACTGCTGGTCGAAGATGACCGGAGCTTAAGCGAGATCGTGGCCGGGCATTTGACGATGGAAGGATACCAAGTCGCAACGGCTTTCGACGGGGGAGAAGCGAGCAGACTGTTCGCCCAACACGCATTCGATTTGATCATTCTCGACCTGATGCTGCCGGTTGCGGGAGGAATGGAGATTCTGCAGCAAATCCGAACGAAGAGCTGGGTTCCCGTCCTGATCGTGTCGGCGAAGGACGGCGACGTGGACAAGGCGCTGGGGCTCGGATTCGGGGCAGACGACTATCTCGCCAAACCGTTCTCCCTGATCGAATTGACCGCGCGGGTCAAAGCGGCGATCCGCCGCTCCAAGTTGACTTCGCAGTCGGCGCAAGCCCATGAGCCCGCGATCATCCGCGTGTTCGACTTGGTCATCGATACGGATAACTTTACGGTGACGAAGAACGGCAAGGACATCAAGCTGACCGCGACGGAATTCCGGATCTTGAAGCTGTTCGCCGCGAATCCGAAACGGGTGTACACGAAGGGGCAAATCTACGAATCGATCTGGAACGAAGCCTACTACGGAGACGAGAACGTCATCAACGTCCACATGCGCCGGCTCCGGGAAAAAATCGAAGACGATCCTTCCGCGCCCCGGTATATCAAAACGTTGTGGGGGATCGGCTATAAACTGGGAGAGCCCGGATGATCGCATACGTATTATGCGGGCTGCTCCTGTTGTCGTTATTCGTCCATTTTGCGCAATACCGGATCACGGCGAGACGAAATGCCGGCCTTCGCTATATCAACGAGAAGCTAAACGGCATCCAGTCGGAGAAGACGAACGAACGTCTGTTGCTCGTTACGGCCGATCCGGAGCTGCGGGACATGCTGATCGGCATCAACCGGTTTCTTGCCTTCAACCATGAATCGGCCGCCGACAGCGCGCGGATCAAGCAGTCGATGCGTAAAATGCTGACGAACGTGGCCCACGATCTGAGGACGCCGCTGGCGGTCGTCATCGGGTATATCGAGACGATCCAATATAACCGGAACTTGTCCGATGAGGAGAAGGACGAATTGCTGGCCAAAGCCAAATCGAAAGCGGTGGAAGTTTCCGCGCTCATGGGCAGGCTGTTCGATCTGGCGAAGCTCGAATCCGGCGACTGGCCGTTGGAACGAAGAAACGTGCATCTGAACGAAGTTTGCCGGAATACCGTGCTCGGGTATTACGACGTTTGGACGGACAAAGGATTGGAAGTGTCGATCGACATTCCGGAAGCCCCCATCTACGTCAAGGTAGACGAAGAAGCGCTGCGTCGCATTTTGGACAATCTGATTTCCAACGCCGTCCGGTACGGAGCCGAAGGGAACGCGATCGGCATGACGGTGCGTCAGGACGAGGACCATGCGTATATCGAGGTTTGGGACCGGGGCAGGGGCATCGGCGAGACGGAACGGGAACGCATTTTCGAACGGTTGTACATGCTGGACGATTCCCGGAGCGCGGCCGCCGTTGGGAGCGGTCTGGGCCTGACCATCGCCAAGCGGCTGACGGAACAGATGGACGGCAGGATCCAAGTGGACAGCAAACCGTATGAACGAACGACGTTTACCGTGCGTTTCCCGAAACTGAACGTTCGGCTGCCGTTATCGGAATCGAAGTAAGATTTTCGTAAGAAACGAGACAGAAAAGAGAGAGAATCCCCGGATACAATGAAATCAAGGAACAGGAAGGGGATGGAAAATGACGCACATTCTGCGCACGTACCAGTTGACGAAGAGCTACCGCGGGAAAGAAGCCGTGTCGAACGTTAGCATGAACATCCGGAAGGGAGAAATTTACGGATTCGTCGGTCCGAACGGCGCGGGCAAGACGACGGTCATGAAAATGCTGACCAACCTCATCAAGCCGACGAGCGGCGAGATCGAGATTTTGGGCGAGAGGTTGACGCCGACTTCGTATGAAGTGCTGAAGCGAATGGGGAGCATCATCGAAAACCCGATCTTCTACGACAGACTGACCGCGCGGGAGAACCTCGAGCTGCATTGCGAGTACATGGGGTTCTATAACCGCAATGCCATCCGCGAGGCGTTGGAGCTGGTAAATCTAAAGAACGTCGAACGCAAGCCGGTGAAACATTTCTCGCTCGGCATGAAGCAGAGGCTGGGCATCGCGAGAGCCATCGCCACGAAACCGGAGCTGCTGATCCTGGATGAGCCGATCAACGGACTCGATCCTGTCGGCATCCGCGAGCTGCGGGACCTGTTCGTCATGCTGAGTACGCAGTACGGCATCACGATGCTCATCTCCAGCCATATCTTGGGGGAGATGGAACAGATCGCGAACACGATCGGCGTCATCCAGGGCGGGAAGCTGGTGGAAGAAGTGTCCATGGAAGCGATCCGCGGAAGGCAGACCGAATACTTGGAGCTGACGACCCGGGACCTGACGAAGGCGGCCTTCATTCTGGAGAAGGGCCTGAATATCCGCAACTTCCGGATCCTCGAAGACAGCGGCCTTATTCGAATCTACGAGCGGAAATTGCCGCAAAGCGACATCGCGAAAGCATTGATCGTGGGCGGCGTATCCGTCGAGTCCTTCAATAAGAAGAGCCATACGCTCGAAGACTATTTCCTGAAATTGATCCAGGGAGGCGAAGCCCGTGAAGCATCTCGTTAAATTGGAGTTGAAAAAGCACAGTTTGCGCGGCGCCTTATATACGTTCGTAATCGCCAGCCTAGCGATTTTCGGGTTCGTGCTGATGGTCGGCAATACGGACGGAGAAGAGGCATTCACGGGTTATGCCAATGCATTCTCCGTTATCGAGTTTCTGACCAATGCGACCTACGTCGTCTTCGCGTCCGTGCTGCTGTCGAGGTTCGTGGTGGAAGAGTATCGCAGCAACACGATCACGATCCTGTTCACGTACCCGATCAACCGGAAAAAGCTGATGTTGGCCAAATTGCTCATCGTTTGCGCGGTGACGTTCGTTCTGATCGTATTGACGAACGTGCTGGTCTCGGCTGGCTTCTATTGGTACAACGAGCAATGGCCGATCTTTACGGATGAGCTGACGAACGAACTTGTCGCGAGCCAAGCGCTGCGGCTCGTCGTCCATGCCGCTGCCAACACGGGGTTGGCGCTGATCCCGCTGTACTTCGGAATGCGCAAAAAGTCCGTGCCGGCCACCATCGTGTCGTCCATCATCATCGCCGTTCTGCTCAATGCCGGCAATAACGGGTCGACGTTAGGCTCCATCATCGCGGTGCCCGTCGCGCTCGGCGTCATCGGGATCCTGGTCGCCTATTTCACGATTCGCCGAGTGGAGCATGTGGATGTTTGAAATGACCGTGATCGCTATATGGAAAACCATGCAGGCGTCGCCATCCGGGCGGCGTCTGTATCATTTTATCTCGCATGATGATTGACGGGTATCGTTTGCCGATTCCATACATACAGCAATAAATGATACGACCTTTTCAGGAAATGAACGAAATCGGAAGGAGGCTTGGCCAATGTTGTCGAATAAAGGGAATAGGCCATGCCTTTTCCAAAGAAAAATGTACCATTTTGGCTGAATCTACGTATTACGAGTGAGGGCACCAGGGAGGGCTATGAATTGACGACTGCGAAATGGATGAAGCTTCTCTCACTGATCATTGGCGCAGCCATATTCAATATTATCATCCTCTCGCCGGGGTTCGTGGGAATCACGATCGGCGAGAACGCATTATCGACCGCGATCGGCGTCACCTTGCTACTCGCCAGCGCCCTTGCCGTCATTTACGGGTGCAACATGATCTTAATGAGAAAACCGGTCCACATCCAAGCGAAATTGCCTCAGTCCTACGACGAATATCCCGAGGCGCTTAGGCGTTTCAGAAGAATCGTAGGGGTGGAAGACGACATCGCCTTAATTCTCGAGCAGATCGAACGAATCCGCAAGAAGAAGGAAACTTTATTTAACGTGCTGAATCAAAGGTTCGCGCCCGAGGAAATGAGCCATAAGAAATTCGCTTCCGTAACGGAAGAGGTTGAAAAGCTGTTTTACCTCAACATCAGAAGTCTTTTGAACCGATTGTCCGTCGTCGACGAGAGAGATTTCGAACGCGCGATGGCACGCAGAAAAACCCGCTTATCCCCAGACGTACTCCAGGAAAGAGCGACGTTGTACAACGACTTTCTGGCTTTCCTCAAAAACTGCGTCGACACGAATGAGGAAATTTTGCTGAAGTTGGATAAGTTGTTGGTCGAAATCTCCAACCTGGACAGCCTGAGCCCGGGAGATATCGAGAATATGCCGGGCATGCAGGAAATCGATTTGTTGATCAAACAAACCAAACTTTATAAACAATAGAGGTGTTTCGATGAATAAGAAATTTCTCTTCGTTTCCGCCGTTTTGCTCGTCGTTGTGTTCGCCCTGGTCTACTTCGGGGTCAACGCAACCTCGAACTGGGGGAAATCGAAAGACCAGGTCACGGCCGAGGACGCGGGGAAGAAGCTGAACAAACTGTATGCGAAAATCGCTCCCTTAAGCGCGGATCCGATTAAAGGACAGATCGACCTGGATCCCGTCAACGTAGCGGATACGCTGCCGGACATCTCCAAGTTCCCGATCACGGTAGAGAACACGACGGACAATTTCGTGGAAATTTTCTCCTCGACCGAGAAATCCGGATCCGGCGTGGACGGGTGGCTAACGGAAACGGCGACCGCGTTTAACAACGCCAACATCGTCGTCAACGGGAAACCGGCATCCGTGAAAATCCGCAACATCGCATCGGGAACCGCAACGGATTATATCAAATCGAAAAAGTACGTTCCGGACGCGTTTACCCCTTCCAATGAACTTTGGGGCGAAATGGTCAAAGCGAGCGGCGTCAAAACGGAACTGATCGCGAAGAGACTTGTAGGCAACGTTCCGGGCATCGTCATTTCCAAGTCGAAACATGACACCCTGGTTCAGAAGTACGGATCGGTGAACGTGAAGACCGTCACCGAGGCGATTTCGAACAACGAATTCTCGATGGGCTATACGGATCCTTTCGCCAGTTCAACCGGCTTGAACTTTCTCGTTACGGCGCTCTATACGTTCGATCCTGCGAATCCGTTAGGAGAACAAGCGGTCCAAGGGTTCGAGCAATTCCAAGCCAACGTTCCTTTTATCGCTTCGACCACGATCCAAATGCGCGACGCGGCGACTTCCGGCCGGCTGGACGGGTTCGTTCTGGAGTATCAAACATTTATCAACGCGGCGGAGCTGAAGAACGATTACGTCTTCACGCCTTTCGGATTCCGGCATGACAGCCCTCTGTACGCGTTAGGCGATCTGCCGAAAGAAAAACTGGACGTCATCAAGAAGTTCGCAGAGTTCGTCCAACAGGAAAAGTACCAAACGGCCGCGAAAGACAAAGGCTTCAACAATTTGGAAAACTACAAGCAAGAACTGGAGCCCGTTGACGGCAGCACGCTGATCTCCGCGCAGAAAATATGGAAAGAGAAGAAGAACGGAGATAAAAGCATCGCGGCGGTGTTCGTCGCCGACGTATCAGGCAGCATGGATGGCGAACCGCTAATGAAGTTAAAAGAATCGTTAATCAAAGGTCAAAAATATCTCGGCAAAGACAATAGCATCGGACTCGTCTCTTACTCGGATCAGGTCACGATTCATCTGCCCATCGGAAAATTCGACGCCAATCAACAGTCCATGTTCGTCGGTGCCGTGGAAAGCCTGGAGGCCAGCGGAGGCACGGCTACGTTTAACGGGATCGTCGCAGCAATCAAGATGCTGGAAGACGAAATGGCGAAGAACCCTCAGGTCAAACCCCTGATTTTCGTGCTTAGCGACGGCGAGACGAACCGGGGATACACGCTCCAAGACATTCGCGGACTGATCGAGAACTATCGCATTCCTATCTACACCATCGGCTACAACGCCAATATCGAGGCGCTGAAGAGCATATCGAGCATCAACGAAGCGGCGAGCATCAATGCGGACACCGACGACGTGGTCTACAAAATCGGCAGTCTGTTTAACGTTCAAATGTAAGAATAACGAGGAGGATGAAGATGTCATTTTCAATGGAAGTCGTAGACCCGCAAGAAATCAAGAAAGCCATCGAGCAAGAGGTGAAGCCCGTTCCGGAAGAAGTGGCCAAACTGCAAGAACTGGCCGACTCCAACGTAGCCGCGATCATGGATCTTGATCTGGAGTCGCTGGAGAAGCGGAAAGAAATCTTGAATTCCATCGAAAGCTTCGGCATGCAGACGATGAAACAGTCGTCCAACAAGAACGCCTTACTCCAAGTGTCGGTCGGCAATCTCTCCAAAACCGGAGATGACGGCGGGCAGGTGGCCAAGGGGCTCGCCGAGTTGCATACGCAATTGAAAGATTTGGATCCCAGCATGATCGATTTCGCGAAAACAGGGTTCCTCGGCAAACTGTTCAATCCGCTGCGCGCTTATTTTCTCAAATTCCAAAAGGCAGACGCCGTCATCGCGGATATCGTGGAGTCCCTGGACAAAGGGAAGACCACATTGAAGAACGATAACACCACGCTCGAAATCGAGCAGCAGTCGCTTCGGGATTTGACCAAGAAGCTGCAGAAGGAAATCCAGCTCGGCATGCTGATGGACGCCTCCATCGAAGCGCAAGTCGAAGCGGCGAAGCAACGTAACGAGGACCCGGACAAAATCAAATTCATCACGGACGAAGTATTGTTCCCGCTGCGCCAAAGGGTGATGGACCTGCAGCAAATGCTGGTCGTCAACCAGCAAGGGATCATGGCGATCGAAGTCGTCATCCGGAACAACAAGGAACTGATTCGCGGCGTGGACCGGGCGAAGAACGTGACGATATCGGCATTGAAAATCTCCGTTACCGTCGCGAGCGCCCTGTACAATCAGAAGATCGTCCTGAAGAAAATCGAACTGCTGAACCAAACGACGAACGAATTGATCGCCGGAACCTCCCGCATGTTAAAGGAGCAAGGCGCCGCGATCCAGAAGCAGGCTTTCGAATCCAGCCTGTCCGTCGACACCTTGAAGCAAGCCTTCGCGGACGTTCTCTCCGCGCTAGAATCCATCAGCACTTATAAACAAGAAGCCTTGCCCAAAATGCGCGAAACGATCGATCAATTCCGCGTGCTGGCCGAGGACGGAGAGAAGCAGATTCAGCGGCTGGAAAAGGGGCATCAGTTGGGGTTGTGAGATGTTGGTTGGAGGATGAAGTTCTTGAAGTGCCCTTTCGTGGGGCACTTCTTTTTTTTGCTCATGTAAACGGCGATCGCCTACGCCGAAATCAGTTTGAATCTGTGAGCATGTGCGCGGAAGAGGAAAAATTAGGATATTTGTCGAATTCGTAATAAATAGCAGGTTGGAGGTTAAAGCGAATGGTCTTCGAAATATAAATTCTGGAATCTTGTAACATGAACAGTGTTCGTAGAATAGGAGTTAGATGAAACCACGCGAAAGAGTTTTATTGTCGTATTTCAGGGAGGGTTTGAATGAATAATATTCGACTTATCGTGCAGAATTTGTTGCCGAATAATGAGTTTTTATTTAGTCTTTCAGCAAGTGAAATAGTAGAGCATATATGTGTAGGTGTTTACGAAGAAGAAACACATGTACTTAGGGATAAAGTGATTCTTTCCAGTATTCCACAATTGATTAGAGATTGCGTATTACTTATTGATTTTGATACTGAAATTAATATGAATGGTATTTTTGGATATTTAGAAAACTCAACTGGATATTTCATTGAGGAGACAATTGAGGTTCTGGAGAGAATAGGGGCCGTAAGTGACGCTATAGCCCTAAATAATATAAAGAGGATATTAGTT
>NZ_JAQZSJ010000023.1 GCF_029360585.1 Cohnella caldifontis | reverse complement strand
CAGTTTCATTATTTCAACTGTCTACTGCAAGGGGAGCATATCAATGATTGCGGGTTCTGGGCAACTTAAGCCGCACGCTCTACGAGAGAGCGTGCGGTTTTTTGCGAGGCCGGAAGTCGGAGCAAGGTCCCCGTCCGAAGTCGGGCCGTACTCCAAACTTCAGGACGTTCTGATCTTCTCCGGGTTTCGTTACCATGGGATTATCGAATTCATGGGGAGGATCATCATGTACGGTAGCATGGCAGGCGTAGAGCTTGGCTGCACCCTGATTACGGTTCTGCTGGCTTGGATTGCGGGGAATAAAGCTTCGAATCTCGTGTATGCCGGCTCGGGAAGACGGTTGCGCCAAAGCATACGCAGTACGTTCATTATCGCGGGGACTGCATCTGTGTTTGCGGTTGCGGTATTGGCCGGCATTTTCATCATCGCGGCGACGAAGCCGTCCGTTTACTGGGAGGACCGGGTGCTCATCAACGCCCCGTTGATCGGCGTCCCTTTGCTGGCCGTATGGTGCTATTCGGTTCCCGCCCTTCGGCGCGTTATGCGAATCCTGCCGCCCGAAAGCGGCGCGCCGGATGCCGGTATACGGGGGAAGCTTTCCGCGCCGGGAGTCGTCGTGCCGTTTCAAGCCGCCGCGGTGGGTGCCGCCACCGCATTGTATTTCGTGCTGGCGGCGCCGTTTCCGCTTCAGCCGCTGGACGCCGCGTCGCCGCTCTTCGTATGCGTGCTGGCGATCGTCGGCATGTGGATGCTCCATGACCGCCGCTGGCAGCGCGTGTCGCGTCCGGATGCGCCATTCGCCGGCCGTACGCGGCGAAGGACGTTGGGCAAACTTGGCGCGTTAGCTCTCGGCTTCGCGGTTATGTTGGCGGCGGTTGCTTCCGGCGCGTCCGCCAGCCGGCTGCCGGATCGGCTCGATATGGCGTCCGGTCCGATGGATTTTGGGGGAGGAACCGTGCTGTCCCATGATACGTCCCGAGCCGTCTCGGTCGCCATGATGACGGGTCCGCGGGAGGAGAAGCCGGACCGCCGAATCACGCTGACGGCCGAACGCAAGACGGTGAGGCTCGCCTCCGGGAAGGAAATCGAGGCCTGGACGTTTAACGGGGAAGTTCCCGGTCCGGAGCTGCGACTCAAGCAAGGAGAACTCGTGGAAGTGACGCTGGCGAACAAAGATATCGAAGCAGGCGTCACCCTTCACTGGCATGGACTTGACGTGCCGAACGCCGAGGACGGGGTTGCCGGGGCGACGCAAGACGCGGTTATGCCAGGGCAGACCCATACGTACCGTTTCCGCGCCGAGCAGACCGGAACGTTCTGGTACCATTCCCATCAGGATTCCCAAGAGGCCGTATCCAAGGGGCTGTTCGGCGCGCTCATCGTGGAACCGGCACAGAGTGGGCCGACTGATCCGTCGGTTCGGGATATCGTCGTCCTCAGCCACTTATGGTCGGGGTCCTCCGGGTTCGCCATCGGGACCGACAGCGGCGTGCGGCGGGAGACGGTCAAGCCCGGCACTCCGGTCCGGCTCCGGCTGCTCAACACGGATAACTGGGTCCGGCAGCGTTACCGGCTTGCGGGAACGCCTTTCCGCGTAGCGGCTATCGACGGAACCGAGCTGAACGAGCCGCAGGAGCTCCGGAACGCCGAGCTGCAGTTGACGACGGGCGGACGGTACGACGTCACGTTTACGATGCCGGACCGGCCGGTCTTCCTCAGCGTAGGCGGAAGCACGGAAGTCGGCTTGCTGATGAGCCCGGACGGCACCGGAGACGTTCCAACCCTTTCTCCGCCCGCCTCCGTCTTCGATCCGCTTCATTACGGAAAGCCGGCGTCGACGCCTTTTCATGCGGACAGCGCGTTCGACCGATCCTTTCGGATGATTTTGGACAACAACCTGGGCTTCTACGACGGCCAATTCGACTTCGTCTATACGATCAACGGCCGTTTATTTCCCGATACCCCAATGTTCATGGTAAAGGAAGGGGAGTTGATCAAGGTTACCATCGTCAACCGAAGCGCCGTCGATCACCCGATGCACCTGCATGGCCATCACGCGCTGGTCTTGTCGCGAAACGGCGAGCCGTCGGACGGAAGCCCATGGTGGACGGATACGCTCGATGTCCTTCCGGGGGATACTTACGAGATCGCCTTCCGGGCCGACAATCCCGGGATTTGGATGGATCATTGCCACAACTTGACGCACGCGGCCGCCGGCATGTCGATGCACTTGATGTACGAAGGCGTATCGACTCCCTATACGATCGGAACCGCCACCGTCAATCAGCCGGAATAACGATGTTACCTTGCTTCTCCGGCTTGCATGAAGTCATTTCCCCCGGGCCAACCTAACGGAGCGGAGGTGCTGACATGTCGACCGATGATCAACTGACCGTTCCCCCGGCCCAGCTGGCCGAAGCCTGGCAGCAAGTGCTTCCGGAACGGCTGCATGGCGGTGACGAGGCCAAGGTCTTGCCGGACGAAGCCGATCCGAAGGCGCTTCGCGTCCATATCCAAACCGCCGGACGTCAAATGATGGAGTTCGACTTCCTCGTGAAATATTTGGACAGCAGGGAAATCTCGATCGATCTGGTGGATGCGGAACGAGACGGACAGACGGTAGACGAACGCAATGACGTCATGCAGGCGCTCATTCACGATTACCGCCGTCACCTGCACGAGTGCGCGCAGGCGCTCCACGAGGTCACGCACGCGGATTAAGGAAGGGGCGGAAACATGGCAGACGCGAACGGAATGCCCGACAAAAACTTAAGCAACGTAGCGGAAGATTTGGCTCAGGATCCGGTAAACGCCCATCACGCCCAGCAGCTTGGCCAGAAATCGAACGATCGGCGCCATAAGGACGCCATCAATCACGACGATCCCGTTGACCGGCAGCATTTCAAATCCTGATCGGCTCCAAGGAGGAACGGCAGCATGAAGCCCAAAACCCAGCCCGTCGCGCAGCCGGGACAAACCGGGCGCGAGCGTAACGACCACAGCCGGACGCCGAGCGAACCGATGTCCGGTTCGAAGCAAGTCAAAAACCGCAACCACTCCCGCCACAACAACGGGGAAGGCTGACATATTCCAACTCGTACGGACCCGGCGAAGCCGGGTTTTTTTTCGTTTTTATTGTGCGCAGCGCGACACAGTATCATCAGGATTGGTATAATAGAAAAAAAGCGAACAAAGGGGGCTTTCTATGACCGCAATCAAAGGATCTCCGCCAACAAGCCCGCAAAACGTCGTCAAGCACAGCCGGCTGAAGCCGCTAGAGCTCGTCAGGCGTATCTGTTTCATCATGCTGGGCGCGATTCTCGTAGGTTTCGCGCTGGAGACCTTCTTGGTCAACAACTCGATTATCGACGGCGGCATTACCGGCATTTCCATCATGTCCTCCTATTTGTCCGGCGTTCCGATCGGCGTTTTCCTGTTCCTGTTGAACCTGCCGTTTCTCCTCATCGGCTACAAGATCATCGGGAAAACCTTCGCTTTATCTACCCTTTTGGGCGTCTTTACCCTTTCCGTCACGACTGCGTTGCTCCACAGCTGGCAGCCGTTTACCGACGATACGTTCCTGGCGGCCGTGTTCGGCGGCATCATGCTGGGCGTCGGCACGGGGATCGTCATTCGGGCCGGCGGTTCGCTGGACGGAACCGAGATCGTGGCGATCATCCTCAACCGCAAAACCCCGTTTTCCGTCGGCCAGATCGTCATGTTCTTCAACGTATTCATCCTGGGCAGCGCCGGCTTCGTCTATACGCTGGACCGCGCCTTGTTCTCCATGATCGCCTATTACATCGCGTTTAAAGTCATCGATCTGACGATCGAAGGTTTCGACGAATCGAAATCGGTCTGGATCATCAGCGACAACTACCGGGAAGTCGGCAACGCCATCGTGGATCGGCTCGGCCGAGGCGTTACCTACTTGAACGGGGAAGGCGGATACACGGGGGACGACAAGAAAGTGATTTTCGTCGTCATCACGCGTCTGGAGGAAGCGAAGCTCAAATCGATCGTCGCCGAGCTGGATCCGCAAGCTTTCCTGGCGGTCGGCAATATCCACGACGTACGGGGCGGCAGGTTCAAAAAGAAAGATATCCATTAGATGGAAATCCAGTCTGTTGCCGCGTTTTTACTCTATTTTTAGGTCGAAAAGGGCTACCCGAACCCCCCCGAAGTAAGATACAATGAACGATGTTCACGGAAGAACACGATTCATGAGGGGAGTTTTACTTTTTGATCAAATCGAAAGTATGGTTGTCGCTGGTCAGCCTGATCCTAATAAGCGCGCTCATTCTCGCAGGCTGCAACAGCGACAGCAAGTCGCCGCAGGAAGCCTTGAAGGCTTCGATGAGCAAATCTTCGGAAATCAAGTCGTACAGCTTCAAAGGCAGCATGAAAATCGAGGATTTGTCCATTCCCGCCACCGGAGACGATGCCGCCAGCACGGGAGCGGTACTGAATGCCGTAAAGAACGCGGACCTTTCCTGGACCGGCGCTTACCGGGCGGACCCGATGCACTTGGAGATGACTTTGTCGTTGGCGCTGAAAGGCGATATGGCCGTCAACTTCAATATTCCGATCGTGATGGAGAAGGAAAAAATGTGGGTGAGAATCCCGAACATTCCTTTCTTCCCTCTGCCGGAGGATATGGTTAACAAGTTCCTGGAGCTGGATTTGAAGCAGCTCGCGGAACAGTCGGGTCAGCCGATGCCTTCCATCGATCCCGCCAAATCCCAGAAATTCGCGAATGACATCTTGGGCATCATTTTCAAGAACGTAGACGAAAAGCAATACCTTTCGGAAGTGAAAGCAAAGGACGCCGGGCTACCGGAAGACGCAGACGTGAAGCAAGTGATTCAGTTCAAAGTCGGCAAGGACCAGGTGGAACCTTTCATCAATACGGTCGTAGAGAAAATCGCGCCCGAAATCCTCGACCTGCTGTCCTCCAACGCCGAGTATCGCGATATGTTGGGCCTGAAGCAAGAGGACCTGGATCAGGCCAAGAAGGACCTGAAGGGTACGGGCAAGGACGACATCTCCAAAGGATTGGCCGATTTCAAACAGAACGTGAAGACGCTCGACGTCGTCGCCAACATCGGGATCGACGCCAAAGAATATCCGGTTTACAGCGACGTGCACGCGAAGATCGCCGGAACGACGGACGGCCAGGAAGGCTCCATCGCGTTCAAGGTCGTATCCCAGATGGCGGACATCAACAAGGACGTCAAGCTGGAGTATCCGGACGGACCGAAGGAGATCATCACGCTCGAGCAATTCGAGCAGCAGATGGGCGGCGCGTTCGGCGCGGGACTGTAAGCAAGAGCAAAAAAAGAGCGCTCCGTTGGCATAACGGAGCGCTCTTTTTATTTGCGTTCGTTTCTGTTTAAGAAGAGATAAGTTTAATGCCGAGAAGACTCATCACGCCGGCGGCGGTCCGGTCGATCCACCGTTTGCAGCGGGCGTAGGCTTTCCGCGGGGCCGCGGAGGAAAGGGCCACCGCTACGATCGCGTACCAGCCGGCTTCGACGAGAAAGACGAGCGGCAGGATCAGCGCGTCGTATTTGAACGTGATGTGCTCGGGAAGCATCGCCGCGAAGATGCTGCCGTATACGATGGCGGTCTTCGGGTTGCTGAGTTGGGTGGTCAAGCCAAGCAGCAGGGAGCTTCTCCGTCTCGAATCGCCCGCTGGATTCGACTCCCGAATGTGCAGGGGCTGGGAGGAACCTCTCCACACTTGATAGGCAATATAGAGCAGATAAAGCCCTCCGGCGATTTTCAGAATCGCGTAAACCCAAGGAACCGCCGTGAGGATCGTGTGAAGGCCGAGCAAACCCAGTACCGCGAACGCGACCCCTCCGATCCCCATTCCGATGGCTGCCGCCAATCCGTCCGAACGGGAAACCGATATGGAGCGTTGGGCGATGAAGACGAAGCTCGGACCCGGGCTCACGACGCCGACCGTCAGGGCCAGCAAAATTCCGAAAATCGAATATACCTCTTCCATTGCCATCGCCGCCTCCGAATACAGAAAAAACCTTGATCGCTCAAGGTTTTCGGGATGTTATGTATGGTCGAGACGACAGGATTTGAACCTGCGACCTCTTGGTCCCGAACCAAGCGCTCTACCAAGCTGAGCCACGTCTCGATGCCGCCGTTTCCGGCGAACGAATTACATTATAGCATGGGCATCAGCAAAAGGAAAGGGCATGGGCGAGGAAATTTGCAGGAAATTTTCGGCAGCTCCGAATCGCTCTCGAACTCTTGTAGAACATTCCCAAAGGTTTATCCTTACGATTTTCATTGTCAGTTGAACGGAATCCTGCTAGAATTGATCCGACGAAAACTCATGGGAGGCTAGACAGAATGAGAAAATGGGGTTATCTCGTGCTGGCCGTCCTTCTGGTCGCGGCGCTGACCGCGTGCGGCAAGAAGGAAGAAGGAGCCGGCGGGAAAGTATATAAATTCGCGACGGACGCGGCGTACTCGCCGATGGAACTGATGGACAAGGATAAGGTCGTCGGATTCGACGCCGACTTCCTGGACGCCGTCATGAAAGAAGCGGGGCTGGATTACAAGCTGGTGAACACCGGCTGGGATGCGATGCTGGAAAGCGTCAAGCAGGGCACCGAATACGACGGCGGTATTTCCTCCGTCTCCATCACGGACGAGCGCAAACAGACGTACGATTATTCCATCCCTTACTTCGAATCCACCAACATGATCATGTCCAAGAAAGGCAGCGGATATAAATCCGCCCTGGACATCAAGGACAAGAAAGTGGCGGTACAGAACGGTACGACGGCGGATATCATCATGAGCGAAATCATGGGCAAGGACAACACCAACCTCAAGCGCTTCGAATCGAATACGCTGGCTTTCACCGAACTGGAGAAGAACGGAGTCGACGCGGTCGTGGCTGATATCGCGATCGTTGGGGAATACTTGAAGCAGCACCCGGACAAAGATTTCGAAGGCGTGAAGGACGAGGCGAACTTCCCGTCCGAATATTACGGCATTCTGCTTCCGAAGGGCAGCGAACTGAAGTCGAAGCTGGATCCGGCCATCAAGAAAGTGCTGGAGAACGGCATGTACAAGGAAATCTACAAAAAGTGGATCGGCGAAGAGCCGAACGTCGAGAACGTCCTGAACGCGAAATAAGGATTTGCGGAGGAGCATGCGCGGCCGGAAGGGTGCGCATGCTTTTTGCCGCCATTCAAGGTTGAAGGAGACCCGCAATGGACTTCAGGTTCGATATTATCATCGAATATTTGCCTTTGTTCCTGAAAGGAACGCTGATGACGATCGGCATCTCCTTGGCGGCAATCGTCATCGGGTCGATCCTCGGCTTAGTCATCGGTCTGGGCAGGATGTCCCATAGAACCTATTTCAGCTGGCCTACGGCGGCGTACATCAATTTCTTTCGCGGCACCCCCTTGCTCGTTCAGGTGTACCTCGTGCATTTCGCCGTCATCCCCGTGTTCTTGGGAAGAACGGACGTGATCACTGCCGCGATCGCGGCATTATCGTTGAATTCGGCTGCCTACACGGCCGAAATATACCGCGCGGGGATTCAGTCCGTGGACAAGGGACAGAGGGAAGCTTCGTATTCGCTGGGCATGACCCATTTCCAAGCAATGCGGCACGTGGTTTTGCCCCAAGCCATCAAGCGGATGATTCCGGCGTTCGGGAACGAGTTTATTGTCCTGATCAAGGATTCCTCCCTCGTATCGGTGATTGCCGCGCCTGAACTAATGTATTGGGGCAAGGTCATGGTGACTCAGTATGCCCGGTTCTGGGAGCCCTACGTAACCGCAGCGGTCATCTACTTCATCCTGACTTACTCGCTCAACAAACTGTTGGCCTATATAGAAAGGAAAATGTGACGCCATGAATCCGATGATCCGGGTACGCGGGCTATCCAAGTCGTACGGTTCCCATACGGTGCTGCACCAGGTGGATGTGGACATCATGCCCCAGGAAGTCGTGGTCGTCATCGGGCCGTCCGGCTCCGGCAAGTCCACCTTCCTGCGATGCCTGAACCTACTGGAGAAGCCGGAGCACGGGGAAATCTGGGTCGAGAACGTCCAGCTCCTGGACAAGCGGACCGATATCCCGAAAATCCGGGCCGAGATGGGCATGGTGTTCCAACAATTTAATCTATTCCCGCATATGAAGGTTGTGGACAATATAACGCTGGCGCCCATCCGAGTGTTGGGGAAGTCCCCGGAACAGGCCCGCGGCAAGGCGTTGGAGCTTCTCGGCAAGGTCGGGCTGGAGGCGAAGGCGAACGCCTATCCGACCTCGCTCTCGGGCGGCCAAGCGCAGCGGGTGGCGATCGCCCGGGCTTTGGCGATGGAGCCGAAAATCATGCTGTTCGACGAGCCGACTTCCGCGCTGGATCCGGAGATGGTCGGCGAGGTGTTGGCGGTCATGAAGACGCTCGCCCAGGAAGGCATGACGATGGTCGTGGTAACCCACGAGATGGGGTTCGCCCGCGAGGTGGGAGACCGCATCTTGTTCATGGACGAAGGCCGCATCGTAGAGCAGGGCAAGCCGGACGAGTTGTTCGGTGCGCCCCAGCATGAACGGACGCGGAGCTTCCTGTCCAAAGTGCTCTCTCACTGAGGCAATGGTTAAAAGCTAACAAAAACGCCCTCCGCATGATAAAATCTGCAGGAGGGCTCTTTTTTACAAGAAAGGTATGGCGCGCCACGGCGGGATTCGAACCCGCGACGCACAGTTTAGGAAACTGTCGCTCTATCCAGCTGAGCTACGGGCGCGCGACGCGGTATTCATTGTACCAGAAATTCGGCTCGGAGAAAAGCCATAAGAAATGGGGATTGGGGAAATTGGCGACCAACATCCGGGATGTAGCCAAAGCGGCCGGCGTGTCGGTGGCGACGGTGTCCAAGGTTCTGAACGGCTATACGACGGTCAATCCGAAAACGAAGGAGAAAGTGCTCCAGATCGTGAGCGAGACGGGCTACCGGCCCAACGCCGCGGCTCGGTCGCTGGTCGGCCAGCGCTCGATGACGCTCGGCGTGTTCCTTACGACGGGACTTACGAATCCGTTCTTCAGCCACGTGCTGGCGGGCATGGAGGAAGGGCTCCGGACCAAAGGTTACGATCTGATCTACTTGGCGCAGCTGTCCTACCACAACCCGGAATACAGCTTCGTCCGGCATTGCCAGAGCCGCAACGTGGAAGGCGTGATCGCGTTCGGCGTCCAGCGGGACGAGCTGGATTTCGGCGAACTGATCGATTCGCGAATTCCCACCGTTTTCATCGATTTGGACGCAACCGGTCCGAGAGCCGGGTATATCAGCTCCGACAACCGGGCGGGAACCCGCGGCGCGGTGGAGCATTTGGCGGCGGCCGGGCACCGGCGGATCGCCCTGATCTCGGACTTGCCGGGCACCTACGTCGGACGTTTGCGGATGGAAGGCTACCGGGAGGGGATCCGGGAGGCCGGTCTTGCTTATCGGGAGAGTCTCGTCGCCTACGGCGATTTCACCAGGGAAAGCGGCTATCAGGCCATGAAATCGCTGCTGGCCGCGGATCCCTTGCCGACGGCGGTCGTCTGCTGCTCCGACTACGGAGCGATCGGGGCGATGGACGCGATCCGGGAGGCCGGCTTGTCCGTGCCGGGGGATATTTCCGTTATCGGGTTCGACGACTTGGAGATCGCCTGCAACGTACGGCCGGCGCTGACTACCGTTCGGCAAGACACGCGGACCATCGGCCGCCGGTCCATCGAATTGTTGGACGAAATGATTCGGGAGGAGAATGCCCCGGCGCCGTCGGTTATCGTTCCGACCGAGCTGGTCGTCCGCGAAACCAGCGCGCCTCCCAAGGGATAATCCCGCCTCCGCTGCAGGGCCGCCTCGCCTCTCGCTGGAAAGCGCTGCCCCTTCGCTTCTACAGATAATCGCTCACGATGCCGCGGATTCTCTCGAGTCCTTCCCACATGTCCCCGGGACCGTCATAGATGAGGACGACCGCGCCGTCGTAGCGCGACTGTTTCATCGCCTCCAGGCACCGGCGGAACTCCGTTTCGTCGGGAAATCCGTTCTCGTCATAGGAGGCTTTCGCGTGGACGGAGAGGCTGCGGGGCAAGATCGCCCGGAATTCCTCGTACTTGGAAGGCGCTTCGAAATTGCCGAAGTCGGTAATAAAGCCGATGGCGTCCCCCGTCAAGCCGAGCAGCTTCGCGCAGCTGCCGCCCGTTTTCGTTAGCGCCTGAAAATTTTCGGACACGACGCTCACCCCGAAGCGCGACGCGTATTCCGCGAGCTCGACCAGCCGCCCGGCAGACCGGCGGATCGCTTCTTCGTCCGTGTGCGGCGCTTGCCCGGCGATTACGCGGATCCGTTTCGCGCCCGCCTCGGAGGCGATCACAATCCACTTGCGGATCATTTCCAGATCGGCCTCGAGACGGTCCGGGTCCTGCGACGTCAAATCGCCGTAATCGAGCAGCAGCGTATCGAAAGCGACGCCCGCCTGTTCGAACGCGCGCCGGAGGGATGCCGAATATTCCGGATCCGTAGACGGAAAATGGAAGTGGCAAATCTCGGCGGCCGCATACCCCCGTTTGGCCAACTCCCGCGGCAGTTCCAGCAAGGAGAAGACTTCCGGTTCGGGCTGCACGTGCGTGACGTGGGTCCGGCGCTCTTCATCCCACCCGGTCCACCGAAGCGGGCCGAGCAGCCGATGCAGGCTCCAGGTACTGACGGATAAATAGGACATCGTTTGCCATCCTCTCCCAAGAACATGAAATTACTGTCATCATAGCCTGCCGGCAACGAAAAAAGAAGGCCGGATTCGGCCTTCTTTATATGCGATTGTGGCTAGGTGTCCTCGCGCAGCTCCTCGATCAGATTGGACCGGGCCATCTTGCGCAGCGGGCCTTGAACGGAGAGCAGGCCGACCCCCAGGGCGAAGACGCATGCGATAAGCGCCCCGCCCCACGGGAATTCGAACGGCATCCCCTGGATGCCGGAGAGCTCCTTGAACAGGAAATAGCTGAGCGCTCCTCCGAGCAGCAGCCCCCAAAAGCTGCCGATGACCCCGAACCAGATCCCTTCCGCGGAGGCCATTTTGCGGATCTGTCCCATCGTCATGCCCACCGCTTGCAGCAGCCCGATTTCGCGCCGGCGCAGCAGCAGGTTCGTTTGCACCGTGTTCATGATATTCAGGCTGCCGATCAACCCGATGACGATCAGGAAGCCGTAGACGAAAATTTGCATCTGGAGCGCGAACTGACGCTCTTGCTTTTGCCGGTCCACGATATTGACCAATTGCCCGCCGGGAATGTCGGCCGCGATTTTCTCCAGCGCCTCGCGTACGGGCTCGGAATCCGCGCCGTCTTTCAGGGCGACGGACAAGCCCATCATGGCCGTGCCGAAAGGACGCATATCGGCGGGAGCGGCTTCGAGCAGCCCGGCGACCGTGCTTTTCGTGCCGATCACCGTCAGCGCGCTCGGCTGGTAAGCCGAATCGAACGGGGATTGGGACAAGATGCCGGCGATTTTCACTTGCCGAACCGTCTTTGCGTTCCCCGGCTGATCGCCGAAATACAAGGTCAGCACGTCACCCGTTTTGTACCGGGACAGCGGCAGAATCTCTTTCTTGCCGGCGTCCTCGTTATAAGGCTTGACGGTCTGAATGAGCAGCACGCCGCCTTCGGCTTCCAGCTTCTCCGGATCCACCGTGCCGGAATCGAGGAAACGGGCTGCCTTCGCGAACATGCCGTCGTCATATAATTGCAGATTCACCGGGACCTCGGAGCTTTGCGCTTTGCCGTCTCCGCTGACTTGCGGGAATTGGAGCCGGCTGACGCGCGTGAATTCAGGGTTCAGCAGCTTGTCGGGAACGATCGCGGACGGCGACGGCAGATCATAACGCCCGTAGACGCCTTCTACGCCGGCCAGGCCGGCGATTCGTTCCCTCTGTTTGGCGTCCACGATATCCGGCACCCCCGCGTCTGCTCCGTTCTGATCCGTCTCCCCTGCCGTCAAGGTCACGTAACGGGTCAGCTCGAACGCGATCTTGGTGTTTTCCGTCTGATCCACCGTCATTTTGAACGTTTCCTGGGTAAAATAGTGGAACACGATGAACAGCATGACGCTGACGATAATCGAGAACGTCGTAATCCGGAACTTCGTCCGGTTCCTCCGAATATTGCTCGAAGCCATCCGGCCCTCGACGCCCAGCAGGCGGAGCGGGGAAGGCAGCCTCGCCCGGCGGTACGATTCGCGGACGATGCTGCCGGCTCCCTTGACGGCTTCCACGGGAGAGACCTTCGCCGCTTTCCGGGCGGGAAGCCAGGCCGCCGCAAATACGGCGGCGATGCCGACGCCGACGCTGAGGCCCATGATCCACCAGTGGAACGTCAGATGGAAAGACTCCATTTGCAGAATTTGAAATCCGCTCTGGATCATCAACCAGAGGACGAGCCACAACCCTCCCCAGCCGACGGCCAAGCCAAGCGGAATGCCGATGAGGGCAAGCGTGGAGGCTTCCCGGAAGACGAGATGGCGGATTTGCCGGGGCGTGGCCCCGATCGTGCGGAGCAGCCCGAACTGGCGGATTCGCTCCAGGACCGAAATATGGAAGGCGTTATAAATGACCGCGACCGTCGAGATTACGACCAAGCCGACCAGCGTGCCGAAAATGATCGTGAGCACTTGGTTCAAATTGCGGTCGGCGGATTCTCCCATGAGCGCGAGCACGTTCTGGTTGGTGGCAAACGGGCGGTCCAGCTTTTCGAACTCCGGTAAATGGCTGCTGATGTCGACCCCGTCCCGGAATGCGGCGAACAGCTGGTCGGATTGCCCGGCGGACGGAGATGCCGCCGGCTCCGTCAGCAAGGTGAACGCCCTGGAAGTTCGTTGCATCTGGGTTGACACTCCGTTCTCCAGAATCCCGACCAGACGGTAACCGAACGGCCGGCCGTCCGGGCCGTTCAGCGTGACGGTGTCCGAGAGCTTCGGATGGCCCGGAAGCCGTTCGGCTATCCATTCTTCGATCACGACTTCGTCCGGGGACTGAGGGAGGCGGCCTGTATTCAGGTGGATCGGCAGCAGCGCGAAAGCATCTTCGTCGGCCTGCTCCACGAACAGCTTATACGTTTCCCCGACGGGCGTCTCCGCTCCGGAGCGCAGCCGGCCCACCTTGCCGATCAGCGCGTTTCCCTTCAAACGGTCGTATAATCCCGGATCGGGCTGGGTATACGCGAAGTGAAAGGAACCGTTCTCGCGAATTTCCTTGGCCAGCGTGTTGTCCTTGAGCGCTTGGCCCATCGTCAGCAACGCGCTGATCAGCGCGACGGACAGCACGATGCCGACGACCGTCAGCGCGGTGCGCCGGCGCTGCTGCTTCAAATAGCGCCCCGAAAGCACGGCATAACCCTTCATGCCCGGACCCCTCCCCGGGAATCCTCGATCAGCCGCCCGTCCTGCATGCGGAGGATCCGATCGGCTTCCGCCGCCACGTTCATGTCGTGGGAGATGACGATCACGGTCTGGTGGAACTGGCGCACGGCCAGCTTCAGCAGCTCGATGACTTCGCGGCCATTCGCGGAGTCCAGGTTGCCGGTAGGCTCGTCGGCAAGCACGATGGCGGGCCGGTAAGCGAGCGCCCGGCCGATCGCCACGCGCTGCTGCTGGCCGCCGGACAACTCGGAAGGCAGATGGGCGCGCCGCTGATCCAGCCCGAGCGTGCGGATCAGATCGGCGATATACGCCTTGTCGGGCTGGCGGTGATCGAGCAGAAGCGGCAATTGGATATTTTCTTCCACGCTGAGCACGGGAATCAGGTTGTAAGATTGGAAGATGAACCCGATTTTGCGCCGGCGGAATACGGCTCTTTCTTTTTCCTTGAGCCCGTACAAATCTTCCCCGTCAATCCGGACTTTGCCCGATGACGGCCGATCGAGGCCGCCGAGCAGGTGCAGCAAGGTGCTTTTGCCCGAGCCGCTCGCGCCTACGACGGCGACGAATTCTCCTTGCTGGACCGAGAAAGACACGTCCTTGAGCGCTTCGACCTGCGTGCTGCCGGCGCCGTAGACTTTGCAGAGGTTTTCCGCTTGGATGACGTCCATGGTTTCACGATACCCCTCTCTCCAATTGGGCGAAGGCGGCTAATAAGCGTTGCTCAGACCGCGCTTCGGCATTCTACGGTCTACTATACCGCGGCAACCTTACAGTTCCCCCTTGTCGGGGCTTACAGATTCGTAAGTTTCGTCGGAACCCGGGGAAGGAAGGGGATGCAGGGGCAGCGTGAGGGAGAAACGGGTGCCGCCGCCCTCGGGAAGGGAAGCGGTCAGCATGCCGCCGTGCCTTTCGGCGATCGTTTTGGCCAGCGGGAGGCCGAGGCCGACGCCGCTCCCGCTGCGGGAAGCCCGGAAGAACTTCTTGAAAACGTGGGGCAAGTGCTTCGGATCGATGCCGGGACCCGAATCCTCCACGTGCAGCCGCAGGAAGACGGGCGTTCGTTCCAGACGGATCCGGACGGGGCTGCCGCTGCCGGCCGGGCTGTGCTCGACGGCGTTTTTGAGCAAGTTCGCGATCGCCTCCGCGAGCCATCGCGGGTCATGGGGAACGGATACCGGCTCGGCGGCGGATTCGTCCAGAACGATTCGCACACCCCGTTCCTCGGCCAGCCTCCGGATCGCGTCCAACGCTTGTTCGATCGTCTCGCCGAGCGGGGCGGGACGAAGCTGAAGCGGGAGCGCATCGGCTTCCAGGCGGGCGATTTTGAGCAGCGACTGGATGAGCCACTCCATGCGGTCCAGCTGGCGGCGGCACGTCTCCAGGAACTCCCGGGCGGTCGCCGGCTCTACGGCGCCTTCCAGCAGCAAATCGGTATAGACGGCCAGGGAAGAGAGCGGCGTTTTGAGCTGATGGGAGATTTCGGCAACGGTATCTTTCAGGAACAGCTTGTCCCGGCGGAGCTGCCCGATCGTCTGCTGCAGCCGGATGGCGAGCTCTTGCGCTTGATTCGCCAACAGACCGATCTCGCCTTCTCCGTAAAGCCGGAACTTCATCGGAACGTTATGCTTGACCGCGTTCTCGAGCGACAGGGCCAGCTTCCGAACCGTCGTCAGTTCCCGCCGGTACTCCCGGAGCAGCAATAAGGCCAGGATGCCGAACACGACGAGCACGCCCCCGCTGAGCAGCAGGCCGTTTCGCAGCCGGTTTTTCCCTACGATTGGAGTAAGGCTCGCCTCGAGCTCCTCGGTCAGTCCGTATTGCGCCGCGAGCTCGCGTCCTTGCGCAAGCTCTTCGGGGCTCAGCCGCTCCGGATGCGCCAACAGGCGCGCCAGCCGCGGGGCCTCTTCGGGCGACTCGGCGGCTAACCGGCCCAGGATGGCCGCTTGTTGGGCCAGCCAATCCTGGCGCAGACGATCGGACGTGTACCCGATATACCCCCAAACCAGAAGAACCGCGGCCGCGCAAACCGCGAACAGCAGCGTGGCCAATCTCCGGACGGAGGGGTTGCGCCAGAGCCGCGCCATCTCTTCCGTGGCATACGCTATCCGTTCCATCGGTATCCGGCTCCTCGTATGGTGGTAATCAGCCGCGGTACTTGGGGATCGTCCTCGATTTTCTCCCTCAATCGGCGAATGTTGACCGCCACCGTATTGTCGTCCAGGATTTCGGCGCCGTCCGGCCAGACGTGCCGGATGATCTGGTCCCGGGAAAGCACCGCGCGGGGGTGGGCCAGAAACAGGGCCAGCAGCCGATACTCGGTCAAGCTCAGCGCAAGGTCCCGTCCTTCCTTCTCGACCCGCATTTCCCCCGGGTAATGGACCAGGCTGCCCGCGATCTCCATCCGTCCTTCTTTCCCGATCGCCGGACGGCGCCTTCTCAAGACGGCATGCACGCGGGACAGAAACTCCCGCACCCGGAAAGGCTTCGTTATGTAATCGTCTCCGCCCAGGTCGAGCCCCCGGACGATGTCGATTTCCTGATCGCTGGCCGTCAGGAAGATGATCGGAACGTCGGAAGACCGGCGAATCTCCGCGCACCATTCGAAGCCGTTTCCGTCGGGCAGCTGCACATCCAGCAGGATCAGTTCGAAAGGCCTGCTGCGGAACGCTTCGCGGGCCTCCTCTAAGGTACGCGCGCCCCACGGCTCGAAGCCCTCCTGCTGCAACGTGAATTGGATTCCCCGGAACAAGGCTTCGTCATCTTCGACCAGCAAAATCCTAGTCCCCATACGGCTTCACCCTTCCCATTCCAGCCGTTCCTCTCGCGTTCATGTTCGGGAGAGTATGACCAAAGACCTGGTTTTGTCGGAAAATAATTGAAATTTGCGCCATTTCATCGACAGCGTTCTACAATCTCGTGAATGAATTTGTCCTATAATGAGAGCAATAGGAAAAATCTAGCGCGTAATGGCGAAAAAAATAAGGAAAGGAGCGGTCAGAAGCTCGTATGGATACCCCGCAGCTTATCCATCGCCTTCAATTGCTTCAGCGTCGACTTTGCGAAATGGCTGACGATCTGGGCAATCTGACCGATCCGGAAATCGTAGCCGTCAGCGAGGAAGCGGATCGGTTGATCGTGCAGCTTCAGCGGCTCCGCAGGGAAGAAGCCGAGGAGCGTCGGAGAGGGGAGCGGGTGTCAGGACCGCTCCTGTCTTCGCAGTCCGCGGAAGAAGTCGGTGAGCAGGGAAGCGCACTCTTCCTGAAGCACTCCTGAACGCCAAGGCAGCCGGTGATTGAACCGGGTATCCTGCAGCAAGTCCATCAACGTGCCGACGCAGCCCGCCTTCGGGTCGGAAGCCCCGTACACCACGCGTTCCACCCTCGATTGCAGAATGGCGCCCGCGCACATGGGACACGGCTCCAGCGTCACGTACAAGCTGCATCCGAGCAGCCTCCAGGCGCCCAGCCGCTCGCTGGCTTCGCGAATGGCGATCATCTCCGCGTGCGCCGTCGGGTCCCGCCGTGTTTCCCGTAGATTGTAGCCGGCCCCCACGATTTCGCCGTCCCGGACGATTACCGCGCCGATCGGCACTTCTCCAAGGGAACGGGCCACAAGGGCCTGCGCGATCGCTTCCCTCATCCAAACCTCGTCGTGATCGATCAACGTGTAATCTCCCTTTCCCTTCCAGCGAACATGCATTCGTTGTTAACATGGTGTGCATAAAGTTGTGGATAAACCCCTTGTTGTCCACAGACTTATGCACATTTTTCCGTTTTCCGCGGGTATAAGTCATTCGTGGTGCATCGATAGATGTTTTTTTTAACGTTACAGAAAGTTTAAGTTCGCAAGGGGTATAAAAGCGCAAAAAACTTTCTGTACTTGAAAAAACATCCGCTTAACGCGGTCGCTCCTCTTCGAAAGACTTCGATAGATGTTTTTTTTATTGTAACAGCTTGGAAATGAAGGTCAAATGCGCGGGGGATTCCGAATAGGCTGAGAATAGGCGGACAACCGTTGAGAAGGGGAGGGATGAAACGATGATCCGTCTGGCATTCCGGGAGCACCCCGAGCGGGAGCCGTCCGGCAAGGTCTCAATCCTCGGCAACGCGCTCTGCGGCGCGGAACGGATGGACGGCTATGCGTCCAGGCGCAATCCGGGCGCTCCCCGCGTTGCCCGGATCTATTTGGAACTAGGGGCCCGGCGCGGCGTCCGGGGAGACGTGGCGTTCTGCCAAGCCATGGTGGACACGAAAACGTGGACGGAGGAGCCGCAAGGTCCCCCCTGGAGGCCGTATGCCCAGTTGATCTGGGGCAGAGCGGCCGAAGGCTGGCCGGAGTCGGAGCTGGAGCGCCGGGTGGAGCGGCATTTGGATTGGCTGGCGGCGATCGCTTCCCGGAATAAAGAGCAGAAGATGTGTTGGGAGGATCTGAACGGCGTCTGGGCGGTGCCGGGCTACCGATACGGACAGGATATTCTCGCCGTATGGCGGAACATGATGGAATGGAGCGGGGATGTCGGAGCGGGGAAGCCGGGCGCTGCTTCGGACGAACGAAAACCCGTCTCCGAATGACGGAGACGGGTTGGGCGGTAACGGATTTTTGGCTTACGGATTCTGCACTTGCAGCGTGGTGTTCGGGTTGGCCGTTTCCGTCGTGAACTTGCGCAAAATGGCGACTTCCACGCGGCGGTTCTTGGCGCGTCCGGCAGCCGTATCGTTCGTGTCGACCGGATGGAACTCCCCGTAAGCGGTGGAGCTGAAGTTTTTCGGGTCGAATCCGCTCGTCGCAAGCAGGATCTTCATGAAATTCACGGCCCGCTTAAAGCTGAGATCCCAGTTGGACGGGAATTCCGGCGTATTGATCGGCTGGTTGTCCGTATGGCCGGCGACCAGCACGTTGTAATCGCTGTAGGGTTTAAGCATTTGCCCGATGGCTTCCGCCAGCTTCCCGGCTTCCGGCTTGATGGCGGCGCTGCCGCTGGCGAACAGGGCGTTGTCGCGGATCGTGATCAGAAGCTCCGATTGGTTGAGCTGGGTATCGAGCTGGGAATCCAGCTTGTTCTCCCTAATGTACTTATCCAACTGCTGCTGCAGCTGTTCCAAGTTCTGCTGCTCCTCCTGCTGGAGTTCGGCCTTCGATTTTCCGCTCGGGTTCAGGCGTTTAGTCATGTTGGTCGGACTTTGGACGTCGCCCGTCGGCACCATCGTCGAGGCTTCGAAAATGTTCAGCCCGTCGCTGAACGCGGACTTGAACGCCTTGCTGAGCTCTTCCAGCTTGGCCGTATTCACAGAGCTGACTGCATATAGCACGATGAACAAGGCCAACAGCAGCGTCATCAAGTCGGAATAGGGCAGGAGCCAGGATTCGTCCGGATGCTCCTCATGATGCTCATGCCGTTGCTTTTTGCTCACCGGCGGCTTCCTCCTTCTCGTTGAACGCCCTGCGTTCGGTCGGAGTCAGGAAGACCATCAGCTTCTGCTGGATCGCGATCGTCGATACCCCGGATTGAATGGAAAGAAGGCCTTCCACCATCATCAGCTTCAGGTCGACTTCCCGCTTGGAAATGCGCTTGAGCTTATTGGCGATCGGGTGCCACAACACGTAACCGGTGAAAATACCGAGCAGCGTGGCGATAAAGGCGGCCGCGACGGCGTGGGCCAGCTTCTCCATGTTGTCCAGGTTCTGCAGCGCGGCGACGAGGCCGACGACGGCCCCGAGCACCCCGAGCGTCGGCGCGTACATGCCCGCTTGGGAGAAAATCTGGGCGCCTGCCCGATGCCTTTCTTCGGTGGCCGCGACGTCTTCGAGCAGGACGTCCCGGACCAGATCCTGGTCGTTGCCGTCGATGATCATCCGCATGCCGACCTTCAGGAATTCGTCTTCGATCTCCTCGACTCTCGCTTCCAAGGCCAGCAGGCCTTCGCGGCGGGTGACCGTCGCCCAGTCCATGAACATCGTGATCAGCTGTTCGCGGGGGATCAGCTTCGGTTCGACGAAAACGATTTTGAACAGCTTCGGCACTTTCTTCAGGTCGCTCATGGGAAAGGCGACGGAGACCGAGGCCACCGTGCCGACGATGATGATGACGAAAGCCGCGGGGTTCGTGACCAGGGCGACGAGCGGCGCGCCCTTCAGCACCATCCCGACCAAGAGGGCGACCAGGCCCAGTACCAAACCGATAATCGTAGAATTTTTCATTCGTGCACCTCAGCAAGAAAAGTAGTAGGCGTGGCTGAGTTTCCTCGCATCCCGACACTCTAACCTGTTTATCGACAAGTTCCGCCCAAAGCATTAGAGCGATAGCTTAATTTTTGGCGCTCCGAGGGTGCGATAAAGGCGGGGGAACGCCTTCTGGACAAGGCATCGGGACCATGTTAAGATGGCATCACAATTGGATACGGCGGAAGCAGGCATTTCGTAGTTCAAATAGAGAAGTTCGGTGATCGCCCGACGCAGCGGAATCGCACGCCGAACGCACGAGGGCATCCCCGGACCCGGGGATGCCTATTTTTCGCGCCGTAGTCCAGCGGATCGAGGGAGAGAGACGGGATGCGGATGGAAAGTCGGAAACGGGCAACCGGGGATACGCGGCTGTTCCGCCGGTACGGATGGCCGCGCGCCTGGGCGGCGGCGGTGCTGGCGCTGCTGCTTTCGTTCGGCGCCTGGACGGGGACGCTGGCGGCGGACGGGGAGACGGAGGCGGATCCCGCCGGCGCGCCGACCCCGGCCCAAGTCGATGAAGCGCTCCGCGCGCTGCAGTCGTCGATCGCCCAGGCGGAACCGTTCACCGACTGGGCGGCCTTCGCGCTGGCCCGCGGCGGCCAAGCGGCGCAGCAGCGGTATTTTGCCCTGGCGGGCAAAACGGTGACGGAAGGCAGCCTCAGGCTCGCGACCGACTACGCGCGCGCGGCGCTTGCGATCAACGCCAACGGGGGAGATGCGCGTAAGGCCGGACCGGCGGGACTCGACCTGCTGGGGAGACTGGCCCGCCTCGATAACCTTGCCGCCGAGGGGCCCAACGCCCCGGCGTTCGCTCTAATGGCGCTCGATGCAGGCGGTTACGTTTTCGGCAGCCAGGACAAATGGTCCCGCGACGCATTGATCCAATGGCTGGTCGAGCAGCGGGCAGACGGCGGCGGCTGGTCGCACGTCCCCGGTCGGAGCGACGTCGAATTGACGGGAATCGTGCTGACGGCGCTTGCCCCGTACAAGGACCGGGAGGACGTCAAGCCGGCGGTGGAGGAAGCGCTGGCATGGCTGTCTTCCGTTCAGCTTCCGAACGGCGGGTTCGGCCGTCCGGAAACGAGCGAGGCCGCCGTTCAGGCGATCATCGCCCTCGTCTCGCTGGACATCGACCCGGCGAACGACCCGCGTTTCGTCAAGAACGGGCATTCCGCGCTGTCGCGGCTGTTCGGGTTCCGGCTGCCGGACGGCAGCTTCAGCCATTTGCCGGGCGGCAAACCGGACAGCCTCGCTTCCTTATATGCGCTGCTGGGGCTGACGGCCGTCGACCGCTGGCAGGACGGCTTGCCGGGCTTATACGCCGGTCTTCGCTTCGGCAGCGAGGTGAAGGTGTCGGTCTACGGGCCGGCCGGCCGGTTGGCGCAAGGCACGGGCAACGGACGTACCGCCATGGAGGACCTGGTGCAGGTCCTGCGTCGAAACCATGTGGCCTATACGTTGAAACGGGATCCGCAGGACGGGGTCATCCTGACCTCGGTCGGCTCCTTTGAGAACGGCGCTTTCGGCGGGGACGACGGCTGGCGGTATGCGGTCAGGAAAAGCGGCGAATGGGTGCGGGACGTGCCGGGATTGAGCGCGTACGATCCGGCCGGCGCGGCGGAGATCGTGGTGTACTACGGCGGCGAATCCCCGGACTTGATCCATTCGGTGAAGACGGAGCCGGTTTCCCCCCGCGAAGGGCAGCCGATCCGCGTGACCGTGGAGAAGGAAACGTACGACCCGAAAGCCGGGAAATCCGTCACGGCCCCCGCGGAAGGAGCGAACGTCACGATCGGCGGCGTATCCGCCGTCACGGACAAGGACGGGACGGCCCTCCTGAAGGACGTCAAGGCGGGCGAAACGTCGCTGCGGGTGGACGGCTACAAAGCCGGAGCCTTGCCGTCTTACGTGACGAGTGAGCAGCCGTTCACGGTCGGTTCCTACGTCAAACGCGTTACCGTGCGGGTGGAAGGGGACCAGGGGCCGATCGCCCAAGGCTCGGCCGAAGGCGGCACGGCGCTGGAAGCGCTCGAATATCTGCTGGCGTCCGGCCATATTCCATATGAAACGGAAGAGATCTCTTCCTCGGGCAAATCCATTTCTTCTATTAAGGGCATCTCGAAAGGCCAATACGGCGGATCCGACGGCTGGACCTTCGCCGTCAAGGGCAGCGCCGGGTGGATCGAACCGAGCGAGGGGATCGGCACGTTCCTGCTGGAAGAGGGGCAGGAGGTCGTCGTGTACTACGGCGGGGAGAGCACCCGGCTCCTCGAGCCCGTCTCCGTGGCGCCTGCCCGGGTGAAGCCGGGCGAGCCGGTGACCGTAACGGTCACGTACCGCGATCGAACGGCCGGCAAGCTGGCGCCGGCGAAGCCGCTGGCCGGCGTCCGGGTCGAGGCGGCAGGCGTCGCGGCGGTGACGGACGACGCCGGGCGCGCCGTGCTGCAGGGGCTCCCTGAGGGCGTTCATAGGGTTACCGTGTCGGGCTATTCTTCCGATCGAGCGCCAACGGTCGTCCGGGCAACCGCTCGGGCGGCCGTCGCGGGGGATTATGCCGACCAGGCCCAAATTCCCGGTTGGGCGGCCGACTGGGTCCGCGAAGCGCGGGCTTCGGGCGTGCTGCTGGGCGAAGGCGACTCCAAGGACGCTCCCTTCCAGCCGAAGGCGGCGGTCACCCGCGCCGAATTCGTCGTTTCGCTCGTGCGCGCGCTGGGCACGCTGCCCCCTGCCTCCGGCGGCACCGCGTTCCGGGACGTGCCGGCCGATGCTTGGTACGCGAAGGAGATCGAAGCGGCCGCCCAAGCGGGGCTCGTATCCGGAACGGCGCCCGGCGTATTCGCTCCGGACGCTCAGTTGACGCGGGAGCAGGCGGCATTGCTGCTCGTTCGGGCGCTGAACATCAAGACGGCCCATGAACAGCCGATTTCCGACCTGCCGCAGGTTGCCGCAGGGGCCGTTTCGGCCGTGCAGGCGGTGGTCGAACAAGGCTGGATGACGACGCAGCCGGACGGGAAATTCCTGCCCAAAATGACGATGCCGCGCGAACAAGCGGCCGTGATCGCGGTGCGCGTCCTGCAGCAGGTCAGGTACGCAGTGTGGGGGGAATAACCCCCGGGCAAGGATGAATGCCGGCTCTGCCGGAGAGGAGGTACGGATCCCATGGGCAAGGAACCGCTGTTGAACGAAGAGGAGCTTGCGGAAGGACTCGGCCGGCTGCCCGGCTGGTCGATCGAGGAAGGCAGGCTGACGAAGAAATATTTGTTTCCCGCGTTCGCGGACGCGGTGGCGTTCGTGAACCGGGTGGCGGCCGTCGCCGAGCGGATGAACCACCACCCGTTCATCTCGCTGGACTACCGCCGCGTCACCTTGAAGCTGACGACTTGGCATTCCGGCGGGATCACCCGGCTCGACCTCGAATCGGCCCGGGCTTACGACGGCGGGGAATCGTCCTCCGATTAGACCGACGAAAAAACCGGAGCCCGCTGCCGATTTCGCCCGGGCTCCGGCTCATCTTGACATGGCCGTCCGTGCCGATCAAGGTCAATTGTCCCGGGTGACCTTGGGGAAGAACGACAGTGCCCACAACGCCGCCGCGCCGAAGACGATGTAGACGATTTTGGATCCGACTTCGGTCGATCCTCCGAAAATCTCGCTGACGACGTCGTACTCGAACAAGCCGACGGAAAGCCAATCGAGCCCGCCGAGAATGACGAGGATCAGGGCGATCGCGTGCAAAGCCTTCATTCGGAAACCGCCTCCTTCAAGGTTTGTCAATCGGGGAGAATCTCCAAACCGCAAAAGCGCACCGCTGCCGAAACTTGTGGTTCCGTTACAGGTTTATGTGCCCGCCGGGCCCGTTATTCCGCCGCGCCGCGATCCGGCCCCGGGGAACGCTCCCGCCATACCATGCAGAGAACCCGCACGATCCCGTGCTCCGCCCGTTTTCCGTATTCGTCTTCTACGACGAAGCCCGCTTTCTTGTAAGCTTTCACGGCCCGCTCGTTCCACGTCTCCACTTCCAGGTCGATATCCGCGTCCGGACGCCTTCTTCGGGCTTCCCGCGCCGCCAGGAGGATCGCCTCCGGCCCGAGGCCGAGCCCGCACAGATCGGGACGCAGGCCGATCCCGAGACGGACCGCGCGATCCAGGGGGAACAGCTGCGCGTATCCGGCCAACTCTCCTTTGGCGTCCGCGAAGCTCACGTATTGCTTCGCCCGGATATCGGGGTCCGCGAATTCCCGTCCCTCCTTCGCCATCTCCTCCCAGGCAGGCCAGCGATAGCGGTCATAAGGCTCGGGGTACCTCCATTCGCACAACCGGCGGGCATCTTCTTCGGTCATGGGGCGCAGCGTAAAAGGCATCGCCATTCATTCTCCTTGCGTGGTATGATAGGAAAGTTGAATTCGGAAGCAAGCTCCGGAAAGGATGCGATCGAACGGATGGCTCGGCTGATCTTCCTGGGCAGCATGGCATATTTGATGGTCGGGCTGGCCCAACTGGTCATCGGCACCGTGATGGAGCCGATGGTACACGCATACGGCGTGTTATACGGGGACGGGGGGCAGCTGGTCATGCACCAGTTCCTCGGCGGCATGACCGGCACGCTGGCCGCCCCTTGGTTGATTCGGCGATTCGGCCGGAAAGTGCCGCTGTTGTCGGCGCTTGTCTTGATCGCCGTGATGCAGGCGGTCTACGCGATGCACCCGCCATGGCCCGTGATGCTGGCGCTTGGTCCCTTGACCGGGCTCGGCTTCGGCTTGACGGAAACGACGGTCGGTTCCTTCGTCATCGTGGCCGCCGCCGGCAACGCGAACAAAGCGATGAGCCGCATCGAGGTTTTCTTCGGGGCCGGGGCTTTGCTGATGCCGTTTCTCGGCTCTTGGCTGATTGCGAACGGCTGGTGGCGGATGTCGTTCGTGGCGGTATCGATATTCGCCGCCGCGACCTTCCTCGCTTGGACTCTATTGTGGCCGAAAATCCTGGATTCGTCGAGCGCGTCCGCCCAAGCGCCGGCCGATTCCGCAAGCCAGGAGCGGGAAATCCGCACGATCCGCCCCGCGCGGGGAACAGTCGGCTGGACGCTGGGCGTCTGCATCCTGTTCTTTCTCGTCTACGTCGGCTTCGAGATGAGCTTCGTCCATTATTTGCCGTCGCTCATGGTGCAGACGAATGGACTGTCCGACGCGGAGGCGTCCCTCTCGATCAGCCTATATTGGACCGCCATGACCGTCGGCCGGATGGTGGCCGGACACGCGGCGGACCGATTCGGCGGAGCGGCTTACCTCGTCTCCATGTGCGCGGTGAACGCGGTGTGCTTCCTGCTGATGACGGGATTCTCCGGCGTGACTTCGACGCTCGTGCTGACGGCCGTGTCCGGGCTGGCCATGTCGGGCATGTTCTCCATCGCCCTCGTGTTCGCCAACCGGGCCGTCCCCGGCATCACGGAGCGGACGACCAGCCTGCTGATGGCCGCGGGCGGAATCGGCGGCGCGCTGCTGCCGAAGCTGACCGGCTGGTTTCTCGACCGTTTCCAGGAAGACATGACCCGCTGGCTGTTCGCGGCGTTCGGCATCTTGCTGCTGCTGGTCATCGTATGGGCAGCCGCCTTGGCTTCCCGCAGCTCGCGCAAAAATATCGTCATGGAAGCATAGCAGGCAGATAGAGCGAAAAAGACACGAACCCGGATGTTTCAAGGGTTCGTGTCTTTTTGTTTCCTGTGGATAAACAAGGCTCGCGAGGGATCGCCCGTTTATTCGAATTTTTATACGACGCCTTGCGCGAGCATGGCTTCGGCGACCCGCACGAAACCGGCGATATTGGCTCCCGCCACCAGATTGCCGGGCAGACCGTAGGCTTCGGAAGCCTTCACGCTGTTCTGGTAAATGTTCTTCATGATGCTGTGAAGCTTGGCGTCCACCTCTTCGAACGTCCAGGACTGCCGCATGCTGTTCTGGGACATCTCGAGAGCGGATACGGCAACGCCGCCGGCGTTGGCAGCCTTGGCCGGTCCGAACAGAACGCGGTTTTTCAGGAACACGTCGATCGCTTCCAGGGTGGAAGGCATGTTGGCGCCTTCGCCGACGGCTTTGACTCCGTTCTCGACCAGCATTTTGGCGGAATCGGCGTCGATTTCGTTCTGCGTGGCGCAAGGAAGGGCGATATCGCACGGGAGGGACCAGATGCCTTGGCAGCCTTCCGTGTATACGGCGTGGGGATGCTCGTCGACGTACTCCCGGATCCGCTTGCGCTCGATTTCCTTCAACCGTTTGACGGTGTTGAGGTTGATTCCGTGCGGATCGTACACGTAGCCGTCGGAATCGCTGCAAGCGACGACTTTGGCTCCAAGCTGCGTCGCTTTGTCCATCGCGTAGATGGATACGTTGCCCGAACCGGAGACGACCACCGTGCTGCCTTGGAAGCTCAGTCCCCGGGACTCCAGCATTTCGTTCACGAAGTAGACGCATCCGTAGCCCGTCGCTTCCGTCCGGGTCAAGCTGCCGCCGTAGACGATGCCTTTGCCGGTCAGAACGCCGGCTTCGTAGCCGCCGCGGATCCGCTTGTACTGGCCGAACATATAGCCGATCTCCCGGGCTCCGACGCCGATGTCGCCGGCCGGCACGTCCTCGTCCGGTCCGATGTATTTATACAGCTCGGTCATGAAGCTCTGGGTAAACCGCATGATCTCCCGATCGGACTTCCCTTTGGGATCGAAATCGGAACCGCCTTTGCCGCCGCCGATCGGCTGGCCGGTGAGCGAGTTTTTGAAAATTTGCTCGAAGCCGAGAAATTTGATGATGCTCGCGTTGACGGAAGGATGGAAGCGCAGTCCTCCCTTATACGGGCCGATGGCGCTGTTGAACTGAACGCGGAAGCCGCGGTTCACCTGCACGTTGCCGTTGTCGTCCACCCACGGGACGCGGAAGGTGATCATCCGCTCCGGTTCCACGATTCTTTCCAGAATGCCGTGTTTCATATACTTAGGGTGTCTGGCGAAGACGGGGATCAAGGAATCGAGGATTTCTTTGACGGCCTGGTGGAATTCGCTCTCGTGCGGATTGCGGCGGATCACGGACTCATAAACGGACGATACGTACTGCTCGGCTGCTTGCTCCGAGCCGGTGAGCGTGGAGGGCATGGGGCATCTACTCCTTCGTTTTGTACTTTGAAACAGTTTTTTTGCATTTTTATACTTAATAATTGTAGATTATACACAAACTTTGGGTGGATGGAAATAAATTTTGATTCCCAATCTCCAAAAAAACAATAAAAAACCGAACCGCCGGGGATGGCGGTTCGGATGGAGATGCCGATCGGATTACAGCAATTCGCGGCGGAGCTCCTCGGGAGATTTGGGCGAGAGGTAGCCGGGCGCGATGTCGAAGACGGTTTTGGCGCCGGTATGTCCTTCGCCGCTGAGGCGGACGGCCGCTCTCGCGTAGGCGACCAGCACGCTGGCGGTGAATTCCGGGTTGCTCTCCAGCTGCAAGCGGAATTCGATGAGCTGTTTCGTTCCTTCCCCGGTGACCCCGCTGCGGATGACGAAACCGCCGTGGGGCATTCCCTGGTGCTCTTTGCGAAGCTGCTCTTCCGAGATGAAGGCAACCGTCGTATCGTAGTCCGAGAAATAGTTCGGCATCGAGACGATCTCGTGCCGGATTTTCTCCAGATCCGCGCCTTCTTCCGGCACGACGAAGCATTGCCGAAGATGCTTCTCGCGCGTGGCCAGTTCGGGCGTCTCCCCGGACCGGATCCGGTCGATCGCTTCCTGCACCGGCACGGTATACTGTACGCCGGCCTTAACGCCCGGTACGCGGCGGATGGCGTCGGAATGGCCTTGGCTGACGCCTTTGCCCCAGAACGTATAGTCTTTGCCTTCCGGCAGAATGGCTTCCGCCAGCATGCGGTTCAACGAGAACAACCCCGGGTCCCAGCCGGTGGAAATCACGCTGAGCGTACCCGCTTGCCGGGCCGTTCGGTTGACGGCGTCGAAAAACTCGGGGATTTTCGCGTGGGTGTCGAAACTGTCCACCGTGTTGAACATGGCGGCCATTTGCGGCGTCTGCTCGGGAAGGTCCGTGGCCGATCCCCCGCACAGGATCATGACGTCGATTTTTCCTTTATATTGTTCAGCCGCGGAAATATGCTCGAAACGGACGCCTTCTGCGGCTTGCATCTGTTCGGGCGGTCTGCGCGTAAAAACGGCGACGAGCTCGAAATCGGGGTTTTGGGCGATCGCTTTCCGCACGCCTTTCCCCAAATTTCCGTACCCGACGATTCCTGCTTTGATTTTTTGTGCCAATCGAAACAGCCTCCTCATCTTCATTGTGAACCGTATGTTTGATCCTTTACCATCCTATCAAAATCTGACACGGCATGTAAACGAGGAAACGGCGCGGAGGCGCTAAACGACCGAAATCGACAAACAACAAGGAGACTTGGCATTGACTTCCGAATTCCATTCCACCTATACTACGGTCATCAAATCTCCTTGAAAACTTTAGGAGGCGACGCCTGGATGTCCAACCCGGCCGTATGGCAGATCAGTCATTGGGAGCTCACGATGCGGATTCTGTTCGCGCTCGTCGTAGGCGGATTAATCGGTCTGGAGCGGGAATACGGGCAGCACTCCGCCGGATTCCGCACGCATATTCTCGTCTGTTTGGGCTCGGCGCTGATCATGCTGCTATCCATCTACGGATTCAGCGCCTTCGTGGGCGAGGCCAACGTCCGCGCCGATCCGGCGCGTCTGGCCGCCCAAGTGATCAGCGGCATCGGGTTTCTGGGCGCGGGAACGATTCTGCGCAACGGCAATTCCATCTCGGGCCTGACGACCGCGGCTTCCCTGTGGGTCGTAGCCGCGCTGGGTCTCGCGATCGGGGCGGGTTTCTATTACGGGGCGCTGCTCACCGCGTTTCTCGTGCTCGTCTGCCTGTTCGTGCTGAACAAGCTCGAGAAGTCGTTCTCCGGCAAGCGGAGGATGGCCGAGGTGACGGTGGTCCTTCAGGAGACCGGCGGCATTATCCGGCACGTGATGGGGATCATGTCCCCGTTAGGCGCGTCGGTCACGGGCGTCTCGTCCGATACGGACGCGGGAATACCGGGAGGACCGATCCTTCAGCTGCAGTTGAAGGTGAAGAACATGATGCTGGAGAAGCACCCCGAGATCATCGGGGAACTGCGTCTGATCCCGGGCGTTCAGCAGGTCAACTACCAGCTGGCGGACAGCAAGTCGCGCCGTAAACCGTCGGAGGATCCGTTATCGGGAGAGGAATGACGGGAAACTCGGCGTAATGGAGAAGAGGGGCCTGCCGTTTTCCCGGCGAGGCCCCTCTTCCCGTTTGTTCATGAAGCGAGGTTCTTCAGCCTCCGGACGCCGCCGGGGAGGGCGACGGCGACTCTTTCGGCGGTGCGGCCGCAAGCGCCTCCTGGGCTTTCGTCTGGAGATCGTTTAACGCTTCGTCCAACGATTTCTGGCCGGAGGAGGCGGCCTGCATCTCCTGCTGGGCCATCTCCTGGAACTTCATGAAGAAATCGTCCGGAAGCTTGCTGTAGCTTTTGTACATCGCCGGCTGAACCGGCTTCAAGGAATAGAACGCCTCGAAATGGTGCCCGGCGTCGTCTTTCAGGTACTGGGTGCGGACCGGCATCGACCCGGTCTGCCGCTTGGAGGTCACCCGGGCGAACTCGTCGCTCGTGATATAGCTTAGGAATTTCCAAGAGGCTTCGATCTGGCCGCTCTGGGCGGAAACGGCGAAAATGTTGTTCAGCGAAACGTTCGGACTGACGTCCGGATTGGCCGGATCGACGGGCATCGTCACGATGTCCCAGTTTTTGATCGCCTTGTCCTTCACGACTTCCTGCGCCTGCTTGATTTCCCCCATCAAATAGTTGCCTTCGATGGTCATGGCCGCCTTGCCCGCGATAAACGGATTCTGCAGCAAATAATCCTCGTACTGCATCGGTCCGTTCATATTCGGACTCTCCGTATAGAGCGCGCCCGATTTCATCGCGTTCAGCGCCGTGCCGAACACTTTCTTCCAGGCGTCGGAATTGATCGTCACTTGCTTGGCGGTCGCATCGACGATATTGAGGTTTTGCGTAACGCCGATCATGTTGGCGAGCTGATAGAGATCGAGCCCCCCGTAGTTCATGCTCATACCGTAGACCCGGTTATCCTTGGAGCCGTCGGTCGGGAACATGGCGGCGAGCCGAAGCAGCTCGTCCCAGCTCATTTTGTCCTTCGGAAGGTCGACGTGGTGTTTTTCGAACAGATCCTTGTTATAGTAGACCACCCGGCCGTAGAAGTCCGGGACGAGGCCGTACAGCTTTCCTCCGCTCAAATCTTTCAAGTAATCGAGCATGCCGGGCATGAGGCCTTCTTTCTTGAACCCTTTCTCCTCGATCCGGCTGTCCAGCTCCAGCAGCTTGCCGTCCTCGGCCATTTTCGTGTATTGGTCGGCAGACAGCATCATGATGTCCGGCTTCTGCTGTTCGATGAACTCCATCATGGCCTTGTCCATGTCCTTGCCCGGCTCGTACTTCACGCTTTGCGTATTGACGACCTCGATCTCCACATCGGGGTGGAGCGCCGAGAACAGCATGCCGTATTGGTCGAAGAACGACCTCTCATCGTAATACATGACCTTGATAACGACCGGTTCCGCTTGGCTTGGCGTGTCTCCGGACTTCATGGAGCAGCCTGCCAGCAGAGCCGCGGTCATGGCGATCGCCAGAAACCGACTCGTACCGCGTTTGCGTGCCAAAAAACGTTCACTCCTTCTGCGTATTGGACCGGCTTCGGGAAGGCCGTCCATTTCCAATTATCTTCCATTGCGAGGGAAATGCCTAGCGATTTATGGAAATCTTAATAAAAGTTAAGGTAGATTTTAAAATCTTGGAAGGTTCGCGAAGGACCGAAACCGGATGCGGTTTGCCGCGTAAGGAACGAGGGAAAGCTGGCATGGGAGGGGATGATGGGTTTGAATTGTCCGGTATGTAATGAGGTCCGAATGAGGGAAGTCGAGAAAGACGGGATTTTGATCGACGTATGCCCGTCCTGCAAAGGGGTATGGCTGGATCGGGGAGAGCTGGAAAAGCTTATGGAGGGCGTAAGGGAAGTCCGCCAATCGTATAACGAATGGTATTACGGAAGCGGAGACGCCGGACGTCCCGCGCCGCAGCCTCCGTATCCCCCGAAACAGCAGCAGCCTTATTATGGCAGCCACCCTCACGGGCATCCGAAGTACAAGAAAAAGAAAAGCGTGCTCGACGTATTCGGCGATTTGTTCGACTGATCGCTGCGGCGAAAGAAAACCCCGCCCTCCGGAGGAAGGCGGGGTTCTTTCGCGCGCGGGGCCGATCAGGCTTCCGGCTCTTCCGCGGCCGCGGCGACTTCGGGATCGGTCGCGACTTCTTGATAGGTGTCGGTATCCATGACGCGGCGGGCTCCGACATAACGTTTGGCGTAGTAACTCTCGTCCAGGGACGTAATCGTGACGCCCTTGGAGGTGGAGGAGTGGGCGAATTTGTTATCTCCGACGTAGATGCCTACGTGGGATACGCCGTGTCCGTCCGTGTTGAAGAATACGAGATCGCCGGGGCGAAGGTCGGCTTTGGCGACTTTCTGGCCCTTCTTGAACTGTTCCTTCGAACTGCGGGGAAGCTCGATGCCGAGTTTCTTGAATACGTAGCCCGTAAAACCGGAGCAATCGAACCCGCTCGTGGTCGTTCCGCCGTAATCGTAATCGACGCCGATCACTTTGGAGATCGTCTCGTCCAATTTCGAATCGGCGAATGCGCTTCCGACCTGGAAAGCAAGCAAAAAAGCAAGAGAAAGCAGCATGACGGTGAACTTGCGCAAAGCTGGTGTCTCCTTCCAAATGCCTGCGAGGTTAGCTGGAGGGTTCGGTTGAAGGTTCCCTATGGCTCCTGTCTTGCGAAGCCAATTCACCCAGAGTGGTTCCCCCGTTTCCCGAAACACGGGAATTCGGCAATTTTTTCACACAGCCTTACATATTCGCTTCGTTCGACGGACTTCCTGCTCATTCTGGATTAGAATTCCTTAATCTTCGTCCCGATTCGCCGCTCTCCCCGCCTGGATCCCCGCTGCGCCGTCACCCTCCGAAAAACGCGCAACCCCCGCCCCAGGCCATGCGATGGCCGAAGGACGGGGATTGTGCGGATGGGATTGCCGGGCGAATCCGTTTGTCGAAATCCGCCGGCGTTTCAGCTCTCCAGCTCCCTCCAGACCGAAAATTGGGAAGCGGCGGTCCAGAGGGCCAGCAGGGAGCGGACGAAATGGAACGATTGGTGGATCACGACGGCGGCGAAGCCGGACCAGACGACGGTGAAGGCGGATACCGCGGCGGAAGCGGCGAAGCCGATCCCCGCCATCGCCAGCGAGACGGCCAGGAGCGGGACCGCCCGCCCCAGCGCGCGGGACATTCCCCGGAGGACGCCGAGTCTGCTGACGGCTCCGAATTGCATGCAGCGGAACGCGAGGTGGACCGCGAAGCCCCAGACCAGCCACCCGGCGGCGTAAGGGAGCAGGTCTTGGAGCCAGTCGCCGGCCGAACCGCTGGCAAGGAACCGTTCCTTCGCCATCGGGATGAGCCGCAGGGCGGGCAGCAGGATGAGGGCGTTCTCCGCCGCGTACAGCAGCACGACCGGTTTCCACGACGAGCGGATGCCGGCCAGCATTCGAGTGCCGCCGCCTCCTTCCCCGGCATGATGGAAGGAGTAGAACAACCCCGCGTCGATCACGGGCGAAATGATCATCCGGAGGATCAGAAGCCCGGCGAGCAGCCAGAGCAGGGAATCCATCAGATCGGTTCGCAGCAGCCGGAATTCCGCTTCGATTAGGAAGATCGGAATCGCGTTCGCGTTCGGATGGAGATCCGGGTACCGCGCGAGAATCGGCGTCACGACGGAATCGACGAGACGGAACAGGAAGAACCCCCATAGCAGGCGGTACAGAAAGAGGAGCAGCCCTACATATTTATGCCGGACGGTCATGTCCCATCCCTTGCCAAGCCATGCCTTCACGATCGTTCACCTCACCATGCGAATGTGCCGAACACGCTTTCGAGCGCTTGTGTCAGGCCGGCCGTCCATTTGATCCTTTGCTTCGACGGAACTTCGGTTTTCAGGAAGTTGTTGAATCGCCGATTGTCCAGCACGGCGGACAATTCCGGGTCGACGGCCGCGTAAAGGAGCCGGGAAGCCGAATCCGTCTGGATCTGGACGTGGTTCTGGGCACCGTCCCACGTCTTGCGCTCGGTATGGCCGTCCGCGTAGCCGAGCAGCACGCCGACCGGCTGCGGGCTGCCCCCGGCGCGGGTGAGCATGACCGTATTGCGGTATTCCCCTTGGCCGGTCTTGAAAGAGTCGGCGGCCTCGACGGTGAAGTCGGCCATCTCTCCCCGGTACACGTAAGCGCCGAAGAAATCGCTCCACTTCGTTTTCGTTACGGACTCGACGACCTTCTGGAAGTCGGACGAGGAAGGGTGCTTGAAGCGGTATTTCTGGAAATACGTCCGCAAAATCTTGTTCATCGTTTTGCTGCCGACCTGCCGTTCCATCGCGGTCAGCACCAGCTTGGCCCGCAAGTAAACGTTGTCCGCGTAGCCGTCCGGTTCCCGGTATCGCCAAGCGAACTGGCGCAGCGGCTCGGGGTGGGTCATGTAGCTGGCCTCCACCGGCGTGTTGGGCACGACGCCGTAGATGGACGACATCAACTTGTCTTCCGTGTAAGAGGTGAAACCTTCGTCCAGCCAAGCCTCTTCGAATTCGTTGGAGGCGACCATTCCGTACCAGTATTGATGGGCGATTTCATGGACCAGTGTGCGTTCCAGGCTGTATCCGGGATTTTCGGACTTGGCGGCCTCCGCCGTCACGAGCGTCGGATATTCCATGCCGCCTGCCCCGTTGCCTCCGGCCGGCGGAACGATGACGGACAGCGTGGAGTAGGGATACTCCCCGTACCAGGCACCCAGCTTGGACAGCGCGGATTTGGCGGCGTGCATGTAGCGGTCCTTCAAATTTTCGTGAAGGGGATCCAGGTAGAGCCGGATGCGGACGCCCGGAACGCCCGGCGACGACAAGGATTCCTCGGCGTAGACGAACCGCGGCGAAGCGGACCAGGCGAAGTCGTGCACGTCGTCTGCGTAATAATGGTAGATTTTGCGCCCCTTCGAGACGGACGCGGGTTTGGTCTGGAAGCCGGTCGCGGCTACCGTGTAAGTTTCCGGAACGTCGATTTTGACGCTGTAAATGCCGAAGTCCGAATAAAACTCCGAATTGCCGTGGTATTGATGGAGATTCCAGCCTTCCGCCGCCCGGCCCCGGGTGCCGGCCGTTTCGTAGACCGCCACTTTCGGGAACCATTGTCCGGCCATGACGAAGTCGCCGGCGGTTCCCATGCGGGCGAAAACGGGGGGGAGCTTGACCTTGAAGCCCACTTTGAGCGTAACGGAGCCGCCAGGAGGAACGGCTTCGGGGAGGCGAAGCGTGGCCAGCGTCCGGTCCGACTTGTTGCCGTCGTCCGGCTGTACGTAGTGCAGGCGGGGCAGCAGCGTCTCGCCTTGCTCGGTCGTCAAGGTTGCCAGTTCCATGGATCCGTAGCCGCCGGCAGGCATCTTGTCGCCCCGGAGCTGCCCGCCGGACTCCTTGAGAAACGTGCTGCCGGGAGAGAAGGCGTTCGGATAGAGGTGGAAGTAGAGGTCGGACACCGATTTGCGCCCGGGATTTTTCCAAGTCACACTCTCCTGCCCCGTCAGCGTGCCGCCGTCTTCGAGCTTCACCGAGAGGTGGTATTCGGTGATGCGCTGGCTGTACACGATCGGTTTCGGCTGCAGCGGGGCGGCTTCCGGTTGAGCGGGTTTGGGGGCGGAGGAGGCCGGGGCCGTCTCCAGCGCCGAGGCGGCCGCCGGCCAGGCATATTGGGCCTGCCATGCCTCGGCGAATCCGTACCGGATGGATAAAGCCAGGATACACGCGGCGGCGGCGAATAGAAGCAGGCGTAACGTACGGCGCTTCGGCATAACGGATAACCTCCCGTTGACAAGCATCTACGGACATCTATATGCGGGTTGTCCGTCGATTATATCTGCCTGTCTTACGGGAGGGACGGGTTGTTGGGTTAACTGGAACTTATTGGAGGCCGGAGTCGTCTGTATGGAGAGGGGGGATCGACATGAGGCTACGATGGCTTGGCGTGCTGATGGCCGTCCTGTTCTTGTACGGCTGTTCGAACATGCAAGATAACCCGATCAAGGGGAATGCGGAGATCGACTGGGTCGATTTCGTGAAGTTGAACGGAAAATCGTATACCGGAATGTGGGAAGGCGTGATTCGTAATCCGAAAGACGTAACGGATCAGGTCGTCGGCAAAGTCAGGTTCAAGGTGGCGGACGTGGTGACGAACCCGGAATACCGCACGAAGGACGGGGACGCCGCTTTTTTGGCGAAAGGCACGGAACTGTACCGCGTGAAGGGTTTCGGGAGCGACGAGCTGATCGCGGCCAAGGACGAAACGAAAATCGGCGGCTTCCGGATTTACGCGGAAGACGGGTTCAGGAAAACGATGACGGGCGGACGATACGACGAAATCGCGAAAGCCGGCATCGAGCGGATCGAGCTGTATGAAGGGTTCGAAGCGACGGCGCCCTACAGGACGCTGATCGGAGACGACATGGCGCGGTTCGTGCGGCTGCTGGACGAAGGCGAAGACAAACCCGGTTACGTTCCGCAAACGAAAGACCGCGATCCGGATTACCGGCAGATGGTGTTTTACGCGAACGGTCCGATTGCCTATGCCTTCCCCATCGCCGATGACGGGACGAACGTTTATTTCACGCCTCGGGAAACGAGAATCGTCGATCCGGCCATTCGCGGGCTGCTCGAGCCTGAGTATTGAGGAGAAAGCCGCGTCCCTCCATAGGTCGGAGAGACGCGGCTTTCGGTTCGTGTTTCACGATATCGTCGCTGAACGGTTATGAAGTCGCGCTCACGAGCGGGGTGAGCGTTCCTTCGTAGAGCAGCGTCAACCGGTGCAGGGCGCGCGTGCAGGCGACGTAGAGCAGCTTCGCGTCCTGCGGGTCCGCGGCGTAATGCGCGTCGTCGGCGTCGGCGATCAGCACGGCGTCGAACTCCAGGCCCTTCGCGAGGTAGACCGGCACGACGGACACGCCGCCGCCGTACCGGGTCTGGCCTTCGGCGATGAGGCGGACCTCGAGGCCGGTCCGCTCCAGCTCGCCCGCCAGCCGGCGGCAATGCTCGTCCGTGCGGGCGATGACGGCGATCGTCTGCATGTCCCGGCCGCGGCCTTCGGCGATGAACTCGGTAATGTACCGAATTTTCTCCGCGTCCGTCAGCGTTTCGACGATTTTGACGGGATCTCCGCTTCGGAAAACCGGCTGGGCCGGCGGCAGCGAAGTCTCGGTGAACGGCAGGATGCGGTTGGCGAATTCGATGATTTCGAGCGTCGACCGGTAACTCATGCGAAGCTCATGGTAGGCGTTCCGATCTTCCGGGAACACGGCGGCCAGTTCCTCCCACCGCCGGATGCCCCGATAGGCATGGATGCCTTGCGCCAAGTCTCCCAGGATCGTGAAGGAAGGTTCGCTCATCATTTCGTTCAGCACGGCGATCTGCAGCGGCGGCACGTCCTGGGCCTCGTCCAGCACGACGTGGTCGAACGTCTCCTCCCGGCCCCGGAACCGGAGACGGATCCAGAGGAGCGCCGGTAAATCTTCGGGTTTGGCGGCGCCTTTCTTCATATAAGCATTCGTGCGTTCCGCGATTTCGGGCGGCAGTCCATCGGCCTTTCGGTCGAATAAGGACCGGTAGAACGAATACGCGTCCGCCGCGGGCAGCTTCTTCTCGTACGCCTTCAAGCGCTGCCGTCCGGTTTTCGTCCGATCTTTGCGGATTTTGGCGTCCCCGATCTCCTTCAGCTGCATCTCGAGCCAGCGGTTGATCCGGGCGACCAGCCGCTCGCGCCGGACGGCGAGCGGATAATGGCGGTACTCGACGTCGAACCATTCCCGGATTTGCCGGGCCGGCAGCGTTCTTCGCTCCCAAGCCTCGAAATCCGCGTCCGGCAGGTAGTCCCGCTCGAATCGGTCGAGCTCCTCCGTCAGCCACTCCTTGAAGCGCAAGGAGCCCTTGAACCGTTCGGGCGTCCGATCGTCGTCGATCGCCGGGCGTTCCCGGCCGACCGAGAACCAGCGGGCTCCTTCCCCCGTCTGCTCCGCCAGCCGGACCGTGTCCTCCAGCTTTTCCAGCGCCCAGTCGGCGAACGTGGTCTGCCGAACGTTCCCGACGCCGAGCTCGGGCAGAACGCCCGAGATATAATCAAGGAACATCGAGTTCGGAGCGAAAATGATCATCCGTTCCGCTTTCATCTGCTCCTTGTATTGGTACAGCAAGAAGGCGAGTCGGTGCAGGGCGACCGTCGTTTTGCCCGATCCCGCGGCGCCTTGGATGATCATGGCCAGGTTCCGGGGGGCGCGGATGATTTTGTCCTGTTCCGACTGGATCGTGGAGACGATGTCCCGCAGCCGGTTGTCCTTGCGTTCTCCCAACCGGTAGAGCAGGAACTCGTCGCTGACGCCGAGGTTTTCCCCGCCCCGTACGTAACTTTCGACCACCCGCTGCAACGTTCGGTCACGGATTTGCAGGTTCCGCTTGCGATGGACGTCCCCTTCGATCGTTCCCTCGGGGGCTTCGTAGGAGACCGGCTCCACGCCGCTGGTGAACGAATAGAACAGACTGGCCACCGGGGCCCTCCAATCGATGATGTACGGCTCTCCGCTTTCCTTGCGGTCCAAGCCCCGCTTGCCGATATAGAGCGGATTGGGCTCGGGGCGCCCCTTCTCGCGGAAATCCAGCCGCCCGAAATACGGCTCGGTTCCGAGCAGCGCCAGCCGTTGGCGAGCTTCTTCCCGTTTCTCCTCCAGCAGCTGTTCCACGAAATCGGGACCGTGATAGACGGGCCCGATCTCGGAGCGCTGCCGCTCGATTTCCTCCAGCGTCTGCCTCAGCCGTCCGCTTTCCTCGCGGTACATGTCCGGTGCGTCTTCTAGCTCTTGCGTTTGACTCAAACCGCTTCCTCCCTTTTCCACGATCGATTGGCGCCAGTACCCATTTTGCACAAAAACCCGCGAAAAGAATAGACTTATGTTTTCGGTTTTGGTATGATGTTGGTTATCGGATTACCTAAAAACAATAGAACGTTTGTTCGCATAATCGGAACGGGTGGGGGGCCCTTGGAAAGGGGATTCTTGGCCCGTTTTTTTAACGGAGGTTGAAGACCGTCATGGACAATCAGGAAAAGCCGGCGGAGAAAAGGAAGCTTTCGCTGAATGTCGTGAGCAACAAACCGCACAAAGGGTTCGGAGCGGGTTCGATCGACTTGAGCGACGTAGCTTGCGTGATCATCGACCGCGGTGAGGCTTATATCGATGCCGGGGCGATGCACGCGAAAAGCCGGGTCGAGCGGGGAGTCAAATTCTCGCCGAACAAGGAAGAAGTGCCGAACGGACGGCCTTGCTGGGTCGTGTGGGTAGCGGTCGACCGCAATGAAGAGGGCAGCTACTATGCGGGAGTCGCTTCCTGCGAGATGCTGATCGACGAAGAAGCCCGCCGCGGGTGGAAGATTCTGGCCGACCACGTGAACCGGCTGGACGCCGCGATCAAGCGCAAATTCAAGCTCGACAACATCGGAACGGAAGAGAAAGCCGCGCTGAAAAAGCTGCTGATCGAGCACAACGCCGAATGGTGGGACCGTTCGCCGGAGGAACTGAAGCAGCAATTGGGCTGAAGCGGCGGCGCACGGGGATCGCGGCCGAGACGGGGGATATCCGATGGAAATCAGACAGGACGATCTGAACGGGCCCGAGGTACGGGCGCTGATCGCGGACCATCTGCGGAGCATGTTCGAGCTCTCCCCGCCGGAAAGCGTGCACGCGCTGGACGCGGACCGGCTGAAACGGCCGGACGTCACCTTCTGGAGCGCTTGGGAGCGGGGCGAGCTGGCCGGTATCGGCGCGCTCAAAGAGCTGGACGGAGTGCATGGGGAAATCAAGTCCATGAAAACCGCCCCCAGCCGCTTGCGCCGAGACGTGGCTTCGCGTTTGCTCGAACGTATCCTGGAGGAAGCGAAGCGGCGCGGATACAAGCGGGTCAGCCTGGAGACCGGGTCGATGGAAGCGTTCGAGCCGGCCAGAAGGCTGTACGCCCGCTACGGCTTTCAGCTCTGCGGGCCGTTCGCGGACTATGGGGAAGATCCCAACAGCGTGTTTATGACCCTGGAACTATAAGCGAAAAACGCGGAAGCTGCCGTCGGATTCGACGGCAGCTTCTGTCATGTCGATTGTCGATATGATCCCGAAGCTGGGGTTTGGAAACGGGACCGTTCGACGAATGTCGAGCGGTTTTTGCGTTTTTCGCTATAATAGGATAAAAATCGCTTACGGAAATGAGGGGGAACGTGCTTAACAAACTTCCTGCGATTCCGGCTTGGAAAGACACGACATTCTACAAGAAGCTGCTGATCCTTTATTGTTTGCTTGTCACGCTGCTCGTCGGATGCTTCTATTCCGCCTCTTATTTTACCTCCCGGGAAACGCTGGATTTGAAAACGAAGGATTACATGGACCATATCGGGGATTTGATCAGTCTCAAGATCTGGCGGAGCATCGACGAGCTGGACAATACGATCCAAAGCGCGCTATTCGACATGTATCTGAACGAACTGCTGGGAACTTATAACGAGGGCGGAGACGCCGACCGGCAGACTACGCAGCAGTACATCTCCGGCAAGGTGAACCAGTTGATCTCCTTGAATCCGTACGTGGAAGCCGTCGATTTTTATTTCTACAACGGCGACCTCTGGATCAGCCCCGCTTCCAAGCCGATCCCCGACGTGTTCAAATCTCCGTACTTCTACATCAACAATCTGAACCAGAAGCTCGACTGGGTCGTCTTCGAGAAGGCCAACAACACGATCAACGGCTCGAAAATCGTGATGGACTCCAAACGCAGGGCCGTCGCGCTCATGGTCGTCAAGATCAACCGAAAGTTCCTGACGGACGTGTTGAACCAGGACGATCTAACGGCAAGCATGGATTACGTATTGACGAATCAGGAGGGCGTGATCCTATCCTCGACCGATCCTCGGCAGCTTGGCCAAATCTGGCGGCCGGCCAGGACCGGCAGCTCCATTCGGACGGAACGCACCGTAACCGTGTTGCAATGGAACCTGCATCTGCAGGCGCCGAAAGTGACGTTTTCGGCCTACGTGCTGGAATACGGCAAAAGCCAAATCGTGCTGACGCTCGTCATTCTGCTGCTCGGTTTCATGACTTCGCTGGCCATGGCCCGTTCGATCTCCAAGCCGATCAATCGGCTGGCGCGGCAAATGCGCACCGTCGGGGCTCCCGAGCTGAACATGCCGGGCGCGCCGGTGACCACCAACGAGATCGCTTTTCTGGAAAATTCGTTCGAACATATGGTCCGGCGCATCGACGAGCTGATCAACAAGGTGTACAAGGAAACGATCTTTCGGCGGGAGTCCGAATTGAAAGCGCTTCAAGCCCAGATTAACCCGCATTTCCTGTTCAACGTCTTGGATTTGCTGAACTGGAAGGCGCTGATGGCGAAACAGGAGGAAATCAGCGAAGTCGTCCAGTCGCTTTCCCGGCTCATGGAAGCGAACATGCGCATGGACGAGAAAATGGTGCCCGTCTCGCAAGAGACGGCTTACGTTCGGGATTACTTCAAGATCATGAGCAAGAAGTTCGGCGGACGAATCCGTTTGACCGAAGAAATCGATATCCGCGGCGCGGAGCTGCCCATCCCCAAATTGCTGCTCCAACCGTTGGTGGAAAACGCCATCAAGCACGGTTTCCGCTATATCGAAGCCGGGGAAATCCGCATCAAATCCGTCGTGTCCGCCGATCGGCTGATGATCCGTGTCGAAGACAACGGCCATGGCATGCCCGCGGAACGGCTTCATGACGTGCTGGCCGCGATCGGCTCCCGCCCGGGCCTATCCTCGTGGGAATCGGAATTGCCGGCTGGCGAGCGGGAGAGAACGGGAGTCGGTCTCGTCAACATCGCGCGGCGCTTGCAAGCCGTATACGGCGAGGAAGGGTATCTGCAGGTCAAGAGCATCGAAGGAAAAGGCACGGTCGTCGTGCTGGATTTGCCGATTCGGGAACGGGAGGAAGCATGACATGTACAAGGTATGCTTGCTGGACGATCAACCCTTTGTGCGCGAAGGGCTGCGTTCGATTATCGACTGGAACGGCCTGGATTGCGAGATCGCGGGAGAATGGGATACGGCGGTAACCGCGGTCCGGGAGTTGGAACGCATCCGGCCGGATATTCTGATTTCGGATATCGTCATGCCCGGCTTGGACGGATTGGCGCTGATGGACATGCTGAACCGGACCGGGATGTCCGTCAAGGTCGTGTTCCTGTCGGCATACCGGAACTTCGAGTACGCGCATAAAGCGATCGAGCTCGGGGCGGTGGATTACCTGGTTAAACCGACGGATCCGAACGAAGTCGTACGGGCGGTGCTGAAATGCATCCATCGGATCGAAGGGGAGAGGGCGGCCTGGGGCGCGTCGGCCGCCGCCCCGGCGACGGCTCCGGACAAGGGAAGAGAGCAGGAAATGCTGTCCCTTCTCGTTCGAGGGGCGCCTGAGACGCCGGCGAGAATCGATCCCCGGCTCTGTTACTCCGTGATGATGCTGAATTTCGAGAACGGCGCGGCAGCAGCTCCGATCATGGAGCGGAGCGCCGAGTTGATCCGCCGGAAGCTGAAGCTGGACTTGCCGCCGGACGTGCTGCCCATCTTCGACAAGATCGCGGTCGTCGTCGCCGGGCCGGATCCGGAGGAGCTTCAGCGTCAAACGAGCGAGTGGGCGGAGGAAATCCAGTTCTGGCACCGCCAGCTCCTGGACATGACGGTATCCATCGGCATCAGCTCCGTGCAGCGGGGGACCGGCGAGCTTCATCGGCAATACGCGGAAAGTCTCAAAGCGCTCGAGCAGTCGTTCTATTACGGAAAAGGATCGATTTTCACCGCGCCCGTCGAGGCCGCTCCGACTGCCGCTGCGGACGACGGTCCTTCCCTCGGCTTGAAGCCGAACAAAGCGGAGCTGCTGTTGGAGGTTATCCTCAAGGGCGATGAGGAACGCCTGGCCTATTGGCTGGACGTCTGGTTCGAGGAGTTCGTCAAGGAGCGGACCGATCCGGACGAAGCCAAATTCGAGGTATGCAAGTGGATTTTGTACATCATTCCCCATCTGCAGCCGGAAGCGGATAAGCCGTTATGGGAGAAGGAGGCCCGTTCGATTCTCGCGCTCCAATCCCTTCCGGATATCAAAGAGCGGTTGACGGCGATTTACGGGCGCATGATCGCTCCGTACAAATCGTCGCTGTCCGGCCAACATCAGCAGGTGATCCTGCAAGTGGCTCAGTATATCAAACGGCATTTCCGCGATCCGGACGCTTCGCTTACGGGCGCGGCGGAATCCGTCCATTTGTCCGGGAACTACTTAAGCCGGCTGATCAAGCGAAGCACCGGCAAAACGTTTACGGAATTGCTCAACGAACACCGGATGGAGGAAGCCAAGAAGCTGCTTTCCGCCGGGAACGGCAAAAGCTATTGGGTGGCGGAACAGGTCGGCATCCCCGATGCCCGCTATTTCAGCCAGTTGTTTCGTAAGTACACGAATATGACCCCGTCGGAGTTTAAAAATCAATCCGGGTCTGTGGAGAAGAAAGACCGGGTTTAAAAATAGGGTGAAATCCGTTTGATTTTATGCTTTTTTGTCCGGTAGAAACCCTGAAAGTTCAACAACAAAAGCCGTTAGCCTGCCTTCGTCTCCCCGCCTAAGCCGCCTTATAATAACGAGCGGGAAACCGCTTACAGGGCAGCCAAAGGGGGGACGCGCCATGAAGGTAGGCCATGCGGCAGTCGGCATCGGCGAAAAAGGCATAAAGGAGGGGTCTGAAATTGAAAACCATTCGTCAATTGCGGGCGGCCGCGTGCCTGATCTTGGCGGCGACGGCGGCGGTCTCGTGTTCGCCCAGCCCGCATCCTCTGGCAGAAGCGGCGGACGGCGCCGACGGCGGCGCGCGGACGGAGAAGGTCATCGCCTACTTGCCGTCCGGCATGACCAGCCCGTTCTATTCCCAAGCCGCGCAAAGCGCCGCGCAGACCGGCGAGAAGTACGAATTGAAGCTGGAAGCGCAGGCGCCTCCGGCCGAGACGGATTTTAACGGACAAGTCGCCATTTTCGAAAACTTTATTTCCAAAAAAGTGGACGGGATCCTGTTCTGCGCGATCGACGACAAAGTGCTCGCCCCTTCCATTCGAAAAGCGAACGAGGCCGGCATTCCGCTCGTGGTTTTCAACAGCCTGACCCCGCAAAGGGGCGGCAAGATCGCCGGGTACGTGGGTTACAACCAATTCAAAGCCGGCTTCCGAGTCGGGGAGTACGCGGCGCGTCTTTTGAAAGGCAAAGGGAAGGTGTTCATCGTTCGGGGAGTTCCCGGCTATCATGACACCCTTCGAACCCAAGGGTTTTACGAAGCGTTGAAATCGTTTCCGGGCATCCGAATCGTGGGCGAGCAAGCGGCGGACTGGGTGCGCGACAAGAGCATCACCATCGCGTCCGACGCGCTGGATGAGCATCCGGATTTGGACCTCATTCTCGGCGTCAACGACGAGATGGCGATCGGGGCCTCGATTGCCGCCAGAAGCAAACGCAGGAACGTCTACACGATCGGCATCGACGGGAATCCGAACGCCATGGACGAGATCGAGAAAGGCAACCTGACCGCTACGCTGGCGGCGTTTCCGGAGAAGATCGGGGAAGTCGCCATGGAACAAATGCACAAGCTTCTGGAAGGCCAATCGATCGAGCCCTACCTGGAGACTCCCTCCGTCGTCGTCGATCAGAGCAATCTCGCCCAGTATAAAACGGGAGGACTTTGGACCGAACCTCGCGCTTCCGAACCCGAGAATTGGCAACCATAATTTCGGGGAGGCAAACCGGTTGAGAAAATCGAAATTTTACGCGATGGCACTCGTATTGGCATTGCTGACATCCATGCTGGCTGCTTGCGGCGGCAATAAAGAGGCTTCCGAAAGTCCGTCGCAGAGCGCGTCGCCTTCGGCCGCGTCCGCTTCGCCATCTTCCGCGGGCGGTGGAGAGAAGAAGCTGAAGACGGTGGCCATGACCGTCATGACGTTGGATAACCCTTATTTCGTGGCCTACAAGGAATCGCTGGAAGAAGTCGCGAAAAAGGAAGGCTTCGAGGCGATCACCGAAGGCGCCGAATTCGATTTGGCCAAGCAGCAGGCGCAAATCGAGACCTTCATCCAGAAGAAAGTGGATCTGATTCTCGTCAACGCGGTCGACTCCAAGGGGATTGCCGGGGCGGTCAAAGAGGCGGCCGACGCGGGCATTCCGATCATCGCGGTGGACGTCGACGCCGACGGGGGCGTCACCTCGACGATCATGTCCGATAACAAGCAAGCCGGCAAGCTGGCGGGCGAGTACCTCGTCAAGCGGCTGAACGGCAAAGGCAACGTCGTCTTGGTCAACGGCAACCCGATCACCTCGGTTTTCGACCGGGTGGAAGGCTTTAAGGAAGCGATCAAAGACCATCCCGACATCAAGATCATCGAAGACCAGAACGGCAAGCTGAACCGCGACGATTCGTACAAGGTGTTCGAGAATATTCTCGCCTCCCATAAAGAAGGCACGATCGACGCCGTGTTCGGCGTGAACGACCCGACGACGATCGGCGCCTATTTGGCGGCGAAAGCGGCCAACCGTTCCGACTTCTTCTTCGTATCGGTCGACGGCTCCAAGGACGCGGTGGAATTCATCAAGAAGGACGACATGTTCGGCGAGACGTCGGCCCAGCACCCGAAGGCGCAAGTCGTGAAGGCGATCGAATTGGCGAAGGATTTGCTGGCGGGCAAGCAGGTGGAACGCACGGTGCTCATCCCCGTCGATTCCGTCTCGAAAGAAACGCTGTCTTCCTTTACGCCGGAATTCTGATTCGAGGCACAAAGCACTGCGGCATGATCCCGGAGGCGGCGCAAGCCGCCTCCGGCGTTTCCCAGAGAGATGGAGGAGAAGCACATGAACCCTTCGGAGGTTCTTCTGCTGCGGAATATTTCGAAATCGTTTCCGGGAGTGAAATCCTTGTCCGGCGTCCATTTCGAGCTGCGCAAGGGAGAGGTTCACGCGCTGGTCGGAGAGAACGGCGCCGGCAAATCGACGCTGATGAAAATCATCGGCGGCATTTACTCGCCGGACGAGGGAGAGATCGTTTACAGGGGGCAGCCGACCAAGTGGAGCAACCCCCAGCAGGCTCGGGCGAGCGGGATCAGCATCATTCACCAGGAACTGAAGCTCGCGCCGAGCCTGTCGGTCGCGGAGAACGTGCTGATGGGCACAACGCTGCCGCGCAACCGGCTCGGCTTCATTCGGTGGGAGCGCATGTACGAGCGTTCGCGGGAATTGTTGTCCTCGATCGGTTCGGACCTCGATCCGAAGCGGAAGGTCGGGGAGTTAAGCGTCGCCCAGCAGCAGATCGTGGAAATCGCCAGGGCGCTGTCGATTCAGGCGGACGTCATCATCATGGACGAACCCAGCGCGACTCTGACCGGCAAAGAAATCGACCGGCTGTTCGCGCTCATTCGACTGCTGAAGAGCCGAGGGGTCGGCATCATCTACATTTCGCACCGGATGGAGGAAATTTTCGAAATTTCCGACCGGTGCACCGTATTGAGAGACGGGCAGTGGATCCGGACTTTGGAGACCCGGGAAACAAGCGACAAGGAATTGGTCCGGCTGATGGTGGGTCGGGACGTATCCGTATTGGCCGGCAAGCGGGAGGGGGAACTGCCCTCCGGCCGGGAAGCTCCGCTGCTGGGCGTCACCGGTTTGTCGGACGGGAAGCGTTTTTGGGACGTGTCGCTCCGCCTGAATGCCGGCGAGATCGTCGGCATCGCCGGCCTGGTCGGATCCGGGCGCTCCGAGGTGCTCATGACGCTGTTCGGAGCGACCCGCGCCGCGAAAGGCGATATCCGCCTGGAGGGAGAACCGGTGTCGCTTGATTCCCCGCGGGACGCGATCCGGCGCGGCATCGCGCTCGTGCCCGAAAGCCGGAAAGAGCAAGCTCTGTTCCTGCAGATGGGCGTCGGGGAGAACATGAGCGTCCTGCGCCTGAAGGACCTGTCGGCCGCCGGATGGATCCGCATGAAGCAGAAGGAAGCACTGGAACAAGAGAGCCGGGAAAGGTTGGGCGTCAAAACCGCGTCGTTGCGGAACCGCATCGTCAATTTGAGCGGCGGCAACCAACAGAAGGCGATCCTGGCCCGCTGGCTATCGCTGTCGCCCAGGGTGCTGCTGCTCGATGAACCGACGCGCGGCGTGGATGTCGGAGCGAAAGAGGAAATTTATACGATTATTCGGGAGATGGCGGCCGAAGGCCTCGGCCTGATCGTCGTGTCTTCCGATTTGCCGGAAGTGATCGGAATCTCGGATCGCGTCTACGTCATGCGGCAAGGCCGGTTGGTCGCCGAACTGCAGGGCGGCGACATCCACGAGGAAACGATCATGATGCATGCGACAGGGGGGCAAGTATCGTGAATGGAAATCCTGCAATGACGGAAACCGGCCGGGAAGGCGCCGCGAGGCTGAACTGGCGCGGTATCATGGACAAAATGGGCATCGTGATCGTCGTCCTGATCATCAGCGCCTTGTTCGCGGTCATGGACGAGAATTTCCTGACCTGGTCCAACATGATGAACATGCTGCGGCAGACCGCCATTAACGCGATCCTTGCCGCCGGAATGACGTTCGTCATTTTGACCGGGGGAATCGACTTGTCGGTCGGCGCGATCGTCGCGTTGGCCGGCGTCAGCGGCGTTTATTTCTCCCAATGGATGCCGGCGTTGCCGGCGATGCTTCTGGGGACGCTGGTCGGCGCCGCCGCCGGATACGTCAACGGCGTGTTGACCGCCAAAACCAAGCTTCCGGCCATTATCGTCACCTTGGGCAGCATGACCTACCTCAGAGGGATCGCCTACGTGGTGACGGGCGGCTACCCGCTGATCCTGAACGACGGATCGTTCATCAAGATGGGGCAAGGCTATTTGGGTCCCGTTCCGATTCCGATCGTCATCATGCTGCTCGTGTATGCCGTATTTTTCGTCATCCTGAAGTATACCGTCTTCGGAAGAAACGTCTATATGATCGGCGGCAATTCGGAAGCGGCGTTCTTGACGGGGATCCGGGTCGTTCCCCGCATGACCTGGGTGTACACGATCAGCGGAATCTGCTCGGGCATCGCCGGAGTCATTTTGTCGGCGCGTTTGCTGTCGGGGCAGCCGAATGTCGGTTCCGGCTACGAGTTGGACGCGATCGCCGCCGTCGTGCTGGGCGGAACCAGCCTGGCCGGAGGCATGGGAACCATCGTGGGCAGCCTGTTCGGCGCTCTCTTCATGGGAACGCTCAGCAACGGCTTAACGCTGCTGAGCGTACCCTACTATTGGCAATTGATCATCAAAGGCATCGTGATCGTGCTCGCCATCTATATCGACCGGCTGCGCCAACGCGGCGCGCGGGGTTGAACCGAATAACGGGCCGGATCCGCAATCCGTCGGATCCGGCTCTTTTCGTTTACCCGCCCCACCAACGCTTAAACTTCTTCCACCAGCCGCCGCCGCCGGCAGGTTCCGGTTTCTTCTCTTCCGGCAAACCGTGGAGCGGGCAGAATTCCGTCGGCTCGGTCCCGGCGAGGAACGTCTCGAGCACCGGCTTCGGACAGCCAGGGGCGGCCCGCATGCCGCTCCGCGGATCCACGAAGATGCTGACGACGCCCTCCGGCATCCGGAATTCCGCGGGCGCATGGTCCTTCAGCGCGGCTTCGGCGAAGTTCGCGAATATCGGCGCGGCCCGGTGGGCTTCGCTCGAACGGATGGCGCGTCCGCGGTCGTACCCGACCCAGACCGCGGCGGTCAGCTCCGGCGTATAGCCGACGAACCAGGCGTCGGAATCGGTCGTCCCGGTCTTGCCGGCGACCGGACGGTGCAGCAGTCCGGCTACCCGGTGCGCGGTTCCGCCCGATTCGAACACGCTCTCCAGCAAGCGCGTCGTTACGTAGGCGACGGCGGGCGGAAGGACCTGCGCGGTGCGCGGGCGGGCTTCGTACAGCACGTTGCCGCTTCGGTCCTCGATCCGCAGGATGGCGAGCGGATCGGCGCGGGTGCCTCCGGCCGCGAATACGGAATAGGCCCGCGCCATTTCGAACGGGCTGACCGGATAAGCGCCGAGCGCGAGGGAAGGCACGGCCTTGAGCTTGGCGGTGATGCCGAGCCGGCGGGCCATGTCCATGACGGCTTCCGGCCCCGTCTGCATGATCGTATTGACCGCGTATATGTTGTCGGAAGCCGCGATCGCCTGCCGGAGGCCGATTTCCTCGTGAAAATAACGATCGTTGTAGTTGCTGGGCCGATAGATCTCCCGGTTGTTGTCGTAATAGAAAATCGTCGGCTCGCTGCGGAAGCGGGTGGACGGCGTGACGACATGGTTCTCCAAAGCGGCGGCGTACAGAATCGGCTTGAAGGACGATCCCGGCTGCCGCGTGGTCGCGAAAACGCGGTTGTACTGGTTCATTTTATAGCTTCTGCCGCCGACCATCGCCTTGATATAGCCGTTGCGGGGATCCATCGCGATCAAGGCGGCCTGGAGCTTGGAATCGCCGGGCAGCCCTTTCTTGACGGCTTCTTCGGCGGCTTTCTGCATGCGCAAGTCGAGAGTCGTCTTGATGACGAGGCCGCCGTCGTTCAGCAGGCGCTCGTCGATGCCGAGACGTTCGACGGCGATCCGTTTCACGTAATCCGTGAAATAGGGCGCCGTGCGGTCCGGCTCTTCGGGCAGGGGCTGCACGGCGGGTTTTTGCCGTTTGGCTTGTTCGGCTTGCCGCTCGTTAATCGCACCGTCATCCAGCATCGCCTGCAGCACCGTGCGCCTGCGGGCTTCCGCATCCGCCGGATGGAGATGGGGCGAGTAGTAACGGGGACCCTTCGGGATGCCGGCCAGCAGCGCGCTCTCCGCCAGCGTCAGCGATTTCGCGGACTTGCCGAAATACAGCCGGGCGGCGGCTTCGGCCCCGTAGGCTCCATGGCCGTAATAGATTTGATTCAAATACATTTGCAGGATTTCGTTCTTGCCGTAGGTCTGCTCCAATCGGGCGGCGTACCACGCTTCTTTCAGCTTTCTCGTCCACGTTCTCTGATGGTCCAGGTAGAGGTTGCGGGCGAGCTGTTGGGTGAGCGTGCTGGCGCCTTCCCGTTTCTCCAGGTGTCGCACGTCGACCCATGCCGCGCGGGCCAGCCCTCGGACATCGAAGCCGGAATGCTCGTAGAATCGCCGGTCCTCGACGGCCAAAGTGGCTTTGATCAGCCAAGGGGAAATCTCGCCGAGCTTCACGGGGTGCCGGTTGACGCCGCCCATCATGCTGGCGATGACATTGCCCTCGGCGTCCAGGATTTGCGTGGACTGCGGAACGGCGCCGGCAGGCAGCGATCCGAAGCGATGCAGGACGAAGCTTCCGCCCGCCGCGAAGACCAGGCAGAACAGCGTGAACCAAGCCAGCCGGCGGCGAAGCGGTCCGCCCCCTTCCGGTCCCGGTTTCGGCTTATGTCGCGATTCCAAACGGCCCGCCTCCTTCCTCCATCGGCATCATTTTCCTCCTAGTATGGAGAAGGGGGACGAAGGCTATTCGGGAGGCGCGCCGTTCGATTCGGACGGAGCGTGATTCCCCGACCGTGAGAGCCTGCCGGCTTACGCCGCCGGGTTGCTTTGATTTTCGCGGGTAATGGCCTATAATACAATTTGTTCCGGATTGTCGGCATTTACCTAGGAAAGAGGGGGGTCTCCCATGTCTTCCATGGAATTGTGGTTCACCGAGAAGCAGACCGAAAATTACGGCATCACGATGAAAATCAAGCAAACGATGGTCCACGAACAGACCGATTTCCAAGAGCTCGCGATGATCGAGACGGAAGAGTGGGGCAACATGCTCGTTCTTGACGGCATGGTCATGACGACGATCAAGGACGAATTCGTCTACCACGAAATGGTGGCCCACGTGCCGCTGTTCACCCATCCGAATCCCGAGCACGTGCTCGTGGTAGGCGGCGGCGACGGCGGCGTCATCCGGGAAGTGCTGAAGCATCCCCAGGTGAAGAAGGCCGTGCTCGTCGACATCGACGGCAAAGTCATCGAATATTCGAAGAAATATTTGCCGGAAATCGCCGGGAAGCTGGACGATCCCCGCGTCGAAGTGCTGGTGAACGACGGCTTCATGCATATCCACGACCACAAGAACGCGTACGACGTCATCCTCGCGGACACGACGGAGCCGGTCGGCCCGGCGGTGAACCTGTTCACGCGCGGCTTCTATCAGGGGATCTACGAATCGCTCAAGGAAGACGGACTGTTCGTCGCCCAGACCGACAATCCCTGGTTCAAAGCGGATTTGATCCAAAGCGTGAACCGCGACGTGAAGGAAGTGTTCCCGCTCGTTCGGGTGTACGCGGCGAACGTGCCCACCTATCCGAGCGGACTGTGGACGTTCACGATGGGCAGCAAGAAACACGATCCGCTGGCCGTCGACGAGAGCGCCATTCCGGAGCTCGACACGAAATACTACTCGCCCCGCCTGCACAAAGCCGCGTTCGTGCTGCCGAAGTTCGTGGAGGATTTGACGAAGTAAGGCGCAGGTGCGCGTGACAAAGGCCCTTGTCCGGTCGATCGGACGCGGGCCTTTTCTTTTTCCGGACGGACGGATAAGGAGCGCGGCAGGATGACGAGGAGAAGAGACCGGGGGAAACCGTTCCCATAACGTCGGAGGCACGCATTCAATCGGGCGTCCATCGGATCGGGAGCGAGCCGCATCCGTCCCTGCAACCCTATTTGACTCCTTGCCAAAGCCGCCATTTGGGCTTGCGCGCCGCCGAAGCGCAGACTGGCGCGGGTGGCCCCCGGTCGGCGCCTGCCCGCGAGCCTGGATTCGCGTAGATGCGGCCTGTCTGTTCCCTCATTGAATTGCCCCGCCGTTCTGTATATAGTAGTAATATTAAATGAAGGAACCGCTGAAGACGGGAGGGAGCCGCATGCCGGACGCCGCGCGCGTGTCCGCCTCCCTGCGCATCCGGCGGGACGGCGGGGCGGTGGAGCTGGCCGCCGCGGGGCAGCTGCATCGCTTGCTTCACGGATGGGCTCTGACTTGCCGATTGCAGGAGACGGGCAGGACGGCCGACGCGCCTCAAGACGACAGCCCTGCTTCGGAAATGATGCTGATCCTGCGGGAAGACGAGATCCGGATGAACCGCAAAGGGGAAATCGCCCAGGATCAAGTGTTCCGCGTAGGGGAATGGAAGGCGGGAACGATCGGCACCCGCTACGGGACGCTCCGGGCGGAGGCTTACACGACCCGCATCGAAATGGACTTGCTGCCGGGCGGGGGCAGCGTGGAGTGGGAATACGACTGGAGAACGGCGGATCGGCAAACGGAACGCTGTTCGGTCAGGCTGGAAATTCGGGAGGAAGTTGCGAAATGAACGTTTTGGAGAAGCTTCATACCGTCATGTCGAACGCACTGTCCGACGCGGTGCTGGGGGCCGGACTGGCGGACAGCCGCGACGAGCTGCCGGCCATCGTGCTGGAGGTGCCCAAGGACAAGGCGCACGGCGACCTGGCCACGAACCTGGCCATGCAATTGACCAAAATCGCCAAGCGCAATCCGCGCCAGATCGCGGAGCTCATCCTGGAGCATCTCGACAAAAGCCGCGCCTGGATCGAATCCGCGGAGATCGCCGGCCCCGGATTCATCAATTTCCGACTGGATAAAAGTTTCCTGCACCCGGTCATCGGCGACGTACGGACCCAAGGGAACCGTTACGGTTCCGTCGAAGCGGGGCACGGGCAGAAAATCCAAGTCGAATTCGTCAGCGCGAATCCGACGGGAAGCCTGCATCTGGGGCACGCCCGCGGTGCCGCGGTCGGCGACGCGTTGTGCAATTTGCTGGAATACGCCGGTTACGAGGTGACCCGCGAATATTACATCAACGATGCCGGCAACCAGGTAGCGAACCTGGCCAAGTCGATCGAGGCGCGGTATCGCCAAGCGCTGGGCCAACAGGCCGAGATGCCGGAGGACGGCTACCACGGCGAAGACATCGTCGGCTTCGCCCGGGAGCTGGCGGAACGCGAAGGCGACCGTCTGCTGGCGCTGCCCGAAGAGGAGCGGCTCGCGTTCTTCCGCAGCTACGGGCTGGAACGGGAGCTCGATAAGCTGAAGCGGGACTTGGAGCGCTTCGGCGTCCGCTTCGACGTATGGTACAGCGAGACATCGCTTTACGAGACCGGCAAGGTGACGGCCGCGCTGGACGCCCTCCGCGCCAAAGGCCAAGTCTACGAGCAGGACGGGGCCATATGGTTGTCCACCACGCCCTACGGAGACGACAAAGACCGCGTGCTCGTGAAGAGCGACGGTTCCTATACCTATTTGACGCCCGACATCGCCTACCATATGGATAAGTACGGCCGAGGCTACGATCGGATGATCAACATCTGGGGAGCCGACCACCATGGGTACATCCCCCGGATGAAAGCGGCCATGGCGGCTTTGGGCAACGATCCGTCGAAGCTCACCGTCCTGATCGCGCAGATGGTCAGCTTGTTCCAGAACGGCGAGAAAGTCAAAATGTCCAAACGGACGGGCAAAGCCGTCACGATGGAAGACTTGATGGACGAAGTCGGCGTGGATGCGATCCGCTACTTCTTCACCATGCGGAGCATGGACTCGCACCTGGACTTCGACATGGATCTGGCGGTGTCGACGTCGAACGAAAACCCTGTCTACTACGTCCAATATGCCCATGCGAGAATTTGCAGCATTTTCCGCCAAGCGGAGGAACAAGGCATCGCGCTGCTCCCGTGGGAAGAAGCTCCGCTGCACCGATTGACCGCGGAGCAAGAGTACGGCCTGCTGCGCAAGATGGGCGAGCTGCCCGAAATCGTCGCCGACGCGGCGAGGAGTTTCGCCCCGCATGCGATGATCCGGTACGTCTACGAACTGGCTTCGCTGTTCCACAGCTATTACCGGGCGGAACGCGTCATCACCGAGGACGCGGAGCAGAGCCAGGCCCGCCTGCAGCTGCTCGCGGCGCTTCGGATCGTTCTCGCGAACTGCCTGAAGATGGTCGGCGTCTCCGCACCGGAGCGGATGTAACCCATTTAACGGAAGCCGCGAACGCTATTTTCGGATGTCCGCCGCTTTCAGCAATCGGATCACGTTCAGCTCCCCGGCCGCCCGGGGAGCTTTCGCGCCTTTCAGGGGTTTGCCGGATCGCTGGATGATTTCTTTGATCTGCTGCGGCGTAAGCCCCGGCTTCAACGCCAGCAGCAGGGCGATCGCTCCGCTGACGTGGGAGGTCGCCATGGAGGTGCCGCTCATTTCCCGGTACTTGCTGCCTACCCATGCGGAGACGATCTTGTCGCCGGGCGCGTAAATATCGATGAGCCCGCTGCGGTTGGTGAACGAAGCGACGCGTCCCAGCTCGTTGGTCGCGCCGACGGCGATCGTGTTCCCGTACCGGGCGGGGTAATCGATGCCGCTGCTGCGCCCGTCGTTGCCGGATGACGCCACGACGACGACGCCGGCCTGATTGGCGGCTGCGACCGCCTGCAGCAAGGATCGGCTGCGGTTTTGCATGCCGAAGCTCATGTTGACGATATGCATTCGGTTGCGGACGCACCAGTCGAGGCCCAAGATGATGTCCGATACATAGGCCGTGCCCCCGTAATCGAAGGCTTTCACCGGATGGACGGAAGCCCGGGGCGCGACGCCGATCATGCCTTCCATCCGGTTGGCGGCCGCGATCGTGCCGGCGATGTGGGTGCCGTGTCCGTTGTCGTCCTGCGGAGGAAGGGTGCGGTAGATCAGGTTGATTCCCCGCTCGACGGAATAGCGCAAGTCGGGATGCCGGAAATCGACCCCGGTATCGATCACCCCAATCCGCACGCCCAGTCCGGTCGTCCGGTTCCACGCCTCGGGAGCCTGAATGTGCCGGACGCCCCAAGGGATCCCTTGATCGATCGAGACGGAGCCTCTCGACAAGGCGTCGATCCGGATCGTTTCGTCTTCTTCGCATCGGATTTTGTCGTTCCAATCGCGCGCGATCGACGGGGGAGGCGAGGGGCACGAAATGCCGCGGATGAGACCGAGGCGCCGAATGCTTCCGGTCCCGGCCCCTGCCCTGCGGGGCCGCATCCGTTCAAGCACTTTCAAGATTTGCCGATAATCTCCGGGATCGGAGAACCGCAGGATGGTTTTCCGGCCGCGCGCTCCGCCTTCGGTTAGGGAATAGTGCAGCCAATCCAGTAATCCGTTCGCGTTCATGACGGTCCCCTCCCGCGAAGTGCTTCCCTATCGTATGAAGATGCCGGATGGACGGCTTGGGAAGCGGCCTTTTTTGGGGAGAAATGGGCATCGCTCCGTGTCAATTCACCTGCGGGGGCATACTCTGAAGGGAGAGTTTCGAGCCGGAGACTCTCGGCCATACCGGTCCTTCCGTCCGCGGAGCGGCCGGGGGGATACAGTCGAAAAGCGAAGATGCCGCCTGAGAAGGACGATGTCTTCGCTTTTCGCCTTTGCGAACGGGGCGTGCCCTGAACGCCCGCTCAGCTTGCAATTTTACGAGAAATAAGGTTTACTATAAGTTGACATTCAGGCGCCAGCTCATGGACGGTTTACATACAGAGAGGATGGGAAAACGTGGCCGAGTATGCATTGAAGCTCGACTCCGAGAAGATCCGGGAAATGCCGATGGTCGACCTTGCCTTCGAAGTGCTGAAGGCGGCCAACACCCCGTTTTATTACCGCGATCTGATGAATGAAGTCGCGAAGCTTCGCGGTTTCACCGAAGAACAGATCAATGAAGTGATTGCCCAGCTGTATACCGAGATCAACATCGACGGCCGGTTTGCCTGCGTAGGCGGCAACGTGTGGGGTCTCAAACGCTGGTATCCCGTGGAACGCGATACCGACGGCGTTGCCGGAGGCGGCAAGCGGCCCCATATCATTAACGACGACGACGATGAAGACGAGGATCTGTACGGCGAGGAAGAAGAGGATACCTTTACGACGGACGACGAGAATTTCGACCTGTTCGACGAAGACCGCGAGGAAATCTTCGACGAAGGCGAAGAAACCGCCGAAGTGGACGAAGAAGTCGTGCTCGATGACGAGGAAGACGCCGTGCTGGACGAGGAACTCGTGGACGAAGAGGATGCCGAAGGCGAAGACGAAGATCTCGCCGATTCGGACGAGGATGAAGATCTGGCTGACGAAGAGGACGAAGATTAAAGGAAATTCCGGCTTCGCGGGCCGCGCGGCGGATCGCGGAGCCGGCCTTCGGTTTTTGGCTTGACACTGCCCAGGACAGACGGTAAACTTATGCTTGGGCTTTTGAACCGAGTATGTTCATAGGGAATATTTGAAAAAAGTGCCCCCATTTATTGGGTGTCACTTTTTTGTTTTTTCTTGGTTCTGACGGATGGCGGATTCGGAGAACTGGGCAATGATAAGATAATGCCAAAGCGGCATGTGGTGGGAGGTTTAGGCGAGCGTGACCAAGTACATTTTCGTGACCGGCGGCGTCGTGTCGTCGCTCGGCAAAGGGATTACCGCAGCGTCGCTGGGCCGGCTTCTGAAGAACCGCGGCTTGAAGGTGACGATTCAGAAATTCGATCCCTACATTAACGTGGATCCGGGCACGATGAGCCCGTATCAGCACGGAGAAGTGTTCGTCACGGACGACGGGGCCGAGACGGATCTCGATTTGGGGCATTACGAACGGTTCATCGACATCAACCTGACGAAGAACAGCAGCGTGACGACTGGCAAAATTTACTCCACCGTCATCAGCAAGGAACGCCGGGGGGAATACCTCGGAGGGACCGTTCAGGTCATTCCGCACATTACGAACGAAATCAAGGAGCGCGTCTTCCGCGCGGGCCGGGAAGCCGGCTCCGACGTGGTCATCACGGAAATCGGCGGCACGGTCGGCGACATCGAGAGCCTGCCGTTCCTGGAAGCGATCCGCCAAATCAAAAGCGATATCGGCCGCGAGAACGTGATGTATATCCACGTGACGCTCATTCCCTATATCAAGGCGGCCGGCGAAGTCAAGACGAAGCCGACCCAGCACAGCGTCAAGGAGCTCCGCAGCATCGGCATCCAGCCGAACGTGATCATTTGCCGGACGGAGCATTCCTTAACCGACGACATGAAGCGCAAACTCGCCCTCTTCTGCGATATCGACATTAACGGCGTGATCGAATGCCTCGACGCCGATACGCTGTACGACGTACCTCTCATGCTGAGGGCGCAAGGGCTGGACGATTACGTTCTGCAGCATCTCCGCCTGGAGGCGGGTCCGCCGGATATGACCGAGTGGGAGTCTCTCGTGCGGCGGGTCAAGTCGCTGGAGAAGACGACGGAGATCGCGATCGTCGGCAAATACGTCGCCCTGCATGACGCGTACCTGTCCATCGCGGAATCGCTGGGCCATGCCGGCATCCACGCGGGGTCGAAGATCAAAATCCGCTGGGTGAACGCGGAAGACGTCACGCCGCATAACGTGAAGGATCTGCTCGAGGGCGTCTCCGGCATTCTGGTGCCCGGCGGCTTCGGCGACCGCGGCATCGAAGGCAAGGTGACCGCCATCCGGTATGCCCGGGAGAACCGGATTCCGTTCTTCGGCATCTGCCTCGGCATGCAGGTCGCCGTGGTCGAGTACGCCCGCAGCGTATGCGGAATGGACGGCGCCAACAGCTCCGAGATCCATCCCGCCACGCCATATCCGGTCATCGACCTGCTGCCCGAGCAGAAGGACATCGAAGACCTGGGCGGTACGATGCGCCTGGGGCTGTACCCTTGCAAACTCGCGCCGGGAAGCTTGGCGGCCGAGTGCTACGGGGAAGAGCTGGTGTACGAGCGGCACCGCCACCGCTACGAGTTCAACAACGAATACCGCGACCGCATCGAAGCGGCCGGCTTGCGCATTTCCGGCACCTCGCCGGATGGACGCCTGGTCGAAATGGTGGAGCTGCCGGACCATCCGTGGTTCCTGGCGGTCCAATTCCATCCGGAATTCACTTCCCGGCCGAACCGTCCGCAGCCGTTGTTCCGGGAATTCGTCAAAGCCTCGCTCGCCCATTCGGAAGGCTGAATCTGGTCGAAGCGTTAACGTCCTGGAATTCCAGGACGTTATTTTTTTTAAATGGAAAAGGAAGGAATCCGCGCGGGGGACCGCGAATATAGAAAGGATGCGCGATGTCGGGAAGGACAAGGCAGGTTCAGCAATGGAGGGATGAACGGTGAACAAGAAAAAACTGTTGATCGTCGACGACCAAGTAGGCATCCGGATTTTGCTGCTTGAAGTGTTTTCAACGGAAGGGTACGAGACGTTCCAGGCCGCCAACGGCCGGGCGGCGCTCGAGATCGTGAAGAACCACGCGCCCGACCTGGTGCTGCTCGACATGAAGATTCCCGGCATGGACGGACTTGAGATATTGAAGAAAATCAAGGAAATCAACCTAGACATCAAAGTGATCATGATGACCGCGTACGGCGAGCTCGACATGATCAAGGAAGCCACGGATTTAGGGGCTTTGATGCACTTCACCAAACCTTTCGATATCGACGAGATGAGAATGGCCGTCAATCTGCAGATGGGTGAAGGTCCCGCGTCCCGGATCGCCACGGGGTCGTGAGACCTTCTTTCTTGTCCAGGTTTTGTGGTATAATACCTCAGTATGAAATTCGGATAGGGATTCGAGAATTGAATTCGCAGGAGGAACATGTAAAATGCCACTTGTATCGATGAACGAGTTTTTGCCCAAAGCCAAAGCCGGCAAGTTTGCCGTCGGCCAGTTCAACATGAACAACCTGGAGTTCGCCCAAGCGATCACCGACGCGGCGATCGAAGAGAAGTCCCCCTTCATCTTCGGGGTCAGCGAAGGCGCATTGAAATACATGGGCATGGAGTATACGGTCGCGATCGCGGAAGCGGCGGCCAAGAAATCGGGCCTTCCGATCGCGCTGCACCTGGACCACGGGAGCTCGTTCGAAGTGGCGATGGCTTGTATCCGCGCGGGATTCTCTTCCGTCATGTTCGACGGCTCGCACCATCCGTATGAAGAGAACATCAAGCTGACGAAGGAAATCGTCAAAGCCGCTCACGCGATGGGCGTCTCCGTCGAAGGCGAGCTCGGCACGATCGGCGGCGTCGAAGACGACATCAGCGTCGACGAGGCCAACGCTGCCCTGGCGAAGCCGGAGGAAGCGATCCGGTTCTACGAAGAAACGGGCGTCGATGCCCTGGCCATCGCCGTCGGAACCGCGCACGGCATGTACAAAGGCGAAGTCAAGATCCACTACGATATCATCCGCGCAGTCGTATCCAAAATCCCGGTTCCGATCGTGCTGCACGGCGGCTCCGGCGTACCGGACGAAATGATCCGCGAATCGATCCAAGCCGGCGTCGGCAAAATCAACGTGAACACCGAGAACCAGGTCGCTTGCACGGCCGCGATCCGCGAAGTCCTCGGCAAAGACGCCAAGGTGTACGATCCCCGCAAATACTTGACGCCTGCCCGCACCGCCATGAAGGAAGTCGTCAAGGAAAAAATCCGTCTGTTCGGTAGCAGCAACCAAGCGTAAGCCTAAGCCGTCCGGCCAAACATCGATGTTTTCCGTCTGTTCGGACGGGTTAAGATGAAATAGAGCGGTATTTTCAGCAGCGGGAAAACGCCAATCGGCGTTTTCCCGTTCCTTCATGGGCACGGAACAACTTGAGGAGGACCCTTCGGTCATGGAGAAGCTTATGATACGGGGAGGTCGGCCGCTGAGAGGGACGGTCGGCATCAGCGGCGCGAAGAACAGCGCGATCGCGCTCATTCCCGCCGCGATTCTGGCGGAAACGGAAGTACGGCTGGACAACCTGCCCCAGCTCACGGACGTGGCGGTTTACGCGGAACTGTTGGAGCAATTGGGATGCCGGGTGAGCTGGACGGATGACGCGATGACGATCGATCCTTCGTCCATCCGGTCCGTGCCGATGCCGAACGGCCGCGTGAAGCTTCTTCGCGCTTCCTATTATTTGATGGGCGCGCTGCTCGGACGTTTCGGGGAGGCGGTGATCGGCCTTCCGGGAGGCTGCAATTTCGAACCCCGGCCGATCGACCAGCACATCAAGGGCTTCGAGGCGCTCGGAGCCGAAGTCACCAACGAGTCCGGGGCGATCCGGATCCGGGCGAAAGAGCTGCGCGGCGCCAAGATCTACCTGGACGTGGTCAGCGTGGGCGCGACGATCAACATCATGCTGGCGGCTTCGCGCGCGAAAGGATCCACGGTCATCGAGAACGCGGCGAAAGAGCCGGAAATCATCGACGTCGCCACGCTGCTGAACGCCATGGGGGCCAAGATCAAGGGAGCCGGAACGGAAACGATCCGAATCGAAGGGGTCGGCGAAATGCACGGCTGCCGGCATTCGATCATCCCGGACCGGATCCAAGCGGGCACCTACATGATTGCCGCAGCGGCCACCCGCGGCGACGTTCTGATCGACAACATCATCCCGAAACATCTCGAGGCCCTGACCGCCAAGCTTCAGGAGATGGGCGTGCACGTGTACGAAATGGACGAAGCCATCCGCGTCGTCGGGCAGCCGAAATATGAGTCGGTGGACGTCAAAGCTCTCGTATACCCGGGGTTCGCGACGGATCTCCAGTCTCCGATGACCAGCATGCTGACGCAAGGGGCGGGTGTCAGCATCCTGACCGATTACGTGTACAGCAACCGTTTCAAGCATGTGCCGGAGCTGGTAAGGATGGGCGCCCAAATCCGGGTGGAAGGCCGTTCCGCCATCATTGAAGGCGGCCGGTTGAACGCCGCCAAGGTTCGCGCAGCGGATCTGCGCGCGGGAGCCGCGCTCGTGGTCGCGGGGCTCACGGTCGAAGAAGGCACCACGGAAATCACCGGAGTCGAGTACATCGACCGCGGCTACGAGAAACTCGTCACGCAGCTGAGCAACTTAGGCGCGGAAGTGTGGCGGCAAGGGTAAGGCAACGGTAAAAGGCAAGACGGTACGTTTATTAGGGAAAGATCGATTTCGTAAGCAAAAGAGGGATTCTATTGACCGATTTCCAAATGTCAGACTTGGAGGGGCTTAAGCTCACGGAGCTGTATAAGCTCGCCAAGGAACACCAGATCGCCTCGTACGGGCAGATGAAGAAGAGGGAATTGATCATCGCCATCCTCCGGGCGCAGGCGGAACGAAGCGGCCACATGTTCATGGAAGGCGTTCTTGACGTCATGCAGGAAGGCTTCGGATTCCTAAGGCCGATCAACTATTTGCCGAGCGCCGAAGACATTTACATCTCGGCGTCGCAAATCCGCAAATTCGACCTGAGGACGGGCGACCTCGTATCCGGCAAATGCCGGGCGCCTAAGGAGAACGAACGGTATTTCGGCTTGCTGCAAGTCAACGCCGTTAACGGCGAACCGCCCGAAACGGCCGCCGAACGATTGCATTTCGCCGCGCTCACCCCGTTGTATCCGCAATCGAAGCTTGTGCTCGAAACGTCTCCTACCAAATTGTCCACGCGCATCATCGATCTTTTGGCTCCCGTAGGTCTCGGCCAGCGCGGCCTGATCGTCGCTCCTCCCAAAGCCGGCAAAACGCTGTTGCTCAAGGAAATCGCCAACAGCATTTCGACCAACCGTCCGGACATCGACTTGTTCGTCCTGCTGATCGACGAGCGGCCAGAGGAAGTAACGGACATGCAGCGTTCGGTCAAAGGCGAGGTTGTCGCTTCCACCTTCGACGAGGTTCCGGAGCATCACATCAAGGTCGCCGAACTCGTACTGGAGCGGGCCATCCGGCTCGTCGAGCACAAACGGGACGTCGTGATCCTGATGGACAGCATCACGCGGCTGGCGCGAGCTTACAACTTGGTCGTGCCGCCTTCCGGCAGAACGCTGTCAGGGGGGATCGATCCGGCTTCGTTTCACCGGCCGAAGCGTTTCTTCGGCGCGGCTCGCAACGTGGAAGAAGGAGGGAGCTTGACGATTCTGGCCACGGCCCTCGTGGAAACGGGCTCGCGGATGGACGACATCATTTACGAAGAATTCAAAGGCACAGGCAACATGGAGCTTCACCTCGACCGCAAGTTGGCGGAACGGCGGATTTTCCCGGCGCTCGACATCCGGCGCTCGGGCACTCGGCGCGAAGAACTGCTTCTGGGCAAGGAAGAGCTGGAGAAGCTGTGGGCCATCCGCAAAAACATGAACGATTCGCAGGAGTACGTGGAGCAGTTTCTTAAAAAGCTCGCCAACACGAAAAGCAACCGGGAGTTTCTCGATATGCTCGATACCTCCGGCGTCCCCTCGCCCGGCGGGGGCGGCGGGCGGAGGCCGGCGCGGGGCGCCTCTTCCTAAAGGTTCTCCCGCGCCTGCGAGGAAAGGAGCTTCACCATGCATTTGGTTTACGCAGACGAGAAGGGCAACGTGTTCGATCATCCGGAGTGGCATGGAATCGCGCGCAGCGGGGGCGATCTCGTCGAACTGCTGGAAGACGAGCTGATTCCGCTGCCGGCCGGCGCCACGCTGGTCGGTCTGCCCGGCACCCGGGCGATCGGCATGGACCCGGAGACCGGGGAAATGCAGGCGATGCCCGCAGGGTACCAGGCCGTCGGGGCTTTGCTGCCTCAAGGGTTCACGCGGCTGTATGTGCCCGGATACTTGAAATTGGACAAGTCGCAGCTGTTTCCGCTATTCGGGTATACCGCGGTGGTTTGGAAGGAAGACGGCTTTTATGTCGCCGCCGATCCGACGGACGACCCCGAGCCTTGGAATCCGGAGAACTGCGACCGCAAGGAACTGGAAATCGAAGTGGACCGCCTGCTGAAGGCGTATCCGGATAACCAGCTTTACCGGCATCTGTCCAATTGCGCGCTGGAATACGAGTGCCTGACGGCTTCGAATACGTTTCTGCGGCGGCTGGAAGGCGCGGTGCCGGTTTCGTTCGCCTGTAACGCCGGCTGCTTCGGCTGCATATCCGAGCAGCCTGACGACAGCGGATTTCCCTCGCCGCAGACGCGGCTGAAATTCAAGCCGAGCGTGGAAGACGTCACGGCGATCATGCTGGAGCATCTTCGAGCGGCGCCCGACGCGATCATCAGCTTCGGCCAGGGCTGCGAAGGCGAGCCCTCCACCCAAGCGCGGACGATCATCGAAGCGATCCGGCGGGTTCGCGCAGTCACGAAGGACGGCTACATCAACATCAATACGAACGCCGGGCTGACCGACCATATCCGGGCGATCACGGACGCCGGCCTGGATTTGATGCGGGTCAGCACGATCAGCGCGCTCGACGATCATTACAACGCCTATTACAAGCCCCGCGGCTATACGCTGGCAAACGTAGAGAAATCGCTTCGTTACGCGGCGGACCAAGGCGTATACACCTCGATCAACTACCTCGTCTTGCCGGGCGTGACGGACCGCGAAGAGGAGATCGAGGCGATGATCGGTTTCGCGCGCCGAACGGGGCTGAAGCTGATCCAGATGCGGAACCTGAACATCGATCCCGACGCCTACCTGTCGCTGATTCCGCCGGCACAGGGCGAGATCTACGGCATGAAGGCGATGCTGGACATTTGCAAGCGGGAATTGCCGGACGTCGCGATCGGTTCGTATACGCACGTTCCCCCGACTCGCCGGGCGTTCGTTTGAACGAATTGGTTGTTGTGTTTTGAGCTGAAGGCGTGTTATAGTAGCCTTATGTGTCAATACACTCTGGAGCCGACTGTTGCTCCAGGGCAGAAAGAAGGTGAACCCCTTGAAAGAAGCCATCCATCCGCAATATCATGTGACGACGGTTACCTGCGCATGCGGCAACACGTTCGAAACGGGTTCGATTCGTTCGAATCTCCGCGTCGAAATTTGTTCCAACTGCCACCCGTTCTTCACCGGCAAACAGAAATTCATTGATGCCGGCGGACGCGTTGACAAGTTCAAGAAGAAATACGGCCTGTAAGATCCGAATCAGGCAAGCACCTGCCGGTGCGCCTGACTGGATGCATGCGAACCGCGGTTAGCGCCGAAAGGCGCGCCCGGTCGTCATGAAGATCCGGTTTCCTCGGGAACGGATCCCGGCGTATAGAGATAAACCTCCCTTCGCATCCTAGCGGATAAAGGGAGGTTTTTTTCATGCGGATTCGATTGACCCCGGCAAAGCTCATCCAAGCGCTCGCGTGCGTGGCGGCCATCGTTTTGACTGCGGCTTGCGGCGCGAATAACGGAGCCGGCAACGCGGCAGGCGGGACGAACGGGCGAACGCAAGCGCAAGGCTACAGCGACGACGGATTTCTGGGAACGACCAACAGCTATCCGAAGATTCCGGGCCGCCACATGACCTTGAACTACGTGAACGACGCCAACATGATGCGGGACGCGATCCGCGACGTGCCGGGCGTGGCGGGTTCGAACATCACGTTCAACGGCGCCGAAGCGTACGTGACGGTGAAAATCCGGCCCGATTGGGATCCGCGCCGGATCTCGACCGTTGAGCGGCAGACCGCTTCCGTTCTGCGGTTCAATTTTCCCCGGTACACGATCCACGTGACTTCGACGAGGTGACCGGAGGGAACTGTTCCCTTCGGTTGCACATCGAGCGGCGATTCGTTATACTTATCTGTGCCGTGCTAGACGGGGAGGTAGCGGTGCCCTGTAACTCGCAATCCGCTCCAGCGAGGTTGAATTCCTGTCTGAGGTCTTGGGATGCAGGAATCGGCAAGCTTCTGTCGTGTTGAAGGCAGGGTCCTCCGCGAGGAACGGCCATGAACCCGGTCAGGTCCGGAAGGAAGCAGCCGTAAGTGGTGACGTTCTTGTGCTGGAGGAGTGCCCCGCCCGAGCGGCAGGGTTTGTGCGACTGGTTTCCAACGATCGGGGGCAGGTGCACGGTCCTTATCGAAATCAACGAATTCTCCGCAGGGAGATTGAAGCACCTTGGCGCGTGCGATATGGCGCCGGGTGCTTTTTTCGTATTCGTGGTTTGACCTCCGATGTTGTATAATGGAGTGAAACGGCAAAACCAGACGGGAGCGACGATACATGGCCCATTTGGCGCTGTACCGGGCCTGGCGTCCGCAGACATTTCAGGACATGGTCGGACAGCAGCATATCGTGCAGACGCTGCAGAACGCGATACGGGAAAACCGTCTTTCCCATGCCTATTTGTTCAGCGGACCGAGAGGCACCGGCAAGACGACGGCCGCCAAAATATTGGCCAAGGCCGTCAACTGCGAGCACGGTCCTTCTCCGGACCCGTGCAACGAATGTCCCTCCTGCGTCCGGATCACCTCCGGGGCGGTCATGGACGTCGTCGAGATCGACGCCGCCTCCAACCGCGGCGTGGAGGAAATCCGCGACATTCGGGACAAAGTGAAATACGCGCCGACGGAAGTCCGGCGCAAGGTGTATATTATCGACGAGGTCCACATGCTGACCACGGAGGCGTTCAACGCGCTGCTCAAGACGCTGGAGGAGCCTCCGGAACACGTCATGTTCGTGCTGGCCACGACCGAGCCGCATCGGCTGCCCCCGACGATCATTTCCCGGTGCCAAAGATTCGAGTTCCGCCGGGTGCCGCTGGAAGAGCAGGTCGCCCGGCTTCGGGAAATTTCCGGGCATGAAGGCATGCGCGCGGAGGACGAGGCGCTGGCGTACATCGCCCGCCTGTCCGACGGCGGCATGCGGGACGCGGTCAGCTTGCTGGATCAGATTTCCGCGTTTACGGGAGGAGAGATCACGCTCCGCCATGCGGTCGACGCGACGGGCGGCCTTCCTTCCGACCAGTTCGCCCGCCTCGCCGCCGCTGTGCGGGACGGGGATGTGTCGGCCGTTCTTCAGGAAATCGACGACATGATGAAGGCCGGAAAAAGCGCGGACAAGTGCCTCGAGCAGCTTATGCATTATTTCCGCGACATGCTGCTGGCCCAGCTGGCCCCGGAGACCGCCGGGTCGTCGGGCCGGGTGGCCGATCCGGCGGAGCTGCGCAAGCTGGCGGAAGGCTTTTCGCGTGAACGGCTGTTCTCCATCATCGACCTGCTGAACCGGTATCAGACGGAGATGAAATACGCGGCCCATCCGCAGACGATGTTCGAAATCGCGCTGATTAAGCTGTGCACCGCGTCCGCCGAAGGAGAAGCGCCGAAGGCGGCTGCTCAGCCGGCCGGCGCGGTCTCCGCCTCTTACGCCGCGGAAACCGCGAAGCTTCAGGCTCGCTTGGCGGAAGTGGAACGTAAACTGGAGGCGGCTTTGAAGGGCGGCGGCGTGCAAGCGGGAGCTTCCGGGAGCGGCGCTGCCGCATCCGGCGGCGGCCGGGGATCCTCCTCGGGTTTCGCTTCGCAGCAGCCGCGCGCAGCGGTCCGGACCCGCGTCAAGCTGGACGCGTTCTCGGCCGCCAAGGATGCCCCGGCGTCCAAGGAGCTGCTGGCCAAGTGGCCGCAGATTCTGCAGCGCGTGAAAGAAGAGCGGGTGACGGTCCACGCTTGGCTGGTGGACGGCGAACCCGCGGCTTTCGCGGACGGGACCGCGCTGGTCGCCTTCCGGAACACGATTCACCGGGAGACGACGGAGAAGCCCGCCAACAAGGCGATGATCGAAGGCGTGCTGGCTTCCGTCCTGGGGCAGCCGGCCGTTCTGGCGACCGTCATGCAGAAGGAATGGCAGGAGGCGCTGGCCGCGGATACGGGGCGAAGCCGCGAGGAAGCCGCGGCGGGCGAGGAGCTGAGCCTGCTCCCCGAAGACGGTTCGGAGCCGGCGCGGGAGCCGCTGGTCGAGGAAGCGCTGCGCTTGTTCGGCGAAGATTTGGTGGTCATTAAAGACGATTGAGGAGGATGTATTACCGTGAACAACATGAACCAAATGATGAAGCAAGTGAAGAAAATGCAGGAGCAAATGCTGAAGGCTCAGGAAGAGCTTGGCACCAAGACGGTCGAAGGTTCCGCCGGCGGCGGAGTGGTGACCGTGACCGTGAACGGGCACAAGAAGGTCACCAACATCGTCATCAAGCCCGAAGCGGTCGATCCCGACGATGTCGAGATGCTCCAGGATCTCGTGCTGGCCGCCGTCAACGACGCGATCTCCAAAGCGGACGAATTGGCGAACCAGGACATGGGCAAATTCACCGGCGGCATGAAAATCCCCGGCCTGTTCTGACATCGGAGAGGAGCCGAAATCTTTGTTCTACCCCGAACCGATAGCCAAGCTGATCGACGCCTTCTCCAGGCTTCCCGGGATCGGTCCCAAGACCGCCGCCCGGCTGGCCTTCTACGTACTCCGCATGAAGGAGGAGGAGGTCATCGATTTCGCCAAGGCTCTCGTGAGCGTCAAACGCAACCTGACCTATTGCTCGGTATGCTGCAACATCACCGATACCGATCCATGCCGGATCTGCTCCGACAAAACGCGTGACATGTCCGTCATTTGCGCCGTTCAAGAGCCTAAGGACGTTGTGGCGATGGAGCGCACCCGGGAATACACGGGGCAGTATCACGTCCTCCATGGGGCCATTTCTCCTATGGAAGGGGTCGGACCCGACGACATCCGCATTACCGAACTGGTAAAACGGTTAGGGGACGAGCGCGTCCAGGAATTGATTCTGGCGACGAACCCCACGATCGAAGGGGAAGCGACGGCGATGTATTTGTCGCGGCTCGTCAAGCCTTTCGGGATCAAGGTGACCCGGATCGCCCGCGGCCTGCCCGTCGGCGGGGACTTGGAATACGCGGACGAAGTCACGCTGTCCAAGGCGCTGGAGGGCAGACAGGAGCTTTTTTGAACGTTATAGGAAGTTTAAGTCCGCTATAGGAATAAAGCGCAAAACTTCCGCTTAACGCGGTCGCTCATCTTCGAAAGGCTTCGATAGGAGTTTTTTCTTCACAGGATATCGGGAGTCAAGAACGCCCTTTATGGGCGTTTTTTTGTGTCCGTAGCCCCCCGGTTCTAGTTTCCGAAATCCGTGTATAAACATGGTAGTGGGTTGTCCGTCGTGTACCGGGCAATACGCTTTCCACGGACGGAGGGGAAGTTACCGTGCGGATCGGGAACAAATCATCGCATTCTAAGCACGTTTCGAATGAAAGAATGGAGGTGATGGATGACGTGCGGCAGGCAGAGCGGGAATTGAGCATCGCCCAGTGGCGGTTCCACGACGCGCTCGGACAAGACCATATCGATTATGCCATTTACTCCCTGGAGGCCGCTGAGAAAAAGCTCGACATGCTGCTGCGCAAGGCTAAAGCGCTGTGGAGCGTGGAACCGCGCGAAGAGGAGAATCGGGGGAAAATCGGATGAAAACGGTATGGATGGCCGTTCTGGCGTTGTCGTCGGCCGGGCTGGCGTTTATGTTGATCCGTCATAAACTGCCCGCGGGATGGTTCACCCGGTTCGGCACCCATCTGGTGCTCGCGGCCATGGCGATATACGCGCTGAACTTTTCGGGGTGGATTACCGGCTGGTATATTCCGCTCAATCCAGCCACCATAGGCGCGGTCATGCTGCTGGGCCTTCCCGGAATCGGGCTGATCGCGGGTTTGCAATGGATCTTGTCATCGTGAACCGTTCCGCATGGTGACGGGTTTTTCTTTTATAGGCAACTCAACAAAAGATTGCCGTTGACTCGGCATGCGGAATTATGATAAATTTGATCTCGCGCCTAAAAGGCGGCAGTCGAACGGTGAAGGCAAAACGAAATTTCCAATAAGTAGTTGTTGCGCCGGGCGATTCGACTGTGATATATTATTTAAGTCGCCGTTAGCGCGGTGACGATAAAGCG
>NZ_JAQZSJ010000022.1 GCF_029360585.1 Cohnella caldifontis | reverse complement strand
CCAAGCGCCGCCGGCTCGCCTGGCCCGGCGTCGGCCGCGATGGAGCTGCGCCGAACAGCCGCCGCCCCGCCGCAGGCCGCGCACGCCGCGCCGCCGCAAGCCCAAGCCGCCGCGGCGGCAACGCCGGCGATCGACGCGGAACAGCTGCAGCAGGCGCTGAGCAAGCTGCCGCAGCTGAATCCCGAGCAGCTGGCGGACAAAGTCTACACCGCGCTGATGAAGCGCATGAAATTCGAGCAGAGGCTTCGCGGGTACTAACGGAAGCCCTGCCCCGCCCCGCCGCCGGACAGGCGCACGGATAAGGAGGAACGAGCCGAGTGGCGCTGTCGAAAGCCAAAATCATCATCATCAAGGGAAGCTCCCAGGAAACCGTCAACGTGCTGTTCAACCCGAACGAATACGTCCTGCAGTCCGGCAACCAGTTCGCCTGGCAGACGATCCCCGGCCTGCAGTCGCCGATCGGGCAGTTCGTCAGCGGGGAAGCGACGACGCTCACGATGGACTTGTTTTTCGATTCCTACGAGGCCGGGACCGACGTCCGCGCGCACACCTCGAAAATCACCGGACTCCTGAACGTGGACCGCGACCTGCACGCGCCGCCGACCTGCCGTTTCGTCTGGGGCTCCCTGGATTTCAAAGGGGTGGCGGAGAAGGTCCAGCAGCGTTTCACGATGTTCCTGGATTCCGGCCTGCCGGTGCGCGCGACGCTCAACGTGACCTTCCGATCCTTGCAGACGATGTTGGAGCAATACCAGAACGTCCCGCGCCAGAGCGCGGACCGGACGAAGCAGAAAACGCTGAAGCAGGGCGAGCAGCTATGGATGCTGGCCGCCGAAGAGTACGAGGATCCGTCCCAATGGCGGGCGATCGCCGAGGCCAACGGCATCGACAATCCCCGCCGGCTGCCCGTCGGGCGCAATCTCGTCATCCCGAGGCTGGAGTGAGGCCGTCATGGCGATAACGTTCAACACCGCAACCTACTCGTTCGACGAGCTCGAGCGGAAATACGGCCATTTTTTCGCGCCCGCCTTCGACGTGCTCATCGACGGACAGAGCCTGACGATGCAGAGCATCGCGGTGTCGTCCCTGCGGGTGGACACTTCGACCGGCGCCAGAGCCGATTCGGTCCGGCTGCGCATCGAGAACGCCTATAACGCGGTGTCCCGCTCCTTCAACTGGGTAGGCTCGCTGCTCGAGGTCGGCAAAACGATCGTCGTCAAAATGGGCTACAAGGACAAGCTCGAAGAAGTGTTCGACGGCATCGTCACCGGCATTTCGCTGGATTACCCTTCCTCGGGCCAGCCGACGGTATCGGTGCAGGGAATGGATCGATCTTTCCTCATGATGCGCAGCGCCAAATCGAACCTGTGGCACAACAAGAAGGTGAGCGACGTCGTCAAGGAAATCGGCGGAAAATACAGCTTGCAGCTGCAAGTCGACGACACGATGACGCCGAAGCCGACGATCGAGCAGTTCCGCAAGAGCGATTACCATTTTCTGCAGCAGCTGGCCAAAGAAGTGAACCACGATTTCTTCGTCCTCGGCCAGAAGCTGTATTTCCGCAAACCGAATCCGTCCGCCAGCCCGGCCATCACGCTGATGTACGGCAAAAATCTCCGCAGCTACTCGACCGACGTGGACATCAGCAACCAGGTCAGCAAAATCATCGTGCGCGGGACCGACCCCAAGACGCGGGTGCCGTTCCAAGCCGAGTCCCAGACGGTCAACATCGTGGGCACGAACGGCAAGACCGGCAAAGACATCATGGGGGCGCTGTCCAGCCATCTCGTCGAGATCGTATACAGCGACGTGGAGACCCAAGCGGAAGCGCAGACGCTGGCGAACTCGATGCTGAACGAACGCGCGATGGGGCTTATCAGCGGGGAAGGCGAATGCGTCGGCCTTCCGGAGCTGCGGGCCGGCCGGCACATCAAGCTGGAAGGGCTCGGGCCGAAGTTCAACCAGCCCCTGGTCATGAACGGGGTCTCGCACACGATCGACAATCGGGGTTACACGACGACGTTTACGGTGGAGGGGAACGCGATATGAGGCTGGATTTCGACGGCGAGCGGGATTCCGGAGGCAGCCGAAGCGGCACCGTGAACGGCGTCATGGTCGCGACCGTTACCGATAACAAAGATCCCGATGCCCTGGGACGGGTCAAGCTGAAATTCCCCCTTCGCGAGAACGAGCACGAGACCGACTGGGTGCCGATCGCGTCGCTGATGTCGGGCAACAACATGGGTACGCTGTTTATCCCCGAAGTGGGGGACGAAGTGCTGGTCGCTTTTCATCTCGGCTATTTGAATCAACCGTACGTGATCGGCTGCCTGTGGAACCAGAGCAAGAAGCCGCCGGCCAAGGACGATCAGAACAACCTTCGCAAAATCCGGTCGAGGGCGGGACACGAGCTCATTTTCGACGATACGAACAACGCCGGCAAGGTCACGCTGAAAACGGTCAAAGGGATTCAAATGATCATCGACGATCAGAACGAGAAAATCACCATCGGCACGAAGAACGACCAGCAGTCCGTCACCCTGACCGGCAGCTCGGCCGGCACCGTGGAGATCAAATCCGGCACGAACAAAATCACCATCGACAACAAAGGCGACATCAAGATCGAGTCCACGAAAGGCGTCACCATCAAAAGCACCCAGCTCAATATCGAGGCGACGGCGAACATGACGATCAAGGCCGGCGCGCAGCTGAACCTCGAATCGAGCGGGATTTTGAACGTCAAAGGTTCGTTGGTCAAAATCAACTAAGCGTTTGGCGGGCAAGACGCGGGAAAGGGGAGGAAGAGGATGAACGCGCCGTTTTTGGGACGGGGGTGGAAGTTTCCGATTTCCGTCGACGCGACGACGGGACGCGTGCTGATGTCGGAAGGCGAAGAGGACATCGCCGATGCGATCCGCATCATTCTGATGACCTCCAAAGGAGAACGCGTCATGCGGCCGGATTTCGGCTGCAGGCTGAAGGAGTTCGCGTTCGGCACGATGGACGAGACGTCCCTGCGGCTGATCGAATCCGACGTCCGCGAAGCGATCACCGTCTGGGAGCCGCGCGTCACCGACGTCGAAGTCGAGGCTACGGCGGACGACGCCTTGTCGGGCAGGCTGACCTTGAACGTGAGCTACGTCGTCCGCTCGACGAACAACTTGTTTAACCAGGTATACCCCTTCTATCTGGAAGAAGGCACGAAATAAACGGGAGAGACGGCGGAATGAAAGCATGGGCAGGACGGGGCGGTGACAACGGGCCGCCCGCGATCGACGCGAGAACGATGCCGGACTTCATTCGGCAAATGAAAGCGATGGTTCCGCACTATACGCCGGAATGGCGGTTCTCCCCGGAAGATCCGGACGCGGGAACGGCTTTGTTCTTCCTGGCCGCGGAGATGCTGGAAGAGAACGTGAACCGGCTGAACCAAGTGCCGATGAACCATTTCATCGCCTTCCTGGATCGGCTCGGCATCCGCCTGCAGCCGGCCCGCCCCGCCCGGACGTACGTCGTGTTCAAGCTGAACGAAGGCGTCCGCGAAACGGTGTATGTCCCCTCGGGCACCATGCTGACCGCTCCCGCCGAGGATGGGGGCGACGACCTCCCGTTCGAGACGGACAGCCCGTTGGCCGTCTCGCCGGCAAGGTTGATCGACCTCCTCAACGTGCATCCCGGGCGCGACCGCATCGTGCTCGCCGCGGATCGCTACGAGGACGCGCTGAGCGCGGACGCGGCGCCGGCGGTGCCGCTGTTCTCCGTAGAGGGGGACAATCTGCAGGAGCACGCGTTCTATATCCGGCACGACGAGTTGCTGCTGCTCGACCGTCCAGCCGTCCTGACGCTGCGCTGGCACAATGCGCAAAAACGTTACGTCGAAGACGACCTCGCCGCCGTCATGGGACGTTCGGACGCGTTGGAATGGTCCTATTCCCGGGGGGCCGAGTGGATCCCGTTCGAGGAAATTTCGGCGAAAGGGAACGAAGTGACGCTGCGCAAAACGACGCCCGGACCTTCGGAATCGGGTAAAGTGAACGGCGTGGAGGGGCGGTGGATCCGCTGCCGGGTCCGGTCCGGCCATGGCCGTTCGCCCGTCCTGGACTCGGTCCCCGAGATGGATCGGCTGACGATGAGGGCCGTCCACGACGCGGAGCGGGACGATACGGGCATCTCCCCCGCCGAGCTGTATTTCAACGATACGGAGCTCGACGGAACCGGCTTTCATCCGTTCGGGCCCCATTTCGTCCCGTATTCGGTGTTTTACGCCGCCTGCCCGGAAGCGCTCAGCAAGCGGGGCAGCCGGCTTCGCCTGAATTTCCGGGCGAAAAACGTCGCGAATTCGCTCCGGACCGGACCGGATCCGGAAATCCGCTGGAAAATGATCATGCGCACCGCCGATTTCGAGCCGAAGCCGGCTCCGAAGCTGTACGTCCGCAAGGTGATCTGGGAGTACTGGAACGGCGATAACTGGATGCGCATTCCGGAAAGCGGCCGCTACGAAGGCCTGTTCGCGGAACTGACCGAGGAGGCGTCCGACTGCGAGGTCGAGTTTCCGTGCCCGGATGACCTGGCTCCCGCTTTCGTGAATGGAAGGGAGGACCGCTGGCTTCGGGTCCGCGTGATGATGACGGATCCCGTCACGGCTCCGGTCGTCGATTATATGAGCCCGTGGCTGGAGGGGCTCCGGTTCTCGTATGCCTACAACGATACGGCGGCGCTCGTTCCGGAGACGGCTTTCGTCCTGAATAACGCGGAAATGGCGGACGTCACCGCCGCGACCCGGCAAGGGGGGGCCGCGTTTAAGCCTTTCCTGCCGATCCCGGCCCCGGCTCCTTCCGTCTATTTCGGCTTTGACGTTCCGCCCGTGAAAGGGCCGATCCGGCTGCATTTCACGCTCGGACGCCGGATCCCCGCGGACGGGAATCCGCCTTGGGTGGAATGGGAGGCGTATGTCCGCGGAAGCGGCGGTTGGTCCTGGATCCCCCTGAAAACGCTGGACGAAACGATGGGGTTCACGGAATCCGGCATGCTGCAATTCGCCGGCCCGCCTTCGCTCGCTCCCGCGCGGCTGTTCGGACGCGAGCGCGTCTGGCTGCGGGCGGTCAACCGCGACGGCGTTTACGGAGCCGAAGGAGCCGCGACCCCCGTGGCGGAGGCGGTGCGGCGGAACGCGGTTCCCGTCGTGCAGAGGCGCACGATCCGGGACGAATACCCGGAGAAGGGGAAGGACGGCTTCCGTTTGTCGGCGGCTCCCGTGATCGGGCATGAGGTGTGGGTGGACGAGACCGGCGCGTTCGGAGAGCACGAGCTTGCGGCTTTGTCCGAACGGCAGCTGGAGCGTTACGAGATTTACCGCGACAGCGAAGGCCGCGTCCAACGGTTGTGGGTAAGGTGGGAGCCGGTATCGGCGTTTTCCGCTTCGGGTCCCGACGACCGCCATTACGTGCTGGACTCGGCTTCCGGGTTGATCCTTTTCGGCGACGGCACGAGGGGACGCGTCCCGCCGCAAGAAGGCGGCGATAAAATCCGCGTCACGTACCGGGTGACGGAAGGCGCTCGGGGCAATGCCGGCGCGATGCAGATTACGGGTTTGATGCAGTCGATCGCGTTCGTCGGCGGGGTGGCGAACCCGGCTCCCGCGGCGGGCGGAAGCGGGGCGGAGCCGATCGGAGACGCGCTGCGGAGAGGTCCGAATGCGCTGAAGCACCGGGGGAGAGGCATCTCGGCGGCGGACGTGGAATGGGTGGTTCGGGAGCTCGAGCCCGGCGTGCTGAAGGTGAAATGCCTGCCGGGACGAAACGCGAGGCTGGAGACGGCGCCGGGCCATTTGACCGTGGCGGTTCTGACGCCGGGAGAAGGCGGCGCCTCCGCGTTTTTCCCGGAGACGAAGCGCAGGCTGGAGGAAGCGCTCCGCCGCCGTCTGCCGAACGTAGTCGGCCGAACCGGCCGGTTCGGCGTGATCGCTCCCGCGTTTTTGGAAATCTCGGTGATCGCGACGGTCGTGGTGGATTCGCCCGAACGGATGCTGCCGGCGGAGGCGGAGTGTCTCCGGCGGCTGAACCGCTTCCTGGACCCGGCCGCAGGACGGACGGACGGCAACGGGTGGGACATCGGGGAGCCGGTTCACGTCTCGGTGTTTTACGGCCTGCTGCAGTCGGTTCCCGGGGTCAAGCGCGTGGACAAGCTGCATTTGGGCGTGGTGAAAGCCGAGAACGGGGAACGGACCGAAATTCCCGAGGATCGGCTGCGCGAGGTGCTTCACGGCATCGTGACCTCCGGAGCCCATCGTTTAATGATAGAGACCGACTGAACCGGAACGAAGGAAAGGAGGGCGGACGATGCTGCCCCGGCTGCCGCTGGACGACCGGAATTTTGCGGGATTGATGCAGGAAGCGAGGCGGGGCATCCCGCAGCGCTTTCCGGAATGGACCGACGAGAACGCGCACGATCCGGGCATCACGATGCTCGAGCTGTTCGCTTGGCTGAGCGAGATGCAGCAGTTTTATTTGAGCCGGATTCCGGAGCGGAATTTGCGGAAGTTCCTCGACCTGCTGCGCGTGACGCCGCGGGAAGCCGTTTCCGCCGAGACCGTGGCGGTGATCGGTCAGGTAAAGGAACCGCTGATGCTGCCTGCGGGATCGAAGCTGCTGGCGGAGGATCAAATCTTCGAAACCGCCGAAGCCGTCCGCCTGCTCCCCCTCTCCATCGACCGGATCGTGACCCGTACGGAGCGCGAGGTCGGGGACCGGACGGCGTCGAACACCGGGGGCCGCTCGGCGTTTTACGCCTTCGGGCCGGACGCCTCGGCCGGCAGCGCGATGTACGTCGCGTTCGACCGGGAGCCCGAACCCGGGGAGACGATCGCCTTGTCGGTCCGGCTCGCGGACGACGCGGACGGCGAAGCCGCGCCCGACCGGTCGATGGTCGTTCCGTCGGCGAAAGTCGTCTGGAGGGCTTATGCACTGGAGGAAGGAGCGCAAGCCGCCTCCTGGATCGAACTGCAGCCGGAGTTGGACGAGACGCTGCACCTGTCCTACGGCGGCCGCGTTTCCTTCCGGCTGACCCGCCCGATGAAACCGGTCGTCGTCCACCCCGCCGCGGACAAGCCCCGCTATTGGATTTCCTGCACGGTCGAAGAACCGGGATACGAGCGGCCGCCCCGTATCGACCGGCTGCTGCTCAATACGGTGAAAGTCCGGCAGCAAAACACGCTCAGCGAGACGCGGGAATTCGACAGCCCGGGCACGCCCGGCTTTACGCTGGAAACCGAAGGCTATCTGGCGCGTTACGGGCGTCTGACCGTGCAGGTGCGGGAGGCGGACGGACGCTGGCGGGATTGGCGCGAGACGTCCGACCTCGGAGAAGCGGGTCCGGGAGACCGGCGGTTCGCCGTGTCCCGCGGCGGAGTCGCGGGAGCGGCGGTCATCCGGTTCGGGGACGGAGAGCACGGAGCCGTTCCGCCGGAAGGGACGGCCAATATCCGGCTGATCGCGATCGAACCGGAATTCGAAGCGTTAAGCTTGTTCGGGCGAAGCAACGGGCTGCCGAACCAAATCTTCCGGCTGTACGACGTGCCATGCCGCTGGTCGGACGGATTGCGGATCCAAGTCGGAGTCCCTGACGGGGACGAGTGGGTGTGGGAGGACTGGCAATCGGTGGGCGGCTTCGATCGCTCCGGTCCGCTGGACCGCCATTTCACGTATCGTCCCGACACGGGGGAGCTCCGGTTCGGCGACGACGAACGCGGAGCCATCCCATCCGCGCACGATTCCCCGAATTTGCGCATCATCGCCTGCAGGCTGGGCGGCGGAGAGCGCGGGAATATCAAGCCCGGCCTGCTGACGCAGTGGGTTTCGCCGGAGCAGAGAGCCCTCGGGCTCACGGTGACGAATCCGGGCTACGCTTCCGGAGGAACGGAAGGCGAGACGCTCCAGGCTTGCCTGGAGCGGGCGGCCGACGAATGGCGGACGCCTTACTGCGCCGTCACCGACGAGGACTACGCGCGCATCGCGAAGTCTACGCCGGGGCTGCGCGTGGCGCGGGTGCACGTGATCCCGGACTTCGCGCCGGGCAAGCCGGAATCGCCGGGAGCGGTGACGGTCGTCGTCGTACCCGAGGGTTCCGGCCTTACGCCGAAGCCGAGCCGAGGATTCCTGGCTACGGTGGCGCGGCACCTGGACGATCGCCGGATGATCACGACGGAACTGTATACTGCCGCACCGGAGTACATCCGCGTTACGGTTCACGCCGTCGTGGTCGTTGAGCCCCATTTCATGGACGAGGCGCACCGGATCGCGGCGGCGCTGAACCGGCTGCTGTCGCCGCTCGACCGCCCCGCGGAAGGCATCGAAGGGTGGCCGTTCGGACGCACGGTGTACAAAGGCGATATTTACGGCGCGATCGGACGCATCAAAGGCGTCGCCTACGTGTTGGATTTGTGGCTGGACGCGGAGGGACGATACGCGCGTAAAAACGCGGGCGGCGACATTCAGCTGCCGCCGAACGGGCTGGTTTATTCCGGCAGGCACCGGATCGAATTGCTGAGCCGGACGCAAGTGTGAATTTTAGGGCGGGACGATCCGCGGCGGAGGTGAGGGAATGACGGAGAACGAGGCGGCTTTCTTTTCCGTGAATCAGCCGGAGCATTGGCGCCGCAAAGGCGTCTTGCGCAACTTGGACGTCTCCCGTGACGGCGTATCGCTGGAGCGGGGGCAAAAGTACGGGGTGCTGGATACGATCGCCCTGGAAGGGCTGGACGGCGCAGGGGATGCCGCCGCATTCGCGGTCGGTTCGCTTGGCCGTCTGATCATCCTGGACGACGAAGGCAATCTGTGGATCTACGACCGGGGGAGCCGGCAGATGGAGCGGATGTTCATGCCGGGAAACGGGCTCCTGTCGCCCGCGAGTCAACTGGCCGTCCGAGGAGACACGCTGTTCGCGGCCGACCCCCGCAGCCCCTCCGGCGAACCGTGGCTGGCCGCCTTCGATCTGGTCAGCGGCCAGCTCCGGTGGAGCAGGAGCGGGAGCGAGATCGAGGGGCTGCCGTACATGCCCGCGGCCGCGGCGGCGGACGACCGCTTCTTTTACGTGTTGTCTGCAGGCGAGAAGGCGTCGCCGGATGCGGATGCGGATCGGGGGATCCGGCTGGCCGTCCTGAAGCTGACGTTTTCCGGTTCGCTTGAAGCGGAGTGGACGGACGACTCGTTCCGCATCGTTCCGCCCGCCTCCGACGCGGATTGGCGATCCTCGCTGTTCCTTCACCCCTCGCCCGGCGGAGGGGTGTACGCGCTCGATGCAACCGGCTGCCGCGTGTTCGCGTTCGGCGGAGACGGGAGCTTGCGGCGGCGAATCGAGCTTCCTCCCCGGCCGTGCGCCGGGCTGGCCGCCGACTCCAAGGGGAATTTCTACGTCGGAGATGCTCGGCGCCTTAACGATGGCGAGGAAGACGACCGGTTTGTCTTGCAATACGACGGAGAAGGCCGGTTTCTGGGTCCCGTCGGGGGCTTCCGGGGGCGAACCGACGGCTTGGCCGTTGACGGCCAGGATCGGATGGTGATCCGCAGCCGGGAGGCCCGTACCCTGACCGTGCTCGAGCTGCAGCAGCGCGTCAGGGGCCTCGGCGGAGACGGACCGCCGGAAGGCGTGTGGCTCTCCTTCGCGTTCGACAGCGCCGAAGCGGAGACCGTTTGGCACAAATTCACGCTGGACGCGGATATTCCGGACGGCACGATGATCCGGGCGTCCTATTACAGCTCCGATTCGGACTTGCATTTGATCCGGGGCTCGGCTTGGAAAATCGACGACTGGATTTCCCACGACGGCCATACGCTCGAAGAAAAGCTGGCCGGGTTGTCCCCGCTATGGTCGCCGCCGGTGGTCAATCCCGCCGATGCTTTGTTTTTAAAGGCGAAAGGCCGATATTTATGGATAAAAGCGGAATGGATCGGCAGCGAAATGTCGACGCCGACGCTCCGGAAGCTGCGCGTGTATTTTCCGAGATCTTCGCCGCTTTCTTACCTTCCGTCGGTCTATCAGGAAGAGGAAACGAGCCGCGATTTCCTCGAACGGTATCTCTCGCTGTTCGGTACGCTCTTCGACAGCGTGGACGAACGGATCGACCGCACCGCGGAGTTTTTCGATCCGGAGCATGCGGGCGGAAAGCAGCTTCGGTGGCTGGCTTCCTGGCTCGGATTGTCGTGCGACGACCATTGGAGCGACGATTGGGTCCGACGGCTCATCCGGGCGGCGCCGGAGCTTCATCGCTACCGGGGAACCCGGCGAGGCATCGAGATCTTGATCGAGACGCTCACCGGCCGCAGGCCGATCATCGTGGAGCCGTTCCAATACAAAACGATGCGCGAGTCCGGGGAGCTTAAATGGCTGACGGACGACTTGTACGCCGGAGACCCGTTCACCTTCACGCTGCTGCTCCATCAGGATCAAGCCCGGACGGACAAGGAACGGGTGCTGCTCCGGGAACTCGTCGAGGACTACAAGCCCGCGTACACCCAAGCGCGGATTCAATGGCTGCAGCCGTGGATGTACCTCGATTTGCATACCTACCTCGGCGTGAACACGACGTTGGCCGAGCCTTCCTTGCTCACGCTCCATCCGGACCGGATGATGCCGAACGATACGCTGATCGCGGAACGGGACATGGACCGGAGGATGGATGCCCACACCCGGCTGGAAATGGATTCCGAGTTGGAATAACGGCGAAAAGAGTTTGACGGAGTCAAAGGAGGAGAACCGGTGAAAAAAGCGAGGATGTACCCGTTCGAGAGGAATCGGTATTTTTACGGCAAGCTGCTGACCGTCCGGGACTTCGAGTCGGAGCAGAAGTATTTCAACGACAAACGCAGGCTGCTCAACCGGCTGTTGTTCGGGAGCGGGGTGGTCGCGGGCATGCAGGTCGTGGCGGTGGACGACAAAACGATCACCGTGGAAAACGGGGTGGCGCTCGATTATTTGGGCCGCGAGATCGTGATTCCCGCCCCCGTCACGCTGAAGCTGTCGATGATCGACGGGTTCACCAACAACGAGTACAAGAAGAACGTCTATTTGTATGCCGCGTACGACGAGAAGGGCCGCGAGCCCGTGCATTCGGTCGGCAGCGCTTCGGCGCGGGGCGACGAAGTCAGCGAGTACAACCGGTTTCTCGAATCGTACCGGCTGTACGTCAAAGAAGAAGCGCCTGCTCCGGATTCGTTCGAGCATGCCGGGCTGATGGAAGATATCGCCACGCTGTATCGGGATTCCGACGTCCGCATCACGGCCCGTCTGCCGAAGTACGCCAATCCCGGCGAAGTCGTCGACGTGACGCTCGTGGTGGAAAAAACGCTGCAAACCCCTCGGATTTCCTTGAACCTGCATTGCGAAACCGACGGCTTCGAGCTGTTGGGGCAGGAAGACGGCGTCGTCCGTTTTCTGGAACCGGGAGACGGCCAGGAGACCGAATACCGCTGCACGTTCAGTATGAAAACGGCGGACCGTGCCGGCACGTTCGGCAAAGTGTCGTTCCGGCCGGATGGCATGGAGCTGTCCGTCGGTGACACCCGCGTTCCCGTCGAAGCGGGAGCCGGCCTGCAGTCGGAAATCATCGCCCGCCCCGTCGCGGAGCGAATTTTGAAGGATTGGTACGAACGGACGTTGGACCAGGCGGTCGAAGGCTTCTCGGATCAGGACGTGTGCCTGGCCAAAATCGGCCTGCTCCAGTTGGGCCCCACGTATATGATCGAGCAGGTGGAGCGGGTTCCTTTCGGCGAGTACATTCCGAACGCCTCCTTGCAGCAGAGGCTGCTCCATACGCAGCGGGCGGCCGGGAACAACCGCTTCTATACCGAGGCTCAAGCTTACGACGTCCCCTACGGAAGAAGCCCCGAGCTGGACGTGATCTACGACGACGCCCGGAACGCCTTCGAATTCAAACTGGGCATACCGAAGCCCCAGACGATCCAGGATGAAATGGCCACCGGCGTAATCGAGGTTCCGCTGGACGGCAACGCCAAGTCGGGACTGTTCTCCCGCGGACAGCGGAGCTGGGTGACCGATGAAATCGTGCACGGATTGGGCAAGGGCCAGGTCACGGTGATGGCCGGACTGGAGGAAATCCCGGACGCGCGGGCGGCAGTCGGCTCCGGACAGGCCGGCGTTTATTATGGTTCGGCCGATGTGTTCAAAGGGACGGAATTCGAGCCTTTGCTGCCCGGCGTCAAATTCGGAACGTTGATTTATCCCGGCAAAGGCACGTTCCGCATCGGCATGAAGCTGGCCGGAGGCACGGAGGCCGAGAAGCTGCGAATCCGCTGGTGGGCGTTCAAGAAGCTGCCCGGCACCGCCGCGGAAGCCGAGCAAGCCGATTGGGATTCGGAGGCCGAAGCGGCATCGTCGAAGGAAGGGTAAGCTCGGGGCGACGGGGCCGGGGGAACCTGAACTTTGCACCCGCCCTTTCGCGGCTCCGATTTTTCGCGGTACAATAATCTGGATAAGGAAGGAGGCAGGCCGTGAAACTGTTTTTCCTGTTCGGCTTGTTATGGTGGCTGGTGGGCAATCCGTTTCTCGCGATTCTCGTGCTGCTGGTCGTCCTGTACGCGCTGGAAAGGCGGTTCATCGGTTTGTCTCCCAGCCTCGTCCGGCCCTTCAAGCGAAGAAGCGCAATCGCCAAATGGAAGCGGCACCTGCACCTGAGCCCGCATGACGTATCGGCCAAAAACGAGCTCGCCCGGCTGCTCATCGAAAGCGGGAAGTACGCGGAAGCCCGGGACGTCCTGCTCGGGATCCAATCGGTATCGGAGCATTCGGCGGAGTTCTGGAGCGATCTCGGAACCTGCGAGCTGGCGCTGGGGCGGCTCGAAGAAGGCGAAGCGCATATGCTTCGGGCGCTGGACATCAGCCCCCGCGTCAAGTTCGGCCAGCCCTATTTGCGCTTAGGGGAAGCCTGGTCCAAGCGGGATCCGGCCAAAGCGCTGGCTTACCTGGAAACGTTCAAAGACATGAACGCCTCATCCTGCGAAGCGTATTACCGGCTGGGCAGCCTGTATTCCGGGCTGGGAAAACCCGCCGAAGCCGCGGCCGCGTTCCGGGAATGCCGAGCGCTCTACGGCACGCTGCCGCGGTATTTGAAGCGCAAGGAACGGAAATGGGCGCTGAAAAGCCTGCTGAAGGGCAGCCGGTAGCCCTCTCGGGGACGATGGTTTTGAACGGGTGATGGGGAGCCGCGTGAGGTCGGTGAGACCGACTTCATGGCTGGGCACGGCCGGTGCATGACCGGTTTAAGTCGGTGAGACCGACTTCATGGCTGGGCACGGCTAATGCAGGTCCGGTTTAAGTCTGTGAGACCGACTTAATGGCTGCGAATAGCCGGTGCAGGACCGGTTTAAGTCTGTGAGACCGACTTAATGGCTATAAAAGGCCGATGCAGGAGTGGATGAAGTCGGTGAAACCGACTTCATGGCTGCGCACGCCAACCGGTTGGATTGCATCCTTACAACCATTTTTCCTCAAATGGGAAGGGGAGCCGCGATAATCTCGGCTCCCCCACGTACGGGATATCCATTAGTCCCCAATGACTTCGGATTCCGTCGACTCCGGCTGGTCAGCCGCAACTTCCGCGAGAGCAGGCTCGTCGGCTTCGGCCGCAGCCGCCTCCAACGCTTCCTCCGCTTGATCGCCTTCCGCGCCGGCTTCGGCAACGGGCTCGCCGGCGTCCTCAGCTTCTGCCTCTACGGCTTCCGCCTCAACAGCTTCGGCGACGACCTCATCCGATTCCGTTGCTTCCGATTCTACGGCTTCTGCCGTATCCGCTTCCTCATTTTCCACAGCTGCCAATTGCTCTTCGTTTTGATCCATACCGATCCCTCCCGCGAGTAGTTGGGGACAAGCCCCTAACTCTCAAATTAGCGGGATAGTAAAAAAGTGGCAACGGTGTTATTTTGGTGGAAAATGACGGCTTCCCCCGAAAACGGGACAGTCTGCGGGAATACCCGGAATCTCGCCAAAAGTTCCGAAGATTTGTCACGCGGAGACCGCCGTCGAAAACAGGCGCTTCTTGCGGAATTCTGCATTTGACGCGCGCGCAGCGCCCGGCAAACGGACAGAACGGCCCCCCCAAAGGAGAACCACTTGATGATAGAGTTCCGCTCCATCTTCCGCACACACGACGAAATAGCGTAAGACATCCACTAATCCGCTCAATCTTCCGCACACAGGACGAAATAGCGTAAGACATCCACGAATCCGCTCACTCTACCGCACACACGACGAAATAGCGTAAGACATCCGCTAATCCGCCCACTCTACTGCACATACGACGAAATAGCATAAGACATCCATTAATCCGCCCACTCTACCGCACACAGGACGAAATAGCGTAAGACATCCACTAATCCGCCCACTATACCGCTCACACGACAAAGGCCCCCCAATGGGAGGCCGTCTTGTGAATGCCGAATTATTTACCCTTACGGTTATTCGTCTGCGGGAGCACGGGTGATGACGAGTCGAACCGGCACGTCTTTGTTCACGGTAAAGACGTACAGGTTGCCGTCCCGCAGGACCGTCCATTCGTATTTGTCGCCGGTAAGCGGAGTTTTAAGCCCTTTGTCCGGACCGACTTTTAGCTTCGCCCACAGCGTATCGAGCACGGTTCGGTTCCAAGTGCGGATCTCGGTCACGGAGTACGCTTCAGGGTTGTCTTCATCCGCGGTCAGTTCGAACGACATTCGCAGCGCTCCGTACAGAAGGTCCTTCGGCAGCGCAAGCGGCGCGTCGAGCGGGAGCTCGGCCGTCGGATCGGCAGGAGCGGGCGACTCCTGCGCCGGAGAAGCTTTAACGAGAGTTTGCGGTGAAGCCGCGGATTCCTTGCCGTCGGCGTTCTCCGAGCCGGAAGCCGGCGCCTTGCCACCTGATTCGCCCGCAGCGCCCGATGCGCCCGACGTACTCGAACCGCCCGTTCCTCCCGATGTCTCGGTCCCTTTGCCGCTCTCTCCGCCTGTCGACCCCGAAGCTGCCTCTGCGGAGGGAGCGGGCGACGCTGACGGCTCCGGAGAGGCACCGGCCGAAGGCTCCGGGGATGCGCTGCTTTCCGGCTGTTTGCCGGAGTCGTCCGGATTTTCTCCCGATGATGGGGAGGGACTCGGCGACGGGCTCTCCGCGGGCGCCCCCGCATCCCCGGACGGCACGCCGGCGTCGCCGGAACCCGGATCGCCGGCACCGCCATCATCGCCCGTAACGGCGCCGCTGACGCCCGGATCTTCCGCACTTTCCTCGCCGCCGGCACCCGCCGCTTCGTCGGGAGGGCCGAGCACTTCCGTAAGCTTGGATTCGGCCAGGCCCAGGAAAGCCTCGGGCGTCAACTCTCCGCCATGGAAATAGCCTTTGTATAGTGGGGTTCCGTCGGCGTCCATCAGCGTTCCGACGCCTTCGTATTTGCCCTTCGCGAATTTACCCGCGTACAGCGGGGTGCCGTCCTCCCGGAAAGCCTGTCCGTCGCCGTCCCGCAAACCGCCCAAGAATGATCCGGTATAGACGACCGTGCCGGCTTCGTTCAGCAGGGACCCGATTCCCTGGTATCGGCCGAGTTGGAACGCCCCTTTGTAGATCGCCGCTCCGGACGGCGCGTATTCGACCCCGTCGCCGGACAGCTGACCTCCGAGATACGTGCCTTCATACTGCAGCGTCCCGTCCGCCCGGAATTGTTTGCCCGCGCCTTCGAACTTCCCGGCGGCGAAGCCGCCTTGATACAGCACCGATTTGCCGTCCGCCGCGTACAGCTTGCCTTCCCCCTGGTACTCGCCCGCAACGAAAGCGCCGGCATAGAGCGGGATGCCGTCCGAAGCGTACAACGTGCCTTCTCCTTCGAATTTGCCGGAGGCGAAAGCCCCCTCGTATTTCACGCTGCCGTCCGGCGCGTACAGGACGCCCGCGCCGGCATACTGATCCGCCGCGAATTCCCCCCGGTACAACAGCCGGCCTTCCCCGTCGTAAAGCTCGCCTTTCCCGGCCTTTTGTCCTTTTTCGAAATCGCCGGAATAGATCAGCTTGCCGTCCGGTCCGTACAGCTTGCCGGCGCCGGAAAATTGGCCGTTCTCGAGCGGTCCGACATAGACGACGTTCCCTTGCGGGTCAACGATTTTGGCGATTCCGCTGAATCCGGATTCGGCGGCCGCGGCGGCTTCGATGCTCGGCGTCCGGCCGAACCACTTGTCCACGAATTTCGGGGGCTTGATGAACACGAAAAAGACGATGACCAGCGTGACAAGCGCGACGATGACGACCAGCTTTTTGGCGATGTAATAGCCGCCGATCCGCCAGTAGCTCTCGAGAGAGCGGATTTGCGCGCCCAGCACGGTCTTCATCCACTTGATCAGCCACTTGACAAGCAGCTTGGGCAGCTGTTTGGCCATCTTCAGCGGTCTCATGATTTTCTTTTGGATCGGCTTGATAAACGGCTTGAGAATGGATTCGATCATATCATGGCACCTGTATGGTCATTTGACCGGGATTGACGATCTGGATGACGCCGCCCCAATTGCACATGCATTTGGAGCTGTTGTTCAAGGCGGGCATGTTGGCGACGAGCACGGTGGGGGATCCCGGTGCCCACGGAGCGGACGTGACGGGTACGCAGGGCATCGGCGTCAGCACGCCGAGCGCGGCCGCGGTGGCCGACGCCACGGTCGGATTGGCCATCGACTGGCACATGCCGAACGGCGCGATGTTCACGATCGGCTTGTTGTCCATGATATTGGCGATCGGCATCGCCGTCGTCGTCCGGTTGGCCGGCAAGACGTTCAGGACGCCCGGCGCCGCACCGAACGAGCATTGCAGAGTAGCGCCTCCGCACACGAGCTGGCCCATTACACGACCTCGTTTCGCCGCCGCCTCCGCCGCCTGCCGTGCGGGTGCCGCGGTATTTTCTTCCACTTCCATACTACTATAAAAAGCGGGCATTTGTCCCGATTATTGTCAGATTAAGGCGTGTCAAAAGGAAGGAATTATAGTAGGATGGAAGTAATAGGATAGGCGGATCGGCCGAGAACGGCCGAAAGTCCGAAGAAAGCGCGGGTTCGTCGAGATGAAAAAGCTCACTCTGTTGTTGCTTTTGGCCGCGTTGGCCGTTGCCGGCTGGTCGGGGTGGCAAATTCGGCAAGCGCCGGGGGGATTTTCCTCCTTCCCGTGGGAGAATGAGGTCCCGCTGGACAATTTGTCTAAGGCGGCCGATTCGCCGGACGGCTCCGTCGCGGTGATTCTGTCATCCAAGCAGCAGATCGGAAGCATTTCGCCGGACGGCAAGCTGGGCGTTCTATTCACCCGGGAGGGCGCCAAGGACGGGATGCGGCGGGACTTCACCGAAATCGCCGTCGACGGCCAAGGCAACTACATCGTGCTCGATACGGTGCTGGACGCGTACGGATTGTACGTGACCGACGAGCAGATCGTGCGGTATGACAAGAACGGGCGGCAGGACGCGGTTCTCTACGAGCATAAGGGGAACGGGCAAAGCAAAAGGATCGGCCAGCTCAAAGGACTGCAAGTGAGCGGGGATTCGCTGTATTTCTTCGAGACGGGGTCGGACAAGGTCACGCTGAATCGTTTGCCGCTCAGCGGAGGCAAAGCTGCCGCGGCGTTTGAGTTCGAGCTTCCGGATAACCGTTATTTGTCCGAAATCGTCGGAACGGCGCCGGGCGAAATCTTCTACTCGACCAAGAGGGGCTCGATTTTCAAAGTCGAGGCGGACGGCACCTCCACTTCGATTTATCCGCTTGCCAACATGGACCGGACGCGCAAAAATTTTCCCGAAGGATTGGCGATGGGCGCGGCCGGGAACTTGATGTTCGTCGACCGGCTGCTCAATTCGGTGACCGTCATGAATCCGGAGAAGCCCGACGGCCTGAAAGTCCGGATCAAAACGAAAGAGCTGGAAGAAGCGGCTCCGGACGCCGAAAGCTACGAGATCACGAACGCGCATCCGCTGCCGGACGGCGGCACGGTGCTCTTGCTGAACGATCGCTTGCTTCGGTACGACGGAAGCGGCCGGTTGACCGGCGGTCTCGCGCACGCTTACCGGACGCATGGCGAAATTTCCGCGGCCTGGCTCCGCTGGTCCGGATTGGCCGCCGGGCTGCTGCTTCTCGCCGCCTCGCTAAGGATGTTCTACGTCCACTTGATGCAGCGCCGTTTCTCCCTTTTCCTGAAAATGGTCTTGATCACGGTTCCGCTGATCGTCATCAGCATGATTTTGCTGTCGAACTTCATTTACGACAGCTTTTCCAGCCGGATGGAATCGGAAATGCAGCGGGAACTGGCTTTGCTGGCGCGCAACGGCAAAAACCTGATCGACGGGGACAAGCTCCAAAACCTTCATTCCCCGGCGGATTACCGGAATCCGGATTATGAGGCGATCAGCCGGAGCTTGAACTTCCTGTTCGAAGGCGAACAGGCGGCGGACCGTCAAGGGCTGTACAGCACGCTGTACAAATACGAAGACGGCCAGCTGTACATCATCATGGACGACGACGACGGGGTCAACATGTTCAAGCCGTTCGAAATGAACGAGGAAAACGAAGCGGCCTTGAAAGGCGAAGTCCGGACCGGCGAATGGGAGGACGCCAGCGGCAAATGGATGTACGCGATCGGGCCGGTCTATGACAGTTCCGGCAAGGCGGTCGGCATCTATGAGACCGGCCGGGATCTGAACGTCCTGTTCCAGGCCAACCGCAAAATTTACGACAGCATCGTGAAGAACATTCTGATCATCACCTCCGTGCTGATCGTGGTCATTTTGATCGCGACGTATTTGCTGCTGTCGACCGTGCGACGGCTGCGCCGCAGCGTCATGGAGATGGCGGACGGAAATTGGGACGCCGAGGTCCGCGTCCGGAGCCGCGACGAAGTCGGCGATCTCGGGGAACAGTTCAACCGGATGGCCCGTTATATCCGGCGATACATCTCCGACATCACGCGAATCTCCGAAGCTTCGTACCGTTTCGTTCCGCAGCCGTTTTTCCGTTCGCTCGGCAAGCAAGGCATCTTGGATATCCAACTGGGGGATCAAGTGCAGCGGAGCATGCCCGTCATGGTCGCGAATTTGCGGGAATTCTATCGGCTCTCGCAGCAGCTCTCGCCCGAAGAGAATTTCAATTTCATGAACTCCTTCCTGAAACGGTTCGGCCCGCTCGTCCGCCAGGAGGATGGGCTGATCAGCCAATATCTCGGAGCGGGATTCATGGCGCTCTACCCGGGTTATCCGGAGCAGGCGCTCCGCACCGCGGTCGCGATCCGGAAAACGTTGGTCGACTACAACGAAGGACGCAGACGGGCGGGTTACGCGCTCGTCGACGTCGGCATCGCCATCCACCACGGGCCCCTGATGATGGGGATCATCGGGGAGGAGCAGCGTTGGGAGGGCCGGGTGATTTCCGAGGACGTGCACATGGCTTCCCTGCTCGAACGGCTCTCGGAGCCGCTTGGCGCATCCATACTGGTGACGAAGGAGTATTTCAATAAGCTGAGAGCCCCGGAGCGTTTCCGCCATCGCAACCTCGGACGGATTACCCCCGAAGGGCAAGACGAAGCGATCGAGCTGGTCGACGTCTACGAAGGCGATCCCGAAACGATGCGTTTGGCGAAGGAACGCACCAAGGCACTGTTCGAGCGCGGGTTGTTCCTCTGCCAGGAAGGCCGCTTCTACGACGCGAGGGAAACGTTCGTGGAAGTTCTGAAGCTGAACCGGCTGGACAAGGCGGCCAAGCTGTACTTCTACCTCTGCGACGAGTACTACCAGAAGGGAACTTCGTCCGGTTGGAACGGCACGCTTGCCGTTTGACCGCGGGTGCCGGGACGTCAATCCGTTAGCGAAAGGAAGTTGCGCCATGATCGCGGGATCTTATCGCGTCCGCAAGCTGAGCACGGCGGAAGAAGCCGGGAAAATCGTCGATTTTTTCTTTTCGCCCGATTCGTTTGACGATACCCGCCATACGCCCGGGGAAATGGAGCATTTCCGCTCGCTGCCCTATCAAGCGCTTCAGGGGGAAACCGTCTTCTGGTACGTGACCGACGATAGCGGCAACGTGATCGGCGTCAATAGCGTGGCCCAGAACGAACAGCAAACCGGCGGTTACAGCTGGGACTATATCGCGGTGCACCGGGATTACCGCAAGTCCGGCTTGGCGTCCGCGCTCATCGAAGAGATGCTTCGTTACATGGAAAGCATTCCGGCCCGTTACTTGATCACTTACACGTGCTCGCTGCCGGAGTACGACGCGATCCGCCGGCTGTTTGCCCGCAACGGCTTTCGAGAAGTCGGACGGCTGCCGGACTACTACTTCGACGGGGAAGACCGGATGATTTACTACCGCAAAATCTCCTAGACCGCATGAGGAAATGAGAGGAAACATGGAAGGAATCACGCGTCTGCTTCGCCGCATCGGCGTCAAATCGGAAGACCGGCGCAAACTTTGGCTGATGGCGCCGGTTTTTCTCGTCTGCGGGATCGCCGAGTCGCTGAACTATAACGGGTTCATGACGTTGTTCAACCAACGCTTCGGCAGCGAGTATCTGCCCTACGTCTACGCGGCGGAAGCCGTCATTCTGCCCGCGGAAGCGTGGTTCATGAGCTGGCTGGCCGGCCGGCTGTCCAAGCCGGGCCTCATGCGCGCGATGTACGCCGTCATGTTCGGCATCGTCGCGGCGAACGCCATGGTGCTCATCGGATTCCGCGTAAGCGGAGCGGATTTGCGGCTGTATTACCCGATCCTGTTCCTTTCCTCGAACTTCGTCGTCCGACAGCAAACGATCCTGCTGTGGAGCCTGGCGGTGGATCTGTGCCCGACCCAGCAGGCCAAACGGCTGATGCCCGTGTTCGTCGCGGCGGCAACGCTGGGCGGGATCGCGGCCGGTCTGATCACGCAGCTCGTCAACCCCTGGTTCGGGCCGGACGTCGTATACGCGCTCGGACCGCTGTTTTTGCTTGCCGCTTCTTTCAACTACCGCAAAGCGATCGCCCGTTTTCTCGTTCCGCTGACGCTGAAAGGCACCGCGATTTCCGCGGACGAAGACGGGGATCCGCTTTCTTCTTTCGAATACTTCCGGAGGACGTTGAAATCGCCGTTCCTGCTCGGCATCCTCGGCTTGATGACGGTCATGCCGGCGCTGTATTTCCTGATGGAGTACGTTTTCTTGAACACTGCCCATACGGCTTATCCCGACGAATCCGCGTTCGGAAGGATGTTCGGAGTCGTCACCACCATCCTGTTCACGCTGGCTTTCCTGCTGCAGACCGTCTCCGGCAAGCTGATGGCCTGGCTCGGGGCGAGCGGCATGCTGGCCGCCATCTCCGGCGTCTACGTGCTGTCCTTCGCGGCCGCGTCGGTTTTCCTGGACTCTGCGGCCGCGCTGGCGGCGGTTTCCGGCGGCTATATGCTGACGTATCTGCTGATCTACTACTCGGCGGAGCCGTCCTACCAATTGTTCTATAAAACGCTGCCTTTGCAGCAAAGAGACGGCTTCCGTTACGTGGCGCAAGGGATTTCCAGCTTCGCGGGCATCCTGCTCGGTTCCGGCCTCCAGGCGTTGCACACCGCCTTCGGCTGGGGATTTCCTGCGCTCGCGGCAGCGGGGACGGCCATCGCGGCGGCGCTTCTGCTGTTGGCCTGGGGCGTTCGGCGCGCGTACATGAAGGAGCTCGTCCGCAGCGTGCAGACGGTCGGATTGGCGGAGCGGGAGCTCGCCGAATCGTTCCGGGAATTTTTCCGGAACGCGCGGACCATGGCGTCGATACAAGCGATGCTCCGCCAGCCCGGAGAAGAGGCGAAAATCGTCGCGCTGGACATCATCGGGCGGACGAAGGACGCGAGATATTTGCCCGAGCTGCTCGATTCGATCGGGGAGGACAGCGTGAGAGTCCGGGCCGCGGCGCTCAAAGCGATGAATCTGACGGGAGCCGATTTGCAGGCCATGATCCGGGTGGCGGGGCTGGTGGAAGATCCGGAGCCTTCGGTTCGGGTGGAAGCCGTGCGCAAGCTGGCCCAAATGAAGCATCTGCAGGCGCAGGCGTTCTTCTTCCTGCGGTCGAAGCTGCTCGACCCGCATCCCGCCGTCGCGGCCGAAGCCGTTAAAGCGATGTATTCCTTGGAGAGCGCGCAAAGCTACGAAGCCTGCTTCGAGGTCATCGGGCAAATACTCGAGGCGGGCGGCGAGCCGGCGGTGCACATTTGCCGGGTCGTCGGGGAACTGCAGTTGGACCGGTTCGCCGGCGAAGTCGAACGGCTGCTGGACGATCCGCATCCATCCGTGCGCGTGGCCGCGACCGCCTGTTTGGGCGCCCTGAAACGCGTCGAGGCGCTCCCGGGTTTGCTGGGCCGTCTGTCGGCCGCGGACCTGGAACTGCAGCGGGTGACGGCGGAAGCGCTGGAGGCGATGGGACCGGAGGCGGCCGCGCCGCTTCGGGAGCGGCTGCCGGGCTTGCCTCCGAAAGCGTGGAAGGCGTCCGTACGGGCTCTCTCCCGGTTGGTGACGGACGAGGAGGCCAAAGGCTGGCTCGCCGAGCAGGCGATCCTCAAATTGACGGAGCAAGAAGCAAGGACGTTGCTCCCGGGTGCTTTCCGCGCGCTCGGGCGCTCCGACTTGGCGGAATTGGCGGAGATGCATGTCCTAGACGTACAGGCAACGGTGCTGGATGGCGTCTGGGCGGTGATGGAACGACTGGCGGATGAGCAGGTCGTCGCGGCGATCCGGAAAACGCTGGCCAGCGAAGACGAAGAGACGCGCGGCGGCGGACTGGAAGTGCTCGCCGAGGGCGTCGGGGAGCGGCGCTTGTCCCAGCGGCTGGCGGCCGCCCTGCAGGCGGACGGCGAAGGCCGGCGCGAGTGGGAGCCGGGCGCCGCGCGGGAAGCCATGGCCGCGGCGTCCGAATCGACGGACGACTGGTGGCGCGAGATGGCGGCGGAATGGAAACGGGGGGAGGAGAAGGGCGCGATGATGGAAGAACAAGGGATGTTGGGTCGGCTGAACAAAGTCGTGTTTCTCAAGAAGGTCCCCTTTTTCGCCGATCTTTCGCTCGAAGAGCTGGGCTTGATCGCGGAAGCCGCTGCGGAGAAGACGTACCCGGACGGAGATTTTCTGGTGCGCCGCGGCGAGAAGCATACCGCTTTCTATGTCGTCGTGGAAGGCAATCTGGAACTGACCAGCGTGTCGGCGGCGGGTTGGGAAGGCACGCTCGGCGTGCTGGGACCGGGAGAGGTGTGCGGCGCCAACTCGGCGCTGGACGGTTCGCCGTCCGCGGTGTCCGCGCAGGCGTTCTTCGGAGACGTCCGGGTGCTCGTGCTGGAGCGGGACGACGTCACGCGCCTCGTGCGCCTATACCCGGAAATCGGCATCGGTCTGCTGCGCGCCTCCTTGGCGAGGATTCGCCTGCTGGAGGAAATGATGATGAGGTTCGACTCGTGAGCCGATTTGACTTTGCGGGGGCGTTCCCGTATATTGATCGGCGACAGCCCCGATCGTGCGGGGCGTGAGCGTGAACGGAGGTCGGCGGTATTGAGAGGTACGGGAAGGAACGGCCCCCGCAAGCCGGGCCATCATGGCACGGGCGACGGCAGAGGACGGTCGGCCGGCGGCCGACCGGGAGCGGAGAATCGCCGGACGGACAAGCCTCGTTCGGAGGGGCGGCGATCGGACAAGCCGAAGGCGGAATCCTTCGGCCGCAAAGGAACGCCGGCGATCGGCGGCCGAGGCGCCGCGGCGGATCGGGGCCGGAGGGCGGCTTCCGCCGCGGTTGGTGCGGCCGCTCCGCTCAAAATGGGCCGGATCAAAGGGGAATGGATGGAGATCCGGCTGCCGGACGGGCTGGCGGGCGCGCCGATGCAGGCGGTGCTGCGGCACGTGCCGCTGCCGCCCAAGCTGTTGAATAAGCTGATGCACGGCAAAGGGCTGCTTCTGCAAGGCGCGACGCTGCGGCTGCATCTGTTTCCGAAGGAGCGCATCGATTTTCCGGCGGACTGGATGGAGCTGAACGTGCTGTACGAGGACGAGTTCACGCTCGTCGTCGGCAAGCCGGCCGGCATCGAGGTGCATCCGAGCGAGCAGGGGCAGCGGAGAACGCTGGCCCATGCCGTGGCGTCGTACTACGAGATGACCGGGCAGGAGGTCCGGATCCGCCATATCCACCGGATCGACAAGGACACGACCGGCCCGGTGCTGTACGCCAAGAACGAGTTCGCCCACTACCAGTACGATAAGGACATGCGCGAGAAGCGGATCGAGCGCATCTATCTCGCGCTGGCGGAAGGCGTGATCCCGCAGGACAAAGGGACGATCGACAAGCCGATCGGCCAGGACCGCCACCACTCCACGCGACGGCGGATCAGCGAGACCGGCGACCCTGCGGTGACGCACTATGAAGTCGTGGAGCGGTTCGGCGGCCATACGCTCGTCCGGCTTCGGCTGGAGACGGGGCGGACCCACCAGATCCGCGTTCACCTGTCGGCGATCGGACACCCTCTCGCGGGCGACGGCATGTACGGCGGATCGCGCAAAGTGATGTCCCGCCAGGCGCTGCACGGGGAAAAGCTGATTTGGCGGCATCCTTGGACCGGCGAGAAGCAGCAGGTACGCGCCCCGCTGCCTGACGATTTCGCCCAGGCGCTGGAATCTCTTCGGGGTCGCGGAGATCCGCGGGGGCGGTAAGCTTGGCTGAGGGTTTGGAGTTCCGCCTAAAATCGTTTTCCTGAGAGTCACGATTTGCTTGCGCGTGCTTCGCGTTTTCGCCGAGATTACGTCGTCCTGAGTCAGAAATAGAGGAACGGAGTTCCGATATTTGGTCGGGTGAGGCGGATCTCGATGCAGAGGAGCAGGGTGCCGTTAATTGCGCTGCTCCTAGCAAATAGGGTTGTCGCGGAGAATCAAGTCTCCGGAGACAACCCTTTTTGAACCGATCAGAATTTATGACTTTTCGGGTGAAGCCATGCTCCATCCCTTTCTGAGAGCGACCGACGCCGGCTGCCCCATTCGCTGAGGCGGTAACGCTAACGGACACAGCGGACGTTATGCGGGTCGCTCCTCGGCAAAGCGCATTGTAACGGACACAGTTGCGCTTATTGGGTGAAAAACCACACGTATATACGAAACAGGTTACTGATAAGGTCCTTGGTTTCCGTTACGTTTTTAAAATGAGGGAATTTTATCCAATTGCGGCTGCTGTGTCCTTTAGAATCGGAACCCGTGACGGGGAGGATGGGGTTTCGGTGAAAAACGTTACCGCATGGGCAGGAAGGCGGGATCAACCATGACCAAGAGCAGGCGGTAGTGGGATTGACTTAAGTCTGCCGCGCAAGCTTAACCTTCGCCAACGTAGGGGGCAATCGCTGATTAAGCCTGCCGCGCAAGCTTAATCCCCGCCAAGACGCGTGGGGCAACCGCTGATTAAGCTTGCCGCGCAAGCTTAACCCCCCGCCCCTCTGGACAAACGGACTTCAGAANGCAAGCTTAATCCCCGCCAAGACGCGTGGGGCAACCGCTGATTAAGCTTGCCGCGCAAGCTTAACCCCCCGCCCCTCTGGACAAACGGACTTCAGAAGCACGAAACAAAGGACCGTCAGGGACGAATTTCTCCCTGACGGTTTTCTTATTCAGGCCTGCGATCAACCCCGCCGGCAGAGCGCTTCGGTCATTAAATAGGATAAGGTCGATTCCGCGCCGCAGTTGATATTGGGGCCGGTCTCCATCAGCCCGTCGCAGCAGCTTCCGTCGACGGGGTCGCACATCGGCACGCCTTTGTCGTTGTAACCGTAAAACCATTCCAGGCAGAGGTCCCGCTGGGCCCGGTAATATTCCGATTTCCGGACGGAAGCCGGCCAAGCCTCGCGTTCCCGAAGCGAGCCGCCGGAGCCTCGGTCTCCGCTCCGGCCCGCCGCGGAAGCCCGGGTACTGCCTACGAGGCGGTCCGTTTCTTGCCCCTCCGCGCCAGCCTCTGCCGATTCCACGGCCCGGGCGGCTTCCTCCAACGCCAGGGCCAGCTTGAACATTTCCAGCGGCTGCTGGTCCCAGCGGCTGACGGCATCCGGCGTCCCCCAGCCGTCGTTGCCGATCGGACGCAGCCATCCTTCCTCCGCCGTCATCCGTTCCAGCAGGAAAGAGAGGCTCTCCAGCCCGTTGCGCAGCGTCTCCGGATTTCCGGTAACGCGGCTGGTCCGCAGCATCGCCCACGGCAGCGTGCCGTTGCCGTAAGTCATCGCCGGCTCGAACCACCGCCAGCCGTTCCCGAACATCGCGCGGCACGTTTCGTTCATCATCCGTTCCGTCCGCTGCATGTTGTCGGTCAGCTGGTGCCTCCAGGACTCTGGCAGTTCGATGTCTCCCCGGCCGCCCGCTTCGAGAACGTGGGCACAGGCCGCCATGACGAAGGCTTGGCCGCGAAGCGAGTCGATTTCGCCTAGGATCGGCAACGTTCGCATGAAGAGGATCCTCGCGGTGTCCCGCAACGGACTCTCCAGCCGGACCCAGGCGTCCGCGGCCGCCCAGACCGAGCGGCCTTGGCAATCTTGGTTGGCGGACAGCACTTCGGATTCCCGCGTACGGTTATAGGCGATATTGTTATGCCACCAGCCCTCGTCGCTTTGGGTCCATAACAAGAAGGCCATATAATTTTCCGCGAGCTCTTTCAGCAGTCCGCGATCGTCGTCCCGCAGCGCTTCCCCGCCCAGCGACAGCCATTCGGTCGCCAGCCATAGCGCGCGGGCGTTGTCATCCGTCGTGTAGCCTTCGCTTCGGCGCGGGATGCGCCCGAGCGCATGCTCGAGCAGTCCCGTATCGTCCGTCAGTCGGCGCAAGTGCGCGAACGATGGCGGGCCGCCGCGCCGCAGCGGGCGCCGTTCAGCCGACGCCGGCAACCTTGGCCCTCTGTTCGTTCAGGATGTGGTCGAACAGCCGCAAGTGCTGCGCCCCCGCCTGCGGCCAATGCATGCTCCGCCCGATTTCCCCCACGATTCGCTCCCATCTGCCGAGCATTCCGGGGTAAGAGAAAAGCTCGATGATCTTCGCGCTCCAAGCGTGAACGTCCCCGTACGGGAGCAGCATCTCTTCATGTCCTTGGACCAAGTCCCTTGCGTAGCAGTACGGGGTCGACAAGATCGGCCGGCCCAGGCCCGCCGCGTAGGCGAGCGTGCCGCTCGTGATCTGCTGCATGCCCGGATACGGGGTGACGTACAAATCGGCGGCGGTCATGAGAGCAGACAGCTCCTCCTCCGGAATGTACCGGTCGATCATCTGCACGTGATGCTCCAGCTCGAGCTCGCGGATCAAAGCGGTCAGTTCTTCCCGGTAAGCTTCGCCCTCGGTGCGCCGAACCTCCGGATGGGTGGCCCCCGCGATCACGTACATCAGCTCCGGCACGGCTTGCACGGCGCCCGCGACCGCCCGGAGGGCGAACTCGATGCCTTTGCTTCTTCCCAATAGGCCGAAGGTGAACAGCACCTTGCGGTTCTCCCAGCCGTGCGCGCGCCGTGTCGCTGCCCGGCCCGAACGGTTGGGAAGCGGGGTGCCGTGGGGAATGAACGAAATTTTCTCGAGCGGAATGCCGAAGCTGTCATGCAAGTAACCGATCGCTTTGCGGTTCATGACGATCAGATGGTCGCTCAGCTCCGCGATTTGCTTCTGGACGGACGCGTATGGCTCCGCCGGCTTTTCGAACACCGTATGGAAGGTGACGACGGCCGGCTTTTCCAGCCGCTTCAGCAATTCCACCGCATGGACGCCCGCGTCTCCTCCGAAAATGCCGAATTCATGCTGCAGGGAAACGATGTCGACGGCGCTCTGGTTGATCGTTTCGGCCGTCCGCCGATAGTCCTCGAGGTCGGGCTTGAGAAGCGGCCACATCCAAGGCTCGCGGTAATCCGAACGCTCTTCCTCGTTGCAGACCGCCACGACGGGATCCTGCTGGCGGTTTCCTTTGGCCTGCTGAACCGCCTCCCGGAGATGATACGTATACGTGGCGAGCCCGCATTTTTTCGGTACATACGTGCTGACGTAGGCGATCTGGGGAAAACGTCCGTTCGCGATCATGGGCGCTGCACCTCCCGAATTCGATTGCATACCGCTTCGTGCAAAATGTGGGGTCCCACCCGCATTCCCGATCCGAGAATGCATTCGTTGACCTGGGCTCCGCCGTGCACTTTGCAGCGGTCCCACAGAATGGAGCGGGACAGCCGGACTTGGCTGCCGATCCGGGATCCGCTGCCGATCACGGCATAAGGACCGATCACGGCGCGGTCGCCGATGGTCACGTCGTCGCCGATCATGACGGGCGGCACGAAGAGCACGCCTTGCCCCGTGCGGACGTTCTCGCCGAGCCAAATCCCCTCTCCGGCGTCCTCTCCGTCCGTCGGCAGCGGAAACCGCCCGTCGAGCAAATCCCAATGCAGCTGCCGGTAACGGGCTTTCGTGCCCATGTCCATCCAGTAGCCCCCGATGGGGTGGCCATAGACGCCGGCGCCGCTTGCGATCCATTGCGGGAACGTTTCTTTTTCGATGGAAACCGCCACGCCGGCGGGAATCCGCTCCAGCACGCTCCGCTCCATGATGTATATGCCGGCGTTGATCCGATTTGACGGCGCTTCTTCTTTTTTCGGTTTTTCGACGAACCGGAGAATCCGTCCGTCTTCGTTCTGCTCGACTACGCCGTAAGGAGATGGATCGTCGACCTCCGTCAGGCAGATCGTGACGTCCGCGCCGCGCCGCTCATGGAACGCGAGGGCGGACGCGAGGTCGACCTGATGGATGATGTCGGCGTTGACGACGATAAACCGGCCGTCCAGGAACGGTTCGGCGTTTTTCACGGCGCCGGCCGTACCGAGCAGTTCCTTTTCGACCGAATATTCGATGCGGACCCCGAGCCTCGATCCGTCTCCGAAGCAGCTCTCGATCAGCTCGCGATAATATTTGACCGCCAAGACGAAATCGCTCACGCCTTGGGCTTTGTAGTGGAGAATCAGATGCTCCAGCCACGGCCGGTTCCCTACCCGTGCCATCGGTTTCGGAAGATTTTCCGTCAGCGGGCGCAGCCTCGTTCCCAGTCCTCCAGCGAGTAATAGTGCTTTCATGCCAGGATCAGCCTCCGTCTTTAGATTTCAAATCCCCTAAGGGTCGGCAAAATTTTTATATACAAAATTTTCGCTGCCGAATCAAGGGATAAAAAAACGATGCCCCACTCACGCGGACAGCGCGGGGTGCATCGGTATGACGCGAAAAGGGCAGCGGAATCGGGTGCGAATCGGTTGCGAACGCAAATATTGCTTCTCCCGCCTATCCGGAATCAGCCGCTTCGGCTACTGCCTACTTTACCTGAATCAGGAAAAAAATGCAATCCTTATGAGGGGTTTGTCCCATGCCAAGCCTGAATTTCCGTTTCATCTTCCCGCGATTCGGGTAAGAAAATAAAGATTTCACGCCGAAGGTCTATCGGTTATCCCCTATAGAATCCGATAATAGGTCCGTATGTTTTTCTCGGCCAGAACAAGGAGACGGTGAAAGCGGTATGCGAGTTCTGATCGTAGACGATAACGCCATGAACGTCATGGTCATCCAGGAAATGATGAAGCGCGCCGGTTACGCGAAGATCAGCGTCGCCTATTCGGCCGAGGAAATGTTTCGTCTGCTGGAGTCTCCGGACGGCGGGGAATCGATACCCGGCTTTAAAATCGACTTGATCCTGCTGGACATGATGATGCCGGTCATGGACGGAATCGAAGCATGCCGCCTGCTGCAAGCCGACAGCCGGTTCCGCGACATCCCGGTGATCATGGTGACCGCGATCGGCGATTCCCGCAAGCTGGCGGAAGCGCTCGACGCGGGGGCGACCGATTTCGTGACGAAACCGATCAATAAAACCGAGCTTCTTGCCCGGATCCGTTCCGCCCTGCGGCTGAAAAGCGAGTTGGACTGGCACAAAGAGAGGGACCGCCGGCTCCGGGAAGAGCTGCATTTGGCCCGTCAAGTGCAGGAAGCGGTGCTGCCGGCGAACGCCGAAGAACGCGGGCTGTCGGTCCGGGCGTTCTTCCGCTCTTCGGAAGAGCTTGCCGGCGATTTGTATGCTTGGCATCGCGGAGGAGAACGCCGCTGGGCGTTCGCCGTCATCGACGCGATGGGACACGGGATTTCTTCCGCCTTGGTGAGCATGTTCGCCGCCTCGGTGCTTAAGGAGGCCATGCAGGAGCTTTGGACTCCGAGCAAAGTGTTCCGGGAGGTAAACCGGAGACTGATGGGGATCCGCCCCGATAACGAGCTGGTTCGGTACTTCTGCACCGGCATCTATGTCACGCTGGACCTGGACCGGGGCGTACTGGAGTATGCCAACGCCGGGCATCCTCCGGGCTTCGTATTCGCGGGGAACGGGCAACGGCCGGAACGGCTGGGCGCGACTTCCGCCCCGCTCGGAATGTTCGAAGGACTGGAGTACCAGGCCGAAAGCAGGCCGATTCGCCGAGGGGACCGCCTCTATCTGTTCACCGACGGCATTCTGGGGCCGTTCGAAGGGGAGGACGAGGAGCGGATCGGACGGCTGTCCGAGTATTTGCTCGAGTCGTCCGGCGAGGCCGGCCGGCTGGAAGCGCTCTTGGATCAAGTCCCCCTGGACGGCCGCTCCGACGACCGGTGCCTCGTGAAAATCGACATGGGCTGACGTGCCGAAAGGAGTTTTGTCATGCTGCCGAACAAATTTTCGCTCCGCACCGAAAACCGGGACGGACAAACCGTTGTCTATCTGGAAGGAGAGCTCGACCTGGAGGTGGCTTCGCAGCTCAGGACCGCCATGGAACCGCTCCTTTCGCTGACGGACCGCCGCCTGACCTTGAACCTCAAAGACCTGACCTATATCGACAGCACCGGCATCGGCATTCTGATTTCCGTGCTGAAAGCGCGGCATGCCAAGAGCGCGCCGTTCGACGTCGAGCAGGTGCCGGGCCAAATCCGCAAGCTGTTCGACATGACCGGCATTACTCCTTTTCTGATCATCCGGGACGTTTGATCAAGCCGCCATTCATCACAAGGAAAGGAATGGATAACCTCCCCAATGGCCAAGGAAAGAAAAGTGACGTTAACGGTGCCGGCGCAAGCGGAGTTCGTGGATTTGATCCGGCTGACCCTTTACGGCATTGCCAGCAAAATGAAATTTTTGTTCGAAGAAATCGAAGACATGAAGGTAGCGGTATCGGAAGCGGTCAACAACGCGGTTCTGCACGCTTACGGGGGAGAAGACGGCTTGATCGAGGTCGTGTTTACGGCCTCGGCCCAGGAACTGACCATCCGGGTCAGCGACAACGGGATCAGCTTCGCGCCGGCGGACGACACGGAGTCCGCGTCCCTGCACGGGAAGTCCATCGAGGAAATCCAGTCGGGCGGATTGGGGTTGTACTTGATGCAGGCGCTGATGGACCGCGTCGAAGTGAAGCGCCTAGGCGGCACGACGGTGACGCTGGTCAAGAAGCGGTCGAATTTCGAAGAACAAGCGTGAACCGCCCCTTGCCCCCCGCGCGTTTGCCCGACGACGCGAATTCCGTCTTGCTCGAATATCAGAAGACGAGGTCCAAGGATCTGGCGGAATGGCTGGTTCGGCACTACGAGCCCATCGTGCGGATGGCGGCGAACAAAATGTCGCGCAACCGGCCGGACTTATACGACGATTTATTCCAGACGGGACAGATGTCGCTGTTCCGCCTGCTCGGCCAATTCAACCCGGGCTTGGGCATGCCGTTCGAACCCTATGCCATGAAGAGCATCATCGGCCATATGAAAAATTATTTGCGGGATAAGTCCTGGTACGTCCAGGTGCCCCGCCGGATCAAAGAAAAAGGGCTTCTCGTCCAGCAAGCCGTCGACGAGCTGACGGTGAAGCTGGAGCGTTCGCCGAACGTCGAGGAGATCGCGGAACGGCTCGGGCTTACGGTCGAGGAGACGCTGGAAATTTTGGCCGGCCGCGAGCTTTATCATTACGTGTCGCTCGATACGCCGATATCGGACGAGGAGAATGCCGCCGCGATCGGAGAATGGATCGGCTCCGAAAGCGACGATTACGCGGAGTTGGAAAACAAACTGGATCTGTTGGACGCGATGTCCGTCCTTCAGCCGGAGGAGCGGGAGGTGCTGCGGCACGCGTTCGAGGGCGGGTTGTCGCAGCGCATGATCGCGGAGCGTCTCGGCGTGTCGCAAATGAGCGTCTCCCGCATCCAGAGAAGGGCCATCCACAAGCTGAAGCGGCTGTTGACCGAACAGGAAAGCATCGGCGATCCATGAACGACTCCGCCTCCGGCCGGCTTTCGGCCGGAGGTTTTGCCGCGGCGTTTCGCCGATAAACCCGCCCTTTCCCGTAAGGACGCTTTCGACTACAATAGGAAAAGATTCGATATGGGCTGTACGAGAAGCAGGAGAGGAAGCGGTTGACGGGGATGGATGGGGCAAGCAGTGTCAGAATTTCGCCGGTTTCGATCGGGGGAGCCGCGGGAACGGGCGGAACGGATCGAAGATGGGGCCGGAAGGATGCGGCGCTGATCCTTCTGCTGACCTTGATCGCCGCCGTCCTGTCTTTCTGGGATCTGGGCAATCGCACCGGCGCGCAGACGTATTGGCGGCCTAGCGTCGTCGGCGAAGGATTCACCGCGGATTTCGGCAAAACGCGCACGGTGGACCGGTTCAACCTGTACGAAGGGCCGGGCGCCAAAGGCAAAACGCGGGTCGAGTGGTCGGCCGACGGCCGAAAATGGGAACTCTATGCGGAAATCGAACATAAATACAACCGGGTGTTCACCTGGAAATCCGAGAATAAGACGGTGTCCGCCCGGTATATGCGCTTTACGGCGGTCAGCACGGGATACACGCTGTACGAAGCCGCGTTTTTCACCCGGGGCGTCACCGTTCCGATTCCCGTCGAAAGCGTGACGGATAACGGAAAAGCCGGCTCCGGGACGGAAGGCGGCGGCGCGCAAGTATTCGACGAGCAGGAGTACGCGCCGTTCCGGCCGGATTACCGGAACAGCATGTACTTCGACGAAATCTATCACGGAAGAACCGCGTACGAGTTCATCCAAGCCATGGAACCGTACGAAAACACGCATCCGCCGCTTGGCAAAGTGCTGCTGGAGTTCGGCATTCGCCTCTTCGGCATGACGCCGTACGGCTGGCGGTTCGCGGCGGCCGTGTGCGGCACGCTGATGGTTCCGGTCGTCTATGCCGCGGCCAAAGGCATGTTCGGCCGAACGAGGTACGCTTTTCTCGCCGGGCTGCTGCTCGTATTGGAGTCGTTTCACTTCGTCCAATCGCGGTTCGCCAACGTTGACGTTTTCGGCGTCACGTTTACGGTCGTCATGTACTACGCCATGTACCGGTACGGGGAAACGTCGTGGCGGAGAGGATTCCGCGCGGGGCTCGGCTGGCTGGCGCTGAGCGGCGTTTTCTTCGGCTGCGCGGCTGCGGTCAAGTGGAATTACCTGTACGGGGGGGCGGGACTGGCCGTTCTGTTCGTCCTGTCGCTGCTCCGGCACCTGCGCGCCGCCCGAAGCGAGGGACAGCGCAGGACCGCGAGACGCACGGCGCTGACCCTGCTCGCGGCCGCGGTGTTCTTCGTCGCGGTTCCCGCCGGCATCTATACCGCTTCGTACATGCCGTTCGAGCGGGCCACGAAAGCAAACGACGGCATCAAAGACCTGTGGCAGTATCAAAAAAACATGTATGACTATCATAAAGGTGTCAAGGAAGTCCACCCGTATTCTTCCAAGTGGTACACGTGGCCGCTGATGCTCCGTCCGGTCTGGTACTACGGAGGTACGGACCTGGCGCCGGGCACGGGGCAGAGCATCGCGGCCATCGGCAATCCGCTCGTTTGGTGGGGCGGCCTGCTGGCCATGCTGGCCTCCTGGTGGATCGGCTGGCGCCGAAGGGACCGGATCGTGCTGACGATCGCCGTCATGTACTTATCGTTCTACGTCCCTTGGATCGTGGCGCCGCGAAGCATCACGTTCCTGTACCACTACTTCCCGATGGTGCCGCTGCTCATTTTCTCTCTCGTGTGGATGATGCGCTGGTGGGAGGAGAAGTACCGCGGCGGCCGGCGGTTCACGGCATTCGCCGTCACGGCCGCGGCCGCGCTGTTCCTATGGTTCTATCCGGTGTTGGCGGGCGTCACGATCAGCCGGGAATGGATGAATATCGCCCTCCGGTGGCTGCCCAGCTGGGGCTTCTGACCGCTTCATTCGGAAGAGACGGGGTTTGGAAAAGGGGATCGACATGCGCAAGGCTTGTTTCCTGTCCGTAGTAGTGCCTATGTACAATGAAGAAGAAGTCATCGAAACGACGTACCGGAGGCTCACTTCGGTGCTGGAAGCGATGGGCGAGTCGTATGAAATCGTGTTCGTCAACGACGGCAGCCGCGACCGGACCGCCTCGATCGTCCGCGGGCTCTGCGAGTCGGATCCCCGCGTCAGGCTGGTGGATTTCTCGAGGAATTTCGGCCATCAGCTGGCGGTTACCGCGGGCATGGACTATACGTCGGGGCGGACCGTGGTGCTCATCGACGCCGACTTGCAGGATCCGCCGGAAATCATCCCCGAAATGGTGAACCGCTGGCGGGAAGGCTACGACGTCGTCTATGGCCGCCGGATCGCCCGCAAGGGGGAGACGTGGTTCAAGAAGCTGACGGCGACCTTGTTTTACCGGTTTCTGAAAATGATGACTTCCGTCAACATTCCCGTGGATACGGGAGATTTCCGGCTGATGGACCGCAAAGTGTGCGATACGCTGTCCCGGATGAGGGAACGAAGCCGTTATATCCGCGGCATGGTCAGCTGGGCGGGGTTCCGCCAGACGTCGGTCGACTACGTGAGGGAAGAGCGGTTCGCGGGGGAGACGAAATACCCGCTTCGCAAAATGCTCCGCCTGTCGGCGGACGCGATCACTTCCTTCTCGACCAAGCCGCTCAAGCTGGCGGGCATTCTCGGATTCCTGCTGTCCGCGGCCGGGTTCGTGTACTTGATCGTCGTGCTGTATTTGCGCCTGTTCACGGACAACACCCAGCCGGGGTGGAGCTCGCTCATCGTGATCAGCCTGCTGTTCCACGGCATTACGCTGTCGCTGCTCGGCGTGCTGGGGGAATACATCGGCCGCATTTACGAAGAAGCCAAAGGCCGGCCCCTGTACGTCGTTTCCGACGAGGTCAATTTCGAACAGTCGGAAAATCCGGCGTCCGATGGCGTGCAGCGGAATGAAACCGATTCTATGATGATACGGAGCAGGTAGAGATGGACAAGATCCAATCGGACATCCGCGACGTTCCGCTGGCCGTCGCCGCCCGTGGCGGCCTTGCCGAAAACGTGCACCGGGGACGGATCGCCGTCGTATCGGCGGACGACGGCCGCGTGTTGGAATCGATCGGCGACGCGGAGGCCCTGACCTATACGAGGTCGACGGCCAAGCCACTGCAGGCCATCGCCTCGCTGCTGGCCGGAGTCGACGAGGCTTGCGGCTGGGGCGCCCGGCATCTGGCGATGATGGCGGCGTCCCAGCGCGGGTACCCGGAGCAGGTCGCCGCGCTCGAAGAGATGCTGGCTTCCTCCGGGGTGCCGGAAGAGGCGCTGGCTTTTCACGCGGCGAAGCCGACCGCTTCGCGGCCCCGCGAGGGATGGGCGCGGTCGGGACTTCCGCCGCGGAAGCTGTATTACACGTGCGCGGGCAAGCATTTGGGCATGCTGGCCTGGTGCCGGCGGGAAGGCTGGCCGCTGGAAGGCTACCTCGAGCCGGATCACCCCGCGCAGCGCGAAATTCTCCGGCGCGTGCGGGAATGGACCGGCGCGGCTGCCGAAGACTGCGCCGTCGGCCGCGACGGCTGCGGCTTGCCGACGCTCGCGGTCCCGCTGCGCGCGATCGCGCTCGGGTACGCGCGGTTAGCCATCCCGGACGCGGCGCCGGATCCGAAGGCCGCCGTCGTCGCCGCGAAGGTCGCGGACGCCATGAACCGGCACCCCGACTTGGTGGAAGGTCCCGGCCGGCTCGCGAGCCTGCTGCTGGCGGACCTGAACCTGGTCGCCAAGAGCGGAGCCCAGGGAGCGTTCGCCATCGGCCTCCGGCGGCAGCGGCTGGGCATCGCCGTTCACGTGTCCGACGGCACGGAAGCGGCTTGGCCCTATATCGTCATGCAACTGCTGGAGCGTTACGGCGGCGCCTCCGAGGAGACGATGGCCGCGCTCCGGTCCCGGTTTCCCGCGACGTTCCGCAATGACGCGGACATGGAAGCGGGGAGCTGGGAAGCCGTATTCTAAGCGCTCCCGTGCGGCATGGCGCGCGCGACCGACGCGCGGTATTCCGTGGGGGACTGCCCGTACCAGCGTTTGAACTGCTTGGAGAAATAGAGCGCGTCCTGAAACCCCGCGGATGAGGCGACCTGCTCTACCGTCAGCTCGGGGCGTTCGCGCAGCAGCCGCCTCCCGTGGTCGACCCGGATGCGGGAGAGGAAGGTGGCCGGGGAAAAGCCGGTGCGGGCTTTGAACAGCCGCGACAAATAGGCCCGGTTGTACCCGAGCGCTTCCGCCATGCCTTCGATCGTGACCGGCTCGGCGTATTGCGCCGAGAGATACCCGATGACTTGGCGGACCAATTCCTCGTTGTGCGACTCGGGTCTCAGCGGGGCGGGGGCCTCGTCTTCCGCCAATTCCCGGAGCGCGGCGAGCAGCAGCAGCAGATGGCCCGAAGCTTCGAGGGAAGCCGCGGGACTTCGCTTCCAGAACGCCTCGTAGATGCTTTTGCACCGTTCCGCCGGAATCCGGCTGACGCCCGTGCGGACGACGGGACGCGCGGCGCTCAGGCCCGCCGACTCCGCGGCGGCGGCTGCCGAACGGCCCGCGAACGCGACCCAGCGGTAACGCCACGGATCTTCCTCGTCCGATACATAGCTGGCCAGCTGGTTCGGCGGAATGAGAAACGAGTCGCCGGGACCGAGTTCGGCCTCCCCCGCTTCTCCCAGCCGGAAGCGGCCTTTCCCGGAAGTCACATGATGCAGCAGGTAATAATCGGCGACCTTCGGGCCGACTTTATGATTCGGCTTCGTCTGGCTTTCGCCCGCGAACAGCACCGTAAACTCTTCCGGCACCACGGTGACCGGATTGGACACCACGCGGTAAGTCGGCGTTTTCCGCATTCCGACTCCTCCTGTCATCGGGCGTTTGACGGCGTCAAACTTCCTCCGCTTCGGCTCATCCCATTGTAACATTTCTCCTCGGATCCGACCGCAATGAAAGTCACATTTCTCCATGCGAAAAGCACTTCCCGCCATTTTTTCCGCCGCGTGTTTTTCTTTATACTGATTTTAGAAATCTCGTACAATCTGATGAATCGAAGGAGATCGGTCATGACGAAGCTGGCGGAACTGAAACAGAATTTTGTGCAACGGTACGGCGGGTCGGAATCGGACATTTCGGCATTCCAGGCTCCCGGCCGGGTGAATTTGATCGGCGAGCATACCGACTACAACGGAGGTTCCGTCTTCCCGGCGGCGCTGACGTTCGGCACGACGCTGCTCATTCGGCCGCGGACGGACCGGAAGCTCGCGCTTGCTTCGACGAACTTTTCCATTACCCGGGAAATTTCGACGGAATCGATCGCGTTCGACGAGTCCGACGATTGGATGAACTATCCGAAAGGAATCGTGTGGGAGCTGGAGAAGCGGGGAATCCCGCTCTCGAGAGGTTATGATTTGCTGTACCACGGGGAAATCCCGAACGGCGCGGGCTTATCCTCCTCCGCTTCGATCGAGGTGGTAACCGCCTACGCGCTGTTGACCTTGGAAGGGAAAGCGACGGACACCGTGCAAATCTCCCTCTGGTCGCAACACGCGGAGAACGAGTTCATCGGCGTGAAATGCGGCATCATGGATCAGTTCGCGGTCGCCAACGGCAAGAAAGACCATGCCATCCTGCTGGACTGCGATTCGCTTCAATACGAGCTCGTGCCGTTCCGTTCGGGCGCGTACCGGCTGGTCATCGGCAACACGAACAAGCGGCGCGGCCTGGTGGACTCCAAATACAACGAACGCCGGGCGCAATGCGAACAGGCGGTTCGGGACCTGCGGGCGGCTTTCCCCGACCTCGGGCTGCTGGGGCAGCTGACGCTGGAACAGTTCAACGCGAACGAGGCTTTGATCAAGGACGGGACGGTGCGCCGCCGCGCCCGCCACGTGGCGGAGGAAATCGACCGTGTCGCCCGTTCGATGGACGTGCTGAAGAAGGACGACTTGGCGGCATTCGGACAGCTGATGAACGCTTCCCATGACTCCCTGCGGGATCTGTACGAAGTGACGGGCGACGAGCTGGACGCGATGGTCAGCGCCGCGCGCGAAGTGCCCGGCGTGCTGGGCTCGCGGATGACCGGCGCGGGATTCGGAGGCTGCACGATCTCCCTCGTCCATCAGGATTCGGTGGACCGGTTCATCTCCGAAGTCGGAGCGAAATACGAGAAGGCGACCGGCCTGCATCCCGATTTCTACGTCTGCGACATCGGGGACGGCGTCCGGCAGTTGAAGGAGGAAGCGTGACATGGCGGTATTGGTGACGGGAGGAGCGGGCTATATCGGCTCCCATACGACAGCGGCCCTGCTCGAGAAAGGCGAAGAGGTCGTCGTCGTCGACAACCTGTATCAGGGCCATCGGGAGGCCGTGCTCGGCGGCAAGCTGTACGAAGGGGACTTGCGCGACGAGGCGTTTTTGTCCCGGGTATTCGCGGAGAACGACATCGACGGCGTCATCCATTTCGCGGCGAATTCTTTGGTCGGGGAAAGCATGAAAGACCCCGGAAAATACTACCACAATAACGTGTACGGCACGTTGTGCCTGCTGGAGCAGATGAAGAAAGCCGGCGTCTCCCGCATCGTGTTTTCCTCCACGGCGGCAACGTACGGGGAGCCGGAGCGCGTCCCGATCGACGAGTATGACCGCACGGTGCCGACGAACGCGTACGGCGAGACCAAGCTGGCGATGGAAAAAATGATCCGCTGGTTCGACGCCGCCCACGGAATCCGATCGGTCTCGCTGCGTTACTTCAACGCGGCCGGCGCGCACGACAGCGGCCGGATCGGCGAGGACCACCGTCCGGAAAGCCATCTGATCCCGCTCGTGCTGCAGGTGCCGCTCGGCCAGCGGGCAACCATCTCCGTGTTCGGCGACGATTATCCGACCGAGGACGGAACTTGCGTCCGGGACTATATCCATGTCGGCGATTTGTCCGACGCCCATCTGCTCGCGCTGGAGCGTCTGCGCGCCGGCGGCGAAAGCGCGGTATACAACCTGGGGAGCGGCCGGGGGTATTCGGTCCGGCAGGTCGTGGACATTGCCCGCAAGGTCACCGGGCATCCGATTCCGGTTCAAATCGAGCCCAGGCGCGCCGGCGATCCGGCCGTGCTGGTCGCTTCGTCCGACCGGGCGCGGCGCGAGCTGGGCTGGCAGCCGAGACGCGACAACCTGGAAGACATCATCGCGAGCGCCTGGAGATGGCACAGCGCCCATCCGAACGGCTACGGAAACTGAACGGAGGTACCGCACATCATGGCTGACATCACGGAACGGACGGAGACGGCGGGCGAAACGGGCATTTACGCCGCGATCGAGCGGCTCGTCGCGTTCGCCCTGGACAGAGGGTTGATCGCCCTCCCGGATACGGAGTTCGCGCGGAATGCGCTGCTGGACTTGTTCCGGCTGTCCGAACCGGCGGCGGGCGCGGACGCGGGCAACGCCGCGTCGGCTGACGAAGGCCCCGCCGCTTTGCTGGAGCCGCTGCTGGACGAGGCGGTCCGGTTGGGGCTGCTGCCCGACGACACGCTCACGTACCGGGATTTGTTCGATGCCCGCATCATGGGGCTGCTCATGCCGCGTCCATCGGAGACCGAGAAGCTGTTCCGCGAGAAAGCGGCAGCCGGCGGCATCATGGCGGCGACCGATTGGTTTTACCGCCTGAACATCGACGTCAACTACATCCGGATGGACCGGGTGCGCAAAAACGCGTACTGGCGCCATGCCTTCCCAAGCGGCGAGTTGGAAATCACGATCAACTTGACCAAGCCGGAGAAAGACCCGAAGGAGATCGCCCTGCTCAAAACGCTGCCGCAATCCAGCTATCCGAAATGCCTGCTCTGCAAAGAAAACGTCGGATACGCCGGGCGGCTGAACCATCCGGCCCGGCAGAACCTCCGGGTGCTGCCGCTGACTTTGCAGGGCGAAGAATGGCATTTCCAATATTCGCCGTACGTGTACTATAATGAGCATAGCATCGTCTTCCGCGGCGAACACGTGCCGATGAAGATTTCGCCGGCCACCTTCGCGCGGCTGCTGGACTTCATCGAAGCGTTCCCGCATTATTTCATCGGCTCGAACGCGGATTTGCCGATCGTCGGCGGCTCGATCCTGAACCACGACCATTTCCAGGCCGGGCGGCATGTCTTTCCGATGGAGAAGGCCGATGTGGAGGATGGGTTCCCGGTCGCTTCCGAGCCCGCCGTGCGCGGAGGACTTGTCCGGTGGCCGATGTCGGTGCTCCGGCTGCGCTCCGCGGACCGGAACGCTTTGCTCCGCGCGGCGGACGGCGTACTGGCGGCGTGGCGGGGTTACTCGGATCCCGATGCCGACATTGTCGCGTTTACGGGCGAGACGCCTCACAACACGATTACGCCGATCGCCCGGATGCGCGACAACGGAGAATACGAGCTGGACCTGGTGCTGCGCAACAACCGGACCAGCGAACGGTACCCGGACGGCATTTTCCATCCGCATCCGGAACTCCATCACATCAAGAAGGAAAACATCGGCTTGATCGAAGTGATGGGGCTGGCGGTTCTGCCCGGACGGCTTCAGCAGGAGCTGTCGGAGATCGCGTCTTTCCTGACCGGAGCGACGGCTTACGATCCGGAAGCGATCTCGGCGCCGGGACATCCCCTGCGCGGCCACGCGCCCTGGATCGCGGAGCTCGTCGGCCGTTTCGGCCGGTCGCTCGCGCCGGACGAGGCCGCCGCGGCGCTTCGGGCCGCCGTGGGGGACAAATTCGCGGCCGTGCTTCGCGACGCGGGCGTGTTCAAGGAGGATGCCCGGGGACGGGAAGCGTTCCGCCGTTTTCTCGCCGCGGCGTCACTCGTTTAAGGTTCGTTTTTTTATCGACAAAGGAGCGTGTGCAGCAACATGTCCAAGGTATTGGCAGAAACGATTCAGCATGAGCGGTGGGGACGCTGCGTTTCGTTGAAGAACGGAAGCGTCGAGCTGCTCGCCACCCTGGATTTCGGTCCCCGCATCATCCACCTGTCATCGGCGGGCGGCACCAACCTGTTCTTCGAAGACCGGGAAAAGAACATCGTCCAGTCCGGGGAGCACTTCGAACCGGTGGGCGGAGGCGCGTGGCACATCTATGGCGGACATCGGCTGTGGACGAGTCCGGAACGCGCGCCCCGCACGACCTATCCGGACAATAACCCCGTCGAATGGGAGAAAGCCGGCGATAACGGCATCGTGCTGCGCGCTCCCCAGGAGCAATGGAACCAGGTCGTCAAGGAAATCGAGCTGCGGCTGGATCCGGAAGGACCGAACGTCACGGCGATCCACCGGGTGACGAACCGGGGGCCATGGCCGATCCGTTTCGCGCCTTGGGCGCTGTCCGTCATGGGCGCGGGCGGGCGCGCGGTCGTGCCGCTTACGGGCGCGGATACCGGGCTGCTGCCTAACCGCCGCTTCATTCACTGGCCTTATAACCGTCTGAACGATCCGCGCATCAAGTTCACCGAGTCGGAAATGGTGGTCGACCAGGGCGAAGGCCCGACGCCTTACAAAGTCGGGATCGACAACGAAGCGGGCTGGGCCGCGTACAGCAATCACGGAGACACGTTCATCAAACGCTACCGTCCCGTGCCCGGCGGTTCGTATCCGGATTTCGGCGTATCCTTCGAATTGTACACGAACGCGTTGATGCTGGAGCTGGAGACGCTCGGCGAACTGCGCGAGGTCGAATCGGAAGAGACCGTCGTGCACGAAGAGACTTGGCAAGTCGTCAAAGGCCTGGATTTGCGCCAAGGGAGCCCGGAGGAAGCCGTGTCGCGGCTGAAAGCTTACGTATCGTGACCGCCGGAACTCGAAACCGGAACGCCGCCGCGCGGCGGGCATCCATCGTTCAATAGCGCGAGAGGGATAAAGCTAAGGGACGCGGCGGACGTTATCCGGGTCGTTCCCCGATCTTTCGCGTTCTAACGGACACCGTTGCGCTTATGGGGACGAAAACGTCGCTTGTTGCCGCAAAACGTTGCCGGTAAGGTCATCTCTGTCCGTTACGTCTCGGGAATGCCCGATTCTTGTCGAATAGCGGCCAAGGTGTCCGTTAGGCAAAGAAAAGGACTTCAACCTCCACTTTACGGTGGGATTGAGGTCCTTTCGCTTGTCATTGGGGTCGTGCGGAGGCAGCCTTACCCGCGCAGGCGGCCCAGCTCCGAAACGATCGCTTCCACCTCGCTGATGCTGAAGCGGTCCTTGGAGACGACCATGTCGTAAATATCCTTCAAGTCTTCGTATTTGGAGGCGTCGAAAGCGGACGCCTGCATGGCGGCGCCGGAAGCCATCCTCAGCTTCGTTTTGATCGTTTCGATCATATGTTCCACGTTGGCTTGGGTCGGCACGGATAAATCCATTCGGGGAAACCTCCGTTCGAATTCGCGGCCGGCGTCCTTGCCCCGTAGGGGGCCGGGGCCGCGGGATGTTGCTATTGTACCACATCCGTTGGCGGAATGGATTTCCGCATGGTAACCTGATAAGAAGAAACGATACGAAAACGGAGGACGGGAACGAAACGATGGCGGAGTCATGGCACGAACAAACGGCGCGGGTGGACGAGGCGGGCCTCGCGGCGTTCGCGCGGCGGATCGCGGAGCGTCACCCGCTTCGGGAGATGACGTTCCTCTGCATCGGCACCGACCGGTCGTCCGGCGATTGCCTGGGGCCTTGGGCGGGCACGCTGCTGACGGAAGCCGGATTGCCGCGCGTGATCGGGACGCTCGAGCGCCCCTGCGACGCCGAGAAGCTGCCGGACGTGATCCGGGCGCTGCCGCAAGAGGGAACCGTGCTCGCGATCGATGCCTGCCTCGGACGCCCGGAGTCGGTGGGGCTGTACTTGGCGGCTGCCCGCCCGCTCGTCCCGGCCCGCTCCATCGGGAAAAACCTGCCGCCGGTCGGCGCTTACAGCATTGCCGGGATCGTGAACGCGGCCGGGCCGAAACCGTACTGGACGCTGCAGACGACCTCCCTGTTCCGCGTCATGAATATGGCCCGCGTCATCGCGGACGCCATCGGGCGCGCCTGGCAGGCCGAAGAAAGATAAATGGATAAGGATGTGTTCCGTATGCCGAACCCTTCGATTCACCCGCATATTCCGAATGCCGATAAGACAGACGCAGTCGAGCTCCGCTTCGAGGACCGCGGCGGGGGCTTTCCCCTCGTGCTGCTTCACGGATACTGCGGAGACGGCCGTTATTGGTCCGAGGTCGTCCCGGCTCTGGCGGCCAAATACCGCGTCATCGTGCCGGACTTGCGCGGGCACGGAGGTTCGCCTGCCCCGGACGGCGTCTACTCCATGGAGAGCCTGGCCGATGATGTCATCCGGCTGATGGATAGGCTGGGGATCGGCCGTGCGTTCCTTTTCGGCCATTCGCTCGGCGGTTACGTCGCCCTTGCCCTGGCGGAACGCCATCCCGAACGGCTGCTCGGTTTCGGCCTGATCCATTCCACGCCGCTGCCGGATACGGAAGCGGGCAAGGAAGGGCGGCTGGCCGCCGCCGAGCGGATCCGGACGGAAGGCGTGAAGCCGTTCGTCGACGGGCTCGTGCCGAAGCTGTTCGCGCCGGCGCATCGGACGTCGATGGCCGACCGGGTGAACGCCGCGCTCGAGATCGGCTACGGCACCTCCCCGCGGGGCGCCGTCGGCTGCGCATTGGGCATGCGCGAGCGCCCGGACCGCACGGCCGTGCTGCGCCGTACCGCCCTGCCGATTCTGTTGCTCGCCGGTGAGTTGGACGAAGTCGTGCCGCCGGAGCGCCGTTTTCCGGTGGACCTGCCCCATATCCGCGCCGTGACGCTGCCCGGCTCCGGGCATATGAGCATGATGGAGGATCCGGAGCGGTTGTCAGGCGAACTGACGGCTTTCCTGGAGGCTATCCCGGGAGCGGGGGAGAACGCGGAATGACGGAAAAGCGGCAACAACCGGATTGGCAGGGCGTTCTCCGGGACGCCGCGGCGAAGCAAGAGCTGCTCCAGGCCACGTTCAGCCAGCCCCGCAGGAAGGACGGACAGACCGCGAATAAAACGGCCGTTCGGCCGCTGCGGCTGAAAGACGGCATGTTCTACCAATTCGAGCGGTTCCGGGACAACAAGGCATTTCATGAGAACGTACCCCTGGCCGAGACGGCAGGCCGGCTGATCGCGGCGATGGCGGAATACCGGCAAGCGCTGATCAAAACGCCCGAGGCGGATATTCAGCTGCTGGCGAACAAGAAGGGCGAAGTCGCCGTGCGGAGAGGAAAACCGACCGCCAAGGCGGCGCCGAACGCCGGCTCCCACAACCGGGCGAAATCGTATGTCATCCCCGAGGGCGAACCCGTCCCGTTCCTCGTCCGGCTCGGCGTGATGACGCCGGAGGGCAAGGTCGTCAAAGCGAAGTACGATAAATTCCGGCAAATCAACCGGTTTCTCGAGATGGTCGCCGACACGGTGCCCGAGCTTCCCCGCGGGCGCCAGCTGACCGTGGTCGATTTCGGATGCGGCAAATCGTATTTGACGTTTGCCCTCTACCATTTGCTCGCGGTGCGGGAGAAGTTCCCCGTCCGCATTATCGGCCTCGACTTGAAGGCTGACGTCATCCGAACTTGTTCCCGTCTCGCGGAAGACTTGGGATGGAGCGGACTCGCGTTCGCCGTCGGGGATATCGCCGAGTACGAGAAGGAAACGTCCGTCGACATGGTCGTTACCCTGCACGCGTGCGATACGGCGACGGACGCCGCGTTGCTGAAAGCGATCGGATGGAACGCATCCGTGATCCTGTCCGTCCCCTGCTGCCAGCACGAGCTGTTCCGCCAAATTTCCCAACCGGCGCTGAAGCCCATTTTGAAACACGGCATCTTGAAGGAAAGATTCGCGGCGCTGGCGACGGACGCCATCCGGGCGAATTTGCTGGAAACGGCGGGATACCGGACGCAGATTCTGGAGTTCATCGACCTGGAGCATACGCCCAAAAACCTGTTGATCCGCGCGGTTAAAGGCAAGGGCGGGAGCGCGGAAGAAGCAAGGCGGGAGTACGAAGCGTTCCGGGATTTCCTCTCCGTCACCCCGTATATGGACAGAATGCGGAATCGTGAAGCCGGCAGGTAAAAACCCCCATTCCGTAACCATAATTTAGGAAAAAATTAATCAATATCGATTGTCGGAAAAATCTACAATATGGTAAAATTGCAGGAAGCTTGCCTATACGGAGAAAGAGACTCCTTCCTTTGGAGAAAAGGTGACCGCCTTGGCGCTTGTCTGGCCGGACATGCTGTTGTTCGCCTGTTTGCTCCTTTTGTTCTTCGGCGTGCTGGCGTTCAATCGCATCTCGCACACCCATAAGGTCTATTTGGTTTTCCACTTCGTCATGATGATCTGGCCGTTCGGCCAGTTCATGACCAGCACGACCGGCTATCCGGGTTTCCAACTCGGCTTCGTGAAGCTCTCTTTTACCGCGTTGTCGCTGCTAGGACCGGGATGGCTGTTTTTCGTGCTGTTTTTGACGGGCAGAGCCGTCTCGCTGAAGCCCTATAAGGCGTTCCTATACTTGCTCCCCTCTCTCGTCTGCGCCGCAGGCGTCATCTTCAATCCCCGCGGCGTGTTCCTCTCGCCGGTCGGCGGCTCTTACTTGCACCGGGAATACGGGCCTTTATTCTGGCTGCTCGTGGTGGCCGAATACGTCTATTTCATCATCGCGCTGCTCATCATGTTCAACGCCCTGAAGACGGTGAACTCCATGAACAAGCGCAAGCAGCTTGCGATCGCGGTCATCGGCATTTTCGTGCTGACCGGCTTCAGCGTGCTGGATCTGCTCATTAACGTGCTGCTGGCTCCTTGGCTGCCCGTCATTCCGGGCTTGACTTCCCTAGGCATTTTTCTTTCGGATTGCTGCTTTGTTTTCGCCATCTACCGATTCGGGATGTTCGATATCCTCAGCGTAGCCCAACGGGACATTCTCTCCCATATGGCCATGGGGATCATCGTGGTGGACGAGGAAGACAAGGTGCTGGAGGTGAACCGGGGGGCATCCCCGTTTCTCCGCACGGCCCAAGGCGAAATTTTCGATCTGGGCAAATTCCTTTCCGCGCTGCAAACGCAAGAAGAGACTAATGAATTTCTGTATAAATACCGACATAATCCTCAAGAGCGCATGCAGACCGAAATCAAACTGCAGGATCCTTCCGTCCGCCACGTGACGATCCAGATTTCCCCGGTGCTTGACGACCGGAAGACGCTGATCGGCAGGGTCATCGCTTTCCATGACGTGACCGAGCTGCGCAAGCTGGTGGACGAAATGAACCGCAAGAACGAAGCGCTTCACGAAAGAAACCTGGAGCTGATCAAAATCCAGGAAGAGCTGTTCCGCGTCAACCAGAAGCTGGAGCAGATGGCGATCACCGACAGCCTGACGGGGTGCTACAACCGGCGCTACCTGATGCAGCAGCTGGAGCACGAAGTGCTGCTCAACATGCGGTACCGGATACCGTTCTCCGTGTTCCTGTTCGATATCGACCATTTCAAGCAGATCAACGACCGCTACGGCCATCTGGTCGGAGACGAAGTGATCCGCGGAACGGCGGAAACCGTACGCGGGAAGCTTCGCCGGACGGATATTCTGGCCCGGTACGGCGGGGAAGAATTCACCGTCTACCTGCCCCACACGAACCGGGAACAGGCCATGCTGCTGGCGGAACGCATTCTTCATGCCATCCAACAGAACGCCGTCGAAGCGGGAGACGAGAACGTGAACGTGACGATCAGCATGGGCGTCGTGTCCGAGGACGGCGATGACTTGAAATTCGAAGATCCGAAAGAGTTTTTGCGCGAGGTGTTCGCCCGGGCGGACGCCGCCTTGTATCAGGCGAAGAACGGCGGAAGAAACCGCGTCGTGGTCGCCCATTGACGGTGATTGAGCCCTTGTCGGAGGTGCCGGGATGAGACGAAACGGACAAGCGATCGGAATCGGTTTGGCGCTGGCGTTCAGTGCGGCGGCCGCCGTTCTCTGCTTCGGGAGGGACGGAGGGGCGGAGCCCCTTCGTTACGCGTTGTGGAGCGGGGCGGCGCTGCTTTCCGCGTCGGTTCCCCTCGGATGGTTTCTCGGCTTCCGCTACGACCGTCTGAAAGATTGGGCGGAGAAGGATCCGCTGACCGGCGTCTGCAACCGCCGCTTCGTGCAGCAGGGTTTCCCCAAACTCGTGGCGCAGGCGGACCGCAGAAGGAAACGGTTCTCCGTCGTCCTGGTCGACCTCAACGACTTCAAGGCGATCAACGATACGCTGGGCCATGCGAAAGGCGACGAGGTGCTGCGCAAATTCGGGCGCGGCCTGCGGGACATTTCCCGGCATGGCGAAATCGCGTCCCGATGGGGCGGAGACGAATTCATGCTGCTGTGTCCCTACGGAGACCGCGCTTCGCTGGACCAACTGAGCCGGGACATCGGGGAACTGGCCTCGCGGATCGCCTTGCGCGGCGGCGAGAATCTGGGCGTCTCCGCCGGCGCCGCCGTCTATCCGGATGACGGCCGCGTCCTGGAAGAACTGATGCAGGCGGCCGACCGCCGCATGTACGCCGAGAAGAAGCACGGCAAAGAGACGCCTGCGCAAAGACTGAAAGCTTAAGGGACAAAGGTTCCGGGACTTTGGTCCCGGGGGGCTTACGCATTTAGGACAAATGTGGTAATATGGAATCAATTGCGGAATAAGAAAGAACGACGTCGAAAATGGCAAACTTGCCGAAAGGCAAGGACGCAAAGCCACAGGGTCTAACGTTCGCTTCGCGAACCACGACAGCCTGGCTGCCGAACCGTCCCCGACATCAACCGGGATACTTGGCGAACAGGCTGCTTCCAATGGAAGCCGCCTTTTTATTTTCTTTAGGAGATTTAAGCATGGGATGCAAGGAGGTATCGTAGGTGAGCCAAGGTACGAGTACGCCATCGGATTTCCGGAACAGCAACGGCGACCTGCTTCCGCTGGGCATTTTGCTGCACTGCCGAACGGTCGTGGAGTCGCAAAATTTCGTGACGACGGGTCTCATGACGCATGTGGAAGGCGAATTGTTCGAAGTCGAGATCAGCGAATACGACGCGTTCGAGCTGGGGGAGAAGGTCAAGCTGACGGTGTATACGCCGGCGGGCATCCAGAGTTTTCCGTCCAACGTGTTCGCCAAATACGAAGGGGCAATCGCGCTCATTCAGCCGCCCGAAATGCATAAACGGTTCCACGAAAAGCGCGAACACCCGCGCGTCGAAGTGAAGGGCAGCCTGCGGATCATGGATATCGTCGACAAGGACGGCCAGTCCAAAACGCTCGAGGAACCGCTGGAAGTACCGCTGAAGAACATCAGCGTTTCCGGTCTCGGCTTCCAAGTGCCCGATATGCCGGAACTGTTCCGGTCGGCGAAGCTGAAAGCCAGCGTGGCGCTCGGGTTCGAATTCAGCTGCGAGCTGGAAATCGTCCGGCGCGAGAAGCAGGAGGACGGGGTGGAGTGCGGGGCCGTCATGCGGGTGTTGGAGCCGGAAATGATGCGTCCGCTCCGCGCGTTGATCCTGCGGCAGCAGGTCGAGCGGAACGTGCAGACCCGCAAGCAGGGAGATCGGGATCTTCAGAAGAAGTCCGGATATAAAAAGGCAAGATAGGCGAAAGCGCGCCGCTCGTCTAGTCGCATATTGCCGAATTCCGGCAGGTCCGTCATACTGGACCTGTCATTTGTTTTGTTTCGGGGGGCATACGGGTGAAAATGGGGACGGCGCTTCGGGCGGCGGGAGCGGCGGGAATCGCGGCTGTGATGGGACTGGCGGCGTGGAGGTACGGATGGTTTTTCGATGCGGATGCCTATCGGATCGAATGGACGTTGTTCGCGGCCGGGATCGCAGCCGCGGCGTACGTCATGCGGCATCCGCCGCGGCCTGCGGATGCGGGAGACCCGCTGGTTTGGCTGCTGCCGCTCGCCATGGCGGCTTGTTACGGCGCCGCGCTGTTGTCCGGACCGGCCTCCGTGCAGGGGACGGTCGACGCGATGCTCCGATGGACGGCGCTCGCCGGGTGGTTCGCGGCGCTCTCGGTTTGGCGCCGGCTTCCGGGGAGCCGGCCGTGGGGAGAAGCCGCGATCCACGTTTCCGGATTGTTCCTGCTGCTCGGGGGTTGGCTGGGCTGGTACGGGGTGCTGTCTTTTCCGGATATCGTGCAGCGTTTCGACGATCCGGAGCTTTCCGCAACGGGCGTTCGGCTGGCCGGGTTTTTGCAGTATCCGAATGCTTACGGGGCCGCGCTCGCTTTTTTCCTGCTCCGATGGTGGCAAATATGGGCGGGCAGCGACGCGGGGACGGCCGACAATCGGACAGGCGGCCGTTCGAGCAGGGTGCGGCTGGCTCTGTCCAGCCTGTTCTCGATTCCGTACGGAGGGGCTCTCGCGCTGACGGAGTCCCGGGGATCGACAGCCGCGCTGCTGGCGGGCTTCTTGCTGGCGCTGCTGCTGGCCGGAGGCCGGCAGGCCCGGATCCGGCTCGCGCTGGCCGCCGTCTGGACGGCGGTCGCCGCTTGGGCGGCGGCGCGCGGAGCGGTGATCGGCACGGAGGAATCCGCCGCCTGGGGAGGCGGATTGACGGCGGCGGCGCTGATCGCGGGAATCGCCGTGATGTACGCCATGGGGCTTTGGTTGGAGAAGCTCGAACGGCGGGACGGAAATACGCGCCGGCTCTCCATCGGTTGGGAGAGCCTGTGGCCGGTCATGGGTTTGCTGCTGGCTGCCGGGATCTATGCGTGGCGGTCCGGCTGGCTGCCGGGGGGCAGGCTGGCCGGGGGGAACTACGAAACGGCTTCGTCGCGGATGCTGTTTTACCGGGACGGATGGAACCTATTCCGGGACTCTCCCTGGCTCGGCTGGGGCGGGGACGGCTGGGGGTCTTTGTTCGGTCTATACCAATCGTTGCCCTATGTCGGCAGCGAGGTGCACAACGGGTATCTGGACGTTTTGCTGGACGTGGGGATGCTCGGTCTTGCCTGTTTGGCCGGCTTGTTGGCATACGGATTATGGAGCATGTGGAAAAACAACCATAGCCGCGTGGCGATCGCCCCTGCAGCGGTGTTGCTGATTCACGCGGCCGTCGACTTCGACATGTCCTACGGATGGACTTGGCTGCTGCTCTTGGCATGGATCGCGATGTTTGCCTCCGTTGAGCGGACGACGGAGGCGGCCCGGCCGCCGGGCGCTCTGCGGCGGCTGGCCGCTAGAGGGGCCGCCGCGCTGCTGCTCGGGGCGTCGGCGTGGGGCGCTTGGGCGGCTTGGCATGCGGATGCCGCCGCCCGCGCCTACGCCGCCGCCGACCGGGAGGCGGCCCCGGCCGCGCGCGAAGCGAAGCTGCGCGCGGCGCTTGCGGCGAATCCGGCCGATGGGCGGATTCGCCTGGCGCTCGCCCCGCTCCTGCCGCTTGCGGGGGAGCGGGCGAGCGTGCTGGCGGCGGGACGGCGGTATGAGCCGTCGTCCGCGCCGCTGCAATTGCAGCTCGGCCTGGCGGAGGCCGAGCTGGGGCTTGAGGCGCAGGCGGAGACGAGCCTGCGGGAGGCGCTGCGCCTCGACCGGTTCAACCGGGAGGCGCAGACCGCTGCGGTCGCCGGCATGATGCGGCTGGCGGACGCGCTCCGTTTTCAGGACCGGGACGCGGAAGCCCGCATGGCCTCGGAAGCCGCCGTTTCGTTCTACGAGGAATACCGGCGTCTCGCGCAACAAGTGGAGGCGATGGACCATCCGGCCAACGATCGGAGGTTCGAGATGACGGACGCCGCGGAATACCACGCCGCTCGAGCCTATGCGGAGCTCGGCCGTTTGGACGAGGCAAGGGGGCTCCTGGCACGGCTGGCCGAGGGGACGACGGATTGGGGCGATCAAGCCCGGCAGCTTCTGGATACGCTGGACAGGCCGGGCCGGTGACTCTATCAAGCCGATTTTTCGGTTAGCCATTTATCGATAGGATCATGAACCCTGAACTGCTGAGTCACGCGCGATCGTCTACACATGATAGCCTGCACCTAAGAGCCTGGCGGAACAATGCGCAAAAGCCGCATGTTTCCGCCGATCCCTAGTTACCTCACGAACGCGAATCGGCAAGCCATTTGCTGCCGATTCGCGCGTCACCCCCCGAACGCGTCGCGGAAAGCTCTCGACAGACGGTCCCGGTCCACGCCCCACAGTTTCGCGATTTCGCCGCACACCGCTTCGTCCCACCAATCCGCCAGCCGCTTGCGGTTGCTGTGGTTTTGCGCGATCCACTCCAAATGGCCGACGACCCGCTTATAGTAAAGTTCGACGGCTTCCTGCACCTTTTCCTCCGGCACGTAATGCTTCAACCGTTTGAGCGTCCGGTACAGTTCCTTTCCGCACGCCCTCCGGATCCCCCGGGGAGTGGGCAGCGATGCTGCGTGCTTTTCCTGATTCTCCCGTATCATTTCGGCCGCACCTCGCTTTCCTGCCATACCCTATGCGGATCGGGGGGATTCGGCAACCGCCGTCCAGCAAGCGCCGGAAACGGATCGGAGGAGAAAGGGGATCGACCGGAATGTCGATGCCGGGCCTGTAAGTTCAAATCTTGCGGTTGGAGCGTACAGTAGTGGAACGAGCGTTTCAGCTCGGGATGCACCTCCCTTTCTCCGAAACCCGCGCGTGTCCAATCGAACGTCCAATTGGGCAACGGTACAAAAAAAGCGCCCGCGAGGGGCGCCCAGGCTGTTGAAGAACCTTCAACATGCTGATTTGCAGAAGCTATTTATTATTTTATATTCGATTTTTCGCGTTCAAATATTGGTATAACTGCAATTCGTCGGTATTCTATATGAAAAATCGCATACAATCCTCGACTTAGGGGCCACAGAGTGAAATGTATTCGAAATTTCAAACAGAATCATCAAATCATCTGCTCTGTTGATGTTTTCCCCCAGGGGGTCGAGGAATCCTGGTAACGGCTTCGCCAACAGGCTGAGCGCCCGCGAGGGGCGCTTTCGTTATTGGACGACCAGGTAACCGACCATCGGAATGCCTTCCGAAGGATCGTTGTGGGTCTCGCAAATGATCGCATAAGTGCCTGCCGTTTTCGGCGTGAAGCGGACGACCGTCGTTTTGCCTTTATGCACCTCGCCGGAAATGTCCAGCCCTTCGATCACGAACGGATGGGATTGCCCGTTGACCCCCGTGATGCGAAGCTCGACCGGCACGCCTTTTTTCACGATGACCGTTCCCGGATCCCATCGGTACGATTCCAGTTGCTTGCCGTCCAACGTGGTCGTGAACTCGCCGGTGACGAGCTGGCGGACTTGCGTGCCTTCCGAGGACGCGGCGGCAGGAGCGGGCGCCGACGATGCGGGTTTGGACTGCTGCCAGCCGATATAAGCCCCCGCCAAAATGACCGCCACCGCCAAAAAGGCGTACAGCTGCATTTTCTTGCGGTCGATAAAGACCACTTTGTTCATTCCGTAAATCCCTCCTCGACTTTGTCCCTCTATCCGATGTCTATGCGTGGGCCCGTCCGCGCATGACAAGCCCGCTCGAAAGTCTTCCAAAACCTTCGTCGGCTGGAATCCCCGTCCCAGGCTGTGCTAGAATAAGAAAAGCTTTGGAAATGGGAGAGAAAGCAGGTGCTGCCGCGGGAATGGGCGTGATCCATGACGTACTGGCACAAATTTTGCAGTGGTTGGAGAATCTCGGGTATTTCGGCATCGTCATCGGGCTGGCGATCGAAGTCATTCCCAGCGAAATCGTGCTTTCCTACGGCGGCTATCTGGTCTCGCAGGGGCAGATCACGACGCTCGGAGCCGTGATTTGCGGCACGCTGGGCGCGCTGATCCAGCAATGGCTGCTGTACGCGATCGGAAGATACGGCGGAAGGCCGTTTTTGCTCAAGTACGGGAAGTTCCTGCATATCAAAGAAAAACACGTCGACCTCGCGGAGCGCTGGTTCGAGCGGTACGGACCGGTCATCGTGTTCACGGCGCGCTTCGTTCCGGTCATGCGGCAGGTCATTTCGATCCCGGCCGGCATGGCGCGCATGAATTTCACCGTGTATACGCTGCTGACCTTGATCGCCTCGATCCCGTGGTCCATCTTGTTCGTGATTCTGGGCCGGGAGCTGGGCGACAATTGGGAGCAAATCGGCGAGAAAGCGGCGCCGTACACGCATATCATCATCCCGGCGGCGCTCGCGCTGTTCGTTCTTTACCTTGTTTACGCCATTTGGCGGAGCCGCAGCAAAAAAACGGCCTAACGCAGCCGGCTACGGTCATTTTCGTCTAATCGCGTTACCTTCAATTGATCAGAAATGAGGCGATCGGCATGAACACGCAAATCGGCAACAAATGGAGCGAAGGCATCGATCCGAAGCAATTCCGGGACGGCATGACCAAAAACCAGGACGCTTTCGCGGGTTGGTACGACAACTTCGCGTGGCCGGACGAGGAACTTCGGGAATTTTTCGAATCGCTGAACCATAGGGACGACTTGCGCTGCGCCATTTTGGCGGCGGACTGGTGCGGGGACGTCGTGCGCAACGTGCCGGTCGTGCTGCGGGCCATGGAAACCGCGGGCATTCCGACCCGCATCCTCATCATGGAAGAGCATCTGGATTTAATGGATCAGCACCTGACGTTGGGCGGTCGATCCATTCCCGTCGTGTTCATCGTCGATACGGGCGGCGTGATTTTAGGCAAGTGGGGGCCGCGTCCGCAGTACGTTCAAGAGCCGATGGTCGAGTTCAAGCGGGACAATCCGGACCGCGAAGCGCCGGATTACCAGGACAATCTGAAAGCGGCCCGCCAGGAAATCATGCGCCGCTACGGCGAAGGCACCGGCTACCAGACGCTCGTGCTGCAGGAGCTGCGCGACCTGCTGTCGCGGGTGTAATGGCCGATGCTCACGTTCCAAACTTTCCCGCTCGGGCCGCTGGCCACGAACGCCTACCTCGTGACGGACGCGGAGCGCAAGCGCGCCGTCGTCATCGATCCCGGCACCCCGGACCCAACGCTGCTGCGCCGTCTGGAGTCTTACGAGGTCGAAGCCGTGCTGCTCACGCACGCCCATTTCGACCATATCGGGGGCGTCGAAGCGGTCCGGGAGCGATTCGGGTGCCCCGTGTATTTGCACGCCGCGGAGAAAGACTGGCTGTCGGATCCCGCCAAGAACGGATCCCTGCTGTGGCCGGAAGCCGGTCCGCCCGTGTCCGGCCGCGCGCCGGACCATCTGTTGAAGGACGGCGATGAACTGCAGCTGCTGGGAGAGACGTTCCGGGTGCTCCATACGCCGGGGCATTCGCCGGGCGGCGCCTCGTTTCTTTGCGGGGACCTGCTGTTCGCGGGCGACGTCCTGTTCCGACGTTCGGTGGGACGGACGGACCTTCCAGGCGGCAATGCGGACCAGCTGACCCGCTCGATCCGGGAAAAGCTGTACGTGCTTCCGGAGAACGTCATCGTGCTGCCCGGTCACGGTCCGGATACGACGATCGGCGAGGAACGGCGGGAAAATCCGTTCGTGCGGGGATAGGGAATTTTCTAAAAAATGCAAAAAAAGTCTTTACACGCCGTTGCGCTTTTGATATAGTGGGCCTTACCAAGAAGTGCCTATATCGCGATCACGCACTGCGAAGCACGCAGGCCAAGGAGAATGTCTCTCCTTTGCCTGCGTTTTTTATTTTTCGACGAATACGGGGTGATGGAATGAATCGCAAAAGGCAAATGGCGATCAGCCTTTCGGCCGCCGTGCTCTCGGGCATGCTCGTGTACGGCGTCTACTGGGTGCAGCTTCGCCAGCTGAGGCAGCAGGAATCGCTGATGGTCGTCGTTCCCAGGCAGTTCGTTCCCGCGGGAGTCCGGCTGTCCGCCGACCAATTGGAGACGAAGCCGATTCCCCGGAGCGCGCTGACGGAGGAGATGATGACCGATCTGAACGAGGCGGCCGGAATGGAAGTATCCGTGCCGCTCGGGGCCGGAGAGCCGCTGCTCCGTTGGAAGCTTGACCGTTATCGGCTGTTGCCGGGACCTGGGGAGGCGACGTTTCAGATTCCGCGCGAATACGTCAAATCGATCTCGAGCGGCATTCGGGCCGGGGACTTGGCCATCGTGTATGTGTCCGGCGCCGACTCGTCCTCCCGCCGGCTGTTTCCGAATCCGGTGGTCGTCGCCGGGGTGAAAAGCGCCGCGAACTTGGAAATCGACAATCCCAAAAATCCGAACCTCCTTTCCATGGCGAACGGCGACAAGGAAAGCATGTATGCCTCCAGACGGGACGCGAACGGGGCGATCGACGCGATCAACTTGAATTTGAGCGAGGAGCAGTGGCTGTCCCTCGACGCGGCGTGCAAGTCGGGCGAAGCCAAGCTGGTCGTGGCGTTCGACTCGGCTTCCCTTCGGCCGGTCGCGGAAGGGGATGCGGGACGTTGAACGGGAAACTGGCGGTCTTCGCGGGCTCCACGCCCAATATCGGGACGACCCTTGCCGCGTTCGGGAGCGCCTACCGGATCGCCGCCCGAAGCGGACGGAAAATCGGCTTTCTGTGCCTGAATTTGAAAAGCGCCAAAACGCACCTGTATTTGGGCGTCGACAAGCCGCAGGTCACTCTGGACGGACTCCGGCCCGAGCTTCGCGCCGGCACGCTTACCGCGGACAAGCTGCGGCAATACGCTTTCGGTTCGCCCCGATTGGGAGGTTTGCACGTCCTGTTCGGCAATATGGCCAGGGAACAGGCGGAATATTACGAGCCGCAGGACATGGAAACGCTGCTGGCGGCGTCCCGCCAAGCGTTCGATCTAACCGTGGCGGACGTCAGCGCGTACTGGGACAACGCGGCGACGGTATGCGCGATGAAGGAAGCCGATCACCGTTATCTCGTGACGACGGGAAGCTTAAGCCATTTTCAGGAGGACGTTCGAAGGTGGACGGGGCAGGTCGGCGCGATGTTCGGCCTTTCGCCCGAGAGCTTCGGTCTGGTTCTCCTGCAAGGAAACCAACGATCGACGGGAGGATTCGGAATGAAGGAGATCCGCAAAGAAACCGGTTGCTCTTCGTTTGCGGAATTGAAGCTGGCGGAGAGCATCCATCTTCAGCTGGACAGCGGCAGGTTGGACGAATGGCTGGCCTCGCAGGGCAAAGAAACGTCGGCATTCGATTCGGTCGCCGGCCCGCTGTTGCACCGTTTGAATTGGCAGGAACGTTTGCAGAGAACGGATCGGCCATGGCTGAGGAGACTGATGCGCCATAGGGAGCGAAAAGGATGAAAGCGGAAGGAACCCGTTTTTCGGCGACGGCGTACGCCGCGGATCTCATGCAGCGGGGAGATCGCTCTCGTGCGCAAGACGGACGATCCGCCTATCCCGAAGAAGAGGGGCATTCCACGCTACGGACGTTGACGGAGGAAGTCCGGCATATGCTGGCCGCTCCCCGGGGATACAGCGAGGAGGAACGCCGCAAATACGCCGAGAAGCTGAACCGGGCGGTGATCGGCTTTCCCCAGGAACGCGCGGAAATGCTGGCGGTGATCTCGGATTGGATCATCCGAAAGCGGCTCCAGCACGTCAGCCTGGGAGGGCTTCCCTACGCGACGCTGGCCGAAGCTTTGTTCGCCGAAGTGATCGGGATGAACATGCTGGAGCTGGTGCTGCGGAACCGGGAAGGCCTGGAGGAGGTCCAAGTCGTCGGCACCCGGATTTTCGAGGTGAGGGACGGACGGGCCGTTCCTTCACCATTTCGGTTTCAGGACGCGGCGCAGGTCGAGCGCATCCAGCAAAACCTGGTACTGTTCAATAACGACCGCATCAACCCGCGCAAGCGGTGGGCGGAAGTGATCCTGCTTGACGGCTCCCGGGTCACGATGACGGGTTTCGGGTTTACTTCCCGGCCGACGCTCACCATCCGTTTCTACACGGTCCGGCGGTTCGACCTGGATACGCTCTGCCGGCCGGAGTACCGGTCGATCGACGAGAAAGTCAAAGAGCTGCTGCTGGCCGTCGTGCGCTGCCGCTTCAACATGGTGGTCATCGGGCCGACCAATACCGGCAAGACGCACCTGATCAAGGCGCTCATTGCCGCCATGCCGGACGAGGAGAGAATCGTCACGATCGAAACCCGGTACGAGCTGATGCTGGCGAGGGATTTTCCCGAAAAAAACGTGGTGGAATACGAAGCGGACGAAGAGGATGCGGCGCACGGGCCGAGGCAGGCGTTCAAGCTGGCCTTGCGTCAGTCCCCCCAGCGCATCTGCCATGCCGAGATCCGCGACGAGGACGCGAACATTTACGTCCGAGCCTGCACGCGCGGGCATGAGGGGAGCATTACGTCCGTGCATGTCAGCGCGCTGGAGGACGTGCCGGATGCGATCGCGGACATGTGTATGCTCGACGGCCGCGGCATGAACCCGATGCGTTTGACCCGCCGCATCGCCGAACACGTGACGCAGATCGGCTTGGAAATGCGGATCGTCGGAGGTATGCGGAGGCTCGTGCGCGTCGGCGAATTCACTTGGGAAAGCGGGGAAATCGTCGTACGGGACCTGGTTCGCTATGACGAGGCCGAGGATACGTGGACGTTTCCGCTGCCATTCACGCCCAAAGGGTCGGCGCGGATCCGCCGGATGGACCCGGAGACGTATGAACGGTTCCGGGAGAAAGGAATCGTGACCGCATGACGGGCGAGGTTTTGCTGTCGTGGTGCGTGTTGCTGTTTTTGCTGGCATACGTAAGCCTGCGATTCGGTTTCTCCGCCGTCTGGGACCGGATGTCGCTCCGCAGGCGGCTGTCGGCCCGTGCCGGCTACGGGCGCGAGCCGGAGCGCGGCCATCGGCGTTGGCGCCGATTCGGCAAGCTTCATTCGCACGCGGCCGACCTGATGGCTGCCGTCGGCTGGAATGTCAATCCGGGGCCGTTTTACGCGGCTTCGGTTTTTCTGGGGCTTGTGGGCGTCTCGGCAGGGATGGCCTTGTTCCGGACGCCGCGTTCCGCCGCGCTTCTTGGCGCGATGATGGGCTTGCTGCCCTACGTTTTGCTGAGAATGCGGCTCGTCAGCAGGCAACTGGCGGTTCGCCTGGAATTCCTGCCGGCCGTGGAGCTTTTCTATCAATGCTATTTGCTGACGGGCGGACGCCAAATCCGGACGGCGCTGCAAAAAACGGTGGAAGAACGGAGGCTTCCGGGGGAGGTGCAAGCGGTGTTCGATCAACTGGCCCGCCACCTTTCCCTTCGGGAAGATGACGAAGAGAGTTTGCGGCGGTTCTGTCTGGCGTTCGGCCACACTTGGGCCGACCATTTCGCGAGCATCCTGAAGGTGGCTTTGACGGAAGGGAACCCGATCGCGCCTAATCTGAAGGAGCTGATCGACGACATGCGGAAAGCCCAGCTGGCCAACCAACAGGAACGGCACCGGCTGCTCGAAATCCGCCTGGCCAACTTTACTCCCGCTTTGTTTCTCGGCTTGTTTCTGGCGATCAATTTCCGGATGAGCCCGGAAGGAAGCTACCGTTATTACGTGCTCGATCCGACCGGCCGCGGCATGCTGCTGAACGCGTTGGCTCTCATGTTCGGTTCGTTCATCATGGGAATCTATTTGTCCCGCAGGAAGATGTAAGGAAGCGGGGAGAGCTTGCCTCCGCCAAACTCCCTATTAGAGGCATTAGAGGGGAGAAGGGTGATATGACGGACACCGGAATGATTCTTTACGCCTGGCTGTGGCGGCTGATCCAGTTCGCTCTTGGGTTCGCGGGGATCGCGGCGCTGCTCGGCGCGGCGCTGCGCCAGAGGTACCGGTGGCGCATCTCGAGAAAAGGCTGGAGAAACCGGCAGGTGCCGATTTGGTTTCTGAAGCTGTGGAGGGCGGATCGGGAAAGCGTCGCGCTCCAGGCGCGCCGGGTCTGGCTGGCCGGCTGCGGTTTAGGAATCGACCCCCGTCTGTATTTGGCCATTCGCCGGGTGGCGATCTTCGTTCTCGCCTTCATCGCGCTTTCGTTGGGAGCGGCGGAACGGGGGGGAGGTTTGGCGCTTTCGAATCGGGGAGCGGCGGCGGGGATCGCCGCGGCGTTATCGGCAGCCGCCTGCTTCGACGGCATGATGCTGAACGCGCTGCGGCGGTACCGAACCGACCGGATTCGCCGGGAAATCATGACCGTAGCCCGGCAACTGCTCTATTATTCGGGTTCGCGGCTGCATTTGCACGGCAAGCTGCTGAGAATGCTGCCGCTCACCCGGATCATCCGGCCGGAGCTGGGATTGCTGCTGAACGAATGGTACCACGACCCGGACCGGGCGCTGCGGAGGTTCCGTGAACGGCTGGGGACCGAGGAAGCCGGCAGTTTCGCGGAGAGCCTCCGCTCTCTCCGGCTCCACGAGAGCGGCGAAGTGTACGATTTGCTCCGGGCGATGGTGCAGGAATATAAAGCCCGGATCGAACTGGCGCGGGAAGGCCGGAAGGAAACGGCCTCCTATCTGCTGTTCGTGCTGGCGGGCGTCCCCATCCTCTACACGTTTCAAGTCTTTTTGTATCCGTGGGTGCAGGAAGCCGCCAATCTGTTCGACGCATTGAATCCATAACCGGAAAGGGGAACGAACGCGATGCGCAACATTCTGATTACGGTGATGATGTTGATCGTGGTAGCGCTGCTATTCAATACGATTATCGCCCAAGACGGAACGGGGACGAAGGCCCGAATCGAAAGCCAAGGGACAAGCGCCAACACGAGAATCGGAAATCTCATGTCGTCGCAGCCCTAGCGGGGAGGGATCGCCGATGAGACAACTGCTCATGACCGTCCTGCTGATCGCGGTCGTCGTCTCTCTTTATTCCGCCGTCGTACAGGGAGACGGGGGCATGAAGGAGCAGCTTCAAACCTCCGGCGAACGGATGGCGGGAGGCATTTCCCGGATCAGCCCATGAAACAGCTGCTCGTGTTCATCCTGTTTTCGGCCATGTTCTGCTGGCTGATGTTCTCGCCGATTTACAAGCATGTGCTGGTCATCCGGCAGGCGCTGCTGCAGCAGGAAGCGGATTATTTGCTGGAGGTGGGCGCCAGCGGGCGGTTCGGATACATCGACGGCAGCATGCTGGCGGCTTCTCGGGATCGGCTCGCGGCATACGGGTTTCAGTCCGGCGGATTGGAATACGAAGTGACTTCCACGACGGGCGCTCCGGCTGACGATCCTTCGGCGCCGCTCCCGCGGGGGACCGGACTGCGGCTCGTGATCCGATATCCGTATGACAACCTGTTGGATATCGACCGGCTCATCGGCGTGGAGCCTCCTGCCGGCGCCCGCCTTTCCGCCCAAGGGCTCAAGATGAGCGAGTATGTTCCTTCCCCCTGAAGGGGGATCCGATCAGAATGACCGCTGCCGGCCGGCTTGGCCGAGTACCGGCGGGGAAAGGACGGCTGCCGGCTTGGCCAAGCTCGTGTTCGGGATTCTCATGACCGTCGTATGGTGGATGTTCCATGCGCTGCAAATGGACGAGGAGTTGGCGATGAACACCGTCTTCGACGCCAAACACGCGGTGAACCGGGCGGCCCATGCGGCGGCCCAGCAGGTCGATCGGGACAAGCTCGAGATCGGCGTGCTTTCGCTGGACCGGGAACAAGCCGAAGCGGCCGCGCTGACGTACCTGCGCGAGAATCTGCGTCTGGATGCCGAACTGAATCCGCTGCCCGGCAGCTTCCTGAGGAATCGGGTGTTGGTCGAACAATTCGCCGTGCTCGGGGAAGAACTCGCCTATCCGTTCACCTATCGGAACGAGGCGTTCGATTACGAGGTGACATTGGATCGGCCCGGCGTCGTGCTGATCGTCCGCGTGGCGTTTCCCCGCTTGTTCGGCGTGCTCGCTCCCGTGGAATGGGATTTGAAGGGCTCGGCGGAGATGGTGTATGACTGAACCCCGTCCCGGATTCCGGCGTTGACGGAGGCTTCCGGATTCTGATGTAATGGAGGAAACCATTCGCAGAAGGAGCGACTCGCCTTGTCCGCCTATACCCGATCGGAATCCGAACGAAGGATCGCCGGATTGCAGCAGTTGATGAAGGATGCCGGTTTGGACGGGTGCTTGGTCACTCAAAACGTCGGGATCTATTATTTGGCGGGATCGATGCAGACGGGGTATTTGTTCGTTCCGGCAAAGGGCCCGGCGGCGTATTACGTGAAGCGAAGCCTGAAGCGGGCCGAAGACGAATCGCATGTACGGGTCGTCGAGCTCGGATCGCTGCGCCGGTTCGGCGGCCAATTGGAAGGGGATTACCCGGCTTTGTTCGCGGGCAACGGCTCAGCGGGACGGCCCCAGATCGGCGCGGATTTGGACGTAATGCCCGCGCAGCAGTATCTTCGGTTCGTCGAAGCGGTTCCGCAGGCCGATTGGCGGGATGCGTCCGCGCTGCTCAGGCGTCAGCGGAGCGTCAAGTCCGAATACGAGATCGGACGGATCGAAGCCGCCGCCCGCGTCGCCGCGGCTTCGCTGGAGGAGGGCCTGCGCAGCCTGCGGGAAGGGATGACGGAGCTCGAGCTCATGACCGTCATCGAACGGAAGATGAGGGAAGCGGGCCATATCGGGCTGATGCGGATGCGGGGGTATAACCAGGAGATCGCCGCCGGCATGGTAGCAGCGGGGGAATCGGCCGCGGTGCCGACCTATTTCGACGGGCCGGCGGGCGGCGCCGGGCTGACGCCCGCCTTTCCGCAAAGCTCCAGCCTTCGGCCGATCCGGCGCGGGGAACCGATCCTGCTGGACATCGGCTGCTGCATCGACGGTTATGTCATCGACCAGACGCGTACGGCGGCGATCGGCCGGCTGCCGGACGAACTTCGGAGGGCCTACGGGACGGCGGACGCGATCCTTCGCCGCACGGAAGCCTCCTTAAAGCCGGGAGCCGTACCGGAAGCGTTGTATGTTCAGGCGTTGTCCATGGCGGAGGATGCGGGGTTATCGGAGCATTTCATGGGCTTCGGCCGCGATCAGGTCAAATTCCTCGGACACGGCATCGGACTCGAAATCGACGAATGGCCGGTATTGGCCCGCGGGTTCACCGAACCGCTCGAGCCGGGCATGGTGATCGCCGTGGAACCGAAATTCACGTTTCCGGGCGCGGGCGTGGTCGGCATCGAGAATACGTATCTCCTGACGGAGAACGGATGCCGGGCACTGACGTTATCTCCCGAGACTTTGTATGAAATGCCCCTGGACCATCCATGATGGGAACGGGACTGCTTTGATCGTCATGGGACGGGAGCGGTCTTTTTCGCGTTCCGACGCCGCTCGAAAATACTTCTCCGGCGGGAAAGCAGGTAGCCTCAAAAATCCTTTCGGCGTACGGCCGGCAAGGCGTTTCGGGATTTCGGGCTCTTTCACCATTTGCACGGCGGGTTGCTTTTTAGTAGGATGAATGTAACACCGCGTTCAAACAGGGAGGGGGAGAACGGCGTGCTGAAATTGGGAGAAAAGGTCATCATCGTCGGAGACCGTTTCGAGCAAAACTTGCCGATCGGGGAATACGGCTATATCATCGCGTACGACCGGAATGCCGACAGCGCTTTCGAATACATCATCCGGGTGCCCAAAGCCAATCGGCAATTCTATGTCCCTTCTTCGGACGTGGAGCTGGAAGAAACGCTGATCGAACAGGAAGCGGAGCTGATCGAGCGGGAGGCGCTGATCGATTTCGCTCTGGCTACCCGCAACGAGGAATTGTTCCGGAGAATCATGCGGGGCGATGCGGCGGAACAGACGGAAGAAGAACGCGAGAAAGAAGTGCAAAGCCGGGAAGATTTCATCCGTCAGGTGAACCTGAAAGCCTGGATTTGATCCGATAGAGTCGCCGAGTCAAGAAAGCCGAACGGCCGCGGAGATCCGCAGCCGCTCGGCTTTTTCATGTCTCAAACGGGAGATTGGGTTACGGCCCGGCGGGAACGAACGCGGCAGGTTCGACTGCCGGCACCGGCGCGGCGGGACCGAACAAGTAGCCTTGCAGGAGCGGAACGCCTGCCCGACGCAAATAGTCCCGCTCCTCTTCGCGCTCGACGCCTTCGGCGAGCACGACCCCGTTAAAGCGGGAAGCCCGCCCCAGCAATTCGTCGATCTGGCGCTGTTTCCCGGCGTCCGACTCGCAGCGGTGAACGAACCGGCGGTCGAGCTTCACGTAATCCGGCTTCAAGCGGTCGATCGCTTCCGCGGTCGCGTAGCCGGTCCCGACGTCGTCCACCGCGAGCAGGATCCCTTCCCGGCGGCAGCGGTCGATAACGGCCGGCAAATCCGGATGGTCCAGCGGCTCGGTTTCCACGACTTCGAATACGACGTCGCCGGGGTCGGTACCCGTTACGCGCATCGCTTCGAACGTATCCTCCACGCCGGCGTCGTCTCCGTACAGGGAAGAAGGCAGGAAGTTGACGAACCGTTTCACGCCCGGCGTCAGATGGGCGGAACTGACCCGAATCGCCGCCTGTCTCGCTTGCCGGTCCAGAAAGGAATGGAGCCCCGTTTGCCGCGCTTTGGCGAACAATTCGGCAGGCCGGTAAGGAGCCTGTTCGGGCAAGGGACGCAGCAAGCATTCATACCCGACGATTCGGCCGCTGGGCTGCACGATCGGCTGCAGATAGGTCGTGAAACTGCGGTGCAGGATATATTCGGACACGCTCCTCCCCCCCACTTCCTCGAATAAAGAAGCCAGGAGGAGCCAGGCGGGTTCGGGCGCTTCGCCGACCCGGCGAAAGCGGACGCCGCTGCGCTCATCCGGAAGGAGATCCGCCTGAAGACCATGGATCAGCCGGAGGAGCGCCTGGCCGCTGTCGTATCGCAGCGTTTGCCGATCCAGGGACAAGCTCCCGCCGGACGATTGGACCATGTCCCGTACGAGACGCCGTAGGTTGGGCCGGGCCGTCCAGTCGTCGGCCGCGAATTCGACGGATCCCCGATCCCGGAACGGCAAAGGACGGTCGGAAGCGGGATGAGTGCTTGGCATTCGGATCCCTCCATGGCTGCTGGCGTTGGATGTTCATTAGTATTACCCCGGAAGGCAGGATATGATCGCCGCGGCGAACCGGAACGGGCCGGGACGCGAACGCCGGCCGCGATGGTTGAGGTGTCGTTGAGTTCCCCGGGGTTGTCCGATATAATGATAGGAATGACGACTTACCGGAGGAAGCAAGGGGGATACGAGCTTGAGCATTTCCGCGAAAGACGTGGAACACGTCGCCGATCTGGCGCGGCTTGATCTGTCCGATGAGGAGAAGGATCGGTTCGCCGGCCAATTGAACGCTATTTTGAAATACGCCGAAAAACTGAACGAGCTGGACACCGACGGCGTGGAGCCGACCAGCCATGTCCTTCCGCTGGCCAACGTCATGCGCGAGGACGAGGTGCGCCCCTCCTGGCCCATCGAGAAAGTGCTGGCGAACGCGCCGGATGAGGAAGACGGGCAATTCAAGGTTCCGGCGGTGCTGGAGTAAGGATTTTCACGATGAAGGAGGAACCCGTTTTGTCGCTTTTCGACCTGCGGCTTTCGGACGTGCATGACCGGCTGGCCCGCAAAGAGCTTTCGGTTTCCGAACTGACGGAAACTTCCCTGAAAAGGATCGCCGAGACCGACGGAAAAATCGGCGCGTTCCTGACTTTGGACGAAGAAGGCGCCAGGCAGACGGCGAAAGCGCTGGACGAGCAGCTGGCCGCCGGAGGAGAAAGGGGCCTGCTGTTCGGCCTGCCTGCCGGCATCAAAGACAATATGGTCACCGAAGGGCTGCGCACGACGTGCGCAAGCCGGTTCCTGGACAACCATATCCCGATCTACGACGCGACGGCCGTCCGCAAGCTGCGCAGCGCGCAAGCCGTGACCGTCGGCAAGCTGAACATGGACGAATTCGCCATGGGCGGCTCGAACGAGAACTCCGCGTACCAGCCGGTCCGCAATCCGTGGGACCTCTCCCGCGTGCCCGGAGGTTCCAGCGGCGGTTCCGCCGCCGCCGTAGCGGCCGGCCAGGCGTATTTCACGCTGGGCTCCGACACGGGCGGCTCCATCCGCCAACCTGCCGCCTATTGCGGCGTAGTCGGGCTAAAGCCGACGTATGGGCTCGTGTCCCGTTTCGGCTTGGTCGCGTTCGCGTCTTCGCTGGACCAGATCGGGCCGGTGACGAAAAACGTCGAGGACGCGGCTTTCGTGCTGCAAGCGATCGCAGGCCACGATCCGATGGATTCCACGTCCGCCGACGTGGACATTCCGGACTACACGGCCGCTCTGTCGGGGGACGTCCGCGGCCTTCGCATCGGCGTGCCGAAGGAATATTTGGGCCAAGGCGTGGACCCGCGGGTGAAGGAACGCGTGCTGGAGGCGCTGGGGCAGTTCGAATCGCTGGGCGCCGCGTGGGAGGAAGTGTCCCTTCCGCATACCGAGTACGCCGTCGCGGCTTATTATTTGCTCGCTTCCTCGGAAGCATCCTCCAACCTGGCCCGGTTCGACGGCGTCCGCTACGGCGTGCGCGCGGAAAACCCGGACAACTTGATGGACCTGTACCGCCGTTCCCGCAGCGAGGGCTTCGGCCCCGAAGTGAAGCGCCGCATCATGCTCGGCACGTACGCGCTCAGCTCGGGCTATTATGATGCTTACTATCTGAAAGCGCAGAAAGTCCGGACGCTGATCAAACGCGACTTCGACCAAGCGTTCGAGAAATACGACCTGATCGTCGGACCGACCGCACCGACTCCGGCGTTCAAGCTGGGCGAGCAGGTGGGCGATCCGCTGCAGATGTACATGAACGACATCCTGACGATTCCGGTCAGCCTGGCCGGCGTCCCGGCGATCAGCGTTCCTTGCGGCTTCGCGGACGGGTTGCCGGTCGGCCTGCAAATCATCGGCAAGCCGTTCGACGAGACGACCGTGCTGCGCGCCGCCCACGCCTACGAGTCGGCGACGGATCATCATACCCGCCGTCCGGCGTTGTCCTAAGGAGGTTACCGGGACCTATGTCACTCACGAAATACGAAACGGTCATCGGGCTGGAAGTCCACGTCGAACTGCATACGAAATCGAAAATTTTCTGCGGCTGCTCGACGTCGTTCGGGGCGGCGCCCAATTCGCATACGTGCCCGATTTGCCTGGGGCATCCCGGCGTGCTGCCGGTGCTGAACCGCCAGGCGGTGGAGTACGCGATGAAAGCCGCCATGGCGCTCAACTGCGAGATCGCGGAATGGAGCAAGTTCGACCGCAAAAACTATTTTTACCCCGATTCGCCCAAGGCGTATCAAATATCGCAATACGATCAGCCGATCGGCCAGAACGGCTGGATCGACATCGAGGTGGACGGCAAGACGAAGCGGATCGGCATTACCCGCCTTCATCTGGAGGAAGACGCCGGCAAGCTGACGCACGTGGAAGGCGGTTACGCCTCCCTCGTCGACTTCAACCGCGTCGGTACGCCGCTCGTGGAAATCGTCTCCGAACCGGATATCCGCTCGCCGGAGGAAGCGAAGGCGTACTTGGAAAAGCTGAAGGCGATCATGCAATATTGCGACGTGTCGGACGTGCGGATGGAGCAAGGTTCGCTGCGCTGCGACGCCAATATCAGCCTTCGGCCTTACGGCCAGAAGGAATTCGGCACGAAAGCCGAGCTCAAGAACATGAACTCGTTCCGGGGCGTGCAGCGCGGATTGGAGTACGAACAGATGCGTCAAGCCGACGTCCTGGAAAGCGGCGGCAAAGTCGTGCAGGAAACCCGCCGCTGGGACGAGAATCAGGGCAAGACGTTCAGCATGCGGAGCAAGGAAGAAGCGCATGACTACCGCTACTTCCCCGATCCGGACCTCGTGCGCGTGCACATCGGCGAAGAGTGGAAAACGCGCGTGCGGGCGACGATTCCGGAGCTTCCGGATGCCCGTCAAGCCCGTTACGTCGAGGAATACGGCTTGTCCTCCTATGACGCCGGAGTGTTGACGGCCTCCATGAAGCTGGCCGATTTCTTCGAAGACAGCCTCAAATACACGTCCGACGCCAAAGCGTCCGCCAACTGGATCATGGGCGAGTTGCTCGCCTACCTGAATGCCAACAACCTGGAATTCGAAGACGTCAAAATCACGGGCCAAGGCCTCGGCGAGATGATCCAGCTGATCGAGAAAGGAACGATCAGCACGAAAATCGCCAAAACCGTCTTCAAGTCGATGTTGGAGACAGGCAAGCTGCCGCAGCAAATCGTCGAAGAGCAGGGCCTGGTGCAAATCAGCGACGAAGGCGCCATTCTGTCCGTTGTCGACGCGGTCATCGCCGCCAATCCCCAATCCGTGGAAGATTTCCGCGGCGGCAAGGAGAAGGCGATCGGCTTCCTCGTCGGCCAGATCATGAGGGAGACGAAGGGCAAAGCCAATCCCGGCCTCGTCAACAAGCTGCTCATGGAGCGGCTCAAAGGGTAACTTAAGCCGGCATAACGTCGTCATATCCCGCCTTATTTCAAGCCATCGGGAGCGTTCTCGCTCCCGGACAGCTCGGAATAAGGTTTTTTCTTCAAAAGGAGAGTGCGTCCGTGGACATTCGAAGGCTGGATCTGAGGGACCGAGAGCTTGCGGAAGAGCTTTGGGCCCTGCAACACGCCGCTTACCGGCAAGAAGCCGATCTGATCGGGGTTCCAAGCCTGCCTCCGCTTCAGGATACGGTACAATCCCTGCAAAACTGCGGGGAAACGTTTTACGGATGCTTCGGAGACGACGGCGAGCTGGTCGGAGCCGTCTCTACGGAAGCGGAGGACGGGGGGATGACGGTCTGCCGCATGATGGTGCATCCCGCCCGTTTCCGCCAAGGCATCGGCAGCCGCTTGATGAGCTACGTCTTGTCGGAAACTCCTTCCGTCCGGGAATGGACCGTGACGGCGGAAATCCGCAATTTGCCGGCGATCCGGCTCTATGAACGGCACGGCTTTCTCCCCGGAGGCACGTTTCAACCGGCACCGGACATTACGATGGTTCGGTTGTCGAGAAAGACGGAGTAGCCGATCGTCCGGAAAGAAACCCCGACCTTCGGCCAGGAGTTCCCCCGTCCTTTCTCCGTTGAGGGGCATCGTGACCCGTGTTACAATTGGGAAAAAATCGGAAGCGGAGCGAAAACCTCCGCGCCGTTCAGGTGTCTGGAGGAATACGAAAACATGAACGAGTTCCACTCGAACGATCGCAGGTACGAAGCCGGGTACGCCGCCCAAACGTATCCTCCCGGCTATGCGGAGGTTCCCCTGTCCCGGCCGAAGAAAAAGAAGTGGATCGCCGGTCTTCTGGCGTTTTTCATTCCCGGTACGGGCCATTTCTACTTGGGGCAGATGACCAAAGGCGTCTCCGTCATGCTGCTCATCGCGTTCGACATTTGCGCGATCACGTTCGCGTCCCAACAGATGGACAACGTGCTGATCATCGTGCTGCTCAGCTTGCTTCTGCCGATCATTTATTTCTACAGCCTGTTCGACGCCATCCAAAGCACGGAAACGGTGAACGACCGTTTGACCGCGCCCGGTTGGCCGGGACCGGGTCCGATGTACGGGATGCCGGACGGAGCCGGACCGATTCCGCGTCCGGGTCCGATGGGACCCGCTCCGGAATTCCGGGCTCCGCTTGCGCCGAATCCGGAGTTCGCGGAGGCGGCGAGGGCTTCCCAGGAAGCGGCGCAGGAAACCCCGCCTCCCCCCTATCCGCCGGGACCGATGCCGTCTTCGGAAGGTTTGTCCCGCGGCGTGAACATTCCCGGCATCATCGTGTTGGCGGCGGCCGCGGCGATCTTGCTGGCGGTCACGAATTTAGGCGGCCATCAGAACTGGCCGCTCCGCTCCTCGGGCTCCGTCGCGGGAGCATTCATCCTGATTGCCGCCGGGGTCGGACTTTGGATTTGGGAAAGGCGCGGACAGCATGGCGGGAAAAGGTAACAGACCCGGGCCGGTCAAGGTCGGCCGCTATACGGCGGCCCTGTCTTTGATCGGGCTCGGGATTTTGCTGCTTATGGATCACGCGGGGATGGCGGATGCCGTCGGCATCTTGAAGCGTTGGTGGCCTGCCGTTCTCGTGGCACTCGGGGTCGAGCTCATTCTGATGCAATCGGTCTACCGGGAACAGGGGACCCGCGTCCGCATCTCGGTCGGCGCCTTGCTTTGGGCCGCCGTACTCGGCGTATTCGTGCTCGCCGCGGCCAAAGGAGACGAGGTGCGGTCCGGCGCATGGACGGATTGGGCGGGGCAGCTGGGCCTGAACGTCTTCGATACCTTCAATGCCCAACACAAGTTCGAACAAGAGGTCGTGAAGGTGCCGGTTCGGGATCCCGGGCGGAAAACCGTCATATCCGATCAGAACGGCGACATTACGTTGACGGAAGGACCGGTCGCCGATATTCAAGTGAAGGCTGTCGTCTCGGTGGACGTGTCGGATCGGTCGAAGGCGGAAGACTTGGCCAATCAGTCGAACGTCGAAGTCAAGGAGACCGACTCCGTCGAAATCGTCTCGCGCCACGCGGCGTACGGGATGGGCGGCATGCGGAAAACCAAGGTGGACCTTGTCGTGACCTTCCCGCAAGGCAAAGTTCCGGCCTCGCTGGAAGTGCATGCGGTCAACGGAGAAGTGCGGATCGACCGCCTCCCGGATGCCGTGGAGCTGAAGCTGGACGTCAAAAACGGGGACGTTTCCGGCGAACAGATCGGGGGACGTCTCCAGGCGAAACTCATGAACGGGGACGTGCGGCTCGCCGATTTGCGCGGAGATGCGGAAATCGAAGTCGTGCACGGCGACTTAACGGTTCTTCGGCCCGCGTCGGCGATTTCGGCGAAGACCGTTACCGGGGACATCCGGATCGAAGGGGCGGCCGTAAACGGCAACTGGAAAGCGAACGCCGAGTTGGGCGACGTAAAGCTCGCTTGGCCGGATGGAGCGGACGTAACGGTGGAAGCCAAGGCGAATTTCGGCGACGTCGATTGTTCCTGGCCGCTTCAAACGGGCGATCATGAGGCTTCCGGACAATTAGGAGACGGGACCTGGCAAATCACGGCGGAGACCCGCGGGGACATCGACTTGGCCCGCTACGCGCCTTGACGGACGTTTCTTCCATTGACAAGGCCAAGAAACTGAACGTACAATGAGGCTAAATCCCAAGGCTGCGCTTCCCGCTTCGCGGGGAAACGCCATTTCGATACGAAAGGCTGTGAAGAGCATGGAATCCCGGGTTCATCATGCCGTGGACCAGCTCAAATCCGGCGGCGTCCGCATGACGCCGCAGCGTTACGCGATATTGGAATATTTGATGGACTCCCATGTTCATCCGACCGCGGACGAAATATACCGGGCGCTGTCCCCGCAATATCCGAGTCTCAGCGTCGCGACGGTTTATAACAACCTGAAGCTGTTCGTCGAAGCCGGGCTCGTCCGGGAATTGACTTACGGAGACGACTCCAGCCGTTTCGACGCGGACCTTTCCGACCATTATCACGTGATCTGCACGAATTGCGGCACGATGGTCGATTTCGAGCATCCCCCGATCACGGCGATCGAGGCGGAGGCGGCGGCATCGACGGGTTTCGTCGTGCAGGGACACCGGTTGGAAATTTACGGTTTGTGCCCGGCCTGCGCCGGGGTCAAAAACTGACGGATGGGCAAAGCGCGCGAGAACCAAGTTCCTGCGCGCTTTTTTGTTGCTTGGATAAGGCATTGAAACGCGACGCAACTTTCATCCGCCCGTCATCGTCCAATACGAACGACAGGCTGACATCATAGGAGCGTGACAAGATTGACGACGGCTTTAACGCCCGGAACCGGAAGACGGCGCAGAAAGTCCCGATCCGGCGCGCTGTTTTTCATCTTGATTCTATTTTTGGCTTCGGCGGCTGCCGGCGCTTGGATCGCTTGGAAGGACCAGCCCAACGCCAGCCATGTCAAACCGGATTATTTGGCCGGGCCGAATCCGATCATGATCGGCGGAGAATGGACGAAATCCCGCGCGGCGGGCGAAGGGGAAGGCCTCCGCATCCCGCTGCCGGTCGCGCAGAAGCTTGCCGGAGACGGCGTCGTTTACGAGAAAGCGACAGACTCCGTCATTCTGACCACGCCGTCCAAAGTGCTTCATTTGACGGTCGGAAACGCCGCCGCCACGCTGAACCAGAAACCGTTCAAGCTGCAGTTCGCCGCTGTGAAGGAAGAAGGCGAGGTTTATCTGCCTTTCGCGCCGCTTAAGGAACTGTTCGGGTTCCAGGCAGAGACCGATTCGGGGTCCGGCATCGTGACGTTGTACGCCCCGGACCAAACGGTTCAAAGCGCCGCGGTTCCGAAGGATGCGCGGAAAGGAGCCAAGCTCCGCGAAGGCCCCGACAAGTCCTTCGCCATCGTCGAGGACTTGTCGGCGGGAGAATCGCTGCGGATTTGGGGCGAGGAGGAAGGCTGGTACCGGGTTCAATCCGCTTCCGGGAACATCGGTTATTTGCGGAAGCAGGACGCGGTACTGGGGCAGGTCGAACGGATTCCCCAAGCGCGGCAGGACGAGCCTTATCCGGCTTGGAAAGCGGCCGGCCAGCGGATCAACCTGACTTGGGAGGCAGTCTACGAGAAAGCGCCGGACGCCCGCGGCATCGGAGAGCTTGCCGGCGTCAACGTGGTGAGTCCGACCTGGTTCGAATTGACGGACGGAACGGGCAAAATCCGCAGCAAGGCGGACGCCGCTTATTCCGGTTGGTACCGGTCCAAAGGAACGCAGGTATGGGCGCTGTTCAGCAACGGCTTCGAGCCGGAACGCACCGAGCAGGCGCTCGCCACTTACGAAACGCGGTTCAACATGATCCGGCAGCTGCTGGCGTACGCCAAGACGTTCAAGCTTCAGGGCATCAACCTGGACTTCGAGAACGTCAAAACGTCCGACAAGGATAACCTCGTGCAATTCGTCCGGGAGTTCACGCCGCTGGCGCACGAGCAAAATCTCGTCGTATCCATCGACGTGACTCCGAAATCGAACAGCGAGTTCTGGTCCGCGTTCCTGGATCGCGCCCGGCTGGGAGCGACGGTGGATTTCATGATGGTCATGGCCTATGACGAGCATTGGGCCAGCAGTCCGGAAGCGGGCTCCGTCGCGTCGCTGCCCTGGGCCGAAGCCTCGGTCCGCAGGATTCTGGAAGAAGACGGAGTTCCCCCGAGCAAGCTGATATTGGGGATTCCCCTCTATACGCGCATGTGGACGGAAAAGCCCGACGGCAAAGGCGGCGTCAAGGTGACGTCCAAAACGATGAGCATGGACGCCGTGTCGAAACTGTTGGCCGACAAGAAGCTCACGCCCAAGGTTTCTCCGGAGGCCGGCCAGCACTACGTGGAATTCAAAGACGGGGACGCGACGCAGAAGATCTGGATCGAGGATGCGCTGTCCATGGAAGCCCGAATGAGGCTGGTGAAAAAATACAATCTTGCCGGAGCGGCATCTTGGGCGCGGATATTCGCGTCGGACGGGATTTGGGACGTGATCGACCGGAATCTGCAAAGCAGGCCTTGAACATGAAAAAACCTCTTCGTCTGGCGTTGCCCGGCGAAGAGGTTTTTCGTTAAGGGTCAAGGAGGTTCTAAGACTGAGTCGGCACGGAGCGGGACTCGGAATCGTTCGGCGCGGCCGGCGTCGTCGTCGCGATGTCCGGATTCCAGGTCAGGATCGTGTGGCAATACATGCACCGGTCCGTTTCTCCCAGCATTTTGGTCCGTTTCCCGCATTCCGGGCATTCCAGGACCGGCGCGTTCGTGGACAGCATGCCGACCCAGAAATAGACGCCCATGCTGACGAAGCAGGAGATCATGCCCAATACCATGAAGACGCCCGCGATGATTTTGCCCACTTCTCCGAACAGGATGATTCCGCTCGTCCCGAAGACGCACAAGCCTAACCCGATGAGGACGAGAAGCAATCCCCACGTGCGCATGGTCGAAATTTTGCTGGTTTTCCATTTCATCGATATCGGCTCCGTTCGCGATACTTTGTCATTTTGCGTTTCTCTCCGTCATCCGGCATGACAGGCAGGAAACCGGCAGGGGATTGTAGAACTACACCAAGAACCGGCGATCGTCGTTGCCGGCTTCGCATTCATCATTATAGCTTACATTTATCGTACAGACCACCTCGTGCCGGGGGGACATGCCGATAAATCTCGGAAGGTGAGCGTCTTGAATCGCTTGGACTCCAAGGAATGGTACTTTCACGATCTGTTCGGACGGGAGGAGGGGGTGGTCGGCCTGATGCTGATCGCCGATCCTTATTCCTCTATGCCGATGATCGACGGAACGGATCGGTTGGTCCTGGTCGTAAGGGATCGGGTGCTCCCGGGCGAGGAAATCGAACAGTGGATGCTGGGCGACTTGCGGGTGCGGGTCCGGCGGGTCACGCTCGATACGCTGGAACGCTGGGTGATCGGAGGAGATCGGGACGGCGTGCAGTGGCTCGTGCAAGGGGAAGTGCTGTCCGACGAAATGGGGCGTTTGGCGGAATTGAGAAACCGGCTGGAGGAATGGCCGGACTTGCTTCGGGAGCAGAAGCTGTTATGCGAATTTTCCCGGTTCATGCTGACTTACTCGCACGCCAAGCGGAATTTGCAGCAGGGGCAAGTGTTGGACGCGTACAGCAACGTGCTGGCCTCGCTTCATCATTGGGCCCATATTTCCCTGGTGGAGCAAGGCATGCTGCCCGAGTTGACCGTATGGGAGCAAATGCGTAGGGTGAACCCCGGTATCTATAAATTGTACGAAGAGCTGACGACAAGCCCCGAAACGCTGGAGAAACGGGTTCAGCTCGTGGTGCTGGCCTGCGAGTTCTCCGTCTTGACGAAAATGCGCACCTCCTGCGCGCTGCTGGTACATGTACTGGCCAGCCGCGAAACCCCTTGGACGGTCGCCGAGCTGCAGCAAGAGGATCGACTGCGCGAATTGCCGATCGATTTTTCCTTGCTGATGCAGAAGCTGGTCCAGCGCGGCCTCGTTCGCGAAGTGGCGAAAGCCGCTCGGGGACAGGGAGCGGTGAAGCTGGAACTGCGTTATACGGCGGAGGAGGAGCATATTTTGCCGTAATAAGGCGCCGAAAAAGAGGTTGACTCGCCATGTCGATCTGTGATAAATTATCATTCGCCGCCCGGACAGGCTTCATGCGGCGGCCGCGCTTTAGGAAGTTCGGCAAGAATGGAAAACATTAGTTGTTGCATCGGCCTAGCGCGTTGTGGTATATTATTTAAGTCGCCGTTAGCGCGGTGACGATAAAGCGAAGC
>NZ_JAQZSJ010000021.1 GCF_029360585.1 Cohnella caldifontis | reverse complement strand
AATTGGCTCAAAAAGTTAAATCGTTGTCCGTCAAACCCGAAGGTTCGACAGGGTCCGTATTACGCTCGATGTTCAGTTTTCAAGGAGCAATTTCGTGCCGCTCACGAAGCGGCTTAAGTAATATACCACAGCCGAGAAGGCGAATGCAACCCTTTTGCCGCTGGTTATTTCAGGATTTTGCGCCCATTCGCTCTAATATATGCGCTGAATTAGCCGCAACATAGAGAAGCCGCTCGCCCCTCGGGCGAACGGCTTCCTTTCCATATCGCAAAGACCTAGTCTTCCGCTCTTTCCCGCATGTGCGGGAACAGCAGCACGTCGCGGATCGACGGGGAGTCCGTCAGCAGCATGACCAGACGGTCTACGCCGATGCCGAGTCCGCCCGTCGGGGGCATGCCGTACTCCAGAGAACGGATGAAATCCTCATCCATCTCATGCGCCTCGTCGTTGCCTGCGGCCTTCTCCCGCAGTTGCGCCTCGAAACGCTGCCGCTGGTCGATCGGATCGTTGAGCTCCGAGAACGCGTTGGCATGCTCCCGTGCCACGATAAACAGCTCGAACCGGTCCGTAAACCGCGGGTCTTGCTCGTTTTTCTTGGCCAGCGGGGAAATCGCGACCGGGTGGCCGGTAACGAACGTCGGCTGGATCAGCGTATGCTCCACGAACGTTTCGAAAAAAGCGTTGACGATATGGCCGAAGGACATATGGGGCTCCACCGGAACCTTATGCTCCTTGGCCAGGCGGTGCGCCTCTTCGTCGGACATCGGCGCGGTGAAGTCGATGCCAACCGCTTCACGGATCAGATCCGTCATGGAAACCCGGCGCCACGGCGGAGTCAAGTCGACCTCCTGGCCCTGATAGACGATCTTCTGCGTTCCCAGCACTTCCTGCGCGATGTGGGCGATCAAATTCTCCGTCAGGTCCATAATATCCTTATAATCGGCATACGCTTCGTACAGCTCGATCATCGTGAACTCGGGATTGTGGCGCGTCGAAATGCCCTCGTTCCGGTACACCCGGCCAATTTCATACACCTTCTCCAACCCGCCGACGATAAGCCGCTTCAAATGCAGTTCGATCGCGATCCGCATATAGAGCTGCATATCGAGCGCGTTATGGTGCGTGATGAACGGCCGCGCCGCTGCGCCCCCGGCTATCGCGTGCAGCGTCGGAGTTTCGACTTCCAGGTAACCCCGGTCGTCCAGATACCGGCGCATGGCCTGGATGATCCGCGAACGGGTGATAAACGTCTTCTGCACCTCGGGATTCACGATCAAATCCACGTACCGCTGGCGATAACGCGTCTCCACGTCCTTCAGGCCGTGAAACTTGTCCGGGAGCGGCAGCAGCGACTTCGTAAGCACCGTCAGGCTGCGGACTTTCACCGAAGTCTCGCCGGTCTTCGTTTTGAACACGATGCCCCGCACGCCGATGATGTCGCCGATATCCAGCAGGTCGAACGCTTTGAACTCGTTTTCCGGCACGGCGTCTTGGCGAACGTAAATTTGGATTTTTCCGCTCAAGTCCTGCAGATGCGCGAAAGCCGCCTTGCCCATGCTGCGTTTTTGCATGATGCGGCCGGCCAAACTGACTTCGATCTCCTTCGGTTCCAGCTCTTCGTTCGGCAGCTCGCCGTATTGAGCCAGAATGTCTCCCGCATGATGGGTGGGACCAAACTTCACGCCGAATGGATCGATGCCCAGCTCCCGCAGCTCGTCCAGCTTGCCGCGCCGAATGCGCAGCAATTCACTGAGTTCCGCCGATTCCGTCGTTTCCGTGTGTTCCATTGCTTGTCTGCTCCTTTGCCTAGGCTCGGCTGCCCGCAAGGCCTTCCTGACAGCCGAAAAAGCTTCCTGCGGAAGCTTTTTCACGGGGTCTGCGCTTGCGGCGGATTGGCCGAATCACTTCTTGATATCGACGATTTTGTATTGAATGATGCCCGCGGGAACGCTGACTTCGACGATCGTGCCTTTCTTCTTGCCGATCATGGCTTTGCCGACGGGACTTTCATTGGAAATCTTATTTTGGCCCGGATCCGATTCGGCCGTGCCGACAATCGTATATTCCATCGTATCGCCGAACTCGACGTCTTCCACGATGACGGTCGAACCGATGCTCACCGTTTCGAGATCGATTTCTTCGTTGTTGATGATGCGCGCGTTGCGAAGCATCTTCTCCAGCGTGATGATTCGTCCTTCAATGAAGGCTTGTTCGTTCTTCGCGTCCTCGTATTCCGAGTTCTCGCTGATATCTCCGTATCCGATCGCGATCTTGATGCGCTCGGCCACTTCGCGCCGTTTGACCGACTTCAGGTTCTCAAGCTCCTCTTCCAGCTTTTTGAGCCCGTCGGGGGTCAGTAGGACTTCCTTATCGCTCATCTCACCGATCTCCTGTCATGGATTTGGTTAACTGCCGCAGTATAACTCCAATATATGGCGCTTCCGCGTCGTCATGACACCGTAAGGGAGAAAACTGGAACCTCCAGCGACCCTTGCGAATATTGGTTCTGATTATATTTCAACCCCTCAAAAATGTCAATTCGCGGAAGCTCCCCCATTCGGCGGCACTTCAGTGCACGAGAAGCTCAGAATTCGCGCCGGGCTCCTGCTCCGGGAGCTCCTCCAGCGAGTTCACGTAGTCCTTGAGCGTCGCTTCCACGGCATCCCGCGAAGTCAGCTCCATGATGGAGTCTTTGACCTTGTGCGCGTTCGGCAGCCCTTTCAGATACCACGCCAAATGCTTCCGCATTTCCCGCACGGCCTGGTTCTCCCCTTTCAAAGCGGCCAGCCGGTCGAGATGCAGCATGGCGATGCGGATTTTCTCGCTCGGCGCCGGGTCCGGCAGCAGCTCGCCCGTCGTCAGGTAGTGGACCGTGCGGTACAGCATCCACGGGTTGCCAAGCGCGCCGCGTCCGATCATGACGCCGTCCGCGCCGGTATGCGCGAGCAGCCGCTCGGCGTCTTCCGGCGAGAAAACGTCGCCGTTGCCGATCACCGGAATGGACACGGCCTGTTTAACGTCCCTTATAATATCCCAGTTCGCTTTGCCCGTATACAATTGTTCCCGGGTCCGCCCGTGCACGCTCACGGCCGCGCCCCCCGCGCGCTCGACCGCCTGGGCGTTCTCGACCGCATAAATATGCGCGTCGTCCCAGCCGATGCGCATTTTGACCGTCACCGGCTTCTTCGCCGCTTCGACGGCGTACGAAACCATGTCGTAAATCTTATTCGGGTCCAGCAGCCAGCGCGCGCCGGCGTCGCATTTGGTCACCTTCGGCACGGGGCAGCCCATGTTGATGTCGATGATGTCGGCGTTCGTGTTCTCGTCCACGTATTTGACGGCCGAGACAAGCGACTCCTTGTCGCCTCCGAAAATCTGCAGGCTGAGCGGCTTCTCCCGCTCGTCCACGTAGAGCATCTCCATCGTCCGCTGGTTGCCGTGCAGGATGGCCTTGTCGCTGACCATTTCCGCGCATACCAGACCGCAGCCGAACTCCTTGGCGATGAGGCGGAACGCCGGATTGCACACGCCCGCCATCGGGGCCAGCACGACGTTGTTCTTCATCTCGATATTCCCGATTTTCAACATCATAAGCACTCCTTTCTATAAGGGTTTATAGTCGTTCAAGCGGCCCAGCCGGCGGATGCCCGCGGCTTTCCGCGCTTCGGGAGAAATTGCATGATCCCAAGGGAAATCGCGTTCCTCCGGCCAGACGTCTTTTAACGGCACCAGCACGAACGCCCGCTCCCCCATCCGGGGATGCGGGAGCTTCAGTTCCTCCGACTCCATGGACACGTCTTCGTACATCAGCATATCCAAGTCGATCGTCCGGGGACCCCAGCGGATTTTCCGCACGCGCCCCATGTCCTTCTCGATCTCCAGCAGCCGATGCAACAGCTCGACCGGGTCGAGTTCCGTCGCGACCGCGGCCGCCATATTCAGAAATGCCGGCTGGTCCGTATAACCGACCGGAGCGGTCTCGTACACGTCCGAAATCCGCCGGACCTGCAGGCCCGGCACTTCGTCCATCCGCCGAAGCGCTTCCCGCAGCGAAACTTCCCGATCCCCCAGGTTCGTGCCCAGGGCCACATAGGCTTCCTTCAAGCGCGTCAATCCTTTATCGGAACGGGAACCACGCGGCCTTCGCCGTCCCGGCTTCTCCGGATTTCCACCGTCACCCCGTCGAACGTGATGTCGAACGGCGGATTCGGCTTCGTTACCGCCACCGCGGCTTCGATGATATTAGTATACGTACCGAGAATCGCGGAAGCAATCTTTTCGGCCAGCGCTTCGATGAGCTTGACCGGCGGTCCCTCGACGATTCCTTTCACGAAGGCGTGAAGCTCGGCGTAATTGACGGTGTCGTCCACGTCGTCGGTTCGGCCCGCTCGGGTCAGATCCAGACGGAGATCCAAATCCACGTAAAACTTCTGTCCCAGCCGGTTCTCTTCCGGATACACGCCATGATAGCCGAAAAAGACCATGCGGCGCAAGATCATTCGGTCCATGAATCCCCGCTCCCTTCTATTTTCGCCTGGCGGTACACGACGGCGTCGGTCATGGCCGCGACCCGCTTCATCTGCCGGACGTCGTGCACCCGGAGGATCTGGCAGCCTTGGGCGATGCCGAGTGCCTGCGTAGCGGCCGTTCCTTCCATCGTGTCGCCCGGTTCGACGTTTAACGTGCGGCGGATAAACGACTTGCGGGAGGTCCCTAGCAGCACCGGATACCCTAACCGAACGATCTCGTCCAGGCGGCCCATCAGTTCCAGATTCTCTTCGTAATCCTTGGCGAATCCGATCCCCGGATCGAGCCATATGTTCGCTTCCGCCACGCCGGCCGCCTGTGCCCGGGTGACCGACAAACGTAAGTCTTCCAACACGTTCGGCACGTAATCGGAATAATCCCTCTGCTCCCGGTTATGCATCAAAATCACCGGGCACCCGTAATCGGCCGCGATCTCGGCCATCCGGGGCTCCCGCTTGAACCCCCAAATGTCGTTGAGAATATGCGCTCCCGCTTCCAGGGCCTGGCGGGCGGTCTCGGCCCGGTACGTATCCACGCTGATCGGAAGGCGGACGGCCTCGCGGACCGCTTGGATAGCCGGAATCACTCTCCGCAGTTCTTCCGCTTGGGAAACCGGTTCATGACCGGGGCGCGTCGATTCTCCTCCGATGTCGATCAGATCGGCTCCTTCAGCCTCCATTTGCCGAGCCCGTTCGACCGCCTTCTCCACGTCCGTATATTGGCCGCCGTCGGAGAAGGAGTCGGGCGTCACGTTCAAAATCCCCATGATCAGCGTGCGCCGCCCCAGCTCCAGCGTCAACCCGTCGTCAAACGCGTAGGTTCTACGATAAAAAATCGGTTTCATCCGGCTCCCTCCCTTCGGCCGCCCTCCGGTAGCGCTCCATCCAGACGCGGGTCATCGGTCCGGCTTGTCCCGTTCCGAACCGGCGCAGCACCTGGCCTTCATCGTCCTGCAGCTCGGCGACGGGCACGATCTCCTGAACGGAGCCGGTGAGAAACATTTCGTCGGCGCCGGCCGCTTCTTCCAGCCCGTACCGTCCCTCTCGCGCCGGAACGCCGAACAACGCCGCCATTTCCAGCACGTATGCCCGGGTAATCCCCGGCAAAGCGCCGGTTTCCGGCGAAGGCGTATACAGCACGCCGTCCGACAGCCAGAAGACGTTGCTGACGATGCCTTCGCATACATGGCCCGCTCCGTCTAGAAACAGTCCTTCGACGCCGGAGCCGGCGCCCGCTTGGACCAGTTCCCGCTTGGCAACGATATTGTTCATATAATGGAAAGATTTTAAACGAGCCCTTCCGTTCTCCGGCTGACTCCTGCGAAGACGCAGCACCCGGAGAGACTTCGGGGACCGGGTCGCCGGCTCGTCCGAAGCCAATGCTTTGGCATAAACGATGATTTCGGGATTTTCGTAATCGCCGGCAGGGAGTCCGACCGCTCCGGTTCCGGCCGATACGGACCAACGGACGTAAGCGTCCGAGAGCCCGTTCGCGCCGAGCAGACGGCCGAGGTCCGCCCGCATGCTTTCCACGTCGGGGCGATAGGCGATGCCCAGTTCCCGGCATCCCGCAGCCAGCCGTTCCGCATGCCGTTCCAGGAGCCACGGCTGTCCGCCGTAGGTTCGAAACGTCTCGAACAGTCCCATGCCGTAAAGAAAGCCGTGATCGAATACGGAGATCACGGCTTCTGCGCTGTCTTTCACTTGTCCGTTCCGGAGCACCTTCATGCCCCGGCGCCTTCTTTCAGCGACAGGAAATTTTTCAAAAGGCGAAGCCCGTCGTCGGTCATGATGGATTCCGGATGGAATTGCACGCCCTCGATGGCGTATTCCTTGTGCCGCAGCCCCATGATTTCGCCCTCTTCCGTCTCCGCGCTGATTTCCAGGCAATCCGGCAGCGTATCCCTTTTTACGATCAAGGAATGGTATCGGGTCGCCGTAAACGGAGAAGCGATGCCTACGAAAAGGGTCCGGCCGTCGTGGGTGATCTCCGAGGTTTTGCCGTGCATCAGCTTGTCCGCCCGCACGACCTCCCCGCCGAACGCCTGGCCGATGGACTGGTGCCCCAGGCAGACGCCTAAGATCGGGATCTCTCCCTTGAAACGGTCGATCAAAGCCAGGCTGATCCCGGCTTCGTTTGGGGTGCAAGGCCCGGGGGAAATCAGGATATGGTCCGGCTTCAGGGCCGCGATCGTATCCAAGTCGATCTCGTCGTTGCGGTGGACGGACACTTCTTCTCCAAGTTCGCCCAGGTACTGCACCAGGTTATACGTAAACGAATCGTAGTTGTCGATCACGAGAATCATGAGGGGTTCCTCCTTTGTGGCCGTCAGAGCCGGCCCGCCCCGAGCAGCGCCTTCCAAAGCGCCTTCGCTTTGTTCAGGCATTCCTGGTACTCCCGCCGCGGGTCGGAATCGATGACGATTCCCGCTCCGGCCTGGATATGGCCGACGCCGCCCGCCAGCAGGACCGTGCGGATAATAATATTAAATTCCATATTCCCGGCGTAGTCAATCCACCCCATGGAACCCGTATACGGCCCGCGGCGAACCGGCTCCAGCTCCTCTATGATTTCCATCGTCCGGATTTTGGGCGCTCCGGTAATCGTGCCGCCGGGAAACATCGCGGCGACGACGTCAAGCGCGTCCTTACCCGGCGCCAGCCGGGCTTCGACTTGGGACACCAGATGCATGACGTGAGAGTATCGTTCGACGGTCAGCAGCTCGGGTACTTTCACGGAACCGTAGGCGGCGACCCGCCCGAGGTCGTTGCGCTCCAGATCGACGAGCATGATATGCTCCGCCCGCTCCTTCTCGCTGGCGAGCAGCTCCTGCTCCATGGCCCGGTCCTCGTCCGGCGTCCGCCCCCTTCGGCGCGTGCCGGCGATCGGCCGCGCGGACAACCGCCCGTCATCGAGCTTGACGAGCAGCTCGGGCGAAGCGCTGACGAGCGAGAAGGCCGGCGTCCGGAGCATCCCCATATACGGGGAAGGGTTCACGATCCTCAGCCAATCGTACAGTTCTTCCGCCGGAACGTCCACGGGCACGCTCTGCCGCACCGACAAGTTCACCTGGAAAACGTCGCCTTGCGAGATGTACGCCTGTATGCGCCGCACCGCATCCTGAAACGCCTCCGGGCTCATCGAAGCCTTCCGGCCCGGCAACCGCTCCGGGTCGAACTCCGTCTCCAGCTCCGCCCACTCGCGCATGCGGCGCACGCGTTCCGACGTCTCGGGATCTTCCGCCGTCCCCAGCCAATGCCGCCACGAACGTTCCATTTCGTCCGCCGCTTCCGTCGCCTCCCGCCAGCAAGCATCGAGCCGCTCCTCGGATGGATCGGCTCCGGGCTCCGCATGAACCGCCAAGTACACGGCATTCTCCAAGCGGTCGGCGACCCACAGCCGGCGGAAGCTCATGAACAGGAAATCAGGCGTCCCTAGTTCGTCTTCAGCCGATTCGGGCAGCTTCTCCAGATAACGAACCGCATCGTAGGACCAGAAACCGAAAACCCCTCCCGCACAGTCCGGCGCTCCTTCCGGCCGGGGAGCTTGCCGCGGGTGCATCCAGGAGCGCATCGCTTCGATCGGCGTTCCTGGCGGCAGCTCCCGTTCGATCCACCCGGCGGTTCCATGGGCTGCGGACTTCGCCGTCACCCGCGAGATGCCGTTCTTGCCCGAAACGACCTCCCCGGGGTCCGAACCGACGAACGTATAACGTCCGCCTTTGCCGCTCTCCAGGATGCAGGCGTAATCCGACGCCATTCGCCAGAACCGGTTCCACGACGCGGGCAACAAGTCCCTCTCCGGACCCGCTCCGGGAATTTTCCTTATATAAGGAAGGAGAGTGTAAGTCTCCTTCCAAGCGTTCCATTGCTCCCGCGTCGTGATTTCCAACCGTTTCACCCTCGCTTAGACCGTATATACAGGAGTGCCTTCCATAAACCCTTTCGCGTTGGATACCGCGATGTCCAGCAATCGTTGCCGCGCTTCCTTGGACGCCCAGCCAATATGCGGGGTCAAAAGGCAGTTGCGCGCGGTCAGCAGAGGATTGGACGGAGATGGCGGCTCCGAAGACAACACGTCAAGGCCGCAGCCCGCGATCCGCCCCTCGTTCAGCGCCTCGGCCAAGTCCGCCTCGTCGATCAGACCGCCGCGGGCCGTATTCAGCAAATAAGCCGTCGGCTTCATCCGGGCCAGCGTATCGCGGTGGATCAATCGATCCGTCTCGGGCGTGAGCGGGCAATGAAGGCTGACGACGTCGGCTCGTTCCAGCAGCTCGGTCCGATCCAGCCATTCGATGTCCCCTCCCAGGCTCAGCTCCTTGCGGGTCCGCGAATAGGCGGCGACCCGCATGCCGAACGCAAAGGCGATCCGCGCGGCCGCTTGCCCGATGTCGCCCATGCCGACGACGCCGAACGTCTTCCCTTGCAGCTCGGTCAGCGACGCGACGGTAAACGAAAAATCGGGCGACTTGACCCAGGCTCCCGAGTGCACGGCTTCATCGTGCTTGGCGACGTGCAAGATCAGCTCCAGTAGCAGCGCGAACGTCAATTGCGCCACCGACAGGGTGCTATAGCCTGGCACATTGGTGACCATGATGCCGGCGTCGCGGGCGGCCTTCACGTCCACGATATTGTAGCCCGTCGCCATTACGCCGATATATTTCAGGCGGGGAAGCCGGGAGATCGTTTCGGCGTTAAGCGGCGTTTTGTTGGTCAGGATCATGTCCGCTCCCGCCGATCGGCCGACGATCTCTTCCGGCGGGGTCCGGTCATACACGGTGAGGCGGCCCAGACGCTGCAGTCCCTCCCAGCTTAAATCGCCCGGATTCAGCGCGTATCCGTCCAGCACGACGATGTTCAATTCGTTGTCCCTCCTCTAGTTGCATGGAAAAAGAGCCTCCGCGAACTGCGGAAGCTCTTCCGATGGCGTCCGAGGCGCCGATTAGTTGTCGAAATTGAACAGCGGCGTGCTCAAGTAGCGTTCGCCGTTCGAAGGAACGATCGCGACGACGCGTTTGCCTTCGCCCAGTTCTTTGGCGACTTGCAGCGCCGCCTTGATTGCCGCGCCCGAGGAGATGCCGCACAGGATGCCTTCCTGCTTGGCGGCCGCGCGGGCGGTTTCGAAGGCGTCTTCGTTTTCGATGGTGATGACTTGGTCGTAAATCTCGCGATTCAGGATATCCGGAATGAAGTTGGCGCCGATCCCTTGGATTTTATGCGGTCCCGGTTTGCCGCCGGAGAGGATCGGAGAAGCCGCGGGCTCGACGGCAACGATCTTGATGTTCGGATATTGCTTCTTCAGCACTTCGCCCGCACCGGAGATCGTGCCGCCCGTACCGATGCCGGCTACGAACGCGTCCAGCTTGCCGTCCAGGGAGTTGATCGCTTCGACGATTTCCGGACCGGTCGTTTCGCGGTGGATTTTCACGTTGTCTTGGTTTTTGAACTGTTGGGGCATGAAGTAATCTTTGTTCTGGGACGCGATTTCTTCCGCTTTCTTGACCGCGCCGTTCATGCCCTCGGAACCCGGCGTCAGCACCAGCTCTGCGCCATAGGCGCGAAGCAGGTTGCGGCGCTCCAAGCTCATCGTCTCCGGCATGACCAGAATCGCGCGGTACCCTTTCGCGGCCGCGACCATGGCCAATCCGATCCCGGTGTTGCCGCTCGTCGGCTCGACGATCGTGGTGACGCCGGGTTTGATGTCTCCGCGTTTCTCCGCTTCTTCGATCATGCTGACCGCGATGCGGTCCTTCACGCTTGCGCCCGGGTTCTGGTATTCCAGCTTCACGTAAATCTCCGCGCTGCCGGCCGGAACCAACCGGTTCAGACGCACAAGCGGCGTATCGCCAATCAGATCGGTAACGCTTTGGACAATCTTGGCCATGGTTATTTCCCTCCCGATAATTGCGGCCGCTGCCGCTCCAAGCTTATATCCGACTAAACCAGTCGGCTTTCAACTTCTTTCATCTTATCAACCCCGCCTAGGAATGTCAATAGCAGGCAAATGAGCCGCTTCACCGAATATCGGCGGATTTCAGGCGGGGATCGAGTACTTTAGCTCCGTACTTGGATAGTAGCGACTGCTCGAGATCGTGCATCGGCTTGGCCTGCTCCAGCTTGAGCTGCTGAAGGATTTCGTCCCGGACGTCTTCGTAGGCTTGGCCCTGAACCGTCTGGACGCCTTTCAACTCCAGCACGACGTATCCGGAATCAATGTATAAAGGACCCGCGACTTCCCCCACTTTCAGCTGGCCGGCCGCCGACAGCAGCTTGGGATCCTGAAACGGATCCTCCTCGTCGACCCAGCCGATCTCTCCTCCGTGATCCGAAGTCGCGCCGTCGGTCGAGTATTGGGAGGCAAGCGACGCGAAGTCGGTTCCCTCCTCAAGCGCTCCCAGTACCATTTCCGCCGTTTCCTTCGTATCCGTGACGATCCAGGCCAAACGGTACTGCCTGCGCGTTCCGTATTCCTCTCTGTGTTCCTCATAATATCGGCGGACGTCCGCCTCCGGGATCTCGACGTCCCGGGTGGCGAGCTTCTCCAGCAACAGGCGGTATTCGGCGTCATCCCGCACGGCTTCCCGGTCCATGCCCAGCTGCTCCTGCATCGCCTCATAGAAGGCCTGTTCGCTTCCGTATCCTTCGCTCATCTTGCGAAGCTCCCGCTCCAGCTCGCCGCTATTCACCGTAATGCCGAGCCGACCGGTTTCGAGCCGAACGGCCTCGTGCACCAGCAGGTCACGCAGCGCTTCCGCCCCATAGCCGGCCATCAGACGGTCGACCAGCTCGGCCCGCGTGATCGTCTTCTCCCCGATCCGCGCGACCGCATCTAAGGCTTCCGGCTCCGTCACGCCGGTCGGGCTCGGCGACGCCTTCGGCGTAGGATGGGGCTTTGCGTCGGACCCGAACGTGCAACCGGAGACCCCCAGCATCAGGGCAAGAAAGGCAGGCCAAAAAAGCCGTCCCCGCGCTCCGGCCCTGGTCGCCGACTTCGCCGGCTGCTCGGGCATGCGACCCGCCCCGGTCGCCGACTTCGCCGGCTGTTCGGGCAAACGTCCCGCCCCGAACTTCATCCGATTCATTCTCCCTTCCCGAAACCCTCCGAAGCGCGCCGGAACAGCCCTTCCAGTTCATCCGCCGTGAAAGCGTAAGTCTCGTTGCAAAAATGGCAGACGACGTCCGCCTTCCCGTCTTCGTCAATTAAGCTGCGCAGTTCATCCGGCCCGAGCGTGATCAGCGTCCGCTCCACCCGTTCCCGCGAGCATTGGCAGCGGAAGACGGGTTCTACCGTCTCGTGGATCGTCAAATCCCCGCCGGTCAGCAAGCGGAGGATGCTCTCCGGCGTTTCCCCCCGGTCCAGCAGAACCGTGATATGCGGCATGGATCCAACCGCCGCCTCCAGCTTCTGAAGCTGCTCTTCCGGCAAGCCCGGCAGCACCTGGGCGATCCACCCGCCGGCATGGAGCACGGAATTATCGGTATCCACGAGCACGCCGAGGCCGACCGCGGACGGAATCTGCTCGGACTCCGCGAAATAATAGGTGAAATCTTCTCCCAGCTCGCCAGAGACGATCGGCACGCTGCCCCGATACGGCTCTTTGAGCCCCAAATCCTTGATCACGTTCAGATAGCCGCTTCTCCCGACGACTCCCGCCACGTCCAGCTTCCCGAGGCTGTTGCTGGGCAGATGCGCGTGGGGATGGTCGACGTATCCCCGCACTTCCGCGCGGGTATTCGCGTCCACCACGATTTGGCCCAGCGGTCCGTCTCCTTTGACTTGGATCGTAAGCTTGCCGTCGTTTTTGAGCATGACGCCCATCATCGCCCCCGCCGTCGCGGCGCGGCCCAGCGCCGCCGTCGCCGTCGGGTACGTGTCATGCCTCTTCTGCAGCTCCGACACGAGGCGCGTCGTGCGCGCGGCGAACAGCCGGATGCCGCCGTTCCAAGCCGTTCCCCTTACCAATTCGTCCTTCATGTATGCTTAAAGCCCCTTTCCCGCCATGCGTTTGCAGGCGGCTTGCCCTTAGGACACGTTGCGTTCGTAAATCAAGCGAAGCCCTTCCAGCGTCAGCAGCGGGTCCACCCGCTCGATCGTCTCCGATTCGCCGGCGATCAGCTCCGCCAGTCCCCCCGTCGCGATCACGCGGGGCGTTCCCGGCTGTTCCTTCATGATGCGGCGAACGATGCCGTCCACCTGTCCCGCGTAGCCGAAAATGATTCCGGATTGCATCGCCGTTACGGTATTGCGTCCGACGACCACGCGCGGTTTGGCGAGCTCGATCCGCGGCAGCATCGCCGCCCGTTGGTACAAAGCTTCGGTCGCGATGCCGATGCCCGGCACGATGGCGCCGCCCAAATACGCGCCGGACGCGTCGATGTAGTCGAAAGTGGTCGCCGTACCGAAGTCGACGATGATGAGCGGGGCGCCGTATTGCTCGATGCCCGCCACCGCGTTCACGATGCGGTCCGCGCCGACGCCTTTGGGATTCTCGTACCGGATGTTGAGGCCGGTCTTGATTCCGGGTCCGACGACGAGCGCTTCCCGGCCTACGTATTTGACGAACGTAGGCTCCAAAATGTTCATGAGGGGAGGGACGACGCTCGACAGGATGACGCCCTCGATTTCTTCCGGCTGCACTTTCGCCATCTGGAACAGGTTCATGATCAGGATGCCGTACTCGTCCACCGTGGCGGAACGGTTCGTGCTGAGCCGCCAGTGGCGGGTCAGCGTCCGGCCTTGGTACAAACCGAGCACGATATTGGTATTCCCGACATCCACGACCAAAATCATGCCGGCTCCCCCTTCTTCCGCTCATTCAGATCCAAGCTGATATCCAGCGCCTGGAACGAGTGGGTCAAGCTGCCTACGGAAATGACGTCGACGCCGCTGGCCGCGACTTCCGCAATCCGTTCGGGCTTTATACCGCCGGAGGCTTCGAGCAGGACGTGCGGCGCGATCGCGCGGACGAGCGGAGCGGCCGCCTTCATCGCTTCGGGGCTCATGTTGTCGAACATGACGATATGCGCTCCCGCCCGAGCCGCTTCCATGGCTTGCTCGGCGTTCTCCGCCTCGACTTCCACGGCCATCGTATGGGGAATCCGCGCCTTGGCCGCTTGCACCGCCGCCGAAATGCCGCCTGCCGCCTTAATATGGTTGTCTTTGATCATCACCGCGTCGTAAAGCCCGAACCGGTGATTGTATCCGCCGCCGACCCTCACCGCGTATTTCTCCAGCGTCCGATGGCCCGGCGTCGTTTTGCGGGTGTCGACGATCCGGACGGGATACCCTTTCGCCGCGTCGACGTAGACTTTCGTCTTGGTGGCGATGCCCGACAGTCGCTGCAACAGGTTGAGCGCCAGACGCTCCCCGGTCAGTATCGACGCCGTAGAGCCTTCCACGACGGCGAGTACCGTTCCGCGCTCGACTGCATCCCCGTCCGACGCCAACGCCTCGAAAACCAGCCGGTCGTCCACCGTCTCGAAAACCAACCGAGCTAGCGGCATGCCGGCGAGCACGCCCGCTTCTTTGGCATGAATGATGCCGCGGGATACGTGTCCCGGAGGTACCGTCGCCATCGTCGTCACGTCGCCGCTTCCGATGTCTTCGGCGAGCCACTCCCGGATTTGACGCTTTACCGCCTCTACCGCCGGCCCTTTGATCAACCAGTCGCTTTCCCGTTCAAACACGCGAGCCGCTCCTCTCCGATTCCGTTCGTTCGATCCATCGTCGTATGCTTCAGCCAATGGAGATCGTCCCGCTGCGGGTAGTCCTCCCGGTAATGGGCGCCGCGGCTCTCCTCGCGGTACAGCGCCGATTCCACCATCAGGAACGCGCAAGTCAGCAGGTTCGCGAGCTCCAGCTCCTCGCGCGAGACCAGCTTCGACCGATACACGTCCTGCAGCTTCTTCAGCTCTTCCAGTCCGCGGGCCAACCCCGCCTGATGCCGCCTCAGTCCCGCATACCGCACCATCGTTTTTTGCAGCTTCAACCGTTTCTCGGCCGCGGCCCCTTCCGCCAGCGACGCCCGCGGTTCCAGGTTGGCAGCGTCCGCCTCGGCTTCGGAAGAGGACAGCCGGTTGATGTTATCCACGATCCGGCGACCGAATACGACCGCCTCCACGAGCGAGTTGCTCGCCAGCCGGTTGGCGCCGTGCACGCCCGTGGAAGATACCTCCCCGCAAGCGTACAGCCGCCGAATCGTCGTCTGACCGTCCAAATCCGTCCGAACCCCGCCCATCATATAATGGGCCGCCGGAGCGACCGGGATCCAGTCCGTCGTCAAATCGAGCCCGAACTTCAGGCAGTACTCGTAAATCGTCGGAAAACGGTGCCGGACGAGCTCCGGACTTTCATGCGTAATATCGACGTATACGTAGGTGGACTTCGTCTTGTCCATTTGGTCCAAAATCGCGCGAGCGACGACGTCGCGGGGAGCCAGCTCCAGCTGGGGATGGTACTGGTCCATGAACCGTTCCCCGCGGATGTTGCGCAGATAAGCGCCCTCGCCGCGCACCGCCTCCGAGATGAGAAACCGGGGTGCACCCGGATAGCAAAGCGACGTCGGGTGGAACTGGATGAATTCCATATCCCGTACCATCGCCCCGGCACGGAACGCCATCGCGATGCCGTCGCCGGTCGCCACTTCCGGATTGGTCGTGTAGCGAAACAGCTGCCCGGTCCCACCCGCGCACAGAACGACCGCTTTGCCGTACACCGCCGTATCCGTGCCATCGGGCTTCCGGACGAGAACGCCGCGGCATTCCCCGTCCTCCGTCAGCAAATCCAGCACGAAATGGTCGTCCCACAGCTCGATGTCGGGGTTTGCCAGCACCTTCTCGGCCAAAGCCCTCACGATCTCGTATCCCGTCGCGTCCCCGTTGGCGTGGAGAATGCGGCGCTGGCTGTGCGCGCCTTCCCGGGTGAGCGCGTATTGGCCGTTCTCTTCGTCGAAATGCGTGCCCAGGCGGATCAAATCCTGCACGCCTTCCGGCCCTTCGTGCACGAGCACGTCCACCGCCGCTTCGTCGCACAAGCCGGCGCCGGCGGCCAGCGTATCCTGCAGATGGAACTCCGGCGAGTCTTCGTCGGAGAACACCGCCGCAATGCCGCCTTGCGCGTAGCGGGTATTGCTCTCGAACAGCGACTTTTTGGTGATCATCAGCACGCGGTTCCGCTCGCTGGCTTTGATGGCGGTATATAAACCGGCAATCCCCGCCCCGATTACGATCACGTCGGTATGTTTCTTCGGCAGCTCATTCAAATCGAAATCCACGATATAGCGGGGTATCATGCGGCTCGTCTCCAGTCGGCAAGAGAATAAAGCATGCTGCCGCTTCCGGCAGCATGGATTCCTTCACATCATTTCACTTCGAGCATTCGGGTCAGCGACAGCCGCGCTTTGTCGGCCACTTCCGGCGGCACGTAGATCTGCGGCTGCATCGTCTCCAGGCAGCGTACGACCTTCTTCAGGTTATTCACCTTCATGTTCGGGCAGACGAGATACTTGGAAGCGAAATGGAACGTTTTGTCCGGGCTGTCCATTCGAAGCTGGTAGCCGGTGCCGTCCTCCGTTCCGACGATAAATTCGGGATGGTCCGATTCCCGGCAATATTTGATGATTGCCGTCGTGCTGCCCACGAAATCGGCCATGGCGACCACTTCGGGCCGGCACTCCGGATGCACGATGAACTTCGCGTTCGGATACTTCGCGCGCATTTCCACGACATCTTTCACGGTCAGCATGTCGTGCGTGTTGCAGTACCCTTCCCAGATGATCATTTTCTTGTCCGTGAATTGCTGTACATAGTGGCCCAGGTTTTTGTCAGGGCACCAAATGACCTCATCGGAATCGACCGAGTTGACGACTTTCACCGCATTCGCCGAGGTGCAGCAAATGTCGGTCTCCGCTTTCACGTCGGCCGAGGAGTTGATATAGGTTACGACCTTGGCGTTCGGATGTTTGGCCTTCATTTCCCGCAGTCCGATCGGGTTGACCATGTCCGCCATCGGACAACCGGCCCGTTCGTCGGGCACGAGCACGATTTTGTTCGGAGCGAGGATTTTCGCGCTCTCCCCCATGAAATGCACGCCGCAAAACACGATGACGTCAGCGTCCGTCGACGCCGCCTTCTGCGCCAGCAGGAACGAGTCGCCGCGGAAATCGGCCACCTCTTGGATTTCGTCGCGCTGATAATAATGGGCCAGGATGATAGCGTTCCGTTCTTTCTTGAGCTGCATAAGACGATCACGGAGCTCGCGGTTCTGTTCCGCTTTGCGCTCCAGGGCCAATGCTTCCATGCTGGCAATCCCCCTGTCGGTCCGTACGGGCCGTTGGTATTGAAGCATAGTTTGTGAATGCAGTCACAAACTAGGTCTGAGAATATCGCTTTACACGTGATTATTCCTTAATTTACACTCGTCTAATCGGCATGTCAATCTGCCATTTTCTATAAAAATCGGTCGAGGATGCTCATCTTGGTGCCTTCCGTAGACGGTTGGCATGCTCGCTTTGGCTCGCTTTGGCGCGTTTCGGCGCCAATGGCGCGTGAATCAAGCGCAGTTTGGCACCCGAGTCGCGATGATCGGCTTTCAAAGCCAGTCTCAAGTGTACTTTGGCACCTCACGACTTTTCCCGTCCCCTGTAGACCTGTAGAATCCCTCTCAATGTGCGTCGGCAACCCCAAATGCGCAACGTATTCTTGTTCAGGCCCATTATTCCTGCATGAAAATCAAACGCTCCGCGCCCCACGAAGCACGATTGCTTTGCCGTATGAAACGGGTCTGTCCACGGAGAAGTCGTGAATGAAAACACCCTTTCGCCGATGAGCGAAAGGGTGTCGAATTCACAACTATATACTTTAGACTTACGACTCGTTCGACCCGTCGTCGTTCCGCTGATCCGGCGTCGGCGGATTCGGCGCGGCTTGTTCGCCGTCGCGCGTCTGGATCCGTACGCGGACGCCGCCGCCGATCGGATCGATCACGGGATCGGCGCTCGGTTCGGAGCCGCCGCCAGAGCCGCTGCCGGAAGATTCGCCATCCAAGCCATCCAGCGTGCCCTTCTCGATCAGGCTCTTGATCTGATCCAGGTCGAGCGTCTCGACTTCGAGCAGCGTTTCCGCGATCTTGTGAACTTCCGCGCTCTTCTCGGTCAGCAGCTTCTTCGCCCGTTCGTAGCACTCCCGGATAATCGACTGCATTTCCTGGTCGATCTCGTACGCGATCGTGTCCGAGTAATTCTGCTCGTGGCCGAGGTCGCGGCCCAAGAACACTTGGCCTTGCGAGGTGCCGAACTGCATCGGCCCGAGCTTGTCGCTCATGCCGTATTCCATGATCATGCTGCGCACGATGCCCGTCGCCTGCTTGAAGTCGCTGTAAGCGCCGGTGCCGATCTCTCCGATGAACAGTTCCTCGGAGACCCGGCCCGCGAGCAGCCCCGTGACTTTGTCGAGCAATTCTTGCTTCGTGACCAGCATGCGGTCTTCCTTCGGGAGCATGATTACGTATCCGCCGGCCCGGCCGCGCGGGATAATCGTCACCTTATGCACCATATCGGCGTGTTCGAGGAAGTAACCGACGATCGTATGGCCGGCTTCGTGGAACGCGACGATCCGCTTCTCGCGCTCGCTGATCACGCGGCTTTTCTTCTCCGTACCGACGATGACGCGGTCGATCGCTTCGTCGACTTCCTGCATCGCGATGTCCTTCTTGTTCTTGCGCGCCGCCAGCAGCGCGGCTTCGTTCAGCAGGTTCTCGAGATCGGCGCCGGTGAACCCGGTCGTCCGCTTGGCGATCGTATTCAGCTTGACGTCTTTGCTGAGCGGCTTGTTGCGGGCGTGAACCTTGAGCACCGCTTCCCGCCCTTTGACGTCCGGACGGTCGACCGTGATCTGGCGGTCGAAGCGGCCCGGGCGCAGCAGCGCCGGGTCGAGAATGTCCGGACGGTTCGTGGCGGCTACGATGATGATGCCTTCGTTCGCGCCGAAGCCGTCCATTTCGACAAGCAATTGGTTCAGCGTCTGCTCGCGCTCGTCGTGTCCGCCCCCAAGGCCTGCGCCCCGCTGACGGCCGACGGCGTCGATTTCGTCGATGAAGATGATGCAAGGCGCGTTCTTCTTGGCGTTCTCGAACAGGTCGCGGACGCGGGATGCGCCGACCCCGACGAACATTTCCACGAAATCGGAACCGGAAATGCTGAAGAACGGAACGCCGGCTTCCCCGGCTACCGCGCGGGCGAGCAGCGTTTTACCGGTACCCGGAGGACCGACGAGCAGCACGCCTTTCGGGATGCGGGCGCCGAGGGCCGCGAATTTGCGGGGATCCTTCAGGAATTCGACGACTTCCACCAATTCCTGCTTCTCTTCGTCGGCTCCGGCCACGTCCTCGAACGTGACGCGTTTTTTCTCTTCATTATAAAGACGGGCTCGGCTCTTGCCGAAATTCATGACTTTGCCGCCGCCGCCCTGCGCCTGATTGATCAGGAAGAAGAACAGGATGAACATGATCACGAACGGAATGATCGAAGTCAGGAACGTAAGCCAGAAGCTCTGTCCCGGCATTTTCAGCACTTTGACCTCGATGCCCTTGCTTCGCGCCAGGTCTACCAATTGCTGCGACCCTTCGTCTGTCATCAGGACCCGGCCGCTGAACGTCTCCGTTTTGGAGCCCGCTTTGGACGGATCTTTATATTCACCGGTGACCAAGTAGGAACCGTTCGAAAGCTGGACTTTGATCTCGGTGGCATTTCCTTGCTCGATGACGTCCATGATTTTGTTGTAATTGATTTCATCGGTCGTCTCGTTCTTGCTGATGAAGAACTGGACGATTCCGACGGTCACCAAAAATATAAGCAAATAAAAGCCTGTGTTGCGGATGATCCGATTCATCCCTGGCCTCCTCTCGGCACGCTTACATCATTTTACCATAGCCTGTCTGGGCATCACAACCGAACCGGACCAGGCCCTCCGGGCGCTCAGCGGTTCGAGTAGATCTCCGGCTTCAGCACGCCGACGAAGGGGAGATTGCGGTATTTCTCGGCATAGTCGAGGCCATAGCCGACGATAAACGCGTCCGGAATCTCGAAGCCGGTGTAATCGGCGTTAATCTCCGAAGTCCGCCGGCCCGGCTTGTCGAACAGCGCGACGACCCGGACGGAATGCGCGTTCCGCCGTTCCAGCACGTCGATCAAATAGCTGAGCGTCAGCCCGCTGTCGATGATATCCTCGACGATCAGCACGTCGCGGCCTTCCACGGACGTATCCAGATCCTTCACGATCCGCACCTCGCCGGAGGAACGGGTGGATTTGCCGTAGCTGGATACCGCCATGAAGTCGAGCTCGATCGGCACCGTGATGCTCTTGGCCAAGTCCGCCATAAAAATAAAAGCGCCCTTCAGCACGCAGATGACGAGCGGATTCCGTCCCTCATACTCGCGGCTGATCGCCGAGCCCAACTCTTGGACTTTCTCTTTGATCTGCTCTTCCGAGTAAAGAACTTCCTGAATGTCGTGTAACAAAAAACGGACCTCCCAGCGATTATTAAACGGTATATGATGGCATGGCTCCAATCATGTCCGCATTCTCACGGATCGGAGCCATCGGATAAAAAGGAAACCCGGATCGTCGACCTTGTGTCCGGTCCGACTTGCGCGATGACCGAACGGCGCAAGCCGGGAATCCAGAGGATCCGGCCGGAAGCGTCCGCGAGCAGCGGCCACCCGTCCCGCTTGGAGCGCGGGATTTTGGCGTCAACGAACATATCTTGCACTTTTTTGGAGCCGTTTAATCCGGCGGGCTCCATCCGGTCCCCGGGTTGCCGGGTGCGGACGGCCAGCGGCAGCTCAAGCGCGGCTTCGTCAAAAAAAGCCTCCCGCCGATCCGTCGGCAGCGAGGTCAACGCTCCATCCATCCGTTCGAACCGAATGCTCCGGCCTTCTCCCAGCGCAAGCGTGCGGGGAAATCCGCCGACTTCGTATCGGTACGCGGCCTCCGAGGGATACGGCGGGCCGATGTATACCTCGTCGTATTCCCGTACGAGCACCCATCCGCCGCCGAGGTCCATCCGTCCCACGGTATGGCTTTCGTCGGCCGCGGCTTCCAGTACTTCTTCGATCTGCCGGTACTGGGCGGGATGCCACGGGTCTGAAGAATACCTTAATATTAGTTTAATCAATCTGCGTTGTAAAGCGACGTGCAGGCCGCGGAACCGGCGCCGCTTCAGCCGGAAGCCGTATCCGTCTCGGGTCGCGACGCTGCCGAGCCGAGCCGAGGCTTCACGTTCCAAGTAATCGTCATCCGCCGCCGCCATGTCGGCCAGCCGGATCAACGACTCCTTCAGGCGGGGATTGTATCGCTCCAGCCAAGGAATCGCGTCGAGGCGGACGGCGTTGCGGAAATAATCGCGTTTCAGATTGCTGCTGTCTACCGCGAAGGGCACCCCATTTCGCTCACAGTACGATAGTAGCTCCCTTTTGGTAATACGCAGCAGAGGCCGGATCAGTTCCACATTTTCTTCCTTGCGGCGGTAAGGGATTCCGGCCAGCCCGCCGACCCCGGTGCCGCGCAGCACCCGCATGAGCACCGTCTCCGCCTGGTCGTCCGCGTGGTGGCCCAGCAGGATCTGACCGGCCCCATACGCTTCGGCCGTCCGTTTCAGGAAATCGTAGCGTTTCTCCCTTGCCGCGGACTGGGCGTTCAGCCCGGTCTCTTCTATATAGGAAGGAACGTCGATCGAGGCCGTCTCGAACCCGGCCCCCCAATCGCTCGCCGCTTGGCGCACCAACTCGGCTTCCGCTTCGGACTCCGCGCCGCGGAAGCGGTGATTCACGTGGGCAGCCACGACCCGCATCGGCTGCCGCTCGGCCATCCGCATGAGCAGGTGCAGCAAAGCCATGGAATCGGGGCCTCCCGACACGGCGGCGATCACCGTCTGGTCCGGCTGCCAACCTTCCGCCTCCGCGACCTCAAGCATACGGTCCAACAGGTCGTCGCGGCTTTCCATTCCGCCATCCCCCCGATAAGTTCAAAACAGCCACAATGCGGCCAACGTGAGGCACAATGCCGCCGAAAACACCAGCATGCCGGTCATCCAGGCCGGAATTCTGGACCTGACGGCCGCATCGGACGCGCGATGCGCCGCCCTCCACTCCTTGAGCGCTTCCCGCGTGTCCCGGAATTGCCCGCGCAGCGCCTTCCCCAGCCATTGCTCGATCGGCCGGAGCTTCGGGTTGCTGCGGATGAGTTTCATCAAATCCTCGATGCCCCGATCCTGCGGCAGACGGGAGCGCGACAGCTGGAACAGCCGCTTGGCGTCGGTCGCGTGCAGCCACAATACGGCGAACGCGAACCAGTCGTAAGCGGCGTCGGCGGTCCGGCTGCCCGCGGACCAGTAGCCGCGGTCATAGATTTCGGTGAACTGGCGCACGGCGCGTCCCATCGCGGTCATGCCCCCGTAGTCGACGAGCTCGACCCTGCCGTAGTCGTGGACGAGCACGTTGTCGTTTTTCAGATCGGAGAACACCCAGCCCGCTTCATGGAGCTCCGCCAGCCGCTCGAGCAGCCTGTGCCCGATCACCCCGACCCATTGCCCGCCGTGGCGCCTCAAGTAAGATCGGACGGGAATGCCCGGCACGTAACGCATCGAGTAGAAAGGAAGCGCCCTTCCATTAAACTGGAAATCGTCCACGTCCAACAAAAAAGGAGGCCTGCCGCGCCCCCGCTCTTTGCCGTCCAGCGAGGCGAGCACGTTGGCCTCCCCTTGCAGTTCGGCGGCTTCCGTGCCGATCTTGAGCGCGCAAACGGAGCGTCCGACGGACGCCAAATAAACTTGTCCGTTCGCTCCAGCGCCGAGCACCCGCTCCAGCTTGTATTTTTTTCCGTTCCACTTGCCCGTCACCACCGTGCCAGGCTGCAGAAGAAGCTCCGGTTTAAACGACGTAGTCACTGCGCACCTCGCCGGCATCGCCCCGCCCGGACGGCAGGATGTCATCCCATTCTTCCTTGATCTTACCACAAGTCTGCCGGATAAAATCAACTGCCTGCAAAATCGCCGGCCCGGTCGGGGTCGTTCCCTTCGTCCGGATCCGGGCGAACAGCGCCGGCAACCCCGCGGCGTCGCGGGTCCAATCGCAGTCGAGCGCGCACGGAAGATGACCGTACTCGCCGGGATAATGGAACACCGCCACCGCGCTGCTGCCGGTCCGCGCTTCCAGGCTGAGGGCCAGATCGCGGATCGCCTCTTCGACGGCGGACAGCTTCGGTTTCATGCTCGCGCTCGCGTCGATCAGCAGCACGACCCGAAGCTCGGAGGTCTCCTCGAGCTCGTCCATGACCCGCACGACTTCCGCCCGCTTGTCCGGAGGAAGCGCGCCGACCGAGTCGAGCCCGAACAGCTGCTGGAGCTCATGGTTGACCGCCTGCCGGATCGTGCCGGCGACCGTCATCCGCGTCATCATCTGGACCGTGCGGGACAGCTGCCTGGAGCCCACGATTCGGCTCATGCCGCCGCCGGCCCTCGCGATCTCGTCGATCTCCCGGGCGCCCAGCTCGCCGATGCTCCCTTCGTCCACCACGCCCACCACGTTGACCGCGATGCCTTCCGCCCACGCCTGCGCCGCCGCCGTGACCGGGCTTTCGCCCACGTTCGAGCATCCGTCCGTGATGAGCAGGATCTGTTTCATCGCTTTCACATCCTCTCTTCTTCTCTATCAACCATTGTCGCCAAGGTTTGCGAGATTTAATCGGGAATCCGATCCTGTCTAACCCCTGCCGCCAAATCCGATATCAAATACAAGAAATGAAAATTCTAGCTATTATCACGACATACGAATATTGGTTACCATTTGGATAACGGCGGCGGAAACCGTATTTCAAAGCCAGGCCGTCGGGACGATCAACTTCATTTAAAAGGAGACCAGAAGGATGAGAAGAAGAAGGGCAGGGTTTGCATGGATGGTCGCCGCCGCTTTGCCGCTGTTTCTCAGCGCATGCGGCAGCGATAAAAGCGGGACTCCGGAAAGCAATGTTTCCTCGGCCGGCTCAAGCGATTCCGCTTCGGCATTAGCAAGCGCTTCCAATTCGTCCGAGCCCGACATAAAGGGTGAAATTACGTGGGCGACGCATCGCACCGACCTGGTGGACAACGGAACGTTTGACCGTTACGTCGCGGAATTCAAGACGAAGTATCCCGGCATCACTGACGTCAAAATCGAAGGGTTGAAGGACTACAGCCAGACCATCAAAGTCAGAATGGCGGGCAACGAAGCGCCGGACGTATTTTCCCCGCCGGACGAGATCAAAGAAAACTACCCGGCATTGTACGCGTCCCTCGACGACCTGGGCTTGCAAGGCAACCTTCTTTTAGAAAGCAACGGAACCTATGAAGGGCACCTGTATGCCGTGGTCAGCGGAGCCACGACGAACGGACTGGTGTATAACAAGAAAGCGTTTGCCGCCGCAGGCCTCAGCGGCCCGCCGAAAACGCTGGACGAATTGTTCGCCGCCGCGGAGAAGCTCAAGGCCGCCGGCATCGTCGCGATGGCGACGGATTTCAAAGATGCCTGGCCGCTGACCTATTGGTACGATGTCGAGCAATTCCTCGCCAATAGCTCGCAGTTCCACAACGACGTCTATAACAACGATCCTCCGTTTACGGTCGACGGCCCATTCGGCCAGGCATTCGGCATCTTGAAGCGACTGATCGACGGCAAGTTCGTCGAGCCCGATATCTATTCCACGGACTGGGAAGGCAGCATTAAGGATATCGCGACGGGCAAAGCCGGGATGTACATGATCGGGCAATGGTTGCTTCCCCAGATGGCGGATACGGGAGGCGGAGATCCTGCCGATTTCGGCTTCGTGCCGTTTCCTTACGATAACAGCGGCAGTTACAAAGCCGTGCTGTCCCCGGATTACTCCTTTGCGGTCAACGCCAAGAGCAAAAATATACCGGCGGCCAAGGCATGGCTGAAGTACCTGATCGAGGACAGTACCTACGCCGAGGATACCGGGATGATTCCCATCCTGAAGAGCAAGAAAACCGGCATTCCGCAACTGATCGAATTCATGACCTGGAATCCGACGATGATCACGTCCGAGCCCGCATTGCCCAACGCTTTGAAAATCGAGCAAAAACTCCAATGGGATCCAAGCAAATTCCTGCAAGAAGCAGTCGTGTCCAAAAACCTGGAAGCTTACTTTGCGTCGTTCAACCAAAAATACGCCGCAGAGAAAAAAGCGCTTCAACCGTAACGTTCGACCCGCGGGCGGATGAGCCGGTCGCTGAGTCTATCCGCCCGCGCCACCTATCGCAAGAAAGGGAATGCAGCGATGCGCCATTTCAGCTACAAAACGCAAAAACAAGTCATGATCGTTCTGTTCTTGTTGTTGCCCGTCACGCTCCTGGCGGCGTTCGGGATTTACCCCGCCGTACAGCTCGTCAGGCTCAGCTTCACGTCTTGGAACGGTTACTTGCCGGGGAAGCCTTGGGTCGGTCTGGACAATTACCGCGAAGTGTTCCAATCCCCGGAGCTATTCCGGATTTTCGGGCACAATGCCGTCTATTTGCTGTGGGGAATCGTTCAGAACGCCGTCGGGTTGGCGTTCGCCATTCTTCTGAACGCCCGTCTGCGCGGCCGAAACCTTTATCGCGTGATTCTGTTCCTCCCTTTCATTCTGAACGGCACTGCCGTCGCTTTCATGTTCAAGTACATGTACCATTCCCAGGTCGGATCCCTGAACGCGCTTCTGTCCACGATCGGCTTCGGTCACGTTGCGGTCAGCTGGCTCGGAAATCCCGACTTGGTGAATCATGCGCTCGGTTTCGCAGGTTTCTGGAGGAATATGGGCTTCAATATGGTCATCTATCTGGCGGCGCTTCAATCGATTCCATCCGATATCCTGGAAGCGGCCAGGATCGACGGCGCGAATCGACAACAAGCCTTTGTCCGGGTCACGTTGCCCGGTATCGTGAAAATCGTGGAGTTGAACCTGTTCCTTACGGTGATCGGAGCATTGGAGGCTTTCGAGCTGCCCTTCCTGCTCACGGGCGGAGGACCGCTTGGCGCCAGCGAAACGTTCGTGACGAAAACGATGTCGACCGCGTTCAAATTCAGTGACTTCGGCCTTGCATCGGCCATGAGCGTGATTCTCCTTCTCTTGGTGGCGGCCGTTCTCGTCATGCAGCGCTTGTTGATGCGGAGGTGGAGCCATTGAACGGACGGTCAAACCCGGTAAGAAGCCTCATCACGCACGGATTGCTATGGTTGGCCGCTTTCATGATTTTTTTCCCTCTGTATTCGATCGTGCTGAGCGCCTTCAAGGGAAAAGCCGAATTCGCGCACTCGAACATCTTTGAATGGCCCCATAGCTTTCTCCAATGGGACAACTTCGAGTACGTATTGCATAACGGGAAGCTGTTCCATGCATTCGGCAATACGATCGCGATCACCTTGATGTCGCTGGTCGGCAACCTGTTCGTCAGTACCATGGCCGCCTACATCCTGGGCCGTTTTCGATTCCGCGGCAAAATAACCATCTTAGGCGCGTTTACCGCGGTATCGTTCATTCCCAGCATCACGACCCAAGTCGCGACATTTACCATCATTCAGAAACTGGGGCTGTTCAATACTCTATTCGCGCCGGTCCTCCTCTATATCGGAACCGACATCATTCAACTCTATGTGTACCTGCAATTCATCCGAACCGTTCCGGAAGAGCTGGACGAAAGCGCCATGCTGGAGGGAGCGTCCCTATTCGGGATTTACCGCGCGATCATTCTGCCGCTTCTGGCGCCGGCGATCGCCACCATGGTGATTATCAAATCCATCAACATCTATAACGACATGTATATTCCCTACCTCTATATGCCCTCCAAAGAGCTGGGCGTCGTCTCCACCAGCCTGATGAGGTTCGTCGCGGACCGCACGACGGAGTGGCAGTATATGTCGGCGGCAGTCCTGCTGATCATGGCGCCGGTCATCGTCGGATTCCTTGCCGCTCAGCGGTATGTGTTTGCCGGCATCGTCGCCGGGGCTGTAAAATGACGGAAAAGCTGGATTGACAGTTGAACGGGAGGTACGGGGATGTCGGGACTGGGAAAGACGGGGGATCTAGGGGCGCTGGCCCGATTCGGGAACGCGATCGCCAGCATGAGCATGCAGAGCAAACTGATCGTCGTGTTCGTCTTCTTGATTTCTTTGCCGATTTTGACGGTCGCCTATGTATCGTACCGCAATTATTCCCGATCCAGCACGGAGCAGACTACGGACTATGTGTCCGAGATTGCCCAAAAAAACCTGAATCGGTTGGATGACTACATTACGGATTTGTACAACATGTCCGCTATGCCTCTCTACACGTCAGGCATGCCCGGCGAGAACTTCATTCAGGACTTGGCCGACCCTTCCGTGGGCATCAGGAAGCTGAACAACATGGACCGTTACTTGCTGTACCTGAACAAAATCAAACCGGATACCACGTCCGTCTACGTCTTCGACAATTACGGCAACACCTTCTATAATTCCAAGTCGCACGGTCGCCGGAGCGACCTGGAAAAGGTCCGAAGCCTTTGGGAGGCGGCGGCGATCCGAGGAGACGGTTCCCCCGTATTGATCAGTACGCAGGAGGTTCCGACCGGCCCTTCCGGCAGCAAGTCTTCCCGCTCTTACTACGCGTTTACGGTTGTCCGCCTGCTCAAGGATCCCGATAGCCAGAAATCGCTCGGCTTTATCGCCTTCGACACCAAAATCAGCACGATCGAGCGATGGATGGCGGATATGGATCGATTGACGAAAGGAAAATCCACCCTCGCGGATGAGGAAGGAAGGATCGTATTCGATAGCGACCGGAAGAAAATCGGCAAGGTCATCGAAAATTCCGTTCCCGGGCAAAGCGTCAGGGGGCATGCCGGGTTAATCGGAAACGTGACTCGGGACGGTTTGGAATATTCGGTGGTGTTCGCCCCTTCCGCGCTGTCCGGCTGGAGAATGTTCGTATTCGTTCCGGTCTCCGAGATTACCAGCCAAGCGGTTAAAATTCGGAATTTCACGTATGTCAGCACCGTACTCATCGTTTCCTTCGCCCTTTTCATTTCCTGCGCCATTACATTCGCCCTTACCCGGCCGCTGCGACGGATCAAGCTGCTCATGAAGGAAGTCCAGAAAGGGCGGCTGGACGTCCGGTTTCCCGTGAAATACAACGATGAAATCGGCTCTCTCGGCATGCACTTCAATATCATGGTCGATCGAGTGGAGCAATTGGTCGATGAAGTGAGGTGGACCCAGGACCGCAAGAAGGAAGCCGAACTGCAGGCGTTGCAACACCAGATTAATCCGCATTTTATCTACAATACGCTGGAAATGATCCGCATGACGGCGGAGGCGAAAGACGATGAGGAAATCGGCGATATGACGTTCGTGCTGAGCAAGCTGCTCCGATACGGGATCTACCAGGTAAACGCGATGGTCACGGTAGAGGACGAGTTAGCGCATGTTCGGAATTACTTATCCTTGCAGAACCTGCGATTCGCGGATCGTTTCCGGCTGGAGACGGATATCGAGAACAAGCTGCTTCGTTATCGATGCATCAAACTGGTTTTCCAGCCGATCGTCGAAAACGCCATATACCATGCGTTCAAAAATCGGCCGGCCCCTTGCACGATCCGGATTCGGATGGAGCAAACGCCGGATGGCGTGGTATGCTGCGTTGCCGATGACGGCGAAGGGATGGACCCTCACTCGCTGAATACGTTGAATCGCAGGCTCATCGGCCGCGAAGCGGAGGCGGGCAGCGGCATCGGACTCATCAATGTCAATGAGCGGATTAAGTTGCATTATGGTCCTCAATACGGGCTTAGCGTCAGCAGCCGCAAGGGTGAAGGCACTGTCGTAACGATACGGCTTCCGGCGGTCGATGCCGGTTCAGAACGTTCGGATAAGGGGAGGAATCCGCAATATGCTTAACCTGATGATCGTGGATGACGAACAGCGTATCCGAACCGGGCTCGAAAGAGTGTTGTCCAAGTTGCCGGTTCCGTTGAACATAGCCGGATCTTACGCGAACGGAATGGACGCATTGACCGCCGCGCTACGGATGGATCCATGCGACCTGGACATGGTCATCACGGACATCGAAATGCCGGTCATGAACGGTCTGCAATTCATCGAAGAGCTTCGAAAATATAACCCGAGCCTGCACATCGTGATTTTGAGCGGCTACAGCGAATTTGAATATGCCCGCAAGGCCATTCGCTTCGGCATATCGGATTACCTGCTGAAACCCGTCGACAAAACCGAGCTGCTCCGGCTGGTCGCCGCTTGTGCGGAGGCCAAGGATAAATCTGCCTCCGCAGCGGCAGAGGAAACGTACGAGTGCGAGACGGACCGTGGCATCGGATTGGTCGACAAAATCAATAAGATTCTGGAGAAGGAATTCGGAAGCCCCTATGACTTGAAGCAGTTGTCTGCAAAAATCGGCCTCAGCCCCAGCTACATCAGCCATCAGTACAGTCTGAAATCGGGCGAGACCATCACCGATTACCTGAACCGCCTGCGGATCGAGAAAGCCAAGCAGTTCATGTCGGATCACCCAGATCTGAAAATCTACGAAATCGCGAATATCGTCGGCTTCTCGGATGTGATTTATTTTCACAAGCTATTCAAGAAACACACCGGACTTACCCCCAAAGCCTATAAGGACAACGGATCAACCTTCGGCCAACCGAACCAGATGAGAGAGGGATGAATGAACATGTCGCTTCGCATTGAATATTTCCGAAAATTGCGAGAACTCATTCAGAAAATCGAAGAAGGGGACGCGGTCCGGCAGATCGAACAGGCGGCGGCCGTCATTGCGGACGCGATGAAAAAAGGCGGTTGCGTTCATCTATTCGATACCGGCCACATGTTGGATAGCGAACTGGTCAGCCGTGCCGGCGGCTTAGTCGCTTTCCAGGCCCTCCGCATCCGTTTCGAGATCGAGAATACGGTTCGTCAACGACCGGAGTTGGCTTCCAAGGACCGCTCTACGGAAGGATTGGCGGCTTATGCATTAAAGTCCAGCAACGCGCTGCCCGGAGACGTTCTTGTGATCGGAAGCGTATCCGGCAAAACCAAGCTGCCCGTCGATCTATCTTTGTCTGCCCGCAAAATGGGCATAACCGTAATCGCGCTGACCAGCGTCGAGTACTCCCGCATGTTGAAGAGCGATCATTCCAGCGGACTTCGGTTATTCGAAGCGGCCGACCTGGTCATCGATAACGGAGCGCCCCCCCTTGACGCGATGCTGGAAGTGGGCGGGTTGGATGCGGCGATATGCCCCGCTTCCGGCATCGGCGCGGCCGTCATCATGTGGTCGGTGACGGCGCAAGTGACGGAATATCTGTTAGCGGACGGGCTAAAGCCATCCGTTCTGAAATCGATTAATTTTCCCGGCAGCGAAGCATTCAATCAGGAGATGATGAGCCGATACGCCGAGACATCGCTCTGATCGGAAAGGTGACGGGACCATGATTGAACAGTACTTTGCGGCTGTCCGAAACTTAGGCGATCAAGTGCTGGCCGGGCAACTTCCGGTCATGGAAGCCGTGGCGGGTTTGTTCGCGGATAAAGCGGCCGAGGGAAAGTCCCTATTCATTACCGGCTGCAGCCATTCCAGCATTTTCGCGCAGGAAGTGTTTTACCGGGCCGGCGGTTTCATGCTCATGAACCCGCTGTTCCTGCCGGGCATGACGTTGGAAACGCCGCCGGTGACTCGGACGACCCGGTTCGAACGAATCTCCGGCCTCGCCGATGCGGTACTGGACGAGTCTCCCGTACGGAAAGGGGACGTACTCGTCATCGCGTCGATATCCGGCCGGAACGTCGTGCCCGTCGAAATGGCGCTTTGGGCGCGAAATCGCGGCGTTTGTACGGTTGCGCTAACCTCCATTCCTTATGCGGAGAGCGTTGCCAGTCGTCATCCGGATGGCCGTAAACTTCATGAACTCTGTGATTACACCTTGGACGTCGGGTGCCCGCCGGGGGACGCCGTGCTCGAAATCAGCGGAATGTCCGAACGTATGGGACCCTCATCCACGGTCATCGGAATCATGATGATGCATGCCGTCATCGCAAGGACGACCGAGCTTCTCCGTCAAGCCGGATTCGATGCTCCCGTCTTCGTTTCTTCCAATCTCGACGGCGGGGACGAAACCAATCGCAAGAGACTCTCGCGGTACGGAACGCAAATTCACTACTTGGCGAATTCGAAATAGGGGAGCCAATGACATGAACAAGGAACAGGGAACAGGCAAGCTCATGCTTGCGAACAATGGGGTTACCGACTGGAGGATCGTGCTCGGCGAACAGGCATCGGAGTCGGAACGGTTCGCCGCCGAAGAATTGAAAAGATTCCTGACCCGAATCAGCGACGCGCATTACGAGATCATAGAGGATTCTGCGCCCCGCCGGGATTACGAGATTTGGGTCGGTTGGAATAATCGCGCCCCAGCGGATGATTCCGATGCGGAAGGCCTGGGCGACGAAGGCTTTATGATCCGCACCTATCCCGCGAGCCTGCTGATCGCCGGCGGAAGAAAACGCGGTACGCTCTACGGGGTGTATGCCTTCCTGGAGACGTACTTGGGCTGCCGATGGTTCAGTCCCGACGCCGAACGCATTCCCCGCAGACGCACCGTCGAAATCGGACCTATTGCCGAGCGTCAGGTTCCGGCGATGGAATACCGAGAGCCGTTCTTCTTCGAATCCTGGAATGCCGAATGGGCTGCCCGAAACCGTTGCAACGGTCACCGCCATGGATTGACGGAACGCCATGGGGGTTGCGTCAATTACGTTCAGCCCTTCGTGCATACATTCGACGCCTTGGTGCCGGTCGAGAGATATTTCCAAGAACATCCGGAGTATTTCTCGGAAATCGACGGAGTCCGCCGCAAGGATCACACGCAACTATGCCTCTCAAACCCGGACGTTCTTACCTTGTCTCTGGAACGCATTCGGGAATGGTTGAAGACTCAGCCCGATGCCTCCATCGTGTCGGTATCCCAGAACGATTGGGAGAATCCGTGCGAGTGCCCGGAATGCCGCAGGATCGATGAGACGGAAGGAAGCCCCAGCGGGAGTCTGATCCGTTTCGTCAATCGGATCGCCGAAGCGCTGGAGTCCGACTATCCCCATGTGGCGATCGACACGCTGGCCTACCAGTATACGCGCAAACCCCCGAGAAATCTTCGGCCGAGGCCGAACGTGATCGTACGCCTATGCAGTATCGAATGCTGCTTCGCCCACCCCTTGGACGCGTGCCAGGTCAAAATGTTAAAAACTTCGGCTGATTCGGCTTTCGTGGAAGATTTGCAGGCTTGGGGTCGTATTTGCAACCGACTTTACGTATGGGATTACGTGGCGAATTTCGCCTATTACGTATCCCCGTTTCCCAATCTCGGCGTACTAGGACCTAATCTTCGATTGTTCGCCCGCAACAACGTGAAAGGGGTTTTCGAGCAAGGAAGCTACGCGGAAGGCGGCGGCGGCGAATTCGCTGAACTGCGAATGTACGTATTATCGAAATTATTGTGGAATCCCCAAGCGGACGAACGGTTCTTGATCGACGAATTCCTTGCAGGTTATTACGGCCAAGGGGGTCTCTATCTCCGGAAGTATATCGACGCTCTTGCCGAACGGGTCCATCGCGATGGATTGCACGCCAGCATTTACGATCGACCGGATGCCGAGTACCTGACCGCCGATATTTTGGCTTTGGCGGAAGAGTGCTTCGACCTTGCCGAACGTGCGGCGGAGGACGACCAGTTCGTGCGGAGGCTGCGCATAGCCAGGCTCCCCATCCGCGTTGCCAAGCTGGCGCAGCAACCCCCGGGACTGCCGGGCCGAGAGGAAGAAATCGACCGGCTTGACCGCGATATTCGCGCGTTCGGACTCACGCAGCTAACGGAACATGTGCCGGCGGCTCGAACGTTAAAGCGGCTGCGCGAAGGCGTGCTGTTCACGCACAATGCGCGTTACGAAGGCGGCTGGAGCCCGTTCGAGGAAATCTGAAAAAGGAGTTTGCCGGTATGGGATTCAGGCTCAGCATTGAGAGCGGCGGAACCAAAATGCGCGCGTTGTTATTCGACGAAAGCTTTCAGTTGGCGGCCACCGGTACGGGCGGCGGCGCGAACGCGAATTTCGATTCCGCCGCGGCGATCGAATCGAATGTCAGGGAGTGTCTGGAGCCTTGCCTGCGAGTCTGCGGCGGAAAAACCGTGGACCGTCTTTACTTAACGGCCCTGGGAGCGGCGGACTGCTTTCTGCGGACGTTAAGTCAAGTCTCCGAGATCGGGGAAATCGTGCATCTCAGCGAGGGCGGAGCGGCCGTTCGCGCGGGTCTACTCGGTAGAACCGGGATTGCGGTGCTTGCGGGAACCGGATCGGTCGTCTTCGGGATCGACGGAAGCCGCGAGGTGACGATGGGCGGTTGGGGAAGTTGGATCGGGGATGAAGGCAGCGGCTGCGACATCGGCCGACAAGCGATACAAGCGTCTATCCGCCACTTGGAGGAGCGAGGTCCGACGACGGGGTTAACCTCCGCTGTCATTCGCCATTTCGGCATCGACCGTCTTGAGGAACTACCGGCAAAATTATACCGCTCACCTTCCTTGCGAGGAGCGGTCGCCTCCCTCGCGCCGGTCGTGGCGGAGACGGCGAACGGGGGGGATGCCGCGGCGGTCTCGATCATGGAGAAAGCCGGAGAGGACTTGGGGAAGCTTGCGGCTTCCTTGATCCGAAAGCATCCGGAACTGAGGACGCTGACCGTCTCCTTGGGCGGCAGCGTCTGGAAAGGCACCCGATTGATGTATGACCGTTTCGCGGCCGCCCTCTGGGAACGGTTCGACGGTATTCCGATCGAATTGCCGCTGTACGAACCGGTGATGGGCGGCGTTGTGGAAGAATCGCTTCGGTTACATGGCAGCGTACCGACGGCCGCCCGACTTAACCAAGGAATCGGAAATCCGATCGGGAAGGCGTTCGAACAATACCGTTATCGGACGTCATGGAGTTGAAGTTCCGTGAGAGACTCCGGCGATTCCGTGACCAAAGCGCTTCGCGCCTCCATCCGCGAAGGCGTTGGCTCCGGCATTCACTTTACGATTCTGGGCGGCGCCGTTCAGACGGCCTATCTGCTTTATTTAGGCTTTAACTCCGCTCAAATCGGCATCATTGCCGCCATTCCGCAACTCGCTTTCCTTATTCAGATCGCCGTCGCATTCGGCATGCAGCGTTGGCGGAACCGGCGGGCTTGGACGCTTCTGTTTCTCTCGGTGGCGCGGGCGATATGGGTGACGGTCGGTTTGATTCCCCTGCTCTTTCCGGAGAAGTTCTGGTTTATCGCTTACGCGGTAATCACCCTGACCACCTTTCTTCTAGGCCAAGCCGGAGCGATCGTATGGACGAGTATGATCGCCGATATCGTGCCCCATGACATCCAAGGCCGGTTTTTCGGCAAACGCAATGCTTTCGTATGGTCTGCCGTCTGCTTCTCGTTGTGGATCAGCGGACTCGTGCTGAGAGGGGTTCCCGGGTTGGAGGGCTTTGCGCTTCTCTTCTCGATATGCGCGATCTGCGTGGTTTGGAGCACCTGGGAACTGATTCGTCATCCGAACCCGCCGTTCTTGCCGTCTGAAACGGGCATGTCGTGGAGACTTTTCCTGCAGCCGTTTCGGGACACCCGCTTCCGATCCGCGCTTATGTTTCTGTTCTCGTATTTCTTCGTGTATCAAGCCTCGGTCCCTTTTTTCAATTATCTCATGCTGGACCGTTATTCGTTAAGTTACGGCGCCGTCGCCAACATCACCATCCTATACAACGCGGCTATCATGGTCAGCTCCTATCTGTGGGGAGTACTCAGCAACAGACGCTCGGAGTACTCGCTGCTATACGGAAGTTTCGTGATCATGGCTTTGTCCGCCCTGATTTGGGCAGGGGTCGGCCGACCGTCCGACTTGCCCGTTCTCATCATCTCCCATGGATTACTAGGAATAGGCTTCGGCGGTTATAATCTGATGATTTTCCGGTACTTGATCAATGGGACGCCGCAGCGGGAACGGCCGATTTACATCGCCGTGTTTTATTCCGTGACCGGGCTTGCCGGTTTCTTGGGACCCGTGCTTGGCGGACAACTCATGCAAGGATCGGGGAACGGCCCTGCATGGATGCCGGGAGGAATCGTGCCGGTTTGCGGAGCGGTCATGCTGCTGATTACGCTATCGACCGCGCCTGCCGCATTCCGCAAACGTTGATCCGTGCGATATCGCGCACAGGGAAGCGATATATATTCCAATGGCAAGCGATGTCCATCTTTCCTATACTGAATTTAGGGGCCCCCCGTTAGGACGGAGTTTCGAATGAATAATGGGAGGATGAAAGAATGAGAAAATTTTGGCCTTTGCTGGTGATGGCAACGGCGATTTGCGCTTTGCCATTTTGGCGCTCCCCTGCGGTTTCGGCTGCGGCCCCCGTGAATCCGGACGCATCGCTGGAGGCAAGGACGCTGCTCAACTATCTCGATGAGATCTCCGGCACGAACATGTTGTCCGGCCAGCACGACTATTCCGGAAATCAAACCCGCTACTTCAATGCCGTAAACGATCTCACCGATCAATCTCCCGCGGTCTGGTCCACGGACCTGGGATTCGGCGTCGTCGGACACAACGACACCATGTATAATCGAGACGCGATGGTCGAGGAAGCGATCTCGAAGTGGAATCAAGGCAGCTTGGTCGCATTGACCTGGCACATGTGCGCCCCCACTGTCAGCTCGCCGTGCGATTGGGACCCCGGCGTGCAAGGGGCTTCGTTGACCGACCAACAGTGGCAGGATATCACGACGCCGGGCACCAGCCTGTACGACAGTTTCATTTCAAGGATCGACGAAGCGGTGCCGTATTTGACGGAACTGAAAAACGCCCATGTTCCGGTTCTGTGGCGCCCTTTCCATGAAATGGACGGGAGCTGGTTCTGGTGGGGCGGAAATCCCGTCTATTCCAAAAAGCTGTATCAAATCATGTATGACCGGTACGTGAATACGATGAATCTAGACAATTTGATCTGGGTATGGAACGTGAACTACCAATATGCCGGCAGCCCTGCGTACGCCGACTTCTTTCCGGGCAGCGGTTATGTCGACGTTCTAACGGCCGACGTGTACTTCAATTCCTATAGCACGAGCCAATATGATGATCTGCTCGATCTTGCGGACGGCAAGCCGATTGCTTTGGCCGAAGTGGGGGAATTACCTTCACCTGCCGTACTGGCGGCCCAACCCATGTGGACTTACGCGGTCGTGTGGGCTCAGTTTCTAACCGGAAACAATTCAGCCGAAGACGTACGGGATTTCTATGGCAATCCCCGCATTCTCAACCAGAACGAGACCCAGATCGGCACTTTCAAAACCGGAGATTCCACAACGGTCGATGATGCTTGGACCGGAACCGGACTGCACTACTTCAAATACTCGGGAAATTGGAACAACCTTGCAGGAACGGGGAAATACAAGGGTTCGGAGCATGAAAGCGCGGAAACGGATGCGGCGACCGAGATTGAATTTAGGGGGACCCAGGTTTCCTTATACGGCTCTAAGGCACCGAATCGCGGAATCGCCGCGGTTTCCATCGACGGCGGACCGGAGACGGATGTCGATTATTACGCCGGTGTTCCAGCCGACAATACGTTGATTTGGTCGAGTGCCCAAATGAACGACGGACTGCACACGCTCAGAATCCGGGTGAAAGGAACGAAACATTCCTCGTCCGGCGGGTATTCGGTTACGGCGGACCGTATCGTTGTCGCGTCCGACAATGAAGCGCCGACTGCCCCCTCGAACCTCCTATCGTCGTCTACGACGGATACGTCCGTGAATTTGTCCTGGAACTCCTCGACCGACAACCGGGGCGTGACCGGATATCGAATTTATAGAGGGGCGAAGTTCATAGGCGAAACGAACGGCTCCACGTCATATACGGCAACTGCGCTGGATCCCTCCATCACCTACGATTTCAAGGTCAGGGCAATCGATGCCAGGGGACATCTCTCCGCCGCCAGCAACGTGTTGTCCGTGACCACGAACGAACCATCGGCAGGGTGGATCTCCGAAGCGGAGAACGCGGCGTTAACCGGCGTGAGCACGAACGACTCGAAGCCGGAGTTTTCGGGAACCGGCTACGTGGATGCAGGCAGCTTTGACGGTTCGGGCGATCGAATCGAATTTACGGTACAGGTTCCTTCTTCGGGTCCTTACATCCTCAAAGTCCGATATGCCGCCGGAGAAAACAAAACCCAGATTGTATCCGTTAACGGCGGAACGGAATCGTTCGTGGTATTTCCGGGAACGGATAACTACTTCGAAAGCTTGAACGTGGGCGATGTTTCGCTGAACGCCGGCAACAACACGATCACCATCGGCAAATTTTACGGTTGGATGGACGTGGACCGCATTCAGCTCGAACCGGATACCCGCGCGCCCTCCGGTCTGAATTCGCCGTCGGTGACGGAATCAGCCGTTGAATTGGCGTGGACGGCGCCTTCCGACACCTCCAGCGTTGCCGGCTACCGGATCTACAGGGGAACCAAGCTCATCGGCTCGACAAGCGGGGCTTTGACCTCTTACATGGTATCCGGACTGGATCCATCCGTACCTTATTCTTTTACGGTTCGAGCATTCGATCAAGCAAACGAAGAGACCGCGTCCAGCAATACCCTGATCGCGACGACGCTTCCTCCCAGCCTTGGCGCGTTGTACGAAGCCGAGAATGCGGACTTGACGGGCGTATCCGTCGCGAACTCGAAGCCGGAGGCTTCAGGCACCGGGTACGTAGAAGCGGGTTCATTCGATGAGAACGGCGATTGTATTTCCTTTGACGTAACGGTTCCGATAACCGGGACTTACCGCTTGAAAATAAGGTACGCGGCCGTGGAGGAGAAGACCCAAATCGTCAACATCAACAGCGGAACGGACGTGTACCAGGTTTTTCCCGAGACGGACGGGTTCGAAACGTTGGATTTCGGAGAGATACCCTTAACGGCCGGCAACAACCAAATCAAAATCGGCAAATTTTACGGCTGGATGGACGTGGACCGCATTTGGGTCAGCCCTTAAAGCATCGTCCTAACTGTCCAGCCCCTTTCTCCCGGAAAAGTGATGTACCAAACGAATGGCTAAGGCATTCGGTGGCTTTACCGAATTAATCGTGCTTCAGCCATCCTGATACGCGATCCTTCAGGAGACGGCCGCGCAGAGCCATACAGCCGATTCTGAAGGATCGCGTTGTCATGTCATAGCGTCGGAAAGTAGGCCACGCTGCTGCGAGACGACCGCTTGACGGTAAACCGATCGATTGCGATCTAAGGCGGGACCGGTTTCCGAATCTTCCCCGCCCATCCTTAGCTCACCGTCCTCGGGCGCTCCACCCGGCCGAGGCCGGGGAACCGGAAGGCGGCCCATTCCGGCTGGCGGCGCGTGATTTTCGACACCACGATCGTCATGTCGTCGCGAATCCCTCCCGGATTCTGCTTCAGCGCGGTATCCAGCAGCTCGTCGGCCAGCTCCTGCGGATCGTCGGTCTCGATCTCCTGCAGGACCCGCTTCATCCACAGCTCTTTGTTGATGGCGTGGCCGGGAGCATCCAGCACCCCGTCGGTCATCATGATCAGCGTGTCGCCGGGCAGCAGCTGCACCTGCAGCAGGTCGATCTCGATGTCCTGCAGGATGCCGATCGGCAGGTTGCCCGCCGCGACCGGGATCACCTCTCCGTTCCGTTTGATGAAGCTCGGCGTGGAGCCGATTTTGAGCAGCGTCGCGTGGGCGGAATACAAGTCGATCACCGCCAGGTCGATCGTGGCGAACGTCTCTTCGGGGGAGCGCAGCAGCAGCACCGAATTGACCGACTTGACCGCCAGCTTCTCGTCGATGCCGGACTGCAGCAGCCGTTCCAGCATCGACAAAGCCGAGCTGCTCTCCATTCTCGCCCGGGCGCCGTTGCCCATCCCGTCGCTGAGCGCCACCGCGAATTTGCCGGTCGCCAGCTCCGTGATCGTGAAGCTGTCTCCCGACAGCAAGTCCCCGTCCTTCGCCGCCCCGGCCACGCCGGTCTCCACCTCGTACGCCTTCGCCGAAGCGAACACGACGGTCGTCAGGTGCGGCGCGGGATCCCCGCTCCTCTCCTGCTGCACGCTGACGGTCTCGCCCAAGATTTCGGACAGCAGCGGCGCGATCATTTTGCGGCACTCGTCATAGCCGGTCCGAAACGCGTGGACCAATTCGATCTCGATTCGTCCCTCCTCCAGACTGATGATATCTATGGTTTGAACGGCCAGCCCCAGACGGTCGATCGCTTCCCGGATTTGGGTCTCCTGGTGCTCCATCTGCTGGGCTTCGCGCCGGATTTCCTTAACGAGGTCGTCCATGACCTGGGACACGCCGGACAGCTGGTCCGCCACGAGGAAGCGGCTATCCTGAAGCTGGCGGCGCCAATGCAGGTCGTGCCGGTAGAGCTCATATTCCCGTTTCAAAATATCGAGCACCTGCGGCGTCTTGACGCACATCCGCGTCCAGCTTTTCGGAATGTCCGCGGCTTGGATGCCGGGCTTGTCCGCCACCGCGCCCATCATGTCCGTCATCAGCTTATAGGTCTGGAAAAACTGCGTGTCCCAGCACATGCTCCTCCGATGGCAGGTGGCGCAAGCCTTCTCGCGGACGGCGTTCGAGAAGTGGTCGAAGTCCCGGTTCTGCTCCGCCTGTTCGCCCGATGCTTCGGTGATTTGGCGGAAGCTGCCCGACAGCTGCCGGAACACCTCGGAGAACCGCGCCACCCGCTCGGCCGTCAGGTCGCGAACTTTTTGCGCGTACTCTCTCTGGTTTTGCGCATAATGGGGGGTACCCGGCACATATTTTGATATAGAGTCGATGAAACGCCGGGGCAGCAAAAGAAACAACACCGAACCGGCAACGGCGGCCCAAGCGGCGGACATCGTATCGGCGGGTGACGAGGCGAAAAGGGAGAGTACCGACGACCCGAGCACGAGGCCGAATACGGACGCGGCCTTGCCTCCTTCGCGCAGGATGCCGGCCATGAGTCCTCCGAGGGCGAGCATGCCGATCTCGCCGGCGGCGCCCAAATCGGACAAGGTCACCATCATGCCGGCGACCACCCCCGCGGAGGTGCCGAGGGAAGCGCCGCCCACGAATGCCGCCAGTACGACGACGAACCGGACCAGAACGTCCGTCGCGCCGACCCCGTACACGGACCACCCGGTCATGCCGATCAGCAGGCAGGCCGCGAGAATGAGCACGCCGATCCACTCCTCCTGCTTGAGTTGGACCGACTTCTTCGTCCGGTTCAGAAGCGGCAGCGCATGGACGAACAGCATCGTCAGCACGAAAGCCAGACCCGCTTCCACGGCCGTCCAGACATAGGGCATCCAGGTCGGTTTGTCTTCCAGCACGACGTCAAACAGCCGAACAAGCAAGTCCGAAGCGAAGACGACGACCGGCGCGTGGGACAAGTCCGCTTTTTCGTAGATCTCCAATCCCCGGAAGAGCAAATACAGGACGCCGATCTCCGCGACGACGACCGCCGGGGACGGATCCGGAGCCCAGAAACTCCCCGCGATGAGCGAAGCCGCCGCCCAGAACGCCGCTTCTCTCCGCACGTAGAGCACGACCCCGAAAAACGCGGCCGCGAACGGCGCGATGCCTTCCACCAGTTCCGCCCGCCCCAGCAAAAAACCCATCAGAACCGTCAGCCAAATCCAACGTTGCTCCGCGAAGGCTTGTCCAAGGCGCTGAAGCCGCCCCGGCGAGGCCCCCGCCGCTTTCCGCTTTTTCCGTCTGGCCAGCCATCCCTTCTTCTCCTCTGCAGCTTCCCGATCTTCACGGCCCGGACGAGGAATGAAAGGTACGACGGACGACTTGTCCATGCTGCACACCCCAATCTCCATAATGAATGTGCCTTTTATTATAGGGGCGGGCTCCAAGGAAGTTTGTCAGAAGGCGCCACCCGGGCGAAAGTTTTTTCCGACAGGGTCCGTACCGCCTTGGCGACGCGATTCGTGAACGGCGAAACCCGCGGCCCGCCGCCGAATTTCCATTCGGACGGGAAAATACGTTCCCGCGGCGAGCAAGCCCCATCCCGAGCAAAACCGCGCCCATCCGACGGCGCCGCCGCCTCCGAAAACAGACGACATCCGCGCGTCCCTGCCGGATCAGCCCGAATGGCGGCCGCCGCCGAAAAAATTTTTCATCTGCAACATTTGCTTCTGCCTCCCGTTTATAGGGACGGAGGTGTTCGAAATGAAACACGCAACGAGAAAATGGACCATTCTGTTAGCGGCAACCGTGCTCGCTGCCGGATTGACCGCTTGCGGCAAATCGTCGGAGGACTCTCAAGGAGCCGTGCCTTCGGCCTCGCCCAATCCATCCGCTTCGGCCAGTCCATCCGCCTCGGCCAATCCGTCCCTCAGCCCGTCGGCTGCCGAGGAAACTGCGGCGGACAGCAGTCCGGCGCCCGCACAAGGAAATGCCGCGGAAGCGGACTTGCCCGCCGCGAAGGAGCTTTCGCTGACCCTGGAAGGCAACGCGGAGAAGAAGACCGCCAATCTGGCCGAAGGTCCAGGCTACGCGCTCTACGTATTTGATATTTTCAGCTTCGATTCCAAGCTCGGCTTGCTTACGATGAACGTCGACAAGAACTACTACGCCAAGATCGAGAAGCTGCCGGACGGCTACAAGCTGGACGAAATCAAAAAAGCGGCCGAAGACAAGCTTTCCAAAGTCGGGGATGTCCGGGAACTGAAAGACGCCGAGATCAATCCTTCGTTGGGCGGAGCCGCGTTGCTGCTGTTCGGCAGCAACGACAAGCTGACGCAGGAAGTCATCGTGAAAGAGGTCGGCGGAACCGGATACCGGATCGAGGTCAACATGCCGTCCGGCGAGCCGTCGGAAGGCTTCGGGCCCCACCTGTTCGCGATGCTGGCAACCTTGAGCAACCTTCCGGCTTAATCACCGCCGGCAAACCCGAATAAACGCAATTAGGCGCGGCTCCGAGTTCGGAGCCGCGCTTTCTTGCAAGACGTGCAGAACCTCCTTCTAGCATAAGAAAAAACGCCCGGACCTTCCTTGTCGGAAGGCCGTGCGTTCAGGTTTGCCAGGCGGACATCGGGTATGGGCGATTCGTTGGATGGGAGACCTTCCATGCGAGGTCAATCCCANACCTTCCTTGTCGGAAGGCCGTGCGTTCAGGTTTGCCAGGCGGACATCGGGTATGGGCGATTCGTTGGATGGGAGACCTTCCATGCGAGGTCAATCCCACTACCGCTTGCTCTTGGTCATGGTTGATCCCGCCTTCCTGCCCATGCGGTAACGTTTTTCACCGAATCCCCATCCTTCCCGTTACGGGTTCCGATTCTAACGGACACCGCAGCCGCTATTGGATCAAATTCCCTCATTTTCAAATCGTAACGGACACAGCGGCCCTTATCCGTAACCTGTTACGGATATATTTGGGGTTTTTCCCCAATAAGCGCAACTGTGTCCGTTACAATGCGCTTTGCCGAGGAGCGACCCGCATAACGTCCGCTGTGTCCGTTAGCCTTACCGCCTCAACGAATGGGGCAGCCGGCGTCTGGTCGCTCTAAGAAAGGGATGGAGCATGACTTCACCCCGAATCGTTATCAGTTCTGATAAGTCAAAAAAAACCGGACCCTCAGGTCCGGTTTTGCGTTAAGGATGTATATTACGAGCGGCGCCCGCCTCGGCCGCCACGCTTGGATTCGGTGCTTTTCTTCAGGGAGGAGATACGTTCCTCGCTGTCCTTGAGGAACCGGCTCACCTTATCCTCGAAAGAAGCGCGACCACCGCCGCCTCCTTTGAAAGGCCGGCCGCCCCGGTCGCCGCGAGGTCCGCGCGAATAAGGCTGCTGCTGTTGTTCAGGCGGTTTGTCTACGGCCTGCCGGATGGACAATCCAATCTTTCCATTCTGATCCACGTTGATGACTTTGACCGTGACAATGTCATTGACCTTCAGATGCTCGTGAATGTCTTTGACATAGCTATCCGCGACTTCGGAGATGTGGACGAGCCCCGTAACGCCGCCCGACAGATCCACGAATGCTCCGAAATGCGTGATCCCGGTCACCTTGCCCTCCATTTTAGCGCCCACTTCGATGGCCATAAAAACCGATGTTCCTCCCTGAACTGAGTGTGGCCGAACCATTCGGGTTCGGTTATGCCGATTATAACCGACTGCGGAAAGCAAGGTCAACCGGCGAATATCCCGTCAGACGGGGCAGGTCGGGCGTTAAGGCGCGGATTTCTCGATTTGGATCGGCCTTTCGCCCGGCAGCCCCATTCCTTGCTCTTTACGGGCGATTTGCCCGATATATTCGAGATCGTTCAAGCGGGAAACCTCCTGCTTGAGCGCTTCGTTCTTCGCTTGCGCCTCGGACAGCTTCTTCGCGGATTCCCGGTACTCCGCCCGGCGATCATTGATTTGTCCGAGTTGATTGACCAACGTATAGGCGGCCCAACTCATGAAGACGACCATGACGATCATGAGCAGGCGCAGTCTTCTGCGCGCGCCGATCGACGTCGGCGATGCTGCCGCGGCCTGGCGGGATGACATGTCCGAGTGCTCCTTTCCCGCGAAGTCTGTGGGACGGGAACATTATAGCATACTTTGGGACGGGAAAAATATAATTCTTCCGATCCATATTCCGCGGCAGGACCGCTTCGAAACGTGTCGAGATTCCGTGCGGCGGATCACTTTTTGCGGAACAGGTCCCAGGCGGCCTTCAGCTTGTCCCTCCAGCGCTTCGCGGCATCGAGCCAGGACCGCGCTTTCTTCCTCGCCGGCAGCAGCTTTTCCCACATGTAACGGCCGACCGGGCGGAGGGGAATCAGCAGCAAACGTCCGGTCCAGAGCAGGATCGCCGCCGTAACGAGGAACAGGATGTCCAGCAATTTGGCAAGCAGGCGGACGAGCATCATGACCGGCGCCACGATCACGATCCGGAACGTTTTCCAAATCCATGCCGCCAAACGGGCTCCGGCGTCCAGCAGGCGCGCGAAAATTTTCAGGACCCGCGGGCTGAAAAGGCCGAAATATCCGGTAACGCCGATTCCGAGGCCCAGGAAGACGTACAATCGGACTTCCCCGTGGTTGTGGCCGAGCAGCACGCGGAACACGACGACCGTAGCCGCGGCCCAGTAGATCAAATCCAAAGCGGGCAGCAGCCAGCGCGGAATCCGGAACTTGTGGGAGACGACGCGGTAGAGGTCGAAGACGAGCCCCATCGCAAGGCCGCAGGCGACCATCCAGCCGATCGTCGACCATTGGGCCGCCGCGTTCACTTGAACAGCTTCCCGAACAGACCCTTGGATTTGCCCGCGCCGGATCCGTCGAGGTACACCAGGGAATGGACCGTGCCCTCGATGGCGACGAGCCCCTGCTCCAGGCTCAAGTTTTTCATATGCAAATTCTGGCCGCGCACCGCGAGAAACCCGCACTCCGTGACCAGCAGAAACTCTTCGTTATCGAAGCTCTCGACGTTGCTGACGCCGGTAATCTCCAGCGTCTTGCGGTTCAACATGCGGATTTCCTGATGCTTCGCGCCCTTGCCGTGTTCCATGCCCGTCCCCCTCCTTATGGAACTAACATATGGGGGGAGATACGGGTTTAGAACCGGGCTTGGACTTATTGGCGCAATCGCGACAGGAACGCTCTCGTCCGTTCGTTGCCGGATTCGCGCAGCACTTCGGCCGGCGTTCCTTGTTCCACGATGCGGCCTTTGTCCATGAGAACGACCTGATCGGCCGCTTCCTCGGCGAACTTCATTTCGTGCGTGACGACGACCATCGTGCGGCCTTCCGCGGCCAGCGCCCGCATGACCTTGAGCACTTCCCCGACAAGCTCGGGATCCAGCGCCGAAGTCGGTTCGTCGAACAGCAGCAAGTCCGGATCCATGGCGATCGCGCGGGCGATCCCGATCCGCTGCTGCTGGCCGCCGGAGAGCTGGTGCGGATAGAGATCGGCCTTATCCTCCAGCCCGACCTTCCGGAGCAGCTTTGTCGCCCGGACGCGGGCTTGCTGCTTGTCCGCTTTGCGCACCGTGATGAGGCCTTCCATGATATTCTCCGCCGCGGTCCGGTGCGGGAACAGGTTGTAGCTTTGGAACACCATGCCCGTGCGCTGCCGCATGGCGAGAACATCCGCTTTTCTCTGCCTCTTGCCCGGCGCGAACGAAAGCTCGAGGTCCCCGACCGCGATCGCCCCTTCCGTCGGGGTTTCAAGCAGATTGATGCACCTCAGCAGCGTCGTCTTGCCCGAGCCGGACGGTCCGATGATGACGAGAACTTTGCCTTTCTCTAGGCGGAGATCGATGCCGTCCAGTATGGCGGCGCTGCCGAACGATTTGCGAAGTTGGGTTACGGTTAGCATGCCGGCAGCCTCCTAGCGGGTATGATAACGGTCGAAATGTTTCTCCAAACGGGATTGGCCGAAAGAGAGAACGGAGCTGAACAGCAGATAGATCAACGCGACTTCCACGTAAAGCACCAGCGGTTCGTAAGTGGTGGAGACGATCTGCTGGGATCTCTGGAACATTTCCGGCACGGTCACCGTAAAAGCGAGCGAAGTGTCCTTCACGAGACTGATGAACGCGCTGGCGAGCGTCGGCGTCGCCACGCGCGCCGCTTGGGGCAGTACGGTGCGCCGAAGCGCCTGCCACCGGGTCATGCCCAGCGCATAGCTCGCCTCCCATTGTCCTTTGTGAACGGACAGGATCGCCGCGCGAACCGTCTCGGAACCGTACGCTCCTACGCTGAGCGTGAAGCCGATCACCGCCGCCGGATAAGGGTCTAAAATAATGCCCGCCCGCGGGAGTCCGAAGAAAATGATGAACAATTGGACGAGCAGCGGCGTTCCGCGGATGATCCATACGTAAAACTGCATGAGCCACTGCAAGGGTTTCGGTCCGTACAGCCGGAAGATCGCCGTCAGCACGGCTACGAGAAGACCCAGCGCGAAAGAGATCAAGGCGAGCGGAATGGTAAAAGCTACCCCCGCTTTAAGCAGGGGTAGCAGCGAATCCTGGGCAATTTGCCACTGGCGTTCGGTCATGGGGATCGTCCTTTACTTGGATACGTCGGCGCCGAAATATTTCTCGGAAATGCGCAGGTACGTTCCGTCTTCCTTGATGGCGTCCAACGCCTTGTTGACGGCGTCGACCAGCTCGGGGTTGCCCTTGTTGAACAGAAAGCCGCTTTCGGAAGCGTCGGACGTCTCGTCGACGATCTTGATCGGAGCGTTCGGCTGCTGCTTCTTGAAATCGAGGAAGGACAGGCCGTCGTTTACCGTGGCGTCGATGCGCTTGGACAGCAGCAGTTCGATCGCTTGGTTGAAGCCTTCCGTCTGCACGATTTCCGCGCCGTTCGCTTTGGCGATGTCGGTCAAGTTGCTGGTCAGCGACTGGCCGGCTTTTTTGCCTTTCAGATCGGCCAACTTCTTGATATCGTTGTTGTCTTGGTGCACGATAAGCACGGCTTTGGACACGATGTACGGATTCGAAAAGTCGTACTTCTCCTTGCGGTCGTCGCGAATCGACACTTCGTTCGCCACGGCGTCGAAACGTTTGGCGTCCAAGCCGGCGAACATGCCGTCCCATTTGGTCTCGATGAACTCGGCTTTCACGCCGAGACGTTTGGCGACTTCTTCGGCGATCTCCACGTCGAAGCCGGTCAGCTTGCCGTCCTTGTCGTGGAAAGTGAACGGCGCGTAAGTGCCTTCCGTGCCGATGCGGATCGTGCCGTTCGCCTTGATCGTGTCCAGCAGCGAAGCGTTTGCCGCGGGTGCGCTCGCGGATGCCGGCGCCGACGGAGAAACCGACGGAGACGCCGCCCCTTGACTTTCGTCATTTCTTTTGCCGCATGCCCCCAGCACCACGGCGAACGCCAGAAGGAGCAAAATCGTAACGTTAAGCTTTTTCATGTTGCAGACCCCTTTCAGATAAATCCGATAGGATTAATAGGAATGTCTACCATACTAACATCAAGTAGTATTCCCGTCAAACCTTTTTTTCAGCACGACGGCGGCGGCTGTCGTCAGAACTGCAAAGGCCCGCGCTTCAGCGCGGGCCCGGGTTGATCCTAACGCAGACCGGCTTGCCGATGTTCGCTTGGACGCCGTGAAAGATCGGGAGCCCCGACTCCGGCTCGATGCGGAACAGGACGAGCGAATCCGAATCCTGGTTCGCCGCGATCAGCCATGACCCGTCCGGCGTGACGGCGAAATGCCGGGGCGTCCGCCCCCGCGTAGACACGTGGCCGGCGGGCGAGAGCGCTCCCTCTTCGTCCAACCGGAACACGGCGATGCTGTCATGACCCCGGTTGGAGGCGTAGACGAATCTCCCGTCCGGAGAAACCGCGATTTCCGCGCACGTGTTCTCGCCTCGGAACGACGGCGGCAAGGTCGTCACGGTCTCCCGGCGTTCCGGCTTGCCCGGCTCGCCGCCCAAGACGAACCGGGTGACGCTGCCGCTGAGCTCGTTCACGACGAACATCGTCTGCCCGTCGGGATGGAAAGCCAGGTGCCGGGGACCGTCCTCCGGAGCCAGCGCGGCGGCCCCGGCCGACGACCAGTCGACGCCGTCCTCTCCTTTCCCGTAGATCATGACCCGGTCCAATCCCAGATCGGGAACGTACAGGAACTTTCCGTCCTTCGGATGGAAAACCGCCGAGTGGGGATGAGGCATCTCTTGGCGCGCCTTGTGCGGTCCGGAGCCCGCATGGCGGAGCCGCACCATCGCGTCCCCCGGCTTGCCGCCGGGCTCCAGCGGATACAGCGTGACCGCCGCGCCGAAATAGTTGGCCACCGCCAGCCAGCGCTCGTCCGGGTCCAGCGAGACATGGCAGGGCGCCGCTCCATGGGTCAGCCGTTCCCATCCATCCGAGAGCTTCCGCGTCTGCGGATCTACCGGGTAGGCGATCATCCGCCCGCCGGGCTGACCTTCGACCTCCATCGTCTCGCTGACCGCATACAGGACGTTTCCCGCACGATTCAACGCCAGAAAAGACGGATTTTCGATCCCGCCGTACTCGTTCGTTTTCGTGATTTCGCCCGTCGCGCCATTCAGCGTAAGCCGGGTGATTCCGGCCTGATCGGCGGACGCGTACGCTCCGACCCACAGTTCCCAATCGCGGTTCTCCACCCGATCTTTCCTCCTCGGTCCTGATAAGATGCAAAACGCCGCTTCCTCAGCGGCGTCCTCTCGCGATTCGATTATACACGTTTTCCCGCAGTCAGGGAAAGGCCGGACCGTCCGGCTTGCGGTACTCTTCCTTGAGCACCGTGTACATGCCCTCCGCGTCTTCCTTCTTCGCCGACTCCGACAGCCTCTCAACCCGCACCGTCACGATCCGCTGGCCGAACTGGATTTCGAGCTCGTCCCCCGGCTTGACGTCTGCGGCCGGTTTAGCCTCTCTACCGTTGAGAAGGACGCGCCCTTGATCGGACACGTCCTTCGCGACGGTGCGGCGCTTAATGAGGCGCGACACCTTCAAAAACTTATCGAGACGCATGAATTACTTTACGGCGTCTTTCAGCTTGTTGCCTGCTTTGAAAGCCGGAACTTTGGAAGCCGGGATCGTGATGGATTTGCCGGTTTGCGGGTTGCGGCCTACGCGGCCGGAACGGGAACGGGTTTCGAAAGTGCCGAAGCCGATCAGCTGCACTTTGTCGCCTTTCGCGAGCGCGCTTTCGACTTCACCCAGGAAGCCGTTCAGAACGGATTCGACGTCTTTCTTGGTCAGGCCGGTCTTGCTTGCGATGTTGTTGATCAGATCGGTTTTGTTCGCCATTGCTTGAATTCCTCCTAAGTCATCGTTTGGATTCCTCGCCCGGCGCCTATGGGCCGCGGCGTTTGATTGATGAAGCACGAAGTTTACTATTCTGCTCTTTGCTAAAAAAATCCTGCCGGCTGAACAAAATTTTTCTCGAAACAGGCGGAAATTGCGAGAAATGTGCCGAATACGGGACTTCAGAACCACCCCTGGGCGCCGCTGAGCGTTACTCCGGGCGTACTTTGGCTTCCTGCCACCATTCTTCCATCTCTACTAAATCAGTCTCGTCAAAAGTTCTTCCGCTTATACGCAGTCTCTCTTCGATATAGCGGAACCGGGAGGAGAATTTGCGGTTCGTGCGGGCCAGCGCTTCTTCCGGATCCGCCTTCAGGAATCTCGCGGCATTCACGACGGCGAACAAGAGATCGCCCAGCTCTTCCGCGCGGCGTTCCTCCGATTCGTTCGCTGCCGCCTCCCGAAGTTCTTTCAGCTCCTCCTCGATCTTGTCGAAAACGCCGGACAGATCGGGCCAGTCGAAGCCGCCGCCCGCCGCCTTCTTCTGGAGCTTGTACGCGCGGGGCAGCGCCGGAAGGTCTTTCGGGATGCCGTCCAGCACCGAGGTCCGCTCGGACGCGCCTTTGCGCCGCTTTTCCTCCGCCTTCATCTGCTCCCAGTTTTTGAGCGCCTCCTCGGCATCTTGGGCGTTCTCCCCGCCGAACACGTGGGGATGGCGGAAAATCAGCTTGTCGTTCAGCTCCGCCAGCACGTCGAAAACGTCGAAGGTGCCCGTCTCTTCCTCCATCTGGCTGTGCAGCAGCACCTGGAGGATGACGTCGCCGAATTCCTCCTTCATGTTGTCGGGATCGTCGTTGTCGAGCGCTTCGACGGCTTCGTACGTTTCTTCGATGAAATTTTTGCGGATGGACCGGTGCGTCTGTTCGCGGTCCCACGGGCAGCCTTCGGGGCTCCGCAGGATGCCCACGATCTCGTGCAGCCGTTCGAACGATTTCCGGCGCAGGCGGTCGTCCCGATCCGCGCGTATGTATACCATCGTGAGATTGCCGTAGCGTTCGAGCCGATCCAACTCATGCAGCGGGACGGTAAGGATCCGCTCTTGGTCCGGGATGCCGAGCGACTGCGCCACGACGACCGGGTAATCGTCCGGGTACACGTTCATGAGCGACAGCTTGACGTCGGAAGCGGTGAACGCGTCATAGACTTGTCCGATGACCGTGTGCAGGCGCGGACGCAGCTGCTCGCGGGTCAGATCGGAGGCGTCGAGCAGCTGGAAGCCTTCGATCGGATCGAAGCCCAGCCGGACGAAAGCTTCGTCCAGGAAGCTTTCCCCGCCGATCAGGCGAAGCTCGAGTCCGAGGTTCGGGGCGCGTTCGCGCAGCAGTTGGACGCTCCGTTCGGCCACCATCGGATGGCCGGGCACGGCGTAGACGATCGTGCCGCCGTCCGCTTCTTGGGCCGCGCGAAGAAGCCGTTCGGCGATGGACTCGTACACTTCTTGGAAATCGTCGCTCGCTTCGTAGAGGGAATCGAAAGTTTCGAACGCGATGCCCCTCCGCCGAAGATCGCGGACGGCCGGATGGTCCGCCGTGCGCGCATAGCGGACGCGGGAACGTTCCAATTCCTTCAGAACGCCCAGCGTCAATTGATCTTCGCCCCCGGAGCCGAGTCCGACGACGGTCAACGTTGCGGTCATGCCAAGATCATCCTTCCCTTGTCGCTTTCGAGGCGGCGTTCCGCAGCCTCCCCAGCCATTGGTCGATGCGGGAGCCCGCGGCGCAGCCGGGCACCTCCCGCCACTCTTGCGGGCCGACGGCACGCGCCGCGACCAGCCCTGCGGCGAATACCGCCGCACCGACGGCCACGCCGGGCAGCGCCGTCAGCAGCGCCGCGGCCCGGACGGGCAAGCCGCGCGTGAGGGCGCCGAGCGCCAGCTCGGCCAGCCCGACCGCCGCCGCCATCGCGGCTAGCGCCGCGGCCGGCCGCCAGGCCGAATCGGGCCGGAAGCCCGGCAGCTTCATCCGCCCCCGCAGCGACAGCGCGTTCAGCAGCGCCGCTGCCGCGTAAGCGGCGGTCATCCCGGCCGCGGCGCCCTGGATGCCGTAAGCGGGAACAAGCAGCATATTCAGCGCGAGCTTGAATACGGCCGCCACCGCCAGGTTCACGGCGGGCGACCGCAAATCCCCCCGCCCTTGAAGGAGTCCCCCGCTGACGGCCTGCAGCGATCCGAATACGGCCGCCGGCGCGAGCAGCGCGATCGCTCCGCTGCCCGCATCGTCCGAGAACAGCGCGATGTCGATCGGCCCCGCCAGAATGGCCAGTCCGACCGCGGCGGCGCCGCCGAACCACCATGCCAGGCGGAGGGGAAACGCGGCGCGTTCAACCGATCCCCCCAGACCGGCGGATACACCGCTTGCGCGGGCCGCAGTCATGGCCGGCACGAGAGCGGCGGCCGCCCCGGACGCGGCCATCAGAACGAGCTGCAGCAGGGCGATGCCGCGGTTGTAAATGCCATACTCCGCCATGGCCGCAGCCGTGCCGGCAGCGCCGCCGGCTTGCTGCAGCAAGCGCGGAATCGAGAACGCGTCGATCAGGCCGAACAGCGGCGCCGCCACCGATGCGGCCGCGACCGGCAGCGCGACGCCGGCGATCCGCTTGACCAAGGCCGTCCGCGGCTCCGTCCATTGCCACGTCCGCGCGGGCTTGGGATCGTCCGTTCCCCGGGTTCGGACGATCCGGCCGCCTTTTCGTTCCGGCCAGAGCAAGACGGCAAGCCCCGCCGCCGCTCCCGCCGCGAGCCCTCCGTGGACCGCTGCGGCCGCAGCCGGCGCGCGCCATCCCGCTCCGATCGCCCATGCGAGCATGATCAGCATGAAAGCCACGCGGGCGGTCTGCTCCGCGATTTGCGACACGGCCGGAAGGCCCATGCGCATCTGCCCTTGCCGGTATCCCCGGAGCACCGCGACGGCCGGCGAGAACAGCAGCGCGATCGAGGACGCGCGGATCGCCGCGGCGGCTTCCGGAGCGCCCATCCCTCTCGCGAACAGACCGGCTCCCGCTTGCAGGACGGCGAACGCGGCCAACCCAGAGACGGTCATCAGGCCCAGCGACCACCGCACCACGCGCTGCGCGCCCGTTTCGTCCCCTTCCGCTTCCCGCTCCGCCACCAGCACGCTCACCGCGGTAGGGACGCCGGCCGCCGCCAGCGTCATCCACATGACGGCCAGCGCGTACACGGCGCTGTATAATCCGAACACTTCATCCCCCGCGAAGTTCTGCAGCGGAATTTTCTGCAAGGTCCCGATCAGCTTGGACAAGAGCGCCGCCCCGCCCAGAAGGGCGGCTCCTTTCAGCACGATTCCGCCTGCCGGCGCCTTGCCGTCCCGTTCCGTCGCCATTTTGCCGAGTTCTCCCCATCCGTTCCTTCATCCGTCGCGATCGATAGTCTTCATATACGCATTATATACGAAGTCCATCCGCAAAAACGAATCCGGATACGGCCGGAGGAAACGGCAAAAGCTTCCCGCTCGCGGAAGATCCGCCGGGAAGCCGATGCCTGCATCGCCTTCGGATGCCGTTACTGCTCCATTTGTTTCGCCAAGAATCCCGCGGCGGTCTCCACCATTTTGCTCTCCATTTCGCCCATGGAGACGCCTTCTTCCTTGCTGAGCAGCACGACCGTGCCGATCGGGTCTCCGCCGGCGACGATCGGGGCGGCGACGAAAGAACTGTAAGTTTCTCCTCCGTCCCTCATGATCTCGTAGCTGCCGCTTCCCGCTTCCAGCATGATTTTGCGATTCTCCATGCACGTCTCGAGCATCGCGCCGATCGGCTTTTCCAAATACTCTTTTTTCGAAGCGCCGGCGACCGCAATGACCGAATCGCGGTCGGAAATCATGGCAATATGCCCCGTGCTCTCATATAAAGACTCCGCGTATTCTTTGGCGAAGTCGCCCAACTCGCCGATGGGGGAATACTTCTTGAGGATGACTTCGCCGTCCCGATCCACGAAAATCTCCAGCGGGTCTCCTTCGCGGATGCGAAGCGTCCGCCTGATTTCCTTCGGAATGACGACCCGGCCGAGGTCGTCGATGCGGCGTACAATCCCGGTTGCTTTCATAGCTGCGATGCCCCACTTTCGTTGATGATTTGATCCTGCTGCGGTGCCGGTTGGGTGGTTGTACCGACTGTATAACGAACGCGGATGCTCAATAAAGGTGTCATGGAATCGTAGGTGTAGTATTCAACCCCTCCCATTTTCTTATGCGTTTGCCCACCGCTGGGGGAACGTGCCAATCCGACGGCCGCAAAACGAAAAAACCGCTCCCCGGATCGGGGAGCGGCAGGCATTGCTGCGATCTTATGCGGCTGATTTATTTGCTTGCCGGAGCCGAAGCCGAAGCGCCCGGAGAAGCGGACGGCGACGGAGATGCAGACGGCGAAGCCGACGGGGAACCGGAAGGCGATGCCGACGGCTCGGCGGGCAGCGTGACTTTAATGTTCAGCTTTTTCTCTTCGTTCTGCAGGTAATCCTGCACCTTCGCGTCCACGATCGTCTGCTTGAGCGCGTCCTTGTCGGCCTGCTGCAGCTTGTCGTAAGGCGTTTCCTCGCGGTTTTCTACCTTGATGACATGATATCCGTACTGCGTCTGCACCGGGTCGCCGATCTTGCCGACCGGCTGCGTGTTGGCGGCGTCCTTGAATTCGGCCACCCAGTTTTTTGCTTCCTCTTTCTCGTACAGGCCGCCCTTGTCTTTCGAGCCGGTATCGTCGGAGTATTCTTTGGCCAGGGCGTTCCAATCCCCGCCGCTCTCCAGCTTGGCTTTCACTTCTTTGGCCCGCTTCAGCGCATCCTCGTCCGAGCGAAGCTCCTTGCCCGTCGATTGGTCCATCGTGGCCACCAGGATATGGCGGACGGTCACGATGTTATAATCGGCTTTGTTCTTGTCGTATTCCGCCTTGATATCGGCATCCGTCACGGCTTTGCCGAATTCGCCGCTTTTCGCGTTGGCGATCTGGCTGCCGGAAGACATCGCCTTGACGATCTGCTTCATTTCATCCAGCGTCAGGTTCTTCTGTTTCACTTGGTCGCTTAACGTTGCGTCTTGCTTCACGGCGTCATTGAACGACGTTTCGAAGTTTTTGACGTCCTCGTCCGCCGCCTTCAGCTGGTCGGCGGTGGCTCGTCCCGCGAGTGCCTTGTAAAGGGCGAACTGGCGGACAAGCTGTTCTTTGAATTGCGGGATCTGCAGGTACATCGAGTACGTCGGATCCGACAATTCCATAAAGGACGCGTATTTATCGAATTCCCCCTGCGTGACTTGGCCGCCGTCGTAGGTGGCGATGACATCCCCTTGTCCTGCGCCGGGAAGCCCGGATTCCTGCTCGTTCTTCTTGCCGCAGCCGGCCAGCAGCGCGGACAGCAGCACCGCTGCCAAAGCGGCAAACCACGCCCGGCGGAGCAAGGCGCGTTTAGGGTGCAACATCTTGAAGTTCTCCCTTCGATTTTAGGACTTCCTTGTATTGTAGCAGAAAATCCTCCACGAGCGCCAACACGCCGTCTTCGCCCAGCCCTTTCGTGAGCAGCTTGACGACGGGGGCCGCCGCAGCGGCATCCGTTTGCCGCAGCCTGCCCATGAATTTCTTCTCGAGCGCTTTGAGCTTGGCCGGATCGGCGTCCCCGGCCCGGCGTTCTTCGAATTTCAGGACGGTCTCGTCGCCGCGGCGGATGATCGATTCGATGCCGTATTGGCGGCTGTAAACCTTGATTCTGGCGACGGCCAGCAAGTTGAGCACGGCTTTCGGCGGATCGCCGAACCGGTCCGTCAGCTCGTCGAACAGGTCCGAGACGTCGTCCAGGGAAGCGGCCGCGGCCACCTTTTTATAGATTTCGATCTTCTGGATGCTGTCGTAGATGTAGTCCGGCGGCAGATAAGCATCCACGCCGAGGTCGAGCTGGGTGTTGACGGGCTGGGCGGGAACCGCCTCGCCGCCTTCCCACTCGCTCTTGCGCTGGTTGATCTCCTCCGCCAGCATCTGGGAATACAGGTCGAAACCGACCGAGGCGATGAAGCCGTGCTGCTCCGCGCCGAGCAGATTGCCGGCTCCGCGGATCGCCAAATCCCGCATGGCGATTTTGAAGCCCGAGCCCAGTTCGGTAAACTCCTTGATCGACTGGAGGCGTTTCTCCGCCACTTCGGTGAGCACTTTGTCCCGCTGGTAGGTGAAATAAGCGTAGGCGATCCGATTGGAACGGCCGACCCGCCCCCGCAGCTGGTAAAGCTGGGAAAGCCCCATTTTATCCGCGTCGTGCACGATCAACGTATTGACGTTCGGGATGTCGACGCCCGTCTCGATGATGCTGGTGCTGACGAGCACGTCGTACTCCCCGTCGAGGAAGTCGAGAATCGTCCGCTCCAGCTCCTGCTCCGACATCTGCCCATGGCCGACCGCCACCCGGGCGTCCGGCACGAGGGCGCTGATTTGCTCGGCCATCTGATAGATTCCTTGCACGCGGTTGTACAAGTAATAGACTTGGCCGTCCCGCGCCAATTCCCGTTCGATCGCTTCGCGGATCAGCGTCGGGCTGTGCTCGACGACGTAGGTCTGCACCGGAAAGCGGTTCTCCGGCGGGGTCTCGATGACGGACAAGTCCCGAACCCCGAGCATCGACATGTGCAGGGTGCGGGGAATCGGCGTCGCCGTAAGGGTCAGCACGTCCACGTTCGTTTTGAGCTTCTTGAGCTTCTCCTTGTGGGTGACGCCGAACCGCTGTTCTTCGTCCACGATGAGCAGGCCCAGATCTTTGAAAATGATGTCCTGGGACAGCAGCCGGTGGGTGCCGATCACGACGTCCACCGTGCCGGCCTTGAGTGCTTTGATCGTCTCGTTCTGTTCCTTCCTGGAGCGGAAACGGCTGAGCACCTTGATGTTGAACGGATAGCCGGAAAACCGCTCGCGGAACGTCTCGTAGTGCTGCTGGGCCAGGATCGTGGTCGGCACCAGCACGGCCACCTGCTTGCCTTCGATCGCCGCCTTGAACGCCGCCCGGATCGCCACTTCCGTTTTCCCGTATCCGACGTCGCCGCAGAGCAGCCGATCCATGGGCCTCGGCTTCTGCATGTCCGCCTTGATCTCTTGGATCGATCGGAGCTGGTCGACCGTCTCTTCGTAAGGGAACATCGCTTCGAATTCCTGCTGGTAGTTCGTATCGGGGCCGAAACTGTACCCTTGAGCCTGCTGACGGGCCGCGTACAGCTTGATCAAGTCGTCGGCGATGTCCTTGACGGAGGAGCGGACCTTCGATTTGACCCGGTTCCATTCCTGTCCGCCGAGCTTGTTGATCTTCGGCTCCTTCTCTTCCGAGCCGATGTATTTCTGGATCAGGTCGAATTGTTCCACGGGGACCGACAGCTTGTCGCCCCCGGCATAAAGGATGTGCAAGTAATCCTTGTGAATCCCGGCCACTTCCATCGTGCCGATGCCGAGGTATTTGCCGATCCCGTGGTTCTGGTGAACGACGTAATCGCCCACCTTGAGCTCGGTATAGCTCTTGATCCGCTCCGCATTGTCCAGATGCCGGTCGACGCGCCGGGCTTTCCTCTGCTTCTGGGTGAACATCTCGCCTTCGGTGATGACCACGAGGCGGACGGACGGCATCTCGAAGCCGCTTTGCAGGTTGCCCATCAGAATTTCCGGCGTCTCGATATGGAAATCGTCCAGCACCCGGCGGAGACGCTCCGCCCGTTCCGGGTTGCCGGCCAGCATCAGGACGCGGGCTCCGCTCTTCCGCCAACGCTCCATTTCCGCCTTGAGCACGTTCATTTGGCCATGGAAATTCTGCATGGAGCGGCAGACGAAATTCACGATGTTCTGCGGCGCCGTATGCGGGATTTGCCGGACGAACAACGAGAGATATACGGTCTGGAACTGCCGCGGATAAAGCGCCTGCTCGGTCGGCACGGCGAGCGCGAACCCGGGCAGCGACTTTCCTTGCTGCAGCAAGTGGGTGTTCCATTCCGCTTCGTCCCGCTCCAGCTGCTTCGCCGTTTCGGCCAGCCGGTTCGGCTCGTCCAGGAACACCAGGGTATCCTTCGGCACGTAGTCCAGCAGCGTCTGGCGCTCCGGATAGAGCAAGGAAATATATTTGTAGATTTCCGGAAAATACACATTTTGCCGCAAAAGGTCGATTTCCCGGGAAATTTCGGACTCCAGCCGCTCTTTGGCCTGGCGGTCGGTCATCTTCTCCAGCTGCTTCTCGAGCAAATCCCGCGCGTGCTGCGCGGCGTTCGAGAACCGGGCCTGATCCGCGATCAATTCGCGGCACGGACCGACCGAATACGCTTCCAGCTTATCGACCGAACGCTGGTCGGCGGGGTCGAACGTGCGGATGGAGTCGATCTCGTCGTCGAACCATTCCACCCGATACGCCATGGGCGACGCGAGCGGAAAGAAATCGACGATGCCTCCGCGCACGCTGAAATGGCCCTTCTGCTCGACGCGGTCCACGCGTTCGTAGCCCAGAGCCACCATTTCGCGCAAAAATCGTTCCAAGCTCAGTTCGGCGCCGGCCGCAAGCCCGATGCGGGATTCGGCCATCGTCTGCTTCGCGGGCTGGAACCTCCGGATCCCCGCGTACGGAACGATCAAGACGCCCCGGAACCCTCCCGCCAATTTCAGCAGCGTTTCCAGGCGCCGGGCGGACATTTCCGGACTGGACACCGCGGTTTCCGCGGCGATCAATTCGTTGGCCGGATACAGGAGCACTTCGGTTTCGCTTAGGCATTCTTGCAAATCGTCGGCCATCTTCTGCGCGGAGAACATATTATGGGTCACGATCAGAATGGGCCTCTGCAGCTCCCGGAACAGGCTGGCGACGGCGACCTGCCTCGCGGATCCGGAAAGGCCGGCGACCAATTGCTCCCGCATGCCGCCCCGGATCCCGTCCATGACGCTGATCAGATCGGAATCCGCGGCAATCGTTTGAAGCAGCGGGTTCATTAACGTTTCCTCCAATCTAAAAAGACCCCGGCACAAGCCAAGGCCCAAGGTCGTATCACGGAACGAGGGCGCCGCACCTTCACTGGAGCGGATTGGACAACAGCGCGAGCTCGGGGTGGTCTTCGAGCGTCTGGCTGCAATAGTCGCAAATGACTTTCACCGTTACGTCCCCGTTAGAATTATACGCTATTATACGCTTCCGCTCATCGGGGGTCAAGAATTGCAAGCCCAGCTTATACTCGGAAACCTGGCCGTTCTCGAAGCGTCCGAGCGGCATGCGGCAATGTCGGCACTCATAATTCACAGCCATATGTATGCCTCCTGATCAGGGGATATGCGGCGCTGCCGCACTCCACCTAGTATGCCCGCCGCCGGACCGTTTTAAGCGGTCACGTTCCGTGAGACCCCGACTCCCCCGACCGTCCGTTGAACTTGGCCATCGTTTGCTCGAACGTATGCGAGAGCGCGAATTCGATGGCGTCCGCCGCCTCGTCGACCATCCGCTTCACTTCGGGCCATTCCGCTTTGGCGAAGGGCGCCAGCACGTAGTCGACGACGGCCGCGCCGGGCTTCGGACGGGATATGCCCATCCGCACGCGGTTGAACGTCTGCGTCCCCGTATGCTGGATGATGGACTTGATCCCGTTATGTCCGCCCGCGCTGCCCTGATAACGCAGCCGGATCCGCCCGACTTCGGTGTCGAGGTCGTCGTATACGATGATGGCGTCCTCCAGGCTGGCTTTGTAATAGTCCATGAAAGCCCGGACCGATTCCCCCGACAAGTTCATGTAGGTCATCGGTTTGAGCAGCGCCACTTTCTCCCCGCCTACCCGCGCTTCCGCCGCCAAGGCTTTGCATTTGTTCTGGTACGGTCCCGCTCCCCAGCGGCGGGCCAATTCGTCGACGACGAAAAAGCCCGCGTTATGCCGGGTCGTTTCGTATTCCTTCCCGGGATTCCCGAGCCCGACGATCCAACGCATCTCCTCTACCTCCGCTATACATCGAAAAAAATGATTCGCGCCATGCAACGATTCCGGCACCCTGCGTGTCCTAATATTGTCGATACCACAGAAAGGAAAGGGGTGAATGGATGTATCTGAATGGCCAGATGATATTCGAAGACCGGCATTTTCGCGATCATATGGTTTCGGAAGTACCCATTCAAATCTATTTCGGACGTCAGCACAGCGACATCGGTTTTATCGAATATTATGGCAAAGAATTCGTGAAGGTCAACAATATCTTCTACAACCGCAAGCAGTTTACTTTCATTTCGCGTCCGGGGTATTAGGAAGGTCTGAATCCAGTGCCTGGGACTGGGACTGGGACTTGGCAGACCGCAAAGGGCCGCGCCAGCAACGGCGCGGCCCTTCATCGCTTCCCTTCGCGCGGTCGGTTCGGGTTCCGTTAATCGACCATCGGAGCGGCTTTCGCCTGATTCTCGCGTTCCTCCGCCTTGTCGTCGGCCGCCTCCGCCTCCGCTTCCGTGAGATCCTTCTGCGGCGCCAGCACGGTGACGAGCACCTCGTCTTCGTCGAGGATCGGCCGGACGCCCGCCGGCAACGTCAAATCGGCGACGGTCAAGCTGTCGCCCATCTGCAGATTGCTTACGTCAAGCGAGACGAAATCCGGCAAATCCTTCGCCAAGCACTCGACCTCCAATTCATGGTGGACGAGCTGCAGCAGGCCGCCTTCTTTCTCGCCGACCGACTTGCCCGACAGCTCCAGCCGGATCGGCGCCCGGATTTTCTCGTTCATGTTGATCTGGTGAAAATCCACGTGCATAACGTCCCGGCTGAGCGGCTCGGTCTGCATCTCGGAGATGAGGACATGCTCCCGCCCGAGCCCGGGAATTTCGAGCTCGATCACGGCATGCGGGTTCGCTCTCAGCACCGCTTGCAAGTCCTTCAGCGGGATGGAAACCGGCGTCGGTTCCGGAAGCCCCTTGCCGTAAACGACACCCGGCACGAGCCCGCCGCGCCGCAGGCGGCGCAATGCGCTGCCGCTTCCGGTTTCCCGCTTCTCGGCTTTCAGCGTCAGGTTCATAGGAAACACCCTCCTTGCAGGTATACCCTATTGTTGCCCTTCGGCCGCGGCGCTTAAACGTGCAAGGAGTTATACATGAGGCTCGAACAGCTTGCTGATCGATTTCTGCTCGTGGATCCGCTTGATGGCTTCGCCGATGAGAGGCGCGACGGACAATACGCGGATTTTGGAGCACCCGTGATCTTCCCGCAGCGGAATCGTGTCGGTTACGACGATCTCCTTGATCGGGGAGTTCTCCAGCCGTTCCATGGCAGGGCCGGACAGCACCGGATGCGTGCAGCAGGCGTAAATTTCCACAGCCCCCGCGTCTTTCAAGGCTTGGGCCGCAAGCGCGATCGTTCCGGCGGTATCGATGATATCGTCGATCAGGATCGCCGTCCGTCCGGAGACGTCCCCGATGATGTTCATGACTTCCACGACGTTCGGCTCCGGACGCCGCTTGTCGATGATGGCCAGCGGCGCCTCCAGCGTGTCCGCCAAGCGGCGGGCGCGTACGACGCCGCCGTGGTCCGGCGATACGACGACGGGATCGTCCAACTCTTTCTCATAAAAATAATCCCCTAAGATGGGCACGCCGAGCAGGTGATCGACCGGAATGTCGAAGAAGCCCTGGATCTGCATCGCGTGCAGGTCCATGGCGATCACCCGGTCGGCTCCCGCCGTCTCGATCAGATTGGCCACCAGCTTAGCCGTGATCGGATCGCGCGCCCTGGCTTTGCGATCCTGGCGGGCATATCCGTAATAAGGGATGACGACGTTGATCGTCTTGGCGGACGCGCGCTTCAGGGCGTCGACCAGAACGAGCAGCTCCATCAAATTCTCGTTTACCGGAGCCGACGTGGATTGAACGACGAAGACGTTCGTTCCCCTCACGCTTTCGTCAAGCCGGATCTGGATTTCCCCGTCGCTGAATCGCTTGGTCAAGCACGCGCCCAGCGGCACGCCGATATGGCGGGCGATCGCTTCCGCCAGCTCCGGGTTCGAACTGCCCGAAATGAGTTTCAAATTTCCGTCATGATAAGCCACTGTGCTAACATCCCGCTTTCCGTCGCCGGAGCGTCAGGCGCCCTCCGTCCCGAAGAGGCGAATTTCCATTCCGGGACGGCGACTTAATTTATCAATGCTGCTCGCCGTTTCTCTTGTCGTGAATGGATTTCGCGCGGGCCCGGATTTTATGGGCGTAGCCGGGTTTGTTCTCCTGGCGCGTCCTGGCGATGGCCAGATCGTGGTCGTCCACGTTGTGCGTGATGGTGGAACCCGCCACGACATAAGCGCCTTCGCCGATTTTCACGGGTGCGATCAAATTGACGTTGCTTCCGATAAAGGCGTTGTCGCCGATTTCCGTCACGGATTTATTATACCCGTCGTAATTGGCGGTAATCGCGCCGCAGCCGATGTTGACGCCCGATCCGACCACGGCGTCCCCGACGTAGCTCAGGTGGGGAACCTTGCTGCCGTCGCCGACGGCGGCGTTCTTGATTTCCACGAAGTCCCCGACTTTGACTTGGCGGCCCAGTTTGGTGCCCGGACGCAGATACGCGAAAGGACCGACTTGGTTGCCTTCCCCGATCTCCGCTCCGTCGGCCACCGTCTGCCGGACCGTGCTGCCGGGACCGACTTTCGTGTCCTTCAGGTCGGCGGACGGACCGATCGCGCAGTCCGGGCCGATGACCGTCCGGCCGCGCAGCACCGTGCCCGGATAGATCACGGTATCCGGCCCGATCTCGACGTCCGCGTCGATATAGGTGCCGGCGGGATCCACCACCGTCACTCCGTTCAACTGGTGCGTCCGGTTAATGCGCTGCCTCATCAGCCGTTCGGCCTCTCCAAGCGCGGCACGGTCGTTGACGCCGATCGCTTCGTCCGGATCCTCCAGCAGACTTGCCGAAATGCGCTTCCCTTTCCGCTGAAGGATGCCGATGACGTCGGGCAAGTAATATTCTCCCTGCGCGTTGTCGTTCTTCACTTCGGCCAGCGCCTCGAAAAGCTGGCGGTTGTCAAAGCAGTAAGTGCCGGTGTTGATCTCCCGGATCCGCGCTTCTTCCGGCGTGCAATCTTTATGCTCCACGATGCGCTGCACGCTGCCGTCCGCCCCGCGGACGATACGGCCGTATCCCGCGGCATCCGGAACGATCGCGGTCAGCACGGTGGCCGCCGCCCCTTCCCGCTCGTGCCGGTCCATCATCGCCTCGATCGTGGCCGTGGAGATCAGCGGGGTATCGCCGCAGATGACCAGCGTCGTCCCCTCTTCGCCGCCGATTAGCGGTTTCGCCTGCAATACGGCGTGGCCGGTGCCCAGCTGCTCGGCTTGCAGCGCGTATTCCGCCGAGCCTTCCAGCGTTTCCCGGACCGTCTCCGCTCCGTGCCCGACGACCACGACGATCCGCCCGCAGGACGCTTTCCGCACCGCGTCCAGCACGTGCTGCGCCATCGGTTTGCCGCACACGGGATGCAGCACTTTATATAATTTGGATTTCATCCGTTTGCCTTGCCCTGCCGCCAGGACAATCGCGAGCCTGTTCATGGGGCCGCCCCTGCCTTCCGTCCCTGTCCCCGGGAATCGATTTACAATAAAAAATCATATCTCATTCCAGGGCAAATGAAAAGAGAGCCTGCGGGGCTCTCTAGTTCATGGAGCTGAGTCTCAGGCTCCTTCTACGATCGCTTCTTCTTCCTGCGCGGCGCGTTCGTACTCGGCGAGCACGGCCGACTGGATCTTCTCGCGCGTTCCGGATGAGATGGGGTGAGCGATGTCCCGGAACTCCCCGTCCGGCGTACGTTTGCTCGGCATGGCCACGAACATTCCATTGTTCCCGTCAATGACGCGAATATCGTGAACAACGAATTCATTGTCAATGGTGATCGAAGCAATGGCTTTCATGCGCCCTTCCGAATTCACGCGGCGGAGTCTCACATCTGTAATTTGCACTTGTGTTCACCACCTTTGGTCCTCTTGAAGACTTGGTGTAATATTCCACACAAATGGGACAATTCCCTTCTTTAAACTGGTAAAAACAATCGGAATTTAGAAAAAAATTTTTAATTCTTTCCAGTTTCGACAGGGATCGCCGCGATCGCTTCGATTTCGACAAGAACGTCCTTCGGGAGCCGCGCGACTTCTACCGTGGAGCGGGCCGGCGTATGCTCCTGGAAGTAGGAACCGTAGACCGAATTGAACTCCGCGAACTGGTTCATGTCCTTGAGAAATACCGTCGTCTTCACGATGTCCCGCAGATCGGCGCCTTCCGCCGCCAGCACGGCTTTCAGATTCGCCAGCACCTGCCGCGTCTGCTCCGCAATGCCGCCGGCTGCCAGCTCGCCTTCGGGGGTAAGGGGAATTTGTCCGGACGTGAACAGCAACTGTCCGTAACGAACCGCTTGGGCATAGGGTCCGATCGCCGCCGGGGCGGAAGAAGCGGATACGATTTTCAACATCCGTACATGACCTCCAATGCTTTAATGACCGGCGAAAAAATTACCGGGTTGAACGGAGATTTGGCGGGTTTTCAGGTCGACTTCGGTCAAGCGGGCCAGGGAAACGTAATCGTGAAGCAGGCGCTCCTCGCTGCCCACTTCCCCGGATTCGACGAATACCCCGACGCCGGCTACGGCGGCCCGGAACTCGTGAAGCAAGTCGACCATGCCCTGCACGGTTCCTCCCGCTTTCATGAAATCGTCGATGATCAGCACGCGGGACTGCTCCTTCAGCGCCCTGCGCGCCAGCGACATCGTCTGGATGCGCTTCGTGGAACCGGATACGTAGTTGATGCTCACGGCGGAGCCTTCGGTGACCTTGTGGTCTCGGCGCACGATGACGACCGGCAGGTTCAAGTATTGGGCCGTCGCGAACGCGAGCGGGATTCCCTTCGTCTCGACCGTCATGATGACGTCGATCATCCGGTCGGCGAACGCGGTGGCGAACATCCGCCCCACTTCCTGCATGAGTCCCGGCTGGCCCAGCAAATCCGTCATGTATAAATACCCGCCCGGCAGCAGCCGTTCGGGTTGCTCAAGCTCGCGGCAGACGGAAGCGATTTGCTCCAGCGCCTGGTCCTTCCGGCACTTCGGCACGTAACGAACGCCGCCGGCCGCGCCGGCAAGCGTATACAATTCGCCGATGCCTTCCTCCTCGAACACTTCCTTGATAATCGCCAAATCCTCGCTGATGGACGACTTGGCCGATTGGTAACGTTCCGCGAAGGCCGTTAGGGAAATTAACGTGTGAGGACGGTTCAACAAATATTGGGTCATCTCTACGAGGCGCGCGCTGCGCTTGAGCTTTTTCACGATATTCTCTCCCGTCCGAAAACCGAATGATTTATCAGAATAATAACATTTTTATACGGTTTTCGGCAACGTAAACTTCACGGAGCCCGGCATCTATGTAAGCATTCTTGCCACAAATACTTCTTTGCAAAACCCTCGAAGGCCGTTATACAGCCGCGCGACTTTCGTTTCTTTGGCAGCCAGGCCGAATACCGTCGGGCCGCTGCCCGACATCAACACGCCGTCCGCGCCCAGCTTCTCCATGCATTCTTTGATTTGCCGAACTTCCGGATGCCGTTGCAACGTCACCGTTTCCAGCACGTTGCCTAGCGAAGCGCAAACATCGGCGAACGAATCGCGCCGGATCGCGGACAGCATGCCGTCCAGGGAGGGATGGAACTTGAGCTCGCTCGCCTTCAGCTTGCCGTACACATCGGCCGTAGAAACGTTGATCGGAGGTTTCGCCAGAACGACCCAGCACTGGGGCGGCGAAGGAATGCTCTCCAGCACTTCCCCCCGGCCCCGGGCCACCGCGGTGCCGCCGCGGACGCAGAAGGGGACGTCGGAGCCCAGCTCGGCGCCCAGCGATTCGAGCTCGCTCCCGGACAGACCGAGCCCCCATAGCCGGTTTAAACCCCGCAAAGCCGCCGCCGCGTCGCTGCTGCCGCCCGCAAGGCCGGCCGCGACCGGTATCTGCTTGTCCAGATGGATATAGACGCCCTTGGAGACGTTGTACCGTTCCTTGATCAACCTGGCCGCTTGGAACGCCAGGTTCTTCTCGTCTAGCGGGATGAATCCCGCCTGGCTGGAAAGCACGATCCGGTCGCCCGGAATTTCCTCCATCTCCAGCCGGTCCGCCAAATCCACCATGGTCATGACCATCTGCACGTCATGGTAACCGTCCTCCCGCTTGCGGAGAACGTCCAGCAGGAGGTTGATTTTCGCTGGCGCTTTCTCGTAGATTTTCGTCATCCAGTCCTCACCGTTTCGTCCAGAAGCTTCCCCAAATTATAACAAACCGCGGGTGGCAAGTAAAAACGGCTGCTCGGCAGACTAACACAGAGAATGCCGTTTGTCGAGGCCAAGGCACAAGCCTCGGCTGACATAGGAAAAGGCCGCCCCTTTCGGAGAAGCCTTTCCCGTCGTCCCTGCTGGCCGTCAAGATTGCGCGTTCCGGGCGAGCGCCTGTTCCGCGATCTCGATAGCCCGCTTGACCATATTCCCGGCATCCTTGGTGCGGATGCCGCCCCAGCCTTCCCGCTGAACCGTCTCGTAAAACCCGAGGTCTTTGGCAAGCTCCGCCTTGAAAGCTTCAGACATGACGCTTCTTCTTCGGCTCATTCGCTTTGCCTCCCTTCGAGCGGTGACGCCGGCCGGCGTTCCCGTCTTAAGATGCCCGTACGTTCCCCGCGATATGCAAAACGGGCAGCCATGGCGCTTGTCGCGCCGCTGGCTGCCCGTTTACGAAACCGGTTAATGCGAATAGCTGATCCGGACCTGGCCTTCCTCATTGCACAGCATGACTTCCACGGATTCCGTCAGGATGTCGGCGTAGCTGTACGAGACACGCTTGAACGCGTGCTGTTCCTGGTCCAGCTTCACGATGAAAACCGAGGGGTAGATTTCTTCAAGGACGCCCGTGCGTTCGATGGTTTTACGTCGTCCACCGTTGGCGCGGAGCATGATTTTGGAACCGACATGCGGTTCCAGACTTCGCTTGATTTCCAGAAGCGCGTTCTTCGCCATGATCCACAACCACCTCTTTCCCTGTAAATTATATCTAAAAAGAGGGGTCTTGTCAAATGAGCGAAATATTATATCAGCCATGCCATTTTTTTGTCAACGGTGAATTTCCTTGGTTTTTTCGGGGCATGACCGATCGGCCTGCGAAGTCGTCACACAATGTTCACATTTTGCAATTGTTCCGCCTGCGGATTCGGCATGCCGACGCGGAAGCTGCCCAGCGTCTCGATACCGCCTACGCCTTGCACGCCGCTGATCGTGTGGGCGACGACGTCATTAACGTTGATGGTGTCCCGAAACGGCGTAAAAGCCGAGCGAACCGCCACGTAAACGGGATCCAGGGCATGGATCATAATGCGTGCCGGCGAGCTCGCGAAATTGGCGCCCGCCTGAAGCAGCGCTTCGAAATGGGACTGGCAGGCCCCCGCCACGATAATGAGCGAATCGCGGTTCCGTTCGTATTCCCTAGCCGCCTGAACGGCCCGCACGAAGTTGAAGGAATTTTTGTAGTTCCCCAAATGCTGCAGGTCCTCCCTGCGCTTCAGCACCCCGTCATGGCCGGTGATCACGACGATGTCGGGGCGGACTTGAGGCAGCACCCGGAATAAAATTTGCGGCATTTGCGATTCGTGGCAGTGGATCCCCTCGGCCGGCACCCGCAGTTGGCCATATACCTGCATGCTTTTCTTCAAGTAATTCACGTCGCCGTCCAAATGCAGCACTTTGCCCGGCATCTCGAAATACGGCTGCTGCCGCGCTCCCGCACCCGGGTACGCTCCGGCCCTCCCCGTCTGTTTGTACCGTTCCTCCTGCATCCGGCGCAGCGACTCGGTCGCTTGAATCCGTGCCTTCTGGGCGCCGATCAGCTCGTCCGGATTCCGCACCGGTTGAAGATCGGAGAGTGGGGCATCCGCCAGCAAACGGTAGTCCGTCCCCCGCAAAAGCGCCCCCTGCCCGACAAATTCGGCAATGCGGAACACGATGTCCCCGCCATACGATTTGCGGATGACCACGTCCCCCTGCTTCATGGGCAAATCACCTCTTCGTCTATCGTATGGAGAGGGGATGCTCCGAGTGCGCGTCCGTCAGGCTTTCATTTCGGCTGCCGCCAGCGCCGCGTCCAGCCGGGCGAACTCCTCCAGCGACAACGTCTCGGCCCGCCGCTCGGGCGCGATGCCGATCTCCGCCAGCAGGGCGGTCAATTCCGCCTTGCGCTCCTTGCCCGAAATCGCCGCCAAATTGTTGGCGATCGTTTTGCGGCGCTGCGCGAAGGCGGCATGCACGACCCGGAAAAAGCGGTCCTCGTCCGGCACCGATACCGCCGGAGCCGCCCGCTTCGTCAAGCGGATCACCGCCGAATCGACGTTCGGGGCCGGCACGAAGGCGCCGGACGGCACGCTGGCCACCAGCTCGGGCTCGCAGTAATACTGGACGGCGATGCTGAGGCTGCCGTAATCCTTGCCGCCCGGCTTCGCGGCCATCCGCTCCGCCACTTCCTTCTGCACCATGACCACGATGCGATCCACGGGGAGCTTTTCCTCGAGCAGCTTCATGACGATCGGAGTCGTGACATAATACGGCAGGTTGGCGACGACGCTGACCCCGGATACGTCCGCGAAATAATCGGCCCAGACGCGGCGAAGATCCGTTTTCAACACGTCGGCATGAACCACGTTGACGTTGCCGTAGGGGGACATCACGTCCTCGAGAATCGGAATGAGCCGATTGTCGATCTCCAACGCCACGACCGTGCCGGCCGCTTGCGCCAGCCGTTCCGTCAACGCGCCGATCCCCGGGCCGATCTCCAGCGCGCCCTTGGTGCCGTCGAGACCCGCCGCCGCGATGATCTTGTCCAGGATGTTCCCGTCGATCAGGAAATTCTGGCCCAGGCTTTTCTTGAACGTAAACCCGTGCTTGCGGATGATTTCTTTCGTGCGCCCGGCCGCCGCGATCGCCGGTCCTCCCGCTGGGGCCCCGCCGTTCTTCCCGTTATGCTGAGGCATGTTGGACATCGGTCTCTATCCCTCTTCCTTCTCGAGCTGTTCCAGCGCCTCGGCGAATTCCTTCGGCGTAATCCGGAATGCCGTGCAGCGTTTCAAAAATTGCTTGCCGTTCGCATAGCCGATGCCGAGCAGCTCGCCCATCCGTTCGCGCCGCCTTGCGGCTTCGGGATGAATGATGAGCCCAGCGTCCAGCAGATCGCTCCATTCGATGGCGGCCTCGGGGCTCGAACTGCCGGCTTCCCCGCCGTCCGACCGCTGCTCCGGGGAACGGACCGCTTCGAGCGCCCGCCGGATCGCTTCGTCCGTTGCGTGTTCGACGCCCAGCCCATCCTTCCCCCGGGCCTCGCTCTTCGTCAGGAAAGCGTGTTTGGCCCCCGGCACGCGTTCGGCCACGATTTTGCGGATGCGTTCTCCCGGGGAATCGGGATCGGTGAAGACGATAACGCCCCTGCGCTCTTGCGCCAGTTCGATGCGCCGGAGGACTTCCTCGCCGATCGCGGAGCCTCCCGTCTCGATCGTATCGGCTTCCACCGCCCTGCGGATCGCCGCCGTATCGTCCTTTCCTTCCACCACAATGATTTCTCGGATCCTCAACGCTCATTCCGCCTTTGTCCGCAATGGCTTTCCTAACAGCGTATCCGACTTTCGCTCCCGCTTCAAGCTGAACCGGAAAGCCTTCCGCGAACGCACGAAAATACGGGCCAGCCTCCCCGACCCGGAAGGCCAACCCGTATTCCGAAAAAAATTCATACTCCAATCGCCGCAAAACGAATTCAAAAATGCAACTTTCTCCCTCAATCGGCCGTCGGTTTATTCGGACCGATCACGTAGACCGTGTAGCCCCGTTTAAGGCCGAATTTGTCCGCACGGCTCTCGCTGTCGTAATAGATATCGATCTTCTTGCCGTTGACCGCGCTGCCGGTATCTTCCGCGCGGCGGAAACCGATGCCTTCGATATAGACCCACCATCCCATCGGGATGATGTCCGGATCGACCGCTATGGTGCGACCTTCCTGCACCTTGGTTCCGGAGGAAGTAATCCCGTAGCCGGAATCCCCTTTTTTCTTGCCCGTGGATGCGGGGCCGGCCGAATAAGCCGTCAAGGTGACGTTGTTCAGCACGCGTTTGACCGCGACCGTCTTGCCGTTGAGTTTGAGAATGCTGTTGCCGGTGGTTACCGACTGCTTCTTCGCCACCAAAGTGACGGGTGCCTTCTTCGTGCCCACCGCAACGACTTGCTGGATCGCGGGCTTGGCGACCTCTTCGTCCACGACCTGCTCGCGAACGAGCTTGCCGTCTTCGAATACGCGCTCCAGCTTTTTGACCAAAACGCCTGTTTTCCCGGTCGTCACGACTTTCTGCTTGCCCGCTTCCAGGCTCGCGTCTTTCTTCTGCACGACGCTGTACGCGATCGGCGTCTGCGACTCGATCGTCTCGGTCCGAACCCGGACGACCCGGATTTTGGAGCCTTCCTCCACGGGATCGTTCACCGCGGGAATGACGCGGTCATCGTTGTCCAGCGGAATGTTCAATGCCGCCAGCGCTTCTCCGACCGTTCGCTCCGTCGTATATTTGACCTGTTGCTTGCCGCCTTCTTGGATGGTAAATTGCTTCGCCCGCTCGATCACGATCAAGCCGTCTTTCTGCAAAGGCGCGGCCAGCGATAACGAGACGCGGTCGAAAGGTCCGACGTGAATCCCCTTCTCTTCCAGGAACCCGGCCACGTCGGCGCTCCAGGTCTGGTACGTTACGGTTTGGCTGCCGTCCACGACGGTCACGCTTTTGGCGGACGCGCCCCGCAGCAGCGAGTTGAACATGACTACTACAGCAAAAGAGAGAATTGCGCTGATCAAGATCAAACGCAAATGCTCATGCTTCCATTTCGCTGCGATAAGCTTGCCGGTCGGTCGTGGAACATGGGGTTCCTGAATCGGAACAAGGCCCATTTTCTCGCCCCTCCTTCATAGCCCCGCCGTCGATGTAATGCATGAATAGGTTCGACGCGACTAACTAGGATTTGTTAACGATGCTGACGTCCGCGTTAGCGGCGAATCGGCGAACGCAGCAACGCCTTAGACCAGTGCGAGGTCTTGGATGACCCGTACCCTGATTTCAAGCAAACAAAAAGCCACCGACAGAGGACCTGTTCGTGGCTTCCGCTTGGATGTAAGGGAATCAAGCAACACGAGTCGACCTCTCTCTATGGGCGCTTGCGAGGTTAGCTGTCGGGTTCGGGCTTAGAGAGCCGCCCTATCCGCTTGGCGGCTCATCGGCCGCTTCCGCGAAATTCACCCCTAGGTTGTTTGGACCGCTTGCAGGCGTATGGATCACGCCGCTTGCGTCGGGTCCCCCGCTCTCCCGTACCGGGAGATTCAGCGTACTGGCAAAGGATGCCAATGATGCTTTCTCAAACTCTGAGTTAGATCATACTCGCTTCGCAACACAAGTGTAAAGACGGGTCAATGGACGAATTTGCCCATTTTCGGGGATATTGACCGGTACTTTCGAATTACGCCGCAGTAAAACCAGTTTTTTCGGCTTGACTTCTTGCGTTTCCGCCGGAATGGTCTTGATTTCAGGGTATTGCCAGCCGCTTCCTTGCGTTCGCGCTCGTCAGATCAGCCAAATCCTGGATGGAAATTCCTCTGATTTCCGCTGCTTCCTGCGCCACCAAAGCCACGTAGGCAGGTTCATTCCGTTTGCCGCGATGGGGGTGGGGGGCCAAATACGGGCAGTCGGTTTCGATGAGCAGCCGGTCGTCCGGCACGCGGGCCAGCACCTCTTTGGGCACGCGGGCGTTCTTGAAAGTCACCGGGCCGCCGAACGAGATGTCGAAATTCATGTCCAGGCACAGCTTGGCCGTTTCCCAGCTCCCGGAGAAGCAGTGCATGATGCCGCCGACTTCTTCGGCTTTCTGTTCCCGCAGGAGGCGGACCACGTCTTCGTGGGCGTCCCGGTTATGGATGACGATGGGCTTGCCGAGCCTGCGCGCGAGCCGGATCTGCTCCCGGAACACGGTGTGCTGGATCTCCCTAGGCGTGTCCCAATGGTAGTCCAGGCCGATTTCTCCGATCGCGACGACCTTCGGATGCGCGCACAGCCTCTCGATCCAAGCCAGATCTTCTTCCAGCCTCATGTCTTCGGCATCGGTCGGGTGCCAGCCTACGGCCGCGTAAATAAACGGGTATCGTTCGGCCAATTCCATCGTGGTCGGAATCGTCTCGCGATTGAAGCCGATATTGACGATGATGTCGATTCCCGCCTCCCGCGCGCGGCGAATCGTTTCCTCCCGATCGTCGTCGAATTTGGGAGAGTCCAAGTGGGCGTGGGTGTCGATGAGCATGTCGGAAAATGGCTCCCTTCTATTGTAAATGCAGACGCTCCCGGATGGTCAGGGACAAGCGTTCCGCTTGCGAGCGGACGGGCTCTTCGGGATAGTAAACGTGGAATTTCCCGCGCTGCAGGCCCGCGATCGAACGGATGATTTCGGATTTCTCGGAAATCTCCGTCAGCCCGCCATGATCGTCGAGCAGCAGGATCGGGGATTTTTCGGAGCCGCCCGACGGCGATCCGGGCTTATATACATCGTACGGCAAATCGGTGGGCGTATCCACTTCGAGGTGGTAATCCGGGTCCAGTCCGATTTTCCGCCACTGCTCCTTCATTTCCCCGATCCATGTTTCATCCAGGCGTTCCATGGGTATGTATTTGTAAAGTTTCCGGTTCAGGAAACGGCGGCACAATTCCGACAAGATCGGATCCTTCTCATGGGTCCACTGTCCGAAAGCCGCTTGCGCCATCGCTTCGTCCAGCTCTAGATAGTCGCGGACTTCGAGCTTGCCGTCGAACAGCTTGCGCAGCGGCGGAAGCAGAAACCCGAACCGGTAACCGGCTTCGTGCAGCGTCCGCGCTCTTTTGAAAATCGACCGGAGCACGATTTCGGAGCTGCGGGTCACCGGGTGGAAATAGACCTGCCAATACATCTGGTAACGGGACATCAGGTAAGCCTCGACGGCGTGCATGCCGCTTTCCTTGACGACGATTCGGCCTTGGAACGGGCGCAGCACGCGCAGGATCCGGTCCAGGTCGAACGTTCCGTAATGAACCCCCGTGAAGTAGGAATCCCGCAGCAAATAATCCATTCGGTCCGCGTCCATTTGACTGGAAACAAGCGAGACGACGATGGATTTTTCGTAGTTCTTGCGGATGACGGAGGCGATACGTTCCGGAAGCGATTCGTCCGCCTCGCGAAGGACGCGGCGAATTTCGGTGTCGCCCAGAATGATGTCGCACGTCCATCGCTCATGATCGGTTCCGAACACCTGCTCCAGCGAATGGGAGAACGGCCCGTGACCGACGTCGTGGAGCAACGCGGCGCACAGGCTGACGAGCCGCTCTTCCTGCGGCCAGTCCTCGAAGCCGTTGCGCTCGAACTGGGTCACGATTTTCCGCGTGATTTCGTATACGCCGAGCGAATGGGAGAAACGGCTGTGCTCCGCGCCATGGAAGGTCAAGTAGGAGGTGCCCAACTGCCGGATGCGGCGAAGCCGCTGGAATTCCGGCGTGTCGATCAACTTCCAGATCGTCGGTTCCTGCACGAACACGGAATGGTGGACCGGATCCTTGAAAACTTTCTCCTCTTCCAATTTGCGAAGCATGGATTTTCCCCTTCTCTCGTTCGACAATTCGACACCGCATGTCGAATTGTGTCATAATGTGGCTTGACGTAGAATTTAGACGGAAATTGACATTTCAGTGTCAAAACCCCGTATATGAAAGTATTTTAACCGTTTCGACTGGACATGGCCGTGAAATGCGGTTGACTTATTTGGGAATGGTTGGTACGATATAGATCAGAAAAAAGAGAACTTTGTCGAATAATGACGACAGCGTAAGAGAGAGCGATTCCGTCTCTTCTCTTGCTCTTTCATTGATTCCTATTTTAACCTGAGAAAAGGGGTATTACCAAATGATGAAATCCACGGGTATCGTAAGGAAGGTTGACGAGTTGGGCCGGGTGGTCATTCCCATCGAACTTCGGCGTACGCTCGGCATCGGAGAGAAAGACGCGCTCGAGATTTACGTCGACGGGGAACGCATCATGCTGAAAAAATACGAGCCGGCGTGCATCTTCTGCGGCAATGCGGAGAACGTCACGTACTTCAAGGGCAAAATCGTTTGCCGGGAATGTTTGAAGGATTTGCCTTCCCCTGTGACAAATTCTTAATTATGCGTTATAATAGATAACGACTCTTAAAAATTGTTAATTCTAACCTTTTTATATCTCCTTGCATCCTCCCGGCTCACGCGGGAGGATCTTTTTTTTATTTTTGCTGAGGGCTCCCCCAAAAGTAATCGGAATAAGCCTCAGAGCTTTGCGTCACTTTTGGGGGATTGGTGGAGAAGCGCCTGGTACACGTCTCTGCGGGACATTCCCCGATCCAGCGCCGCCCGCTTCATCGCGTCCTTACGGTTGCCGTTTGCCCCGGCATAGTGCTCGACGTGCTCGGCCAGCGTAAGAGCGGCCCACCAAGGCTCCGCAGAATCGGCGGAAGCAGGCTGACCGCTGCCGCTACGCGCCGCGCCTTCGCCCCCGGCTCCCTCGATGATCAGGCAGCATTCTCCGATCGGCGGGTTCTCCTCGGCATACGCGCTGCAGGCGCGGACCGTCCCCCGAACGGCCTCTTCGTGCCGTTTGGTCAACTCCCGTACGACCGCCATGCGCCGTTCCCCCCATCGTTCGGCGAGGGCCGCCAGCGTTTTGCGGATCCGGTGCGGGGACTCGTACAAAATCAAGGTGCCGGGCTCTCCCTCCAGCCGATCCAGAAACTTCTGCAGCCCTTTGCGGTCGCGGGGAGGAAAACCGGCGAACAGAAACCGTTCCGTCGGCAGACCCGAGATGATCAGCGCGGACAACGCCGCGTTGGCGCCGGGGATCGGCACGACGGGTATTCCCCGGGCCGTTGCTTCCGCCGCCAACTCCGCGCCGGGATCCGAAATCGCCGGCAGACCGGCGTCGCTGACCAGAGCGATGCTGCTCCCCTCCTCCAGCAGATGGAGGAGCTCCGGCCCGCTCGCCTCGCGGTTATGCTCGTGGTAGCTGACCAACCGGTTCTGGATATCGAAATGGGTCAGCAGCTTGCGGGTCTGCCGCGTATCTTCCGCCGCGATCAGATCCGCTTCCTTCAGCGTGCGGATCGCCCGGAACGTCATATCCTCCAGGTTGCCGATCGGCGTCGCCACCAGGTACAGCGTACCGGGCTTCTCGCGCGGCTCGAAGCTTCGCTGCACGCTGGGCAGCTCCCGTTCTCTTTCGGAATCGCTCAACCTTCTCCCCTCCTTATCCATCACCTATCGGCATGTCTTCCAGTTCCGTTTTTCTTCCATAGAAAATATCTTGCAGCTCTTCGGTGTATCCGCACCCATCCTCGTGCACGATGACGGGAGGCAGCAGGCGAACTTCCGGCTTGCCTTCTTTCAAAGCTTCGATAAGCACCATGTTCGCCTCCGACGTCCGCTTCGGATGCACGAACCGGATCCGCTTCGGCTCCAGGCGGTAACGGCGGAACGCCTCCAAGAGGTCGGCGAGCCGGGCCGGCCGGTGCACCATCGAGACCCGCCCGCCGCGCCGGATGGCCGTTGAGCAAGCCGCGACGACGTCCTCGAGCGTACAGCCGATCTCATGGCGGGCCATGGCGACATACGGATTGTTCTTGTGCTGTCCCGACTCCCGCGGCAAATAAGGCGGGTTGACGGTGACGGCGTCGTATTGACCGGCGTTCTCCTCAGCCCGCGCCCAACGTTTCAGGTCGGCTTCCACGATCCGGACCCGTCCGCCGAGTCCGTTCAACTCTACGCTGCGCCGGGCCATGTCCGCCAGTCTCGGTTGGATTTCCACCCCGTCGATGTTCGCTTCGGTGCGGGTCGTCAGCAGCAGCGGAATGACGCCGTTGCCGGTGCAAAGATCCAATATCTTTCCCTTGGGCGGCACGCCCGCGAATCGGGCCAGCAGCACGGCGTCGAGGGAGAAGCTGAACACTTCGGGACTTTGAATGATGCGCAAATCCTGCGTCAGCAGATGGTCAAGCCGCTCTTCGGGACGCACGAGGCCGGGAGACGGGTTCATGTCGGGGTACATACTCCTTCCGGGATCGGCGGTTATCGGGATCGCACGTAAAGGTTATGCCCATTAGCTTACTCGACTTCTCCTTGCGATGCAATTCCGAGGGCCGCCGCGTTTCTTCTATTATATAGAAAAAACCACCTATCCTCCCGGAAGGTGGTTCGGAGCTCATTTGCTTAAGAAAGAAAGACAGAACAGGCAGTCGCCCTCCATGCGGAGATGGCCGTAGTACACGTTGCAAATGTGGAAACCTTCATTATATAAGCGCGCCAGATTGTCGTAGCCTTCGCCCACCGTCGGTTTGTCTTTCCGTTCGGCGGCGGGTTCCTCGGTCGCGGCGATCGCCGGATCCGTCTCCCGCTTCAGCACTTTGCGCAGCTGCTGATTCTCGATCCGCAGCCTCTGGTTCTCCTCGAGCAGTTCCTTGATCTTGTACTTCAGCGCCCCGAAATCGGCGTGAATGCTGCCGAGTTGCGATTCCAGCTCGTCCACCCGCATAAAGATATCCTTCATGTACAGCTTTCCACCTCAAACCTCAAGTTGTGGGGATCATTTGAGGACGACATCGTCAAACGGCAATTCCTTCACCCTGCCCATTTCGAACAGATGAACATGCACCGTCCGGGTACCCGCGTTCAGACCGACGACTTTTCCTTCCCCCATCGAGGTGACCACGTGACGTCCGACGGCAGGCAACTCTTCCTTGGCGCTTTCGTAGTTGTCGTGCTCGTACTTCAAGCAGCACATGAGGCGCCCGCACAAACCCGATATTTTGGTCGGATTGAGGGACAGGTTCTGGTCCTTCGCCATCTTGATGGAGACCGGTTCGAAGTCCCCGAGCCAGGAAGAGCAGCAGAGCACGCGGCCGCAAGGGCCGATTCCGCCGAGCATCTTGGCTTCGTCGCGCACGCCGATCTGGCGCAGCTCGATGCGGGTGCGGAACACTCCGGCCAAATCTTTCACCAGCTCCCGGAAATCGACGCGTCCTTCGGCGGTGAAGTAGAAGATGATTTTGTTCCGGTCAAACGTGTATTCGACGTCCACGAGCTTCATTCTCAGCCCGTGGTCCTTGATTTTCTGAAGTCCGACGGCGAACGCGTTCTTGGCCGCGCCGCGATTCTCCTCCACCGCCCGGGCATCGGCATCCCCGGCTACGCGGATCACTTTCTTGAGCGGCAGCACGACGTCGGCTTCCCCGACCGTCTTCGGTCCGATGACCACCTTGCCGTATTCCACTCCGCGCGCCGTTTCTACGATGACATGCTGATCTTGGGAGACCGGGTGCTCGGCGGGGTCGAAATAATAGATTTTACCCGCTTTTTTGAAGCGGACACCGACAACATCATACAAATTGCTACCCCTCCCGCACGTTCACCAGAAATTGCTCCAGCGCAAGCTGCGGCGGCACATGGGCCTTGATCCGCCTAGCGGCCGCAAGCGCAGATTCCATGGCCCCGGCCCAGGCCTCGATGGTGCGGCTCCAAGCATGCTTCGCGATGAATTCCGCCTGGTCCGCGAACACCATCCGATCGTGCCGGCCGGTCATGGCGTAAATCATATCTCTATACCATAAGGCAAATAAGTTCAACAACGTATCGACATGCTCCGAGAGATTCGTCTTGATCACCTGCTGCTGAGCGGTCAGCAGACTGCCCGGAAAACGGGACGAATTCTCTTTGCCTAATTGTATCACTACGTTTCGGATTTCTGCAAACCAATTCTCTTCCGTCAGCGCCCTCGCCGCCGCCGGCCCGGAAGCCAGATGGACCGCGGCCCGGGCCAGCATCCGGGGTTTGCCTTCGGCGGTTAACAAAGCTTCCATCCGTTCCCGGTCTCCGGGAACGAAAGGAACCAGCTGCGACCTTGATAGAATCGTCGGAAGAACCGCCTGGGCGCCCGGCGCGATCAAAATCGCCACCACCGGAGAAGGCGGTTCCTCCAGGAATTTAAGCAGACTGTTGGCGGCCTGTACGGTCATCGACTCGGCCGACTTGATGATATAGACTTTATAACCCGCGCCTGCGGTTCGGTAAGAGAGCTCTCTCTGAAGCTCCCGGATTTGCTCGATTTTCACGCTGGCGCCGTCCGGCTCGATCACATGCAAGTCCGGATGATTGCCGTGGCTGACTTTGCGGCAGCTCAGGCATTCGCCGCAGGCGTCGTCTCCGCCGCGTTCGCAAAGCACCGCCTGGGCAAACGCGATCGCCGTATCCTGCCGGCCGGATCCTTCGGGCCCCGCGAACAAGTAGGCGTGGGCGATCCGTCCCGAACGGAGCGCCTGCTGCAGCAGCGCTTTGGCCCTCTCCTGTCCGGGAATTTCGCGAAACCCCATGCTTCCAGCACCTCTTCCCTGACTGCCGGCACGGCCGCGCCAAACGGCACGGCTCGCCCGGCAGCGGTTAAAACAAGAAATTGATCAGCATCCCCCGAATTTCCCCGACTTTGCGGAGCAGTTCGATGCGTCCCTCTTCCGATTGGAGAAGCTCTTCGCCCATGCCGACCAGCATGGCGTCGACCTCCTCCAGCAGTTTGTACCGTTTGCCCCTGCCCCGGCGGTCCCAGCCCTTCGTCACCTTCAGGCCGACCCCGCGGCGGACGGTATCCTCCAGGAAGCCTTTGACCATCTGCCGGTACAAGACAAGCTCGCGCACCGTCATGGAGCGAGTCAGCCGGTCGCCCTGCAGGCGAATATCCTCCAGCTTGCGCTGGAGTTCTTCCTGGGTTCTCTGTTCATCTTGCTGCTGCAGCAGATCGCCGAAATTTTGGCTGGCCGCGGGCCGGCTCGCCGTTTCGGTCCGCTGCAGCGTCTGGTTCATCGGAAATAAGCCCGGCTGGATTTTCACCGTTCGCACACCGCCCGGTTCACCGATTAGAAATGCTCAAACCGTTCCACCGGCAGCACGAACACGGCGGCACCGCCCACCTGCACCTCGACCGGGAAAGGAATATACGAATCCGCCGCTCCGCTGACGGGCGAGACCGGCGTTACCAGTTGATCGCGCACTTTGCAGTTGGAACGGATCACGTCCAGCGCCTGCTGCACCCGGTCGTCTTCGATCCCGATGAGGAACGTCGTATTGCCCGCGCGCAGAAATCCGCCGGTACTCGCCAGTTTGGTCGCGCGGAAGCCTTCCTTGATCAGGGCGTTGGACAGCCGGTTGCTGTCCTTGTCTTGAATCACCGCAATCAGCAATTTCATCGGTCAGGCCCTCCTTCAGACAGAGTTAGGATTCGGAAATGAAATAGAGCTATGCTAAGCAAAGAACGATCACTCCATTAATTGGACATCCAGGGCGCAAAATCCTCTTTGCAAGCCGGAAGGTGAAAAAGATCTAAGAATCGGGAAATAATTGGGATGCCACGTAACGCCAAGCTTGCTCTTCCAGTTCATCGGGATCAGCGGATGCGTCCAGCGTCACGAAACGCTCGGGAAACATGCCGGCCACGATCCGGTAGCCTTCCCTCACCCTCCGATGGAACGCAAGGTTCTCCAGATCCAGGCGGTTCACTTCCCTGGCCCCGTTCGCTTCGATCCGGGAAAGTCCGATCTCCGGATCCACGTCCAGGTACAACGTCAAATCGGGCATGCGGTCTTCCGTCGCGAAACGGTTGATTTCCCAGACCCGCTCGATGCCGAGTCCCCGGGCGTAGCCTTGATAAGCCAGACTGCTGTCCACGAAACGATCGCAAATGACGATCTCTCCCCGTTCAAGCGCGGGAATGACTTTTTCCGCCAAATGCTGACGCCTGGCCGCCGCATATAGCAAAGCTTCCGTGCGGGCGTCCATCTTCGTGTTCCCGCGGTCCAGGACGACGGCCCGGATCGCTTCCGCGATCGGGATTCCGCCCGGTTCGCGGGTCGTCATCGTTTTCTGCTTCGTTTCCCGGTAAATCCGATCCGTCAAACGCGTGATCAGCGTCGTTTTGCCTGCGCCTTCTCCGCCTTCTATCGTAATGAACGTTCCGACTGCCAACCTTGCTGCTCCTTTCGGCTGGGCAACCCTGCCCGGCTCGCGAGCGCGAAGCCTCCGTATACGAGAGCGATCGCCGCGCTTACTCCCATCATATCAAAGCAAGCGCTAAACATAAACAGGTGCTTCCCGAGATCGGCTTCCCCGTCGCCCAGAATGGGCACGATCATGGAGAAGATCCCCGCAAGCGCCACGGCGGCCATCGCCTCGAGCACGAGCCGCACCCGTTTGGAGGAGGTCCGCAGCCACCAGAATACAAGGCCGGCGGCATAGAGCAGATAGAACCCCGCGAACCAGCCGAGCGTATGGGGCATCCGATGCGCTTTCCAATCGCTCCATACGCCGAAGGAATCGGAGACGGCGCCGCGCGTTTTGCCTTCCGATATCGTATAATTGCCCAGGTAATAAGGGCGGACGAACACCCCGTTCTCCGCGGCCTTCTCCAGCTTCTGCATGAACCGGTCCGGGTGGCGGAGATAATAGAAGACGATGTCCTTATGCCCCAGCTTCTCCAAAACTTCCCGGCGCAGCGCCGGGTCGTCTTGCGGAATGGCCGTTCCGCTCTCGAAATAGTTCGTGCCCGCGTTCGCCGCGTATTTCTCCGGAATGCCCAATTCCTTCAGGTCTTGCTCGACGTGGGGAGAATCCTTCAGCACCCCGTAGAAGATCGATTGGTACAAATTGATATGTTTGAGCCCGCTGGGCGCCGCTACGATCATGATCACCGCGCTGGCGAGCAGGACGGCGATGCCGGTCAACACCCGTTTATGCCACCTACGCTCCTCGCTTAAGGAGAACAATCGCCAAGCGAGCAGCGCGAACGCGAACCCGAGCGGAGCGTTCTGGATTTTGGACGTCGCGACCGCGACGCCGGCCGTCACGAACAACGCGAGCAGCCGTCCGGACAGCCGTTCCGATGCGGCCATGGCGATCGCCGAAGCGATGAGCAGGAGCATGCCCAGCAGCGCGTACGGTTCTCCGAAGAAGGATTGGAAGTACGCCAAATACCCGACGTCGCCGAACACGAAGAGGAGCAAACCGCCGGCGATCGCCGAGACGGCCGCGGTTAGGGCCTTGCGGCCCGCGAAAACCGGGGTATGCCGGACGATCAAATAGACGGCGGACGCGAAGAGAATCGTATATGCGGCGCCGAACCAACGGATATCGAACACTTGGCCGTTAAACAGCCGAGCGATCCACCCGATGACCGACAGCAGCACGATTTGCGTCGTCACGTAAGCGGAGCCCCAGTTGCTCTTATAGCCGAAATATTGATGGGCAAAGGCAAAATAGCGGTCCGCGTAAGTTTCGTTCGGATCGAGGTACCGGAAACCGGTGATTCTCATCAGACGGCTGAAATCGCCGTTGTCCGCGACGCCGATGAACGGCGGGACCATCAGCAGCCATACGGCGAGCGCAGCTGCGGCCAAGGTTGCGATCCATGCGATGATTCGTCGGATGTCGAGTTTGCCAAACAATGCAGATTCCTCCGTTTACTTCGTCTAGGGTCTGTTCGAGCGGAAAACCCGCACGCTGCGCAGCGAAAGGTCCTCTGCCCCTTGGATGTTGGCGCCTAACGTCTGCCATTGCGCCAGACGATTCAGGATCGCTTCGGTGATCTTCTCGCCCGGATACAATTCCGGGATACCCGGGGGATACGGAATCACCCATTCCGCCGCTACTCGTCCGACGCTGCGCTCCAGAGGGATTCGTTCCGAGTCGTCTCCCAGGCTGCGGCCGAACTGTACGGGTTCGGGGATGCCGATCGAGCCGCCGGGATCGTTCCCGCGGGGCAAGCGCGGAACGGGCTGTTCGCCGCGGCGTTCGGATACGGCCGACAGTTCCCGCAGCGCTCCGATCAACGCGTCCCCGTCCTCCGGGCGGGATCCGACGCCGAAAGCCAGTACGACGTAGCGGGAGTCGGCCATCTCCGCCTCGCATCCGCGCGCGGAAAGCTCGTCGCGGATTTGAAAACCATCCATCCGACCTTCCGCCTCGTAAAGGACCAGTTTGAGCGGATCGTACCCGATACCGCCGCTTCCAGCACTATGTTCCTTTAGCGGGCCCAGGGTACGGTAACGCGTCTCCGCGAGCCGGCTTCGCACCTTTCTCACGGCTTCCAAAGCGGGCTCAAAGGCCCTCGCTCCCTCCGTATGCAACTGCCGGCGCGCCAAATCGAGAGAGGCGAGCAGCGGAAAGGAAGGGCTGGAGCTCTGCACCATGCGCAATGCTTGCCGGACGGCTTCCCGATTTACGATCTTTCCCTGTATATGCAGCATCGCGCCCATCGTCATGGCACTGAGCATTTTATGCGCGGATTGCACCGCGAGATCCGCTCCCCGCTGCATGGCGGAAGGCGGAAAGCTCGGATGGAAGCCGAAATGCGGCCCGTGCGCCTCGTCGACGAGCAGCGGCATGCCCGCCGAATGGCAAATGTCCGCGATCGGCCCAAGTTGGCCGGCCATCCCGTAGTAGTTGGGCGAGCTGAGCACGACGCCTTTGGCTTCGGGGTATCGGGCGATCGCTTCCGCGATGGCGGCTTTCTCCGGGATGACGCCCAGCCCCGATTCCGGATCGATGGACGGCGGAAGCAGCACGGCCCGCACGCCCGCCAGCATGAGCCCGTGGAAAACGGATCGATGGGCGTTCCGCTGCACGATAAGCAGATCGCCCGGCGCCGCCGTGCCGAGGATCATCGCCAGATTGCCCGCGGTGCTTCCGCCGACCAGAAACCGGGTCTCTTCGGCGCCGAAGCACTCCGCCGCCAGCCGCTGGGCTTCCGCGATCGGTCCCGCCGGATGATGCAAATCGTCGGTATCGGCGAGTTCCGTCACGTCCCATTCCAGCAACGGCCGGTAGCGCGCGTCGGCCTCGGCGTCCTGCCAGACGGCCCGCCGCTTGTGGCCGGGCACGTGAAAGGCGTTGACGCTTTTGGCGGCATAAGCGGCCAGCATGTCGCGGATCGGGGCTCGTTCGCCGGATGTCCCCATTTCCGACGCTCCTCTCGCGTTTGATATTTCTCCATTTTAGCAATTCCTGGGCTTTAACGCCAAACCTCGTCGGAATCGTTCCGCTTTTCCTTTTTTCGCGCGAAAAAAAAGCCCTCCATAGAAGGCTTCCGGAGATCAGATTCCCGCTTTGTCGAGCAGGCGCCGTAGCTTTGCCGGGTCCGCGGCGAAGTCAGATAAGCCTTCCCAAGCGCCCGGCCCCTGACTTACGCTGTATTCCCCGATCAAATAATAATGACCCAGTCCGACCTGATGGCAAATATGCGCAAAATAGTTCCACAAATAACCGGGGGAAAACAGCTCCACGACTTGCGTTCCCGGGGGGCAAAACACCAGATTGGCCAGGCCGGCTCCATGAGGGGCGACTACGGCTTTGGCCGACGCGAATATCCGGATCTGTTCATCGAAGGGCAATTCCTCCAGGATGACGGTTCGGAAGCCCCGCTCTTCCAGGACCAGGCGAATCTCGTCTTCGTTGAGCATTCTCCTGCGCTGTGCTTTGGATCGGCTGACGAAAATCCGTTCATATTCCGGAGATACGGCCACATGCCGGTCGTAGAGAAATTCTCGCCGCAGGAACTCTGCGGTCCAGCGGGGATACCGGGATGGCCAATCCTCGACCGGACGCACGAAGGAAGGAACGATCAGCCGCTCGGCTTCGGCATGGAAGTCGTCACCGGCTTCGTATATACGGTCGGACGGAATTCCCATAAGATTCAGCGTTTCCCGCTGATAGGGCATTCCGTAACGGGAGATCGCGTATCGGTCGACATCTTGATCCGCACGCCGAATCAGATCGACCCGGGGCAGCACGTCGAACATCCAGTGGAAATAGTTCCAGCTCCAGACGAAGGTCAGCAGCGCCGTCGTACCGGGCAAAAAACGCAGCGGATGCGGCACCCACTCACGAAACGCGTTATGGCCCCACCCTCTCACCAAACCGTCATTGCCGCGGTAATCCCATGAAACGTCCGCGAGCAGCCTATGATCCGGCGTAATCACAGCCCCATGCTTTCCCCAGAGACGCGCTTGGCCGACGGATGCGACGAAGGCGGGCTGCCCGTGCATTACGCCGCTTCGGAACACATGATGGACTTCATCTTCGATCCCGGTGCTGTCCTTTAGAACGGTTACGTCTTGCAAATGGCATTCCCGATAGAAATGAGAAGCACGGTCCTCGTGATATCGGGACATGACGTATTCCTTCGTATCGCAAATTCCTAGAGGCGCTCCTCCGGCTTCTCCTTCGTCCATATCCCCCATCCTTCCATTGTCAGTAGAATCGGGATCGTCCTTTGCTCCTTGCATCAAGGTATGTTGATTCGCCGGGACGCGAAACGGCGCCATCGACTGCCCGGCAACAACAAAAAGCCGCCAGAGCGCTTCGTCTCTGACGGCATTTGACCGTAGTTTTCGGTTTCTTTTACGCTTCCGAACGAATCCACAGCTGTCGAAGTTTACGAACGAAAAAAGGGTATTTCTCGTCGTCGGTATCCGTTTGAACCATCTCGGCTTCACAAGACGTACATATGAATTCGGTGACGATGGTAATGCCTTCAGCTTTCGGTTGGCCGCATACGATGCAGGTTCTAGGTTCCGCCGTGTCCATGCCTGTCTCCCGCCTTTTCCATTCTCTTTCCATACAGTTTGCCCGAATTCTATGAAAATATACTCCATGTCCGTCGGTTTCATAGGTCGATGCGTAACAATCCGAACCTCTTAAGCCGATAGTATTGTTCAGAGGTTCCGCATCGGAAAGAGGAGTGTTGGGACATTGAATACCGGCGTATCGGCCAGCGATCCGACTTATTACCATTATAAGCTCATACGCAAGATCTTGCTCCGGCCCGAGAGCAAATATAGTTACATGACGGCGGCATTCGTCGGCGCTGCCGCGCTGATCGTCGTTTACCGGCTTCCCGGTCTTCTTGCGGTTCCTGTCTCCTTGGGGATTATGCTGGCGGTTCACGCGATTGTCCTGAGGCTCACGGTCCGGCGGATCGACGAGCCATGGGAGAAGCGGTTCGCCTTCCGCAAGGATTGGCCATGGATCGGTCCCCTTCCCGTCATGGACACGAACTTGGGACTGTTCCGCCGGCTCCACTATCATTTGTTCCTGGTGGGGTGCTGCGTTTCGGCGCTTTCTCTCCCCTGGACCGGATCTTCCTGGGTGGTCGCGCTTTTCTTCTGGCATCTCTGGCTGCTCGCCCCCAGACTTCGCCTGCTTTGGCAAATGCGCAAGGAAAAACGGGACGGCGTCATCCGATTGAACGCTCAGGAAGTTTCCTATTACCACCGTTGATGAGATTGCAAAAAAAAAAGGGCACTGCAGATTTCTGCAGTGTCCTTTTCTCGCGCCCGACAACTCGGGCATGCATCCGGCCCTGGTCGTCGACTTCGTCGACTGCTCGGGCATGCATCCTGCCTGGCGGCGTCCTACTCTCCCAGGACCCTTCGGTCCAAGTACCATCGGCGCTGGAGGGCTTAACGGTCGTGTTCGGGATGGGTACGCGTGGAACCCCTCCGCCATTACCACCAGATCGGATCAAGGTTTGCACCCTGAAAACCGGATAGCGAAACGTTCAACATCTTGCTGATGCGCATCATCGGTGCGCCTATGTTGCTGCATGTTAGGATAAGCC
>NZ_JAQZSJ010000020.1 GCF_029360585.1 Cohnella caldifontis | reverse complement strand
GTCGCGGCCGCCCCGTTGGGGCTTAAGGTTCTCGGGTTCGTGAATACGTAAGACGTTAGGCGAAATCCTGGAGCAGAGATTGTGTTAAAACAAGAAATTATATTTACGTTTGGCATGAAGGATTCTACGTACCTCGATAAAATCAGTTTCGACAACATAAAATACGAGATAATTTTGAACAACTAGAACCCTATAGTTAAGCAATTGAAGCCTGGCGACTTTAGGAGTGACACCACTGTATGGGAAGTGGGCCAGTATAGAAATTGATTCATCTATTTGATTAATAACTTGAATTGCCGCAGTAGGATTATCAATGGAGATGTAATCAACGATATCCGTTAAATCCTGTACAGCTGACGGCAGGTATTTAATCGGAAGTTTTTCCTCCATGGACACGGCTCCTTAATGATTTCATCAGATCAGTATGATCGACCCTTTGAACGTTTGGATCAGAACTTTCTTTCTCTGCCTCCGCCAGTTTTTGGTACAATTCAATTATCGCTTGTTGTTTTTCGTAAAGGGCATGGCTCATGACAACAAGATCCTCATGACCGTTTTTTGTAATAAAAACCGGTTCACCCTCCGTGTGACACACTTCTGAGATGTAGTTAAAGTTATTTCTAAGATCTGAAATCGGTTTAATGATGGGCATTTTTATCACCCCAGAGAAAAATTTTAATCTCACCAATAATTTTATCATAATTATGATATTTTATACATGGGGAACCAAGAATCCTTTGAGGGTATCTCATTGGACTTCGCCTAACAATGCATTCACGCATCGGGCCGGCATTCGCCGTTCCTCGGTCGACCGAGGCATTTCGAGGAAGCGAATTCAGGCGACACACCCGCACCACCTAACCGCATCGCGGCCGTCCCTCCGGGATCTTAAGGTGGTGGGGCGTCGTGAATACGAGAGACGTTAGATGAAACCTGTGCAAAATCTATAATGGGGGTTATTCAATGGAAGTAGTATTTAATGACTATCTCATCAGTGATGATAAGTTAAAGATTCGAAGTGACGATGTAATCGACTTCTTATCTAAGAGTTATTGGGCAAACACAAGACCCCACGAACGGACAAAAAAGGCTATAGAGAATTCGTATTGTATTGGGGTATTTCATGAAGATAAACAAGTAGGTTTCGCACGAGTCGTTACAGATTGGGCAACCTTTTTCTATTTGTGTGATGTATATATCGAAGAAGAACATAGAGGTAAGGGAATAGGAAAGAAATTAATTGATTCAATCATGAATTTAGCAGAGCTTGAAGGATTGATGGGATTGTTAGGTACCAAAGATGCTCATGGATTATATGAGAAGTACGGATTTATTAAAGATAGTGAGCGCTTTATGAAACGGCCTCCACAATGGAGTTCGCAATCCAACAAAAATTCAAGAATGTAAATCCGAAGAAGGCACAGGCATCATCTAACACCGTATTCGCGCTTCGGGCCATTCGGCCCTCGGTGTCCGGCAGAGGTAACTCAGGAAGCGAAATCAGCCGGACACATCCATCCCCCTAAGATAAGAGCTATCTAAGGGGGATGGACGTCGCAAATACAAGAACGTTATATGCAATCGGGGCAAAACCATTTTAATTATACAGATAAGGAGATGGATGATGGCAGCAATCCCTTCCCGAGAACAACAATTAAGTTTTATGGTTCATGTATCGGAAGTCCATAGCTGGTACAAGCATTTACCACTTATGAACGGTGGAGAATTTATTGTTTTCTTAAATGATCAAGTAAAACTTCGGAAACATCCCAAAGTATTTTGCGGAAGTTTTAGATATGCATATAAGATTGATGATCAATGGTTTTCCGACTACGATGTTGATATAACATCAATCGTTTCAGAACTTCCAGATATTATTCGCATGAATTGTTCATTTAGATTATTTCCGACAATCTCTTGGGAATTTGAAGAGGCTTATTCTTTACATAAAGAGGATATAAATATGATTATCAATGGTGTAGAACATCCTCTTAAGGAAGTTCTATTGCGTTGGAATGAACTATATTTAAAAGCTGAGGAACTGTGGAAAAGTTTTACAAAAGAAGAATTGGAACTAATATGGGATGATAAAGAATTAAATACTGAAATAGGTCGCGATAAGTTCAAGAAGTACGAAAAGGCAAGAAAAAGCCAAAACGGGTATCTGGAAATAATGAAAGAAATTGAATTTAAAAAAATAGAAAAAGCAGTAGAGAATTTAATGATACTTATAAGATTTTTCGAGGATGGCCCCGACAGCATATAACACCTTATTCACGCTTCGGGCCATTCGGCCCTCGGTCCGCCCGAGGATTTTCGAGGAAGCGGATACAGGCGGAAAACCCTGCGAATCTAACCGCGTCGCGGCCGCACCGTTGGGGCTTAAGGTTCTCGGGTTCGTGAATACGAGGAACGTTAGGTGAAATATTCGCAAATCGATATTAAGTGTGACATGGAGGCAATACTATGCAAATCATTCAAACTTCTGAATCAGAAGTAATTGCTCGTCTCAATAAAGATGTACATGATTTGCATGTAGCGCTATATCCAGCTTACTTTAAGGAATATCACTTTGAGTCCGTGAATGAATTCTTTAAGAATGCGATAACCAATCCAAGATACCTCTTTTACATAATTAAAGACGATGATCAATATTTTGGATATGCCTGGATTGAACTAAGGGAATATTCAGAGAATGTTTTCATGAGAGCTAATAAATCTGTATTTGTACATCAATTATGTATTCGTAAGGAATATCAGGGCAGAGGACTTGGATTAATGCTATTGAATAAGATAGATCAATTCGCAAGAGATCATGGAATCAATAAAATAGAGCTCGATTACTGGATTGATAATAAGATTGCAGAGCATTTTTATCAGAAGAGTGGATTTAAGGAATATAGAAGATTCGTATATAAAGACCTTGACTGATTTGTAAGTACATCGATGAGGGCGAATACTTCACCTAACATCATATTCACGCATCTCAGCCATTTGGCTGCTCGGTCCGCCCGAGGCATCTCGATGGAGAGGATCAGGCGGACACACCGATCCCCCTAAGATAAGAGCTATCTAAGGGGGATCGGCGTCGTGAATGCGAGAGACGTTATACGACAGAACTAAAGGTGAATCAATTGAAGTATAAAATCTATAATGAGTCTCAAAAAACTAAATAAAACATTATGTACCTCCTAGTTACTTAAGCAATTTGCCATCAGCTTGGCCTGAAAGAAGTCGCGAATACAAGAACGTTATCTGAAATATGGCAAAACCATAGAACACTAGAACATGCGGGTGATCCTTTGAAACAACTAATACTGAAGGAAGGCTCGATAGAAGATATAGAAATACTTGCTTTACTCAATAAGCAGCTCATTGAAGATGAAGGCCATGATAATAAAATGGATTTGATTCAACTTAAGGAAAGAATGAAAGAGTTTATTAATTCAGAATACAGAGCTGTTCTATTCATCGAAGAGGATAATATAAAAGGATATGCGCTTCTTAATGTGAAGCTTAATCCAGTATATTTAAGGCAGTTTTTCATATGTAGAGAATGTAGAAGAGAAGGTTACGGTACTCTAGCGTTTCAGAAATTGATTGAATATTTAGGAACATCCAGGATAGACATTGAAGTTTTATCTTGGAATGAAAGAGCGATTAATTTCTGGAGATCACTTGGATTTATGGAACGAAGTATCTATATGAGATTGGAAAGATGAGAAAGAAAGTTCGGCGGCCGCCCCGTTGGGGCTTAAGGTTCGGGTTCGTGAATAAAAGAGACGTTATCCGATATTTGACTGTGAAAGGACAAAGTATGATGAAATTCTTCTGCAGGTTCTGTGATATTCAATTGACTGAAGAGTTAGTTCAGTTGGATGACAAGTTACAATTAAATGAAGAAGATGAACAGGATTACTTACCGAGAGGACATTACTTGATTGATGATGGACATTATTATAATGAAAAGAGCAAAGGTAAGTTTCTCATTAATAAAATCGATTTATTGAATTGTGAGTTCCGCTGGGATACCAAGCGATTGAATGGTTGCTGTGGAGCAGATGGCTGCGATGGAATAAATCAAGTATGTATTAACAAACACGAAATCGGGACACTGAGATCAGATTGTTGGATGCCACATGCAGTTGTCCTAGAACCTGCAAATGTAAAGATGAATGAATAAATTGAATGTAACTACTGCGAAAGCATTCATGTTACGGAGCTTACGCCCCTTGGTTATCAGATGTATAATCATGGAAGATGGTACAGACGACACACGAGCCGGCCTAAGATAGGAGCTATCTAAGGCCGGCTCTTGGAGAAAGTTATTTCATATTACAGTTCTTTCGACGAATGGGGCGCCTTGACCGTGAACCCATTGAATTCACTTTAAATTTCCACCACATCATTAATAATCTACCAACCCATGGACACATATTAGATTGTGGTTCTGGACCGGGGAAGTATTCTATCGAATTAGCAAGACGCGGCTTTTATATGACATTATCAGATTTGACGCCCAACTTCAGCTAACATCGTGATCACGCATCGCAGCCTGTTGGCTGCTCGGTCTGCCCAAGGCATTTCGAGGAGGTCAAATCAGGCANATCAGATTTGACGCCCAACTTCAGCTAACATCGTGATCACGCATCGCAGCCTGTTGGCTGCTCGGTCTGCCCAAGGCATTTCGAGGAGGTCAAATCAGGCAGACAACCCTGCGAACCTAACCGCGTCGCGGCCGCCCCGTTGGGGCTTAAGGTTCTTCGGGTTCGTGAATGCGGGTACGTTATCAGACATAGCAAATGAATAAGTTCAAAAATTCAAACATCTCGGAGGTAGTTATGATGAAAGTTAAACGAATTGTTGCGGATATAGAAACTTCAAATCTTGAAGAGGCAAAATCGTTCTATCAAGATGTGCTTGGACTTGACTTATTGATGGATCATGGTTGGATTGTAACTTATGGTTCCAATGAAAAAATGAACATTCAAATTAGTTTCGCTTCGCAAGGAGGCTCGCTGACACCTACACCAGATCTTTCAATTGAAGTTGACAATGTTGATATTTGTTTAGAACGTATGAAAAGAGCTGGATTCCCAATAGAATATGGACCTGTGGATGAACCGTGGGGAGTACGAAGATTTTATGTCCGCGATCCGTTTGGCAAACTAATAAATATCCTCTCCCATACATAAATCAACGTTTATAAAATATAAGTTCTTTGAGAAATGCTTCGAATGTAGGAACTTCTGTTCACATCGTATTCACGCATCGCAGCCAAAGTTCTCGGGTTCGTGAACACAAGAAGGTGATACGCTATCCTTGCAATTGTACTAACATTTAAATTAATCGAAACTCCATAATAGGGAGTATTTATATGATTACTAGAATGACTCATGAGAACATCAATGACTATAACAAATCTAATGAGAGTCTAGTTGTATTTGGACGAATAATTCCTATATACGAGAACGGAAATTGGACATATACCGAAGAGATATTCTCTGAACAATATATAAAAAAATATGATAATAACGATGTTGATGTAAGTTACATCGAAGATAAGAATAAGGCAGTCTTTTTCTATTATGAGAGTAATCATTGCATAGGTCAGATCAGGCTACGAACAAATTGGAATGGATTTGCATTTGTTGAGGATATCGCAGTCGCTAGCGATTGGAGACTACGGGGCGTTGGAACGGAATTATTGATGAGAGCGAAAGAGTGGGCAACGCAGAATAATCAATTAGGTCTCATGCTTGAAACTCAGGATGTTAACCTATCAGCTTGCCGCTTTTATACAAAGAACAACTTTGTTATTGGTGGAGTGGATACTATGCTATACACTAACTTTTCGACAAAGCATGAAAAGGCAATTTTTTGGTATTACAAATTCTAGTGCTATGGAACGTATTCAGGAAGGCAAGGGCTGCGTAAAACAATGTGTTCACGCATCGGCAGACATGCCGCTTCGGTCGCTCGTGCTAGTCGCAAGACTCGTGCAGTTTAAGTTGAACACGGAAAAGTTATTAGCAATCTCGTTGAAAACACATGAATACATTGATATAAATTGAAGTGTAGATAATCTTGTTAATTATTGGGGGAAGCACTCTCAATGAAAAAACGAATAACTATTGTTCTTCTATTTCTCCTTTCATTTTTCGTATTAGTGCAGCCGTTGTCGGCGGCGACAAAACCAGTTAAATTGAAAGTCACATTAGTTCGTATAGAACTGGTTGAGAATGACCACGTTGGCAACGAGTGGTATACTGCTGGCTACGTTAATGGAAAAGAAATTGAAGAAGGAACAACTGTTTCATTAACCTTAAAGTCATCCGATACTTTAACATTAAAAGGCATTGCCGAAGAACAAGATAAGATTCCTGAAAGTGGAACATCAACTTCAAAAATCAAAGTATCTACAATAACTAAAACACAGAGTAAAATTCTCAAGGTTAAGGTTACAGAAAATCGAGGTCGATACTCAGGAAACTCGGCATATTGGCATTTTACGTTCAAAATTGAAAAGTGACTAAATTATTCAAGCCAACTCCTCATCCTATACAATTGGGGTTGGTTTTTTATGTAAATCAGTGAAGAACGATACTTCTAATAACATCGTATTCACGCAGCGGAGCTTCACAGCCCCTTGGTCCGCCTAAGGTTCTCGGGTTCGTGAATACAAAGAACGTAATCCAGGAGCAATGAACTTCGATAGTACACAAGGAGACTCGTCAATTATGTCTATCACGGTTAGATTTGGAAATATAAAAGACTCAAATGATGTCGTCAATGGTGATCAACACGTTCCAAACCATATCTTAACTTGGAAACTACAAAACCAAGAAATTGTTTTGGCTACTGACGATGAGGACGTAGTTGGTTATCTGAGGTTAGAATTTTTATGGTCAAAGTATCCGTATATAGGACTGATAAAGGTTCATCCGGATTACAGAGGTCAAGGTCTTGGCAAAAGGCTATTGCAATTCGTTGAAGAACATTTAAAGAAAAAAGGCGTAAAAGCAATATATAGTTCATCTCAGGTGAATGAAAACAACCCTCAAGAGTGGCATAGGAAGAGTGGATTTAAGGAATGTGGAATAATAAATGGAATCAATGAAGGAAACATAGGAGAGTTATTTTTTGTTAAAGAGCTTTAATAGTTTTATTGGATGCGAGGGATATCGTGGAAACGGAATCAAGCGGACAACCTTGCGAACCTAAACGCATCGCGGCCGCTTTTGTACACATAAGGAGATGAAACAATGACAAAAAACAGATTATTAAGAATGGACAATGTCGGCATCGTTGTAGAATCCCTTGATGACGCAATCTCTTTCTTCGAAGAGATTGGCTTGAAGCTCGAAGGGCGAGCCACTGTCGAAGGCGAATGGGCCGGTCGTGTAACCGGACTGGGTTCTCAGTGCGTAGAGATTGCTATGATGGTTACTCCAGATGGCCACAGTCGACTTGAACTTTCGCGATTTCTCTCCCCACCTACTATATCAGATCACCGGACTGTTCCTGTAAATGCCCTCGGTTATCTGCGCGTCATGTTCACCGTTGAAGACATTGACGAAATGGTATCAAGACTCACTAAGCACGGTGCTCAGCTCGTTGGAGAAGTGGTACAGTACGAGGACTCGTATCGGCTCTGCTACATTCGTGGAACCGAAGGACTGCTAATCGGTTTAGCGGAGCAACTCGGTAACAAATAAGCAACAGAAAGCAGTGCGACAGTAACTCGAAGATCGGGTTCGTGAATGAATACGAAGAACGTTATGTCTTACTCCTATGAAATACAATTGAGAGGAGAGACAAGATGAATAATGACTTACCTAAACTAGCGCAGCCCGCTGTCAGGGCACTACTGAATGTAGGAATAACAAACCTACAACAACTCACAGAGTATAGAGAATCAGAAATTAGTCAACTTCATGGAATAGGCCAAAATGCATTAAAACAACTTCGAGAAGCGTTAAACTCGAAAGGGCTTACATTTAATGACAGCCAAAAACCTAAAAAACTAACTGGGCAAGAACAAGTAGAAAAATTTCTAGAAGGACTCAACCATCCATTAAAGCCCGAAATTGAATATGTAAGAAGGGTTATTTTAAGTGCTAACGAGCAACTGTCAGAACACATAAAGTGGAATGCACCAAGTTATTTTATTAATGGTGACGATCGAATAACCTTTAACTTACATGGCAAGGACGGGTTTCGACTAATTTTTCATTGTGGTTCGAAAGTTACTGAGCATGCTCAAGGAAAACCTCTCTTTGAAGACTCAACTCACCTTTTGGAATGGGTGGCTGGAGATAGAGCTATCGTTAGATTCAGGTCGATGGATGAAATAGAAATAAAAAAGGAAAGTCTAAAACAAGTCATAAATACTTGGATTGATGTGACGAAAGACATTTGATATCGCAGATTCGGATGCGATGAATCAATACGAGGGAACAATGAAGCGAAACTATTTCACTTTATTTATTTCTGTATTTTTGATTGGTCTAAGCATTTACCGACTTTGGAAACTTCAGCAACCGAGAATAGGACCTGTTGGTGATGGCACAATATCCAACTGGACTTATGTACCTATAATTTCAAGTATGCTTCTTGGGCTCATATGGTTAACAATAAGCGTTTATAGGATTTTAAAAACAACCAAAGACAATTCAACGAAGAGCTGAACAAACGATTGGAGACAACGATGGTTAACCGGATATTAGTTTTAGGTTCAGCGGGCTCAGGGAAATCTACGCTTTCCCAAATACTTGGAACATCCTTTAAACTTCCTGTCATTCATTTAGACCGGTATTACTGGAAACCGAATTGGATCCCTACGCCAAATGAGGAATGGGATCAACTGTTAGAGCAGTTATGTAACGAAGAGCAATGGATAATGGATGGAAATTATTCAAGAACAATAGACATAAGACTAAGCAAAGCCGATATGGTGCTATTTCTAGACTTGCCGACGCTTTTATGTATTTATCGTGTGTTGAAGCGAAGGATTAAATACCGTCATAAAACAAGACCGGATATGAACGAAGGATGTTCGGAAAAATTGGACTGGGAATTTATAAAGTGGGTATGGAACTATAGGAGAAGAAGCAGACAGAAGATTTTAGATAAACTGAGTGAAGTGAGGAATGAAAAACAGATCATCATCTTAAAGAATAGAAAACAAGTCAATGAACTGATAAGTCAAATCATGAAAGGCGAACTGAAGACGGCTTACGCCCCCTCGGTCGTTCGATGTATAATCATGGAAGAAGGTTTAGACGACACATGAGCCGGCCTAAGATAGGAGCTATCTAAGGCCGGCTCGTGTCTAAAATGCGGGGGAGTGTTGTGAATGAAGGGGAGTAAGGTTGTATTCGCACTCATCTTGATAATGGTTGTGTCCGTATGGTCGATCAAACCAGCATTCGCGGATTCGCCTGTCACTTCAACGGAATTTTACAAGGCTTATCTTGATGAGGAGATCGTTCAAACCGCAGACAAAGCCGGGGGCGTGACGAAGGAATTAGCTGAATACTTGGCGGATGAATCTGCGCCTCTGGATATCCGTGCCGCTGTCATCAATGCGATCGGTTGGGAAGGGGAGCGAAAAGGAAGGACCGAAGCTTATGTACAGTATGCTTATGGCAAAGAGCTTTCGGAGCTCGATTTGTCCGAATTGCGCGGAGACGAGCTCTTCGTAATCGGTTACTTGCTTGCGATGGACGATTACTTTGATACGGCAAGAGCAGAAGAGCTGCTGCGGAATGCTAAGATGAGCATGAAAGATAGCTTTACCGCAGCCATGATCCACGCGATCGTCCTGTCACAGAGCCAGATGGCGTCGTCATGGCAGGAGGTTTGGAAGATCGTTGCAGCGGTTGCTTTCGATGAGCGTTTGAACATGGATATGCGTCCTGAAGCAGCGGAAATCATAATTGACTATCTGGTGCTCTACAGCGATAAGAAGGTGATCAATCCGTTTTCATCGGAAAGCCGGTTAACCCTGCGGATCGGCGAACCAACATTCACGCTGAACGGCGAGACGTTCGAGATTGATCCTGGTTACGGTACGAAACCGGTATTGCGTGAAGGCAGAGCCTATCTGCCGGTCCGCTTCTTGGCGGAGGCTGTCGGAGGAACCGTGCAGTGGCACAATAACATGAATAAAGTAACGGTTATGACAGCTCGGACAAAGCTGGAGCTGACGATCGGCAGCCCCAAGGTTCTCGTAAATGGAGAAGAACGGAATCTGGATAGTGCACCTTTCCTATCCGGCAATCGCACGATGCTGCCTTTTCGTTTCATCGGCGAAGCACTTGGGTTTGATGTTTCTTGGAACGGACAGACGAAGGAGATTGGGCTTACCCTCGTCCAACCTAAAACCCCAAAAGGATGAATAGGAATGGACCTGGACCTATATTGGAACAATCGATTTCTATCTCAGGGAATGATCTGGGGGCAGTCTCCCAGTAAAACCGTGTACAATGCCATTGAAATCTTCAAGTCTTTTCAGGTCAAAACGGTACTGGTTCCCGGTTCCGGCTATGGCAGAAATACAAAAGCACTTTCTTTTTCTTTTCAGGTTGATGGGATTGAAATTTCGCATGAAGCCGTAAAATTAGCGAAGGATTGGGACCCACATAGCAATTTTATTTGTGGATCTGTATTAAATGAGCCCATAGATGGCAAGCAGTATGATGCAATATATTGTTATGATTTGCTTCATCTGTTTCTATTTGAAGACCGAATCAGACTGATTCAAAACTGTTCGAAACGATTAAAACCGTCCGGCATCATGTTTTTTACATGCTTTTCGGATGAGGATCCCCACAACGGGGTTGGGCGGATGGTTGAAGAAGGAACATTCGAATATGTCGAAGGCAAAATTGCTCACTTCTTCACGGAATCCGATTTGATCGATCATTTTAGATGGGGAACGTTGGTTGACATAGGTTCTACGAAAGAAATCCTTACTTACAACGACAAGTCGACGAAAGAATATATTCTTAGATTCATCATCGTCAGGAAAACTTGAAGGTGATTCAATGAAGAATAGAATCATTCTGCTCGGCGCCGTTGTTTTAGTAATAACGATTTCTGTAATTTTCATATGGTTCGATAAAGACGAAATGACAACAAGCAGCGAGATTAACAAGATTGAAGTGGATAAGATTAAACTTCTGATGACAAAGGATGAAGTGGAAAGACTGTATGGAATGGGGCCAGACAAGACAGTTGGCTGTTTTGGCTGTGAAATGAATTTTATTTATCCGGCTTTGAAGCTGTCAGGCCGCTATTCCGAAACGCTTGACCGTATTCAAAAAAACGGAGAGATCGATTGGCTGAAAAGTCCGAAAGTTAAACAAATCACCACGGCAAATGAACATCTCTCTATACTGGGAGTTCGAATAGGGGACTCTCTCGAGTACGCACGTACGATACTAGAAGCAAACGGATACCGACTACAATCAAAGCAAGATGAAAGATTATTTGGTTATTATTATAAAGACAATTTATACATAAGATTGTGGACGGATAGCGAAATCAATCTCTCCAACAAAGATCGAAATGATTTAGGTGAAGATGAACAAGCGATTCAGAGTATTACCGTTGAAATTCGAGTAAAAAAAGACGAGGAGATCATTTACTAGGCAAACGTCGAAACCTTCTTATTGATCTGAGCACTAATTTCGGGTATCGCCAAGACTTACATAAGGAGGAAAGCCGTAGATGGCATTTCATCGTCCCGAGATTAATTCAAACTGCGTGCAAATGTATCAAAGAGGTTTACCGGAACAATTGAGTGAGTCGTAAAATGCGAGGCGTGGAGAAAAACATGAACAACCTGAAAGCCGTGATTTTTGATTTAGACAACACACTCTTAAATCGGACGAAGACATTCCATCGCTTCTCGACATCATTAGTAGATCGATATTTTAATCACATTCGTTCTACACAACTTATTATTGATCGAATCATTGAACTGGATCAGGATGGTTATAAGGAAAGACGCGAAATGTTTTCTGAAATGCTTCAAGAACTGCCTTGGAAAGAAAAGCCCGAACTCAATGAATTGTCGGAATATTACTCCATCCACTATGTAAGCAATGCCTGTTTGATGGATGGCGCGATTGAAATGATTCAACATGTCAAAGCTTCGTATAAAGTCGGGTTAATAACGAATGGCAGAACCTTCATCCAACATGGGAAGATCGATCAACTTGGAATTCGGAATCGTTTCGATTTGATTCTTGTATCGGAAGAAGTCGGGATAAAAAAACCCCACTCCGGAATATTTGAGATAGCACTTGAGAGATTGGATTTAACTGCGGACCAATGCGTTTATATTGGAGATCATCCAGTGAATGACATTGAAGGAGCGGGGAAGGCGGGAATGAACACCATTTGGCTAGAAGTAAATCAGCCATGGAAAGATGAAATAACCATAGAACCCGATTATCGAATTAAGAGCTTAAGGGAATTGGCCGGCATTCTTTAATAAGCGGAAACGAATGGCCATGAGAGTCTTAGCATACATAAATCTATCAATAGGTGAAACGCTAAATTTGCTTCGAACGATTTGAAGCTCAGAAAAGCGCCTCTTTGAGCTTATGACGGATAATACGGAAATTAACGGCCTGCGTTATGTCGCGGGCTTTTTCGGTTTGCGGGATAAGTCGGAAAAAGGTGGAAAAAATAAGCCGGAATAACCATGGACAGACACAGAGGAGACCTGCAACATGTTCTCAAGGGATACGGAAAAGTGGATACGAGAAATTCGCGATCTTTCGATACCGTTGAACCGATCGGACGACTTGGACGTGATCGTGGAGGCCGCTGCCGATGCCCGGGTCGTGCTGCTCGGCGAAGCGTCTCACGGTACGTCGGAATATTATACGATCCGAATGGAAATCACCAAACGGCTCATCCGAGACAAAGGGTTTCACTTTGTCGCCGTTGAAGGGGACTGGCCTTCCTGCGGTACGTTGAACCGGTTCGTCAAAAACGCGCCGGGAGCGGCAGAGAACGTCTTGGAGGCGCTTGGAGATTTTAACCGATGGCCAACCTGGATGTGGGCGAATCGGGAAGTGGCGGAGCTGGCTGGTTGGCTTCGGAAGCATAATAGCGGGTTGGCAGGGGCTGAACGTAAAGTCGGGTTTTATGGACTGGACGTATATAGCCTGTGGGAGTCGATGGAAGAGGTAATCCGCCATCTCGAACAAACCGGTGCGGAAGAGCTGAAGATTGCGAAGGAAGCTTTCGCTTGCTTCGACCCGTTCAGTCGGGATCCGCAAACCTACGGAGTATCGGCGGCTTTCTTCTCCGACAGCTGCGAGGAGGAGGTGGTCAAGCTGCTATCCGAGTTGCGGGCCAATCGGAAACGGGCAGGAGAAAACGAGGAAGCCGAGCTGCACGATGAGGTGAACGCGCTGGTGGCGGTAAACGCCGAGCGATATTACCGCGCAATGGTGCGGGGCGGACCGGAATCGTGGAATATCAGGGATGAACATATGGTTGAGGCGTTGAATCTCGTTCGTGCGTTTTACGGTTCCGAAGCAAAAGCTGTGGTCTGGGAACACAATACGCATATCGGAGACGCGAGAGCGACGGATATGGCGGAGGACGGCATGGTCAACGTCGGCCAGTTGATGCGAGAACAGCTCGGTCGGGAGCACGTTTTTGCCGTCGGGTTCGGTTCGCACCGCGGAACGGTGATTGCAGCCCGCGAATGGGGCGGCGCGATCGAACGGATGGACGTGCCGCCCGCAATCCCCGGCAGCTGGGAAGATCTGATGCACCGTGCCGGCGAAGGGGACAAAATCCTCATGCTCAGGGAACACGGGGACCGATTCGCGGAGACGGTCGGTCACCGGGCGATCGGCGTCGTCTACCACCCGCGCCGGGAACGCGGCAACTACGTGCCGTCCAGAATGTCCGAACGTTATGACGCATTCGTTTACGTCGATACCTCGAAGGCACTGGACCCGCTTCAGGTAGAAGTGGTTCACGTTTGAATGCCAACGCCAACTTCGAGGATGAGAAAGGAAATGGTGCAGTACGTATGGAATAATGAAGAATGGCATCGGCGGTCTCTGTCGATGATCCGGATCATGATCGTCGGGGAGAAAAAGGAGTAACCGTTGATGTTTTCATTTGCTGAGCTTGAGGGAAGAAGAATAAAACTCGTTCCTATGGAACAAGAACATGTCCAGCCTTTATTCGAGGCTGCGCGTTTTCCGGAGATTTGGGATCAGTATCCGATTCGGATCCGTACGATGGAGGATATGCGTAGTTTTATTCGGAAAGCATTAGACGGCCGGGAGCGCAAAGAACAATTCCCGTATGTCGTATACGACAAAGTCCTCCATCAATATGTCGGCTCAACGAGATATTTAAGAATCTCAGAAGAGCATCATAATTTGAACATCGGATCGACTTGGTATTCACCGCATGTCTGGAGATCGAGAGTCAATACGGAAACCAAATATCTATTATTGAAATATGCTTTCGAAACGTTAAAGATCAACCGGGTCGAAATCATTACGACAACGGAAAATCATAACTCGCAGAGGGCTATCGAAAGGCTTGGAGCCACGAAAGAAGGAATTTTAAGGAAAAAATATCACGGCTTGGATTATGTGTTCTACAGCATCATCGATTCCGACTGGGCAGAGGTCAAGAGCAAGCTTGAAGGGTTTCTCGACGATTCGAGGTACGACAACCATAATGGAGATGACATGAAATGAATATCCGAATTTTGCAAGAATCAGACGCGGCGAAATATCAAGATATACGTTTGAACGGACTACTAACCAATCCGGAAGCATTCGGCTCCACATACGATCGCGAATCGGAATTCTCTTTGGAAACCGTACGGGAGCGGATCCAGCCGAGTGAAGGAAAGTTTGTTCTTGGAGCTTTTCAAGCTGATCAATTGGCTGGGATCGTAACCTTCGTGCGTGAAAACTCACTTAAGACGTCCCATAAAGGAAACGTATTCGGCATGTATGTCAGACCTGAGGCGAGAGGAAAAGGCATTGCAAGGCAGCTGTTGCTCGAATTAATTCGCATTACCAAGAATAACGAGGGCCTTGAGCAGATCAATTTATCCGTCGTATCCAGCAATGAAGCCGCAAAGAAACTTTATCTTTCCTTGGGATTCGAGGTCTACGGCGTCGAACGCAACGCTCTAAAGCATAACGGCCAATACTTCGATGAAGACTTAATGGTTTTCAGATTATAGGAGGATCGTCGATGGCGGATCATGACGTGATTTACAAAGAATCTGCAAATGTCTATGATGCTATGATTAGCAGACAACCTGATCTATCGGAAATCATAAAAGAAATACGGCCTTACCGAAACTTGGATGTGGTCGACTTAGGCGCCGGCTCAGGCAGAATCTCCTCATTCGTGGCTCCGGAAGCAAAGTCGCTGATTTGCACCGATCTTTCAAGGGCCATGCTGGATCAATTGGATTTTAAGTTATCTCAGCGGAACATGCCCAGGAATTGGACCACGGTGGAAGCGGACCATCGGGAGCTGCCGATTCCCGATTCGTCGATCGACATGGTGATTTCCGGTTGGAGTATTTGTTACTTAGCCAGTTCGAATCAGCCGGATTGGGAGACGAATCTGGAAGACGTCATGACTGAAATCCGCCGGATTCTCAAGCCCCAGGGCACGGCCGTCATTTTGGAAACGATGGGAACGGGGACGGAGACTCCGAATCCGCCCGATTTTTTAATGAAGTATTATTCGCAGCTCGAAGAAAAATATCAGTTTGAACATAGATGGATTCGAATGGACTATGCGTTCGAGAGCGTGGAAGAGGCCATTGAAAATACCGAGTTTTTCTTCGGCCATGAATTGGCTTCCAAGATCAGGTTAAATCAATGGTCAACGGTTCCGGAATGTGCCGGCATTTGGTGGAAGCATTTTGAGTAGCTTTCGTTCTCAATATTTCTTAGGAGGCCCTAAATGAAAATCAATAAAATCATCGAAAACGGCGTGGAAATCGCTCTAATCGAAAGCGATGAAAGATTGGTCACGGACACCCAGTCCGCATTGGATCTTATGGCGACGATCCGGTATGAGACGGGGTGCGATCGATTTATTTTACCCAAAACCGCGCTTAGCGAAGAGTTCTTCGATTTGAAAACGGGGCTGGCGGGGGAGATCTTGCAAAAATTCATTAACTATTATGTCAAACTGGCCATTGTCGGGGATTTCTCCGTTCATACCAGCAAGAGCTTGAAGGATTTCATCTATGAGTGCAATAAAGGCAAGGATATCTTTTTCCTTCCGGATGAGAAACAGGCGATCGAAAGATTGAGTACGATAACAAGATAAGGTTAAAGAATCCAATGGATCCAACGATGATGATTAAATCGAAATTGAGGTGTACATGTGACGACGGAACGAATCCGGATTACGACAGGATCGCCCTGGGAACCGGTCGTCGGATATTGCCGGGCGGTCAGAGTCGGAAATGTGGTAGAAGTCGCGGGAACTACCGCAGTGAAGGACGGGGAAGTCGTAGGGAAAGGGAATGCCTATGAACAAACCAAGTTTATCCTGGAATTGATTCAAAGCGCTTTGCAGCAAGCGGGGGCCAGGATGGAGGACGTCGTTCGGACTCGCATGTTCGTAACGGACATCAGCAAGTGGGAAGAAATCGGGAAAGCGCACGGAGAATTTTTCAAGGATGTTAGACCTGCAGCCACGATGGTCGAAGTGAAAAGCCTGATCGATCCCGATCTAATGGTGGAAATCGAAGCACAGGCCATTTTGGATGATTGAGAAGATGGTGATGATGTTGGACGTGATCATTCGGCAAGCGGAGGACGATCAGCTTCCGATCGTTCATCGAATCATGCGGGAAGCTTTCGAGGAATATCAGGATATTCTAAACCCTCCTTCAGGCGCGTTGCGTGAAGAAGTTGACGACATTCGCAAGAAGATCGGCAGCGGAGGCGGTGCGATCCTCGTTTGGCGCAAAGGGGAGCCCATTGGTTCCGCACAATATTATTTTCGTGATGATTACATGTACATCGGTCGCGTATCCGTATTGGCTCATGTTCGAGGCACTGGAATCGGGAAGAAATTGATGAACTATCTAGAGCAAATCGCGCAAGACCATCAGGTTTGCGTTACGCGAATCGAAGTCAGAAAGTCGCTTCCGAATAATATTTCCTATTATCAGAAGATCGGATATAAGATTCTGGAGGAGCATGAGTATCCGCAAAAGACAGACGGATGGTATGTGATGGAGAAGGAACTGTAGAATCGATTTGGCAAAGTTTCGGAGTATTTAAGGCCATTAATCATTGATACACCCCTGGAGGAATGATTCTTGATCCAAGGCCTATATGAAACGCATCTCCCGGTCCGCAATCTTGGAGCGTCGATCGCCTTTTATCGAAATTTTGTCCGTCCCTATCAAGGGAACGTTTCCGTTTATTTCGACGACCCGGATGGCAATTCGCTTGAATTTATGTGTTTTGTCGAAGTGCCGGAACATTTACGGGATTTGAACGAGAAAATATCGTTAGCCGAATGGGAAAAGCTCTTATCCAAATAACGGCGGCTCTCAAAGGGGATCTCGATGAACTGTTACTTTCACGCTTCGAACGCCGCGGTACATACCTGTGTACGATGTAAAAAGGAACTTTGCGGGGAATGCATTCATTCGGAATATCCGGATTATTGCTGGAGCTGCGGTCTTGATTACGGGAATTCGCTTGACGAGAAGCCGTTTGAATTGCCCCGATTTGCACAAGGCCGCATTGGGCAGTATATCTTGGTAAAGCTGGCGGCTGCAGGCGGTTCGTGGCTGGTATTCACCTTGATCGCATGCCTTGTCATCGGATTGGCATTCGATTCGGCAGCCGTGCCTCTATTCGCCATCTATGCTTCTTTTTATTCCATATGCGTGACCTACACATACGGCTTGGCGTGTGCCGTTATCATTGATATCCTTCAGCGATGGGGTCTGGATGCTTCCAAACGGTACGATCTCTACGCCGGCTTGCTCCTCGGAATGGCTTTTCCTTGGTTAATGAAGCTCTTGGTTCATCAACCGCATATCCTTAATCTTCCCATTCATATGCTCTCAGGCGCCGTTGTAGCTTATACGTTCTACTCGATTCAACAAAAACGGCATAAAAAAGCGTTTATTTTCTTCTTGGCTATCCTGTCATCGATCCCACCGATATTCTATCTACTCTTAATGGCAAGAGGTCAAATCGGGATATATTTTTAATCCCTAAGGAGGTCAAGAGATGCTTATACCGATCAAGCTGCCCAAAGAAGAGAAAGAGGCTATCGTCCGTCAGGTTCAAGTTTATTTCCAGGAAGAACGATCCGAATCGATCGGGGAACTTGCCGCCGAGCAATTGATCGATTTCATGATGAAACAACTTGGTTCATATTTCTATAATAAGGCCATCTCGGACATGAGGTCTGTCGTCCAGGAGAAGTTCGCCCAGATTGATGATGAACTGTATGCTTTGGAGATTCCGAAGTACAGAGAATAACGGCTCGTTTCAAGGGCAACCTAAGTGGGAAAGAACACCATTCCAGGAGGGAAGCCCCATGAACATTATGGACGGAATGGACGCCGCAAGGTTCTCTTCGGCGAATCCGGATGACGAAGTGTCGAAAGATCGCTTGAATCCTGCATCTCCTCAAGTCGCTTACGGCCAAATGTCGCAGCAACCTCCGCTTCCGCAAGAGCCGGCAACGGAGGATGAGCTTAGAAATCGTTCAGAAAAGGGGCATGAAGCTTAAAAAGGGTTCATCTTGATTCCATTCGTACTTTGAAGTGATACGATGGAGTCAGGAGGGAGATAGAGTGAATACATCAGGCTATATCCATCTGGTTCACGAAATTCTGTTGACTACCCATTGGGACTTGCAGCTAAGAGCCCGCAAGGGAGGGCAGAACTTCCGCCATCGTCAGGATGCGCTGGCCTTCCTGGATACGGAATGGTTCGAGACGCTGTGCCAATCGGTGGATTTGAACCCATCCTGCGTGAGGAAAAATCTGATTCGAGTCGCTTATCGAACCGAGAAACAAGCAAAATAATCGACCATTATGTAGAGAAAGCTGGACAGAGGAAATCTCGTCCAGCTTCTTTATTATCCTAGGTGAAGTCGTTAAATGACTCTCCGGGCGGTTACGTAGTGATTGGCCCAATATCCGCTGTTCAGGTTGGACATGTGTACGTCGCTCACTTTATCGTCTAGAATATGGATAAAGTTGCCGTTGCTGACGTAAATCCCGACATGGCCGATTCCCGAACTGCTGCCGACGCTGAAGAACACGAGGTCGCCTTTCTTCAAATTCGACTTGCTGACAGAGGAGCCCGCGTTCTTCTGGTAACGGGTACCCCATTTCAGTTGGATTCCGTTTTTACCGAACACGTATTGGGTAAACGAAGAACAATCGAAGATCAGCTTGCTCGTGTTGCGCGTTCCGTAGTCGTATTCGGCTTTATACATCAAGGATTTGGCCGTTGCGATGACGGCATCTGCCTTCGAGCTCGTAGAACTGCTCGAGCTGCCGGAACTGCTCGACGAAGAAGAAGACCCATTATAATTCGTGTATTTGGAGGACGCCGAGATATAGCCGGTTTTCCCGTCCTTCGTTTGAACTTTCAACCAGTAGGCATTGACTTTGCTGATCACGTGAACATCCTCGCCGGTGTGAACCAATCGGATCACAGGATTGCTGGTACTGGGACCGGTTCGCAAATTAACGCCATATTTCACGTCGGTTTCATAGTTGGTGCTCGCGAAGACCGAACCCGCAATCGATAGAGAAGTCACGAGGGCAAGGGATGCAGCGACTAGTTTCTTTTTCATGAGAACCTCCTGTAACTTTAATCACCCTCAATCTATCACACTCCCGGAAATGATCCGGATGCAAAGTTTACCAGAAAGGAGCTTGTCCAATTGGTGAACCACGAAAAGCAGAGCGCGATCGTTCGAACGATCCGTGAGGAGGAACTGCCGAAACTATTGGAATTGTACCGACATCTGCACAAGGATGACCCGGAGTTGAGGGTGGATGATAAGCCGCAAATCTAACTCGCAACGTCCGGCCATACGGTTTGATCGAAAACGTTGTTACCCTTGCTCGGAAAGATTTGAAGACGGGGTTTATGATGAAGATGTGGTATGTGAGAGTAATTCGTAAGTATTACGATTAGTGTGTATTCAAGTAAAAATTGAGGTTTGAGAGATCATCGAGATTAAGATTGTTTATGTCAGGATAATACGGTGAATAATGAGTAATGAAATCAAGACGTTCGATAACCATGCAGAGCCAAGGTGAAATGCTTGAAATGCGATCTCGATCAGCGGTAAATAAAACGTTCCTGGCGTTAACAGTTGATCCTCAGGCGGCTTGTCCAATAGAATTGTTTACGATCATCGTCCATGGAATACGTTAGATCAAACGCTGAGCATTTTATGTAATTGAATCAATAAGGTGTTGATGTTCAATGATTGATGGATAACAGTTGAACAAAACACAATACAACATGCAGTGATTATAATTCGGAGTACATGGACAAGCAGAAATGGTTTACATAATAATTATTATGTCACCTGCGTAACTGAATTGCATTTACACAAAACCCGTATTTTGCACATATGTCTGCGGAGTTTATTAAAGAATAAGGGATCCTCTGACTGCCGCTACAACAGCCGAAGAATCCCTATTCAAGTAACGTGCCCTTTTAGCTGCTGGGTCAACCGCACAACTAAGCTGGAACGTAGGTCAACCTGATCACCTTCTCGCCAATTCGATCGCTTGCCACGAGGCGCAGCGGCGGCCGCGGACCGGCGAAGAACGGCTTGCCGTGACCCAACACCACTGGATGGAGATAGAGTCGATACTCATCAACGAGACCGAGCTCCGTTAGACTGTGGGCCAACTCCGGCCCGGCAACTTCAATCACCCCTTCATGCTGAGCCTTCAGCCCACGTATGGCCGCTGCGAGGTCGCCCTCGATCAGAGAAGCGTTCGGACCGACGGACTTTAACGTCCTCGACACCACCCACTTCGGTTTGCTTTGCCACGCCGCCGCGTATTCCCGTTCCGACGCATCCCATTCAAAATGGTCTCCGTCCCAATACCGCATGATCTCGTACATGCGGCTCCCGTACAGGCAGCCCGCCAGGCTGCGCACGTCGTCGATGAAATGACGGAATAGCACGGGGTCGGGCTGAAATGCCGGGTGGTCGTGGTCGACGAATCCGTCTAAAGACTGGTTCAATGCGAAAACGATCTTTGCCATGCGACTGACTCTCCTCCCTGGTTATCTCGCACAATCCTCATCAAGATTACACGTTCCATATGCAGCCTCCTATTTGTCTACATTTTATCATCCAACAGCATGTCCGGTTTATCATGAATTGCTAATGTGCACAGTCCTGGCCTGACCGAATACAAATTTTCATAAATACTCGAAATTAATTATCACGAATACCTGGGATTTTCTTCCTTCATCTCGAAAACTCCGTCGCATAATACGCCATGGCAATGGCCGGCAAGGCGATTCCGATCAGCAGTGCCGCCTCCCAGCCCCCCGTTGCGTAAGCCCACCCCCCTGCCGCTGAGCCGATAGCGCCCCCTAAAAAGAAAATGGCCATAAATAAACCGTTAAGCCTACTGCGAAATTCCGCTCCTAAAGAGAAAATCACCCGCTGCCCGAGAACCATGTTGGCGGAAACCCCCATGTCAAGTAAAATCGCCGCAACTACGAGAATGGAGACTGCGAGCGCAGAACTTGATGGAACCAGCAAAGGAAGCAGCTCGGAAAAGATGACGATGCCCAATGCCCATCCCGTAGCCGGGCGAACCCATCCACGGTCTGCCATACGGCCCGCCGCCGGCGCCACAATCGCCCCCATTACCCCGACTAATGCGAACAGAGCGACTTCCTTCTGAGTAAAATGGAATGGCGGACTTGTCAAAACCAACGGAACTGTAGTCCAAAACAAACTGAACGTTCCGAATACACAAGCATGATAAATGGCCCTCCGGCGCAATGCCGGTGTCGCCTTCAGCAAATGCAGCATGGAGTGCAGCAGCGCCGGGTAAGCAGCAGCGGTCGAAGGCTTCTTTAAGGGCAGTGCCTTTGCCAATACAAGAACCAGCGCGAAAATCAATGCTGCGGAGATGAAATAGATGGCGCGCCAGCCCATATACTCCGCCACCAAGCTTGCAAGGGGGCGCGCGAGCATAATCCCCAGAAGCAGCCCGCTCATGACGTTGCCCACATTGCGACCACGCACGGCTTCAGGCGAAAGATGAGCCGCATACGGCACAAGGATTTGTGCTGCTACGGAACCTACTCCGATCATGAGTGAAGCGGCGAGGAACAGGATGGCGCTTTTGATGACAGCGGCAATTGTCAAAACGGCGGCTGTAAGGAGCAATAATGAAAGGATCAACTTACGATTTTCCAGGATGTCTCCCAACGGTACGATTAATAACAAGCCGATCCCGTAGCCGACTTGAGTCAACGTAACGATGAGTGCGGCAGCCCCGGAGGAGAGCCCGATGGTCGAACCTATCGAGCCTATCAATGGTTGAGCATAATAAAGATTTGCCGCTATGATACCGCAAGCGGCTGCCAGGATAAAAATCAGCGATGGCGAAACCGATTTTTCCATTGGAATGGAAGCTGAATGCATAGAAAGTCCCCTCTGCTCGCCAGAATTATTCTGGAACAATCGTTCCGGAATGTGCAAAAAAAATGTTTTATAGCATTTCCATCACCATGTCTATCATCTGCTGCATCTTGCTGCGGTCACCCTGCACCTTCGCAACGATATTTATACTATGATTCAGGTTAGAGAGCAGATAAGATAAAGTCTTGATATCTTTCTCCGGCATGATTTCCCCGGTCTCCTGACCTTTGCGCAGCAGCTCGTAGAAGCATTTCTCCAACTCGTCAAATCGCTCCCTGATCAACGCATTCAGTTGCTCATCTGGCGAATCCATGGCGACTGCTGCATTCGTAATGAGACAGCCCTTCGGCGACTCGCCGTCCAGGGCGGAATCGATGTGTATCTCGAAGTACTGCCGGATTCCCGATTTTGCGGATGTCGCATGGACGAGGATGTCCCGTTTGGCTTGCTTCCACTTCTTGTACCAGTTGATCGCCTCGATATAAAGCGTTTGTTTGTCCCCGAACGTTTCGTACAGACTTGATCTGCTAAGATCCATAGCTTCCAGCAAATCCGGAATGCTTGTCGCTTCGTAGCCCTTCTTCCAAAAAACGAGCATCGCTTGATGAAGCACCGCTTCTTTATCAAACTCTTTGTAGCGTCCCATGGTACTCCCTCCGTTTCCGTAGGTACAGTTTATCCTTTTCCGGAACGATAAGTCCAGTATTTTCTGCAGATATGAAAGTTAGTGTAACGATAGTCCTGACATCGACTATCCATGCAAGTTCATGTCCTAGATCGGGAATAAATGCAAGTTCTTGTCCCGAGCCTTGGACAAGAACTTGTATCGTTAAAACAAAAAAAGCCACGCTATTCGCGGCTTCTAAAGGATGTATGTTCTTGTCCACGGACACCTGTTGTCATTGTCCTATCGTTCTCCGTTCGCTTACAAACAGCAGTCAACGAACGGGCAAGTAGCGGATCGCGGCTAGTTTACTCGCGGATTCCCTCTCTTCCCCTTCTCGTCGTTTCACCAATCGATCCTGTCATAAGGACAAAATGTTGACCGAGTGAGGAGGAAGCTGCAGCAGCACAGTGTCTCCGTCGACGGTGTAATCGGCAAGAGAAACCGGCTTTACCCGATCGGGATGGTCCCGGTCATTGAACGCATCCTTAGACCCGCCGGCAAGCGCAGTCCAGCGGTTCACGCTCCGGCGGCCATCCCGGCTCACCAGCCGTACCGCCGCGGTGTTATCGGGATGGCGGTTCACCAACGAGATCACCACCTCCCCGGTCGCTTCCACTCGGGTCGCGGCCGCATCCAGAAGCGGCACCCCGGTCTTCCCGCTTTCGGAGGCAACCTCAAAGACTGCATCATCCCGGATCCAGTGGTCGATCACCTGATCGCCCAGTCCGTTTCTGTACATATCGAATACATGGTACGTCGGGCGCAGCACGATTCCGTCCTCGTGGGTCCGGATCAGCCCCCTGGTGTTGATCGAAGGGGCATAATTGGCCATCCCGATCAGGTCGCTATGTTTCAGGCAAAGATTCAGGAAGCAGGCGCTGAACAGCGCATCCGCCATCGTATACGATTCGTCCAGGTCGTTGAGATTCCGGGGATCGACATAATCGGCCGGATCCACCGCATGGTCGACGTTCGGGTGATGCCAGCCTCGCAGGTTCCACTCATCGAAAGCCACGCGGATTTTCCCCAAATAACCGGTCACACCCAGAATGTGACGGGTCTTCTCGATCTGCTCTTCGATCCGCGTGGTATAAAGCATGCAAGCTTCGTAATCGGAAAGGTTATTGTTCTGCCAATGCGGATCCCAATACCCATGAATGGACAGCCAATTCAAATAGGGGCCTGCTTCCTTCAGCAGATGGACGTTCCAGTTCAAGTCCGCGACGCTTGCGGCGAACAGTTCGATCGACGGGTCCACCCTTTTCATCATTTTCGCGGACTCCTTGACGAACCTGCCCCACTCTTCGGCCGTCTTGGCGCCCATCTCTCCCGGCAAATAATTCTCGTTGCCGATGCTCCAGTAACGGACCCGGTGTGGCTCCTCATGCCCGCCCGATATGCGTAGTTTCGCCCATTTCCCTTCCTTGCGAAGGTTGCAATATTCGACCCAGTCGCTCATTTCCTCGGACGTTCCGGTTCCCGCGTTCGTGCAAATGTAAGGTTCGCTTTCCAGTTTGCGGCACAGCGCGATAAATTCGTCAGTACCGAACGCATTGCTGTCCTCCACCCGCCAGGCTTTGTCAAAGTGCGGCTGCCGCTCGGGCCCGACGCCGTCCTTCCAATGATAAGCGGATACGAAACACCCGCCCGGCCATCGAATGACCGGAGGCTTAATGCGCTTCCAAGCCTCCAGCACGTCTTTCCGAAATCCGTTCTCATCCGAAAGCGGAGAGTCCGGATGGAAGATGCCGCCGTAAATTTGGTTGTGAAAATGCTCGATGAAATGCCCGTATATCCGCGGATCCCGCCGCCCGATCACTCTCGCAGGGTCGATGATCAACTGGATTTCCTTCATCGGCCGGCCTCCTCCCCTCATTGGATTTGCCTTTGCAGTTTTGCTTGCTTGACTACCCCTTAATGCCGCCCGCTGTCATGCCCTCGATAAAATATTTCTGAAAGAATAGGAATACGGCCAGAATCGGAAGAATCGCGAGAACCGCGCCGGAGATCAGCATGTCGAAGTTATTGCCGTACGGAGTCAGCAGCGTGGCCAGCCCGATCGGAATCGTGAGCTGTTCGTTGGTGCGCAGAACGATGAGCGGCCACAGGAAGTTGTTCCAACTGAAAAGGGCTTGCAGAATGGCCATGGACGAGAAAGCCGGCGCCATCAAGGGCATCATGATCCGGAAAAACGTGCCGAGCTCCGTACAGCCGTCAACGCGTCCTGCATCCAGAAAGTCCCTCGGCAGACCGGAGGCGTATTGCCGGAAGAAAAAGATCGGCAGCGGCGCCACGACGAACGGAAGAATGATTCCCCACATGCTGTTGATCAGCTTGAGCGTGATGGAAAGCTTATACAGCGGAAGGATGATGATTTCAATCGGGATCATCGTCATCACGAGCACGAGAACGAAGACCAGGTTGCGGAAACGGAATTGGTAAACGGCGAGTCCGTACCCGACCATCGACGACAGCAAGAGGCAAAGCACGGTAAATACGGCCGAGATCAGCACGCTGTTCCAGTACCAGGTTAAATAGAGCGATTCGCCGGAGAACAAGTAGGCATAGTTTTTGAGTGAAATCAGTTCAGGATCGATTTTCAGGTTCAGTCCGAAGCGCATCAATTCCTGGGCAGGTTTGAAGGACGCGATGATCAGCGTGACGATCGGAAATACCGCGAATGCGCCGAACAAGGTGAACAGCAGAACCAGAAGCACGGTATTGACCGACCATCTACGCTTTTCAATGGTTTCCACCGTTCATTCCTCCTTCCGGAACATGCCGAACAGCTTGAGCTGAACGATGGTGATCACGAAGGTGAGCAAGAGAAGCACGATGCCGACGGCCGAACCGAGTCCGAGATTGTTCTGTTCGAGGCCGTTGCGGTATAAGTAGCCGACGATCGTCAGGCCGATATCGTTCGGGGAGCGATTCCCCGCCCACAGCATGTAACTCTCGGTGAACATGGCATAGCCGCCGTAAATGCTGATCGTAAATACATAAATGGTAATCGGTTTCAGCAAGGGCAGCGTAATGCGGCTGAATTTGTTCCAATTGTTGGCCCCGTCGATATCCGCGGATTCATACAGTTCCTTCGGTATGTTCTGGAGACCGGCCATGAAATACAGCAAGTTCACGCCGATCCACCGCCAGCATGCCAGCAGCACGAGCGCGAACATCGCAAGTCCTTCCCGGCGCAGCCACCGCTGCGGTTCAAAGCCGATCGAGACGGCTATGGTATTCATCAGCGATCCTTCCAGTTCGCCGAAAGCCAGACGGAAAACGGTACCGGCCACCACGACCGAGGTGAGCGCCGGGATGAACAACGTGGATCGGTAGAAGTTTCGGAGCACCATCGCTTTCGAATTCAAGAAGACAGCCAGAACAAGGGGCAAAGGAATGAGGATGAGCAAGGTATAGAACGTATATTTGCTGCTGTTGACGATGGCTTTCCAGAAAGTCGGGTTCCACAGCTTCTCATAGTTTTCTAAGCCTATGTATTCGACCTGGCCTGGCAGTACCTGTTGAAAGCTCATATTCACTGCGGAGAGAACCGGATAGATGAAAAACAAGGCAAACGAGATGACAAAAGGAAGGACGAAGAACCACGGGGCGATTTTCTGCGAATACAGGATTCCGGTCAGCTTGCGTCGCTTGAGCCCACCCGCATTGGCAGCCGACGCTGGGGAATTGCTCTCCATCAGAAGCCCGCCTTTCGTATTCCGGCACCGCCGGCCGGGCAAGCGCCGCGCGGTGCCGGACGTTATGCTATTTCAGTTGATTCGCAGCTTCGGACAACACCTTGTCGACATCTTCGTTATCCAGGAGAATGCGCGTGATCACGCTTGTTTTGAAAGCGTCCGAAATCGCCGGCGTTTTTTCGTTGATGTTGACTCCTTCGATCTCGCTTTTCACTTGCGTAAGAATGTCGAAAATGTTGGGACCGAAATAATCCGTGAATTTGTTCGGCTCCTTCAGTTCCGGCGCATCCCAGACATCCGAACGGAGCGGGTCGAAACCGAGCTGTTTCCAAATCTCGATGTTGCCTTCCTTGGAGAGCTTGGCGTAAGCCAGGAAAGACTTCGCCGCGTCCTGGTTTTTGGACGTTTTGGTTACCGCCGTACCGGTACCTCCCATGCCTGCGGAACGGGGCTCGCCCGGATTCCATACCGGCATCGGCTTAATGACGATTTTTCCTTTGAGGTCCGGCATATAGTCGGTGAAACGTCCCATGTACCACATCGGCATCCAGACCGAAGCGGCTCCGCCGCCGTTCATCATGCCGTAATACTCTTCCGCGTGATGGTTGCCGCCGGGCGTCGGAATCGCGATTTTGGACTTGATGAGGTTTTGCTGCCATTTCAACGGTCCGGAAACGATGGGGCTCGTGATGTTTAATTGTCCGTCAGCGGTTTGGAAATCGTCTTTGCCGGGAGCCTGCGCCACCTGAGGCCAGAGCGTCCAAAGGTCGGATGTCTCGAGGGTCGTCATCGGAACGCCGGTCGCATCCAGCACTTTTTTGCCCGCCGCTTCATAATCGGCCCATGTCACGATGTCATCCGGATTCACTCCGGCTTTGTCCAGAATTTCTTTGTTGTAGTAAATGACCGCCGCTCCGACGTGGAAGTCGATGCCGTAGTATTGGCCGTCCTTGGCGTAGATGTCCAATCGGGATTTGACAAGGTTGCTGATTTCCGGTTCGACGATGTCGTTGAGGGGAATGAGTTGGGGTTCGCCTTTGAGGAAGTTCGGAAACTTGTTGAGCTCGATATCGGCCAGGTCGGGCGCCCCGGTGCCCGACTGCAAGGCGACGAGCAATTTGTTGTGCATGTCGTCATACGGGTAGACGTTGACGGTGAGTTGAATTTTCTTTTCCGGATTGGCTGCGTTCCAGCGTTTGGCCATGTCGTCATAAAACGTTTTGTGAAGCTCATTAAACGTCCACATTTCCAGCTTGACCCCTCCGGCTGACGAATTACCGGAATCGGTTGCGGATGCTGAGCTTTCCGACTTGCCGCCGCTGGAACAAGCGGCCAATGCCATGACGAGCGCAACCATCAAAGACAACAGTGAGAGCACTTGCTTTTTCACATCGTATCCCCCTCGAAATAAGGTTGGTACGCTTGCATCCCGTTCGGGATCCAAGCCGGTGCTGCTGCGTCAGACTGACCGGATGTTTGATTTAATAAATGCTAAAACTGTTTACGATTTTATCTTAATTACCGGTCTTTAACTTTGTCAATACTTAAATAAAAGCGCTTACGATGGGCATATAATTTAATAATTTATAAACAAAAAGCGATCCGAAGCCTGGAGATTTGCTCTTTTTCGTCTCGCTTCGATGGCCGATCGGCATCGATATGGATCTCCAACCCGCTTTTTTGACGGTATTTGGCGATAACAAGCCCTAGCTATTCTCAACATTTCGCTTTATGTTTATAATGTATGAAGACAATTCTGATGATCAGGACAGGAGGCTTTTCGATTGATCCATATCAAAGACCTTCGATCCGGTCTGAATATTTTTAAAGCCTTGAGCTCCGAAATCAGAATTGGGATTCTGGAACTGCTGGCCAAGCACACCAGCCTTAATCTAAACGAAATTGCCGAGAAGCTCGGGCTGACCAACGGCGCCATCACCATGCATATCAAAAAGCTCGAGGAAAGCGGCCTGATCGATATCACGACGGCAGTCGGCAAACACGGAATCCAGAAGATCTGCTATTTGAACGAGGACATGCTCTCTGTCGAATTGCACCCAAATGGCGCAGGCAATAATCTCTATGAAGTCGAAATCAAGGTCGGCCATTACACGGATTACCGGGTGGAACCGACATGCGGTCTGGCGACCGAAGACAGTATCATTGGAGAATTCGACAATCCCAGCTATTTTGCGGATCCTCAACGTATCAACGCCGGAATCGTCTGGTTAACCAGAGGTTATCTGGAGTACCGGATCCCGAACTACCTGAAGCCGCGGCAACGTTTCATCGAACTGCAGTTCATCATGGAGCTCGGTTCCGAAGCGCCGTGTTACAATAATGACTATCCCTCCGACATCGTCTTCTCCGTAAACAATAAAGAAGTCGGCACATGGACGTCGCCCGGCGATTTCGGCGGCGAGAAAGGCAAAGTTACGCCCGATTGGTGGCCTCCCCACCTGAACCAATACGGCCTGTTAAAAATGGTTCGCATCAACGAAAACGGCACGTTCCTCGACGGCGTCCGGATATCCAATACGACGATCCATGACATCGAGCTGCAGCAGAACTCCGATATACGGTTCCGGATCGGCGTCTCCGAAACCGGACAGGTAGGCGGGCTTACGGTATATGGCTCGCACTTTGGAAATTATAAGCAGGATTTGATCGCCAGGGTACTTTATGACGTAGTCGAGTGACCCTATGATCCGCGAGAAGCGAAATTAGGACCCAACCGAAAAAAAGGCAAACCCCGATGATGTCCGGAGGTTTGCCTTTTTTTTCACGCCATTTTGAACTTATCCACTCTATTGATCCGAGTTGATCCTTTCTGCATACTCAAGCAATGTCGATGCGGCTTCGCTGCTTATGTGTTTACCGGCCTGAGCTTTTAACTCGTTTATAAAGGAAGTGAGTTTTTCTTGCTTGAGTTTGGCCTTTAAGCTGTTATATACTCCCGCATTGTCAATCGCCCCGTCTGCAAAATATCCGTCAAGATGTTTTTCGATTTTGTCCATAAGAAACGCTCTTGGCTTCCACAGATAGTCTCTGGCATAGATCGTGAACAACTGGCACCAGGTATTAAAGTCGTGGCCACCGGCAACTACGATATTTTGATAATTCGCATCGGTAGCGTCCAATGCCGCAACTTGGGTCGGATTTGGCAATCCGAAATCATATCGCCCGCCGCCAAAGAGTATATAGGGCACCCCCAGATTCGCCGCCGTGGTGCGGACTCCCATGCCGCCGCTCCATACGCCGTAATATCCGAACTTCGTAGCGTCATAGTTGATGATGTTTGCCGTGATGATCCCACCTAACGACAGACCGGCAAACGACCGATCAGCCGCTCTCTTCGACACATTGTAGTGGTCTTCAATAAACGGCAGGATGATATTGAACAAATTGGGATACCCGTCTTGAGCGTTTCCAAGGTACGAAGCGTCCGTCGTAACGACGATCGCGGGTTCGGTAAGGCCTTCCGCGAGCAGATTATCCATGATGTTCGGTACGCTGCCGATGTTCATCCAATCGGATGCATCCTGGCCGCCGCCATGTTGCATGTAAATCGTTTTATACGGCTGTTCTCGGTTTTCATCATATCCGTACGGTAAATATACGCCCAAATATCGCGTCTTGCCGCCGATCTGAGCGGGGATTGCTACATAATCCCACGTACCTGTTTTTCCATCGGTTCTGGGGTTTTCAATCTCACGCGCCCCCATGATCTCGTCCTGTTTGTCCGGATCATACGGCACATACACCGCGTTAAAGGCACGCCTGGCGTTGCCTGTGAGGCCGTCCGGAGCGAATTTCGGCGAGTTCGCGGGATCCGGCACCCAGTAGTTGCGATTGCCGTCCACGTAGAACCAGTATTGGTTGGCGCCGGCTGCAAGCGGTACCTCGATCACCCAATAGCCGCCGTCCCTCTTTTCCATTTCCGCCTCAAACGCGCCGCCCCCGCGCATTAAACCGGGCTTATACTCGTAAGGCGTGTATACTTTCGTATCCGTGGGATCGGCCCAGTTCCTGAGCAGCATGTCGCCGACGAACGTTACGCTGGAAGCATTTTCGTTCTTGTAGACAAACCGTACGGTGTAGCCGGTCGGCGAATCGGGATCCTTCATGACGGTCGGCCCCTCGACCAGCTCCCCTTCGGCCGCAATCGCATTCTGCTGCCCGACCGGATTCTGATCGGCCAGCGCCGTCACGGGCATGCCCAAAACCATCGCCAAAACGAGCAGCAGAGCCGTGAATCTAATGGAGATAGGCTTTAAGATAAGGTTCTTGTTTTTCATTACTCTTCTCTCCTTCGCTATTTTTCATTTTTGTTTCGAATGCTTTGTGTCGCTAAGTCTTGACACAAAATCCGATTCTTTTAGAGAATCCCCCCTCGAATTTAGTTTGAACGTTTGCTTTAATAAAACCTAAATCTGTTTACGTTTTCATCATAAGTACCGTCATTTGACTTTGTCAATACTTAAAATAAAGTGCTTACAATTACATAAATGCTATATATCGACTGATTTCGATCGCTGAACGACATGAATATTGATTTTCAACCCGCTTTTGACCGGATTTGACGAAAACACGCCCATCGCTTTATCTTTATAATCTATTAAATCAATTATGGCGGGTATGAAACGGACATGCGGCCTAGCGACGAAATTTGTACTTAACCGGCCCGTAAATTCGGCGAAGCGAATAAAATACCCCGGCCGCGGTCTGCCGGGGTAACTTCTCGTTATCGCATCAATCGGTAAAACCTTTCATGATATTAAAACGTGTTATAGACATTTGCGCATTCAGCCGCGGTCGGTTCATAAAAACAGTGCTTCTTCCATCGTCCTGCGAACGGTTGATGATACCAAGTCTCTGGACAAGGTCCGGGACTTTCATACGTTCCAGGGCGGAAGTACCATAGGGAGAACTTGGCCGGCCAATTCCGCTCCCCATTCACGGCCCTTCGCGCCAGACGGCGTACCTTCTCTCTCGCGCTTTGATAGAACATGCCATGTTGCAACGCTTCGAACGCATGCGGCTGATAGATCATTTGGCGAATGGTCCGGATTCCTTTAAAATCGGAGCAGTTCGCTCTTATTCGGTTAATGCCGACGTTTCCGACAAGGAGCATGCCCATTTCGCCTTCGGCCTCAGCTTCGGCTCGAAGCAGCCTTGCTAACATATCTATATCCTGTTTCCTGGCTTTTACGACTGCCATTGGCTCACCTCATTAGATGTATAGCTCATCATATTGTAGGCGAATCGTATGTGTTACTTTGGCGCAATGAGATTGTTGTATTCTTCATCCGATACAGGTTCCAACCATTCCGGCTTGCCTGCAGTGATTGCAAGGTGTTCAAACCAGCTGTCTTTTGCAGCGCCATGCCAGTGTTTTACGCCATCATGAGTGACAATTACATCCCCGGCTTTTAAGAATTGAGCAGGTTTTCCTTCTTCTTGGTACCACCCTTCCCCTCCGGTTACCAATAAAATTTGAAATCCATCGCGATGGATGTGCCAGTGATTCCGTGCAAGCATTGAACATGGATTGTTTAATCAACTCGCGTTTATTATTCTAGACAGAATTAAAAAGCTTCCAAATGAACCAACAAATCAAAAAGACGATCTAGCCCCAAAGGGCCTGATCGTCTATTATTTTCCATTCAGTTGCCGTTATACCCGATGGCCTGCCTCATATTCCGCATTGGCCCGGTCCAGCATCGACTTCCAGCTGCCGAAGTCGGTCTCCCGGTCGACATGCCGATCGAAAAGCTCGTCAGGGATATTGTCGATGTCTTCCAGGGTCTTGACATCGAAGTTTCCTTTGCGGAGAAATTCGTCAAAACTTTTGAAGGAAGAGTACCGGCTCATGAAGGTCTCATGAAATAACATTTCAAAGGATACGTGATTTTGGACGCCTTCATTTGATTTCGCGCCTTGAAGCTCTTTTAGCAATTCATCAAAGGAAATCGGCTTGTTTCTTTTCTTCAGACCTATCACTCCTAAATCATATTATCCTATATGATACCACACTTCTTGATTTGTGTATTGTGTTGTGGTACTATAATTTAATGAACGCAAATTAAACCTTAAATTCACATGTTGAAGGGGTTCTCATTGTACAGATGGCACCTCTTTCAATGTGTGATTTTTTTGTTTAATCAAACATTAGGAGGCATATTTTAGATGCAAACAGGAACAGTAAAATGGTTTAACGCAGACAAAGGCTTTGGTTTTATCGAGGTTGAAGGCGGCAACGACGTATTCGTACACTTTTCCGCTATCCAAGGCGATGGATTCAAAACCCTCGACGAAGGCCAGCGCGTTCAGTTCAATGTGACGCAAGGCAATCGCGGACCTCAAGCCGAGAACGTAGTTAAGCTGTGAACGAAGTCAATGAAGCTGCCTGTTAAGGGCAGCTTTTTAATTCAAGGAGGGGATACATGTTGGCTTATCGTGGCAAACCGGTAGAAGATCTCCCACATGAAGAGACTGTCATCTGGAGCTGCACGCATAAGGACTGCAAAGGATGGATACGTGATAATTTCTCGTTTGCGGACGTGCCTGTGTGCCCGATTTGCCAGTCCCCAATGGTGAGAAGCGTAAAGCTGCTTCCGCAAATCATCAATACGAATAAAAAACGAAACTGACAAACCTCAGCCAGTTGCTACGCCGACACCTTCCTCCAGCCCATATTTTGCCTCGACGATCGCATAGCAGGAGTTTTCCCGCTAGTGTGGGATCATTATGCATCCGATCGTCCGGCTACTGCCGCGTGGGACAGACAGTCGGTTAAAAGCTGACGCCTGCAATCGTAAGTTCAGCTAGTCGGCCGTCTTGCTTCGTAATTAAGCATAAAATGATACTTCCCGGAATAAACGTGTGAAGATGAGATATCTTCCCGGGGAGGTATTAAGCGAAGTGACGAATGCATTCGTAGCACGTTCGCTTGATGAAATCAGATTTTGGTCTCGAATTATGAAAGAACATTCCCTATTCCTGAGATTAGGCTTCAGAGCTGAAGATACGCAGTTGATCAATGAGGCGAATCAATTTTACGCGTTGTTCGAAGGCATTGAGAATCGATCCATGACGCTGCCCGTGGATTCAGACCCCCAGGTAATCATGAGATTCAATTCTGAAGTCCATAATGCAGTTTCCCACATTTGGGTGTTCAAAAGAAAAGTTTTAGGGTTAATTCTAACTTGTCAGCTTCCCGGAGCGAACAATTACCCATTATTGGTGGACCATGTGAGCAGAGAAGCCAATTATTTCAGAAATCGATTGCAGGAACTGAATACCGGTAAGCTTGAACCCTTGCCCGACGCCATCATCGATGAGAACGTATTTTTCTTACGGATCATGGCCGACCACGCAAAATTTATCAGCCACCTGCTTGACCCATCCGAACGGAAACTGGTTGATATGGCCAATGAATTCAGTCGCGATTTCGATCAATTGCTTTTCCAAGCGCGGGATATCGAATCCATGCGCCCCCAATCCCAAACCGTTCCGATTCTCGGTCAATTTTTGGATCAGAACAGGGTGTCCGTGAAATCTCTGCGTGATTTTAAACGGACTGCGCGCGATCTGATTAACGCGTGCAAGATCAAAAGCATCATTCACCCCCTCCTCGCGGATCATGTCTTTCGTGAAGCGGAAAGATTCCTTTTCATTATCGACATGTTCGAGCAGCATTTAACAGGCACTCCGGTTTCCATGCGTGATTTGGAGGAGCATTGAAAAAGCGATCTAAAAGTAAGTTGGCAACATCCTGAACAAAGGATGTTGCCTTTTTATGATCCATGAACGGAAGATTTGCTTAATCTCGCGATCGGCCGCCTGTTTACTTCTTCCCAAAAAATTCGAAAACCACCTGTGCGTTAGTCCTGTCCGTGCAAGTATCCTTGCCATATAGTGATGACGTGATGACAAATCACAATTCTTTGAAGGCGGTGATCTCATGGGCTTCGGAGTTGGCGGCGCTGGGTTTTCCTGTGCGGGTTTTGGCAGCGCATTTGCATTCGTGCTGGTTCTCTTCATACTGTTGGTCATCATTCTGTCCGCAGGGTTCTTTATCTAAAGCAGACGTGGGATCGAGTCGTGTAAATAGAGATAATCGTTCGATGGATTTTACAAATATCCTGAAATGGCGGTTAATACAACCGTCATTTTTTTATTGGAATTACACCCCGGTAATCCGGCAAATATTTGCCGCAGGTGCTTGGTTTAGTACATTTCCTGCCCCATCGATTTCGCGACCCTCCTTCGAACCTCATAAGCCAATTCCGAGGCACGTACGGTCGCCTCCCAGACATACGCATCTACAGCCGATTGGCTGATGGCTAAGGCTTGCCGCGTCGACGGCACCATATGCCGCAGCGTTTGTTCCGCTTGATCGACGGCAGCCGCGTAACGAGGACCCGCTGCTCTCCGCAGATTGGCTATGGCTTCGGGGAAGGTTTGCCAAAGCCGAATGATCGAGAGCATGCAGCCCACTGCCAATGGAAAATGGGGATATCGGCCCCGTCCGGCTGCGAGCAGCTCCGCCGCTCCCAAGGCGGAATAAAGATGGTAGCTCAAGGGGGTGAGATAACGGGAATGTACGATGTGCAATTCGGGAAGTCCCCAGGCTTCGGGAAGGTACCGAAATTCGGAGCTCATCCCGCAACCCAGGGCGAGCGCTCTGCTCACGACGTGAAGGTGTTGAAGGACGGTACCCATGGCTTGTCGAAAAGCGGGCGAAGTTAAGGGGATCCGTTGCAGAATGGGTTGCAATTTGCGCATTTCCGCGTTTTCGTCGCTTAAGTCAGGTTGAGGTCTGGTTTCCAATATATCGCGAACTTGCGAATCATTCCGTTGAGAAACGGTCATTTCGCCGCTCCTTTCCAAAAATTGTTTACCTCAGGATATGCGCCTACCCATTGATCAGGTGTCATACGTATGCGCATTTACTCAGAGGTGATTAAACGTTCGATTTTTTCATCAAGTACGTCCGGAACCACTGCAATATATGGTCGAAACGGACGACCCGGTGCCAAGGTTTTCCTTCGCGGGACAGCTCGTGCGTTTCGGTAAGAAACCGTAACATGCGAACGTCGCGCCGCAGAAACTTTAACGCGGTGTAGAACTGTTCCCCCTGTTCGATCGGCACGCGGAAGTCGCGGTCGCTATGAATGAGCAGCAACGGGGTTTGCACGTTGTCAACGAAGCTGATCGGGGATCGCTTCAGATAGCGTTGCGGATGCTCCCATGGCGGGCCGCCGAACTCTTCGGCATGCAAATATCCTCCGTCCGACGTTCCGAAAAAACTATACAAGTTACTGATCCCCCGCATGGAAACAGCCGCCTTGAATCTGTTGTTCTGGGTGATCATCCAGTCGGTCATGTACCCCCCATAGCTCCCCCCAGCGACACCCAATCGTTGCGGATCCAAAGCTCCCAGTTGCAAGGAGGCGTCCACGGCCGCCATCAGATCGGCATAATCATGGTTGCCCCAATCCCCCCGGATCGCGGCGGCAAACGGCTCGCCGTAACCCATGCTGCCGCGAGGATTCGTATAAATGACGGAAAAACCGTTCGATGCGAGCAGTTGAAACTCGAAGAAAAACACGTATCCGTACATGACCGTAGGACCGCCGTGAATTTGCAGAATCGCGGCTGTTTTCTCCGATCGCGCATAAGGGGGATACAGAATCCAGCCCTCACCCTCCGGGCCGCCGGGCGATTGGAAGGTAAACCGTGACGGCCGCGTTATCGCGACCCGGTCCAACCAATCGCGGTTTACATTCGTAATCTGCCGTTCGCGAACGGATGTTCCATCGATCTCGCCCACCCAAATATCGCTAGGCAGCGTGGGACTGGTTACGGCCATGGCAAACCTGACGGTCGCGACGGCGCCGGAACGGAAACTCAGGTTGAAAATGACCCGCTCGCCTTTCGTGAGCTGCCTTCCTTGCCCATCGGAGACGGCAAATCGCCAGAGGTTAACCGCTCCGTGCGCGCTGACTATCATCAAAACCGATTTCCCGTCCGGTGACCAGTGCGGCGATACGCCCGGCTGCTCGACTCCGAGAACATCCTTGATCGCATAATCGCCAACGGGAAAATCGAAATCGGCCGTCAGCTCCCTCGGCTCTCCCCCTTCGGACGGAACGATCCAGATTCCCCGGTTCGTATAATACCCCGAGTGCCGATCATGACCGGTATAGGCGATAAACCGCCCATCCGGCGACCAAACCGGATGGTCTGCCGGTCCCTTCTGTCGGGTCAACCGGCGAAGCTCCCCGCCGCCGGAAGGAACGACCCATATATCGTTGATTAAATCCAATTCCGTCTTCTCCGCGATCCGGTTGCCGGCAACCGCGATGAACCGACCGTCGGGGGACCATGCAGGAGAAGCGAAATGATAGTCCCCGTAAGTCAACTGTCGTGCGGTGCCTCTCTCCGGACCTACGGCCCGAACGGTGAACAAATGCCATCTCCGATCGGCGAGAAACCCTACGCTATCCAACTTGTAGCGGAGTTGATCGATCAACAGCACGTCCTTGGTGAATCGTTCCCTGGGGCTTAGCGAATGCTCCTCCTCCTTGTTCGTATCGTCCGTCTTCAGGCCAACGATACAAGCGATCGTTCGGCCATCGGGACTCCATACCGGCGGGCTGGCAACGTTTCGGATACGGGAAAGCGGCTGCGGCTCGCCTCCGTTCCCCGGCATGATCCACAATCGGCGGGATCCGGAGCGGGTGGAGACGAACGCGATCCATTTTCCATCAGGCGACCAACGGGGCGCATAATTCAGCTCGGATCCGGAAGTCAGGGGACGCGGTTGTTCTTGCCCGGAGGCGGAGGCGATCCAGATGCGGCTCTTGTATTGGTTCGTGTTGCGCTCCATGACCGTTTCTACGTAGGCAATTCTCGAACCGTCGGGAGAAATTTGCGGGTCGTTGACGATCTTCAAGTTGAACAGATCTTCGGAAATCAAGGGCCTCTTCATATTCATTGGAATCTCGAACCGATCCTTTATCGAGTGTTTCTTTCAGCATATGCCTATCGGAAGAATCGAGTTCTGAACGGATCCGGGCTTCCGGAAGGGATCCCGGAAATTCGGACCGTGGGTTATGTTGCGCATATTGGTATTCCATTCCAGGAATACTGAAGTCATCAATAACCGACAAATGGACAAGCGGACGGTGATCGCGTTGGGTTGGAACGGTTGGCCTCTTGACCGGGTGATGATTTTGGCGATGGGATTGCTGTTTCTGGTCATTTTCGTACAGGTTACGTTGTTTCATTACCGCCAGAACTTCCGGCATTGGTCGATGTGGATTCCCGTCATCGCCACACCGGTGTTCGGCCTCTGCTTAATCGTCTTTTCGTTTTGCAAGGCGACATGGCTGCTTAACTTGCTGACCGTATTATTGTCCGTCGGCATCTTGGCAGGCATCTTAGGGACCATAATGCACATTCGCGGCGTAGGCGAACGCGTGGGCGGTTACGAGCTGCGCAATTTCATGATCGGCCCGCCGCTTACGTTGCCCGCGATGGTCTCCGCCGTCAGCCTGTTAGGACTTATCGCGTTATATTGGGGGTAAAGAAGATGCCGGAATACGAGCCGCATTATCCTCGCTTTGACGTGATGCGCGAGGAAGAGAATTGGGACCCGCATACCCGGGAAATCGTCACCAAGCGATTAAAGAACGAATCGTTCTATCCGTATCGATATTTAACGCAGCATGAGGGCGATACGCTGTTTCGGTTATGCGCGATTCTGCTTGACGATGCTCGCTCCCCTGTCCTTGCTTATGTCGTGTTTCATTTCGATTCGACTTTGCAAGCCGGAATCGGCGAAGCCCAACGCAAAATCGGCGTGCCGAAGCAATCCGAACTCATTCGCGACGGATTGGCTTTGCTGGACCAAGTCTGCACTGAACGGCATGGCAATCGCTTCATTTCCATGGAGGAGTCGGATCAACGCCGTTTCGTCGGGCAACTCGTACGGGGAGAAATCGGTTTGTCGTCCGGCGGCCGACAGGTTCCGGTGCGGGAATGGATCAATAAAATCTTAACCGAGGCCGTGGCGGCGTATTATTCGCATCCGTCGATCTGGTCGGAAATCGGCTACGCCGGCCCGGCTTATCCGCGCGGATACGTTCGTTCGGAATTGGGGTTAACCGATCCGTGGGAGGCAAGACGAGATGGCAAATAGCAGGGATACGGTCACGCATCATGCGGTTCATTCCCAGGATCATCGTCATAACGATTTAAATCATCGGAAATATGAAGACGATGCCGACGTATGCATCGTAGGCGCCGGCGCGGCCGGAGGCGTATTGGCGTATGAGTTGAGTAAATCCGGACTGAAAGTGGTGATCATCGAAGCCGGTCCTTTCTGGAATCCCCAGACGGATTTTGCCAGCGACGAGCTTTCGATGACCCGCTTGGGCTGGCAAGACACGCGTCTGGTAAGCGGAAACGACCCGCTGCAGCTTGGCCATAATAATTCCGGCAAAGGCGTCGGCGGAGGAACGACGCATTTTACGGGCGTGTTTTTGCGTTTCCATGAAAGTGATTTTCGGACGCGATCGGAGGACGGCGTCGGGGAAGATTGGCCGATTCGCTACGAGGATCTCGCGCCGTATTACGACAAAATCGAGAAAGACATCGCCGTGTCCGGGCCGAAGCATTTTCCTTGGGGCTCCTTTCATGGCCCCTACCCGTATCCGGAGCGCGAACCGCTGAGCGCCAACGCCGAAATTTTTCGGATCGGCTGCGAGAAGCTCGGCATCCGCAGCGTCGTCGCTCCGCTCGCTATCAATTCCGCGCCTTTCGACGGCCGGCCCCCTTGCATCAACCGAGGGTTCTGCAATCAAGGGTGTTTGCCGAACGCGAAATTCAGCACCTTGATTCACCATATTCCGAAGGCGATCCAGCATGGCGCCGAAGTGATTTCGGATAGTATGGTGACGCAAATCCAGACGAACGAGGACGGCCGGGTGACCGGCGTGACGTTCGTGCATGAAGGGAAGACGTACAAACAAAAGGCGCGTATCGTCATCTTGGCGAACTTCGTGGTGGAAACGCCGCGTCTGCTTCTGCATTCTGCCAATGCCCGATTTCCCGACGGGCTGGCGAACTCGAGCGGCTGGGTGGGCAAAGCCATCATGCCGCACAGCAGTAACGATGTGTACGGCATATTCCCGGAAGAAATCCGCCTTTATAAAGGCACCCCTGTCTTGGCCACTACGCAGGATTTTTACGAAACGGATTCGACCCGCGGATTCGCGCGGGGATACACGCTGCACGCCCATGGATCGCGTCCCGTCGAAATGGCGAAAAGCATCTCCAAGGGCGCCAAGCTTTGGGGTTCCGATTTGCGCAAAGCCATGTTGGACTACAATTTCTACGGCCGAATCACGCTCGTCGGCGAAGTGCTGCCCGATCCGGCCAATCGCGTCACGCTTGCGGAGGAGAAGGATGAGTACGATATGCCCTTGGCGCACGTCTCCTTCTCTTATGGGGAAAATGACAAGCGGTTGATCAACCATGCCGTGGCGAAAATGAACGAAATCATTCAAGCGGCAGGCGGTATTCCGGCGTTCGTGACCGACGATACGGCCCATCTGATGGGCGGATGCCGCATGGGTAACGATCCTCAGACGTCCGTAACGAACGGCTATGGACAAACTCATGATATTCCGAACCTTTTTGTCGCGGGTGCCAGTCTCTTCGTGACTTCCGGCGGAGGCAACCCCACGAATACGGTAATGGCGCTTGCCGCGCGTACCGCCGACTATATCGTGGAGCAGTCGAAACGGCAGGAGCTATGACGTTTTGGCGGGCGAGCGCCTCGCAACGGCCGCCGGCTGCTTCATACGCCGCTCCATGCGAAGGCTCGCCGCAAACACGACGAGTGCGAAAGCGGTCATGGCGCCTGCGAAATAGCCAATTCCCCCGACATCGGCGAAGCGCACGACCGCTCCTCCCGCCGATGCGCCCAAGGCGCTTCCCACGTAAATGACGGATGCCTGCAGCGACAGGACGATGCCGGACGAAGGCCCAGACAGCCCGATCAGCCGATGTTGCTGCGCAGGATTGAACATGTAGCCGCTGAAGCCGTACAGCGCGAGCGCGGCAATCGCCGCGGCGAGAATGCCGGGATGGCCGGCAAATCCGTTCAGCGCCGACAGCAGCGCCAGCGCGGCCGTGAGCAGAGTCAGCGCCAGCGGTATTGCCCGGTTCGGTCCGATCCGGTCCGCGGCCAGGCCGCCCGTCCGCACCCCGATGAAACAGGCGATGCCGCAGAGGCACAACACGACGCTGATCGTCCGGCCTCCGGCCCCGTAACCGGAGAATAGTTCGGAAACGTACGTAAAAAGCGCGAAAATGCCGGTCGCCCAGGCGAGCGTCGTCAGCAAGGAGGCTAGCAGCTCGGGCCGCTTCAGATAGGACAGGCGCTCCCGCATCCCAACCGCCCCAGCCGGCGCGACTTGCGGGAACAGCAGCCGGATGGCAAGCGCGGCGAGCAGCGTCACTCCGCCGACGATCCAGAACGTCGCGCGCCAGTCGAACGTCAGGGCTACCCACGTCCCGAACGGGACGCCCAGGATGAGCGAGACGGTCTGCCCGGCAATGACGGTCGACACCGCGCGGCCCCGCTTTTCGGGTGAAGCCAGCGTAGAGGCGACGGCGACGGCTCCTGGCGAGAACAGGCCCGCCCCGAGCGCGGCGACGATCCGCCCGGCCAGCATCAGGCCGTATGAGGAAGCGAACCCGCACGCCACGTTGCCGACGGCGAGCAATAGCAGCGAACCGAACAAAAGTTTCCTGCGCTCCATCCTTCCGGTCGCTGTTGTCAGTAACGGCGACGATACGGCATAAACGAGCGAGAACGCCGTCACCAGCTGTCCGGCAATTGCCGTCGACACGTGCAGCGCCGCTGCCAGAATCGGCAGAAGCCCGCCGATCATGAACCCTTCTGTGCCGATTGCGAACGATCCGAGCGCCAACCAAAAAATCCGTTTGTCCATGCCTTCCCTCTCCTTATTTAAATTCCGGTTTTTCAATATAACTGAAGTAGTTACAATGGAGGTCATATAATCATGATATACGACTCTCAAACTCTCTCTTCCATAGGAGGCAAACTGTCGACTTCCGTTCAATGATACTGAAATAGTTACATTGAATGCCGCAGAAAACGCCGCTGCATCGGCATCACCGCTTCCCGTGCTCCAGCGACGAGGCGACCAGATCGGCGATCGACTCCTGCGCCAGCCGGCGCTTCAACGTTTCCTCGCTGTCCCCGTAAACCCGTTGCAGAGCCGGCTGAATGCCGTGGCCGATGACGCAGCCCGGGTTCGGCTGGCTGTGGTGCAGCTCGAACAGGGGCGTCTGTACAACGGCTTCGTACACATCCAGCAGGCTGATCTTTTCCGGACTCCGCGCCAGCCTCCAGCCGGCTCCTGTCCCGCCGTGCTGCACGAGTACCAGGCCCGCTTTCGCGAGCTGGCCGAGAATCCGCCTCAGAAAAACCGGGCTCGTTCCCACGCTCTTCGCGATTCGGTCGGAAGGGAAAAATTCGTCCTTCTCCACCCAATAGGCCAGCCAAGTCAATATATGAAGCGCAATCGTGTAGCGGCTGACAACGGCCATGCGCGACACCCCTTTTCAACCCTTTTCAATAATACCATTTTAGTTTCATTGAATCCCCCCGTCAACGGCTCCCTCGAATATGGTGTCCATGGTCATATAAAGCAAGGCAGCTTTGGAATTGAATCCAAAGCTGCCTTGCATGCCATTCATTTACTTTCCCTTTTGGGCAAGCATTTTCAGCAGAACGGTCACCGCCTCTGCTCTTGTCGTTTTTTCATGAGGAGCAAATGCGTTCGCATCTTTGCCTTTGATAATGCCCCGCTTTTTCATGGCCGCCACCGCGCCTTTCGCCCATTCCGGCAAGTCGGCATCGTCCGCGAAACCCGTTGCCGCCTTCGCCTCGATAGGCTGACCCAGAGCTTTGGCGATCATCGTCGCCATCTCCGCTCGGGTTATTTCGGCTTCCGGACGGAAAGTGCCATCCCTGTAGCCTGCAATGATACCCGCATTCACCGCTTGCGCAACCGATTCCCGCGCCCAGTCGCCGATCGTTGCCGTATCCGTGAATGTCATCGCGGCGCTATCTCCTTCCGGTTTGAGCGCATTCATCAACATAACGGCAAATTCCGCACGCGTAACGGTATGATCCGGCTTGAACGTGCCGTCCGAATAGCCGCTCACGATTCCTAGGCTTACCGCCTGCTTGATGTTCGCCTCCGCCCAGTGCTTGGAGATATCGCTGAAATTGGCCGCTTTCTTGTCTACCGCCGAGTCTTCTCCTTGTCCTGCTGCGAGTACCGCGTACTTGTTAAACTGGATGACCTTCACGGTGATGGTATTGCCGTTGACCGTGCCGCCGATTTCCACCCACGTTTTCTTTGCTTCGTCATAATAGAACACGGAAGGCCGTCGATCGTTCTTTAAGCTTTTAGGATCGAAGGTGAAGGTCAGCGCGACCTCCTTGTTGAAACTTTCCGGGAAGTTTTTCAGAATCTCGAATACCGAACTGGCCAAAACTTCGTTATTCAAGAACAGTTTTTGCGTATCCGCCACTTTGTTTATCGTAAGTTGCAGGTCTCTGCCGGCCGCATCGGCGGGAATCACGATCCTGACCTCATCACCCAAGGTGACGTCGCCCGATTGACCGATAGGAAGCGTTAGGGTACCGTCCTTTGAAGTAACGGTATTCGTCGGGGACGTGAAGAGTGAATCCCCTCCGCCTCCGCCGCCACCTCCGCTTCCGCCTTCGCTATCGCCTCCGCTTTCGCTTCCGTCTGAAGAACCGTCAGGAGGGCTGACCGTCCACTTTGCATACAGGATCGTATCCGCCGTAATCGGCGTAGAGAAATCGAACGATACGGTCAGGCCGCTGTCGCTGTACCACCCGCCGAACGTATACCCGTCTCTCGTCGGAGCGATCGGCTGGTTCGCCGCGTCTTTATATTTCACCGACTGACTGTCGATTGCCGAACCGCCGTTGCTATTAAAGCCGACTGTGTATGCGTTTATCGTCCAATTCGCGTATAGGATCACGTTGGACGAGCCCATACCGAACGTATCCCCCGCATGAAAATTCGTTCCTTCTCCATCCGCTTGCGTGTTCCAACCACCAAACGAGTAGCCCGGCTTCACCAGATTTCCCGTGTTGCCGTACACCGTCGCCATGACTCCCGGCCCTGGCGAATACGGGGTGCTGTCGATCGGTACGGTGCCGGACGCGGCGCCGTTGCCGTTATAAATCACTGAAAGGTAAGGTTCGGGCGTGTAGGCTTCGGGCGTTGCGGCCGCTTCGTTGGAGTAACCGCTGCTGTCTCCTTCATTGCTCGCCTTCACCGCGAAATAGTACGTGGTGCCGTTCGCCAAACCCGTTGCCGTATAGCTTGTCGAGCCGGTCACCGTTGCAGCGGGAGCCGTACCGTACGAACCGGAAGCCGTTCCCTCATAGACACTGTAGGTTACGGCACCTTGTACGGCGCTCCAGTTTAACGTGACTTGCCCATCTCCGGCTGTCGCCGTCAGGACCGGCGGGCTTAAATCGCTTGGATCATGACCGCCGCTTGCTGCCTCTTGTCGCGTAACCTCGATCGTATAGGTTTTGGCGGTTCCGTCTTGTGCCGTTACGGCGACCGTAATCGGATTGGGTCCTACCGATAAGCCAATCGGAGTAGTCGCTTGGCCGCTCCGCGCTTCCGTTCCATTTACCTTCACGACTGCATTTGAATTTGAAACCGTAGGAGTTACCGTAACCTGATATACGCTGTTCGTAACGGTAACCGTGTAAGAAGTCGTCGTACGGTTGAAAACAGGGTTTAAGATCCCATCTGATATTTCCAGATCGCTAAGATCATTATCGGAACTTAACGGCGGAGCCTCACGATTTACCGTTATGGTATACAACTTTGTCGTGTTTCCGTTCTGTGCGGTTGCGATCACGTGAATCCGATTCGTTCCAACTTCCAAAGGAACAGTCGATGAATTGCCGTCCGCGGTTACGTCTCCGTTGACCGTTACGGTTGCATGACGCTCTGCCGCAGACGGAGTAACTTGAATGCTGTCCACATCGTTCGTAACATTCACGGTGTAGCTAGTCGTATCGGAGTCAAATGCCGGATCTAGCGTCCCCTCGCTCAACGTTAGGTTATTCAAGTTTGCGTTGCTGGATAAGGGAACCTCGACGCTCGCGAAGCCCACAGCTTCATTCACCCTGCTGGACAGCGTATTGGGCACGGTTTGGATTGGATTCGATCCTGGCGAATAGCTTAACGTCACCTTGTCATCCGCCGGAATGGCTTGGGCGAGTACAAGTGTCACGGTAGAGCCCGTAATGGAAACCCCGATTACGGGAACGGATGTCTCATGATCAATTACGGAGAAATCGCTCGGCGACGGGATACTCCCCGTGTCGAGCGCACGGCTATATGCGAGTGCAAGCGATGCTCCTTGAACCGTCGCGGTTTGCAGTTCAGGCAACGCGGCGGTATAAACCCCGCCGGACCCTACGCCGACGAACTGTCCATTTCCGTAGGCGATGGAATTGATGAATTTCACTCTGAAGCTGGGAGGCAAGTAGCTCCAGTTCGCTCCGTCCGTGGAAGTGAGAATGACCCCCCAATCAGGGTCTATCGCCACGAATCGACCGCCTCCGAATGTCAGCCCCTTTAATTGTCCATAATTTCCGTTGATATTGGCAGTCTGGTACGACCAGTTCGCCCCATCCGACGAATAGAGGATGACCCCGTCTCCCACTGCAACGAATTTGCCGTTGCCGTAAACAAGCCCCCTGAAGTTTGCGCTGCCAGCGGTCGGCTGCGCATGAGGTGTCCAATTTGCGCCATCCGTGGACGTGAAATTGAAGCCGTTCCCTACGGTCGCGAAGGTCCCATTTCCATAAGCAATATTATATTGATAAACGGAATGAAGATCGTGAATCGTCCAGTCGACGCCATCCGGAGAACGATAGACATAGCCAGTGAGCGCTGTATGGCCTACCCATTGCCCATTCCCGTACGCAAGGTCCGTAATGCTTGGACCGGAGTATTGCGAATGGGCCTCCCAGTTCAACCCGTCTGTCGATATCAAGGCCACCTGGTATCGATTGTCAGCCCAACCTTCGATTACGAACTTGCCGTCACCGAACGCAATGGCCTGCAAAACCGTACTGGGTGGGATCATGTCTGAAGGCACTGGGGTCCAGTTTCGTCCATCCGTCGTAGAATAGATGGCATTATTGCCGATTGCGACGAACACTCCATTCCCGTAAACAATCTTATTGAGGGGCGTGCCGCCGGGACTGGAAATCGTGGCATTCACCCAATCTCCCAATCTCGCAAACCCATAGCTGGCCGCCATTGCGTATTGCGGCGCTGCGCCTGCTGCCAGACCCAAAACAAAGGCTGACATTAGAATATGATAAGTCATCCTGCGAATCGCTTTGCGAATCAACGGCGTAGTCCCCTTTCGGCATAACGGCTTCCGTGACGAAATCCCGCGGGTAGATTCAATCCATTCTCCCCTCCGATTCGTCACCGTACGAAAACAGTCTACTCGAGCACTCTCCCAAAATTCTCACAAAAAAAGATTCGGGTTTCGCGAAATCCATACGAAGTCTATTTCGATTCTCTGATCGTCATCGTCCCTCTACGAGAAAAAACTACCTCAATCCATGGATTGGGTAGTTTTTCGTTGCAATCCTTTATGTTTGTGCCTGGAATCCATAACATGAACTTATGGTCGCCTTAATTCGACGACGGTTTGCTCACCAGAACGGTTTTGCTGCTCTCGTACCAAGACACCTTGTAGCCGAAGCTTTCGTATACCCAGCGCATGGGCAAATAAGTAAGCCCTTCTCTTAGCTCGGCTTTGGTATCCATCGTAACTGTTTTCCCGTTTACGTCTAGGAATTCGCTTCCGATATGGATCTTGACCGTTGTATCTTCGAGAATCGCAGTGACCGTACGAGCGGCAGGATCGTAATCGATCTTTGCCCCGATGGTTTCCAGCGCTTTCCTTACCGGGAGCTGAATGCGATTCTGACCGTCCTTATAGGGCATCCCCAATTTCTCTTCCGGTGTATACAGCAATTCGCGATTGTCAACCACGATGAAAAAATCGTCGAGTTTATATTGTTCGTACCTTCGGATCATATCCCATGCGGCTTTCAACCCGCTGGTTTCGTCCCGGGTGTCTTCCTGGATGTCGAAAAACATGATGCCGCCGCCTTTGTTCAAAGAGAGCCTGGTTTTCTGGCGGATGGTGTTCAGACCGTTATAATAGGAGTCCAATTGATCGCCGGGCACATAATCGAGATAAGCGTTGGCTTTATCTAAAGCCACCAACTGCCTGTATGGCTTCCAGCTTGGTCTGGCATACAAGGGGATGCCGATAACGATACCGTCCTCGGGAAATCCCCTTTTCTTCCAATACTGAATGGATACATCCGCCAACCAATAGGGACTGTGCTGCCCTCCCGCCAAATCGTACGCCATAATATTGATCCAGTCCAAGTTCTCAAGGGCTTTATCCGTCACGGATCGTACCGATTCCGCTTTCGTATTGGCCGAGCCGGCTGCGGCCACGGCCGCGCTCAAGGTTTTGCCCATGGGGGACAACACTTCTTTCAGCGCCAATAGGAGACGTTCATACTCCGCCGAAGATTCGGCATCGGGATATTCCCAGTCGATCTCCACGCCGTCCAAGTTGTAGATTTCGACGAAGTCCCGCACTTCCCGGACAAACCTCCGAATGGTTTCGTCATTGCCGGCAAGCGCTTCAAAATGGCCGGACAGCGGTTCGTTCCCGTAGAACACCCCTCCGACGGCGATGACGACGTTCACGCCATGCGCATGACTTTTATCCACCAGCTCCTTTAATCTTTCGGGCTGGCCGATCGGATAGAGAGAGCCGTCCGAAGCGGGCTTCAAAAAACCGTAGATCAAGTGAGTCAGTCCGTCAAATGGAACCGCTTCGTCGATTGGGTCATTCAAATAGGGTGATTCGGTAAAGTATCCCATGACTTTAAAATTGCCGGTTTCCTCACCTAAGACACTTTGCCGAGGATAGAGGGACGCCGCGAGGATAAAGACCATGAAGGCTGCCAAAATCTTTCTTTTCATCGTCTTATCCCCTCCTTAAAGCCATAATCGCGATATGCATGTTATTTCTATTTCAATATTTTAAAATATTTCTCCTGCTTTATAAGATTATTCTTGACGATTCGGCCATTCATCCGGGAAAAGATTCCAGTCCAGTGCCATTTCCGCATCGCTAAGCAAGCATTGATCCAGACTCTGAATGAGCCTTGCCCGATCCATATCGATACCGATCATCACCAGTTTGTTGATCCGGTCTCCGAACCGAGGGTCCCAGCGTTCCATCAGCTCCGGTTCTTCTTGCAACAAAACTTGTTGCTCATCATCAGGAAGAGCGGCAATCCAATATCCGGAAGGTCCGAATTGGATCGAAGGGCCCGCTTGACTCAAGCTCTGCGCGAGCGAATGCCGAGTGGCGAGCCAGACGATTCCCTTCGCTCTCACCACCTCAGCCGGCCAGTTCTCCATCCACTCGATCAGTCTACCGGGGTGGAAAGGTCTCACGCGTTCATAGACGAATGACGAAATGCCGTATTCTTCGGTCTCCGGCGTATGCGCCGGCTTTTCCATTTCTTTGATCCAACCCGCGGACATGCTGGCTTCTTCGAAGTTGAACAATCCGGTATTCAGGATCTCGGACGGATCCACCCGGCCGTGCTCCGTGCGGATGATCTTGGCGCGCGGCTGCAGTTTCCTCAGTACTTGTTCCAGCTCCTGAAGCTCCGTTTCCTCCACCAGATCGCATTTGTTGAGCAGAAGTACATCGCAAAATTCGATCTGATCGATCAGCAAATCGACCACTTCGCGCGTGTCGTCATCCCCTGTCGCCTGGCTGCGTTCCAGCAGGGTCTCTCCGGATGAAAAATCATGCCAGAAGCGATACGCATCGACCACCGTCACCATGCAATCCAACCGGCAAAACCGGGAGAGATCGATCCCCTGTTCTTCATCGATATAAGTAAAGGTTTGCGCAACCGGTACCAGCTCTCCTACACCGGTAGATTCGCAGAATGTAATCGAACCGGTTTTCCTTCGCCAGTTTCTCGACTTCGCGCAGCAAATCATCGCGAAGGGTACAACAAATGCAGCCGTTCGACATTTCCACCAATTTCTCGTCCGTCCGCGATAACCCTCCGCCGTCCTTGACTAGCGAGGCGTCGATATTGACTTCGCTTAGATCGTTGACGATCACGGCGACTTTCAGCCCGCTGCGGTTATTCAGAACATGGTTCAGTACGGTGGTTTTGCCGGAGCCCAGATAGCCGCTTAAAACGGTAACCGGAATTTGATTGACCATGGCAGTTCCGCCCCTTTCGCATGAAGCGTTTATCTCATTCGTTCAAAGCTCTCTTCAGCGCCTCAAGGTTATTTTTCATGATCCCGATATAATCCAGCCCGTTCTTTTTGTCCTCATCGGTCAGACCCTCAAGGGGATTCAAAACGTCGGTCTTCGCGCCGATCTCGTCCGCTACCGTCCGCGCGACTTTCGGGTCGACCAGCGTTTCGAAGAAAATCGTCTTTACCTGATGGTCTTTGGCGAATTTCACGATCTCCGCCATTTGATCCGGAGAAGGCTCCTGATCGGGAGAGAGTCCGGCAATCGGAATCTGCGTCAATCCGTATTGTTTGGCCAAGTACGCGAACGCGGCGTGCTGGGTGACGAACGTTTTGCGTTTCGCGTTTTGAAGCCCCGATTGGTAATCGGCGTCCAACGCTTTCAGCTTGGCGATCAAATCGTCCGCGTTTTTCCTGTAATCCGCTTGGTTTGCGGGATCCGCCTTCTCGAAGGCAGCCTCGATCGCTTCGACTTCCTTTTGCGCGGTCACCGGATTTAACCAGACATGAGGGTCTGTCAAATGACCGTCCTCATGCGCTTCCTCTCCCCCTCCTTCTTCCTCTTCCGGAATGCCTTCCAGGTCCGCGATGCCTTTGCTTGCTTCTACCGCCAACCGTTTACCGTTCGCCGCGCTCTCCAGCGCTTGTTCCGCCCAGCCTTCTACGATGCCGTTGTAAACGAAGATGTCGGCTTCCTTGATCTGCCTCATGTCTTTGGCGCTCGGCTCCCAGTCATGCGGCTCGGCTCCCGGCGGAATCAACGCGACGACTTCCGCATGAGTGCCGCCGACTTGCTGAGTGAAGTAATACATCGGATAAAAGGTCGTCACGACCTTCAGTCTGCCGCCGTCCGCAACGGTTCGTCCGTTTGGAGTATTTCCGCCGCAGCCGGATAGAAACAGAAGCAGTACCGCAGCCGTTAACGTCGTTTTCACAAACTTTGCATCCATTTTTCATTCCTCCAAGTTCATGTAAGATTCCGGCCTATCCCTTGACATACGGGGGATTCGCGAGAAAGCGGGAACCTGATCTTCCGTCGCGGGCGCTTGACTTTTCTTGGCAAGCCAGAGAACCGCTTTCTTACTGCTGATCCCCGCAACCAAGAACAACAAGAGCACGAGCGCGATGGTTCCTCCAGGCGGCGTGCTCAACCCGTAAGAGGCGGAAAGTCCCGCAAACACCCCGCTCAATCCGATCGCCATGGACAGGATCAGGGCTGCGCTAAAGCTTGGCGCGATCCGGATCGCGAGCGCGGCGGGCAGCACGATCAGGGACGAGACCAACAGCACGCCTACGATCGGCATCGCCGCCGCAACGATCATCCCCGTAATGACGCTAAAACACAGGGAAATCCAGTTGACGGGCATTCCGTTCGTTTTGGCCGTTTCCTCATCGAAAGTCATCTGATAAAGCGGTCTGCGGAAAAGGGTGAAAAATACGCCGCCAACGGCAGCCGCCGCGAAAATCAGCCACAGTTCAGTCGGATTGACGGCCACGACCGATCCGAACAAATACGACGAGAAGCCTTGGTTGAGGCTATGATCGAGGCTCATCAATACGACTGCGCTCGACAAACCTCCGATCAAAATGATCGCGACGGAAATCTCGCTATACGATTTGAAGGACCTGCGCACATATTCAACAACCAAGGCACCGATCACGGCCAAAACAAACCCCATGATCGACGGATCGATATGTAAATAGGCGCCGCCCGCCACTCCCGCAAGCGATACGTGCGACATCATATCGGCCATGAGGGCCTGTCGGCGAAGCATCAAATACACGCCAAGGACGGATGCGATCAGTGCAATGATCCCGCCGGCGCAAAATGCCCGCTGCATGAAGTCGTAGTGCAGCATCTCCACCCGCCGTCCTCCTTTCTTTCCAACTCGATGATCCGATCCAAATATCCCTTTACTTCCGCAAGATTGTGCGTAACCATCACGACCGTCCGGCGATACGCCTGCACATGATGGTGCATCAAATCGTAAAACCCGAACCGGCTGTCCGGATCCATTCCGTTCGTCGGTTCGTCAAGTACGATCAGATCGGGTTCCTGCGCAAGCACCCGAGCGATGCATACCCGCTGCTTCTGCCCTCCCGACAATTCCCCGATTTTGCGGGACCGAAGCTCCCACATCCCGACTTGCCGCAGCGCGTCCTCCGTTCGTTGATGGTCGATCGGCCGAAGCGTTCGAAGCCAGGAACCTCTGCCGTATCGACCCGAACGAACGAATTCCAGAACGGTACTGGGAAAGCCGCCGTTAAAAGCGGCGAGTTGCTGAGGCACGTATCCGATGGAGAGCTTGTTGCCCTCGGCGTTGCGCGGAGCGCGCGTCACGGTTCCTTTCCAAGGCTGCAATAGACCTAGCGCAAGCTTTAGAAGCGTCGTCTTCGCGGCTCCGTTCGGTCCCGTTATCACAACGAACTCGCCCGACATAAAGTCAAGGCTTGCATCGACTAGACAGGGAACGTCGCGATAGCCGAAATCGACCTGCTTCATGGCAATGATCTGCATGAACCCACACTCTCCTTACCTGGCAGGACTTCCTGAAATGCGTAATCATTACGAATAGCAATGAAAAAAAATAAGAACTTACCATACCGATATGTTCGACTGGCTTGCCAACGCTTCGAGTCCACCCCCTTGCTTATTCGTAATATTTACGATCAAGATCCAATGTAATGCTTCCCCCTCCCTTTTGTCAACAGGACTAGAAGGAGAAAAAAAGGATGACTTTGACAATTCGAGGACAAACGGTTATGGTTAAATCGTAATTATTACGTTTTGAGGAAGGTCCGTTCAAGGAGTGAGCTTATGGCAAACGCGATATTTCGTTGGAGCCTGAATCTTGTAACGTTCGGATGCCTGATATGGCTTTACTTCCTCTTTTCGGGCCAACATCCTCCTTCATTATCCTTCTTGACCGGAATCACAGGTTCCGAGTGGCAGGGCTTGAAGACGGTATTCGTCAGTATATTCCTCGAAGCGCTTCCGTTTATTTTGCTGGGCGTACTCGTTTCCTCCTTCCTTCACCTCTTCGTTTCGGAAGATTCGATGCGGAAATTCATGCCGCGGAACCCGGTTCTCGGTGTCGTCTATGCCTGCTTGTTGGGCGTCTTCCTGCCGGTATGCGAGTGCGGCATGATTCCGATCGTCAGACGTTTGATCGGCAAAGGGATGCCCGTCTATATTGGGGTGACGTACGTTTTGGCGGCTCCGGTCATCAATCCCGTGACCTATGCGGCAACGGCAATGGCATTCCGCGCCGATCCGGAAATGGTGTATTCCCGGCTTGGACTTGCTTTTGCGGTCGCCTTGGCGGTCGGACTCGTTTTATACGCGGCCTTACGGGAGAATCCTCTGCGAACGACACGCCGTTCAGGGAGGCATGACCATTCTTACGATGACCATAACCACCATCATCACGACCATGAGCACCCACATCGAGGCAACCGTTATCTTGCGATTTTGACCCATGCTTCGGATGAGTTTTTTGAAATGGGCAAATATTTGCTGCTCGGCTCCTTCCTCACTGCCGTTATCCAAACTTTCGTGAGCAGGTCCGCTTTGGTTTCGTTTAGCGGCGACGCCTGGGGATCCCATCTGCTAATGATGGGTTTCGCCTACCTGATCTCGTTATGCTCCACGTCGGACGCATTTGTCGCGGCATCGTTCTCCGGTACTTTCTCTAAAGGCGCATTGCTTTCGTTCCTTGTGTTCGGACCCATGGTCGATTTCAAAAACACGCTCATGATGCTCTCCGTTTTCCGGTCCCGTTTCGTTCTGAAATTGATTGTCCTGATTGCTATATTGGTATTCTTGGGATCGATCGTCGCGGAACGACTGCTGCTCTACCCCTAACGAGGAAGGAGGTTACGAGATGGAAACGGCAACCGGCCGCCAAATCGCCCATCATGTGCTTCGCGCGCTCATACTGATCGGAATCGCGATGTATATCGTCTATTTACATAGAACGGACCATTTGGATTTATATATCGCACCCCGGATGACTCCTTACGTGAAGCTTGCCGCATGCGGACTCTACATCGTGGGCGCGGTTCAATTCTACATGGCATTCCAACTGTGGAACGGAAAGCCGGAGGATTGCGGCTGTTCTCCCCTGCCTGCTTCCGCTTCCAAGCTCCGGTCTTATCTGGTCTATGCTCTGTTCATCTTCCCGCTTGCGGTTTGTTTCATGACGGCGGATACGACGATCGGGAGCGCAATGGCCGCCAAGAAAGGAATGAACCTGAACGCATTCTCCGCCTTGCGAAGCAAGGGGATCGTCAGTAACGTTACGGTCGATACGCCCGTTAACCCCCCTGCACCCGCCATAACGGATGCGCCGGAAGCGTCCGTGGACTCCGGAAATCCGACTGACCGCGAGTTCGGTTCCGGGGCGCCTGTCGCGCAAGAGCAACCGGCAAATCCGCTCGAACGAATGTTTCCGCACGACGAATATACCGAAGCCTACGCCCGATACGGAATGAAAATCTACGACGACTCCGTCATCACGGTGACGGAAAAAGACTACATGGAAACTTTGAGTACTTTAGCGCTGTTCCTGAATAACTTCGTCGGCAAAAAACTGACGATCGAAGGATTCGTCTACCGCGAAGACGGGATGAAGGATGATCAGTTCGTGATTGGCCGATTCGCGATTCAATGCTGCACGGCAGACGCGATGCCATACGGCGTATTGGTTACATCCCCCGATGCCAAAGCGTACAAAGACGACACATGGCTCAAAATCACGGGAACCATTGACAAGACGCCGTACAACGGTCAAGACACGATTGAGCTCCATGCGGAGGAAATCCGGAAAATCAAGGCGGCGGAAGATCCTTACGTCTATCCCGATTACGATTTCGGAATGTAGCGGCCCGGCATTTTGACTGGACAACGGTGTTTGATTGGCATACACTTGACAAGAAGGTCTAAGTGAGATAACTTTTGATGTAATAATGAATAGGCGTTGAAAAGGAATAGTAAGGTTTTCTAAGCGCGCAGAGAGCTGTTGGACGGTGCGAAACAGCCGTGTAGAAAATCCGAACTCGCCTTGGAGCTGCTCGCTGAACCCGCTGAGTAGGCGTAGCCGGGACCTGACCGTTATTCAGGAGGATTCCGCGGGCTGTCCGTTTATTGAAGCCCCGTATCCGCAGAGTGCATGCCTGACGGCATGAATTCGGAGTGGTACCGCGTAAGACGTCAAGTCTTTCGTCTCTGTAAGAGGAGACGAAAGACTTTTTTGCATTTCAACCGATTTTCACTTCGAAAGGAAGAGCAACCATGAAAAATGTCGAAAAATACGCCAGAGGATATTTTATGCCGCCGGAGGCGAGCCTGAATTGGACCCGTAAGGAATACATCACGGAGGCGCCGATCTGGTGCAGTGTCGACCTTCGCGACGGGAATCAGGCATTAATCGTGCCGATGAACCTGGAGGAAAAACTCGAATACTTCAAGCTGCTTGTGGAAATCGGCTTCAAGGAGATCGAGGTCGGCTTCCCTGCCGCTTCGGAAACGGAATTCGCCTTTTTGCGCACGTTGATCGAACAGGATTTGATCCCGGACGACGTCACGATCCAAGTGCTGACCCAATCGAGGGAGCACATCATCCGCAAAACCTTCGAATCGCTGAAAGGCGCGAAAAAAGCCGTCGTCCATTTGTACAACTCGACTTCTTTGGCGCAGCGGGAACAAGTTTTCCGGAAATCCAAAGAAGAAATCATCGACATCGCTTTAAGCGGAGCCAAGTTGTTGAAGCAGTGCGCGGAAGAAACAGAAGGGAACTTCCAGTTCCAGTATTCGCCGGAAAGTTTTACGGGTACGGAAATCGACTTCGCGCTGGACATTTGCAATCGCGTGCTCGACGTATGGAAACCGACGGCGGAAAATCCGGTCATCATCAACCTTCCGGCCACGGTCTCCATGTCGCTGCCTCACGTTTACGCCAGCCAAATCGAGTACATGAGCAATCACTTGAATTTCCGCGAACACGTGATTCTGTCGCTGCATCCGCATAACGACAGAGGCACGGGCGTTGCTGACGCGGAATTGGGGATGCTGGCCGGCGCCCAGCGCGTCGAGGGCACCCTGTTCGGAAACGGGGAGCGTACGGGGAACGTGGACATTGTCACGCTGGCCTTGAACATGTTCTCGCACGGGGTTGACCCGAAGCTGAACTTCGAGAATATTCCGGCGATCGCTTCCGTTTATGAAAGGCTGACCAAGATGAAGGTCAGCGAAAGACATCCTTTCGCCGGCGAGCTCGTCTTCACCGCTTTCTCCGGGTCGCATCAGGACGCGATCGCGAAGGGGATGAAATATCGCGAGGAACAAAATCCCCCCCATTGGTCGGTCCCCTATCTGCTGATCGATCCGAAAGATATCGGCAGGCAATACGAAGGCGATATTATCCGGATTAACAGCCAATCCGGCAAAGGCGGAATCGGATACGTTCTGCAGCAAAAGTACGGGCTGGATCTTCCGCCGAAAATGCGCGAACACTTCGGATATTGCGTGAAGAACGTATCCGACCAGCAGCAAAAAGAGCTGATGCCGGATGAGATATACGATATTTTCGTCAAAGAATACGTGAATATCAAAACGCCCGTCGAGTTTATCAAATTCCGAATGCTTGACGATGAAGAGTTTCAGACCGTCGTCACCGTACGCTCAGGAAACGAAGTGAAGGAAATTACGGGCAATGGTAACGGCAGGCTCGACGCGATCAGCAATGCGTTGCAGGGCTATCTTGGGATCGACTATTCCGATTTGGTTTATACCGAGCATGCGCTGGAAACCGGCTCTAAATCGCAAGCCGTCTCCTATATCGGGATCAAGGCTGCTGACGGCGCCATGCATTGGGGATGCGGCATTGACGTCGATATCCTGAGTTCCTCCGTGAAGGCGCTGTTTAGCGCGGTGAATCAGCTGAGCCGTAATCGATAAGGAATGAACGTTCAATTGGGGAAACGGCGTAAGTTCTTGTCCGGGCTTATGGACAAGAACTTACATCTCCGATTGATATCCCCCTCCCTGCGACTTCGAACTCCATGCAAGATCCCCCCTCCCGACAATCTGCCATCCGAAATAAGGACAACTTCCCCCGCCAAAAACTTTACCGACGATCCCCATATCGAAAAGAATTTTTCCCAACACGCATCGAGATCCTTTCGCCTCGTTCGTCGTTTTTCATGAGAGCGAAAATCAATCCTTGAAAGGATGAGAGACGAATGGGAAAACTTGTCGTGCACATGTTCATGACGTTGGATGGCGTTATTCAAGCGCCCGGGGAGCCCGATGAAGATCGTGAAGGCGGTTTCGGCTATGGCGGATGGCAAGTACCGTATATCGATGCGGAGTCCGGCCAACTGATCGCGGCGGATTATGCGAGCGTAGACGCTCTGCTGTTCGGTCGGAAGACGTACGAAATCTTCGCGCCTTACTGGAAGCAGGCTCCGATCGAAAACCCGTTCACCAAGCTAATGAACGAGAAACCGAAATTTGTTGCTTCCCGGACGTTGACCAGCGTCGATTGGAACCAGGCAAAGCTGCTCGAAGCGGATGTGATCACGAGCGTACCTTCGTTGAAGGAACGGTATGCGGAAATTCACGTCGTCGGAAGCGGAGATCTCGTCCAGACCTTGCTTCGTCACGAGCTGATAGACCGAATGAACATCTGGCAGTATCCGCTTTTGCTCGGAAAGGGAAAACGGTTTTTCGGCGAGGGAACGATACCGACAGCCTTGCGTTTGGTTGAATCCAGAACGTTCTCCAACGGCACCGTTCTCCTGCGCTACGATGCTGCGGGGAAACCGTCTTTCGGCAACATGGCATGGGATGCCGACGGAACGAACAAATCGGACGAAATGTTTAACCAGTAACTCAAAAGGGCCGGGTTTCCGGCCCTTTTGAGTTTTCGGACAGAAAACATTCGTCCCACGAAAGGCAGGAACATCGCAGCCCCCGCTCGAGCGCCTCCTGCATCAGAACAAGCTCCCTTTGCTTCTCTTCGAGTTCTTCTCGTTTGATCCGTGCCATGGCCCGCCAACGTTCGGACGGCGGAACGTTGGAATCGAAGCCCTCCAGCAGCGTCAGGATTTCGCTCACCTGGAAACCGGCCTGCTGAGCCATCTTGATGACCCGGATCCGAAACAGGATGTCGGGCGAATAACGCCGCTGCCCGCCTTTGCGTTCAACGGGCGGCAGCAGCCCCTCTTTCTCGTAGTACCGCAGCGTACTTGCCGGAACGCCGCTCTGATCCGCTACATCGCCAATGGATAGCATAAGAATCGCCTGCCCTTGACTTAAAGTGAACTTTAAGTTTTATGCTTGCACTATACTCGAAATGGAGGTAAATGACAATGAAGATGTCCAGTTTAGGGCCGTTCACCGTTTGCGGCCCGTGTTGCTTGCATGCTCCCTGGATTGCGCTTGCAAAACCGAGCAAAGGGGTGATTCCACATGACGGAATTCTGCGACGTAGCTTGTTACAAACGGACTTTCTCAACGGATGAAATGAAAACGTACGATGCGTTACGCGAAGCGATATTCCGGGATCTCATCCATACGAACGAGTTGGTCGACGGATACGCATTCCGATTCCCCTTCGACGCTCATCTCCTGAGGCGTTTCGCCGAATGGATCCCTCTAGAGTTGAAGTGTTGCCCGTTCCTGAAGGCGGCCATTTCCATCACGTGCGATGACGGGATCATCCTTGCGCTGTCGGGCCCGGCGGAGATCAAGACGTTCCTGCTTCAGGAATTGAAATTGGCGTAACGGACACCACAGCCGTTATTGGAGCAATTTCAATGTTTTTCCAATCGTAACGGACAACACGGACCTTAAGCGCTACACATCGCGGCTAATCAGCGGTACTTTTGCCGAATAAGTGCCATCATGTCCGTTAGAACTCGATAGGTCGAGGAATGCCCCCGATAACGTCCGCTGAGTCCACTAGCCTGATGCAGACTGGGTATTTCTATGCGAAATGCCATTCGTCGAAAAAAAGAACGCTCTATTGCTCGCAATAGGCGTTCTTTTCTCTACTGAAGTTGCTCTTTGCCCATGATCCGATCCTTGCGCGGACATACGGAGCAGCACGTTTTATGATCCGAAGCCCTATAAGCCAGGCAGCAGGTTTGGCGGATCCGAACCGGTCGATCGGATTCGGCCGTCTCGATTTTGGGAAAATCGAACCTGGCGAGCGGGTTGGCATCCAGGCCGAAGCAGCTTCCCTTTGCAACCTTCAGCAAATAGTCATAATCCTCCCGGATGCGATCCTTCTCCCGTTCCCCTGCGTCTTGCCCTACTCTTCTCTCATACAGCCAGTAAACGTAGACGCTCGTATTTTCCCACAGCACCGTTTCCGAAATGGAAGCGACTTTCGAAAGTACATGCCATACCTTCGCGAGATGATCGGCGAATATCGTCGTTACGATCTTCTCCCTCCACTCGCCGCGCCTCTCTTCGCTGACCTGCGACATCCGCCAGTCATCCAACCGCAGTCCCGGCAGCCATGTTCCGTTTCGGTATCCGGATTCCACCCTGCAGTTCTCGATCGACCAATCCAACGACCGATCGAACATCGTCATCGCGTACAGGCTGGAGGTCGTGATCAGGTAACTGTACCTTTTGGCGAACAAGGAAGCACGCACGGGTTTGGCAGCCGCAGGAAAGATCCGGTCCAGCCGGCTTACGTATTCTTCGCATTTGGCGGGATCGAGCAAGTCCGAAGCGGCAATCGATAACGCCCGTTCCTCCGCCGGCATAGCCGCGAGACGGAAGTTCTCGGCGAGGTAAGCAAGCTCTTCGCGTTCAAACGGAGACGGCGTGCGTGCGGTCATGGCTAATCGTTCTGCCCCTTCCGTAAGGAATGCACATGGGCGTGCCGAACAGAGGATCTGCCGAGATCTCGCAGTCCATTCCGAACACTTCCCTGACCATCGAACGGGTCAGGATTTCCTCCGGTTTCCCTTCCGCGCAGATCGATTTATCGCGGATCGCGACCATATGATGGGCGTAACGGCAAGCCAAGTTCAAATCATGGAGAACCATGACGATCGTGCGCCCCTCCCGTTCGTTCAGCTCGAACAGCAGATCGAGAATTTCGATCTGGTACGTCAAATCCAGGTAGGTCGTCGGTTCGTCCAAAAGAATGACGTCGGTCCCCTGCGCGAGCGTCATCGCGATCCAAGCGCGTTGACGTTGGCCGCCCGACAGCGAATCCACCGTGCGATCGGCGAAGACGAGCATATTCGTATCCGCTAGAGCTTTCATGACCATCCGTTCGTCTTCGGACGACCATTGGCGCAACCAACTTTGATGCGGATATCTGCCCTGCTTCACCAGTTGAAGGACCGTCAGCCCTTCCGGCGCGATCGGACCTTGCGGCAGGATCGCCATCTTTTTCGCCAGCTCCTTGGTCGGTTGGTCGAAGATCGCCTTGCCGTCCAATACGACCGTACCGCTAAGCGGCTTGAGCAGACGCGCCATGGAACGCAGCAACGTCGATTTCCCGCAGCCGTTGCTCCCGACGAAAACGGTAATTTTCCCTTCCGGAATGGAGAGGTTGAGGTTTTCGATAATGGATCCGCTGCCGTATGACAGGGTAAGCGATTGGGCTTCCAAAACGGTCATCGGTATTCCCTCGCTTTGCTTATTGATGTCGGTTGCGGTATAGGAGATAGATGAAGAAGGGAGCTCCGATCCCCGAGACGAATACGCCCGCGGGAAGGTCGAGCGGCAGGAAAAGGGTCCGTGCCGCCGTATCGGCCATGAACACGATCATGCCGCCGATCAGCGCGGTAACGGGAACCAGGGAGCCGAATGACCGTCCCGCCAGCATTCTGGAAATATGCGGAGCCATCAACCCGACGAAGCCGATCGCTCCGGCGAACGCAACGGCTGAGCCGGCCAAGGCGACGCTTATCAGCAACAGCGCGAAGCGGTTGCGCTGAACCTTCGCTCCCAGACCAAGCGCCACGCCGTCGCCCAATTCCTGCACGTTCAATTTGCGCGACAGTACGAAGGTCAACGGCACGAAAATAACCACCCATGGCAGCAGCGACATCACATGGTTCCAATTGGCGCCATATACGCTGCCGGTCAGCCATATATAAGCTTCGCTCGTCGAGTAGGTGGGGCTGAGGACGATCATCAGCGTCACGGCTGCGCTTGTAAGAGATTGGATTCCGATCCCGATGAGCACGAGCCGGATGGGCGTAACCCCATTGTTTCGGGCCAGCGCGTACATGAGCAGAGATACGACGCAGGCGCCCGAGATGGCCGCTAGCGGAACCCACTTGAGACTGATTTCCGAATGGAATGTAATTACGTACACGGCTGCCGCGGAAGCCCCTCCGGTAATGCCGACGATATCGGGCGAAGCAAGCGGATTTCGCACGATGCCCTGCAGGATGAGGCCGGCCACGCCAAGCGCCATGCCGGCCAGCATGGACAGCACCATCCTCGGGAGCCGAAGCGTGCCGATAACGAACGCGTGCTCCTCCCCATTCGTCCCGATCAGATGCTTCATGACCGCGATCGGGTGAATGAAAGTCGACCCGACGGACAGTCCCGTCAGAAATAGCAGTGCCGTTAAGCCTAGCAAGATAAGCAACATGCGAATCGTCCGGTTTTCCACGATAAACGAGAAAGATTCGGACCGCGAGCGCAGAACCGTATGCTTCCTCACGCTTTCCTGAACCCCCTCCGCGCGATCGCAATAAAGAAAGGCGCCCCGATCAAAGCGGTTACGATGCCGATCGGCATTTCCTCCGGCCGGATCACGAACCGGGCCGCGATATCGGCCATCAACAGGAGACTGGCGCCGAGCACCGCGGAATAAGGAATAATCCAGCGGTAGTCGATCCCGACCAGAGAACGGACCAGATGCGGCACCACCAGCCCGATAAAACCGATCAAGCCGCCGACGGCGACCGATCCTCCGGCCAGCACGACGATGATCGCGCCCATGAGCAGCTTGACGGCGATGACCTTCTGTCCCAGCCCCTTGGCGATATCGTCGCCGGAGGTCAGGATATTGACGGCGGGCCCCAGACACAGGGCCAGTATCCCCGCGGCGATCACGACCGGAAATACGGGGTACGCCATGTCCAGCGTCCGGCCGGACACGGAACCGCCGATCCAGAACAAGACGCCCTCCAAATTTTGTTCGTTCACGACCAGCAAGCCCGAGGTGAACGAACTGAACAACGCCGTAAGGGCGGCGCCTGCCAGCACGATCTTGATCGGCGACAGCGCGTCCCGGCCGACGGAGCCGAGCAGGAATACCAGCAAGGCGGCGACGGTTGCTCCGAGAAAGGCGAACCACATGAGATGGGCCAGCGAGTTGAACGAGAGAAAGACGGCGCCGAACACGACGAAAAATAGCGCGCCCGCATTAATGCCGAATAAATCGGTCGAAGCCAGCGGATTTCGGGTCAATGCCTGCATCAACGCCCCGGCTACCGCCAGGCTCGCGCCGATCATGCAGGCGATTACCGCCCTGGAGAGGCGGGTCGTCCGGATGATGACCTGTTCGGCCGAATCCCGATCGTAATGAAGGAACGCGGACGCCGCCGTGGCAAGCGGCGTCCGCGTCTGACCCCATAGAATGCTCGCGGCGAAGGATACGAGCAAGAGAGCGAAACAGGCCCAAAGTCCGAGTGCTTTCATAAGCGATTACTTCTCTAACTGATAATGATCGTAAATTTGATCCAGCATCATGTTGGCCGCGAGGATTCCGCCGCCCATGTTCCACGGCACCTCGTCGACGATGGTAACCTGGTTGTTTTTGACGGCGTCGAGGGTTTTCCACAACGGATGGCCGGTCCACTCCGCATACGTCTTCTTGATCAATTCCGCGTCGGCGTTGTGGCCGTCCGCGTTAAAGATGAAGAATACGTCCGCGTTCATGCTCGGAATGCTCTCCATGCTGGTGAGCTGGAGGACGACGTCGCCTTTATCCGCCGCTTTCTGCTGCGATTCCGGTCTGACGAAGCCGAGCTCGGTCAGGATGTCGCCGGCAAACCCGGATACGTAAATCCGCGCATGGTCCGTTCGGAAGTTCAGCACGGACACTTCAACCGGCCACTCGCTGCCCAGCTTGGCGGTTACTTTCGATTTGAAATCTGCCACTCTGCGGTCCCAATCCGCCAGCAGCTGATTGGCCTGCACTTCGCGATTGGCGGCCTGCCCGATCAGATTGACCGTATCTTTGAATTTGAACACCGTATCGTGCGTGACGGTAGGCGCGATTTTGGACAGTTGATCGTAGACCTTCTCATGGCGAAGCTTGGAGGCAATGATCAAGTCCGGCTTCAGTTTCTCGATTTCCTCCAAGTTCGGCTGAGTTTCCACCCCGACGATCGGCACGTCCTTCAGATCGTCCCGCAAGTATTCGTAGACGGGCTGCTGCGTCCAGGATTCCACGATGCCGACCGGCTTGATACCCAAGGCAACCGCGACGTCCGTAGCTCCTTGATACAGCGTAACGACGCGCTGCGGCGTGCCTTTCACCTTCGTTTCTCCCATCGCGTGTTTGATCGTGCGTTCATCGGATTCAGCCGCGGCCTGCGTCTCCGGCGCCGCGGAAGAAGTCGAAACGTTGCTAGCCGTACTATCCTTGGCCGTCGGACTTCCGCACCCGACAACGGCCAACATCAACATGAGCATCAAGCTGAAAACAGAAACCGATTTCTTCATCGTGAACATTCACCCAGCCCTATGTATGTAATGAGAATGAGAATGATTATCACTCCAAATTAAATGATAATCATTCTCAGTGGCATTGTCAACCAATTCGCCTAAAAAAGAAAAGCCCCTCTGCGGGGCTAGTCATCCAATCCTTTACCATCCAAGATCTGCGGGATGTATTTTTCGATCCTCGATTCCCGAGTCTTGGATTGTTTCGCCTGGGAGAAGTAATAAAGATACCCTCTCTGCCGTCCCGGCGTCAACGATTCGAAAGCCGTTTTCAAGTCCGGGAGTTCAACGAACTTATTTTGCAATTCTTCGGGTATCTCATAGTCCGCGGTCTTTTTCATTTCCACTTGTAGACCGGCTTTCTCGATTTCGATGGCTTCGTCGATATAGGTTTTCAAAATCAGCTGCATCTCGTCGATTTGCCGGGCGCTGGCGAACCGAATCTGACGCGCCGCCTGGACATTCTCCGTTTGCTGGATCAGGATGCCATGGGGATCTTTCAACAGAGCGCCTTTGTGGAACAGAAGCGCGCAGTAATCTTTGAACCCGTGGATCAGCACGACGTTTTTATTCTCATATGTGTAGCAAGGGTGCATCCACTTGAAATCTTCGGTCAGTTCGCAGTCCAGTACGATCTCTCTCAGCTTCTCGAATTCTTCCTTCCACTGCTTCGCTTTTCTAAAAAACGGGTCGATTTTCGGGTTCCGTACCCCTGCGGCCATCAAAGAACGCTCCTTTCCTTTTTTTACTTCAAGTATCTGCCCGTGATCGACTGCTCCGCATGGATGATTTGCGTTGGCGTCCCCTCGAATACCACCTGGCCGCCCTTGCTGCCTCCGTCCGGTCCCATATCGATGATCCAATCCGCTTGGCCGATGACCTCAAGGTTGTGCTCGATGACGATCACCGTATTGCCGGCGTCCACCAGACGGTTCATGATCTCAAGCAGGTGACCGATATCGGACATGTGCAAGCCCGTCGTCGGCTCGTCCATCACGTAAATGCTGCCCTTCTTGTGCAGCTCGCTCGCCAGCTTGATGCGTTGGCACTCTCCGCCCGAGAGCGTGCTGAGCGGCTGGCCGAGCGTAATATAGTTCAAGCCGACGTCGCACATCGCCTGGAGCTTGCGCACCACGTCTTTGAGCTCGAAAAAGTCCAACGCTTGCTCAACCGTCATTTCCAGCACGTCCGCAATCGATTTGCCGTTCAGCTTGTACGCCAGCACTTCTTCCTTGAACCTTCTGCCCCCGCAAACTTCGCAGGGCAGTTTCACGCTGTCGAGATAGGCAAGGTCCGTATACACGACGCCCAACCCTTGGCAGTTCTCGCAAGCTCCTTTAGAGTTGAAGCTGAACAAGCCCTGATCGACCTTGTTCGCGGAAGCGAACGCCTTGCGCACGTCGTCCATGATGCCGGTGTAGGTAGCGGGATTCGAACGCGTGGACACGCTCACCGCCGATTGGTCGATGACGATCGCATCCGGATGCTGGCTGAGGAATACTTCGTTAATCAACGTACTCTTGCCCGAGCCGGCGACACCCGTCACGACGGTCAGCACGCCGGTCGGAATGTCTACGTTCACGTTCCGCAAATTATGCAGCGTGGCATTCCGGATGGGCAGCTTGCCCGAAGGCTTCCGGCAGTGCGCCTTCAGTTGGAGCGGCCGTTTCATATGGGTGCCCGTCAGCGTATCGGCCTCCAGCAAGCCTTGGAAGCTTCCTTCGTACACGATCGTGCCTCCGCGGCTGCCGGCATGCGGGCCGACATCGACGATATGATCCGCCACTTTGATCACATCGGGATCATGCTCGACGACAATGACCGTATTGCCTTTGTCGCGCAGCTTCACCAGCAGCTCGTTGAGACGGTGAACGTCACGGGGATGCAAACCTACGCTGGGTTCATCGAAAATGTAAGTGACGTCCACGAGACTGCCGCTTAAGTGCTTCACCATTTTAACCCGCTGCGACTCGCCTCCGGACAAGGTGTCCGTCTCTCGGTCGAGCGTCAAATAATCGAGTCCGATATCCACCAGATGCTGCAACCGCTCCGATAACGACTTCACGATCGGCGCGGCGACAGGATCGTTGATCTCCCGAATGACGCGGATGAGCTGTCCGACCTCCATGGCCGACATGTCCGCGATGTTAAGTCCATTGATTCTGCAGCTGAGCGCGGCCTGGCTGAGTCTCGCGCCGTGGCAGCTGGTACAAGGCCCCTCGGTGATGTACGGCGCGACCGATTGTTGCGTGCGCTCGGACATCGCCTTCAGATCCCGCTTGATGTACTTATTGGTGAATTTCTCGATGAAGCCTTCCACCGTGATGTTCATGGTTTTCCCGCCGAACTGCGTCGCCACTTTCCTCGCCTTGCCGTACAGCAGCTGATCCCGTTCCGCTTCGGTAAATTCGTTCAGCTTCTTATCCGGATCGAACGACCCCGACTGCACGATCATCGCCCAATCGAAGCTGTCGACGGAAAAGCCCGGGAGCTGGACCGCTCCTTCTCTCAACGACTTGGACATGTCCACGGCCTTATTCATGTCGACGCCCAGGCTGCGGCCGATCCCGTTGCATTCGGGACACATGCCTTGCGGATCGTTAAACGAGAACATGTATACGGGTCCGACGTAGGGTTGACCCACTCGGGAGAAAAGCAAACGGAGAAGCGGCGAAATATCGGTAATCGTGCCCATCGTCGAATGGGAGCCGCCGCCCAGCCTTTTCTGATCCACGATCACCGCCATGCTCAGGTTCTCGATGGCGTCTGCGTCCGGTTGCGGAATGCGAGGCAGAAAATTGCGGACGAACATGCTGAAGTTCTCGTTCAGCAGACGCTGGGATTCCGCGGCGATCGTATCGAAGACGATCGATGACTTGCCGGATCCGGATACCCCGGTAAAGATCGTGATTTTCCGCTTGGGAATGCGCAGGGATACGTTCTTGAGATTATTCTCCCTCGCACCCGAGAGTACGATAAATTCCTCATTCGATTGGGTCATGCGTAACTCCCTTCCGATTTTTGTATATTCACATTGTAACATTCTTCCGGAAATCGGGTTGCCAGTTGGTCCGAAAAAGACTTAAAACCGGCTGCTTGTGACATGCAGCCGGTGCAAGAATGATTTAGGCTAACGGATTCGGCAGATCGCCCGCAAACAATAACAGGACGGCAACGGCCAACGCAAGCGTGACGATTGCGGGTGCCGTTTTGCCCACGGGATGTTTGACTCGGATATGCGACAGGATCGCGATCGCCATCGTAACGCCGAGCCAAACGCCGGCCCACGCAGCCGTTCCCGGATACCAATACCCGACGACGAGAGCTGCTGCGCCGATTAACTGGACGATGCCGGTTACGACGCGAAACCATTGAGGCAGTCTGATCGATTCGAACAGCTCGACCTGTTGTTTAGCCCCCGCGATCTTGCTTCCGCCTTGAAAGGCGATCCAGAGAAGCAGCCAACTTTGAATCACGATGGACAGGATATGCAAGGATCATCACCTCCCGCTGCATAATTACCGATTCTTTTCAAAAACTCGTCGTACGTCCTCTTTAAGCTTCCAGCGCCTTTTCCAGATTGCCGCACATGTTGCTCCAGCCATATTTCGCACCATTCAGCGCTTGAGGGTTCGAAATTCCGGTCTGTTCGAGATGCAGGTTGACCTTGCCGTCGCCTAACTCCTGCAAAGTCCAGGTGACCGTATGCTTCTCGCCTCCGCTCCCCCAAGTATAGGACAACCGGTTCGGAGCCTCGACGACCAGCACTTCCCCTTCCACCAGTCCATCCCACCCGTTGACCGGCTGCGTGCGGAATTGGAACCGGTGTCCGACGACGGGCTTGAAGTCATTGTCCATCACCCACTGGGCCAGTTTGCCGGAATCGGTTAAAGCGGACCACAGCTTCTCGATGGTTGTTTTGTACTCGAAATCCAAAGTCAACGTTAAGCTCATTCTTCTTCTTCCTCCTCCAAAAGTCGGTTCAAGCGCAACAGATTCGTACTCCAGAACTTGCTGTAGAAAGCCAGCCAATCTTGAACTTCTCTGAGAGGCGTCGCGTTAAGCCGATAACGCGTTTCCCTGCCGACTTTACGGTCCAGCACCAGTCCGGCTTCTTTCAGGATGGCGAGATGCTTGGATACCGCCGTACGGCCCATCGGAAACTGCGCCGTCAATTCATGGAGCGGGAGCTCCTCTGCCTCGGCTAATAGTCGAATCAACCTGCGCCTTGTAGGATCTGCGATCGCGTCGAACACATCCCTTAACGGATTGTTCTCGGTCACAACACCCTCTCCTAGTTTTTTTGGATTTTCAAATTGGACACCTTTTGGTGACACTTTGATTATAGGACACCATTTAGTGTCGTGTCAACGAGCTTTCGGAAAAATAAAAAAGGCGCCTCCCCGGTCTGTAGGACCGTGAGACGCCCTTTGCGATACTGCCGTTATTTCAAGTCGAAGCGATCCGCGTTCATGACCTTGACCCATGCCGCGATAAAGTCGCGGACGAACTTCTCTTGGTTATCGTCTTGGGCATAAACTTCCGCGATGGCACGCAGGACGGAGTTCGAGCCGAACACGAGATCCACCAAGGTTGCGGTACGCACGACCTCGCCCGTCTTGCGGTTGCGTCCTTCATATACGCCGCCTTCTACGGGTTTCCACTCCACGCCCATATCGAGCAAGTTCACGAAGAAATCGTTCGTGAGCACGCCTACGCGATCGGTGAACACGCCATGTTTCGTGCCGCCGTAGTTGGTGCCGAGCACGCGCATGCCGCCGATCAGCACCGTCATTTCCGGAGCCGTAAGCGTAAGCAGCTGAGCCTTGTCTACGAGAAGATCGGCCGGGCTGACGCGATACTGCTGCTTCTGATAGTTGCGGAATCCGTCCGCGACCGGCTCCAGCACGGCAAAGCTTTCCGCGTCGGTTTGCTCTTGCGTGGCATCGCCCCGACCGGGAGTGAAAGGAACGGTCACGTCAAAGCCTGCATCCCGTGCGGCCTTTTCGACTGCGGCGCTGCCGCCGAGTACGATCAGATCGGCCAAGCTGACCGGTTTGCCGAAGTCTTCCCGAATGACCTCGAGAATTTTCAGCACTTTGGCGAGTTGTGCCGGCTGGTTCGCTTCCCAATCCTTCTGCGGAGCCAGACGGATGCGGGCGCCGTTCGCGCCGCCGCGCATATCCGAACCGCGGAAGGTGCTGGCGGAAGCCCAAGCCGTCGTTACGAGCTCGCCGATCGTAAGGCCGGAATCCAGGATCTTCGTTTTCAGTTCCTCGGCTTCCGCATCGGTAATGACATAAGCGGGAGCCGGGATCGGGTCTTGCCAGATGAATTCTTCCGCCGGAACTTCAGGGCCGAGATATCTGGCGCGGGGACCCATGTCGCGGTGCGTAAGCTTAAACCAGGCGCGGGCGAACGCGTCGGCAAATTCTTCGGGATTTTCCATGAAGCGGCGGGAAATCTTCTCGTACGCCGGATCCACGCGCAATGCCATATCCGCGGTCGTCATCATCGTCGGAACGCGAACGGACGCGTCTTCCGCGTCGGGAGCAAGATGTTCCGGCGCAGGATTGACGGGGGCCCATTGGTACGCCCCAGCCGGACTCTTCGTCAGCTCCCATTCAGATCCGAACAAGTTCTGGAAGTACCCATTATCCCATTTCGTCGGGTTCGACGTCCAAGCGCCTTCGATGCCGCTGCCGATCGTGTCGCGGCCTTTGCCGGAGCCGTGCGTGCTGATCCAGCCTAGCCCCATCGCTTCAACGGGAGCGGCTTCCGGCTCCGGACCTACGTGCGAAGGATCTCCCGCGCCATGCGCCTTGCCGAACGTATGGCCGCCCGCCACGAGCGCGACGGTTTCCTCGTCGTTCATGCCCATGCGCTTGAACGTCTCGCGAATGTCGCGCGCGCTGGCCAGCGGATCCGGCTTCCCGTTCGGACCTTCCGGATTGACATAGATGAGGCCCATTTGCACGGCTGCAAGCGGATTCTCGAGATCGCGGTCGCCGGTGTAACGATTATCCCCCAGCCATTCCTTCTCCGCGCCCCAGTAAATGTCTTCTTCCGGATGCCAGACGTCCGCGCGGCCGCCGCCGAAACCGATCGTCTTCCCGCCCATGGATTCGATTGCGGCATTGCCCGCCAGAATGAACAGGTCGGCCCAAGAGATTTTATTGCCGTACTTTTGCTTAATCGGCCAAAGCAGCCTGCGGGCTTTATCCAAGCTCACGTTGTCCGGCCAGCTGTTCAACGGAGCGAAACGCTGCGTGCCGGTTCCGGCTCCGCCGCGGCCGTCTCCCGTCCGATACGTTCCGGCGGAGTGCCAGGCCATACGGATAAATAATGGACCATAGTGACCGTAGTCGGCAGGCCACCAATCTTGGCTGTCCGTCATCAGTTCGTACAGATCCTGCTTCAGCGCCTGGTAGTCCAGTTTCTTGAAAGTTTCCGCATAATCGAAGTCGTCGCCCATCGGGTTCGATTTTCTGTCATGCTGGTAAAGAATATTCAAGTTCAACTGGTTCGGCCACCAATGCTTATTGGATGTCGCCGTCGGGTTGTGATTCGTTACACTGCCATGCGAGAAGGGGCACTTTCCTGTGCTGGCTGCAGCCGTTGGATCCATTTCTACCTCTCCTGTCTTTTATAATTTGTTTTAATTTATAATTATTCTAATCTAGATGCGCAACCGAAATCAATACCTTTTTAAAACCTATGAAAGACATTCGAGGAATAGTAACGCAACTCCTGCTCGGATATGAAAGAAAAGGCCGCTGTTACGCGGCCTTCGTCGTTCACGCACTGTCAACTTTGGAGTTGTCTGCCCGCTTTCACGTGCTTGAGCTGCGCGACGATGATGACGCTGATGATAACCAGAAGAAACCAGGAACTGATTTTGCCGAAGCCGACCATCTTCCAAGCCTGATGCTGATCGGGATACTTCCAAGCGTTGAAGAACGTCGCGATATTTTCGGCTAACCAGATGAAAAAACCGACGAGGAAGAACGCAAGCGTGAGCGGCATTCGATAAGTCACGGCTCGTACCCGATAGATGATCCTTGTTTTCCGGAAAACGACAACCACGAGCGCCGTCAGCCACCAGCGAAAATCGGGGATAAAATGATGCGTGAAGAAGTTCAGATAGATGGCGCCTCCCAGCAAAGCCGCCGGTATGAGCCCCGGCCATCCGGTCATGTCCATCTTCAGTCTGCGCCATATTTGGCACATGTAGCTGGCTACGCTCGCATACATGAATCCGCTATAAAGCGGCACGCCGAATAGTTTCGTAAACCCGGGTTCAGGATAAGACCAGGATCCCATTTTGACTTTATAGAGTTCCAGCATTAACCCGATGATATGGAAGACGCAGATGACTTTGATTTCGTCAAAGGTTTCCAATCCGCTGCGGTACATCGCGTATTGAACGCCGAGCAGTACGAGCAGGATGGCGTCGTAACGATAGATGACGGGCACTTCGATTGCGCTCGATAGCGCTAACGTCCCGAAAATCGCGACGGGAAACAAGCAGCTCATCGCCTGGTGGTAGCCGAAATGCAGCAGTTGTACGGTAGGTTTCATCATGATGTCCGGCTGCTTAGTTACGTTCCCTGAGCGTGATCGTCGTCTTGATATTCCAAAATATCGCCTGGCTGGCAATTCAAAGCCTTGCAAATCGCCTCTAAAGTGGAAATCCGGATCGCTTTCGCCTTGCCGTTCTTCAAGATCGAGAGGTTGGCCATGGTGATGCCGACTCTCTCCGAAAGCTCCGTCACGCTCATTTTCCGTTTCGCCAGCATCACGTCGATATTAATGATAATCGCCATGTTGTTCACCTCAGACCGTTAAATCGTTTTCCGATTTGATTTCGATGGCGTTGTTCAACAGGTTCTGCAGGACGGCTGCGAAGACCGCGATCACCAAAGAACCGAAAATCACGATCAGCCCAATCGCCATTAAACCGGGAGCATCGTCTTTCTCCGCCATGAGGTAGAGCAATGGAGCGATGGCCGCGTACAAGATGCAAATCGCGAATGCGCAGTATTTAATGACCTTAAGCGCCCGTACGGATAAGTCGGAAAATGCATCGTTCTTATCGATCAAGTTCAAAAGCCGGAAAGCCTGGTACAGCGCGATGAAAAACGGGATCGCCGATCCGTACATCCCCGTTAAGGCGGGATAGAGCCAAAGCGCCGGAAAATGTCCCTTCGCGTCAATGGCAAACGAAGGCAGCCCCCATACGCACAAAGCAAGCACCGGAACTCCCATCAAACAAACCGCTGCTTTCAAAAAGAGCGTCTCGCGTTTCATTCAAAGCACCTCTCGCTTCGTAATGGTCAATTTGAATTTACCACGTCGTTTATCGTAAATCAATAAATATTTATTTATTTGGAATGCACATTTATTGTACAAAACAAAAAAAGCTTGATTTCTCAAGCTTTTGCGTCTTCAGATCCCTATCCTTTTTTATCCATGCTTGCCCTGGATCGTTATGCGGTTCGCGTCTTCACGGAATCCACGGTTTCATTGACGATTCGCACCATGGCGTCGACGGCTGCGATCGGACTGCGATATCCGATCCCTCTATCCTTCAAAAAAAAGCCTGCAACTTACGCAGGCTGATCGTCGAATCTTCTCTAGCGGTATTCCTTCGGAATCCGTCTCGCCACGCCGGTCGCGATCGCCGCTTGGGTCACGCGGTCGCGGATCCGCTCGACGACGGTCTGGTCGAAGACGCTGGGAACGATGTAGTATTTGCTTAGTTTGTCCTCGGTAATCACCGAAGCGATCGCTTCGGCCGCCGCCAGCTTCATCTCCTCGTTGATCGCGGAAGCCCGGCAGTCCAGCGCCGCACGGAAGATGCCGGGAAAGCAGAGGACGTTGTTGATCTGGTTCGGATAATCCGATCGCCCCGTCGCGGCCACGGCGACGATGTCGTCGATTTCCCCCGGCAGGATCTCCGGCTGGGGATTCGCCATGGCGAACACGACGGGATTCGGCGCCATCGACATCACGTCTTCCCGATTCAAGAGTCCGCCTCCGGACACGCCGATGAATACGTCCGCTCCCCGCAAGGCATCGCGGAGGGATCCGGTCCTCCGGCTCGGGTTCGTGTATCGGGCATAATTCTCCTTGACCGCATTGGAGTAGGCTCCTCCCTCCACGAGAATCCCTTCCTTGTCGACGCCGATCAACTCTTTGACCCCGGCCGATAACAGGATGTTGCTGATGGCGACGCCGGCCGCTCCGATTCCGCAAACCACGACCGTGACGTCGGAAATCGACTTGCCGGCGATTTTCAGCGCGTTGATCAGACCGGCGTAGGTGACCACCGCGGTTCCGTGCTGATCGTCGTGGAAGACGGGGATGTCCAACTCTTCCCGGAGACGCGCCTCGATTTCGAAACACCGCGGAGAAGAGATGTCTTCCAGGTTGATGCCTCCGAAGGCGGGCGCGATCGCCTTGATCGTGCGGATGATTTCTTCGGTATCCGAAGTTTCCAGGCAAATCGGAAACGCGTCCACGCCCGCGAACTGCTTGAACAGCATGGCTTTTCCTTCCATGACCGGCATGGCGGCATGTGGACCGATGTCGCCGAGTCCAAGTACGGCGGTTCCGTCCGAAACGACGGCTACCGTATTCCGTTTGATCGTCAGCGAGAACGCCTTGTTCGGATCCTCCCGTATCGCCGTGCAAACCCGGGCGACGTCGGGCGTATACACGCGGGACAAATCGTCGCGGTTCTGGATATTCACCTTCGGAGCGACCTCGATTTTCCCGCCCAGATGAAGAAGGAACGTGCGGTCGGACGTATTGACGACGCGGATGCCGGGGATTTTCCCGATCGCCTCCGTGATCCTGACGATGCCGGCCGCATCCACCAGGTTCACCGTCATGTCGCGGATGCTGCTGTCGGGGCCTATATGGATCGTATCGATCGCGATAATGTCCCCGCCCATGCCGGAGACCATATTCGCCACCAAGCCGAAGTTCATCCGGTCTCCGCTGATCTCCAGCCGGATGATCACGCTCTGTCCGCCAAGCTCCGTATGCTGCTTCAGCCCCAAGAGACTTCCCTCCGATCTGCCTAAGTGCGCCTTGCCAGAAATCCTCCATGGAAAACCTTCGGTTCATAGCTGACGATGAACGCGTTCGGGTCTTCCGCCAGCACGTCCTGGAACAATTGCGGCTGCCGCTTGCGGGGAAGCACCACGGTATGCACCCAGCGCAATCCTTCTTTCCCCTCCCCGGCCCAGCGGGTCACGCCGTACCCTTTGCTTCTCAGCACGGCCGCGAGCTCCCCCCGCTCCTCTTTGGTGATGACTTGCACCGTGATGTAGCCGAGCGCCAAGCGCTCCTCGATCTTCACGCCAAGCAGAACGCCGGCCCCGTAGCTGAGACAATAGATCACCAGATTCAGCGGGTTGTCGAGGTTATCGAGCACGAGCTTGAAGCCGACCACGTAAATGCCGATTTCGACCGCGCTCATCAACGCCGCCACGTAGCGGAATCCCTTGACCATCAAGATGAAACGGACGGACAGCATCGTGACGTAAGTAATCTGAAGAATCACGATGGACAATAGGACGGACATGCCTCACCACCTGTCTGACAAAAGAACGTCAAAGTCCATCTTCCATGCTCTCATCGGAGTCTACCGGAGCAAGAGACTTGCGAAGCGCGCCAACTCGTCATCCGAGGCATAACGGCAGTTATTATTGCGCATAGGCGCATTCTCGGCCGAAGCCATCGTCGCGGCAAGCCTTTCCGCATCCGCTGCCGTTAACCCATCATCGGCAAGCGAAAGCTTCAGTCCCGAGTCTTCCACGAGCTTGCGGTAGAAAGCCGCGCCCGCGCGGGCCAACGTCTCGCTGCTCTCCGATTCTGCCGGCACCGCGCCCATCGCTTTCGCGATCGCCGCATGGATGGCTTCGTTGCCTTCGACGTTCCACTCGTAAACGCGGTAGAGGGAAACCGCGACCGCGCGTCCATGGTGGATGCGGGCCAACGTGCCAAGCGCATGGCCCATGCAATGCGCGATGCCGGTGCCTCCCTGCTCAATCGCCATTCCCCCGAGCATCGAGCCGATGCTCAGCTTTCCCCTTGCCGTCAGGTCCTGCGGATACTCGATCGCACGGAGCAAGCTGCCCGAAATCAGCCGAATCGCTTGAAGGCCGACGGCCTCGATCATCGCGTTGCTTCGCTTGCCGGCGACGGCTTCCAAGGCATGAATCAGCGCGTCCAGCCCGGTGGCCGCCGTCAGGTGCGGCGGCAACGCGACCGTCAGCGCCGGGTCGAGCACCGCCAGGTCCGGCGCGAGATCGTAATCCCAGCCCCACACTTTCACTTTGGCCGCATTGGAAAAGACGACCGTGCTCGTCACTTCGGCGCCCGTGCCCGACGTCGTCGGAATCATGATCGTCTTGATCCGCTTAGGTTGGAACGGATTTGCCATCAGCGCATAATGCTCCGTCGGATGCTCCGCCCCCGCCACCAAAGCCGCCAGCTTGGCGACGTCCATCGCCGATCCGCCGCCGAGCCCGATCACGCAGTCCGTGTTCGACTTCCGGATCACGTCCGCAGCCTGATCGATCGACGCGCTCGTCGGATCGCTCTGCACGTCGGAGAACAGCGTCACTTCCACGCTGTGTGCCCGCAGGGCGGAGACGATTTCTTCCGCCGTTCCGAGTTTCACCAACCCGGGGTCGGTCACGAGCACGGCATGACGGCTTCCGCTCAGCGATTTCACGTCTTCCCCGATACGCTTTGACCTTCCGATTCCGTACGCCACGCGGGTACGCATGCCGAAGTCGAAATCATTCATGCCGACTCACCTCCGAACTCGATGACCGTGCGGCCGACATTGACGCAGCAAGGATCGTGGAACGCATCCATCGCTTTGTTGATGTCCGGCAACGCGATCCGGTCCAGCACCAATTCGTCCAGTTTGAATTGGCCGTCCAAGTAAAGCTGCGCGATGATCGGGAAATCGCGGAAAGGATGCACGTCCCCATAGAAACTTCCCTTGAGCACTTTGCCGACACGGTGAAAACCGCCCGCCGGCAGCGACAGCTCCTTCTTCGGGTTGAACGCGCCCACGACGACCGTCGTGCCGCCTTTGCGCGTTCCTAACCATGCCGACTGGGCGGCCGTCGGATTGCCGGAGCAATCGATGGCATAATGGACGCCGTAACCCCCGGTCAGTTCTTTAAGCGCCCCTGCCGCATTGACCTCTCCGACGTTCACGACGTCGGTCGCGCCGAATTTGCGGGCCATCTCCAGGTTTTGCGGCTTCACGTCGCAAGCGATGATGCGGGAAGCGCCGGCGACGCGCGCGCCTTGGATCGCGTTGACGCCGACGCCGCCGATGCCGAACACGGCGACCGTCGAACCGGGTTTCACCTGCGCGGCACGGACCGCCGCCCCGAATCCGGTGGCCACTCCGCAGCCGATCAGCGAAGCTTGCGCCATCGGCATGCCGTTCGGCATTTTGATGCAACTCATTTCCGGAACCACCGCATACTCGGCGAAAGTGCTGAGCAAGGAGTTATGGTAAACCAACTTTCCGTTCTGGCTGAGCCTCGACGTGCCGTCCAGCAGCGTGCCGGCGAACATGGGACCGAATGCGGATTCGCACATATTCACTTGCCCCGTTCGGCAGAACTCGCACGTTCCGCAGAAAGGCACCCAACTTAGGGCGACCTTGTCCCCTGCCTTCACCGTATTCACGTTCGCGCCGACTTCGACGACGATGCCCGCTCCTTCGTGGCCGAGAATCGTCGGCAAGGGCGTGGATTCGTCCTCTATGGCGTTCAGGTCGCTGTGGCATACGCCCGTCGCCATGATTTTCACGAGCACTTCGCCCGCTTTCGGGGGCGCGAGCTCGACCTTCTCGATCGCGAGAGGCTGATTCGTCCCTTTCATGACCGCCGCTAACATTTCCATTGTCCGGTTCCTCCCGCCTCAGTGGGCAATCCAAATCGCCTTCATTTTCGTGTAGGAAGCCAAGCTGTGGATGGCGTATTCCTTGCCCCATCCGGATTGTTTGAAACCGCCGAACGGACTGGCGAAATCGTAGCAGCCGTAACGGTTCACGAACACTTGGCCCGCCTGCAGCCGCTTGGCGACCCGATGGGCGCGCGCGACATCGTTGGTCCATAACCCCGCGGCTAACCCGTAAATCGTGTCGTTCGCCATCCGCACGGCTTCCTCCTCGGTATCGAAAGGAATGACGCACAGCACCGGTCCGAAAATTTCTTCCTGCGCGATCGTCATGTCGTTGCTGACGTCCGCGAAAATCGTCGGACGGACGTAATAGCCGTCCGCGTTCGAGCCGTCCGTATCGCGATAGCCCCCGGCGACGAGTCGGGCGCCTTGCTGCTTGCCGATCTCGATGTACCGGAGAATGCTCTCCATATGAGCCTGCGACACCTGCGGCCCCTGGTCGCTGGCCGGATCGAACGGGTCGCCCAGCTTGTAGCTCTCGGCATAACGGACGAGTCCGGACACGACTTGATCGTAAACCGGACGCTGGACGAACAAACGGGTCGGGGCGCTGCATTTTTCCGCTTTATGCGTAAACAGCGCGTAGAAGGAACGCTCGATGGCCCCTTCGAGATTCGGCGCGTCGGCGAAAATGATGTTCGGCGACTTGCCTCCGAGCTCCAACGTGACGGGTTTCAGGTTCGAATCGGCGGAATCGTGGACGAGCTTTTTGCCCACCTGCGTGCTTCCCGTGAACGAAACTTTATCGACGTCCATGTGCGTCGTAATGTACGTCCCGACCCGTCCTTCGCCGAGGATCAAGTTGATGACGCCCTTCGGCAATACGCCGGCTTCGTGGATGATCTCGAACAGCCGGATGGCCGACAGCGAAGTGACGCTGGAAGGCTTCAGCACGACGGTATTCCCCATGGCGAGCGCGGGCGCGAGCTTCCAAACCGCCATGTCGATCGGGAAATTCCAAGGCACGATCTGTCCGCAGACGCCGACCGGGTCTCGGGTGGTCCAGCTCGTGAAGTTCCCCTCGACCGGATTCACTTCCCCGTAATACTTGTCGGTCCAGCCGGCGTAATATTCGAACAGGTCGGCGGACTCTTCCACGTCGTCGAGGTAGGCTTCTTTATATAGCTTGCCGTTGTCCAGCGACTCCAGGGTCGCCAGCTCGGCCTGATGTTCGCGGATCAGCGCGGAGATGCGGTGCAGCCGTCTGCCTCTTTCCTTGCGGCTCATCTCTTTCCACTCGCCGGATTCGAACGCCGAACGGGCGGCACGGACCGCCGCATCCACGTCTTCTTTGGAAGCGCCGGTAAACGACCCGATCGCTTTGCCGTTCGCGGGATTGACCGTCTCCACCGTCGTCCCGGATGCGCCGGGTACCCACGCTCCGTCGATATACAGGGTTTTCTTCTCTTTCAGCCATTCGGCCGCCCATTCCAATTGAGGTGCTTTCATTTTCTATCAACCTCGCTTTCGTATCTTGCGATGATCTCATCCTTGGACGACTCTTTCAGCCAGCGGCTGACTTGCGCGTAGCCATGCTTCTCCTTCAATTGGACCACGGCAGGGATAAACGTGCGGGACAAAACGCGGCAGCGCGCCTCGTCCGCCTCGATGCCGGCGATGCATTTATCCGTGAACAGCGCAACGGCATGGGCCAGCATGCGCATGGCGTCCAATACGTTGAACCCGGCCAATCCTTCCCAGACGTTCAAGTTCAATTCCCCATGCTCCAGCGAAGCTTGCACGGAACGGTCCAGCCCGATGACCTGGAAACAGCACTGGACCATCGTCTCCGGCACGACCGGATTGATTTTCCCCGGGAAGAAGGACGAGCCCGCCTGCACCGCCGGCAGCCTGAGCTCCCCGAATCCGGCTTCGGGCCCGGACGACAACAGCCGCAGATCCTTGGAGATCTTGATCAACACGCCGGAAAGCAGGCTCAGCTCGGCCGACACGGCGGCCAAGTCGTCCATGTTCTGCGAAGCGTCGTACAGATTGTCCCGGCAGCGAAGCGCGATGCCCGTCACCTCATGCAGCGCGCCCAGCGCATGTTCCCGATACGCGGGAGAAGCGCCTACGCCCGAACCGATGACCGTGCCGCCCAGGTTCACCGCATGAAGCGATTCCAAGGCGTTGACCAGCTTGCCCGTCCGGCGGCGCAGCGCTTGCGCGTAACCGGCGAACAGGTTGCCGAGCGTATCCGGCATCCCGTCCTGCAGGCAGGTACGGGTAATCGTAACGACTTCCCGCATTTCGCCGGATTTGAGCTCCAACGCCTCGGCGTGGCGATTCAGGGCATCCGTCAATCGCCGGCCCGCGCGGATCACGGAGATGCGGAGCGCCGTGTGGCAGGCATCGGAAGTCGACTGCGAAGCGTTGACGTGATCCGACGGCGAGACGGGCGCGTATTCGCCCCAATTGCCGCCCAGCATTTCGTTCGCCAAATTCGCGACGACTTCGTTCATGTTCATGTTGCTGCCGATGCTGCCGCCGCCGTGATAGGCATCGACGATGAAGTGATGATCGTGGACGCCTGATTGGATCTCCTCGCAAGCCTGCTCGATGGCCTGCCCGATCCGCCTCGGCAGCACGGCCGCCCGAGCATTGGCTCTCGCCGCTGCGCGTTTCACGTCCGCCAGCGCATGGATGAACTCCGGATAGGACCGCAGGGTCCTGCCGGAGAACGACATGTTCTCCGCGCTGCGCAACGTTTGAATCCCGTATAGGGCATCATCCGGCAGCTCCGCTTGGCCGAACGCGTCTTCTTCGATTCGCGGCACGCCTCTCGCCCCTTAATTCGCCAATTTCGTTAAGATCAGATCCATCGTCACGAACCCGACGCGGCGGTTGTTCGCATCGACGACGGGATATTCCCTCACGCGCTCTTCCACCATCCGGTTGAAAACGAGCTTGAGATCGTCGTTCAGCGACACGCCCTCGGATGCGGCCGCGGCTTCGTCCCCTGACGCGTAAACGTCTTCCACCTTCAAGAAGCCCATCTTCCGGTAGACGTCGCGTTCTCCGACCAACTGCCGGATGAAATCGTTCGCCGGTTGCATCAGGATGTCGTAAGGAGCCGCGAATTGCACGACTTTGCCCGCTTGCATGATGATGATCCGATCCGCCAGGCGGAACGCCTCTTCGACGTCATGCGTCACGAACAGGATCGTTTTCTTGGTCAGCCGCTGGATCCGCTGGAGCTCCTCCTGAAGGCTGCTTCGCGTGATCGCGTCGATCGCGCCGAACGGTTCGTCCATCAGCATGACCTTCGGATCCGCGGCGAGCGCCCGCGCGATGCCGACGCGCTGCTGCTGGCCTCCGGACAGCTGGCTCGGACGGCGCTTGCGGAAGACTTTCGGGTCCAGATGAACCAGTTCGAGCAGTTCGTCGATCCGCTTGTCGATCTTGGCCTCGTCCCAATTCAGCAGCCGCGGCACGACGGCGATATTCGCTTCGATCGTCATATGCGGGAACAAGCCGTTCTGCTGGATGACGTAGCCGATGCCCCGCCGCAGCTGTTCCGCCTGAACGTGGCGGATATCGACGCCGTCGATCGAGATGGTGCCGGACGTCGGGTCGTACAGGCGGTTGACCATTTTGAGCAGCGTCGTTTTGCCGCAGCCCGAGGGACCCAGGAAGACGATGAACTCGCCTTCCTTGATCTCCAGGGAAACGTCGTCTACCGCCGGGGAGGCCGTATTCGGGTATTGCTTCACGACGTTGTTGAACACGATGCCCATTGCCGGTTCCCCCCTCGTCAGAAATTCACGTTCAAATATTTGTATTCCAGGAAGTCGTCCACGCCGTGCCGGCCGCCTTCGCGTCCCATCCCGCTTTGCTTGATGCCGCCGAACGGCGCCTGGACATACCCGAGCGCGGATTCGTTGATGCCGATCATCCCGTATTCGAGGCGGTCGGACACGCGCATCGTCGTGGCCAAATCCGTCGTGTAGAAATAAGCGGCCAGCCCGTACGGCGTATCGTTGGCCATCCGGATGACCTCGTCTTCCGTCCGGAAGGGGATGAACGGAGCGACGGGACCGAACGTTTCTTCGCGGAAAATGTCCATGTCGGCGGTCACGTCCGTCAACACGGTCGGCGCGTAATAGCAACCCTGCGCATACTCCCCGTCCATCAGCCGGAAGCCGCCCGCCATCACTTTCGCGCCTTTCGCGACCGCGTCCTTCACGTGGTTGTCGACCTTGGCCAACGCCCGTTCATGGATCAGCGGTCCAACGTTCACGTCGTTCATGCCGTTGCCGACCGTCACTTGCTTGACCTTCTCCAGGAATTTAGCGGTAAACGTCTCTTGAACGGAGGCATGGACGAAAACCCGGTTCGCGCAAATGCACGTCTGTCCGTTGTTCTGGAACTTGTTGTACAGGAGTCCTTCGGCCGCGGCATCCAGATCGGCGTCCGGGAACACGATGAACGGAGCGTGGCCGCCGAGCTCCAGGGACACCTTCTTCACTTGCTTGGCGGATTGCTCGAGCAAGTATTTGCCGACGGCCGTGGAACCGGTGAAGCTGATTTTACGAACCTTCTCGTTCTCGAGGAATTCTTGGCCGATCTCCAACGCGTTGCCGGTGACGAGATTGACGACGCCCGCCGGCAAACCGGCCTGCTGGAAAATGTCGAACAGCGCGATGGCCGAGAGCGGCGTCTCCGGCGCCGGCTTCAGCACGGCCGTGCAGCCGGCGGCGAGCGCCGGGGCCAGCTTGCGGGTGATCATCGAAGACGGGAAGTTCCAAGGCGTGATCGCGGCGACGACGCCGATCGGCTGCCGCTGCACCAGGATCCGCTGGGTCGTGCGCGAGGACGGAATGACCTCACCGTAGATGCGCTTCGCTTCTTCGGAGTACCAGAGGAAGAAATCCGCTCCCCACAGCACCTCCCCTTTGGCTTCCTTCACCGGCTTGCCTTGCTCGAGCGTCATGATTTCCGCCAGCCGGTCCGCGTTCGCGACGATCAAGTCGTAAATCCTGCGCAAGCAGACGGAGCGTTCTTCCGCCGCCGTCTGCGACCATGCCGGGAAGGCCGCGTAAGCCGCTTCGACCGCGGCGCGGGCGTCCTCCCGCCCGCCGCTCGGGACCGTCGTGATCCGCTCGCCGGTCGCCGGGTTGAAAAGAGCGGACCGAAGGCTCGATCGCGCCTCGGTCCAATGGCCGTTAATGAACAGCTGGTTTCTGATCTCTGTCATGGAGTCCTCCGGTTATTCCTTGATCAGCTTGTTGTCGATCAAGAATTGTTTGGCTACGTCTTCGATTTCGGCTTTATCCGGGCCGTCGACTTTCCAATTCAGCGTCTGCACGGCGGCGTCGGTCAGCAGCGGCGCCAAGGCGTTCAGCTTGTCTTTGATCTCGGGCGCGGCGTCGAGCTTTTCCTTGCGGATCAGCGGAGCGACGTTGTAAACCGGGAAGAAGCCGACGTCGTCTTTGAGCAGCTGCAAGCCCATGCCGGCGATTTGGCCGTCCGTTCCGACCGATACCGTCACGTCGGACTCGTTGTTTTCCAGCGGCTTGTATCTCAGGCTGTAATCGATCTGGAACTGCTTCTTGAATTTGAAACCGCCCTTGTCGGCGAAAATTTTCTGCAAGCCCGGCAGTCCGTCCTCGCGGACGTCGAATTCCTGCGGATAGGACAGCACGAGTTCGGAGCTGTGGGCCGCCAGGTCGGTGAACGTCTTGATCCCGTATTTGTCGGCCGTTTCCTTCTTCATCGCGAAGCCGTACGTCGCGTTCTCCGACGCCGGATCCAGCCATTCGAGGTTCCATTGCTTGAAGCCTTCGCGCACTTTCTCCAGCGCTTTCGCCGGGTCTTTCTCCGGTTCCTTCTGTTCCATCATGACGGTCAGGCCCGTGCCGGTGTATTCCGGGTAGATGTCCAGATCGCCTTTCTTCAGCGCTTCGTAAGTCGGCGCCGTACCGCCGAGGCTCAGCTGCCGCTTGACTTTGATGCCCATGTCTTCCAGAAGCAGCGCGTACATTTCCCCGATCAGATGGTTCTCCGTGTTGTCCTTCGAACCGACCGTCATGGTCAAGTCCGACTTGCCGCCGTTTCCGCCCGCCTTATCGCCGCAAGCCGCGAGAGAACCCGCGAGTGTTACGACCGCAAGCAGGGAAAGCCAAGAACGTTTCTTCATCCGATAACCTCTCCTTTGTCAATGTGAGTAGCTGGTTTTTCGCTGCATGAAGCTGAAAACGATCTCGCTCAGGACAGCCAGAGCGGCAACGGGGACGGCTCCGATCAGCAGATAGCTTTTCGACATCATGCTGACTCCGTTGATGATGTAATTGCCCAGCCCTCCGCCGCCGATCAGGACGGCCAACGTCGCGCTGGCGATGATCTCGACCGAGGCGGTGCGGATGCCCGCCAGCATGACCGGCAAGGCCAGCGGCAGTTCCACTTTCCAGATCGTTTGCGTCGGCGACATGCCCATCCCTTTGGCCGCTTCCCTGATCGCGGGGTTGATTTCCCGGAACGCGACATAGGTGTTGATCAGGATGGGCGGGCATGCCAGCAGCGTAAGCGCCGCCGCCGCCGGAAGGAACCCGACGCCGAGCAGCGGCATCGCGAGGGCCAGGATCGCGAGGCTCGGTATCACGCGGAAAATGTTAACCGCGTTAATAATATAGTTCGCGACGTGCAGCCTTCTGGAGATCCAGATGCCGAGCGGGATGCAGATCAGCATGGCCGCGACCATCGAGGACGTGCTCAGCCAGACATGGGTCTTCATGTTCGCGAAGAAGACCGGGGTGTTCTCCGCGAAATATTCGCGGATTTGGTCCATTACGCTCACGTTCACACCTCCGTCAGTGCGTTCTCGGACTCAGGATTTTCTCGATCGCGCGGAACAGCAGGTCGGCTGCGATCGCCAGGATCGCGATGGTGACCGTGCCGGCGACGATTTTCCCGGTGTGGTCGTGATTCAAGCCTTGGTAGATCAATCGGCCCAAGCCGCCTGCGCCGATCCACGCGGCCACGGTGCCGATGGAGATGATCGAGACCGTGGCGACGCGGATGCCGGCGATCACCACCGGCACCGCCAGCGGGAGCTCGATTTTGGCGACGATCTGTCCTTTGCTCATGCCCATGCCCTTCGCCGCTTCGATCATCATCGGATCGATTCCCTTGATCGCCGCCGCGATGTTGCGGACCAGAATCATCTGGGCGTACGCGACGAGCCCGATCATGGCGGTCGTCGTTCCGAGGCCGGTGTACGGAATGAGCGCGGCATACAACGCCATGCTGGGTATCGTGTAGATGATGCCGAGCACTCCGGTAATCGGCGTCTGCAGCTTGCGGAACTTGGCGGTCAGGAAGCCGAGCGGGAGCGCGATGCACAGCGCGATCAGCAAGGAGGTGAACGTGAGCGACAAGTGTTCCCAGAAGAACGGCATCACTTTGTCGAAATTGCGGAACAGGTAACTCATGTCGCCTCACCTACGTACACCGTGTCGTACGCGTACCGCTCCATCGCCTCCAAATCCAGCTCGATGCCGAGTCCGGGCTTCTGAGGTAGCGCCAGATATCCTTCGGAATCGATCGTCAGTTTGTCTTGCTGGATGTAATCCCGGCGTTCGGGCGTCCAGGAAGGCGGATCGTACGGAAGCTCGAGATACGGGCAAAGGCTGACGGCTGCGGCCAAGTGTAGATTCGCCATCACGCCGATGCCGTTGGTCCACGTGTGGGGACTGAACCAAGCCCCGCCCGCTTGCACCATGTCGGCGATTTTGCGAACCTGCGTGATGCCGCCCGTCAACGCGACGTCGGGTTGGTACACGTCCAGCGAACCGAGGAAGTTCATTTCGCGGAAGTCGTGCATCCGCCGGTTCATCTCGCCGCCCGCGATACGGATGCCGCCGGCCATTTCGCGCAGCTTCGCGAGTCCGCGGAAATCGTGGCTGGGCAGCGGCTCTTCGAGCCAGTACACGCCGAGCTGTTCCAGTTCTTTCGCGACTTGGAACGCTTTCTTGAGATCCCATGTCGCCTCGGTGTCCCACGGCATTTTCCAGCCTTGGTTGGCGTCCACCATGATGTCCATCCGGTCTCCCACCGCAAGGCGAACCGCCTCCACGACTTTGATGTCGTCGCGGACGTCCCGGTGGTGGAACCGGATTTTCATCGCTTTGAAGCCCTGCGCCAGCAGCAGCTTCGCGCGTTCTGCCCGCGTTTCCGGCGTCACCATCTCGCCCGTCGAGGCGTAGGCGAGGATCTTGTCATTCCGTCCGCCCAGCAGCTTGTAGACCGGCTGGCCGGCCGCCTTCCCCATGAGATCCCACAGCGCCAAATCCAGCGGCCAGCATCGTCCGTAATGGAAATCGATGTTGTCGATGATTTGCGAATGCCGCTCGATGGCGAATGGGTCCTGGCCGATGAACAGGTGCTCATGCCCTGCGAAGCCGGTCATCAGATCGCCCGAACCGATTCCCGTAAAGCCTGCGTCGGTATGCACGAACACGACGGTCGCCGCGAACTTCCGGCGAGGGTTCGGATCCCAGGCCGCCTTGAACGGCGGATTCAGCGGAAGCAGGTAATGCTTGATTTCAATTCCCGTGATCTTCATGCGTTCACCTCGCTGCAAGCGTTTTCGAGATTCATTATGCAAGACTCGCGAACGCCTGCACAGACGGCGGCCTGCGCAAAAAATGGGCAAAACGGTGTAAAATAATTGTGCAATCCGCCCCCTTTACGAAAGCGCATTCATTTGGTAAGGAGACATGAAAAAGCCCCGGATCCGGCGATCCGAGGCTTCCTGTTTTTTAGGGTTCCAACAGCTTGTGCTTCACGAGGAAATCCCGAGACGTTTTCGTAACGTCCTTCTGCAAAATGTCCACCTGGTACATCAAATCGAGCATGTTCTCGTTCGTGATATAAGGCGTCAGCGATTCGAGCGTCTCCCGGATGTCCGGATACCGCTCCAGCGTCTTGTTCAAGATTACGGGCGCCGCATCGTACGGCGGAAACACCTTGCGGTCGTCCTGAAGAACGACCAGGTTGTTCTTCTTGATGCGCGGGTCGGACGCCATGCCGACCGCGACGTCTACCCGACCGTCCTTCACCGTCTGCGTCAGCAGGTCGGATTCGATGGCGACGACTTGATTGCGGGGAAGCGAGAAATCGTAGATTTTCATGAGCCGTTCCCAACCGTCTTCCCGCTCCAGGTATTCGTTGTTCGTGGCGAACTTCATTTTCGAATTACTCCGCCGGATATATTCGGCCAGATCGCTGATCTCGTAAATATGCAGCTGTTCCGAGATATCCTTGCGCATGAGAAGCGCCCAGCTGCTGTTGAATTGGCTCTTCGGCAGCCAGACGATTCCCTTGGCGGCATCTTCGCGCGACACTTGCTGATAAGCTTCTTCCGGATCGTACAAAGCCGTCCGTTTATGATAATAGATTCTCGCCGTCGTGGTATATTCCCAATACAGGTCCGCCACGCCCGCCTCCATCGCGCTTCTGACGGCTTGGCTGTCGAGGAAGACCATTTCGTTCACTTTGTATCCCTTGTCTCTCAGAAGCAGCGCGCTCATCTTCATCAGCAAATACTGCTCGGTGATCGATTTGGAACCGACCGTCACTTCGCCGCGCGGCTCGACCGCCGGCGGGATCTTCTTCCCTTCCGCTTTCGTTCCGCAGCCCGCCGCCATCAGAACGATCACGAGAGTCAGCAGCAGCCGTTTCATCGCCCGATTCTCTTCATTTTGTAGATCAAGGCATTGCGGGAGATGCCCAGTCGTTCGGCGGCTTTGCTTTGATTGCCTCCGGTTTGGTCCAAAGCGTCCAAAATCATCCGCGCTTCCACGTCCTCCAGCACGTCGTACAAACGGCCCTGCAGCCGCACGCCGTCTTTCGACCTCGACCCGCTTCCGGCATGCGAATCCGGAAGGTCTTCCGCGTCCAGGACGCCGCCTATTTTCAGCAGATGCATCCGTTCGACCATGTTCATCAGTTCGCTGATGTTTCCCTGCCACGGCAATTCCGTCATGGTCTGAAGCAGTCGATCCGACATCGTCAACGATTTCCCGTATCTCGCGTTCAACTGGTCCAGAATCTGTCCGATCAACAGCGGAATGTCCTCTTTGCGGTCGCGAAGCGCGGGGATCTCGACCTCCACGAGGTTCAGCCGATAATAGAGGTCGTCCCGGAACTTGCCTTCTTTCACGAGCGCCGGCAAGGATTGCGTCGTGGAGGTGATGAGCCGGATCTGGATCGGCAGGGATTCCCCGGTATCCGGAGCATACAGCCGGTTCTCCTCGAGCAATCTCAGCAGTTGAGCCTGCAACAGCGGAGTGAGGCTGGAGACTTCGTCCAGAAACAGCGTTCCTCCGTTTGCCGCCGCCGCTTTTCCGGAGGAACCGAACAGTTCCCGTTCCAGCAAGGATTCCGGCAGAGAGGCGCAGTTCACGGTCAGGAACGGCTGATCGCGCCGTCGGCTGTTCTCGTGGATCCATTTGGCCAGCGTCGTTTTGCCGGAGCCTCTCTCCCCGTTCAGCAGCACCGGAGCGTCGGTCGTCGCGATCCGGTCGAGTATGCCTCGCACCGCCTGCATTTTGGGGCTTTTGAAGACGGTTTGTCCGGATACGTCATCGAAAGACCGGTACGCTTCCGCCACGATATCGGCTAACTGCTTCAGGTCGAACGGTTTGTTCAAATAGTCCGAGGCGCCCCATTTCATCGCCAGCACCGCATTTTCCACGTTTCCATAGGCCGTAAGCATATATACCCGCGTGCGGGGAGACAGTTCTTTGATTTTCTTCAGCACTTCGAGGCCGATCATATCGGTCAGCATGTAGTCGAGAATGACGACGCGAACCGGATATTGCTGGATTTTCTTCAACGCCGCCTTGCCGTCGTACGCTTCGTAGGTCACGAATCCTTCCCGCTTCAGTTTCAACGCGATGTTCCTGCACAGCTTGATTTCGTCGTCCACGATCAGTACGCCTGGGGTCGTCATGCGGTTTCCTCCTTCTGCCTGAACGGAAAACGGCACCTGACCGCCGTTCCCTTGTTGCGTTCGCTGTTGATTTCCAGGCTGCCACCATGCTCCGCCATAATGTCGCGCGCGATGGACAGCCCGAGCCCGTTGCCGCTTTCCTTCGTCGAGAAGAACGGGTTGAACAGCCATTGCTGATGCTCTTCCATGATCCCTTGTCCTTCGTCGACGATCTCGACCCAGATTCCCGATTCGCCAATGCCGATCCGGACATGCAAAGCTCCTCCGTCCGGCATCGCTTCCATGCTGTTGACGAGCAAATTCAGGAACACCTGGACGAGCTTGTTCGCTTTGCCCTCGATCATCGGGATGTCCGAGGCGTATTCCTTATGGACCGCGATCCCGACTTCGTTGAATTTGATCCGGAGAAGATGGAGGACTCGGTCCACCAAATCGTCCAACCGGACGTTGACGGTCTGGTCCTGCTTCGTCCGGGCCATGGTGAGGAACTCGTTCACGATGAGGGACATGCGCCGGATTTCGCCGTCGATGTCCTGTACGAGCGTCGGCACCCATTCGGAATCGGGTTCCCGTTCCATTTCTTCGATGAGCAATTGAGAGGAACTCGCCAGCACCGCGAGCGGGTTTTTGAGCTCATGGGCAATGCCGGTGGTGATCTGTCCGATGATCGCGAGTTGTTCGCTCTGCTTGAAGTGGGACTCCATCATGCGGATTTGGGAAATATCCTGGATGACCGCGAGCACCCCGTCGTAAAACGGCGCGGTCACGACCTTCAAAATGCGGGTCACGCCTTGGCCGTCCGTCCAGCTCGTTTCCATGTCCTCATTCGGGGAGACGAGGAAGCCGAATTCGGGCAAATCCGTGACCTTCTTTCCTTCCCACTCCTTACCGGAGGATCCGAACAGTTCGACCCAGTTTCGGTTCACGCGCGTGATCACGCCTTGTTCATTGACGGTGACCAGCGCATAGGGAATGCCCTCGATAATGTCATGCAGGAAGCGATGGCTGTCCACGACCCTGTCGTTCATCTCCATGAGCGCGCGGATGAGTTCCCCGATCTCGTCCTTGCGCGTCATGAAAGCCTCGGGCAGCGGAGTCGGCGCTTTCTCGCTCTGGATGCGCTGCGCGAACTTCGTCAGCTTGAGGACGGGAATGAGCAGCTGCCGGCCCCCGAAGAGGATCAGGAAAATGATGAGCGCGAAAATGAGCGAGAAGCTGAGCGTGAGCGCCTTCGAAAGCGTTTGCACCGGCGCGAAAGCGACTTGTTCCGGAACGCCGAGCGCAAGCCCCCAATTCTCCCGCATGGTTTGATAGGTCATGACGCTTCTCGTTCCCCGGTAAGATTCCTGGATGGAGCCGGAGTCGCCGTTAAGGAGCAGCCGGACGATCGGTTCATTCGCGAAATCGAGGTTCCAATCCGCTTCCTCGGTGGAGGCGATGACGCGCCCTTCGTCGTCGATGATAAAGCTGAACCCCTCGCGGGACTCGCTCGTGCTTCTCAGGATATTCGAGAGGAAGTTTCGGCTGAGCTCCGCCACCAATACCCCGACGATCCGCCGATCGTCATAGAATACGGGGATCGCGACGGTTACCGTTTTTTCCGCCCTCACGTTGGAGATAATCCCCGAGACTACGTAGGTGTAGCTCCACTGGACATGATCGAACTTGGGATAATCGAAGATGACGTCCTGAATTTCCGGGCGGAACGGCGCCTCGAACTTCATCCGGCGGTCGGGATCGAGAAAATAGAGCGATTGGATGATCGTGCTTTTGGAGATGGCCTGCTTCGCTCTGGCATACATCGTCGGAAGATTCAGCGAATGTTGGTCCGAAACGCCGGCCACGAGCTGCAGCTGCGAGACGACGTCATTGATCTCGCTGTTCATCCGGTTGACGATGAGCTCGGCCATGATCTCGTTATTCTCGATGATATTCTTCTGCATGACGCGTTCGGAATATCGTACGATGACCTGGTGAATCGTCAGCGTCGGAAAGATGAGGATCAGGATGACGACGAGCAGGTATTTGCGGGTGATTTTCATTCGGGCAAGGATGCACCCCCGGGGGCACGCCGACAAAGGCTGCGCAGGTTCGAAGTAAGCGTATTCACATCATAGCAGGAAACCGGAAATACATGAAGAGCCATAACCGAATGGGGTCATGGCTCTTCGTGTGCACGGACACCTCTTCATGCGTGCCGCGAATCATGAACGATCGTTTGCTTTATCGGATCTGAATGTTTCGAGGTTCTTCCAGTTCTTAACCCCATTGTCTTCGATGATGCCGATCGTGACGTCGTTAATGTCCGCGTCCAGCAACAGGCTGTCCCGGATTTTGAATTTCATGTCGTCGGCGTCGGCAAGCGTCAAGCCCGGCTTGAGCTCAATCAGCCCGTCGACGTGGTAATAGCGGCCTTCCTGCAGGATTCTCAATTGGTAAATATCCGTGACGTTCGGATTAGAGAAGATGATCTTCGCCACTTTCTCCTCGACGTCAGGCGGCGCGGACACCCCGATTAATCCCACCATGTTATCGTATCCGACCCTGAAAGCGACGAGCAGCATCAGAAAACCGATCAAAATCGTACAGATCCCGTCAAGCAGCGTAAAGCTGGTCAGCGCGGTTACGACCACGGCAATCAGTGCCAATAAAGCTCCGGTCGTCGCCACCAAATCCTCGTAAAACACCAGCCGGGTCGGCGGCGCGGCTCGTCCGACGTTCCGGAACGCAGCCCCGAAGATTTGCAGGCCTTTCGCGTTCACGCGGGATTCATGAACGATTTCTTTCATGGCTTTCACCAGAATGAATCCGTCGACTGCAGTCGAGAGCAACAGAACCGCCAAGTTCAACCAGAAGCCGTGCGATTCCGTCGGGTGAGACATCAGATGAATGCCTTCCCGGACCGTTTCGTAAGCCATGATCGTGACGACGAGCACGGCGACCATGCAAAACAGATTGATGACCCGACCGAAACCGGTCGGAAACCGTCGGGTCGGTTTCTTCTCGGCCAATACGCTTCCCGTAAAGACGAATGCCTGATTGACCGCGTCCGCAATGGAATGCATCGTGGAGGCGAACATCGCTCCGCTCCCGGTTAATGCCGCCGCAATGCCTTTGACGATCGCGATACCGGCGTTGCCGACCGCTGCCGAAGCGGATGAGGTGTTCCCTTTTTTGAGAAGTTGAATAAAGGTCTGTTGACTGTCACTGTCTGCCGTCATTTAAAAAACGTTCCTCCCGGAGTCGTTGATGGAAAATAATACGCGACTCGGATCGATCCGTTTCAACATGTTGCAAGTTTGGCGATCTCGTCGGACTCCAGTATTTCGTGAGCCGGTTCTTTACGGCGTGCCGCTTTGATCATTGCTCGGGCGACATCCCGGCCCTCGATGGCTCTGTATTTGGCAAGCGGCCCGATCAACAAGCCGCCAAGCAGACGGAACAGAACAATGGCGGCTCGTTCACCGAACCGTTTCTCCGGGCGATCTCCGAGCAGCAACGAGGGACGCAGCACGACAAGTCGGGGCAACCCGAGGGCGGCCAAATCACGCTCCGTTTCCCCTTTCACGCGGCTGTAGAAAAACATCGAACGCTCGGAGGCGCCCATCGCCGTTACGATCACATAACCGGCAGCACCATACCGGCGGGCAATACGCCCCAATGCCATCGGGTAGGCATAATCGACCTGGCGGAATGCCGCCTGGCTACCCGCCTGTCTGATCGTCGTGCCGAGCGCGCAGAAGACTTCGGCGCCTTGCCATCGTTCGGCGTTCGCCTCCTCCTCCTCCAGACGGTCGAAGGAAACGATACGCTCCTCCAATTTCGGATGAGCCAAGCCGAGCTCCCGACGCACAAGCGCCGTCACGCGGCTATACGCCGGATCCTCCAGCAATTGACGCACAAGCTCGCGGCCGACCATTCCCGTCGCTCCCGCGACGACGGCTTTCATCCCGTGAGGTTGGGACATATTCCACAAACGATTGATAGACGTTTCTTCCCCATTCCTAAAAACAAGCTCATAGACATCCGGATTCGAAAGTTGTCTCCACTCGTCGAACCCATAAGAGCGATCATAATGTTTCAAGATCAAGGACATCAGGTTGCCATGTGTCACCACGGCAATATTTTTCTCGGGCAGCTTTACGATTTCTTCGATGACAGCGACACCTCTGGCCATCGCCTCGCGCGAAGATTCTCCACCTGGTAACTTCAAATCCAGATCAACAAAGGTCTTACGAAGATCGTTCATCCAGTCAGACAACGCTTCGGTAGACAAAGTCCTCTCGCGTAGCCGATCGTCAGTATGTATAGTCAAATCTAATCTCTGAGCTAGCGGTTGAATCGTCGAAATGGCTCTGTTAAAAGGACTGGAAACAACGTAATCAATAGGCTTATCATCGAAAAATCGAGCTAACCGACGAGCCTGTGCCTGTCCTTCCTCTGTTAACTCAGCCGAGGATTCTTGCCCGTTTGCCTTACAGTGCCTGATAAGGTATATACGCTTCAGGAGATCCCCTCCCCAGATATTTATTTAACGGGGTTACTTATTTTTCTAGAATAACGAGCGACATGGAAGCATTACTCTGGCTGCCGCTCATTGGTTCCTGACTGACGACTCTCCAGCCTTCGGAAAGCAATTGATTTAATTCATCAAGATTGTTTTTCTTTTCCGTTAAGAAGTATACGACTATTGCTCTTTGCATTGATTCCATCTCCTAAGTTGTAAGAGTTATAATGACTATTTCATACGCCTTGCGATAGGATGGTCTTCGTTCAGCTGCAACAAATCCCATAGGTTCCCATATAGATCTTTGAATACTGCGACGATTCCATAGGGTTGTTCTTTGGGTTCTCTAACAAATTCAATGCCGTTGGAAACCATATCGTTATAGTCTCTCCAGAAATCGTCTGTGTTCAGAAATAAGAAAACCCGCCCGCCAGATTGATATGCTCCCCTTGCAGTAGACAGTTGAAATAATGAAACTG
>NZ_JAQZSJ010000002.1 GCF_029360585.1 Cohnella caldifontis | reverse complement strand
TCGGCCAACACACTAAAGCTTGACAAACATTAGCTGGTTTTTGTGCTTTTACCGGGGGCTCCCCCGCACTTTCTCCCCAAAAAGAGCGAAGATGACCTGCGAAGCGCATTCCGATTCCTATTCGGGGACCCCGGATTTCTGTTGGATATGCTGCTGAGTTTTGCGTCACCGCTTGCCGGCCCATTCAGGGTCGGTTTTTTTCTATCTTGTCCGTGACAAAATCGGCTTGCGGGGGTCATAGGATAGTAGCGGAGCGCCCTGCCGGGCGCCGGAGTGGCGAAGCAAGACCTCGTCCAGGGAGGAGAAGACGCCTATGATGAGCGGACAATGGCGGGAATGGCATCCTTACGTCAGCCCGCTGGATCCCTGCCCACCCATGCCGGTGAAGCGTTATGTCGTTCCGCCGAACCAGTTCATCCCCTTTCAGCCGATGAACCTGCCGCAGTTCCCGCTGAACGAAGCGTTGTTCCGGGGTACGCTGTGGCCCGCGCTGTACAGCCCTTATGCCCCCCAGAAAGGAGGATGAGCCGTGGACCAATCGAGCGGTCAATCCGATCGTCCGCAGGAGTCGCCTCAGCGGCCCGTCGCGGGAGACGAAGCGTACCGCAGGCAGTTGGAAGAAATTCAGAAGGTGGATTTCGTGCTGGTCGAGCTGAATTTGTATTTGGATACTCACCCGACCGATCTGCAGGCGTTGCAGCAGTTTAACCAGCTGGCGCAGCGAAGACGCCAGCTCGCCTACGATTTCGAGATGCGGTACGGTCCGATGATGCATTTCGGCCACAGTTACTCCCGCTTTCCCTGGCAGTGGCCGGAGACGCCGTGGCCTTGGCAGGTGTGAGGAGGCGAGACCATGTGGATCTATGAGAAAAAGCTCCAGTATCCGGTCAAGGTGAGCAAGTGCGATCCGATGATGGCGAAGTTCCTGATGGAGCAGTACGGGGGGGCCGACGGCGAGCTCTCCGCCGCGCTCCGATACCTGAACCAGCGGTATACGATTCCCGATCGGGTGATTGGGTTGCTGACGGATATCGGAACGGAGGAATTCGCGCATCTCGAGATGATCGCGACGATGGTCTACAAGCTGACGAAAGACGAGAACGCGCGGGAAATGATGGCGGCGGGCCTCGGGGCTCACTACGCGAACCATGACAAGGCGCTGTTCTACAATAACGCGGCGGGCGTGCCTTGGACGGCGACTTACATACAAGCCAAGGGCGACCCGATCGCAGACTTGTACGAGGATATCGCCGCGGAGGAGAAGGCCCGGGCCACCTATCAATGGTTGATCGACATGACGGACGACGTCGATTTGCAGGACAGCTTGAAGTTCCTGAGAGAGCGGGAGGTCGTCCACTCCATGCGGTTCCGGGAAGCGGTGGAGATCATCAAGGCGGATCGGGAGCAGAAAAAGATTTTTTGAAACGGAAAGCACGCGGCGCCTGCTCCTCGGAGCGGGTTTTTTGTTTGGCGCCTGATGCCAAGGAGCGGAACGAATTCCACGATCAGGGAAACGAAAACGGCAGATTCGCGTATATAAGAGAAGACTCGCGCCGATTCGCGCGGAAGGAGGTTCCAGGCTTTGGAGACTCTGATGCTCACGCTGTTCTTCATCGGAGCCGGGTACGCCGTGCTGTCCCTGATCGTGGGAGACTGGCTCGGATTCGATTTCCATCCGGGCGACCTGCCGATCTTGTCCCCCACGGTCATCGCGACGTTCGTGACGGTATTCGGCGGCGTCGGCTACGTGCTCTTGCATCGGACCGGCTGGCCGGCGCTGCCGGTGGCGGGGGTTGCGCTGCTGGGGGCGTCCGCGGTATCGTCCGCGGTGCTGTTCCTCGTCGTGATCCCGCTTCAGGCCGCGCAGAAAGGGGCTGCGCCGTCCGCCAAGACCATGATCGGTCATACGGCGGAGGTCGTGACTCCGATCGAGCCCGGGCATTTGGGAGAAATCGTCTATCTGCAGGGCGGCAATCGCCATAACGCCCCGGCCAAGACGGCCGGAAGCGAGGCGATCCCTCAAGGCAGCGAAGTGCGGATCATCGGGGAATCCGCCGGTACGTTCCTCGTCGAAAGCCTTACGGCATCCCGCGAATCCAACATCGCCAAAGGAGAAGTGGTTTAACGCATGGACATGACGCTTTACATTCCCGTAGGCATCGTCATCGTCGTCATTTTGCTTATTGTCGTGTTCGCATCCCGCTATCGCACGGTGAAAGCCGACGAAGCGATGATCGTCACGGGCGCGCTCACCCGGGACGGCATGAAAATCGTCAAGGCGGGCGGCACGTTCGTCTGGCCGATCGTCCAGAACTCCTCGTTCCTGTCCCTGCAGGTTCAGACGCTGGATATCCATACGCCGGAAGTGTACACGATGCACGGGGTCCCCGTCATGGTCGACGGCGTCGCCCAGATCAAGATCAAGGGCGATCAGGAATCGATCGCGACGGCGGCCGAACAGTTCCTCGGCAAACCGGACGAGGAGCTCAAAAGCATCGCGACCCAGACGATGGAAGGCCATCTGCGCGCGATCCTCGGCCGCATGACCGTGGAGGACGTCTACCGGAACCGCGAGGAATTCGCCCGCAACGTGCAGGAAGTGGCCGCCAGCGATTTGAACAAGATGGGCCTGCAGATCGTTTCGTTCACGATCCGCGACGTGCGCGACAAGAACGGCTATCTCGAAGCGCTCGGTCAGCCGCAGATCGCGCAGGTCAAGCGGGACGCGGAGATCGCGAAGGCCAATGCGTTCCGCGACGAGCAGATCGCGAAGTCCAAAGCGCTGGAGGAAGGCAAGAAGGCGGAGTTCGCCGCGGAAACCAACATCTCGGAAGCAAACAAGCAGATGGAAGTGAAGAAAGCGGAGTTCAAGCAGGAGCAGGACATGAGGAAGGCCGAAGCCGACCAGGCGTACAAGCTGCAGGAAGTCAAGACGCTGCAGTCGGTCAAGGCGGAGGAAATGCAGATCCAGGTCATCGAGCGCGAGAAGCAGATCGAGCTGGAGGCCAAGGAAATCGAGAGGCGCGAGCGCGAGCTGGTGGCGACGGTGAAGAAGCAGGCCGAAGCCGAACGTTTCGCCCAGGAGCAGCGCGCGGAAGCCGATCGCTACCAGATCGAGGCGAAAGCGAAGGCAGAAGCGGAAGCCGTCCGCCTGGCGGGCAGCGCGAACGCCGACAAGGAGCGGGCGGAAGGTACGGCTCAGGCAGATATCATCCGACTGAAAGGCCTCGCGGAAGCGGAAGCGAAGGACAAAATCGCCGACGCCCTGAAGAAGTACGGCGAAGCAGCGGTCGTCGAGCTCATCATCCAGAAGTTCCCCGAAATCGCGCGGGCGATCGCGGAGCCGCTGTCCCGCACGGAGAAGATCGTCATCGTGGACGGCGGCGGGAGCGGCGCGAACGGCGGGGCGGGCAAAGTGACGGGGTACGTGACCGATCTGCTCGCCAAAATGCCGGAAACGGTAGGCGCGCTCACCGGCGTGGACGTCACGCAGCTCCTCAAGCGGCTCGCGGAAGGGAAGACGGACGCCCAACCGAATGCCAAGCCGGGCGGCATGAAGCCGGAGGCTTATTAAGCGGGAACCCAAAAAACGAAACCGCCCCGGATCTTCAGGCGCCCTTGCGCCCGCGGCCCGGGGCGGTTTTTTCCGCGTTTTCCTCATTCCGCTTCCCAACGCTCCGCCCTACTTCGTTCCGGAGGAAATGCCGGAGCGGCGCTTGCCGCTTCGGCTCTGACGGTATTTCCACAGCGCGTATTCGATCGGCCGGGTCACCGCCCGGCGGTAAACTTCGCGTTCGCCGGCCTGGTTGAACACCTCTCGCGCGGGCTTATGGTTGACCTCGAGCAGCCAAATCCGGCCGTCCCGGTCGATCGCGAGATCCAAGGCGAGTTCGCACAGCGTTCCGTACGTGCTCTCCAGCCGTTTGGCGACCTCCAGTCCGAAACGCTCGGCCTCGTTCCGGATCTCCGCGATTTCCTCCTCATCCGACGCCCACTGCCTGAGCAGCGTCTCCATGGGTGCGGCCGTGCCGCCTCCGTGCAGGTTGGACGTGACGCTGTGTCGCGGTCCGACGCGGCCCGCGCAGCCGGTCACTTCCCATTCCCCGCTGCCGGTTTTCTGCACCAGCATCCGGTAGTCGTGGACCCGGCCGTCGGGCAGTTTGATCTGCAGTCCTTGCTGCACGATGTAACGGCTGCCGCGGCGATGCCAGGACTGCAGGACGGCGGGGAGCGACTCCCGGCGAATTCTCCGGGGGGAGATGATGTTGCGCGAATGGTCCCTTCCTTGGATCAGCAGCATCCCGCCGCTTAACCTCTCGATGCGGAGAATGCCGCGTCCTCCCGTGCCGTTGATCGGCTTGATATACACCGTCCCGTATTTCCGGAGCAAATCGTACGCGTCGGAAGGCGATTCGTACAGCCGGGTGGCAGGGAGATGCCCCTTGAATTCCGGAACGGAACTGAGCATGTGGTAGATGGTCCATTTGTTGCGCAGCGGCCGACTCAGGAAGATGAGGTGGGCGTATTTGCGGCGGAACGCGACGAACCTCTCGTATCTCTCGTTCTTCTGGATGCGGGCTCGGTCATAGATCAGCTGGGGAAAACGGGTCCATCGCCTTCCCCAAGCTTGCTTGCCGGGATCGTAAACCATGGCGTAGATTCGGCCGTTTTTCTCGTCCACGTCGTCCGGCGTAAAAACGATCACGTCCAACCCCTGCTTTTGTCCCGCGATCGTCATTTTGCGGTACACCGACCGTTCGTCTATGGCCTTGTTGTCATTCAGATAGATGGTGAGAATGCCGAGCAGCGGCTTTCCGGCCATGCCCCGTCACCCCCTTTCCGACTGCCGCGAGCGGCGGTGGAGGTATAGGGAATATTGGAAAATGCGCTGAAGGGACGTTTTGCGGATTTCGGTTTCATCGAATTTCATCGGCTTGGAGTTGGCTTCCAAAAACCAGACGTTGCCGGAACGGTCCACCCCCAGGTCCATGGACATTTCGCCCAGACGGTGGCGGGAAGCGATTTCGATCTGCCGGGCCGCCAACAGGACGGCTTTGCGTACGGCATCCAGCACGGAGGAGGCTTTTTCTTTGCCGAAAATGCCGGTGAGCAGTTTTTCCGGGTCGTCGATGTTCCCGCCTCTCGGCACATGCGTCGTGATGCTGGAGTTTCCGGCCACTCTCGCTCCGATGCCCGTCAGGTCCCATTTTCCGTATTGGTTTTTTTGGGCGAGCACCCGCAGGTCGAAAGGCCGGTCGTTCACTTTGACCAGCGGGATGCCCTGCTGCGCGATATACTGCTCACCGATTTCTTCCGAATATCGGGACACGTGTCCCCATAACCGGAGCAGCGACGAACAGCGGTATAATTTGCTGCCTCTCTCTTCCTGGATTTGCAATTTAAAAGGCAGCGGCTTCTCCGGAACGACCCTGACGGTCATGATGCCGACGCCGGCCTTGCCCCGAATCGGTTTCAAATACAGCATCCGGTGCCGCTTGAGGAGCTGCGAGAGCACTTCCGGCCGGGTCAGCATCTTCGTTTCCGGAATCAAACGGCGGGTCGCGGGATTCCGGTTCAGCCACCGGAACAAGGACCATTTGTTGAAAAAGCGGCGGTTGAACAGGTGGATGTCCGGCTGCTTGACGATGGATCTCAGCTTGCGCTTGACCTCCGGCAGTCGCTCGTCTTCGCGCTGGGGAATGCGGTTATAGACGACATGGGGCCTGGGGAACCACTCTTTCACCCAGGCGTCCTGGTCCGCATGGATGGTATAGCCGAGCAAACGCGGGGCTTTCACTTTAAAATTTTTCACCGTCACGACGTACGTGAGCACGCCCATCTCTTGTCCCGTGCGGATCAAGTCGGCGAAATTTTGGCGGTTGCCTCGGAACTGCTGCGTTTCGTCATCGATGGTCAGGATCGCCACGACGGGGATATCGCCCGCCGAGGAGACCTCCGGGAAGGAGAGAGGGGAGGGTTGATGCGGCATTAAGCACCTTCCCCTTTCCGGAATTTGCTGAGATACAAGCAATGGTCGAGAATGTATTGCAACGAAGCGCGGCCTTGTTCCTTGAGCGCGGGATGCTTGAAGATGGACCTCCCGGGTTTGGCGTTGGCTTCGAACATCCAGACGTTGCCGTCCCGGTCAATGCCGATGTCGAGGCCGAGTTCCCCGAGCGTGTGGCTGTAATTGCGTTCGATGGCTTCGGACAGCTTGATCGCGACGGATTTCGCCTCGTTCAGGACCGAGTCGGCCCGATCGCCGAACGCGCGGCCAAGCGCTTGCTCCGGCGTCATGAGGGAGCCGCCGTTTTTGATATGCGTCGTCACGCTGCCTCTGCCGGCTTTTTTGGCGCCGACTCCGGCGACGACCCAGCGGTTTTTCCCGTCTTTGTGCATGTGGAACCGGAAATCGATCGGGCAGCTGTCGAGCTCGACCAGGCGGATGCCCTGCTGCGCCACGTATTGGTTAAGCCGGCTTCCATGACGGGCCCTCAGCAATTTCATGAGTCCGGCGAACGTCGTGAAGCGGAGCAGGACGTTCGATCCGTTGCGCCGGTAACGGACGAAATAGCCTTTGCTGGGGTGGTAGGTCAGCCGATAAATGCCGGCGCCAAGGCTTCCGCCCGTCGGTTTAAAGTAGATGAAATGGTGCTGCTCGAGCATTTGGCGGATCCGTTCGGGGGAAGGATTCGGCACGGACTCGGGCAAATGCTTGAGCGCTTCCGGATCGTTCTCCAGCAATTCGTACACGTCCGATTTGTTGAAGAAGCTCCAGTTGAAGAACGGGATCCGCTTGCGCACGAACTTCTCCCTCAACGAAACGAGCGCCATCCCGTTTTCCGCCTTGCGGCTGGGCAAGCGATTATACACGACGTCAGGCAAGGGGACGATGCGGCGCTGCCATTTGCCGCCGGGCAGATAGAACCACCCGTGCACGGTTTCTTGCTGCCAGTTGATATCCCGCGGCGTGAACGCGAACATGTACGCTTGTTTCTGGCCCAGCTGCAGCAGCTGCCGGATGAATCCGGTGCGAACGCCGAACGGCGCGCTCGAAGATCCGTCCATGGAGTCGGTCAGCACCCCGATCAGGGGGCCGAGCTGGATTTCCCCTTCATCCTCGTTGTTGACATAGACGAAGCCGGGCTTCGGAACGCGCACGGAGCTTCGCAGGCCGGCCGACATATACAGGTGATGTCCTTTGCGATTGATCGTCCGCAGCGCGGCATACACGTTGTCCTTTCCCAGCTTGACGTTCACGGATTTGCGCCCGCCCAGCTTCAGCAGCTTCGCCAGGGAGCTCGAGAGCCAGACGACGCGTTCCGGCTGCTGCGTGAAGTGGACGTTACAGATGGTCAAACTCATGGATTACCCTCCCAGGTGGTCGAAGCAGGATGGACTTAGCATAAGCGATCGGACGCGCGGCGGCCGCGTTCGCGGCGGACGCGCCGATCGCCGACATGGCGCGGCGTCCGGGTTTGGAGTTTGCTTCGAGAAACCACAGCCGCCCGGATTGGTCCAGGCCGAAATCCAGGCCTAGTTCGCAGAATCGGCCGAAATGTTGCTCGAGGATCCGGACGATCGGTGCGCAGACGCCGCGAATTTCCCTTAGGATCTCGGCGGAACGGGCGGTTCCGAACAAGTCGGACAGCCGTTCGTCGGCCGGGCAGGCACGGCCGCCTCCGTGCAGGTTGGCGGTGACCGTGCCGGCCGGGCCGCAGCGTGCGGCGATGCCGGTGACGGCCCAGCGGCCCCGGCCGTTTTTTTGCGCAAGCACGCGGATGTCGAAGGGCTTGCCGTCCGAGCCGGTCAGGCTCAAGTAAGGCTGCATCAAATAAAGCCGGTTGCCGATCCAACGTTCCAACTTCCCGGATGCTTCGCGGCCGTCCCGGAACGTAAGGTCGAACGGCCGGTTGGCGCCGCTGCGCCCGCGGACCCGCACCCGGCCGTCCGTTTCCGTCGTGCAAGCGGCGGTCCGCCTGCCCTGGCCCCCGCCGGCCGGCTTGAGGAACAGGGATCCTCCGCAGCGCTTAAGGAAATCATGAAACGAGCCCGGTCCGTCATAGATCTCCGTTGGCGGCAGAAGCCGCGACGTTTGGGCATGGCCGGACAGCACGGAAAACACCCTCCATTTGCCGGGGAGCTTTCCGTTCAAGCGTATCGGTTTCAAGGCGGACTCGAGCTCGCTCATGGCTTGGCGGAAACGGACGCGTTCGTCGTCGTCTGCCGGCCAGGCGCGGTCGTATAAGAGGGCGGGAAGCGGATGCTCGGAGAGCCGCCACCCCGTCCCTTCCGGCTCCGGGGTCCAGCCCGGCACCGTCTTCCCGTTAGGCCGCCACATGCGGGGATCGAACGCGAACACGCGAAGACCGGCGGCGATCCCGGCCAGAATCAGCCGGCGGAGAAAGCCGCTTTCGGCGAACGGAGGACGGCCCTGGCGTTCGCATACGAGAATGCCCAGCGCTTCAGAATCCGGATAAATAACGGGCATATTGAATCATCATCCGCACCGAAGGACGGATTTTCCCCTCTGTTAATGGTGTATTGTCGTTCTTGGAAGGCTTCGAGTTGACTTCCAGCAGCCACACCCTCCCGTGGACGTCGAGCGCCAGGTCGATGCCCAACTCGCCGAAATGAGCGGGGATTTGGTCGTCGACGCCTTTGGCGATGTCCAGCGCCGCCCGCTTCAGGCGGAGCGCGGCGGTTTTCTTGAACGCCGCCGGCAGATTGGACCGCGCGATCGCTTCGTTCGTCCGGGAGAGCGTGCCGCCGCGAGCCAAGTTCGACACGAAGTGGTCGCTATCCGCGGTCCGGCTGACGACGGAAGTGACCGCCCACTCTCCGGCAGCGTTTTTCTGGGTCAGTGCCCGGAAATCGACCGGCCGGCCGCCGATTTCGATCAGGGTCAGGCCTTGTTGGATCAAATAGTGCACCGATTTCATTTTCCCGGCGATCGAAGCGTACAGCTTCGCCAAGCTGGGGAAGTTCTGCTTGCGGGTGCCGCTCATCGTGGCATAGGAAGCCTGCCAGTTGTCCGGGCCGATGCGGGAGACGCGGATGATGCCTTTGCCGAGGCTGCCCCGGACCGGCTTCAAAAACACGACGGGGTGCCGGGAGCACATGCCGCGCAGCATGTCGATGCCCCGGAGGGAGAACGATTCCGGCAAATACCGCCGGAGTCCGGCATCTTTCTTAAGCGCTTCGAACACTTCCGACTTGTCTAGAAATTTCTCGTTGAACATTTGGGTGCCGTACCGGCTCCCGGCTTCTTTGACGAATTGCTGCACCTCGGGCAGGTTTTCCAGCTTGCGTTTCGTGAGCCTGTTGTTCACCACATTCGGGATCGGGAGCGTCAATTGGCGCCAGCCTTCCTGATACACCCACCCTTCCAAAGCGGTCTGACTTGACCCCAGGGCTCTCGGAGTGAAAAAATAAACGTATGCGCCTTGCTTGCGGCACGCGTCCGTCAGTTCCCGGCAGAACATCGTGATCGAGCCGAACGGCTTCTCGCGGTTCCCGGGATCGTCGCTGCTGACCAATACGCCGATCAGAGGACCTAAGGCAAGCGTTCGTGCCGCCGCGCGGTATTGCATGCGGAGGGAAACTCCGGGAAAGAGGCCCATTCTGCGGAACAGCGTCTGGCTCATTCTCAGGCCGTCGTATCGGGGAACGGGGACCACGGTCACGGAATGCCGAAACGACCCGAATTCCAGGGTGATCGGCTGCTGGGAGGGGATTTTCGAACGTTTCATGAGCGTTTCTCCCAGCATGAGGACGTCGTCGGACAGAATTCCTGAACTGATGGCCTGGACGTTGATTTTCGGGGCGGACATTGGCGGTACTCCTTCCACCGTTTCTCGGCCATGGCCCAAACGTTCGCGGGCTGCCCTGCGTCAGCCCGTAACAATACTCCATCATATGAGGACATTCCGTTATCGGTGATTGGCCGACAACGTCTCGTCGGAAAGGACGGCAAGCATGAACGGCTGGATATTCGTACTCACGAACGTGGCGGTAGCCGGATTGGTCGGCGGGGTGACCAACCATTTGGCGATCAAAATGCTGTTCCATCCCCGGAAGCCGCTGGTTTGGCTGGGCTGGAGAGTGCCGTTCACGCCGGGACTGATCCCGAAGCGGAAACAGCAAATCGCGGTTTCCCTCGGGGAAGTCGTATCGGAGTACCTCGTTACTTCGGAGGGGGTAAGGGAACTCCTGGAGAAAGAAGAATTCCGCCGGGCGGCGCGGGAGAGAGCGGCGGAATGGCTGGCAAGGGAGCTTGGGGACGGCATCGCGGCAGGCGATCTCGCGCGGAAATGGCTCGGGGAGGAGCGGATGTCCGGTTGGCTGGCCGAGCTGCCGCGTCTGGCCGGCGAGCGGGCAGGCGCCGCCGCCGCCGAGATATGGCGGAGCGGGAACTGGGGCGGCCGGCGGATCCGCGACGCGGTGCCGGGCTGGAACGAAGCCGCCGTGGAAGGCTGGGCTGCCGCGGCTGCCGCTTGGGGGCTCGAAGCCGTCAAGGAGCATCTGGTTTCGGCGGAAGGACAAGCGCTGCTTCGGCGGCTGGCCGTCGGGCTGATGGACCGGACCGGGGGTTTTATCGGCATGCTGGCCGGGATTTTCGTAGACGAGGACAAGCTGGTGGCTCGGCTGACCCCGTTTCTGGCCGCGCAATTGGACAGCGAGCAGGTTCGCGCGCAGGTGACCGCGATATTGGCCAAGCGGCTGGGCGAATGGGGAGACCGCACGCTGGAGGAGGTTTTGGCCGTTTTCGCGAAGGACGAGCCTGCGGAAGCGTTCCTCGAACGGCGGGTGCGGGACTCGCTGCCTTGGGAGAAGTGGATCGGCCGGCTGGAGCGCTATCCGATCGGGGAACGGTTCATGGAACGGCGGGAGGAATGGGAACGCCGGCTGTCGTGGGTCGTGGACCGGGCGATGGACGTCGTCAGCCGCCAAGCGCACTCGCTGGTCGCGGCGTTCCGGCTGCCGGAAATGGTGCGCACCCAGGTGGAGCGCTTTCCGATCGAGCGGCTCGAGCAGGTCATTCTCAGCGTATCCGGCAAAGAATTCAAGGCGATTACGTGGCTGGGGGTTATTCTGGGCGGCGTGATCGGCCTGCTGCAGTCTATCATCCTTTTGGTTTGGAAATGACGGTCGTGGGAGGCGGGGTCATGGAGGAAGGGAACGGATTCACGTCGTCGAGGAAAGCCGAGCATATCCGGATTTGCCTGGAGGAGCCCGTTCAAGGCGTCGGGGTGACCTCCGGATTCGAGTCCTATCGCCTGCGCCATGCCGCGTTCCCGGAGATGGCGCTGGGCGAGGTTAGGCTTGAAGCTTCTTTTCTCGGCAAGTCCCTGCGGGCTCCGCTGCTGATCAGCAGCATGACGGGCGGGACGAGTCGGGCCGGCGAAATCAACCGCAGGCTGGCGGAAGCCGCGGAGGATCGGGGTTGGGCGATGGGGCTGGGCTCCATGCGCGCGGCGCTGGAGCGGGAGGAGCTGGCGCCCACGTTCCGGGTGCGGGGCGAAGCGCCGTCGATTCCGATCGTCGCCAATCTGGGCGTCGTGCAGCTGAATTACGGCATCGGACCGGACGACTGCCGGCGTGCGGTCGAATTGGCGGAAGCCGATGCGCTCGTCTTCCACGCGAACGCGCTGCAGGAAGTGTTCCAGCCGGGCGGAGATACGGATTTCCGCGATTTGTACCGCCGATTGGAGGAGGTGTGCCGCAAACTGGACGTTCCGGTCGGCGTCAAAGAGGTCGGCTGGGGCATCGGCGGCCCGGTCGCGCGCAAGCTGGCGGAGGCCGGCGTTGCTTTTATCGATGCGGCAGGCGCCGGCGGCACGTCTTGGAGCCAGGTCGAGAAATATCGCCAGAAGGACCCGCTGTACCGGGAGGCGGCGGAAGCGTTCGCGGATTGGGGGATCCCGACGGCGGAATGCGTCAGGGAAATCCGCGAGGCGTTGCCGGACATTCCGCTCATCGCCAGCGGAGGGCTTCGGAACGGAGTGGACGCGGCCAAGGCGATCGCGCTCGGAGCCGATCTCGCGGGCTTCGGCCGTTCGCTGCTCCGGGACGCCGCGGAAGGCGGCGACGTCAGGGGACGGCTCGAACGGGTGGAATTGGAGCTGCGGGCGGCGATGTTCGCCTGCGGGGCCCGGGAGCTGAGCGGTTTGCGGCAGCCGGGCGTCTTGGAGCGGCGACTTAGGTAAGTTGCGAGTGAACGGTGGGTGCGGATACAGGAGAGGATGGATTCGGATTTGGAAACGGCAAGCGTACGGGAATGGCCGGGAGGCTGGCTGCAGGTCAAAGTTCCGCTTCCCTACTCGCTCAAATGGGTGAACGCCTATTTGCTTCCCGGGGACAATGGATGGACTTTGATCGATCCGGGATTACGGACGCCCGAGTCGGAGAAATTGTGGGAGCAAACGTTGGCTGACAAGGGGATTCATTGGGCCGCGATCAAACGGATCGTGCTGACTCACCACCATCCCGACCATTACGGGTTGGCCGGATGGTTTCAAGAACGGTCGGGAGGAGCCCCGGTCTGGATGTCGGATGAAGCCGGCAGGGCGGCTTGGATGATGTGGGGCGAAGGCGAGACGTTCTCCGCTCGGATGCTCGAAGCCATGCGGCGGCACGGGCTGCCGCAGGAACTGACCGAGGCGATGCGGGAGCATCTGTCGGGTTTCCGGGGTCGGGTATCTCCCCATCCCACGGAAGTGAGGACGCTGAAGGCCGGCGGGAAGTTCGAAATGGCCGGCACGGAATGGACGTTGATCGGCGGGGAGGGGCATGGCCCCGGCCATTTGTCGTTCTACGATCCGCGCGGGCGGCGGATCCTCTGCGGAGATCAGGTGCTGCCCGATATTTCTCCGAACATCGGCTGGCTGCCGGAGGGGGATCCGAACCCCTTGGCGTCGTTTATGGACAGCTTGAAGTTCATGCTGGACTTGGAGGTTGATCTTGCGTTCCCCGGACACCGCGATCCTTTCGGGCGTTTCCGCGATCGGCTGGTCGATTTGCTGGCCCACCACGAGAGACGGCTGGAGCGGTTGATCGCGTTGATCGGCTCCGACGCGTTATCGTCGTTTGAGATTTGCGAGCGGTTGTTCGGGGCCCGGTTGCGGAGCAATCCGCACAACCTGAGGTTCGCGTTGGCCGAGACGATCGCGCATCTTCTGTTGCTCGAACGGCGCGGCTTGTTACGGCAGGTGAACGGCGGCGGAACATGGAGGGGCGCGGCAGATACGTAAGCGTTTCAGGAACTTGTACATGTCAGAGGTAAAAAGGCAAAACCGATCGCCAGAACGATTTTGCCTTTTTTAAAAGTTCAGAATTATGNAGGGGCGCGGCAGATACGTAAGCGTTTCAGGAACTTGTACATGTCAGAGGTAAAAAGGCAAAACCGATCGCCAGAACGATTTTGCCTTTTTTAAAAGTTCAGAATTATGACTCCTAAGCAGGAGAAACCGTTGGTGAAGCGCAATGGATCTCCAAAGGCGAATGCTAAGGGCTAAAATGCAGTTATTTTTTCTGTTTTCACAGAAAATGAGATGACTAACGGCCAAAATGCAATTAGCAGAGCTCGTCTCTCGGAAAAATGAAGGATATGCTTAGAATAAATGCTCTTCGGCTCTTAGCACTTTAAAAATGGGGCAGAATGAGATGATTAGTTGTATTTAAGCTCTTAGCACCCTTACTTATAAGGACTTCGAATTCGTTTTTACTTGCACGCCAGAATATATAACTTTTCGGGATTCCATATGTCCAAATCACCAAAAAAAGGGAAAGGAATGAAACATGGCTTCTGGCCGCATCGGTTTAAATGCTGCTCAAAGCAGGGGATAGTTTTCGGTTAAGCTTGCCGTGCAAGATTAACCCCCGCCAACGCGTGGGGCAACAACTGATTAAGCTTGCCGCGCAAGCTTAAACCCCGCTCCTCTTGTTATGTTCATTTGAGTACAGGATTGAGGATGTTCGTGGGAAAGTTGCTGAAGAGTGACTTCAGAAGCACGAAACAATAGGACCGTCAGGGACGAATTTCTCCCTGACGGTTTTTTAGCACTTGTATGGCTTGCAACCCGAAATTACCGGGTTACAGGGGCGCGACTGTAATCGACGGACCGCAAGCCGGGGCTGCTCGCTTACTCCCCGTCCGCTGCGTCTAACGCTTCCGCTTCGCGCTCGGCCTGTTTGCGATGGGCGATCCGGCTCGAAGCCGCCGCCGCGATGGCGCCGACGATGTCATCGAGGAACGTGTGGATTTCCCCGTCGTGTTTGTCGTTCAGCTTCTTCAGAACGCCCGGCTTGAACTTGTCGATATAACCGAAATTGGTGAACCCGATGCTTCCATAGACGTTCACGATGCTGAGCGCCAGCACTTCGTCGCAGCCATACAAGCCTTCGTCGTATTTGATCATGTCCTGAAGCGGAGGAAGCAGCTTGCCCTCCTCGGCCAGCATATCGAGCTGGATCCCCGTCAGCACGGCGTTTTGCACCTCGCGCTTGGAGAGAACGGCTTCCACGTTGGCGACGCACTCTTCCAGGGTAAGCTCGGGAAAATAGTCTTTCTGAAGCAGCATGACCAATTGGCCGATCTGCTCCTTGCTGACGCCCCGTTTGGTCAGCCACTCTTCCGTGGCTCTGGCGACTTCTTTGCTGTTGAGGCGATAGACGTTCGGCTTGGACAATCCCTGCACCTCTTTTCGTAACGATAGACCACCGAAGCCCGTCTTGTCGACGGGACAAACATACATAGTTCCTTCCGGGGGCTCGTATACATAGTACTACAAAATGGGAGCGGGAGGAACGGCGGCCCCGGAGGCCGTCCGTACCGACCATACCCGAACGGGAGGAAAATCCAATGAACAGAAAGCTCAACCGAATCCGCAAAGCCCGCAAATGGGCCGCGATCGCGCTCATGGTTCCGCTGGTGTCCGCATGCGGAGCCGCCGGAAGCGGGAAAGGAAACGACGCCGGGTCCGCCGGCGTTGTCGATCCGCCTCCATATCAAGTGGAGGAAACGATGCTCCAGCAGTCGGAAGAGGCCACGGTCGCTCAGGAGTCCGATCATCCGGCCGCCACCGAAAACGACCGGCAGTCTGCCCAGGAAGCACCGGAAACGTCCGCGAAGGATGCCGCGAAAACTTCATCGGCGTCCGCGGATCCCGCCGATACCGTGATTTCGCCGGAGGACTCCGTCACGGTGTACCTTCGGGACGCGAACGGCTACCTCGCTCCCATGACGCTCCGCCTGTCCCCCGAAGATTCTTCGGCCAAGGAATCGGCCCTCGCGGCGGCGGAGACGGCGGTCTCCTGGCTGACCGAGGATCCGCAGCGGAAAGACCAGCTTCCGGAAGGCTTCGCGGCGGTGATCCCGCAAGGAGTCCAGGTGGAGTCCGTCAAGCTGGATACGGAAAAAGGGACGGCGTCGGTCGATTTCGCAGACAAGCTCCCCGGCATGACCGCCGATTCGGAACGGAAAATGCTGGAGGCGATCGTGTGGACGCTGACCGAACTTCCCGGGATCGACCAGGTCAAGCTTTCCGTGTCCGGCAAGCCGATCCGCTCGCTGCCGGCGTCCAATACGCCGGTGGATGAACGATTGACCCGCGGCATCGGCATTAACGTCGAGCCGGCGAAAGGCGTGCAGCTCTCGCGCTCCATGGCCGTCACGCTGTATTTCTCGGCCCGGGCGGCGGATGGCAACGGATATTTCGTGCCCGTAACCCGACTGGTCGACCGCGCTCCGGATCGGATGAAAGCCGCCGTGAACGAGTTGATCAAAGGCCCGGCCGACACCGCCTCCCTTCAGAACGACGTGCTTCCCGGCATCACGGTCGACGAGCTTACGCAATCCGCGGATACGGTCAACGTCTCCCTCCGCGATCCGGATTGGACGCCGGATCAGACGCTGCCCTCCGAAATGATGGACGAACTCGTGCTGACGCTCACCGAAGCGGCGGGCGTGCCGAAAGTCAAGGTGGCCATGAACGGCGACGACTCCTTCCTGGATTCGGACCATCAAGCCTACGACCATCCGGTGACGCGCCCATCGGTCGTCAATTCGTTGAAACGCTAAAAGACCGCCGGATGCTTTTCCTGCCCGACTTTGGTAAAATGGGAGAAGTTTTGTACCAGGAGAAGTCCAGGCAGGAGGAATTAAGAATGAGAACCGACGGCAGGTTGCCGGCGGAGCTGCGCCCGTTCCGGGCGACGCTTCATCCCAATAAATACGCGGAGGGATCCGTGCTGATCGAAGCCGGCGACACGAAGGTGCTGTGCACGGCGACGGTAGACGAACGGGTCCCTCCCTTTCTCAAAGGGCAGGGCAAAGGGTGGGTAACGGCGGAATACGCCATGCTGCCCCGGGCCACCCAATCCCGGAACCAGCGGGAATCGATCAAAGGCAAACCCGCCGGTCGGACGATGGAAATCCAGCGGCTGATCGGACGCGCGCTCCGTTCCGTCGTGCGGCTGGACGCTTTGGGCGAACGCACGATCACGATCGACTGCGACGTCCTTCAAGCCGACGGGGGCACGAGAACCGCTTCGATTACCGGCGGTTTCATGGCGATGGCGCTGGCGATCCGCAAATTGTCCGAAACCGCGTCTTTCGCCCGCTACCCGCTGACGGATTTTCTGGCTTCCATCAGCGTCGGGGTCATTTCGGAACAGGTCGTGCTCGATTTGAACTACGAAGAGGATTCCAAAGCCAAGGTCGACATGAACGTCGTGATGACCGGCGCGGGATCGTTCGTGGAAATCCAGGGAACGGGCGAGGAATCGCCCTTCACCCGCGGGGAGTTGGACGGCATGCTCGGCCTTGCGGAAGCGGGAATCCGGAGTCTGATCGAATGGCAGAAGGAAACGCTTGGCCCGGCGGGCGCCCGGATCGGTGAGCCGAAATGAAAATCGGACCGAACGACGTGCTGGTCGTCGCGACCCGCAACCGGGGCAAAACGAAGGAGTTCCGCGAAGCGTTCGCCGCTCTCGGCATCGAAGTGCGGGACCTGAACGAGACGGCCGGCGTGCCGGAGATCGAGGAGACGGGCACGACGTTCGCGGAGAACGCGCTGATCAAAGCCCGGACGGCGGCGGAAATCCTCGGCTTTCCCGTTCTCGCGGACGACTCGGGGTTATGCGTGGACGCGCTGGGCGGGGCGCCCGGGGTGTACTCCGCCCGTTACGCGGGCGAACGCGCCTCCGACGCCGACAATAACGCCAAGCTGCTGCGCGAGCTGGACGCCTCCGGCACGAAGGCCGAAGCCGCTCCCGGGGGCCCCGCCGCGTACGGCACCGGCCGGTTCGTCAGCGTGCTCGCGCTCTACATGCCGGAGGACGGCACCCGCTTCGAAGCGGAAGGCACCGTGGAAGGATGGATCCTGAAGGAGCCGAAAGGCACCGGCGGCTTCGGATACGATCCGCTGTTCTGGCTGCCCGAATTCGGCAAAAGCTTGGCGGAGCTCACGCTCGAGGAGAAAAACGCCGTCAGCCACCGCGGCCGCGCGCTGCGCAAGCTGCTGGACCGGATCCGCCAATCGGACGCTTAAAAAACGGAAACCTCCGAATCGCCTGAACGCAGGCAGCGGAGGTTTTTCTCTGTTTCCGGAGTTCGCCCCGGGCTTATTCCCGGCTTTACAGCGCCAGCTTGATTTTGTAATGACGCAGCCAGAAATCCATCTGGAGCAAATAAGCGAACATCTGGGGACCGGACATCAGCTGGCCGAACCAGGGCAGATGGGAACTTGCGTCCGTCTGTGCGGCGAGCTCCCGGACGCGTTTGACGTCGATCAGCGGAAGCAGCGGGGAGGACGGATCGTCCAACCGTTCCAGCAGCCGGTTTCTGACCGTCGCGAAGTAGTTCGGATTGTGGGTTTTCGGGTACGGGCTTTTTTTGCGGTACAGGACGTCGCGGGGCAATACCCCTTCCAGAGCCCGGCGCAGCACGCCTTTCTCGCGGTCCCCGGTCATCTTGATCTCCCAAGGGATATTGAAAACGTAGTCCACCAGCCGATGATCGCAATACGGGACGCGGACTTCCAAGCCGACCGCCATGCTCATGCGGTCTTTGCGGTCGAGCAAAGTCGGCATGAACCTCGTGATGTTCAGATAGGACATCCGCCGCATCCGGCGCCGCTCCTCGTCCTCTCCGGGCAGTTCGGGCACCTCCGCGACCGCTTGGGCGTAACGGTCGCCCAAATATTCCGCGGGGCGGAGCGAACGTTTCAGTTCCTCGGACAGCAGGCTGGTCCGCAGATCCGCGGCGAGCGACCAGGGGAACGTGTCCGCTTCCAACGTATCCCTCCGGTGGAACCAAGGATACCCTCCGAAAATTTCGTCCGCCGCTTCGCCGGAAATGGCGACCGTCGCCTGCTTCTTGATTTCCCGGCAAAACAGGTAAAGCGACGCGTCGATATCCGCCATGCCGGGCAGGTCTTTGGCCAGCACGGCGTTCTCCAAGGCGTCCGCCAGCTCCGGCGTGTCGAACCGCACTTCGTGGTGGATGGTGGCGAGATAATCCCGCATGCGCTGAATCCACGGCGCGTCGGCGTTCGGCTGGAACGCGTGCGCCTGGAAATACTTGTCGTTATCGACGTAATCGACGGAGAACGTATGGACTTTGCCTTGGCCCGTGGAATCGTAATAACGGACCGCCAAAGCGGTGAGCGCGCTGGAATCGAGTCCCCCGGACAGCAGCGTGCATACCGGGACGTCCGATACGAGCTGGCGAACGAGGGTGTCTTCGAGCAGCTCCCCGACCCGCCGCGCTGTCTCTTCGGCGTCTTCCTCGTGCGGCCGGCTTTCCAGCCGCCAATACGCCCGGGTACGCAATCCGTCCCGGCTGAACGTGAGGCAATGGCCCGGCTTCAACTCCCGGAAGCCCCGGTACACGCCATGGCCCGGCGTACGGGCCGGGCCGACGATGAACAGCTCCGCGAGTCCCTCCGCATCCACCTCCGGCTGCACGTCGGGATGGGCCAACATCGCTTTCGGCTCGGACCCGAACAGCAGGCGGCCCTCTTCATGCCGGTAAAACAACGGCTTGACGCCCAGCCGATCCCGGGCCATGAACAACGTCTCCTCGTCCGTCCTCCAAATCGCAAAGGCGAAAATCCCGTTGAATTTCTCCACGCAAGCCGGTCCCCATTCAACGTAGCTGAGCAGCAAAACCTCGGTATCGCAGGTCGTCCGGAACCGGTAACCGAGCCGGACCAACTCCCCGCGAAGCTCGGGGGCGTTGTACAGCTCGCCGTTGTACACGATCACGCAATCTTGGTCGTCGGCTGATTTGACCGGGCGAACCATCGGCTGCGCCCCGCCCGCGGGGTCGATGACGGACAGCCTGCGATGGCCGAACGCGCAATGCCTCGACAGCCAGGTGCCCGAGGCGTCGGGTCCCCTCAGCTCGAGCGTCTCCGTCATTTTTTCGATCGCGTCCGCGTGTTTCGTCAAATCCTCGTCCCAGTCGACCCATCCGGCAATCCCGCACATGGGTACTTTTCCTCCTCCCGCTGTAGCGATCAACCGATCATAAGATGGATATGCGAATGAAGGGATAACATGTATGTCCCGGGAGAAAATACGTAACGAATCGCGTCGGAAGGAGAGGGTCCCAGGATGGAAGACGGACGCAAAACGTATTACGTGGCGGTAGCCGCGGGACAAGTATTGGAGGACCGCCAGGCGGCTCCGTTCGAATTCGAGATCCGGGCGAACGAAGAAGAGTTGAACAAACTCCAGGAGTTGTTCGAAGAAACGTCCAGCGCGGAGGAAGCTTCCGCGTTCCACTTCGTCCGCCCGATTACGACCAAGGGCGAAGAGGATTACAATGCCGTGTACGATGCACAACTCAAAGACATTTACCGGTTGCTCTACCGGCTTGGAACCGATGAAACGAAACGCCACATCGCATCCATGAACGTCCTGAAACCGGAGATCGTTCAGGCGATGGTGCCGCCATGCTGACGGTCAGGCGGGCTGCTTGCCGCGGCATCCGGGAATGGGGAGACCAGCGGCTGGCCGAGGTCGAGGTGCACGCCGGCGATCCCGGCGTTCCGGAGCTGCTGGCCTATTTCCGCGAGGGTCCGAAAGGGTATCAGCTGGTCCGGGTGCTGGCTAACGACGCCAGGACCGAAGTCGACTGGTACGACAACGACATGCACGACGCGTTCCGGGACGTGACGATGCAATGGTTCTCCGGTCCGAGTCACCTGTCGGATAACGATCGCCGGACTTTCGCGGAGGACGTGCTGAATTCGGACGGCGTGCGGTCGGACCTGGATCTGTTGTTCGGCCGCAGCGGGAGGTGAGCGAAAAATGCCCGAGCGGTTTAAACAGAACGAAGGGAACCAAATCCGGAAAAAAGGCGAGACGTTCGTAGAAGAAGTTTTGCGGAAAAACGTGCGTCATCCGGCTCAGAACAATCCGAGGGATGAGGCCCAACGGTAATTTGTAATATCTATGTTATTTAACATAACGTAAAATGGTGCCGAATCCAAAAAAAAAGGATTCGGTATTTTATTTTGCGTTATAATACATTACATTAAATTGACATTTCCGCTGTTTTTATGCTCGCTTATTTCAAGGCGACCAGAATGGCTCCCGCGGCGATCATCGCCACGCCGAGGGCGTTCAGCCAGGAGATTCGCTCCCCTAGGAAAAGAAACGCCAGCACGACCGCGATCACCACGCTGAACTTGTCGATCGGCCCGACCTGCGAAACTTTGCCCGATTTCAGGGCGAGGAAGTAGAAGAGCCAGGAAAGCGCGCCCGCGACCCCGCTCAGGCAGATGAAGGTCAGCGCCTTTTTTTGTCCGAGGATTTGATGCACTTCCGCGAATTTTCCCTGGAAGGCGACCACGCCGACGAGGAAGAGCGCCATGATCACCGAGCGGATCGCGGTGGCGGCATTGGCGTCCAGATCCTTCAAGCCGATTTTGCCCAATACGGCGACCAGCGCCGCGGTAACCGCCGACAGCAGCGCGTAGAACAGCCAAGTCATCGCGTAGCGCCTCCGATTCGGTAAGGGTTTCCCGTTTATTATGGCCCCGGAAAGGCCATGAAAAAGAGGTTTTCCGGCATTCGGAAAACCTCGGTTCATTGATCTTCCAGCAGCTTCCGCTCCAACGTCGCCGGGTCGATCAAGCGGAACGTTTTGTCCTTGATCTCGATCAAGCCTTGGTCCTGGAGCTCCTGGAGCACCTTCGACACGGTTTCCCGCGCCGCCCCGACCATGTCGGCCAATTGCTGGTGCGTGATTTTCACCGGGATGCGGGTTCCGCCGTACTCCTCGCCGAGCAGCAGCAGTCTCTTGACGATCCGCGTTTTCACGTTCAGGAAGGTCAGGTCGTATATTTGCTGGTTCGCCTTCCGCAGTCGTTCCATGGTGTAGTCCAGCAGGTGGAACGCCAGGTTGCGGTCTTGCTCGATCAACGTTTGGAAATCGGATTTCCGCAGGGCGTAAAGCCGCGTCGGCATCAAGGTTTCGGCGGTGGCGGACCGCACCAGGCCGGGTTTGAGCAGGGCCATCTCGCCAAAATACTCGCCTTCCCGAAGGAACGCGAGCGTCACTTTTTTGGCTTTATCGAACGTATAGATGCCGACTGCGCCGGAACCGATGAAGTATATTTCGTCTCCTTCGTCCCCTTCGAGGAAAATGATTTGCCCTTTGCGGAATTTCTTCTCGAACATGAAGGGGACGATGCGGGCTAACAGGCCGGGTTCGATCTCGCGGAAAAAGGGAATGGAAAGTCGCAGTTTGGCGGCGTCGATCGGCAATCTCCATCCCTCCCGTTCCTTCCGGTTTATACGACCGGTTCCGCGCGTTCGATCCGGAACGTGATATGCTGCATTAGATCGAACCGGTCCCCGGTAGCCTGCAGCCGGATCACGGGGCGGCAAGGGTGGCCGGGGTTCGTCTCGGCGACGGTGCCTTCGAGGCCGCCGGTCAAAGTAACCGGGGTTCCGACGGGGTAAGGTTCGAATACGTTCAGGAAAGCGCGGACGATTTCGTAATCGTACGATGTATCCACTTTCGACATCACGAACTCAAATCCTTCACAAGGAAGGCGATTTGTCAAAGATCGGTTCATGAAATCGTCGAATTCGACCGCGAGGGCGCAAATTTGGGAGGCTTTCCGGAACGCGCCGCCGGAAATGCCGTGCGGGAATCCCCTGCCGTCGATCCGCTCGTGATGCTGCAAGACGATCTGGAGCGCGTCGGCCGTAATGCCCGGCACCTTGCGGAGCAGGTCGAAACCGATCAACGGATGGTTCAGCACCAGCTTGTCTTCCAGCGGGACGGCCAGCCCGATGTCATGCAGCAGGCTCCCTACCGCCACGTCAATCAGTTCCTTTTCCCTGTAACCCAGCGCTTTGGCCGTCAGGAGCGACAGAAAGCAAACGTTCAGGCTGTGGGCGACGAAAGGTTCCCGGTCGCGGGACATGTCCGCCAAGCCGATTTTCGCTCCGGCTTGTTCGGATACGATTTCCGTGACGTGTTCGGCCCAATCGAACAGCGGCTTGACGGGAAGGCTTTCCTTCTGGCGTACGGCCTCGAACCAGCGGAACAGCAAATCTTCCGTCAGGCGGCGAAGGTTCTTTTTCCAATCCCATTCTTTTTGGCCGGTTCTCGTCTCCGTCAGTTCAACGTAAACGTAATGCTGTCCGAGCCGTTTGATCCCTTCGATCAACCGCTCGTTCAGCCGGCTTCCCCGCCCCAGCATCAGGCGGCCGTCCGCCGAGTACAGTCCTTTGCCCAGCAAATCTCCGTCTTTCAAGTCTTGCACGGGAACCAGCAGCACGTTTTTCCTCACTCCATGTCCCGTTTGGCGGGTTTCTCTGATTGGAGAAAATCGTACCATGTACCCTCGGCGCGTTCTGTAACCCTGGTTACAAAATGCGCAAATTATAGGGTTCCGGTCCTAGAAAATACGCGAAAAAAGACGCTTCGTGTCGAAGCGCCTTTCGGTTAACGAGAGATGGAAGTTCGGTTTTTAAGCGTGATAATGGCGTCCCGGAAGGGATTCGAACCCCCGACCGTGCGCTTAGAAGGCGCATGCTCTATCCAACTGAGCTACCGGGACGCAGCTTGATTAGTTTATCATACGGAGCTCCCCTGTCTCAAGAGGGGAAAGAGGAAAAATCGCCTGAAATCCCCAAGCGGGGGTCTGCTGGGCGGCCACTGCCATATCGCCGCTGCTCGCGTGGTCGTTTTTCCTTGGTTGAGGTTGTCCGATAAGGGACTCGTTCGGATCTTGCCGGAAAGCATCCGCAGAGTCTCGCTCGTTCCGGATGTTGAATGACCGCGTTTTTCGCGGTCCGACTCGTCAGATCATTTCGAATCCGCAAAAATAGCCGTCGGGAAGCGGGAGTTCCCAACGGCCTTTTTGGGGTTCGCCAGCGGGGTTGGTTATTGCACCAAACCGTCTTCGGCGGCCATGGACTGTCCTTGGTCCGGCTGCGCGGACGCCGCGTTTTGTCCTTGAAGCGCGCTGACCGTGTTCTGGGCTTGGCCGATTTGCTGTTCGGCCGCCGTCAATTGCTGCGTGCTTTGCGCTTGCGCTTGCTGCAGCTGTTGGCTGAGCTGCTGGGCGGTCGTTGCCGTCTGCTCGGCTTCCTGGGCCAGTTGAGCCGCTTGCGAAGCTTGCGCGCTCACTTGGGCGGCCGCTTGCTGCGCCTGTTGGATCACTTGCTGCGCTTGCTGCTGCACGTTTTGGGCTTCCTGTACGTTCTCCTGTGGGTTTTGCGACGGGGTCATCGGTTCGGGTTCCCTCCGCGTTCAGATTAGTTGCCTGGCAACCTGCTTTAGCGTGAGCATCGGATCGGAATTTATGCGGAATTTCCGCCAAGTGAATCTTGGAATGGACGGATCGCGCCGGACATAACGGCTGGGGGTAAATTTATTCCCGCACGACATTGCGAGCGCTCTTTCAGCCTCATTTTCAAACCTGCCGACCCTTGTCCTTAACATGGCCGTACTTTAATCATATCGTAAAGCATCCCAGGGACAAGGAGGTGTTCAGACATGTTGTTTGGAATTCCCAATGGAACGAATTACGGAAGCGGCTCGTTACGCGGTACGAGCACGTCGGGCCGCTCCTCCGGCCGTTCTCGCGTCAAAGTCATCGTCATCGTCAAAGACCGGTCGAGAGGACGTTCGAGAGGTCGTTCCGGCGGCCGTAACGGTTATTGAACGAGCCGGGACCCATGCGCGGAATGAGAGACGTCGAAATGCCCTGCCGACCGATGAAGGAGGCAGGGCTTTTTTTTTTATGCGAAAATCAAAAAAGAAGCCTGCGTTGCAAGGCTTCTTCATCAATGTCGTATGGAGCGGGTGAAGGGAATCGAACCCTCGCCTCAAGCTTGGGAAGCTGGCGTTCTACCATTGAACTACACCCGCGTGTTGCTGTGAGCAGAAATTATGATAGCACAAACGGGAGAACGAAATCAATGGCAGCGAATGACAAGTTTTCGTTCCAACGGCGGCGCGGACAACTTCTCGGGCGGCGTTCGCCGACTCGGCCGCCGGGACCGTTCCGTCTTCTTCCGCTTTTCCATTTGCGCTAGCCTTCGTGTTATAATGCGGGAGACCGAACCTTCGCAACGAATATCCGGTCCGGAAGGGGACTGGCCATGAGCGGCCGCGCCAAAGACAATTTGGTGTTGTTTCCGAAAACGTTGGACTTTTATCAGATCAAATTAACGAAAATGCTGGAGACGGAACGCTACGGCGAGGCGAAAGCGCTGCTGGACTTTCTGCTCCAATGCGGCGGGGAAGCGGAGAAGCATCATACGGAGTGGCAGGCGCTGCTGGGATGGCTGGAAGCGGCGTTTCCGGAAGCGTCCGCGTCCGGCAATGACTGGGCCGGGCTGGAGGATGACGAGCTCCCGGACGAAGAGTCCGGAGAGTCCGACTGGGTCCGCCGGCGGGTGGAGGATCGGACGCGCCAAGACGCGGAGTACGTTACGAAGCTGCTGGCCTCCCTGCGGGAAGGGGAAGACCCCGAGCAGCAGCTTCTGGCCATCGGGCAGCTGGCGCACGTCGTGCGGCCGGACGTCCAGTTAGCGCTGAAAGATTGGCTGAGCGGCGGCGAACATCATCCGGCCGCGCAATTCAAGGCGCTGCAGGCTTTGCGGAACCAAGGCGCCGCGGGGCCCGTATCGATGTGGAGGGACGGGGAGGCGTTGACGCTGGAGATCGGGGATACGCCGCTCCAGTTTTCCGATTTTCCCCCGGCCGTGATCGACGTCATCGAAAGGGTGCGGTTGTCGGCTGAAGTGTCCGATCCCACGCTCGCCTATTTCGCCGAAGAAATGTGGAAGGAATGCGTGCAGGCCGCCTACGGGACGCCGATCTACCGGACGATGGCGGCGGACGAAGACGGCCAGGCGGACGTATGGGCGGCCGCGCTGCACCAGATGATGCTGGAAAAGCTGCACGGCGCCGAAGGCGACCAAGAAATCCGCGATCAGTACGGAATAACGGACGAGCTCCGGTTTCGGTACGAGCAGGCGCTCCGGTGGCTCCGCCAGTACGCGGTCGAACCGCGCACGGCGTTCTGAGCGGAACCGGCGAGGGCTTGTCTTGCGCAGGCCGCCGGGGTTGTATATAATGGAATGGTTTATGTGAAGACGCCGCAATCGGCGGCACGAAGAAGCCTTACGGAGGGGAAAGCAGCCAATGAAAGCAAACTGGGAAAAAATAGAGAAGAACGTCGGCGTACTCGACGTCGAGATCGATGAACAAAAAGTCGCCGCCGCCTTGGACAAGGCGTTCCGCAAAGTCGTCGCCAAGGTGAACGTGCCGGGATTCCGCAAAGGCAAAGTGCCGCGTAAAATTTTCGAAGCCCGTTTCGGGGTGGAAAGCCTGTATCAAGACGCGATCGACATCCTGCTTCCGGAAGCGTATTCCGAAGCCGTCGATCAAGCCGGCATCGAGCCGGTCTCCCGTCCGGAAGTCGACGTCGAGCAATTCGGCCGCGGTCAATCCTTCAAATTCAAAGCCAAGGTCACCGTCAAGCCGGAAGTGAAGCTCGGCGAATATAAAGGCATCGAAGTTCCCGCGGCCGACACCGAAGTGACGGACGAGGAAATCGGCAAGGAACTGGAACGCCTCCAGCAACGCCATGCGGAGCTGGTCGTCGTGGACGAAGGTCCGGCCCAAATGGGCGACGTCGCCGTGATCGATTTCGAAGGCTTCCTGGACGGCGAAGCGTTCGAAGGCGGCAAAGGGGAGAACTACTCTCTCGAACTGGGCTCCGGCTCGTTCATCCCGGGCTTCGAAGAGCAAGTTGTCGGCCTGAACATCGCCGAAGAGAAAGACATCAACGTCACGTTCCCCGAGTCCTACCAGGCGGAAGAGCTGGCCGGCAAGGCCGTCGTGTTCAAGGTCAAGCTGAACGAGCTCAAGCGCAAAAACCTTCCGGCGCTCGACGACGAATTCGCCAAAGACGTCAGCGAATTCGATACGCTGGAGGAATATAAACAGGATTTGGCGGCAAAGCTGAAGGAACGGAAGGAAAAAGAAGCGGAATCGGCCCGCGAGAACGCGATCATCGACAAAGCTTCCGAATCGGCGGAAGTCGAAGTGCCGGAGATCATGGTTCAGAACGAAGTCGACCAGATGCTGAAGGAATTCGAAAACCGCATCCGGATGCAAGGCTTGTCTCTCGACCTGTACTATCAATTCAGCGGCCAGAGCGAGGAACAGCTCCGGGAACAGATGAATGGCGACGCCTCCAAACGCGTCCGCAACAACCTGGTGCTGGAAGCGATCGCGAAAGCGGAGAACCTGGACGTGACGGAAGCGGACGTGGAAGAAGAGCTTTCCAACCTGTCCAAGGCGTATAACCGTTCTGTCGAAGAGCTTCGCGCCATTTTCTCCTCCAACGGCTACATGGATACGCTGAATTCGGACATCCGGATCCGCAAAGCGGTCCAATTCATCGTAGAGAACAGCAAAACGGCCTAAAAGCCGACATAGCGTCACGATTACAGGCACGTGCGGTCCGCGTGCCTTTTTTCGCCCGCGGAATCGGCATCGGCCGGCCCGCGGCGCGAAACCGGATGGGCGGGTCGTCAACATGACATTCCGCTTTGAACGTGTTAGAATATTACCGAAGATTTCGAGTTCACTAAGAAATGAGGTTGACCCCCATGAGCTTGGTGCCTATCGTCGTTGAACAAACCAACCGCGGAGAGCGGTCCTACGACATCTACTCCCGGCTCCTTAAGGACCGGATCATTTTCCTGGGAAGCGCCATTGACGACGACGTCGCCAATCTCGTTATCGCCCAGCTGCTGTTTCTGGCGGCGGAAGATCCGGAAAAGGACATTTCGCTTTACATCAATTCCCCGGGAGGCTCGGTCACGGCCGGCATGGGGATCTACGATACGATGCAGTTCATCAAACCGGACGTTTCGACCATCTGCTGCGGCATGGCCGCCAGCATGGGCTCCATCCTGTTGACCGCGGGAGCCAAAGGCAAGCGCTATGCCCTCCCGAACAGCGAGATCATGATTCACCAGCCCCTCGGCGGGGTGAGAGGCCAGGCGTCGGATATCAAGATCCACGCCGATTGGATCGTCAAGACGAAGGAAAAGCTGAACAATATCTACGTCAAGCACACCGGCCAACCGTACGAGAAAATCGAGCGGGACACCGATCGCGACAACTTCATGAGCGCGGAGGAAGCACTGGCGTACGGTCTGATCGACCGCGTCATTTCCGCCCCCATACCCGGATAAAGGAGGGTTCCCATGTTTAAATTCAACGACGAGAAAGGCCAGCTGAAATGCTCGTTCTGCGGCAAGTCCCAGGATCAGGTGCGCAAGCTGGTGGCCGGACCCGGCGTCTATATATGCGACGAATGCATCGAGCTCTGCACGGAGATCGTGGAAGAGGAGCTCGGGCATGAAGAAGAGCTGGATCTGAAGGAAATCCCGAAGCCGAAGGAAATCCGGGCGATTCTGGACCAATACGTCATCGGCCAGGAACAGGCGAAAAAATCGCTGTCCGTGGCCGTTTACAACCATTATAAGCGGATCAACTCGAAAGCGGCCAAGAGCGAGGAAGTCGAGCTGCAGAAGAGCAACATCATGCTGATCGGCCCGACCGGCTCCGGCAAGACGCTGCTCGCGCAGACGATGGCCAAAATCCTCAACGTGCCTTTCGCGATCGCCGACGCCACGTCGCTGACGGAAGCCGGCTACGTCGGGGAAGACGTCGAGAACATTTTGCTTAAGCTGATCCAAGCCGCCGATTACGACGTGGAGAAGGCCGAACGCGGCATCATCTACATCGACGAAATCGACAAAGTGGCCCGGAAATCGGAAAACCCGTCGATCACGCGGGACGTTTCCGGCGAGGGCGTACAGCAAGCGCTGCTGAAAATCCTCGAAGGCACGGTGGCCTCGGTGCCTCCGCAAGGCGGCCGCAAGCACCCGCACCAGGAGTTCATCCAGATCGACACGACGAACATCCTGTTCATCTGCGGCGGCGCGTTCGACGGTCTCGAGCAGATCATCAAGCGCCGGATCGGCAAGAAGGTTATCGGGTTCAGCTCGGCCCTCGAAGGCCAGAAGGAGCTGAAGCCGGGCGAATACTTGTCCCTCGCGCAGCCGGAAGACCTGCTCAAATTCGGGCTCATTCCGGAATTCGTCGGACGCCTTCCGGTCATCTCCACGCTGGAGCCGCTGGACGAATCCGCGCTGGTCCGCATTCTGTCCGAACCGAAGAACGCCCTGGTGAAGCAATACCAGAAGCTTCTCGAGATGGACAACGTCAAGCTCGAGTTCGAAGGCGGCGCCCTGGAGGAAATCGCTCGCGAGGCGATCAAGCGCAACACGGGCGCGCGGGGCCTGCGCGCGATCATCGAAGGCATCATGCTGGACGTCATGTACGAAGTTCCTTCGCGGGACGACGTCGTCCATTGCGTGGTGACCGAGAAGGTCGTCAAGGAGAAAATGGTACCCGAGCTGCAGACCAAGAAAGGCAAGAAAAAAGAAGAGAGCGCGTAACGCGTTTAAAGCCGATTCCACCTCGCCTTCGGGTGAGGTGGGATCAGTCTATTCGGGGAGAGAACGAAGAGCCATGTACAAGAGGACGGAAACCGTGCCCGTTCGGGTCGGCAATCTGACCATCGGCGGGAACAACCAAGTCATTCTGCAGAGCATGTGCACGACGAAGACGGCGGACGTGGCCGCGACGGTCGCCGAGATCAAACGGCTGGAGGAAGCCGGCTGCCAGCTCGTCCGCGTGACGGTCAACAACAAGGAAGCGGCGGAAGCGATCAAGGAGATCAAACGGCAAATCTCGATCCCTCTCGTGGCCGACATCCACTTCGACTACCGGCTGGCGCTGCTCGCCATCGAGAACGGCATCGATAAAGTCCGGATCAATCCCGGCAACATCGGTCGGCGCGAGAAGGTCGAAGCCGTCGTGAAGGCTTGCAAGGAGCGCGGCATTCCGATCCGGATCGGGGTGAACGCCGGCTCGCTGGAAAACCATCTGCTGGAAAAGTACGGTTATCCGACGCCGGAAGCCATGGTGGAGAGCGCGCTGTATCATATCGGCATTTTGGAGGAGCTCGATTTTCACGACATCATCGTTTCCTTGAAAGCCTCCGACGTGCCGATGGCGATCGCGGCTTACACCAAGGCGGCCGAAGCGATCCGGTATCCGCTTCACTTAGGCATCACGGAGGCCGGCACGCTGTTCTCGGGCACGATCAAGAGCGCCGCGGGGCTGGGCGTGCTGCTGAACGCGGGCATAGGCAACACGATGAGGATCTCGTTAAGCGCGGACCCGGTGGAGGAAATCAAGGCGGCTCGCGAGCTGCTCAAGGTGTTCGGGCTCATTTCCGACGCTCCGACGCTGATCTCTTGCCCGACATGCGGCCGTCTCGATATCGATTTGTTCTCGGTTGCGAACGAAGTAGAGGACTACTTGTCCAAGCTGAAAGTGCCGATCAAAGTCAGCGTGCTGGGCTGCGCGGTGAACGGCCCCGGCGAAGCCCGGGAAGCCGACATCGGCATCGCGGGCGCCCGCGGGGAAGGCATGCTGTTCCGCTATGGCGAGATGATCCGCAAGGTGCCGGAGGCCGAACTGGTATCCGAGCTCAAGCGCGAGATCGACCAGATCGCGGCGGCGTACAAGGAAACCGGCGTCATCCCGGGAAGGAAGCATTGAATGGGGCGAAAACGGAAAAGGGAGTTTGCTCGGACAAGCAAACTCCCTTTTTTTCGTGTTTCCGTGCGGAAGGAACTCATTCCGGATTCGCGAGGGTCGGAACCGAAGCTTTGCCGGCGGGAGAGACTGCCGGCCGGCTGATCCGGCTTCGGATCAAGATCAGCAGGCAGAGGACGCCGCATGCCAGACCGGCGGCCCCGGCCAGGACGAAGGCGCCGCCCATGCCTTGCACGAACCAGACCGGCGCCATATCGCCAAGCGCCTCCAGCGTCCGGGCAGGCAATCCGGAGGATGCCAAGCCCGACAGATTGCCGGAAGCGAGCGCCTCGCGGATTTCCGGTTGAATGGATCCCGGAACCTGAAGGGCGTCCATGCGGGAGCCGGACGAATGATTCACGATCGCCGACATCAGCGAGCCGGAAAGCGCGACGGCCACCACGGCGCTGATCTGCCGGAACGTATTGGCGATCCCGGACGCCATGCCCGCCCTTTCGGGCGCGGTATGCGACATCAGCGTGACGGTGGCGGAAGTGCCTGCGATCGGAAGGCCGATCCCGAGCAAAAGAAGGGGCCACACGTAGTCGGCCAACCCGGAACCCGGCTTCAGGGCGGTCAACCAGAGCAGCGCGGCACCGACCGCGAACGAGCCTGCCGGAATGAGCGCGAGCGGGGAAAACTTGACGGCCAGGCGGCTGCCGAGCGCGCTCATCACCATGATTCCCAGCGTCAGAGGCAGGAAACGGAGGCCGGTATCGATCGCCGAAAGCCCGTTCACGTTCTGAAGATACAGCGTCATGAGGAAGGTGACGGCATACACGCTGAAGAAAGCCAGCAAATTGACCAGCAAAGCGACGACGAACAACGGCTGACGGAAAAAGTCCATCGGCAAAAGCGGTTCCCGATGGCGGTGCTCCCGCCAGACGAACGCCGCGATCGCCGCCAGGGCGAACGCCAAGGACCCGACGATCCGGGCGTGATCCCAGCCGAGCGAGTGGCTTTCGATTAAGCCATAGGATAGAGAAGCGATCCCGGCGATGAAGAGGATTTGACCCGCGAAATCGAGAGACCGTTTCTTTCTCCCGGCCGGTTCTTTCATCAAGGCGGAGAGGGCGGCGAAAACGACGGCTCCGATCGGAACGTTCAGCCAGAACACGCTCTCCCAACCGTACCTCTCGACGAGCCAACCGCCGACCAACGGGCCGGCGGCCAGGGCCACCCCGCCGATGCCGGCCCAAATGCCGATCGCTTTGGCCCGCTGGACCGGATCGTGGTAGACGGCCCGGATGATCGCCAAGGACACGGGGATCAAGAGGGCTCCGAACGCGCCTTGCACGGCGCGGGCGGACAGCAAAGATCCGATGGACGCCGATTCGGCGCACCAGATGGAACTCAGCGTGAATCCCGCCATGCCGAGCAAAAACATCTTCTTATAACCGAACGAGTCCCCGAACACCCCTCCGGCCAGCAGCAGGCAGGCGAACGGAATCGAATAAGCGTTGATGACCCACTGCAAGCCGCGGATTCCGACGTCCCAGTCGGTCCGGATATCCGGAAGCGCGACGTTCACGATCATCGCGTCCAGGTAGACCATGAAAACGCCAAAACAGAGCAACAGGAAAGCCCACCCGTTTCCGGACCTTCCCGAATGCCGTTCCTCTCTCGCTTTCTCCATGTCGAAAACCTTCTTTCTGTTCATATCGGAATCGAATGCGTACCTCGGCCGCCTCCGTGAATCCATTGTAAAATTTGACAAGTGACAATGTCTAATTTATGATTTTCATCAAAATCATTATTTTCATTCATGAAAAACGGAGGAGGACGCCCGGAATGGAGCTCGTCCAAATGCAGTACTTCGCGGCGGTAGCGGAGCTTCAACACGTCACGAAAGCGGCGGAAAAGCTGAACATCACGCAGCCCGCGCTCAGCCATTCGATCGCGAGGCTGGAGGAAGAGCTGGGCGTGCCCTTGTTCGAACGCAGCGGAAGGAACGTGCAGTTGAACCGGTACGGCATGCTGTTCGCCAAAACCGTCCGGAACGTTCTGGCCGAGGTAGAGCGGGGGAAACGGGAAATCGCCGAGTTGGCCCACCCCGAAACGGGGACCGTATACCTGGCATTCCTGAATATTTTGGGGGCCTCTACGGTCCCTAGGCTGATCCACGCTTTCCGGGAGAGATTTCCCGGGATCCGGTTTGAACTCGAGCAAGGCAATCAGCAGCATATCCAAACTTTGTTGGAATCCGGCCGCTGCGACATGGCCCTGCTCTCGCCGAAGTCCGGCATGGTCGGCAATCGCTGGGTCCCGCTGTTTCAACGCAAGCTGTTTGCCGTCGTCCCCGACAGCCATCCGCTGGCCGCGCGGGAGGAGATCGGAATGGCGGATTTGGACGGAGAACCGTTCGTCGGGCACAAGACGATCTGCGGATTCCGCAAGCTGGTCGACCAACTGTTCCTGGATACCGGTTTCCGGCCCGATGTCCGTTACGAGGCCGAAGACCTTCAGACGGTGGCCGGCTTCGTTTCCCAGGGGCTCGGGGTTTCGATTCTGCCCGACTCCGAAGGACTGCGGCAGGAGGGGATTCGCTGGCTCCGCATCGGGGATCGCGAATGCGCCAGCACGGTTGGGCTGGAGTGGAAGGAAAACCGGTATGATTCGCCGGCGGCCCAGCGTTTCCGGGAATTCCTCGTCGAACGGTACGCCGACAATCTTCTGGACGCGGTTTGATATAAGATCCGGCAATCGGGCAATACTAGCCAGTATAGCCTGATGCCGGATTTTTTGCTGTTTAGGAAACGATGCAAACGCGATTTCCTAGGGATGCCCGGGGGCGCCGCCAAAAGCCATCGGAATCGGACATAGAACTACGCGTTGCTTTTGGGGACTTGTTTTTAGGGGAGGAAGGGAACGAATGAGTTTAAGCATGGTTTTGATGCTGATCCAAGTGTTTTTTGCCGTGGTGATCGGCGTTTACTTCTGGAACTTGCTCCGAAGCCAGAAAGTGAACAAAAGCGCGGTGGACCGCGAATCCCGCAAGGAGATGGACAAGCTGCGCAAGCTGCGTTCCATATCGCTGACCAAGCCGCTCGCGGAGAAAACCCGTCCGGCGACCATGGGCGATTTGGTGGGTCAGAAAGAGGGGATCCGCGCCCTCAAAGCCGCATTGTGCAGCAGCAACCCGCAGCATGTTCTGGTATACGGGCCTCCCGGCGTCGGGAAGACCGCCGCGGCGCGCGTCATTTTGGAGGAGGCCAAAAAGAACCCGCTCTCTCCGTTTCGCCAGGACGCCAAGTTCACCGAGATCGACGCGACGACCGCCCGGTTCGACGAACGCGGCATCGCCGACCCGCTGATCGGTTCGGTTCACGATCCGATATACCAGGGCGCGGGAGCGATGGGCGTCGCGGGGATCCCGCAGCCGAAGCCCGGGGCCGTGACGAAGGCGCACGGCGGCATTCTGTTCATCGACGAAATCGGCGAGCTCCATCCTATCCAAATGAACAAGCTGCTCAAGGTGCTCGAGGACCGCAAAGTATTCCTGGAAAGCGCCTATTACCATGCGGAAGACCCGAATATCCCGATGTACATCCACGATATTTTCCAAAACGGGCTGCCCGCGGACTTCCGGCTCGTCGGGGCGACGACGCGGTCTCCGAACGAGATTTCCCCGGCGCTGCGCAGCCGCTGCATGGAAGTGTATTTCCGTCCGCTGCTTCCGGATGAAATCGGCCGCATCGCCGAGAACGCGATCCAGAAAATCGGGTTCCAGCCGCAGCCGGAAGCGGTGGAGGTCGTCAAGCGCTACGCGACGAACGGCCGGGAGGCCGTCAACATCATCCAGCTGGCCGCCGGTCTGGCGCTGTCGGAGAACCGCGCGACGCTCGGCACGTCGGACGTGGAGTGGGTCGTGAACAGCAGCCAGCTGCCGCCGCGGCCGGACCGGAAAATCCCTTCCGAGCCGCAGGTCGGTCTCGTGAACGGCTTGGCCGTGTACGGACCCAGCATGGGAGCGCTGCTGGAAATCGAAGTGACCGCCATTCCGGCGGAGGCCGGACGGGGGCAATTCACGATCACGGGGGTCGTGGACGAGGAAGAGCTGGGCGGCGGACAGCGCACGCTGCGGCGCAAAAGCATGGCGAAAGGCTCCGTGGACAACGTGCTGACCGTGTTGAAGAGGCATGGGCTGCACCCGGAAAACTACGATCTGCACATCAATTTCCCGGGGGGAACGCCCGTGGACGGCCCGTCCGCCGGGGTGGCCATGGCCGTGGCGATCGCCTCCGCGATCACGAAGACGCCCGTCGACAACAAGCTGGCGATGACCGGGGAAATCAGCATTCACGGACGGGTCAAGCCGGTGGGCGGCGTGATCGCCAAGGTCGAGGCGGCTTTCCAATCCGGAGCCGAGACCGTGCTGATCCCGAAGGAGAACTGGCAGGAAATTTTCGCGGGGCTTGAAGGCGTGAGGGTCATTCCCGTGGATCGCATGGAGGAAGTGTTCACGCATGTGTTCGGCAGTCAGGTGAAGCTGGAAACGGAAATCGCAACGGCGGAGCCCGCGGCCGCTCCGGAGCCGTTCTCCCCGGCGCCGGCGGTGTCCGTGCTGCATGCGGGCATCGCGGGCGCGGAGGCGGCGCGCGCGGAAGGAGCGGGACACCGGCGGGACAAACCGCTGCCGGCCGGACCCGGGTTGCCCGCTCAAGGTTGATCCGTTTGATGGGAAAGCCGCCTGGACCAGAGGGAAAGACTCGGTCCGGGCGGCTTTTCGTCGTTGGGAAAATGTGCGGTTCGGATTCCTGCGAACCGCTTTTCGGCGGTTGCGGCGAGTAATTCCTCCCTGCGGAAGGGGAACCTATCCGGGGCGGCCGCCTCGCGGGGCATCGGCCGATTTTGCGGCAGGCGGTCACATTTGGTACAATGACGGAAACATGGCTTACGTTCCCAGGTCGTCGACTCCGCCGACTGCTCGGGCAAGCAACCTGCCCTGGTCGTCGGCTCCGCCGACTGCTCGGGCATGCAACCTACCACAACCGATTCGTATGGAGGTGCCGGACATGGGTTCGGGCAAACCGAAGAGCCGTTCCATCCCCTTGCTGCCCCTGCGCGGGCTGCTCGTCTATCCCAGCATGGTGCTTCACCTGGACGTCGGGCGGGAAAAATCGGTCAAAGCGCTGGAACAATGCATGATCGAGGATCATATGATCCTTCTTTGTTCCCAATCGGAGGTCAATATCGAAGAACCGACCCAGGACGATATTTACCGGGTCGGCACCATATCGAAAGTCCGGCAGATGCTCAAGCTGCCCAACGGGACGATCCGGGTGCTCGTGGAAGGCGTCGTCCGGGCGAGGATCGGGCAATACTTGCCGAACGAATCGTACTACGAAGTGCTGGCGAGCGAGCTGCAGGAGACGGGAGAAGGGGACCCGGAGCTCGGCGCCCTCATGCGCGCCGTTCTCGGCCAATTCGAAAACTACATCAGCTTGTCCAAGAAAGTGACGCCCGAGACGATGGCCGCGGTCTCGGACATCGACGAGCCCGGCAGGCTCGCGGACGTCATCACCAGCCACCTGTCGCTCAAAATCAAAGACAAGCAGGACATTCTGGAAACGACCGACATCCGCGAACGGCTGGAAAAGCTGCTCGATCTGCTCAATAACGAACGGGAAGTGCTGGAGCTCGAACGGAAAATCAGCCAGCGCGTAAAGAAGCAGATGGAGAAGACGCAGAAGGAGTATTACCTTCGCGAGCAGATGAAGGCGATCCAGAAAGAGCTCGGCGAGAAGGAAGGACGCGCGGGAGAAGCCGAAGAACTGCGCGCCCAATTGGCCGAGGCCGGCCTGCCGGAGAAAATCGCCGCCAAGGTCGAGAAGGAAATCGACCGGCTGGAGAAGATGCCCGCTTCGTCCGCCGAAGGCGCCGTCATCCGCAACTACGTGGAATGGCTGCTGGCGCTTCCGTGGACCAAGCAGACGGAAGACCACTTGGACATCGCCGAAGCCGAGCGGATCCTGAACGAAGAGCATTACGGCCTGGAGAAGCCGAAGGAGCGGGTGCTCGAATATTTGGCCGTCCAGAAGCTGGTCAAAAAGATGAAGGGGCCGATCCTGTGCTTCGTGGGCCCTCCGGGCGTGGGCAAAACCTCGCTCGCCCGTTCGATCGCCAAGTCGCTCGGCCGGGAATTCGTCCGCATCTCCCTGGGCGGCGTGCGAGACGAAGCGGAAATCCGCGGGCATCGCCGGACTTACGTCGGCGCCATGCCCGGACGGGTCATTCAAGGCATGCGCAACGCCGGCACCTTGAATCCGGTGTTCCTGCTGGACGAAATCGACAAAATGGCGATGGATTTCCGCGGGGATCCGGCCTCGGCGCTGCTCGAGGTGCTGGATCCGGAGCAAAACGCGACGTTCAGCGACCACTACGTCGAAATGCCGTTCGACCTGTCCAATGTCTTGTTCGTGACGACCGCCAACGTCGTGCACAACATTCCGCGCCCGCTGCTCGACCGCATGGAGCTGCTGACCATCCCGGGCTATACGGAGCTCGAGAAGCAGCAGATCGCCCAGCAGCATCTGCTGCCCAAGCAGATCCGCGAGCACGGCCTGCGGGAGGACCAGATTCAGTTCCAGCCGGACGCCTTGATGTCCCTGATCCGCGAATACACGCGCGAATCCGGCGTACGGAACATGGAGCAGCTGCTCGCCTCCGTCTGCCGGAAATCGGCCAAGACGATCGTCGCGGACCCGGAAAGCGCGCCGGTCGTCGTCGACATCCCCAAGCTCAAGGAGTTTCTGGGACCGCCGCGGTTCCGGTACGGCATGGCGGAGCAGGAGGACCAGATCGGCGCCGTAACGGGCTTGGCTTGGACGGAGGTCGGCGGCGACACGCTCGTCATCGAGGTGTCCGTCATGCCGGGCAGCGGTAAGCTGACGCTGACGGGACAGCTGGGCGACGTCATGAAGGAATCGGCCCAGGCGGCGTTCAGCTACACCCGCAGCCGGGTGAACGAGCTCGGCATCGCGCCCGATTTCCATGAGAAAACCGATGTGCACATCCACATACCCGAAGGCGCCATTCCGAAGGACGGACCATCCGCCGGGATCACGATGGCGACGGCGCTGATCTCGGCGCTGACGAACCGTCCCGTATCCCGGGAAGTCGCCATGACCGGGGAAATCACGCTTCGGGGACGGGTGCTTCCGATCGGCGGGCTGAAGGAGAAATCGCTCGCCGCCCATCGCGCGGGCATTCGCAAAGTGCTGATCCCGAAGGATAACGAAAGGGATCTTCGGGACGTGCCGGAGAGCGTGCGGGAGGACTTGACGTTCATTCCCGTCTCCCATATGGACGAGGTGTTGGTGCACGCGCTGGCCGACCCGATCCTCATTTCCCCTCCTCCCGTCGGCAGCGATCCCGTTGCCCGGAAGTCCGGTCCGGACGTTCCGATCCCGGGAGGGGTGGAGACGGAAACCGAGGACGGCCCCCCGCTCGGCACGCATTAACGCCATTTTCGAAAAGGACGTCGGATGCCCCATGAAAATCAAAACCAGCGAATTCATCATCAGCGCGGCCGGCGAGAGCCAATTTCCGGAAGACGGATTGCCGGAAGTGGCCCTTGCCGGCCGCTCGAACGTAGGCAAATCGTCGCTCATCAACCGCATGCTGGAACGCCGCAACCTGGCGCGGACCAGCTCGCAGCCCGGGAAAACGCAGACGCTTAACTATTACAAGGTCAACGGCATAGACGGCTCCCTGTATTTCGTCGATTTCCCGGGATACGGCTACGCCAGGGTGTCCAAGAGCCAGCGGGAGGCTTGGGGCAAGTTGGCCGAGCGGTATCTTCGAGGGCGCAAAACGCTGAAGCTCGTGCTCCAGCTGGTGGACCTGCGGCATCCCCCTTCGGCCGACGACCGCAACATGTTCGAATGGCTGTCCCATTACGGCATCCCGATGTGCGTCGTGGCGACGAAGGCGGATAAAATTTCGCGGGGCCGCATCCCGCAGCATGCCAAGGTCATCCGCCAAGAGCTGGGCATGCCCGGCCATTTTCCGCTCATTGTTTTTTCGTCGGAGACCGGGCAAGGACGCGAGGATTTATGGAGCCTGATCGAGCAAGAGGCCGAAATCTTCGATCGTCCCCCCTCCGAACCCCCCAAAGTCGGGCAGGAAACCGAGAATAACGGGTAAAATCCCGGGCGGAAGCCGGGAGGAATCGTTTTTTACGGGTTTTTTGCGGGAAAATCACGGGCCGGCGGTGAGAAACCGCAGCGGCATTCTTTTATAATAGAAGAAGGTTATACCTCGCAATACATTCGTGCAACACAAAGGGAATTGAGGAGATTTTTTATGGCTGGCAGGATCGCCACGGAATATGTCAACGCCGTTTTGACGTTACCGGAAGCCGAAATGCCAAAGCTAATCGCCCTGTGCAATGCCCAGCAGCTCAAGCTGCAGGTGTTCGTGATGGACAACGGAAACCAAGAGCTCGTTCTGGAAGAGGAAGCCGGGGGCGAATCGATCCGCCTCACGTTCGAGCGCGCCGGCGGACTATATCGCTGCCGCCTGACCTGCCGCGTCGTCCGGCCGAAACTGACGAACGCGCTGCGCAAATTGGTATCTTCCTTTAAAGGAGACGCCGTCGTCAACCGGATTTATCAAGGATTTACGATGGTCTACCACTATCAGCGCGGCGCCGTTGTCCGCATCGCGGAATGCAAGGACAGCGAATGCCGGATCGTCTACGAATACCGAAACGCGCTGGGCCGGTTGGAAGCCCAATTCAAGCTTCGCGCCGTCGAGGAGGAAATCGCCGGACTTCGGCAGTCCGTCAACGAGCTGCTGGACTTGCGCAACCGCTCGTCCGACGAAAACGAGCTGCGCGACATCGATCAGCGCCTTCAAGATCACAGCCGTCTGCTGTTTATTTTGGAGGCCTGATCAAGGCCCATTTTTTCCCGGATTCGCGGGAACCGCCGAGCGCGGTTCCTTTTTTGTTTCTCCTTCGGCAGGGGGCAACGGAAGCCGAAATCGCGCCCCGCGGGGCTTTCGCGGAAAGCGATTTGCAGAAACCGCGAAATCCCAAGCCCGGCGCGGCTTGGACAGACATCCTCCGGCCCGAAAAAAACAGTTGCATTTCACCCGGATAGATGTTATTTTTATTTTCGTTGAAAACACAATAGGAACCAGGATTCACTCAGGAACGGAATGCGATGGAGAGCAAATTCCCTCGAGAAGTGAATGACGTAGGTCCTAGCGGATGAAATCAGCTTCACATTTTATTCCTAGGAAGGGGGAACCGAAAGATGGAGTACTCTACTTTCGGACGGCACGTTGCAGTGGATACTTGGGGAATCGACTTCGATACGTTGAACGACGCCGAACTTCTCCAATCGCACATGATCGAGGCGGCCGAAGCTTGCGGCGCCACCGTTCTCTCGGTTCAAGCCAAGCAATTCGAGCCCCAAGGGGCGACGGTCCTGGTCATGTTGTCGGAGAGCCACATCTCCATTCACACCTATCCCGAGAAAGGATTCGCCGCGATCGATTGCTATACCTGCGGCGAGACGGTCGATCCGCAAGCCGCGATCGATTATCTGGTGAGCGTCCTGAAGCCTGAACGCACGTACGCGAAGAAACTCATCCGCGGCGTCGGCGAACTGCAAGTGGAAGAGCCGGTGCTGAAGCAGCACGAGCTCGTATAACCTAATCGCGCGTAGTCCGAAGCCATGAGGGCCCCTCATGGCTTTTTCAATTAGAAAAACGGGGGCTCGGGGGGAATAGCTCCGCCGAACGACGACGAGAATAGGGAAGGAGCGGCAAACGCTGGAAGACGGTTCAAAAACATTTCATATTTGCGCATGAGCCATAAGGATGATCTATGGTATAATGAGGCTTGACTTTGAAGGGTCGATTTTTGCAAAAAGGCAGGTGAATGCCCATGCATCTGATGGTTGTCGGCTTGAATTACCGCACGGCCCCCGTAGAGATCCGCGAACGTTTCGCCCTTGCGGAAGGCGACACGCTTCAGGCGCTGGAGTCTCTGAAACGGACGACGGGCATTCTCGAAGGCGTGATTTTGGCGACATGCAACCGTACGGAGATTTACGCGGTGGTCGACCGGCCGGTCCTGTGCGGCCATTATGTCCGGACTTTCATGGAACAATGGTTCCGGATTCCCAGACAGCAATTCAATCCTCATTTATATATGTACGAAGACGATCGGGCCGTGGAACATCTGTTCCGCGTAACCTGCGGGCTTGATTCCATGGTCATCGGCGAGACGCAGATCTTGGGCCAGGTGAGAGACGCCTTCTTGCAGGCGCAGGAACGGGGCGCGACCGGCACGATCTTCAACCGTTTGTTCAAGCAGGCGGTCACGCTCGCCAAACGGGCGTTCTCGGAAACTTCGATCGGGGAGAACGCCGTCTCCGTCAGCTACGCGGCGGTGGAGCTCGGCAAACGCATTTTCGGCCGTTTCGACGACAAAACGGTCCTGATCATCGGCGCCGGCAAAATGAGCGAACTGACGGCCCGCCATCTTCACGCCAACGGGGCGAACCGGGTGTTCGTAGCCGGCCGCACGGTGTCCCGCGCGGAGGAGCTCGCGAACAAATTCCAGGGGACCGCGTTTTCGATGGAGGAGGCGCTGCGCCGGCTGCAGGAAGCCGATATCGTGATCAGCAGCACCGGGGCCGAAGGATTCGTGCTGGACCGCCGCTCGGTGGAAAGCGCGATGGCCCGGCGGAAGAAACGCCCCCTTTTCCTGATCGACATCGCCGTGCCGCGGGATATCGAACCGGCTGCCGGCGATATTCCGAACGTGTTCCTGTACAATATCGACGATCTCGAAGGGATCGTGGAAGGCAATCTGGAGAAACGGCGCCAAGAGGCTGCCGTCATCGAAGGAATGATCGCGGAAGAGCGGGAGGCGTACCGCGAATGGTACGCGACGCTGGGCGTCAGCCCGCTGATCCGGGCGCTGCAGGAGAAAGCCGCCGCCATCCACGAGAGCACGCTGGAGAGCATGCTTCGCAAGCTGCCCGAACTGGATGAGCGGGAGCGGAAAGTCATCCGCAAGTTGACCAAGAGCATGGTGAGCCAAATGATCCATGATCCGATCCTGCGGGTGAAGGAGCTGGCGGCGGAGAAGAAAAGCGAAGAAGCGCTGAAGCTGTTCGTCCAGCTGTTCTCCTTGGAGGAAGAAGTGGCCAAGATCCGAACGGAAACCGCCTCCGCAACCGCGGCCCGGCCGGAAGCCGGTTCCCGGGAGACCCCGGGCGCGGCGCGGGAGCTGGAATCGCTGCTCACCCGTCTGGCGGGCGCTCTTCAATAAAGCCGACCGGCGTCCGAATCGGTTCGGACCGGCGGAACGAGGGGAGGCGCTGCCCCGATGCTGACGCAAGATTGGCTGACCGATGCCGTCCTTTACGTATATGCCCTGAGCTTGCTGTTCTTCGCGTCCGATGCCGCATCCGGCAGACGGAACGCCGGGAAGGCCGGCACAGGGCTGCTTGTTTTCGTCTGGGTGCTGCAGACGGTATTTCTTCTGATGTTGCTGGTGCAGCGGTTCACCGCCTTGCCGGAGCTTTCGATTCGAGACTTTCTGTTTTTCGTGTCCTGGCTGCTCGTCTCCGTTTCGTTTATCGTCAACCGATGGGTTCGGGCGGAATTGCTCGTTTTGTTCGTCAACGTCGTGGGCTTTGCCGTACTCGCGCTCAATTTGCTGCAACGGCCCCAGCGGCACTTCGCTTTGTCTTCGTGGGAAGCGGCGGAAAAGCTGCTTGTCGTGCACATCGGCCTCATCACGCTGTCGTTCGCCGTTTTGACGGTGGGCGCGATCTTCGGCGGGATGTACGTGTTCCTGCACGCCCGGCTTAAGAAAAAGCGCTGGACGCCGGCGATGAGCCGCATGCCGAGTTTGGAGCTGATCGACCGGTATGCGCTGCGCGCCGCGTTGATCGGCGTGCCGCTTCTGTTCCTCTCGCTGTCCACGGGAACGGCCGCGCTGCTCGCGGAAGGGCGGGCGGCTGGGCTGGCCGACATCAAAGTGCTGCTGTCGTTTGCCGCCGGTCTATTGTATGTCGTCTTTCTGGTCCGCAGAACGGCGTCGAGAGACGACGGCATCCGCGCCGCGAGGTGGAATTTGGCCGGATACGCGCTGCTGGTCGCGGCGTTTTTCGCCAATTCGGTATACCGCTGGATGTAAAGTGAGAGTTTGACTCCGATAAACTCCTGATGTAAGGAGGAACCCCCGTGGCGGGATGGTATCCGATCATGCTGCGTCTGGACGGCCGGCTCTGCGTCGTGATCGGCGGCGGCCAGGTGGCGGAACGCAAAACGGCCGGCCTGCTCGAGGCGGGCGCCAAGGTTCGCGTCGTCAGTCCGGAGCTCACGCCCGCGTTAAGCCGGCTCGTCTCCGAAGCCGCCATGGAATGGCGGAAGAAAGAGGCCGAGCCTTCCGATTGGGACGGGGCCTTTCTCGCGTTCGCGGCGACGGACCGTCCGGAAGTCAATCGCGCGATGGCGGAAGCCGCGAAGGAATCGGGCATTCCCGTCAACGTCGCCGACGAAGGGGAGAGCGGGGATTTCATTCTCCCCGCGGTGCTGCGAAGAGGCGACCTGCTGCTGGCCGCCGGCGTATCGGGATCCGGACCGGCGTTGGCCGCGCGGATCGTCCGGGAGTTGGCGGAGCGGTACGGGCCGGAATACGCAGGCTATGCCGCCGCCTACCGCGAAGTCCGGGCCGCGGTCCGATCGTACGCGGAGAATCCGGAGGAGCGGCGACGGTTGCTTGCCGCCGCCGCGGAAGAAGAGGTTTTGGCGGAATGGGCGTCCTCCGGCCTGCCGGGGGATCCCCGGGGCTTGGTCGACCGTCTGCGGGCGCGGGTCCGTCCGAATCACGAAGTCTGAGAGAAGAATCGAGGAGCTTGCAAATGCGTAAATGGATCGTGGGTACCCGCCAAAGCGCGCTGGCGCTGACGCAGACCGGTCAGACCGTAGACCGGCTGAAGGCTTTGTCCGAAGCCGCCGGTTTGGATGATACGTTCGAGCTGAAGCCGATCGTCACCCGCGGAGACCGCATTCTGGACGTCACCCTGTCCAAGGTCGGCGGAAAAGGCCTTTTCGTAAAGGAAATCGAACAAGCATTGCTCGACGGAGAGATCGATATGGCCGTGCACAGCATGAAGGACATGCCCTTCGAGCTGCCGGAAGGATTGACGATCGGAGCGGTGCCCGAACGGGAAGACCCGCGCGACGGGCTCGTAGGCCGAACCGCCGCCCGCTTCGAGGAATTGCCGCAAGGGGCCCGGGTCGGCACGAGCAGCCTCCGGCGCGCGGCGCAGCTCAAGGCGGCGCGGCCGGATTTGTCCATCGAGTCCATCCGCGGGAACATCGATACCCGCCTCCGCAAGCTGGAGGAAGAAGGGCTGGACGCCATCATCCTGGCGGCGGCCGGTCTGCATCGGATGGGCTGGGGGAACCGGATCACCTCTTATCTGCCGCCCGAGCTGAGCTTGCCTGCCGTCGGGCAAGGCGCGCTGGCGATCGAATGCCGGGCCGGCGACGAGGAGATGCTGGCGCTGCTGGCCCGGTTGAACGATCCGGCGACCGCGCGCGCCGTCGCGGCGGAACGCCGGCTGCTCGGCCTGCTGAACGGAGGCTGCCAGGTGCCGATCGGCGCGTATGCGACCGTGGACGGCGACGCGTCGTCCGGCGGCATCCGCCTGACCGGCATGGTCGCTTCCCCTGACGGCGTTCGCCTGATCAGAGCTTCGGCAGAGGGCGCGGACCCGGAGAAGGTCGGGGAGAAAGCAGCGGCGGAATTGCTGGCGCAAGGAGCCGACGACATATTGGCCGAAGCGAGGGAATAACGGATGACCAAGGGCAAAGTGTATTTGGTGGGAGCCGGCCCCGGCGATCCGAAGTTGATCACCGTCCGGGGGCTGGAGGCGCTGCGGCGCTCCGACTGCGTCGTTTACGACCGCTTGGCGGGGCCCCAGCTGCTCCGGCAGGCGAGGCCCGACGCCGAGCTGATCTATGTCGGCAAGCTGCCGGACCGCCACACGATGAAGCAGGAAGAGATCAATCGGCTGCTCGTGGACTTGGCGCTGCAGGGGAAGACGGTGACGCGGCTCAAGGGCGGGGATCCGACCGTATTCGGCCGGGTCGGGGAAGAAGCCGAGCTGCTTCGGCAGCACGACATCCCTTACGAAATCGTGCCGGGCATCACCTCGGCCATCGCCGTGCCGGCCTATGCGGGCATTCCGGTTACCCATCGCGAACTGGCTTCCTCTTTTTCCGTTATTACCGGTCACGAAAGCCCGGATAAGCTGGATCTGTCCATCCACTGGGATAAGCTGACCCAGGCGACCGGAACGCTCGTGTTCCTGATGGGCGTCGCCAAAATCGGCTATATTTCCGAACAGTTGCAAAAATACGGACGTCCGCCGGAGACGCCGGTGGCCCTGATCCGATGGGGAACGAGGGCGGAGCAGCAGACGCTGACCGGCACGCTCGCGGACATCGAAGAACGCGTGCGGGAAGCCGGGTTTCAGCCGCCCGCGGTGATCGTCGTCGGCGAGGTGGTCCGCCAGCGGGAGACGCTCGCCTGGATCGAGCGCAAGCCGCTGTTCGGCAAACGCGTGCTGGTCACGCGTTCGCGCGCCCAAGCGAGCGAGCTGTCGGAACGAATCGACGAGCTCGGCGGCGAACCTTACGAGTTCCCCGTGATCGAAACCCGCCTGCCGGAGTCGGAGGAAGCGGCGAACGCCGTCCGGGAAGCGCTCGGGCGAGCGGAATCATACGATTGGGTCATCTTGACGAGCGTGAACGGGGTGGACTATTTCTTCCGCTGGCTGGAGCGCTGCGGAACGGATATCCGGCAGTTTCACCGCGCCCGGTTCGCGGCCGTCGGTCCCCGCACGGCGGAGGCGCTGGCGAGCCGGGGCATCCGGCCGGAGGCGCTGCCGGAGAAGTTCCAAGCGGAAGGGCTGCTGGAAGCGCTGGGGGAGCACATCCGATCCGGGCAGAAAGCGCTGCTTCCCCGGGGGGACTTGGCACGGGCATGGCTGCCTCGCGAGCTTACGCGACTCGGTCTGGAGGCCGTGGAAATCGACGTGTACGAGACGGTTCCGGCCGACGGCCGCGACCCGTTCCTTCTGGACATGCTGAAGGAAGGCGAAATCCATGCCGTGACGTTCACGAGTTCATCCACCGTCGTGAATTTGCTGGAAGCGCTGAAGCGGATGGGGGCGCCGGACCCGGCCGAGCTGCTGGGGAAAACCCGGATCGCCTGCATCGGTCCCGTCACGGCCCGGACGGCCGAAGAGAACGGGCTGAACGTCGCGGCGACGGCGGAAACCTCCACGCTTACGGGATTGCTGGACGCTCTATCCAGTCTATGGCAAGCGTCCGATTGAAAGGAGAAGAAGGAAAATGGCTTATCCGAACACAAGGCACCGCAGGCTTCGCGCCTCCGCCGCCCTCCGCGGCTTGGTCCGGGAGACGGTTCTTACGGCCGACGATTTCATCATGCCGATTTTCATCGCGCGGGGAGAAGGGGTCCGGCAGGAAATTTCGTCCATGCCCGGCGTCTATAACCTGTCGCTCGACAAGTTGGACGAAGAATTGCACGAAATCGTCTCCCTGGGGATCAAAGCCGTGCTCGTCTTCGGCGTACCCGATCCCGCGGAGAAAGATGCGGTCGGCGCCTGCGCGTACGATGAACAAGGAATCGTGCAGGAAGGGATCCGGCGGATCAAAAAGTCGTATCCGGACCTGCTGGTCGTGGCGGACACGTGCCTGTGCGAGTTTACCGACCACGGCCATTGCGGCGTCGTTCACGAACACGGAGGCCAGGCGGTCATCGACAACGACGAATCGCTCGAACTGCTCGTGAAAACCGCGGTTTCCCAAGCGGCGGCGGGCGCGGACATCATCGCCCCGTCGAACATGATGGACGGCTTCGTGGCCGCCATCCGGAAAGGGCTGGACGAAGCGGGATTCGCGCATGTCCCGATTATGGCCTATTCGGTCAAGTATTCCTCGGCCTACTACGGGCCGTTCCGCGAAGCCGCCCAGTCCGCTCCGCAGTTCGGGGACCGCAAATCGTATCAGATGGATCCCGCCAACGCCCGGGAGGCGATCCGGGAAGCGCGGTCCGACGCGGAGGAAGGCGCCGACTTCCTGATGGTGAAGCCCGGCCTGGCGTATCTGGACATCGTCCGGACCATCCGCGACCGGTTCGATCTGCCTCTGGTGGTGTATAATGTAAGCGCGGAGTACTCCATGGTCAAAGCGGCCGCCATGCAGGGATGGATCGACGAGAAAGCGATCGTGCTCGAGACGCTGACCGGCATGAAGCGGGCCGGCGCCGACCTGATCATCACGTACCATGCCAAAGACGCCGTACGCTGGCTGAACGAGAAGAAATAATCGGAATTCCGCGGATCGCGGAAAAAAGGCCGGACCCCGCAAGCTCCCGATCGGAAGCCGCAAGGCCCGGCCCGTACATAACGATTGCTGATTCGCTTACCCGCGGAGCTTGGCCAAATTCAGACGGTATTCGTTGATGCCGAACTGCAGCACGCCCCGGCTTTCCAGCTCTCGAAGCACGTCCGACAGCACCTGCTTCGAAACGCCCGCGAGCTGAGCCAACTCGTCGTAGTTGAGCGCCATGTGCATCGAAATCGTCTGCCCGTCGCGCTTGCCGCCGCGGTTCGCCAGGGTAATCAGGTTTTTGAGCACGCGGGTGCGGCCGTCGAGAAACGTCAGGTCGTTCACCTGTTCGTTCGTTTGGCGGAGCCTGCGGCACAGTTCGGCCAGGATGCCGCGCGTGATGTCGAAATGATTTTGGAGAAGTTCCATGAAAGCCTGGGAGGAAAGCTCGAGCACGGTGGTAGCTTCCAGCGTTTGCGCGGAAGTGGAACGCGGCCGTCCGTCCAGCAGGGACAGTTCGCCGAAGCTCTCGCCCGGATTGACGACCGACAGCACTTTTTCCTCGCCGGCCGCGCTGCGCGTGAACAGCTTGATCGATCCGGCGAGCACGATATAGAAAGTCAGTCCGAGATCTTTCTCCTGGAACAGGACGGTTCCGGGGGAGAACGATTTGCGATGGGCGATCCGGACGATGTTTTCGAGTTGTTCGTCATTGAGGTTGTCGAAAAGCGACACTTTTTTGAGCCATTCGATCATAAACGGTTATTCCTCCCTGAATTTGCCTGACTCTCTCAGTTTACCACAGGCTTTTCCAAATCAGATAGTAGGATGTGACGAACTTGAACGAAAATCTTCGGGAACGCGTCGACACGAAATCCAAGGAAGCTTTCGAACGCGCCAAACGCTCCATTCCCGGCGGGGTGAACAGCCCCGTGCGGGCTTTCAAGTCGGTCGGCTTGACGCCGCTCGTGATCGACCGGGCGCAAGGCAGCCGCATCACGGACATCGACGGCCAAACCTTCATCGATTACGTGCTTTCCTGGGGTCCGCTGATCGTCGGCCATGCGCACCCCGAAGTCGTGGAAGCGATCAAGCGGACGGCGGAAAAAGGCACGAGTTTCGGCGCGCCGACGGAGCTCGAGACGCTCATGGCGGAGCTCGTGTGCGAGCGCGTGCCTTCCGTGGACGTCGTTCGGATGGTCAACTCCGGCACGGAAGCGACGATGAGCGCGCTGCGCCTGGCCCGTGGGTACACCAAGCGCAGCAAAATCCTGAAATTCGAAGGCTCTTACCACGGGCATGCCGACAGTCTGCTCATCAAGGCGGGTTCCGGCGTCGCCACGCTGGGCTTGCCCGACAGCCCCGGGGTGCCGGAGGGCGTGGCGGCCCAAACGATCGCCGTTCCCTACAATGACCTGGAGGCGGTCCGGGCGGCATTCGAGCGTTTCGGGGAGGAGATCGCGGGCGTGATCGTGGAGCCGGTCGCCGGGAACATGGGCGTCGTGCCTCCGCTTCCGGGCTTTCTGGAAGGCTTGCGCGAGATCACGCAGCGTTACGGCAGCTTGCTGATTTTCGACGAGGTGATGACCGGATTCCGCGTGCACTTGAACTGCGCGCAAGGACGGTTCGGCATCACGCCCGACCTCACTTGTTTCGGCAAAGTCATCGGAGGCGGCCTTCCGGTCGGCGCTTACGGCGGTCGCCGGGAGATCATGGAGCAAATGGCGCCGTCGGGGCCGATTTACCAGGCCGGCACGCTGTCCGGGAACCCGCTCGCCATGGCGGCCGGATATACGACCTTGAAGCTCATGACGAAAGCGCAATACGATCTCTTGGAAAAATTGTCGCAACGGCTGCAGAACGGGCTGGAGCGGAGCGCGCGGGAAGCCGGCGTGCCGATGACGGTCAACCGCGTGGGCTCGATGGTGTGCCCCTTCTTCACGGAACAGCGGGTCGTCAATTACGAGACCGCCAAATCGGCGGACGCCGCCCGGTTCCGTTCCGTGTTCGCGGGCTTGCTCGACGGCGGCGTGAATATCGCTCCTTCCGCTTTCGAAGGATGGTTCGTGTCCACGGCCCATACGGAACAAGACATCGATTTCACGGTCGAAGCGTTCCGGGAGGCGCTTCGCCGGTCCTGATCCAGCGGGGCGCTTCCCATCCTCATCAGTAGGTTACTATGCATCCGTTTCGGCGAATCGGACAACCCCGATCGGTCCTCCTTGGGCCGAGCAGGGGTTTGTTTGCTTTTTGGGGGAAGGGCAGGCATGCCCGACTTTCGGCGGCATATAGATAGTGGAGAGAGTTGCTTGGTGCCCGCGGCGTTTTCGGGCGCCACGCCGAAAGGAGGACACCGAAAGTGACGGAACCGTTTAACGGTTTAAGGTTCGACATCTACGAACGGGTGAACTTGCCCGAACAAGCGGCCGCCATCGGAGAACTGGAAGAAATCGAGCTTGTCCCCAACATGCGGGCCTTGAACCAGGAGGATCACGTCCTGCTCAAGGGGCATTTGCTGTTGTCCGGGGTATACCGCGCCGCGGATGACCGCGGGGGAATGTCCCGGCTGGAGCACCGCATTCCCGTGGAAATCTCGCTGCCGCAGAACCGTGTCTCCCGGTTGGAAGACTTGACGGTGGAAATCGATAATTTCGACGTCGATGTGCTGTCCGCCCGTTCCTTGAACGTAACCGGCGTATTGGCCCTGAGGGGACTGCAGGCCGAATCCCAACCGGCTCCGGTATGGCGGGACGACAGCTTCACGGTCGTTCACCAGGCGGGGGAGGAACCGGCTGACGCTTCGGAATTACGGGAAGCGGAACTCTCGTTTGGAGGGTCGGAGGAGCCAGCGGAAACTTCGCAGGCGCAGCCGTTCGTGGACGAAGAGAATGCCGATCTCGACGGCAGCCGGGACTTCGCGTATTCCGAGCCGCCATCGCCGGGCGGAGCTTGGAATTTCGAGGGGGTCTCTTCTCCCGCCGATTCCGATACCGGGAACTCGGCCGTACCCGCTCCGCTGGAATGGAAGTCGGAAGTCGGCTGGGGAGACATCCCCGTACGTGCCGACTCCTCGGGGACCGGGATACCGGATTCCATTTCGGATTCCGAAGAGTCGCCGGCCGACGATCGGCAGGAGCTGTCCGTTGAAGAGATGACGGACGTTGCGGAAGACCCGATTTTCGGCGGGACGATCGACTCGGACCCCCAACCGGCTGCGGAGTCCGTCGAACCGGCCGCGGCGGAACCGGCGCCGGAAAAGCCGGCCGAAATGAAGGTGGCGCTCGGCGGCAAACCGCTGGACTCGTCCGAACGCGTGCCCTCGGGCGTCGGCCTGCTCTCGATGCTGGGGGACAAGGGTGCGGCCAAGGAAGCCCTGCAGAAGGCGATGCGTTCCGCGCTGGAGGAAGAGGAGCAGGAGCGGCGGGAAGCGGACCGGTCCAGCACGGGAGATGAGCTGGAGTGGACCAAGCTGTTTCTCAGCAAAGGGTCGGAGTCCCAGGAATTCAGCAAAGTGAAAATGTGCATCGTGCAGAAGGAAGAGACGCTGGATTCGATCGCGGCCCGGTACAACGTGCAAACTCGGGAACTGCAGCTGCGGAACCGGCTGAGCGATATTTACGTATCCGAAGGCCAAGTGTTGTACATTCCGTAAAGCACGTAAAGCATATGCTCGCACGATGGCCGCCCCGCGCGTCGGGGCGGCTTTTGGCGTTCATGCCGATTGTGCGCATGGGTGCATGCAGGTTTAAGCCTGCGTGGCAGGCTTAACGGGCTCTGGATATTGCCCGTTAGTGGGTTTAAGCTTGCGCGGCAGGCTTAACGGGCTAAGGGCATTGCTCGTTATCAGGTTTAAGTCTGCGTGGCAGGCTTAACGGGTTCAGGGCATTGCTCGTTAGCAGGTTTAAGCCAGCGTGGCAGGCTTAACGGGCTCTGGATATTGCCCGCTAGTGGGTTTCAGCTTGCGCGGCAGGCTTGACGGGCTAAGGGCATTGCGCGTTATCAGGTTTAAGTCTGCGTGGCAGGCTTACCGGGGTCAGGGCATTGCGCGTTAGCAGGTTTAAGCCTGTGTGGCAGGTTTAACGGGTTCAGGGCATTGCTCGTTAGCAGGTTTAAGCCTGTGTGGCTGGCTTAACGGGTTCAGGGCCCCCGCGTATACCACAGGTTTAAGTCGGCGAGATCGACTTAACTCATCGCGCCCCCGCGTATACTACAGGTTTAAGTCGGCGAGACCGACTTAACGTCCCGCGCCCCCGCGTATACTACCGGTTTAAGTCGGCGAGACCGACTTAACCTCCCGCGCCCCCGCGTATACTACAGGTTTAAGTCGGCGAGATCGACTTAACGACCCGCGCCCCCGCGTATACCACTGGTTTAAGTCGGCGAGAACTAGTTAACTTACCGCGCCACCGCGTTTACTACAGGTTTAAGTGGGGGAGATCGACTTAACGTCCCGCGCCCCCGCGTATACTACCGGTTTAAGTCGGCGAGACCGACTTAACGTCCCGCGCCCCCGCGTATACTACAGGTTTAAGTTGGCGAGATCGACTTAACGTCCCGCGCCCCCGCGTATACCACGGGTTTAAGTCGGCGAGACCGACTTAACGTCCCGCGCCCCCGCGTATACTACAGGTTTAAGTCGGCGAGACCGACTTAACGTCCCGCGCCCCCGCGTATACTACAGGTTTAAGTCGGCGAGACCGACTTAACGTCCCGCGCCCCCGCGTATACTACAGGTTTAAGTCGGCGAGACCGACTTAACGTCCCGCGCCCCCGCGTATACTACAGGTTTAAGTCGGCGAGACCGACTTAACGTCCCGCGCCCCCGCGTATACTACAGGTTTAAGTTGGCGAGATCGACTTAACGTCCCGCGCCCCTGCATAGACCACGGGTTTAAGTCGGCGAGACCGACTTAACGTCCCGCGCCCCTGCATAGACCACGGGTTTAAGTCGGCGAGACCGACTTAACGTCCCGCGCCCCCGCGTATACCACGGGTTTAAGTCGGCGAGACCGACTTAACGTCCCGCGCCACCGCGTATACTACAGGTTTAAGTCGGCGAGACCGACTTAACGTCCCGCGCCCCTGCTGTACCACGGGCTTAAGCCGTTAAACCGGAAAATGAACGTATTTCATCGTTCCCAATAGGGAATGCTGTGACATATTGACTCTCCACGGAACGGTGGGTAGAATAGGATAGAAAGACGCGGAAAGGGAAGAGCTGCGGTTAACCCCTTCAGAGAGCGGAGCCGCCGGTTGTCCGGCGCTGTGAGGATCCGCAGGAGGCGCCATAAGCCGGTCACCCTGGAGTCTCCCGTAAGATTCCGAAGCGAGAGCGTTCGGAGGTAAGACGGGACGGCCTGCAGCCGTTATCCTGCGACAAGTGCCGTACGGCAAAGCAGTAATCAGCCGGACGGAACGAAGGTGGTACCACGGAAGCGAGAGCCTTTCGTCCTTTGCGACGGAGGGCTTTTTATTTTGATTTCCGAATGGAATCAAGGAGGCCGCAAGGAACATGTCGAAAGCCCAAGAACGGCTTCAGACCGAAATGCCGACGACTTACGATCCGACCGTCGCGGAACAGCGATGGTACGACGCCTGGATTCAAGGCGGCTATTTCCGGGCCGGCCGTCGCCCGGACGCGCCCAAATATTCGATCGTCATCCCCCCGCCGAACGTGACGGGCATGCTGCATATCGGCCACGCGCTCGATTTCACGCTGCAGGATATCCTGATCCGCTTCAAGCGGATGCAGGGCTTTGACGCGCTGTGGCTGCCCGGCACCGACCACGCGGGCATCGCGACCCAAACGAAGGTCGAGCAGAAGCTGCGCGAGGAAGGCGTCACCCGCTACGATTTGGGCCGGGAGGCATTTCTCGAAAAAGTGTGGGAGTGGAAGGAACATTACGCGAACACGATCCGCAGCCAATGGGGCAAAATGGGGCTCAGCCTGGACTACTCCCGCGAGCGGTTCACGATGGACGAAGGATTGTCCCAAGCCGTGCGCGAGGTGTTCGTCCGCCTTTACGAGAAAGGCCTGATCTACCGCGGCAAACGGATCATCAACTGGGACCCGGCCGCCCGGACCGCCTTGTCCGACATCGAAGTGGAATACAAGGAAGTTAACGGGCATCTGTACCATCTGCAATATCCGCTCGCGGACGGCAGCGGCCACCTGACGGTGGCGACGACCCGGCCCGAGACGATGCTCGGCGACACGGCCGTGGCCGTGCATCCGGAGGATCCCCGGTACAAGCCGCTCATCGGCAAAATGCTGCGGCTCCCGATCGTGAACCGCGAGATTCCGATCATCGCGGACGAGTACGTGGACCGCGAATTCGGCAGCGGCGCCGTGAAAATCACGCCTGCCCACGACCCGAACGACTTCGAGGTCGGGCAACGCCATGACCTTCCGCAAATCACGGTCATGGACGAGAGCGGCAAAATGAACGAACTCGCCGGCCCGTACCAAGGCATGGACCGCGCGGATTGCCGAAAAGCCATCGTGAAGGACCTGCAAGAGCAAGGCGTGCTGATCAAAATCGAAGACCACGTCCACCAGGTCGGCCACAGCGAGCGGTCCGGCGCCGTCGTCGAGCCGTATTTGTCCACGCAGTGGTTCGTATCGATGAAGCCGCTCGCCGAGAAAGCGATCGAAGCGCAAAAATCGGGCCAAGGCGTCAATTTCGTGCCGGAGCGGTTCGAGAAAATTTATTTGCATTGGATCGAGAACGTCCGCGACTGGTGCATTTCCCGCCAGCTGTGGTGGGGCCACCGCATTCCGGCCTGGTACTGCGACGCTTGCGGCGAAATGCACGTGTCCCGCGAAGACCTCGCGGCATGTCCGGCATGCGGCGGCGCTTCGCTGCGGCAGGACGAGGACGTGCTCGACACCTGGTTCAGCTCCGGCCTGTGGCCGTTCTCCACGATGGGCTGGCCGGACGAAGATTCCGCCGACCTCAAGAAGTACTATCCGACGGACGTGCTGGTCACCGGTTACGACATCATCTATTTCTGGGTCGCCCGGATGATTTTCACCGCCCTTGAATTCACCGGCGAAATCCCGTTCCGGGACGTGCTGATCCACGGCCTCGTCCGGGACGCGGAAGGCCGCAAAATGTCCAAATCGCTCGGCAACGGCGTCGATCCGCTCGACGTCATCGCCGAATACGGCGCGGACGCGATGCGTTTCATGCTCTCGACCGGCAGCACGCCGGGCCAAGACGTCCGCTACCGGACGGAGAAGGTCGAGCAGGCGCGCAACTTCGCCAACAAGATTTGGAACGCCTCCCGCTTCGCTTTGATGAACCTGCAAGGCTTCGCGGCAGAGGACATCGATCTGTCCGGTCCGCTGTCGACTGCGGACCGTTGGATCCTGCACCGCTTTAACGAGACCGCCCGCGACATCGCCCGCTTGATGGAAAATTACGATTTCGGGGAAACGGGCCGGCTGCTGTACAACTTCATTTGGGACGATCTGTGCGACTGGTACATCGAGTTCGCGAAATTGACCCTTTACGGAGAAGACGACGCCGCCAAGCGTTGCACGCAGTCGGTGCTGGCGTACGTACTGGACCGCACCTTGCGGCTGCTGCATCCGTTCATGCCGTTCCTGACCGAGGAAATCTGGCAGCACCTCCCGCATGAAGCGGGGGAAACGATCACGCTCGCCGCTTGGCCGGCCTACGATCCGAAGTTCGAGGCGGAAGAGGCCGTGAAGGAAATGAGTCTGCTGATGGAAGCGATCCGCGCCGTGCGGAATATCCGCGCGGAAGTGAACGTATCCCCGGGCAAAAAAGTCGAGCTGCTGATCAAGCCGTCCGGAGCCGCGGAAGAAAGCATCCTGCGCCGGAACGAGACGTACGTCCGCCGCTTCTGCAACACGTCTTCGCTCGCGCTGGACGCCGGTCTGGCCCCGCCCGACAAGGCGATGACGGCGATCGTCACCGGGGCGGAGCTGTATTTGCCGCTCGCGGGTCTGATCGACATCGGCCAGGAAATCTCCCGGCTCGAGAAGGAGCTGGCGAACCTGAACGCCGAGGTCGAACGCGTCGAGAAGAAGCTGGCCAACGAAGGCTACATCGCCAAGGCGCCCGCGCACGTCGTGGAGCAGGAGCGGGCCAAAGGGCAGGATTACCGGGACAAAAGAGACAAAGTGCTCGCCCGGATCGCGGAACTTCGGGGTTGACGGGAGATGGGCAGATTGGAAGAAGAGAACGTTAACGCCGCGCCGTTCCGGACCGCGGCCGAGGCGGTGGACTGGATCACCGGCCTCATGCCGGTCACCGGCATCCGCCCCGGCTTGGAAAGAATGCGGCTTCTGATGGAGAAGTTCGGCCACCCCGAACGCCGGCTCAAGTTCATCCATGTGGCGGGCACGAACGGCAAAGGCTCCGTTTGCGCCTACTTGAACCGCGTGCTTCGGCAATGCGGATACGACGTGGGGATGTTCACGTCCCCCTATCTCACCTCGTATTCCAACCGGCTTCAATACAACGGGGAAGACATTCCGGACGATGTCCTGCTGCGGCTCGTCAACCGGATCAAACCGGAAGCGGACGCGATGGCCGATACGGAATGGGGTCCCCCGACGATGTTCGAGGTGACGACCGCGCTGGCCTTGCTTTATTACGGCACGGTCGCCTATCCCGACTACGTCGTCTGGGAGACCGGGCTGGGCGGGCGGCTGGACGTCACCAACATCGTGACGCCGGTCGTCTGCGTGATCACGAACGTCGGCCACGACCACATGGACCTGCTGGGGCCGACGCTCGCGGACATCGCCCGGGAAAAAGCCGGCATCATCAAACCCGGCGTACCGGTCGTCACGACGGAGACGCGCCCGGAAATCGTGGATATTTTCCGGGAGAAAGCCGCGTCGGGGAATTCGACGCTGTACGTGCTCGGCGAGCAGTTCCGTTTCGAATCGCTGTCCGTTTCGGAAGAAGAGCAGAGCTTTTCGTTCTCGGATCCGTTCCGGACCTTTCCTTCCTTGACGATCCGGCTCGGCGGGAAGCACCAGCAGGCGAACGCCGCGGCCGCGGTGATGGCGCTCGAAGTGCTTCGCCAATACTACGCCTTGATCATGGAAGACGGGGACTTGGAGGAAGGGCTGCGCGGGACGGCTTGGCCGGGACGTCTGGAGACGGTGTCCCGCGAGCCGCGCGTTCTGATCGACGGAGCGCACAATCCGGAAGGCATGGAGGCGCTGGCCGCCGCGCTGCGGGACGTATACCGGTTCGACAAGCTGAAGGTCATGATCGCGATGATGCCGAATAAGAATCACGAGTCGACGTTACGGCATATACTACCAATGGTGGATTTGCTCGTGATTACGGAACCGGATTTCCATAGAAAAATGAAGGCCGGGGACTTGGCCGAAGTCGTGGATCGCCTGCAAAAAGAGATCGGCCGCCCGGACCGCGTGATCGTGGAGCCGGACTGGAGAAAGGCGCTGGAAAAGCTGACGGAAGCGGAGGACGCCGCATCCCCCGGTACGCTCCATTTGGTCACCGGGACGCTTTACCTGATCGCCGATGTCCGCTCGTGGCTGCTCCAAGGAACGAAATCAGAAAAAGGCTGGTGAAACGTCGTTGCGAACGGCTGAACATGTACATTTTATCGGCATCGGCGGCTATGGCATGAGCGCCATCGCACGCGTCATGCTGGAGATGGGCTATGAGGTGTCCGGTTCCGACGTCGCCTCCCAGGAGCTGACGGAGAAACTCGCCGCCAAGGGCGCGAAGATCTACATCGGCCACGAAGCGGAGCATGTGCGCGGAGCCGATCTCGTCGTGTATTCCACGGCCTTGCCGAAAGACAACGTAGAGCGCAAAGCGGCGGAGGAGCTGCGGATTCCGACGCTGCACCGTTCGCAAATGCTGGCCCGCCTGCTCAATTCCCGCACGGGCGTTGCCGTCGCGGGCGCCCACGGCAAAACGACGACCTCCTCCATGATCGCCCTCGTCATGGAAAGCTGCGGCCTGGATCCGACCTATATCATCGGAGGGGAAATCGTCAACCTCGGCACCAACGCCAAAGCGGGCAAAGGGGAGTACGTCGTAGCCGAAGCGGACGAGAGCGACGGCTCTTTCCTGCAATACGTCCCCGCCGTGGCCGTCGTCACCAACATCGAGGCGGACCACCTGGAAAACTACGAGGGGAATTTCGAGAAGCTGAAGGAAGCTTACGTTTCTTTTATCGGCAACGTCCGGGAGGACGGATTCGCAGTCGTCGGCATCGACGACGATAACGTCCGTTCCATCCTTCCCCGCGTAGCCGGAAAACGCATCATCACGTTCGGGGTCGATTCCGAAGCCGACTATACGGCGACGGACATTCGGCTTGGCGACCGGTGCGCTTCTTTTGCCGTGCGCCGGGGCGCCGACACGCTCGGCACCATCGAGTTGTCCGTTCCCGGCCGCCACAATGTCTATAACGCGCTGGCCACCGTGATCGTGTGCCTGCAGGCGGGCGTACCGTTCGCCGCCATCGCGGAAGCGATCCTGGCGTTCCGCGGAGCCAAACGGCGCTTCCAGGTGCTCGGGGAAGTAAGGGACATGCTCGTCATCGACGATTACGCCCACCATCCCACGGAAATCCAGGCGACGATCCAGGCGGCCAAGGCGACCGGCAAGCGCATCATCGCGGTGTTCCAGCCCCAGCGCTACACGCGGACTTATTTCTTGCTGGACGCGTTCAGCCGGGCGTTCGCGGACGCCGACGAGGTGATCATTACCGACATCTACTCCCCGGCGGGCGAGCAGCGCATCGAAGGCGTCACGTCGCAGAAGCTGGTGGAGATGATCGCGGCGAACTGCAATCCGAACGTCGCGTACGTTCCGACCAAGGAAGAAGTGTTGGAGAAGCTGGCGGAGCGGGTGGCCCCCGGCGATTTGGTTCTCACGATGGGAGCGGGGGACATCTGGAAGACGGCGGACAGCCTGGCGAAGCTGCTGCGGGAACGCGAAGCGGTCTGACAGCCGGTCCGGCAGGCATAATGAGTGAAAAGGGATGGCGACCGAAGCCGGCCAAACGGCCGAGGCCGCCATCCTTTTTTTGGCTGCAAATTCCCTCAACGCCCCCCCAAAACCCGTCGAAAGCGAGCAGTTAAGAAACTTTCTTTCTCAACGCCCCCGCAAAACCCGTCGAAAGCGAGCAGTTAAGAAACTTTCTTTCTCAACGCCTCCGCAAAACCCGTCGGCAATGAGCAATTTAGAAACTTTCTTCCTCAACCCCCCGCAAAACCCGTCGACAGCGAGCAGTTAAGAAACTTTCTTCCTCGACGCCCCCCACAGTTCCCGAATCATATTTGTCCCGCCCGTCTCATAGTCTAGTTACTAGAAAAGAGACCAAGGGAGAGACGCGACATGCAGCCGAAAGCGCGAATGACTTTCCGTTTCGATCCCCCGGCTAAACCCGCGCCGAAAACGGCGGAATCCGTTCCGTCGGAGAGACGGGAGCCGGAGCCTATAAGGACGAAACTTGCCATCCAAGAGAAAGAGCCCGCCGGGCTGGCATCCGCCGATCCGGGGCCGGCGCCCCAAGAAACCGCAAGCCCCGGACCCGTATTCCCATCGAGCCGAAACAATCACCAGGATGGGGGATTGCTCCTCGACGACCCATTTACGCTGGAGGAGTTGATCCGCAATTCCGGGCCCGTGCCGGAGAAACCGTCGGTACGGCCAAGCCCGAACGCGTCCAAATCTTCGCGCGAAGCGCATCCGCCGCAGCCCGAATCCGAACCGGGTCCGCTGTATGAGCCGGAGCTCGTCGGATGGGATCTGCCGGGCGATTCTCCGTCCGGGGGCAAGATCACGTACGCGAAAGGCTCGCAGACGAACGGACCTTCCTGGTGGAGGGCGTTCGTCACCGTGACGGGGGCGGTCGCGACGGGCGCGTTGTTCGGTTATCTCGTGCTGACGCTTTTCACCGGGGAATCCGTGCTGCCGGACAAGCCCGGGAGCACGGCCGCGCCGGCGCAAGCGACGGCCGGGAGCGGCGCGGCGCCGTCCGGAACGGCAACAGCCGTCCCGAACGGGAAATCGGGCGGCGTCAACGTGGAAACGGAGCTGCCCGGAGAGACGTATTATTTGCTGCAGTACGGCGTTTTCCGTACGGAGGAAAGCTTGGACGCCGCCCTGGAGGAACTGAAGAAAAAGGGCTTTCCGGCGGTCGCGGACCGTTCCGACGGGTATCGAGCCTTTGCGGGCGCTGCCGCCACGAAGGAAGAAGCCGATCGGCTCGCCGAACAGATGCCCAGCGTGCAAGTGTTTGTCAAAGAGGTCACCGCCGCACCCCTGGAGATGGGAGGAGAAGCTTCGGAACGGCTTGCGCCATACGTTCGGCTTAGCCACGAGTTGGCCAAGAAGCTCGCGGATTTGTCCGTCGGGGCCTTGCAAGACCCGATGCCGCAGCCGATCGGAGAGGAGGAATTGGCCTCGCTCAGGGAGACGTTCCGACAATGGACGGCGGCCTCCGCCGCCGCGAAGGGACTGCCCGATTCCGTGCGCGATGCCGCCGGAGAGATGGCGAGGTCGCTCAACGCCGCCATGGTGTCCGTGGACGATTACGGACGTAACGTCTCCCGATTCCACCTGTGGCGCGTGCAGGCGGACGTCGTGGACGTCGTGCTGGCGGATCGGGCGCTGCGTTCGGCCTGGGCGCCGGCGGAAGGGAACTGACGGCGTCCGGCATGAGGGAATTTTAACAATCCGCGGCGCTCAAGGCTTTGCGCCGCTTCGGCTCCCGTTCGGGGGCCGTTTTCCCGTTTCGGCGCCAAAATCCCGCATTGTGGGACTTGGCCGGGCAACGTATAATGAAGAAACGGGTGTCAAAAAATGGTGGGAGACGGGGAAACATGAAGAAAAACGGCTGGATTCTGCTCTTGTTCGTCGTACTGGGCTTAGCGGCGGGGACATTGGTCGCAAGATGGCTGCAGGACGTTCCCGGCCTTTCCTTCCTGACGCGCGCCATGCCGGTGACTTTGGAGCCCTCGGCGGATCTCGCGGTTCTCCGTTTCGATCTGAATTTCAGCCTCAACTTAACGCTGCTCAGCATCATCGGGGCCGCCGCGGCCATTTGGCTGTATCGCAAATTTTAAAGGCGAACGAAAGGAAGATTACGGCATGTTAGCGACCGCATCGCACCGTCCCACGCTGATTCTGGCTTCTTCATCCCCCCGCCGGCAGGAACTGGCGGGTTCGCTCGGACTGCCGGTGCTCATCCGACCGAGCCATGCGGATGAGAGTACGCCGGCAGGCTGGGCGCCCGACCGCGTCGTCGAGGAGCTCGCCGCGCGCAAAGCCGCGGTCGTCTGGGAACGGTCCCGTGAAGACGTTCAAGGCCCGGCTGTCGTGGTCGGCAGCGATACGATCGTGTACATAGACGGCCGCATCCTGGGCAAGCCCCGGGACGAGGCTGACGCGGAAGCCATGCTGTCCCTGCTGTCCGGGCGGACCCACGAGGTGTACACGGGCGTTTGCTGCATCGGCTTGCCGGACGGCGTACGGGTGATCGGCCACCGAAGGACCTGCGTCCGCATGCGCGCCCTGTCTACGGAGCAAATCCGCCGCTACGTCGCGTCGGGCGAACCGATGGATAAGGCCGGCGCTTACGGAATCCAGGGGCTCGGCGCGGTGCTCGTGGAGTCGCTGGAAGGCTGTTATTTCAATGTCGTCGGACTTCCGCTCTCGCTCTTGGCCGTCCAATTGGAAAGTTTCGGCGTTAACCTTCCTTGAATCCGCCAGCGTCCCTCGACGACCCCAGCCAATTCCGCGGCCGACGCGGCTGACGAAAGCAGGGAATTCATGGTGTCGCAAGCTTATCGGTTAAGGGATTGGCCGGAGGAGGAGCGTCCGCGGGAGAGGATGATCCGGCACGGCCCGGAAGCGCTCAGCCATGCGGAGCTGCTGGCTATCCTGCTGCGGACCGGCACGCGCAACGAATCCGCCGTGCATCTCGCGCAGCGGATCTTGCAGGAATGCGGAGGCCTAAGGCGGTTCGCCGAGAGAAGCTGGGACGAGCTGACGCACATTGCGGGAATCGGCCCCGCCAAAGCCTTGGAACTGCAAGCCTCGCTGGAGCTGGGGCGCCGCGTCGCCCGCGCGCGCCTGCCGGAGGCGCACGCCATTTCCCGGCCGCAGGACGCGGCCGACTTGCTCATGGAGGAGCTTCGCCATTTGCGGGAGGAGCATTTCGTCGTGATGTTCCTGAACACGAAAAATCGCGTGATCGGCCGGCAGACGCTGTCGATCGGCAGCCTGAACGCATCCGTCGTGCATCCCCGCGAAGTGTTCCGGGCAGCCATCCGCCGGAGCAGCGCATCCATTCTCTGCGCGCACAACCATCCAAGCGGAGACCCGACCCCGAGCCATGAGGACATCCGTCTCACGAAGCGGCTGGCGGAAGCCGGCGAACTCGTCGGCATCGAGCTGCTGGATCATATTGTCATCGGCGATAACCGCTTTATCAGTTTGAAGGAACTAGGCTGCCTGTAATATAATGATATGGATTGTCTAATGCAGGAGGTACCCATACATGTTTGGTGGATTTACGCGCGATCTGGGCATTGACCTTGGAACCGCAAATACGCTTGTTTTCGTTAAAGGTAGAGGAATTGTCGTCAGGGAACCCTCCGTGGTGGCCCTGCGTACCGATACGAAGAAAATCGAAGCCGTCGGCGCCGACGCGAAAAAAATGATCGGCCGGACGCCGGGCAACATCGTAGCCATCCGTCCGATGAAGGACGGGGTCATCGCCGACTTCGAGACGACGGCGACGATGATCAAGTATTTCATGAACCGCGCCCAGAAGAAGCGCATGTTCGGCGGCCATCCGAACGTGATGGTATGCGTGCCGTCCGGCATCACCGCCGTCGAAAAACGCGCCGTCGAAGATGCCACCAAGCAGGCGGGAGCCCGCGAAGCCTATACGATCGAGGAGCCGTTCGCGGCCGCGATCGGGGCGGATTTGCCCGTATGGGAGCCGACCGGCAGCATGGTCGTCGACATCGGCGGCGGCACGACGGAAGTAGCCGTCATTTCGCTCGGCGGCATCGTGACCAGCCGCTCGATCCGCATCGCCGGCGACGAGATGGACGAAGCCGTCATCCAGTACATCAAGAGGCTCTATAATCTGATGATCGGGGAACGCACGGCCGAGCAGCTGAAAATGGAGATCGGCTCCGCCATGCCGCTGGACAAGCTGGAATCGATTGAAATCCGCGGCCGCGACCTCGTTACGGGACTTCCCAAAACGCTGGCTATCACCTCCGACGAGGTGAGCGAGGCGTTGTCCGACACGGTGAACGCGATCGTCGACGCGGTGAAGGTTACGCTGGAGAAATGCCCGCCCGAGCTCTCGGCCGACATCATGGACCGGGGCATCGTGCTGACGGGCGGCGGCGCGCTGCTGCGCAACCTGGACAAAATGCTGGCCCGCGAAACGGGCATGCCGGTCCTCGTGGCGGAGAATCCGCTGGACTGCGTCGCCATCGGAACCGGAAGGGCGCTGGAAAACATCCATCTGTTCAAGAACAAGGGCGGTTCGCGTTCCGGCCGTTGAGGCGGACGGTCATGATACTTGGGGGGCTCACCCAAAAGTAATCGGAATTGTCTACAGAGCTTCGCGTCACTTTTGGGGGACGTTCATGGGGGATGGGGAAGCAGGTGAGCCGACATATTTAAATTGCTCCGCAACAAACGGTTGTTCATCTTGATGATCGGTTTAATCGTATTCATCGCCGTCATGGGTTTCACGCTCGGACGAACCCGGCTTACTTGGCCGGAGAAGTTCCTGAATGACGCGTTCGGGACGGCGCAGGGCGCACTGTACCGGCCGGCTTCCGCGGTCGCCGATTTTTTCGGCGACCTCAGCCGGCTTTCCGACGTCTATAAGGAAAACCGGGAGCTGCGGAAGACGGTTGCCCAGTATGCCCAGGACCGGGCGACGTACAACTTCGTGGAAGCGGAAAACGAGCGGCTTTATGAAGCGCTGGGCTTCACGGAAAAGCAAAAGCAGCTGTACGACTACCGTTACTTAATCGCCCAAATCGTCGGAAGCAGCTCCAATCCGCTGGACCGCACGATCAAAATCAATTTGGGCTCCCGCGACGGGATCAAGCCCGAGATGGCCGTCACCACCACGGACGGCAGCCTGGTCGGGCTCGTCAGCCGCGTGTCGGAATTCACGTCCACCGTGGAGCCGATCACGGATTTGAACGTCGAATCGACGGGCGGGGTGCAGATCGCCGCGACGATCTTCGGCAAGGAAAAGGAATCTTTCGGCATTATCGATTCATACGACGCGGAAACCGGCATGCTCCAAATGTCCAAAATCGACGAGAACGATAAAATGGCCCCCGGGGACAAAGTCATCACGTCCGGCCTCGGACTCGTGTTCCCCCGCGGCATCCTGATCGGGACGGTCGTGGACCGGCAGGTTGGGGATTTCGGCTTGACGCAGAAAGCCACGGTCGCTCCGGCCGCGAAATTCGACCATCTGCGGGAAGTGTTCGTCGTGGTCGTTCCGGATGTGAACGGCCCTTGACGATGCGCATGAATCGGGCCGTCGCGGCCGGCATCCTGCTGCTGATTCTGGAGAACGGGGTCGTCCCGTGGCTCGTTCCTTCCGACTGGAGCAGCCGGCTGACGCCCCACCTGACTTTTGTCCTCTTGGTATACGTAGCCTGCTTCGCCGGCCGGCACCGCGCTTTCCTGTTCGGACTCGGCTTCGGCTTGCTGAGCGACATCTTGACATACGGCAACTTGATCGGGCCTTACGCTTTCGGCATGGGACTGATCGGATATGCCGCCGGCCTCGTGATGGAACGTTCGACCCCGACGATCGCCAAAGTCATCGGAACCGCCGCTTTCGGGAGCGCGGCCATCGGCACCGTCGTGTATATGATCTACCGCTTGTTCCGGCTGACGACCTGGTCGTACGGCTTCGCCTTTTACTGGTTTATCGCTCCGACCCTGCTGCTGGAAGTCCTCATCGCCCTCGCGCTGTATTTGCCGGCCCGCCGGTTGTTGCTCAAGCCGGCCGTCTCCTCCGCGGAGGAAACGGCGGCTTGACGGAAGTTCCGGCGTTAGGCAGGAATTCCGTCTCCCATGGCAGAATTCTCTAATGATTGAGGGAGGAGCGACAACGTGGCCGGCAAACCCCGCATAACGATTAAAGGCGTCAGGGAAGGCCTGGTCTTCCTGTTGGACGACCAGTGCGGCTTCGAGGAGCTGCTGGAAGACCTGGGCGCCAAGCTGGACAAGCACGAACAACAGTTCACCGGACCGATCATCCATGTCTACCTGAAGCTGGGAGCCCGCGCCATCGGGGAGGAAGACAAGGAGCGTCTCCGCGAAATTTTCAAAAAACAAGGCAACCTGCTGGTGCAGTCGATCGAAAGCGATCCGCCATTCCCCGATCCGGGGGAAGAGGCGAAACCGGTGCTGCATACGATGACCGGCATCATCCGCTCCGGACAGACGGTCGAACACGAGGGGCATCTCCTGCTGCTGGGGGACGTGAACCCCGGCGGCACGCTCCGCTGCACCGGGGATATCTACGTGCTGGGCGCGCTCAGGGGAATCGCGCACGCCGGTTCCGGCGGCGACGAAAGCGCGATTATCGCGGCTTCGCTGATGAGGCCGACCCAGCTCCGGATCGCGGGCGTCGTCAGCCGTCCGCCCGACGAATGGGCTTCGGACGATCCTTGGATGGAATACGCGTTCTTGCGCGAAGGGACGATGGCGATCGACAAGACGACGAGCCTCGCCCGCCATCGCAAGCAAGTCATGCAGTTCAAAGGAGTGTAGAAACATGGGAGAAGCGATCGTAGTGACATCCGGCAAAGGGGGCGTCGGCAAAACGACGACCTCGGCGAATTTGGGGACGGCTTTGGCGCTGCTCGGGAAAAAGGTATGCATGGTGGATACCGATATCGGCCTTCGGAATCTCGACGTGGTCATGGGCCTTGAGAATCGGATCATCTACGATCTGGTCGACGTGGCGGAAGGCCGCTGCCGGGTGAACCAAGCGCTCGTCAAAGACAAACGCTTCGACGAGCTTTACATGCTGCCGGCCGCCCAGACGAAGGACAAAAACGACGTTTCCCCGGAGCAAGTCCGCCAAATCATCGAAAGCCTGAAGCCGGATTTCGATTACGTCATCATCGATTGTCCCGCCGGCATCGAGCAAGGCTTCCGCAATGCGGTGGCGGGGGCGGACCAGGCGATCGTCGTGACGACGCCCGAGAACGCCGCCGTGCGGGACGCCGACCGGGTCATCGGCTTGCTGGAAAAATCGAAAATGGCGCCCCCGAAGCTGGTCATCAACCGCATCCGCCCGAACTTGCTCCGGAGCGGGGACATGCTGGAAATCGACGACATTTGCCAAGTACTGGCCATTGACCTGCTCGGCATCGTGCCGGATGATGAACAAGTGATCAAAGCGGCCAATTCCGGCGAGCCGACGGTGATGAACCCCGCTTCCCGCGCCGCGATCGCTTATCGCAACATCGCCCGCCGGATTCTCGGGGAGACCGTTCCCCTGCTGCAATTGGACGAGAAGGCCGGCGTGCTGCGCAAGGTCAAAAAGTTTCTCGGAATGGGCTGATCGGGTTTGCTGAACAGATTGAAAAAAATGGACTGGATGATGCTCCTGATCCTCGTCGTGATGATGGGATTCAGCACGCTTCTGGTCCGGAGCGCGACGCACGGCAACCCCCTGTACCCGAATTACGATCTCAAGACGCTGATCTATTATGCCATCGGCTTCGTCGTCATCCTGGTATGCACTTTATTCGACTATCGGCTGCTGCTGAAAACGTGGTACGTGTGGTATGGAATCGGCCTGATCCTGCTGGTGCTGGTGTTCAAGTTCGCTCCGTCCATTAACGGAGCGCGCAGCTGGTTCGAGCTGCCGGGGGGACTCAAGTTTCAGCCGGCGGAATTCATGAAGCTGTTCCTGATCTTGGCCATCGCGGCCATCATGGGACGACGCCAGGGGGATCCCTTGCGCATGAAAAGCGACGTGCCCCTCGTGGCGGCGTCCGTTTTCATCCCTTTCGTCCTCGTCATGGTGCAGCCCGATTTGGGCAACGCCGTGATCTATATTTTCATCACGCTCGGCATGCTCTGGATCGGCAACATCCGATACACCTACGTGCTGGCGGGGATGGCCGCCGTCATCGGCCTGTTGATGCTGTTCGTCACGCTGTTCAACAGCTATAACACGGAAATATTCGATTATCTGAAAGCCCACGACAAGGTCCACTGGTACAAAAGGATCAACACGTACATCCACCCCGACGAAGTGTCGAGCGACGACAGCATGCAATCGAAATACGCGAAAATCGCGATCGGCTCCGGCGGATTGGCCGGGGACGGCTTTATGAACGGAGACTCCAAAAACCGCAAGTTCATCCCGTATCCGTATTCGGATTCGATCTTCGTCGTCGTCGGCGAGGAATTCGGCTTCCAGGGCGCGGCGCTGCTCCTGCTGCTCTATTTCCTGTTCATTTACCGGATGATCATATCCGCCTATCAAGCCGCGGATTTACGTGGTTCGTACATCATCATCGGAATCGCCTCCATGATGGTGTTCCAGATTTTCGAGAACATCGGGATGATGATCGGCCTCATGCCGATCACGGGCATCACGCTGCCGTTCATCAGTTACGGCGGCACGTCCCTGCTGCTCAATATGGCGTGTATCGGCTTGATCTTCAGCATCCGGGCCCACCAGAATAAACCGGAATCGGAAGTTTGACGGCGTCCCGCTTTCCCAAGCGCGGCGTCGTTTTTTTTGCTGCCGGGGTTCCGTATTTTTCGGGGATTTGTTTTGTCCTATTCGCGCCTTGTCCGCCATAAATTGAAAGTAGCAAACGCGGACAAGGAGGGCTTGGCATGGAAATCCGCGAGAACGTCCGGCGCCGCAGAAGACGGCGAATCGAGCAGTTGACGGGCGAGACGCCATTCGGCGCGTCCGTGAATCTGCCGCTGGCGGGGGACCGGATCCCGTCCGACCGGCCGGAAGGAACGGATAAGCCGGAACCTGCGCCGAAGCCGGCATCCGTTCGGCCGGTGCCGCCGGAAACCTATGCGTTTCCGACCGATCCGGCGATGCCGGAACCGGATATCGATCCGGAGAAATGGTGGAAGGAGCAGCAGAAACGGCTGAACCGCGCGGGCCCGTCCTGGCGGGGAATCGACAGCCTCGCGCCGACCTCGGTTCCGCCGGGATCGGATGCCGGCAAACGGCCGGTTTCCCGTTTCGCGGCCGGCTTCGCGATCCGGATCGCGATCTCGGCGGCGCTGCTCGCGGGCGCTTGGGGCTGGTTCCATTCCGATTGGCCGGGAAGCCGGGAAGCTCGGGATTGGACGGCCGAGGCGGTGTCCCGGGATATGGACTTTCAGGCGATCGAAGCCTGGTACGAGGAGCATTTCGGCGGTTCTCCGTCCTTTCTGCCCGTCTTCCGCGCGAAAGGGGAGACCCGCGAAGTATTCGGGGAATGGAACCGCAGCAAGGCGGTGCCGCCGGTCCAAGGCAGGCTCGTGCAGACGTTCGCCCAAGACGGGAGCGGCGTGCGGGTCGCGGCTGCCGGAGGGAGCGACGTCAAGGCGGTTTCCGACGGCCGCGTGATGCATGTGGCCGCGGAAGCGGACGGCAAGGCGACCATTCGGATCCAGCATGCCGGCAAAGTCGTGACGATCTACGGCAACGTGGAGCATCCGGCCGTCCGGGCGAACGATTGGGTGGAGGCGGGCCAGAAGCTGGGGAACGTCCCGGCCCCGCGGGACGAAGGCGGCGAAAGCCTGCTGTATTTCGCGGTGGAGCAGGACGGCAAATCGGTCGATCCCGCGGAAGTGGTGCCGTTTGGTTAAATGGCGGGGCATCGCGTTTCGGCTGCATCCCTTGTTCGTCCTCGTCATGCTGGGCGCGGTGGCGACCGGCCGGTTCCTGGAATTGGCCGCCTTGTTCGTCATCGTGCTGATCCACGAGCTGGGTCACTTGGCCGCAGCCCTGAAGTTCGGCTGGACGGTCAAAGAAGTGAAGCTGCTGCCGTTCGGCGGCGTCGTCGAAGTGGAAGAGGCGGGGGCCTTGCCGTCCAAGGAAGAAGCCTGGGTCGCCTTATGCGGCCCCCTGCAGAACGTTTGGCTGGCGGCAGCCGGCTGGCTCGCCGGACAAGCCGGCTGGATCGACGGCGGATGGGCCGAAGGATTCGTCCGGTCGAACTTGCTCCTGCTGTGCTTCAACCTGCTGCCGATCCTTCCGCTGGACGGCGGCAAGCTGCTGCAGACCTGGATCGGGCTATACGTGCCGTACCACCGGACGCTCCTGTGGTGCGCGAGGATCAGCCTCGTCTTCAGCGCGGCGGTCGTTATCGGTTCCGCGGCGCCCGTCGGGTTCGGGGGACATCTCCAGCTCAACCTGCTGGCGGTGGGCGCTTTTCTCCTGTACTCGAACTGGTTCCATTTGCGGAACGTGCCCTATTTGTTTTTCCGCTTCCTCGTCCATCGGAAGAGACGTTCCGAGCGCCGGATCGACGCGGGGGTGCTCGCGAGGCCGATCGTCCTGTCCGAGCGGCGCCCGGTTACGGCCGCCCTGCGCTTATTCATGAAGGAAGGCTACCATTTGATCTACGTCATGAGGCAGGGGCGCGTCGCCAAGGTGCTGCCGGAGGGGACGGTGATCGACGGGGTGCTGGGGCGCATGCATTCGGGGAATGCGGATTTCCGCTTTTTCAGGTAAAATAGAAAACAAACGGACGATATTCGGAGGACGGAATGAAACAGCTGTTTGTCCATTGCACCCGCGAATGGACGCAATTGGCTTTGCTCGAGGACGGCCGGCTGGCCGAACTCAGCGTGGAGAAGACGGAAGCGGCTTCCCTCGTCGGCAACCTGTATAAGGGCCGGGTCGTCAACGTGCTGCCCGGCATGCAGGCGGCGTTCGTGGACATCGGATTGTCCAGGAACGCTTTTCTGTACGTGGACGACGCGCTGCACCACCATTTGGAGAAACAGCCGAAGGACAAGCCTTCCATCTCGGAGCTGCTCTCCCCGGGGGACGAGCTGATCGTGCAGGTGATGAAGGAGCCGCTCGGGGGCAAGGGAGCCCGCGTCACGACGCACTATTCCTTGCCGGGCCGCTGGCTCGTCTACATGCCGGACGCCGATTACGTCGGGATCTCCAAAAAAATCGAGGCGGAAGCGGAGAGAACCCGGCTGCGCGCGCTCGCGGAGGAGATCCGGGGCCCGGAGGAAGGCATTATCCTGCGCACGAACGCGGAAGGCATGAGCCGGGAGGCGATCCTTTCGGATTTGCAAAGCCTGCGCCGGACATGGGAAGAAGCCCTCAAGCGGGGAGAGGCGGTGCGGGCTCCGGCGGAGCTCCACCGGGATTCCGGTCTCGTCCAGCGGATGGTGCGGGATATCGTCACCCCCGATACCGAAGAGCTCATTTTCGACGACGAGGCGCGTTTGGAGGAAGGGCGCGCCTACCTGCGGGCCGCGGCGCCCGAACTGGTCGGCCGGGTCCGTCTGCACCGGGATTCCGTTCCGCTTTTCGAGCGCTTCGGCATCAAAGAGCAGATCGACCGGGCTTTCCACCCCCGCGTCCGGCTGGCGAGCGGCGGCTACCTGGTATGGGACCAGACGGAGGCGCTGACGGTCATCGACGTGAATACCGGAAAGTATACGGGATCCGTCGATTTGGAAGAAACGGTGTTCCGCACGAATCTGGAAGCGGCGGAGGAAATCGCCCGGCTGCTTCGCCTGCGGGATGTCGGCGGCATCATCATCGTGGATTTCATCGACATGGAGAAGGAAGAGCATCGGACGCTGGTCGAACAGAAGCTGGAGGCGACGATGAAGCGCGACCGGACCAAGTGCCAGGTCGTAGGCTGGACTCGCCTCGGGCTGCTGGAAATCACCCGCAAGAAAGCCCGGGAGAGCGTCTCCAGCTTCTTCTGGGAAACGTGCCCGACGTGCAAGGGACGCGGAAAAATTTCGCTGCGTTGATCGGGTCCGGCGTTATCGGTTAAAGGTCAGTCCGAAATGTCGTCGCAAAACGGTTCCGAAATGCTCGGCGTCCATTTCTTCTTTGGAAACTTGCCCGTTCTCCCATACGGTGAACGAAGAAGAAGTTAACGTCATATGGCCAGTTAACGTCCGCATCGTGACCAGGGGCGTTCGATTGAACGGAGACTCTTCGTGCCGGGCGATCGTCGTTTGGATCGCGTCCAGGTCCGCGGGGCCGATTTCCGGCCGGCGCGAATCGAAGGCATACCCCGTTTTCCAGTCCGGATCTTTGTGTTTCAGTTTCATCTCCAGCACGTAATCCCCGTGTTCGGTCGTTTTTTTCGCCGCCCGGAATTCCCCGTTCTCCGAAGAGACGGTCCGCCCGGACAAAGGAACGGGTTTGAGCGGCAAGTTCCCTCCGAATCCCGCGTCGACCAGGAACGTCTCGCCTTCGTGCTTCAGCAGGATGGCGACATGGGTTCTGCCCAACGTCAAAAACGCCTGCTTTTTCTCGTTATACACGACTCCGTTCGTCAATGACGCGTCAAAGCCGGTTTCCTTCAAATAATAGTATAGGATCGGATTGATTTCGTAGCATAATCCGCCTTCCCGGCCGGACAGGATTTTATCCGCCAACGAACGTTTCGTGATCGGCCCGATCCGGTCCGCGAGGATGCGCAGGTTTTCGAACGGAATGCGAAGCGCCATCCGTTGCAATATTTCGTCAAGCCGATCGAACGACGGTTCCCAATCTTCCGGCAGACCGATCCGCCGATGAAATAACGCGCGAATAGAGTCCATGGTTTCCCCCTCCAATAACGAACAATCATCTCCATTATACCATGGATTTCCATCCGCGGGTGCCGGGCATGGCGGCCGCCGGTCGTTTTGGAAACAAACATTTGCAGAATTCGATTGAAAATGCCTGCCCATTGTGATAGTATAGTCAAGTGCGTGCAATGGTTTTGCATGCGGAAACCGCACTTATCAAGGTCGAGAAGACCGGCTCTGCTCTGGCTGAATCGCGAGGCCGCGGCATTCCGGCACCTTGTCGGGCGAGTCTTAAGTATGGGAGGTGCACCAGATGTACGCGATTATCGAAACCGGCGGCAAACAATACAAGGTTCAAGCAGGCGACGTCATTTTCGTGGAGAAGCTTTCCGCGAATGAAGGCGACAGCGTCACGTTTGACCGCGTGTTGGCCGTATCCGGAGACAAAGGCTTGAACGTGGGCAGCCCGCTGCTCGCAGGCGCCGTCGTGACGGGCAAAGTCGAAAAGCATGTCAAAGGCGAGAAAATCATCGTCTACAAGTACAAGCCCAAGAAAAACTACCATCGCAAGCAAGGCCATCGCCAGCCGTACACGAAAGTGACGATCGAAGCCATCCAGGCATAAGGCTAAGGTGCCGTCATGATTACGGTGAAGATCGAACGCGCAAGCTCTGGCCGGCTCCTGCGGTTTTCCGTCTCGGGCCATGCCGGCTTCGACGATCCCGGCAAGGACATCGTATGCGCGGGCGTATCGGCGGTTACCGTCGGTGCCGTCAACGCGGTCGAGAAGCTGACGGGGCTCGTGCCCAAGGCGAAAATGCGCAAAGGTTGGCTCCATGCGGAAGCGCCCGCGGGCGCCGATCCGGAGTCGGACCGCAAGGCGCAGCTGCTGCTCGAAGGCATGGTCGCCCAGCTGGAAACCATTGCGGATGAGTACGGAACGTACGTGCAAATAAAAGAAGTCATCCAACCATAAAGGAGGTTGAACCTCATGCTTAAGCTGAATCTTCAGCTTTTCGCCTCGAAGAAAGGCGTAGGCTCGACGAAGAACGGACGCGACAGCCGTTCCAAGCGTCTCGGCGCGAAGCGCGCGGACGGTCAGGTCGTAACGGCCGGCAGCATCTTGGTCCGTCAACGCGGAACCAAGATCCATCCGGGCAACAACGTCGGCATCGGCAAAGACGACACGCTGTTCGCGAAAGTCGAAGGCGTCGTCAAATTCGAGCGCTGGGGACGCGACCGCAAGAAGGTCAGCGTATATCCCGCCGAGCAGGCGCCGGTAGCGGCCGCTCTCGAAGCTGAATAATCATCCAGAATCCCGGCCGGCACTCGGCCGGGGTTTTTAGTCATCGGGGGATTGTTCCTTCAGGGGGGCCAAGCGGCCTTCCGGATTTCACTGACGAAGAGGGAAGGATGGAGGGGCTTGCGACCTGCATATCCCGATGGCGGTGCCCGACGGGGAGTCTGGGCATTCGCCACGCTTCCGGTTCCCGCGGCCGCCGTGTTTGTCTGGCGGGATTCCTGGTGGCCGTTGGTCCTATTCGTTCTCTGGACGGCCATGGCGGCGGCGTATTACGCGGTTTCGCTGAGGCGCGAGAGCCGCAGCCGCAGCGCCCGCATGCTCGAGAACGCCCGATCGTCCGCGCTCCGGACGCTCAGCCATCACCGCCATGACTGGATGAACGACCTGCAGATCTTATACGGATACATAAGATTGAACAAACCCGATAAAGCCGCCCAGATCGTGGACAGAATAAGGGAACGGATGGAGAACGACGGCCGCGTGTCGCAGCTTGGCAACACGGAGTTGTCGAATTTCCTGTTGTCTTTCCGCACGGTTTGCGATCATATGCGGCTGGACGTCAAAGTAGCCGAGGGAGTCAGCCTGGAGCGCGTGACGGCGGATCCGGCCAAGCTGTCGGCTTGTTTGATCGGCTTGATCAACGCCGCTCGGTTCCGGGCCGTGACCCCGTCTGCCGGGGAAAACGTGCTGTCCCTCTACTTACATGCGACCGATGACGGCTTGCGCGCGGAATTCGCCTACGAGGGGCAATGGGTGTCCGGCAAAAGCTTGGCCGAAGAAGCGGCAGGCTTGCTGAACGGATTGGGACAACTGAAGGAAACGGAAGGGACGGAAGCGGCCGCGGGAACGTGTTGGCGGATGCTGGTTCTTTTCCCGACGTCTTTCCCGGCCGTCGAGTAAAGTCGGCTGCTTGGGGATGCAACCACCGAATCGGAGTTGAACGCATCATGTTTGTCGACAAAGCGAAAGTGTTCGTGAGAGGCGGCGACGGAGGGGACGGATTGGTCGCCTTCCGCCGCGAGCTGTACGTACCGGAAGGCGGGCCTGCCGGCGGGGACGGCGGCAAAGGCGGAGACGTCGTGTTCCGCGTGGACGAAGGGCTGCGCACGCTGATGGATTTCCGCTACCAGAAGCATTTCAAGGCGCCCCGCGGCGAGAAGGGCCGCAACAAGTCCCAGCACGGGGCGAACGCGGAGGATTTGATCGTGCGCGTGCCGCCCGGGACCGTCGTCGTGGATGACGATACCGGCGAAGTCATCGCGGACATGACCCGGCATGGCCAAGAGGTCATCGTGGCCAAAGGCGGCCGGGGCGGGCGCGGCAACACGCGTTTCCGTTCTCCGAGCAATCCCGCGCCGGCCATTGCCGAGAACGGCGAGGAAGGCCAGGAACGCTGGGTCGTGCTGGAACTGAAGGTGATGGCGGACGTCGGGCTCGTCGGATTCCCGAGCGTCGGCAAATCCACGCTGCTCTCGGTCGTCTCCGGCGCGCGGCCGAAAATCGGCGCGTATCATTTCACGACGCTGACCCCGAACCTGGGCGTCGTGGACTTGGGGGACGACCGCAGCTTCGTCATGGCCGATTTGCCGGGTCTGATCGAAGGGGCGCATACGGGAGTCGGCCTGGGTCATGAATTCCTGCGCCACGTGGAGCGTACCCGGATCATCGTGCACGTCGTGGACATTTCGGGTGCCGAAGGGCGGGATCCGTTCGAAGACTGGGTCAAGATCAACGAAGAGCTGAAGCTCTACAATCCGAAGCTGGCGGAACGCCCGCAGATCGTCGCGGCGAACAAAATGGACATGCCGGAAGCGGGCGAACATCTCGAATCGTTCCGGAGGCAGCTGGAAGAGACCGCCCCCGGCACCGAAGTGATGCCGATTTCCTCCCTGACGCGTCAAGGCGTGCAGGAGCTGTTGTACCGGGTGGCCGATCTGCTGGATTCGCTGCCCGAACCGTCGGAGATGGAAGAAGCGGAGGAAACGGGAGCGGAAGACGTCGTCTACCGGTATGAGGGGACGGGCGAGAACGAATTCCGCATCCGCCGGGAGAACGAGACGTTCGTGGTGGAGAGCGAGTCGATCGAGAAGCTGGTGCGGCGCACGCAATTCGCTTCCTACGAGGCCGTCATGCGGTTTGCCGCGATTCTTCGGAACTTGGGCGTCGACGCCGAACTGCGCAAACGCGGGGCCAAAAACGGCAGCACGATCCGGATCGGGGACTTCGAGTTCGAGTTTTTCGAGGGAGCGTCCGAGGATTATCTATACGACGACGTTTAAGGAAGCCAAGCCGATTCGCGGACGCGCAAGCGCCCGGCCGAATCGGTTTTTTCGTCTCTTGGGAAGACCGCGGCCGGGATACGCGTTCAGCCGATGACGCGCTCCAGGCGCAGCTCGGGCTCTTTGCCCAGGTCCACGAAGGTACCCCCGAGCTGAATGAGGGGAGCCGTCGGGTCGACCGGGTTCAGCATGACGATTTTACCCCGGCGGCCGTCCGACAGTTCGGCCGCGCATCCGACCATGGCGTTCATCAGCCGCTGCGTGAACGCGTGCAGGATGCGGGGGTCCAGGCGGCCGAGCGAACCGTTATACATTTGGCGGAGCACTTCGTAAAAAGGCGATGCGGGACGATACATCCGGTCGCTGCCGAGCGCGTGGAAAACGTCGGCCACGGCGGTGATCTTGCTGAGCGGATCCGTCCGCGAACCCGCGAGGCGCAGGGGATACCCGGTCCCGTCTTCCCTCTCGTGATGCTGCAAGGCGATCAGCGCCGACCTCCGGCTCAGACCGACCGTCCGTTCGAGCATCTCGTAACCGATCACGGTATGCCGCTTCATTTGCTCGAATTCTTCCTCGTCGAGCGGGCCTTTCTTTTCCACGATCGATTCGGACAGCCTCAAGCTCCCCGCGTTGTGCAGCAAAGCCCCGACCGTCAGCATGTTGACCTCGTTTTCGGGCAATTCCAGCCATTTTCCGATCAATGTCGCGATGATGCTGACGGCGACGGGATGGCGGTACAAGTAGTCGTTTTTGGACCTGAGCGCAAGGAGCAAGGGGTACACGTCCGCGCGTTCGATGACTTCCTGGATGAGCGGCAAGACGTATTCCCGGATTTCCATGATCGGGATTTGCCCTTTCTGGCGGATGACGCCCGACAGTTCTTCCATGCGCCGCACGGCTTCGTCGACTTTGGGCATCCAATACGGATCTTTGACTCGGACGGTTTGCATAAGATCCCCCTCCGCAAAATCGGATGGATTTAGACATCAGGCACGATTTTCCAATGTTATTCGACATTGTAGAACGAGGGACTGAAAATTTTCTGAACAAACCGGAATCGAACCGAAAAAATGCGGCGTCGAAGCCGGTAAGCCTATTGCCGCCCTGCAGCCGTTCCGTTATAATGTCCTCTATAAATAAACAAACGTCTCTTACGGGAGGACGGATTATGGCGGATCGCTATTACGCCGTCCGGGAGGACCTGCTGCCCGAGGGCATTCTGAAAACGGAGCAGGTCAAGGAACTGCTGCGCCGCGGGGAAGCGGCGACGGTCCACGAGGCCGCCGAACGGGCGGGACTCAGCCGGAGCGCCTTCTATAAGTACAAAGACGGAGTATACTTGCTGGAGCAGGCCGGCAGAGAGCGGATCGCGACGCTGAGCCTGGACCTCGAGCACCGTTCGGGCGTCCTGTCCAAGGTACTGGGCATGCTGGCGGCGTGCGAGGGGAACGTGCTCACGATCCATCAATCGATTCCGCTGCAAGGATTGGCCAATGTCGTCGTATCGCTGGAGACATCCGGCTTGCAAGGAACGCTTCAGGATTTGATCGAACGCCTCCGGGATACGGAAGGCGTCAAGAAAGCCGCGGTTGTCGGCCGAGGCTGATGGATGGATAAAGCAGCGGGAAAACGCGGGTGGAGGAGGAATGGCGGAATTGAAACCGATCAAGGTGGGGCTGCTCGGCCTCGGAACGGTCGGCACGGGTGTCGTCCGGATCGTGGAGGGGCACCATGACGACTTGATGAACCAAGCGGGCTCTCCGATCAGCATTCATAAAATATTGGTGAAGGACCGGAACAAACCGCGCAGCATTTCGATCGATCCGGCCAAGCTGACCGAGGATCCTCTGGATATCGTCCGGAATCCCGATATCGACGTGATCGTCGAGGTCATGGGCGGAATCGCCGGAACGAAAGAGCTGATTCTCGAAGCGCTCGAGCGGGGCAAACACGTCGTGACCGCCAACAAGGATCTGATGGCGCTTCACGGGCCGGAGCTGCTGGCCAAAGCCCGGGACAAAGGCTGCGACATCCTGTACGAGGCGAGCGTCGCCGGCGGCATTCCGATCATCCGGACGTTGATCGAGGGCTTCTCGTCCGACCGGATCACGAAGATCATGGGCATCGTCAATGGCACGACCAACTTCATTTTGACCAAAATGAGCCAAGAAGGCGCCGCGTACGAAGAGGTGCTGAAAGAAGCGCAGGCCCTCGGCTATGCCGAGGCCGATCCGACGTCCGACGTCGAAGGGCTGGATGCCGCGCGCAAAATGACCATTCTCGCGACGCTCGGCTTCCGCGCGCACATCGCGCTGGAAGACGTGGACGTGAAAGGCATCAGCTCCGTGACCCAGGAAGATATCCAATACGCCAAACAGCTGGGCTACGAAGTCAAGCTGCTCGGCATCGCAGACCGGCAGGACGATTACGTCAGCGTAAGCGTACAGCCGACGCTGGTGAAGGCCAGCCATCCCCTGGCTGCGGTCGGCGGCGTGTTCAACGCCGTTTACGTGCACGGGGAGGCCGTCGGGGAGACGATGTTCTACGGACCTGGGGCCGGCGAGATGCCGACGGCGACGTCCGTCGTCGCGGACCTCGTCGCCGTGGTCAAAAACGCCAAGCTGGGCGTAAACGGTCGGCAGGCGAACATTTCCTATAAGGAAAAGAAACTGAAAACCGACGAGCAGATCGCGTCGAAATATTTCATGCTGCTGCACGTGGAGGATCGCGCCGGCGTGCTGATGCAGATCGCGCAGGTGTTCGCGGACTACGACGTGAGCATCGAATCGGTCATGCAGCCCCCGACGCCGAACCGGCAGGGCGCCGAGCTGATCATCATTTCGCATGAGGCGACGAAAGCCTCGATGCAGCAGGTGCTGAAGGCTTTCGGAAATCTGTCTTCCGTGAAGGCCGTCAAGAGCGTATACCGCGTCGAAGGCTGACGGGTTTCGGCTTCTTACGGACGGCATCGCTCGATGAACGGACGTAAACGGACGGATCGCCGCAATACGATAAAAGGAGTTTTACGATGTTGGATTCCAAACGCCCCCGCGTGCCATCCCCTCCCCGAACCCGGGAGTCCCGCGCCATCGTGCCCGCCAGCACCGCCAATCTGGGCCCGGGTTTCGATTCGCTCGGCATGGCGCTCCCGATATTCGCCGGCGTATCCATGAAAGCGGCGGAGCGCACGCGGATCCGGCTCGCCGGTCCGAACCTGGACGGCGTGCCGACGGACAAGACGAACTGGATGTACGCGATTGCCCAGCAGGTGTTCTCGCGCGCCGGCGCGGACGTACCGGAGCTGGACATCGCGATCGAAAGCGACATTCCGCTCACCCGAGGGCTCGGCAGCAGCGCGGCCGCGATCGTCGGCGCGCTTGCGGCGGCGAACGGGCTCATCGGCGGCGTGCTCGGGAAGGACGAGCTGTTCCAGATGGCGACGGCTTTGGAGCGCCATCCCGATAACGTCGGAGCCGCCCTTTACGGCGGTTTCGTGGCGGCGGCCTGGGACGGCGAACGCGCAGCGGCCGTCCGGATGGAACCTCCGGCCGGACTGGACGTGCTGGCGGTCATCCCGGCTTTCGAGCTTTCCACCAAGGCGGCCCGGGGGGTTCTACCCGAGCAGGTGTCCATGGAGGACGCGGTGTTCAACGTCAGCCACAGCTCCTTGCTCACCGCAGCGCTAGCGTCCGGTCAACTGGACGTGCTCCGCCGCGCGATGAGGGACCGCTTGCATCAGCCTTACCGGACTTCGATGATTCCGGGCATGACTGAGGTGCTGCAAGGCGCGGCCGATCACGGGGCGCTCGGCGCGGTGCTTTCCGGCGCGGGCCCGACGCTGCTTATGCTCGTCCGCGAGGATGAGCCAAGACGGGTTGAACTGGAAGATTACGTGAGGAGCACGATGGGCGCGGCTGGCGTTCGCGTCGAGGCGCGCTGGATGAAGCCATGCGCGCTGGGCGCCGAGGTGACCGTCCTGGATCGGGACGGAGAACCGGAACCGCCTTTGACCGCCGCGCTCGGCAAACGTCCGGAGGTGAGAGCGTGAGCGCCCGCAGAAGCGTAGCCGTGCTGCCCAAAGGCACGGTCTCGGACGAAGCCGTCCGGTATTTGTTCCATGACCGGGATGTAGAGCCGGTCTATTGCAAAACAATCGCCCAAGTATTCCAGACCGTCGATTCGGGGCGGACGGACTGGGGAGCCATTCCGATCGAGAATACGATCGACGGTTCCGTGAATCTCCATATGGACTGGCTTGTGCACGAGGTGGACTTGCCGATCCGGGCGGAATGGGTGTATCCTTCCATTCAGAACCTCATCGGCCGCCGGGAGGAACTGTCGGGCGAAGAAGGCTCGTGGGATCCCGGGAAGATCGCGAAGGTATTCAGCCATCCGGTCGCCATGGCCCAGTGCCGCCAATTTTTGAGAGCCAAGCTTCCCCATGCCGAGCAAGAGACGTTGCCGAGCACCTCGCAGGCCGTGCAGCTGGTGCAGGAAAACCCGGGCAGAGGGTGGGCCGCGATCGGCACTTCCCTGGCCGCGGCGGATTTCGGTCTCGACGTGCTGGAAGCCGGCGTCACGGACCATGACAACAATTTCACGCGGTTTCTGCTGGTCGGCCGAGTTCCGTTCGAGAGTCCGAAGTCGGTTTCGGAAAGAACGACCGTCCTGGTCACGCTGCCGGAGGATTATCCGGGCGCGCTGCATCAAGTGCTGTCGGCATTCGCCTGGCGCCGGATCAACCTGTCCCGCATCGAATCCCGGCCCACGAAGAAAAAGCTGGGCAGCTATTATTTCTACATCGATATCGAGATGTCTTTGAATACGGTTCTGCTGCCGGCCGCGATCGAGGAGATCAAGGCGATCGGCTCCCAGGTCCGCGTTCTAGGATCATATCCTACCATTCCATACCAGGAAACCAAACCGGAGGTGCGCTAAACGATGGCAGAGCAATGGATTTATTTGAACGGGGAGTTCGTCACGAAGGAAAACGCCAAAGTTTCCGTGTTCGACCACGGCTTCCTTTACGGCGACGGCATTTTCGAAGGCATTCGGATTTACGACGGCAACATTTTCCGCTGCAAGGAGCACCTGGACCGGCTGTACGATTCCGCCAAATCCATCATGCTCGACATCCCGCTGAGCTATGAAGAGATGCAGGCCGCGCTGGTGGAGACGCTTCGGAAAAACGAGATGCGCAACGGCTACATCCGTCTCGTCGTCTCCCGCGGTCCCGGCAATTTGGGGCTGGACCCGACCCGCTGCCCGAAAGCATGGGTCATCATTATCGTCGACCAGTTGGCCATCTACCCGGAAGAGTCGTACAAGAACGGACTGCGCTCGATCTCGGTCAGCCAGCGCCGCAACATCCCGGACGCGCTCAGTCCGAAAGTGAAGTCGCTGAACTATTTGAACAATATCCTCGTGAAAATCCAGTCCAACCTGGCCGGAGTAGGCGAAGCCATCATGTTGAACGCGCAAGGATACGTGGCGGAAGGATCGAGCGACAACATCTTCATCGTCAAGCGCGGCACGGTCTATACGCCTCCGACCTACGTCGGCGCGCTCGAAGGCGTGACGCGGGGCGCGATCATGGACCTGTGCGGCCGACTGGGGTATAAGCTGAAAGAGGAGCCGTTCACGCTGCACGACGTATACGCGGCCGACGAAGTGTTCTTCACCGGCACCGCCGCGGAAGTCATCGCCGTCCGCGAGGTGGACGGCCGGATCATCGGCGCGGGCAAAGCCGGACCGATCACGCTCCATTTGCTCGAAGAGTTCCGTAAAATCGTCACGGCGGAAGGCGTTCGCGCTTTCTGAGGGGCTGCGCGACTCGGCGCACGAATGCACGCAGGCAGGCTGCCTGGGGATGACCCCGGCAGCCTGCCGTTTTGATTTGGCGTATGAACGGAGAAAGCGCGGGCTGCAGGCTCAAAAATGGCGGGTGGAGGGAATGAGAGGAGGTTCGCGTGGGCTGGAGGCACGAAAAACGGCGGCTCAAGCGGATGAGCGGAGGAGAACAACCCGTTTCCGAGCCAACGTTAAGAAACTTTTATTCTTAACGTGTCGCTATTGCCTGCTGCTTAGATCGAATTAAAAAACTTTCTTTCTTAACTGGTGGCGAAAACTCGAAGTTGTGATGCACTGGCGCGTGGGTCTGAACATTCGGCAGTTCCGCAACGGTTCGAACGCCTATTTTTTCCTTCCCGCTTGATGTCAAATGCCCATTTTCTGCATAGGATGTAGGGATTGCGGGGCAAGTGCCCGCTTATGAGCTTATGCCATGGACCAGGAGGGAACGGCGTGAAGATTCATATGGTCAAAAAAGGCGACTCGATGTACTTGATTGCCCAAAAGTACAACGTGCCGCTGGAGGAACTGATCAAAGCCAATCCGGAAATCCCGAACCCAGATCAAATCGACGTCGGCATGAAGGTGAAAATCCCGGCGGCGCCTAAGCCGACTTACGAGGTGATGCACCAGCATACGGTTCAGCAAGGGGATACGCTGTGGAAGCTCTCGAAAGCTTGGGGCGTTCCGCTGGCGGACATGATCGCGGCGAATCCGCAGCTGAAAAATCCGAACGTGCTGCTGACGGGAGAAGTGGTCAATATCCCGAAAATGCCCGCAGGAGGAGCGGCCGCGGAGATGGGGGCCAACCCCTGGATGCACGGAAAGAAATTTACCGGGGTCAAAGCGGAAACGGGCATCAAGCCGGAAGCCGTGGAACCGATGCCTCTGCCTGAACCGCTGCCCGAGCTGCCGGCCATGCCTCCTATGAAAGAACCCGAGAACTTGCCGATATCGCCCATCGCGAAAGAACCGATCAACGCTCCGGTCATGCCGATCGAGAACGAACCGATCAACGCTCCGGTCATGCCGATCGAGAACGAACCGATCAATGCCCCTGTCATGCCGATCGCGAACGAACCGATCAACGCACCGATCATGCCCTTCGCGAACGAACCGATCCATGCTCCGATCATGCCGTGCGCGAACGAACCGATCAACGCACCGATCAGGCCCTTCGCGAACGAACCGATCCATGCTCCGATCATGCCGTGCGCGAACGAACCGATCAACGCACCGATCAGGCCCTTCGCGAACGAACCGATCCATGCTCCGATCATGCCGTGCGCGAACGAACCGATCAACGCACCGATCATGCCCTTCGCGAACGAACCGATCCATGCTCCGATCATGCCGTTCGCGAACGAACCGATCAACGCACCGATCATGCCCTTCGCGAACGAACCGATCCATGCTCCGATCATGCCCTTGGCGAACGAACCGATCCACGCGCCTTTCATGCCCGCCGCCAACGCACCGGTGATGCCGGAAGCCGCCGCCAACCTTCCCGTCATGCCCGAAGCCTACGCCAACGCTCCATTTTCGCCGATCCATGAGGCAAACCTTCCCTATCCGATGCCCTACCCGCACGAGCATGATCTGTTCGCCCAATATCCGATGCCCGCCGTGGAGGCGTCCTCGCAAGCGCACCCGATACCGGCGCCCTACCCCGTCATGGGCGCGGAAGCCCATGCTGGCATGGCTCCAGTCGGGCCGGCGTACGGATACGGACACCTCTACGGCTACGAACACGGATACCACCATTTCGGTTATCCATACGCGGTTGACGGAGGATACGGCCCGGCACCCGGCGAAATCGAAGGCGCAGTCGGCAGCGTCTATCATCCCATGGATATCAGCGGATACAGCGCCCCTATGGGCGGATTCGGCGACATTTCTCCCGCGGCCGGCCAGATGGCCCCCGCGGCGGGAACGAACGCCGGAATGACCGGCGTCACCGGATATTTGCCGGTTTACGCGCCCGGACTCGTGTCGCCCGCATCGACGGCAAAGCCATCGGGAAGTTCTTGCTGCGGAGGCGTTCCGGCCGCGCAGACCGTTCCGACGGCCGTATCGCCGGCAGCCACGGCCGTGCCGTCCTACCCTGCCATGCCGCAATATCCTGTAAACGCGCCGGTCAGTACGTACCCGGCGGGCATGGGATACTTTCCGCAAGCGGGGTATCCGACCGCCGTCTCTCCTGCAGCGGAGGCGTACCCGGGGCTCGGCATGACCCCCGGAGCGGCCAATCTCCCGTATGGCCATCCCTATGAAGCCTATCCGGCTGCGCCGTTCGGCGGAGTTCCTTATTCCCCTTATCCGTACGATGGGGTCGGCGCGCCGTCCTTCGGGCCGCCCGGATTCGTATCGCCGGCCGGATTCGGAACGGCACCCTTTTTCCCGGATGGAACGGCGGTTTCTCCTGCCTATGCAGGGCCCGGGGTTTCCGCTTATCCGCAGTTTCCCGGGTATGCTTCCCCCGCCGACCTTCGGGACGACGAAGCCGGCCCGGCGGCAACGACCGATTTGACCCTCCACTCGGCGGACGATTCGGAACCGGCGCCCGCGCCTTCCCCGTCAAGGGCAAAGAAACGGAGCGCGCCTCCCAAGAAGAAATCGCGGTCGCCGCGGAGAAGCTCGCCCAGAAGCAAAGAAAGCCTTCCTTGGATCCGATAAGCAAGTAAGCGCATAGGACCGGAATCCCCAGGCTAAAATAGTGAAAAAGCAGAGAAGGGGATTCCGGTGTTCGTCTTCCGCGCGCTCAAGGAACTGAAGAAAAAGCTGAAAAGAAGACGCCGCCCGGTTTTGTCGCTCGGCATGCTGGCCGCCGTTTTCACGGCGGCTTCGGCATCCGGGGTCGGAACCGCGGTACTCATCCAGAAAGCGATCCTGCACGGCGACGCTAAACCCGTCGTCCAGCCCGTCGCGGATTCTCCGTACGCGTTCTTGACTTCCGAAGGTACGGGACAAGCCCCCGAAACCGCGAGTGACGCCGTGATTCAAGCGCTGGCGCGGTGGGACGGCGAGGTCGAGATCGTGCTTCACCGCGTATACTGGTGCGGGGAAGAACGGCGTCTGTTGGGACGCCGGTCCGCGCCGGAAGCGGCCAAGCTGCTCAGGTCGCACCGGGAATGGAGCGCGGCGTTCGACTCGGACGGCCGCCTCGTACTGGAGGAGACTTCCCATGATCCGTCGCCCGCCTGCCGCAAGACGGCCTATATCGGCATGGACACGGACGGGAATTTGTCCTTGTTTGACGGCCCGCCCCGGAAAGACAATGTCGTCCGCACCTTCTTCCAGTTGGACGTTCGAACGCTGGAATCCAGCGTATCCAAAGAAAGGCTTCACGAGCTGGCCAGCGGCATCAAAGTAACCGACCGGGATGAATACGACAGCGTGTTGTCCGCTTTCAGCGATTACGCCGCCCGCAAATCCGCGGGGGTCATGAAATCCGTGCCGTAGCGGCGTAGCGGCGGCTCCGATCACCTTCCTCTCCCCCAGGCGCTCCCCGCGGAGCGTCTCTTTGCCGTGACTTTCGTTCTGTTCTCATAGGTGCGAACATTTGATATAATACGAGGAAGCAACTGCGACCGCTCTGTGCGAGCGAAGCGCGGACACCGGTCGTCAGGAAACTGCGACCGCTCTGTGCGAGCGATGCGCGGTCGACAGCAAGCGACAAGCAGAGAGCGGGGTTCGGATCGGATGCGGGTATTGGGAATCGACCCCGGGATCGCCATCATGGGATTCGGATTCATCGACAAAAACGGGCATCGCCTCGTTCCCGTGCAATACGGCAGCATCGAGACCGAAGCCGGGACCCGGACGGAGGAGCGGCTTCGGCAAATCTATGAAGCTTCCTGCTCGTTATTGGACCGTTATCAACCGGATACGATCGCCGTGGAAAAGCTGTTTTTCAACAAAAACGTAACCAACGCCTTCAGCGTCGGGCAAGCGCGGGGCGTTTTGCTGCTGGCGGCGGCGCAGCGGGGGCTGCCGGTCGGCGAATACACGCCGATGCAAGTGAAACAAGCGGTGGTCGGATACGGAGGCGCGGAGAAAAAGCAAGTCCAGGAAATGGTGAAAATGATGCTGAAGCTGCAGTCGGTGCCCAAGCCCGACGACGTGGCCGACGCGCTCGCGGTGGCGATTTGCCATGCGCATTCCAGCGCGCTGAACGATCGGTTGAACGGAGTGAAGCCTTCATGATCGACTACCTGCGGGGACGCCTGGCCCACGTGGAATCCGAATACGTCGTGCTGGACGTGCATGACGTGGGGTACCAAGTTTTTACCCCGAATCCTTACGGACTTACCCGTTCGGAGGAACCGTTGCAGCTGTTTATCCATTATCACGTCCGCGAAGACGCGGTCCAACTGTTCGGTTTTCCGACCCGCGAGGAGCAGGCTTTGTTCCGCCGGCTGCTCGACGTTTCGGGGATCGGGCCGAAGGTGGCGCTCGGCGTGCTCTCCGGCGGCCGGCCGGAGACGATCGCGGCAGCCATCCAGCAGGAAAACCTGAGTTTCCTGACCAAACTGCCCGGCATCGGACGCAAAACGGCCCAGCGCATGATCCTGGACCTCAAGGACAAACTCGGCAGCGGTTTGCCGGCCGCGGCCGCGGCCGATTTCGCCGAGTCCTTGCCCGCAGCGGGCCCCGGCGAAGGCTCGGCCTGGGCCGCCGCGCGGGAAGCGCTCGCGGGTCTCGGATACCGCGAAGCCGAGCTGGACCGGGCTTGGCACGCGATCAAAGACCGCGTCACGGACCGGGATACGCCGGACGCCCTGATGAAGAAGGCGCTGCAGCAGCTGTTCCAGGGATGAAGCCGCCTGGGGAAGGAGGCCGTGAAGCATGGAAGACCGAATCGTCACCGCCCATCTGATGATGGAAGACCAGGCGGTGGAATACAGCCTGCGTCCCCGATACCTGGCGGAATATATCGGACAGGCGCAAGTCAAGGAGAACCTCAAAATCTACATAGAAGCGGCCAAAATGCGCCGCGAGCCGCTCGATCACGTGCTCCTGTACGGGCCTCCGGGGCTCGGCAAGACGACGTTGTCCAATATCATCGCCAACGAGCTCGGCGTGAACATCCGCACGACCAGCGGCCCCGCCATCGAACGGCCGGGCGATTTGGCGGCGATTTTGACGAACCTGCAGGAGAACGACGTCCTGTTCATCGACGAGATCCACCGATTGCACCGGACGGTGGAGGAAGTGCTGTATCCGGCCATGGAAGATTTCGCGCTCGATTTCATCATCGGCAAAGGTCCGAGCGCGAGGTCCGTCCGGCTGGACCTGCCCAAATTCACGCTGATCGGAGCCACGACCCGGGCGGGTTTGCTCTCCGCTCCGCTGCGCGACCGGTTCGGCGTGGTGAGCCGCCTCGAGTTTTATACCGAGGAAGAACTGGCTTATATCGTGTCCCGGGCCGCGGACATCCTGAACGTCGGGATCGTCGGGGAAGCTTCCCGCGAGATCGCTCGCCGATCCCGGGGGACGCCGCGCATCGCGAACCGGTTGCTCAAGCGGGTCCGAGACTACGCCCAAGTTCGAGGGGACGGCATCATCACCGACGAGATCGCCCACGACGCCATGGAGCGGATCCAGGTCGACCCGATGGGACTTGACGCCATCGACCATAAGATGCTCCTGGCCATGATCCAGAATTACCGGGGCGGCCCCGTCGGCCTGGATACGATCGCGGCCATGATCGGCGAAGAGAGCCAGACGATCGAAGACGTGTACGAACCTTACCTGATGCAGATCGGGTATATTCAGCGAACGCCCAGGGGCCGCGTCGTCGCGCCGGCGGCCTATCGCCATCTCGGGCTTCCGGTGCCGGAGCGGCAAGCATGAGCAGCCCGGCGCAACTTCCCCGGCTGACGGTCGTCTATGATGGGGAGTGCAATTTGTGCCTGGCGACGGTCGACAAGCTCCGGCAAATGCCGGTCCGCGCGGAGCTGACTTTCGTGCCGCTGCAGAAGCTGATCGGCGGCGAAGTGAAGCCATGGGCAGGCATCGCGGACGTTCCCGTCCGCTCCCTGTCAGCCCAACTCCACGTCACGGATGAAGCGGGCCGCCGATTCAGCGGGGCGGACGGCGTCCTCAAGCTGCTCGGCTGCATTCCGTCTTTGGCCTGGCTGGCGGCGATCGGAAGATGGCCCGGTTTCCGTACGGTCTCCATCGTCGCCTATCGCCTCATTGCACGGTACCGTTATCGATTGTTTGGACGTACATCCTGCTCGGACGGGGTTTGCGCATTGCCCCGCCGCGCACCGGAAGGCGAAGGAGGCGGGCATGACCATCCCGAACCGTAAAAGATTTCCGTTTCGCGCTGCCGCGGCGGCGCTGCTCGCGGTTTTCATCGCCGCGGGCTCCGCTCCCGCGCCGTCTTTCGCCGCGGTGGACGTGCCCGACCGCATCCGCGTGGCGTTATTCCTGAACCTGCCCTCCAAAAACTTCACCTCCCTGACCCCGATCGCGACGCTTCAATCCGCGGGCGGACTGAGGATCGGCTGGCGGAATCCCAATCAGACCGTTTCGATCGGAACGGCGGCGCCGAATCAGCCGACGCGGTTCGCGATGGACGGTTATCGGGCGCTCGTGTTGGAGACGGGGGATCTGAGCGGCGCGCTTGCGGTGCAGAAAATCCTGCAAGCTTCGACCAACGCCGTTTTCGTGATCAAGCTGTCCAAAGGCGGCAAACCCGTCTATCAAGTATCGGAAGGCGTGTACGCTACGCCGGCCGCAGCCTCCGCCGCATTGGCGAAGTGGCGGCCGATCGTCGCCGCCAGCGGGATTCCGGCTTCGGCGAACCCCAAAGTGGCCGGCCCTTGGGCCGCCGAAGCGGGGCCTTACCCGGGACCCGCCGAGGCTGCCGCGGCCGCGGAACAGATCGGGAACGCGGGACTGGACGCGTTCGTCGCCGTCAAGGCGGAGAACGGGGCGCCGGCCTACTATGTCCGGATCGGGCAGGAAGCCGACGCCGCGGGCGCGACGGCCGTCCAGAAAACCGCCTCCGCGGCCGGCGCATTGAACGTGAAGCTGCCGCAGCTTGACCAGCCCTATGCCGTGATCCGCAACGACGTGACGTTGGCCGGCTCGGCCGGAGCCGCTATCCCGCTTTACGCCTTTCCGGCTTCGGCGGGCGTCGTGCTGCGGGCGGATCCTGCCGGGGACGGCGCGATCCAATTGACGGAACGGGGCAACCGTTCCTACCGGGGCTCCTTGGAAGTGAGCGAATTCGGCGGGGCGCTGGCCGTCGTGAACGACGTCGATTTCGAGCAATACCTCTACTCCGTCGTCGGCGCGGAAGTCGGATCGGGCTGGCCGGCGGAAGCCCAGAAAGCCCAGGCGGTCGCCGCCAGGTCCTACGCGCTCTCCTTGGGGAACGGATTCCAAATCGCCAGCGTCGTGGATACGACGCTAAGCCAGGCGTATTTCGGGGTCGGATCCGAAAATCCGAATTCCACGGCCGGCGTCATCGCGACGAAAGGCGAAGTGCTCACGTATGACGGCAAACCCATCAACGCCGTGTTCTCTTCGAACGCCGGCGGCGTCACGGCCGACAGCAAGACGGAAGCATGGGGGAATGAAACGCCGTATTTGTCCAGCGCGAAAACGAGTCCCGACGACGGTCCCCAGGAAGGATTGCCGGACTGGTACGACGTCGCGCTGCTCTCCGGGCAGCGCGGTTATATCCGGGCGGACTTGCTCGCGGACGCCGGAACGAACGAAGCGGGCATCAAGACGATGTCGGTAACGGCCGACGGAACGGCGCTGCGGGTGCGTCCCAAAGTCGAAACGGCAGCAGAGCCGCTCGCCCGTCTGTCGGCGGGCACCCTGGTCGTCCCGCTGAAGAAAGTCCCAGAAAATACCGCGTACAGCTGGGTGGAAGATCCTTTCACGCCGGACGAGCTGCTCGCGAGCTTGAACAAGTACCTGAAAATCCCGGGGCCGCTGCGAACGTTGGAGGTATCGGGCCGCGGTCCGTCGGGACGGGTGACCCAAATGACGGTCAACGGCACGCCCTACGCGCTGAAATCCCCCGATTCCTGGCGGAGCGCGCTCGGCGGCGTCCGCAGCACGCTGCTGACCGTCGAAGAGACCGCCCGGATGACGGTGCTCGGAAGCGCGGGCGCGACCCGGGAGCTCCCCCGGGACGGCGGATCGGCGATGCAGGCGATCGGAGCCGACGGCGCGGCGGGCACGCCGGACAGCGGGAATCTGTTCGTCATGGACGCCTCCGGACAAGTCCGCGTCGCAACGCCCCAGCCCTCTTTCATCCTTTCGGTCAAAGGATACGGCCATGGGCTCGGAATGTCGCAGTACGGCGCCAAAAAGCTGGCGGAGCAAGGGAATGACTACCGTTACATTCTGCAATACTATTACCAAAATGCAATCATCGAGAAGGATGCGGGCGGATGAAAGTCAGCGATTTCGATTTCGAACTGCCGGAGCGGCTGATTGCCCAAACGCCGCTTGCGGAGCGCACGGCCTCCCGGCTGCTCGTACTGCACCGTGCGGACGGGAGCATCGAGCACCGGACGTTTACCGATCTGGCGGAATACCTGGGGCCGGGGGACACTCTGGTGCTGAACGACACGAAGGTGCTGCCGGCCCGCCTGATCGGAGCCAAAGCCGATACGGGCGCCAAAGCGGAACTGCTGCTGCTCAAGCGGCTGGAGGGCGATCGTTGGGAAGCGCTCGTGAAACCCGGCAAAAAAATCCGGCGCGGGACGGAGCTTCATTTCGGAGCGGCCGAGAACGGAGGCGCGCCGCTTCTTACGGCTATGGTCGAGGAAGAGGGAGAGATGGGCGCCCGAGTCGTCCGCTTTCAATACCGGGGGATTTTTCAGGAGTTGCTGGACCGATTGGGCCAAATGCCTCTCCCTCCCTACATAAAGGAAACGTTGGATGATCGGGACCGCTATCAGACGGTATATGCCCGGAACGAAGGATCCGCCGCCGCCCCGACGGCGGGTCTGCATTTTACGGAATCGTTCCTGGAGCGGCTGGAAGCCCAAGGGGTCAAGCTGTGCCGCATCACGCTCCACGTCGGACTCGGCACGTTCCGTCCCGTGTCGGCGGAAGAGGTGCAAGAGCACCACATGCACGCCGAATGGTATTCCGTCAGCGGGGAAAGCGCGGCGCTGTTAAACGAAGCGAGGGCATCCGGCGGCCGGATCGTCGCGGTGGGCACGACCTCGGCCCGCACGCTGGAAACGATCGGCCAGCGTTTCGGGGAAGGACCGATCGAAGCCTGCAGCGGCTGGACCGACATTTTCATTTATCCGGGCTACCGGTTTACCCTCGTAGGCGCGCTGCTGACGAACTTCCATCTGCCGAAGTCGACGCTCGTCATGCTGGTCAGCGCGCTGGCGGGCCGCGAGAAAATCCTGAACGCTTACCGGGAAGCCGTAGCGGAGGAGTATCGCTTCTTCAGCTTCGGAGACGCGATGTTCATCACGGAGTAGAGAGGAGACAAGCATGGCCGTCCGTTACGAATTGATCAAAACCTGCGCCCAGACGGGGGCCCGGCTGGGGCGGCTGCATACGCCGCACGGCACGATCGACACGCCCGTGTTCATGCCGGTCGGCACGCAGGCCACCGTCAAAGGAATGAGCCCCGAAGAGTTGAAGGATCTCGGCGCCCAAATCATCTTGAGCAACACGTACCACCTGTTCGTCCGCCCCGGCCACGAGTTGATCCGGGAAGCGGGGGGCTTGCACCGGTTCATGAATTGGGACCGTCCCATTCTGACCGACAGCGGCGGTTTCCAAGTGTTCTCTTTGGCCGAAAACCGCAAAATCTCGGAGGACGGAGTGGAATTCCGCTCCCATCTGAACGGGGACAAGCTGTATTTGTCGCCGGAGGTTGCCACCGCGGTGCAGAACGCGCTCGGTTCCGACATCCTGATGGCGTTCGACGAATGCCCTCCTTATCCGGCGGACTACGAATACGTCAAACGGTCGACCGAGCGGACGAGCCGGTGGGCGGAGCGCTGCCTCAAAGCGCATGCGCGTCCCGGGGACCAGGCGCTCTTCGGAATCGTACAGGGCGGCATGCATGCGGACCTGCGCCGGATGAGCGTGCGCGATTTGACTTCCCTGGATTTTCCGGGGTATTCTATTGGTGGGCTCAGCGTGGGCGAGCCTAAGCCGCTCATGTACGAAATGCTGGAGGAGACCGTTCCTCTTCTGCCGTCGGACAAACCCCGCTACCTGATGGGTGTCGGTTCTCCGGACGCCCTGGTGGAAGGCAGCATCCGGGGCATCGACATGTTCGATTGCGTCCTGCCGACGCGGATCGCCCGCAACGGCACCGTCATGACGAGCCGGGGACGGCTGGTCGTCCGGCACGCCAAGTACGCGAACGATTTCGCCCCGCTCGACCCGGAATGTTCCTGTTATGCTTGCCGGAATTATTCCCGCGCCTATATCCGCCATCTGATCAAAGCGGACGAAATGTTCGGGCTTCGTCTCACTACCGTGCATAATCTCCATTTCCTCGTGGAATTGATGCGCCGAATCCGCGAGGCGATCCGGGCAGACCGGCTGCGCGATTTCCGGGACGAATTTTTCGAAAGCTATGGAATGGACCGTAACGAAAGCGGTTTTTGAGAAGGGAGGGGAACATCCATGTGGTTGGCCGAAGGTACGGCAAGCGGAGGAAGCAGCATGTGGGTTACGCTGCTCCCGTTCGTGCTCATGTTCGCCATTTTCTATTTCCTGCTGATCCGTCCGCAACAGAAAAAATCGCGCGAACGCTCCGCCATGTTGAACGCCCTGAACAAAGGGGATAAGGTGACGACGATCGGCGGCATGCACGGCACGATCGACCAAATCACCGACGACACGGTCGTGCTGAAGGTGAACGACGTGACGAAGCTCACGTTCGACCGTTCCGCGATCAACGCGATTACCGCGCGCTCATCTAATGAAGCGAAAGGCAAAGCGAAAGCGGAAGCCAAAGCGGATCCGAAGCCGGAAACGAACGAAGAGTCGAATTCCGAAGCTTAATGAAAATCAAACGAAGGCGATGCCCAGGCCGTTAATCGGCAGGGGCATCGCCTTTTTCGCGTTTCCGGTCGTTCGACTCGGCCCGCGCCCCGACTTTCCGGCCGACGGCGGAGCTGAGCACGGCCAGCAGAACTCCCGCAGCCATATCCGTAAACCAATGCACCCCTAAATAGAAAATCGCGAATACGATCACGGCCGCGTTCGCCCAAGCGAAAACCGCCCAGCGGCGGATGCCCGAGCGGGACGCGAGCAGAGCCAGCGTTACCGAGATGGAAGTATGCAGGCTGGGGAAGCAATTGTTGATTCCGGACAAGCCGCGGTAATCCCGTTCGAAGCTCGGAAAAGCTTCAAGCATCAAGAAATGAACGCGCGGATCCGCGTACCAGACCTCATTGACCGGAACGAACCCATACATCGGCAGCGCGACGGCGTAGTTCATCAGCAGCGCGGTGCAGAAGGCGTAGAAGAGTCTTTTGTTCCTCATGGATGAGTAGATGGCGAGCGAGGCAAGCATGACGGATTGGAACATGACGACATAGAAAAAGGTACAGACCGCCGTCAGCGGTCCGTTCTCCAGACGGTGCTGCAGCCAGACGTGCCAGCCGCCTTCCCATCCCGTCATGAAGCGGGTGAGATCGTAGGTAACGCCGTAAGCGTTTTCCAGCTTCACTTCGAACGTATTCACGATCAGAATCGCCAAGGCGGCAGCGAAGAAAGCCAAAAACCGGCGGGAGGTCGCGAGCGAACGGACGAACCGGTATACGGCGAGCAAAGGTTGACGTCCGGTTCCGAACCAGATCAAAACGGCAATCGCGACGGCTGAATCCGCTTGTACGGCGTGCTGGGAATGAAAGACGGTCATGCGAGGCCTCCGGCGTCGGTTCGTCGAAATCGTTCATCCCCATTATAGCACCTTCGAGGGTTCGAATCCTAAGCGCGCCCTCGCGGAGTCGTCCCGGAGTTCACGCCGAGCATGCCGCCGAAAGCGCCGGTGACGATCGTCACGCCCAGCATCGCGGCGATCCGAAGCGACCATTCGGTGTCGGCCGCCAGAAAACTCGTCACGACGACGGCAGAAGTATAGACCGCGCCATTGAGCGCGCCATGGTACCAGCCTTTCTGTCCCGACCTCCTCGCGGACACGAATCCGCCGGCGAGCGAGGCGGCGCCGTGAATGCCGAAAACCCAAGGAAGCAGCTGGTCTTCCCGGACGGAGCTTTGGGCGAGCAGAACGGAAAGCAACAGTGCGCCGGCCCCCAGCCAGATGCAGGACCAGATCAGACCGGACAACAAGGGGGAAGATACGCGGACTTTCGCCACGCGGGAAATCGGATTCATACGTCTCACTCCTCGTTAACGATCGACTTTGTACCATCTTATGGCGGTCCTTGTCCGGGTAGTACATGCATGAGCGTTAAGACGCGCGGTGAAAATAAAAAAACGCCAAAACGGGGTAGCCCGAAAGACGGATGGATATCCATGACGCGAGAGGGTGGAACGGGATCATGTCGGCCATTCTGCTTCGCACGGTCATCATGTACGTCTTGGTGTTCGCTTTGCTGCGCCTGATGGGCAAACGGGAAATCGGCAAGCTGTCGGTGTTCGATCTGGTCATCTCGATCATGATCGCGGAAATCGCGGTCATCATCATCGAAGATCCGGACAAACCCATCCTGGAGGCGGTGGGGCCGATCGTCCTGCTCGTGGCGATCCAGATCGTCATCGCCTATCTCACGATCAAAAACCGCAAGCTCCGGATATGGATCGACGGGACCCCCAGCGTCCTCGTCAGCGGCGGACAGCTGAATCGCGAGGAGATGAGAAAGCAGCGCTATAACCTGGACGATCTCATGCAGCAGCTGAGGGAGCACGAAATCACGAACGTCGGCGAGGTCGAGCTGGCCGTCCTGGAGCCGAACGGCAAGCTGTCGGTCATCCGCAAGCCGGCCGAAGGCGGGCGCCTTGCCGGGGCTGCGGCGCCGGAGTCCGCTTCGCCTTCGGCCGAGGAAACGAGCGGCTCCCATCCCCGGATCCGTTACGAGCCGCTGCCGCTGCCCCTCATTCTGGACGGCGAGGTTCAGGACGACAGCCTGCGCAAACTCGGGAAAAACCGGTTTTGGCTGAAAAACCGGCTGCGGGAAAAAGGCATCGAGCACTTCCGCCAAGTGTTCTTCTGCAGCGTCGACCATCAAGGAAGGTTATACGTCAACCGGAAAAAACGATCCTAGCGGAACCACCTGCCGACGAGCGGTATGCGGGAAGCGTCGTGCCGGTCGATCAGTCCCATGAGAATGAGCAATAACACGTATAACAGCACGGAAACCGCGGCGGCCGAGAGCAGGTTGAAACCGTCCATCGGCAGGAGCCTGCGGTTCCATAGCCATAAAGCGGCGGCGCTCATGACGACCATGGCGGCGCTCACTTTCATGAAATCGAACGGATCGAGGCGGAACCCCGTCAGGCGGGCGACGCTGATCCAATTCAGCAGCGTCACGAGCACCATGTTGACGCCGATCGCGATGACGGCGCCGCGGATGCCGAGCTCCGGCTGCGCCGCCAGCTGCACGATCAGCGCCAGCTTGACCGCGGCGCCGGCGAAGGTGTTGAACAGGGCCGTGCCCGGCCGGTCCAGCGCTTGCAGCGCCGCTTGCAGCGGGGCTTGCATGTAGAGGAATATGGCGATCGGCGCCATCCAGCGCAGCATGCCGGCCATCGAATCGTCCCCGTACAGGAGCGTGCTTAGGGGACCGGCCAGCAGCGTCATGAGCACGACGAAGGGGGCTCCGGTGACGACCGCGAGCCGCATGGACTGGTGGAGGCGTTTGTGGATGGTTGTCCAATCCTGCCGGGCGGCCGCTTCCGACAAGGAAGGGACCAAGGACACCGCGAGCGAGTAGGTCAGCGCGCTGGGCAGCAGGAGCAGGGGAATGACCATGCCTTGCAGCGCTCCGTACTGCGCGGTTGCGGCCGCGGCCGGAAGCCCTGCCGCGGCCAAGCTGCGGGCCGTGAGGATCGATTCCAGCAAATAGGACAAGGAACCGATCAGCCGGCTGCCCGTCACCGGCACGGCGATGCCGAACAGCAGGCGGTAGACGGGCCTTCGGCCTGGGGGCAGAGGTTGGGGCGGGTCGGGAAACTTCCGTTCGTCTTCGGTGCCGATTTTGGCGTCACGGGACGCCTGGATCCATAAGACGAGCAATCCCGCGGCTTCTCCGGCGGCGGTTCCGAGCATGGCGCCCCCGGCGGCCGCTTCCAGCCCGTAGGGCAGGAACAGAGCCGCGAGCAGCAGCGACAGCGCGATGCGGACGACCGTTTCCGTCGTCGAGGAGAACGCGGACGGAATCATGTTCTGTTTGCCTTGGAAATAGCCCCGCCAGACGGACGACACCGCGACGAGGGGCAGCACGGGAATCATGGCCAGGAAAGCGGCGTGCACCCGGGGATCGGTCATGACCGCGGTCGAGATCCAGGAGGCGAGGCCGAGACAGACCGCCGCCGCCGTCAGGCCGGCCGTCAAGGAAATCGTCATGGCCCCTCGGACGATGCGTTTGACCGCCGCGGCGTCTCCCCGGGAATCGGCTTCCGCCACCAGCTTCGCGACCGCGAGCGGCAGCCCGCCCGCGATGACCGTGAGGATCACGATCATGAAAGGATAGACGAGCTGGATCAGGCCGACGCCTTCGGCGCCGATCATCCGGGGCAGGGCGATGCGCGGGATGAAGCCGAGCAGCCGGTTCACCAATCCGGCCGCGAGCAGAATCATCGCGCCTTGAATGAATGTTTGCTTGCGCACGGACATGCCGAGTCCCTCCTGTCACCGGTTCATTCCAATGTATGCCGGGGTTGTCCGGCTTCATGCCACCGATTCTCGCGGCGTAAATTCGCTTGGCCGGGCAGGATTTCGGCGGGGCGACGGAGAACATGTTAAAGCGGCGCGAACGATGGGACGATACTTCACGGGAGGAGAGCATAGGGCATGACGGATTCGGACATCCGGGACAACCGGACGGAGATGGAAGAAGAAGACATGAACGCGATGATCGAGCAGCTATGCCAGAGCAAAGCGGACGAATTCCGGCTGATCGGCTACGATCAGGTCGAAGGGAAAGACGTCTGGGAATGCGTGAGCGACAAATACCATAAGACCGGCACGCCCCCGCTGTATCAAGTGGTGAACGACATCCTTTCCTTGAAAGTGACGCAGTTCATGAACTATATCACTTTGAACATGTATAGAGGCGATACCCGCAGATAGAATAGGGTGACCCGCGAACGGCGGGGACCCTATTTTGCTTTTTTCCTGCAAGATCCTATTTGGGGACCCCCCGGATCCGCTTTCGGGGGATTTGGTCTTGGGCCGGACCGGCCGGGAATCGGCTTCGCGGCGCGATTTCATGCCATTTTCGACAAATTGACTTCCTTTTGGACGGGTAGTTATAATAGGAACATTGAGAATCGAAAGGGGACGGCAACTGGGATGAAGCGAATTCTGGCTTTCGTGCTCGTCGTCGTCGTGACGCTCGGGGTCATGGCCGTAACCACCCCCGGACTGCTCGACAAGACGAAGCTCGGGCTTGATTTGAAAGGCGGCTTCGAGATTTTGTACGAGGCGCAGCCCTTGACCGAAGGGGGCACCGTGACCAAGGAAACGCTGAAACAAACGGCGATCAGCTTGGAGAAACGGGCCAACAAGACCGGAGTGGGCGAACCGGAGGTAACGACCGAAGGCAAAAACCGCATCCGCGTCAAAATCGCCGGCGTCGCGGACGAAGCGAAGCTGCGGGATTTGATGAAACGCCCCGCGAACCTGGAGTTCCGCAGCGCGGAAGGCTGCAAAGACGCGACCGATTACTGCAAAGTCGAACTGACGGGCGCGGACTTCGTGGAAGGCGCCGCGAAGGTCGAATTCAACCAAATGAACCAGCCGCTCGTGGCCATCAAGGTGAAGGACAAGAGCAAGCTGGCGGACGTATCGACCCGACTGCTGAAAAAGAACCTTGCGATCATGCTGGACGGGGATCTGTTGACCGATCCGGTCGTCCAGGTTCCGCTGACCGACGGTTCGGCCGTGATCGAAGGACAGAATACGATCGAGGACGCCCGCAACCTGGCCGAAGTCATTAACCTCGGCGCCTTGCCGCTGAAGCTGACCGAGAAATACACCCAGAGCGTGGAAGCCACGCTCGGACAGAAATCTTTGAACGATACGCTGCTTGCCGGCGGTATCGCTTCCATTCTCATCCTGTTGTTCATGATCGGCTTTTACCGGATCCCGGGCGCCGTCGCCAGCATTTGCTTGATCGTGTACGTCTGGGTGCTGCTGGGCGTCTTCTGGCTCATGGGCGCCACGCTGACGCTGCCGGGCATCGCGGCCTTCATCCTGGGCATCGGGATCGCCGTCGACTCCAACATCATCATCGCGGAACGGATCAAGGACGAGCTGCGCAGCGGCAAAACGCTGACCTCCTCGCTCCGCGCCGGCTCCAAGAACAGCTTCCGGACCGTCATCGACGCGCATATCACGAACCTGATCGCGGGCGCCGTCCTTTACTACATGGGACAAGGCTCCGTCAAAGGTTTCGCCGTCGTGCTCATGTGGAGCATCATCATCAACATCGCGACGAACGTGTTTTTCCCGCGACTCCTGCTCCACCTTCTCATTCAGAGCGGCAAGTTTACGAAGCTGGGCTACTACGGCGTGAAGGAGAGTGAAATCCGTGCGCTCTGAATATGATGAGAAGAAATTCAATTTCGTCAAAGCGAGCAAGCCGTTTTTCGCTTTCTCCCTCGTGATCACGTTGCTCGGCATCATTTTCCTGTCGGTCTTCGGGCTGAATTACGGCATCGACTTCCGGTCCGGAACGTCGGTGGACATCTCGCTCTCCAAACCGGTAGACAAAGCGACCGCCGAACAGTTCATGAGCGCCCATTCGCTCGGGGAGCACACGATCACGGTCGCCGAGAACCGCCTGTCGATCCGTTTCAAGGACCCGTTGACCGATCAACAGGAAAAGCAATTCCGGGCGGATTTCACGCAGCAAATCGACCCCAAAGCGATCTATGAAGTGAACATCGTCGACGCGGACATCGCCAAGGAACAGCAACGGAACGCGATCATCGGCATGGCGATCGCCAGCGTGGGCATCATCCTGTATCTGACGATCCGCTTCGAGTGGCGCTTCGCGGTCGCGGCGGTCGTCTCCTTGCTTCACGACGCTTTCGTCGTCATCAGCCTGTTCTCGATTTTCCGGCTGCAGGTCAACCTGCCGTTCATTCTGGCGGTGCTCACGATCATCGGTTATTCGGTCAACGACACCGTCGTTATTTTCGACCGGATCCGGGAGAACCTTCGCTTCGCGAAGCTCAAAACGCCGCACGACCTCGAAGTGCTCGTGAACCGGAGCGTCTGGCAGACGCTGACGCGTTCCATCAATACGGTCATTACGGTGTTGGTTGCAGCGATATGCTTGTTCATTTTCGGCAGCGAATCGATCAAGCTGTTCTCGCTCGCCATGATTTTCGGTTTGTTCACCGGCGCTTATTCCTCGATCTTCATCGCCAGCCCGCTGTGGCTGCTGCTTCGGGGGAAATCGGTGCCGAAGAAAGCCGCCAAGGCGCCAAGCGCTTCGTAACCGGACGCGTTTCTCTCCGGAATCCTCGCTGCTTCAACCTGACATACGGCTCATGAAGGAGTGGCGCTCATGATTAGGGGTCATCGGGCCGGAGCGGCGGAACGCGGCGCGCTCGTCTCGGCATGCGGACTGTTCGGCTTGTCGTTGTTCAAAGGCGCCGCTGGCTTCCTGACCGGCAGCAAGGCGCTGCTTGGCGACGCGTGCCAATCGGCCGCGTCCTCCGCCAGCGCGCTCACGTCCTACTTCGGTTTGCGGAAAGCTTCCCAGCGCGCGCGGAACCCGGAATCGGTCATTTCGATCGTATTGTCGGCGGTGCTGCTCGTGGCCGGTCTGGAGGTCGGACTGTCCTCCGCCAAGGAGCTCGCGTCCGGTCCTTCCAAGGCGCCGGGATGGGGAGCCGTTGCGGCCGCCGCAGCCGGATTGGCGGCGCGGGAAGGCTTGGTCCGCTATCGGAGATTCCGGGCGGAGAAGCTGGGACTCCGTTCGGATCGGAGCGGGGAAAGCCGCTCCGATTACGCGGCTTCGTTCGCCGCGCTGGCCGGCGCGACGGCGGCTTCGTTCGGGAACGTACTGGAAATGCCGGCGTTATACGCCTGCGATCCGGCGGCGGGAATCGTGGTCTCGGTATTCGTGATCCGGATGGGATGCCGGCTGACGGCCGGCGTCGCCCGGCAATCGGAGCCCGCGGCGCCGAACGACGTCGACATTCGGATGCTCAAGGAAGCCGTGCAGGGAATCGAAGGCGTCGTAGCCGTCGATGAGGTTCGCGTCAGGGAACACGGCCATTACCTCGTCGTCGACGCGGCGATCCGGGTGAACCCGCGGATCAGCGTGGCGGAAGGCCATGATATCGCCATGCGGGTGCGTCGGCACTTGACGAAGCGGTTCCTGCACGTCTCCGACGCGGCCGTCCAGGTACAGCCGTACGACCCGGGTTATCCTTACAAATCCAATCATCAGGATGAAGAATGGTCATCGCTGCTGCAGTGACGGCTCTCGTCCGAAATCCGCCGCCGCTTGGCGGCGGATTTGTTTTTGAATCGGAAAATCTAGAAGGAGGGGACGGCATGATTCCCGCCCGGTATCGATGGGAATGGAAGCAAGCGGACGAACGGTTGGCCGGGGAATGGGCGCGGCGCCTGGGGATCCCGCCGCTGGCCGCCCGCGTCCTCGTTTCCCGGGGCTGGACCGAGGAGGAAGCGGCTGCTTTCTTCCGTCCCGCGGACGGAACGGATCTGGCCGACCCGCTGCTCATGAAGGGCATGCCGGAAGCGGCGGAGCGCATTCGGCGGGCGATCGCGGACGGCGAGCGGATCCGGGTCTACGGCGATTACGACGCGGACGGGGTGACCTCGACCGCTCTCATGACGCGTTTGCTGTCCGAATTAGGCGCGTTGTTCGATACCTATATCCCCCACCGGAGCCTGGAGGGCTACGGGTTGAACCGAAACGCCGCCTTCTTGGCGAAGGAAGCGGGCGTTTCCCTGATCGTCACGGTGGATAACGGCATCAGCGCGGCGGAACCGATCGCCTACGCCCGGGAGCTCGGCATGGACGTCGTCGTGACGGACCACCACGAACCGCCCGCCGTGCTGCCGGAAGCCTACTCGCTCGTGAACCCCAAGCAGCCCGGCTGTCCGTATCCGTTCAAGGGGCTCTGCGGGGCGGGCGTGGCGTTCCGGCTGGCCGAGGTGCTGCTGAGACGGCTGCCCGTCCATCTGGCGGATCTGGCCGCGATCGGGACCGTGGCCGATCTGATGCCGCTCGTGGGCGAGAACCGGACGATCGTCCGGCTGGGACTCGCGCGCTTGCGCACGACGCCTACGCCGGGGATCCGGGCGCTGGCGGCGGCGTGCGGCACGACGCCGGCCGAGCTGTCGAGCGGCCGGATCGGCTTCGGCCTGGCGCCGCGGCTGAACGCGGGCGGACGGTTGGAGCGGGCCGACGGCGCCGTAAGGCTGCTGACGACGGAAGATCCCGGGGAAGCGGAGCGGCTGGCGAAGGATTTGGACCGCCTCAACGCGTTGCGGCAGCGGCTGGTCGACGAGACGCTGGCGGAAGCGGAGGCGCTCTGGGAGGAAAGGAAGCGGAGCTTCGGAGGAGACGGGCCGAGCGTGATCGTATTGTCGAGAGCCGGCTGGAACGCGGGGATCGCCGGGCTCGTCGCTTCCAAGCTGGTGGAGCGGCATTACCGGCCGGCGATCGTGCTCGCGGAGGATGCGGAGAAGGGCACCGCCAAAGGATCGGCTCGCTCGATCGACGGCTTCGACCTCTACCGGGCGCTGGCCGATTGTTCGGAATGGATGGAGCATTTCGGCGGGCATCAAGCCGCCGCGGGGCTGACCATTCGGACCGAGTACATAGCGAACCTGGAAGAGAAGCTTCACCGTCTGGCCTTGGAACGGTTGAAACCGGAAGATTGGCAGCCGAAGAAACAGGCCGATCTCGTCTGCGCCCTGGAGGAGTTGACGCTGGAGGCGGCGGAGGCGCTGGCGATGCTGGAGCCGTTCGGCAACGGACACCCGGTTCCCCGCTTGCTGATCCAGGGGGCCAGCGTTCGGGAATGCCGGACGATGGGCAAGGAAAGCCAGCACGTCCGTTTGACGGTCGGACAGCAGGAACGGAAGCTGGAAGCGGTCGGATTCGGCTGGGGAGGGCTGGCGGAGCGCCTTCCGGCCGGAAGGCGCGTGGATATGCTCGGCGAGCTGGGCGTGAACGAGTGGAACGGGAGCCGGAAGGTCCAGTTCACGATCCAAGATATCCGAAGCGAGGAGTTGGAGTGGATCGACCGGAGGAATTCGGAAGATCCTTGGAAGGAGATCGCGCGTCTCGCCGGGAATGGGCCGGGCCGGCTCTCCGTGGTGTGCGCGACGCCGCAAATCGCCGCGTCGGCTGCCGGCCGGCTGGGAGCGGATAACGCGGTTTCCCCGCTGTCGGAATTCGCTATAGACGCGGATGCCGATCGGAGCGAGGCCGCAACCTCCGGCGTTATCCCCGTCTTCCGCAGTTCGGCCGTCCCCCTTCGTACGCTCGTGCTGATCGGGCTGCCGGATCGGGAAGAGGACGTCCGGCTGCTGAAGGATAAGGCGTTCGGGCGAGCGTGCTGGGAGAAGGTGTACGTGTTCGCCGCAGGTTTGAACCGGGACCGCCCGTGCCAACCCCCGCTGGATCGGAACGATTTCGCGCGGGTGTACGCCCTGCTCAAAAACCAAGGGACATGGATCGACGGGCCGGACGGTTTCCTTCATCGCGCCGCGACGCTGACCGGCCTGCCGCTGCAGGCCGTACGGCTGATCCAGGACGTGTTCGAGGAGCTTCGCTTTATCCGGGCGAAGGGCGCGGAGCGTTCGATCGTTCCGGATCCGCCCCGCAGAAAGCTGGAGGAGTCGGAGAGGTATATGCGCATGCTTCGCCAGGCGGAAGCGGCCGCGTTTCCCGATTGGCCGATCGACAGGCTGAAGGCTTGGGCGCAGCGGCCGTCAGGGGAAGGCGCGGCGGAGAAAGCCAGTAGCCGGACGGATTGTCCGCTGGTCATCGGCGAGGCAAAAAGTGTATAATCGGTGTCGGAAGTTTCCATTCAAAGGAGCATGATCAAACCGATGGATTTCAAAGATTATATCCGGGTGATCCCCGATTTCCCCCAACCCGGCATCCGCTTCAAGGACATCACGACGCTGCTGAAAAACGGGGATGTCTACCGTGCGGCGATCGAGGAAATGAAACGGAAAGTCGGCGGCATGGACATCGACCTCGTGGCCGGTCCCGAAGCCCGCGGGTTCGTGATCGGGGCTCCGCTCGCCTTGGCGCTCGGCGTCGGCTTCGTGCCGATCCGCAAAAGCGGCAAGCTGCCGGGGGATACGATCGAGGCCGCGTATGACCTGGAATACGGCAAAGACCGCTTGGCCATGCATAAAGACGCCATCCAGCCGGGGCAGAAAGTGCTGATCGCGGACGATCTGCTGGCTACCGGGGGCACGATTTCGACGACGATCAACCTGATCCGCCAGCTGCAGGGGGAAATCGTAGGCGCCGCGTTCCTGATCGAGCTTAGCTACCTGAACGGACGGGACAAGCTCCAAGGCATCGAAGTGCAATCTTTGGTCACCTATTAATTCGCGCGAAACGGCACTCTAAAAAACGCAACCTTCCGCGGAGATCCGGGAAGGTTGCGTTTTTGGCTTAGGCTTCAGTGTCCGTTATCCGCTTCTTCGTCGTTCGAAATCCGGCTGACCTCGAATAGTTTAAACAAGAGGCTCAGCAAGATGCCGGCAACGGTGGCGAGCGCCATGCCGGACAGCGTGAAGTCGCCGATGGCGATTTTCACGCCCGACAGCCCCGTCACGAGCACGACCGTCGTCAGCAGCAGATTGGAAGGCTTGCCGTAGTCGACTTTGGATTCGACGAGCATGCGCAGGCCGGAAGCGGCGATGACGCCGAAGAGCAGCAGGGAAACGCCGCCCATGACGGGCGTCGGGATCGCCTTCACCAGCGCGGAGAACTTGCCCAAGAACGAGAGAACGATCGCGATGACCGCCGCTCCTCCGATGACGAACGTGGAATAGACCCGCGTAATGGCCAGCACGCCGATATTTTCCCCATACGTCGTATTCGGCGTGGAACCGACGAAGCCGGAGAGAATCGTGGAGATCCCGTTGCCAAGCAAAGAGCGATGCAAACCGGGGTCTTTCGACAGGTCCTTGCCCACGATATTGCCGGTGACGATCAGGTGGCCGATATGCTCGGCGATGACGACCAGCGCGGCGGGGACGATCGTGGCGATCGCCACCCATTTGAACTCCGGCGCCGTAAACGTCGGCCAATCGAAGAAAGCGGAATCGCGGACCCCGCTGAAATCGGCCATCCCCATCGCCCATGCCAGCAGGTAACCCGACACGATCCCGATCAGGATCGGGATGATTTTGAAAAATCCCCGGAACAGGACGGACCCGAGCACCGTAATCAATAACGTGGCGGTGGAGAGGACGATCGTTTGGGCGTCCGGGGTCCAGTCCGCCTCGCCGCCGGAAATCCAGCCCGCCATCCCGGCCGCGGTAGGCACGAGCTCCAGGCCGATGACCGTGACGATCGCCCCCATCGTCGCCGGCGGGAACACGACGTCGAGCCACTTCGTGCCGGCCGACCGGACGATCAAGGCCACTGCGGTAAAGACGACCCCCGCCGCGATAAAGCCGCCAAGCGCCGCCCCGTATCCCATGTTCGGGGCTTGAACGGTGCCGATGACCGCGCCCGCGGGCGCGATAAACGCGAAGCTCGAGCCGAGGTACGCCGGTATGCGGCCTTTGCAGATCCAAATGTAGAGCAGCGTGCCGATGCCGTTCATCAGCAGGCAGATGGCCGGGTCCACGCCCAGCAGCGTGGGCACCAGCACGGTCGAGCCGAACATCGCGAACAGATGCTGCAGGCTCAGGAACAAGCTTTGACCGCCGGGCGGCCGTTCGCTGACGCCGATTTCTCTTTTCACGGAAATCCTCCCCAACATGGTGTTCAATCAAAGTCTTTCCTAGTTTACAGCTTCTGACAACGTATCGACAGGTAAAGCCTTTCCAGATGGAAGCAGGACCGCCGGAGCCGGCCGCGCCAAATTGTCGACGGTTGACGTTTCCCGCCGTCAAGAGGCATAATGAAAGGAATATCTCTAGGGAAATCGCGGTGGCATAGCCGTGGAAAGGATACAAGCAATGGGCATCGAGCAGCTTCTGGACAAAGCTTCGGGTTATATGAAGGAACAAGACTTGAAGCGGATCCGGGACGCGTACGAATTCGCGGAAGAAGCGCACCGGGGACAGACGCGCAAATCGGGTGAACCCTATATCCAACACCCCGTGGCGGTGGCGGAAATCCTGGCGGGCATGCAGATGGACGTCGCCACGATCGAAGCCGCCTTGCTGCATGACGTCGTCGAAGACACGAACGTCACGCTGGACGACCTGCAGGCCCGTTTCGGCGAGACGCTGGCGGGACTCGTGGACGGCCTGACCAAGCTGGAACGGATCCAGTTCCGGTCCAAGGAAGAGCAGCAGAACGAAAACTACCGCAAAATGTTCGTGGCCATGGCCAACGACATCCGCGTTATCCTCATTAAGCTGGCGGACCGGCTGCACAACATGCGGACGCTGAAGTTCCAATCGGAGGAGAGCCAGCGCCGCATCGCGCACGAGACGCTCGAAATCTACTGTCCGATCGCCCACCGCCTCGGGATCAGCACGATCAAGTGGGAAATGGAAGACATCGCGCTCCGTTTCCTGAACCCCCAGCAGTATTACCGGATCGCCCACCTGATGAAGATGAAGCGCGCCGAACGCGAGCAATACATTAACGACCTGATCGCCAAAATCCGCGAGAAGCTGAACGAAATGGGCATCCAGGGCGACATCAGCGGCCGCCCCAAGCACATTTACAGCGTCTACAAGAAAATGTCGTCGAAGAACAAGCAGTTCGACGAAATTTACGACCTGCTCGCCATCCGCATCCTCGTGGACAACGTGAAGGACTGTTACGCCACCCTGGGCATCATCCATACGCTCTGGAAGCCGATGCCGGGACGGTTCAAGGACTACATCGCCATGCCGAAGGCGAACATGTACCAATCACTGCACACGACGATCGTCGGTCCCAACGGGGAGCCGACCGAAGTGCAGATCCGGACGTACGAGATGCACCGGACGAGCGAGTTCGGCATCGCGGCCCACTGGGCTTATAAGGACGGCAAAGATCAAGGGGTCGCGCCGGGAACGTTCGGGGAGAAGATGAACTGGGTCCGCGAGATCATCGAGCTCCAGCAGGAAACCCGGGACGCGAAAGAGTTCATGGAATCGGTCAAAATGGACTTTTTCACCGACCTCGTGTTCGTGTTTACGCCCAAAGGCGAGGTGTTCGAGCTGCCCGCGGGTTCGGTCCCCCTCGATTTCGCTTACCGGGTCCATACCGAGGTCGGCAACCGGACGATCGGCGCGAAGGTGAACGGCCGGATCGTGCCGCTCGACCACAAGCTGAAAACCGGCGATATCGTGGAAATTTTGACGTCCAAGCATTCCTACGGTCCGAGTCAGGATTGGCTCAAAATCGCGCAATCGTCCCACGCCCGGGCGAAAATCCGGCAATGGTTCAAGAAGGAGAAACGCGAGGAGAACGTCGAGAAAGGGCGGGAAATGCTCGAGCGGGAGCTCCGGCGGATCGGTCTGGAGCCTTCGGAGTGGATGACCGAGGACCGGCTGCTCGAAGTCGCCAAAAAGTTCGCGTTCCATGACTCGGAAGACATGATGTCGGCCATCGGATTCGCCGGCATTACCGCCGCCCAAATTTGCACCCGTCTGACGGAGAAGCTGCGCAAGGAAACGGAAGAAGCCCAGCAGATCCAGCTGACCTCGGAAGTGAAGGAGCTGAAGGCCAGCCCAGGCTCGGCCGCGGCTACCCGCAGACGCCCGACGCATGGCGTCCGGGTCAAGGGGGCGGACAACCTCCTGGTCCGTTTCGCCCGCTGCTGCAATCCGGTGCCGGGGGATGACATCATCGGCTATATCACGAGGGGGCGCGGCGTATCCGTGCACCGCACGGACTGTTCCAACATTCCGACGGCCGCGGACGGCGAAGAGGCCGCACGCGTCATCGATGTGGAATGGGAAGATTCGGTCGACGCGAACTACAGCGTCGAAATCGAAATCCTGGGCCACGACCGCCGCGGACTGCTCAACGAAGTGCTGCAGGCCGTGTCGGAGAGCAAGACGAACATTTCGGCCGTGTCCGGCCGTTCCGACAAGAACAAAATGTCCATTATCCATATGACCATACTCATCCGCAACAAGGATCACCTGCAGTCGGTGGTGGAGAAAATCAAACGGGTCCGGGACATTTTCTCCGTGCAGCGGATGATGCAATAGAAATAGAGATTCGGAGGTAGCGTGAGCTTGAAAGTCGTGGCGCAAAGGGTGTCCGAAGGCCGAGTGACGGCGGAAGGCGAAGTAACGGGGCAAATCGGCCGGGGCTTGCTTCTGCTGGTCGGAATCGGCCAGGAGGATGAGGAGTCCGATCTCGTTTGGATGGCGGACAAGCTGGCGGGTTTGCGGATTTTCGAAGACGACGGCGGCAAGATGAATTTGTCCGTTCAGGAGATCGGCGGGGGCATCCTGTCCGTCTCGCAGTTTACGCTGTACGGCGACTGCCGCAAGGGCAGGCGCCCGAACTTCATGGGGGCGGCCCGTCCCGAGAAGGCGGAAGCGATGTACGACCGGTTTAACGCCCTGCTGCGGGAACGCGGGTTAACGGTGGAAACGGGACGATTCGGCGCCATGATGGACGTGTCGCTCGTGAACGACGGTCCCGTCACGTTGATCGTCGACAGCCGGGCATAAGCGCAAGGCAGGAAAGGTGGGCCGGACGAAGCAAGGCATCCGGATTGAAATCGGTTCGACGCGGCAACACTAGGTCTGAAACCCATTTTCGCGTAAAATGGAAGGAGGACCGGCCGTGAGACAATCGCGCAAAGAGAGGGAAATCGAACGATTGGCGAACGAAGCGATCCCCGCGGATCGCCGGGAGGCCATGACGTTCGGCGACAGCGTACGCGCGGAGTTCGCGGACGAATTCGGGCTGCCGGGCGGATTCCGGGGCGGCAGGCGGGATCGACCGGGCGGGCGGGGCTGACGCTTCGGCTCGTCGGGCTCGGCCTTGGAAGACGGGAGAGGGGAAGAACGAACATGAAAGTTCATTTGACGGCGGCCGATTCGACTTGGGAACGGTCGCTTTGCCATATTGTGCCGTTGTTTTACGAGAGTCCGGAGGTGACGTTCGGTCCGGAGGGCCGTTCCGAAGCGGATGTCGAGGTGCGGCTGACGCTGGAGGAAAGCGGCGGCACGGCAACGGTTGTCGCGGAACTGCGCGTTGGCGGCAGGGCTGCCTTGCGGGTCGAGCAATCCGGCAGCCTGCGCGGGGCGCAGACTCCGGAGGAACGCCGGAAAATCGAGCGGAATACCGCCAGCCGGGCGCTCGTCGAGGCACTGACGCGCGAGACCGGCATCGTGCAGCCGTGGGGGATACTGACCGGCGTCCGGCCGACGAAGCTGCTGCACGACGGACTGCGCCGCGGGCGGCATCGCGAGGAGGTCCGCCGGACGCTGCGGGAGGACTATCTGGTCACGGAGGACAAGATCGCGCTCATGGAGCGTATCGTGGACCGCCAGCTGCAGGCGTTGCCCGATTTGTACGATCTCCGGAACGAAGTCAGCGTCTACATCGGCATTCCGTTCTGTCCGACCAAGTGCGCCTACTGCACGTTTCCCGCGTATGACATTAACGGCCGCCAAGGATCGGTGAACGGCTTCCTTCACGGCCTGCACGAAGAGATCCGCGTGATCGGCCAATGGTTCCGCGACAACGGCGTGCGCATCACGACCGTCTATTTCGGAGGCGGCACCCCGACCAGCATCACGGCGGAGGAAATGGACGCGCTGTATGCCGAGATGTACGCCTCGTTTCCCGACGTCGCGGGCATCCGGGAGCTGACCGTGGAAGCGGGGCGTCCGGATACGATCACGCCGGAGAAGCTGGACGTGCTGAAAAAATGGAATATCCGCCGGATCAGCATCAACCCGCAATCCTACACGCAGGAGACGCTCGACGTGATCGGCCGCCATCATTCCGTGGAAGAGACGATCGAGAAGTTTTGGCTGGCGCGGAGGCACGGCATGGACAATATCAACATGGACCTCATCATCGGCTTGCCCGGCGAAGGCCCGGAGACGTTCGCGCATACGCTGGCGGAGACGGAGAAACTGATGCCGGAGTCGCTCACCGTGCATACGCTGAGTTTCAAGCGGGCTTCGGAAATGACGCTGCACCGGGGAGAAGAGAAATACCGGGTGGCGACGCGGGAGGAAATCGGCCGGATGATGGACGATGCGGTGGCATGGACGGAACGCCATGGTTACGCGCCGTACTATTTATATCGGCAGAAGAACATTTTGGGCAATCTCGAAAACGTCGGGTACGCGCTGCCGGGCATGGACAGCTTGTACAATATTTTGATCATCGAAGAGATGCAGTCGATCGTAGGGCTGGGCTGCGGAGCGACGAGCAAATGGGTGGACGCCCGGACGGGCGAAATCACGCGGCTCGCCAATCCGAAGGAGCCGAAGGCTTACATCGACACGTACCGGAAGTACGTCGATTTGAAGCTTGAGGCGTTGGAGAAGTGGAACGCGTCCCGGACGACGGCGCCGGGTTTGGCGATCGGGTGAGCGGTTGGTCTAACTCCGTACGTTCGTTATGGGGGCTGGATCGACCATCTTGGAAACCTAACGGTCACCAAGGCCGCTATTTAGCCGAATCAGGTGAATGACGAATCGTAACGGACATGACAGCCCTTAATGGCATCCAAATCACTGTCGTAAACGTTTTTTGTTTCGAATAAGTGCTGCCGTGTCCGTTAGAAATGGAAGTGACCGGAATCCACCCGCATAACGTCAGCTGTGTCCGTTAGAATGATGACTCGCCAGCAGGTGGAAGCGATCCGGCTATTTGTCATCAAATTGTAATCCCCCGTTCACGGTTCCTTAAAACGGATCGGTTAGGATAAAGATGACCCCCTTTTTCGATATAGATTTTCTTGAACCTGCCGGAATTGACGGCAGGTTATTTTCTTTGGTACAATATAAGGCAATTGTATCGGTTCAAGAAATTCGATGACGGGAAGAAGTACTCCGCCCCCAAGCCCCCAGAGAGGAAAGCCTCCGGCTGCAAGCTTTCCGGCGATGAACGGACGAACGACATCCCCGAGAACCCGGCGCGAACGGCAATTTGCCCAGTAGAGCCGCGGCGTGCGCCGGGCGTTAACCGGTTACGGAGAGCGAAATCCGCGCGAGCGGTTTCGAAGTTCGGGTGGTACCGCGGGAGCGACAGGCTTCCGTCCCAGACAAGCGTTTGGGACGGAAGCTTTTTTCGTTCCCCTCTTTCACCGCAAGCTTCATTTTCTCGCTAAAAAGAAAGGATGAACGCGAATGGCGTTTCAAAAACCGCCGGGCACGCAGGATATTCTCCCCGGCACGGTCGAAGCCTGGCAATTCGTCGAGCGGACGGCGCGGGACGTCTGCCGGAGATACCGCTACCGGGAAATCCGCACGCCGATTTTCGAGACGACGGAACTGTTCCAGAGGGGCGTCGGCGAAACGACCGACATCGTGGAAAAAGAGATGTACACGTTCACGGACCGCGGCGACCGGAGCATGACGCTTCGTCCCGAAGGCACGGCCGGCGTGGTCCGGTCGTACGTGGAGAACAAGCTGTACGGCGAACCCGACATTGCCAAGCTGTACTACATCGGCCCGATGTTCCGGTACGAGCGGGCGCAGGCCGGCCGGTACCGCCAGTTCCACCAGTTCGGGGTGGAGGCGATCGGCTCCGGCGATCCGGCGCTGGACGCGGAAGTGATCGCGCTGGGCTGGCAGTTCTACCGGGAAGTCGGCTTGAGCGGCATTACGGTCGAAATCAACTCCGTCGGCACGCCGGCGATTCGGACCGCTTTCCGCGCCAAGCTGCTGGCCTTCCTCGAACCGATGCGGGATCGGCTCTGCAAGGACTGCCAGTCGCGGATGGACCGCAACCCGCTGCGCGTGCTGGACTGCAAGACGGACCAGGACAAGTTCGAAGGCGCGCCTTCCATCCTGGACAGCCTGGACGAGGAGGCCGAAGCGCATTTCGCCCGGGTTCGCGAATGCCTGGACGCGATGGACATCCCGTACCGGATCAATCCCCGGCTCGTCCGCGGGCTCGATTATTACACGCATACCGCTTTCGAATACAAGGCCCAGGGCATCGGCTCCATCGACACGATCGGCGGCGGCGGGCGCTATAACGGCCTGGTGGCGGAAGTCGGCGGGGACGACCGTCCGGGCGTCGGCCTCGGGATCGGGCTCGAACGCACGCTGCTGCTCCTGGAAAGCCAGAACGTGCGTCCGGATCTGGACGCCGGCGTCGACGTGTTCGTGATCGGCTTCGGCGAACGCGCGGAGCGGGAGCTGCCGGGCTTGATCCACCGGCTTCGGGCAAGCGGGTTGTCGGCGGAGCGGGATTATCAGGGCCGCAAGCCGAAGGCGCTGTTCAAGGCGGCGGACCGCCTGAACGCCAAATTCACCGCGATTCTCGGCGACGACGAGCTGGACCGCAGTGAAATCGGGCTGAAGGACATGGGGACGGGCGAGCAGCGGCAGGTTCCCGCGGCGGAACTTGCGGAAGTCGTTCGGCAAATCCTAAACGAAGCGAAAAAGGGGAACGAAAACCAATGATGCTCAAAAACCAAGATTGCGGAACGCTGTCCAAGCGGCAGGTAGGAGAAACGGTCGTTTTGAACGGTTGGGTGCAGGGGTGGCGCGATTTCGGCGGTCTCCTGTTCATCGACTTGCGCGACCGCACGGGTATCGTGCAAATCGTCTTCAACCCGGAAATATCCTCTCAGGCATTGGAAATCGCCAGCCGGGCGAGAAACGAATACGTGCTGGCGGTGCAAGGGAAGGTCGTCGACCGCGACCCCGAAACGTACAACCCGAACATCCCGACGGGGGAAATCGAGGTGCGGGTGACGGACGTCGAGATTCTGAACGCCGCCAAGACGCCTCCGTTTCCGATCGAGGATGGCGTGGAAGTGGACGAGTCGCTGCGCCTGAAATACCGTTACCTGGACCTCCGGCGTCCGGAAATGCAGAAAACGCTGCGGCTGCGTTCGAAGGCGACCAAGGTGTTCCGCGATTACCTCGACGAGAACGGGTTCATCGACGTCGAAACCCCGATCTTAACGCTCAGCACGCCGGAAGGCGCCCGCGACTATCTGGTGCCCAGCCGCGTCCATCCGGGCGAATTTTTCGCCTTGCCGCAGTCGCCGCAGCTGTTCAAGCAGCTGCTCATGGTCGGCGGACTCGAGCGTTACTATCAAGTCGCCCGCTGTTTCCGGGACGAGGACCTGCGCGCCGACCGGCAGCCGGAGTTCACCCAGGTCGACATCGAGACGTCGTTCCTGTCCCAGGATCAATTGCTCGGCATGATGGAAACCCTAATGGCCAGGTTGTTCCGCGAAACGATCGGCGTGGAGATCGAGACGCCGTTCCAACGCCTGACCTATCGCGATGCCATCCATAAATACGGCTCCGACAAGCCGGACCTGCGCTTCGGGCTGGAGATCCAGGACGTCACGGACATCGTCCGCGGCAGCGACGTCAAGGTGTTCGCTTCCGTCGCGGCTTCCGGCGGCGTCGTCAAGGCGCTGAACGCCAAAGGCTGCGCGTCCTGGACCCGCAAGGAGCTCGACGATCTGGCGCCGTTCGCCGCCCGTTACGGCGGCAAAGGCATCGCGTGGATCACCGTGAAGGACGGCGAGTGGCGCGGACCGATCGTGAAGTTCTTCAAGCCGGAGGAGATCGCCGCCTTGACCGAGAAGCTCGGCGTGGAAGAAGGCGACTTGCTCTGCTTCTCCGCGGACAAGCTGAAGGTCGCCGCCGACGTCATGGGCAACCTGCGCCTGAAGGTCGGCCGGGAACAAGGGCTCATCGACGACAAGGCGTTCAAGTTCCTCTGGGTCGTAGACTTCCCGCTGCTCGGATGGGATGAGGAGGCGAAGCGCTGGGTGGCCGAGCACCATCCGTTCACCCGTCCGCGCGACGAGGACCTGCCGCTGTTCGACACCGACCCGGGCGCGATCCGCGCGCAAGCGTACGACATCGTGCTGAACGGCTACGAAGTGGGCGGAGGTTCGATGCGGATTTACCGCCGGGACGTGCAGGAAAAAATGTTCAAGGCGCTCGGCTTTACTTTGGAGGAAGCGAAGGAGAGGTTCGGTTTCTTCCTGGACGCGTTCGAATACGGCACCCCGCCGCACGGCGGCATCGCCTTCGGCCTGGACCGGCTCGTCATGCTGCTTGCCGGCCGCACGAACCTGCGCGAGACGATCGCGTTCCCGAAGACGGCCAGCGCGACCGATTTGCTGACCGACGCGCCGTCCGAGGTTGCCGACCGCCAGCTCGAAGAGCTTCATATCCGGCTGTCGGCCAAGGCGCTCGCGGCCAAGGAGAAAGCGGCTGCGCCGGCCGGACAGCAGGCAACGGCCGAAACCAACGCCTAAACTTGGCGCAAAGGAGCGGAATGGTCACATGCTGCATCAATTCTCCCGAACGGAGCTTGCCGTCGGCCCGGAAGGGCTTGAGGTTCTGAAGGGCAGCACGGTCGCGGTGCTGGGCATCGGCGGCGTCGGTTCGATTGCGGCGGAAGCGCTGGCGAGAACCGGCGTCGGCCGCATCGTGATGATCGATAAGGACGTCGTCGACATCACGAACATCAACCGCCAGATCCATGCGCTGACCACGACGATCGGGCAACCGAAGGCGGACCTGATGCGCGATCGCATCAAGCTGATCAACCCGGACTGCGACGCGGTCGCCTTGCGCATGTTCTATACCGAGGAAACGCACGAAGAGCTGTTTAAGTTCCCGTTGGATTACGTGATCGACGCCTCGGACACGGTATCGTATAAAATCCATCTGATCAAGGAATGCCTGAAGCGGGACATTCCGCTGATCTCCAGCATGGGAGCGGCGAATAAGATGGATCCGACGCGCTTCCAGGTGGCCGACATATCGAAGACGACCATGGATCCGATCGCCCGCGTCATCCGTCACAAGCTTCGCAAAGAAGGAATCAAGAAAGGCGTGAAAGTCGTCTTCTCGACCGAAGAGCCGATCAAGCCGAGAGAAGACGTTACGCAGCGGATCGTGCCGGAAAACGCGCCCAAGGAAATCCGCAAAGCGCAGCAGCCGCCGGCGAGCAACGCTTACGTGCCTCCGGTCGCCGGATTGATCATGGTCAGCGTCGTGATCCGCGAGCTGCTGGAAGGCAAGGGAGCGAAACGGAATGGATGAAGCGCTCGCGAAAAAGCTTCGATTGCCTTCCGGCGGACGGATCGCGGTGCTGGAGGCGCCGGATGGCTTCCTGCCGGCCCTCGGTTTGACGGAAGCCGCCGCATCGCTCGAACCGGGGGCGGAAGCCGATTACGATTTCGTCTTGGCGTTCAACCGTAGCGCCGCCGACGTCGAGCGGCTGGCGCCTTCCGCGATCCGGGCCGTCAAGCCGGACGGCTTGCTGTGGTTGTGCTATCCGAAAGGGACGTCCAAGCTGAAAACGGACATCAACCGCGACGCGGGATGGAAGCCGGTGTCCGATGCAGGCTGGGAAGGCATCGCTCTCGTATCGGTCGACGACACCTGGTCGGCCATGCGCTTCCGTCCGCGGGAAGCGGTCGGGAAGAGCCGGCCGTCTCCGGCGGAACGGCGGGCGGCGGCAGCGAACCGGGCGCCGGAAGCTCCGCCGGAGCCCCCCGAGGATCTGCTCGCCGCGCTGAAAGCCGCCCCGGAAGCCGAAGCCGCGTTCGGTAGGCTGGCCCCCTCCCACAAAAAGGAATACGTCACTTGGATCTTGGAAGCGAAGAAGGCGGAAACCCGCGCTTCCCGGATCGCGAAAACGGTGGATAAGCTCTCCAAAGGCTTAAAACGGCCGTCGGACAAGGAGTAGCCGTCCTCTCCGGAATCCGCCGACGCAAAAAGTCCCTGCCGAATCTCTTACGGGAGAGTAGGCAGGGACTTTTTGCCGTTCATGACGTTATTCCGGCGTGCAACCGATGATCCGTCGGCGGATAACCGCACACGAAAGGCGCCAGCGTGAAGTCGGCGCCTGATTTAAAGTTCCTTGGCGGAAATTCCGTTACGGTTTGTGTATCGTTTTCACATGATCCAGATGCAGGAACGTGTGGGCACCGTCCGCGGTGACCAGCTCGACCAAATTGCTCGATACCGACTTCAGTAGACCGATTTTGCCCGGGTGTTCTCCAAGGTCGAGTACGACGAACTCCCCTTCGAACTTCTTGAGCTGCTGGTCGAACGTCCGCGCCAGCGTCGCAGGCGCGGGATTGACCGGAAACTTCTCATGCTCGAGCGCGTAGGGGGTTGTCTGCTCGTGATAGGGAATCAAAGCTTTCAGATGGCGCATGGAGACGTACAGCGAACGATACATCGGCGAGTAGAAGACGAAGAAATCGTTCATGATGCTCGTGACATATCCGTGGACCGATTGATTGCCGGTTATATATAGCTCGGAGAACATGCCTTTGGCGTTCATCAGCACTTTGCGGTAGGACAACTCCGCCGTCCCTTCCAGCGGCGGGTCGGGCGGCGGACCGAAATCCGCTTCGGAGGCGGCGCACCGGGTCAATTGCTGTACATGGACGATGGGTACGTACAGGAACTGCGTCCCGTTATGCAGCACCAAGATGTCATGGCCTATATCCACCAGCGTGCCCTTGATCGGAAGACGGCCTCCGGAGACGGTTAGGGAAACCGGTTGGTTCAAATACATGATCATGGTTCGGCGGTAGCACCTCCTTCGCGGTCGCGGCGTTCATCGCGGTTGTCCGAGGATTAGCGGCGGCCGCGATTCCGATTGCCGCTCGTGTTGTTGCGCCCGCCGCTGGTGCGGTTTTTCTTTCCGCCGCTGGTGCGGTTTTGCCGCCCGCCGCTGGTGCGGTTGCCGTTGCTGGATTGGGCTCCGGATTGTCTGCCTCCCGACGATTGGTTGCGGTTGCTTTGGTTGTTATTTTTATTGTTGTTTTTATTGCCGCCGCTCTTGCCCGAGAAATTCACCGTTTTGATGTGGAAGATCGGCACCCGGACGAATTCGCGTCCCACGATCAGCAGGATGAAGTCGTCGCCCATATTGGCGAGAAAGCCTTCGAGCTTTTCCGGACCGCCCCGGTTCACTTGGATGAACTGCTGGCGCATTCTGGCTAGCACGCCGTTTATGGTGCTCGCGTTAATGATGGCGGCGCTTATGCCTCCGCTGCCGGAACCTTGTCCGCTGCGGCCGCCGGAACCACCGCCGCTTCTGCCTTGGGATTTGCCTTCCGTTATGCTTTTTACGTGCGTGCCGTTGACATAGATGATCGTGCCGTTCGATTTCAGAACGAGAACTTCTCCGTTTACGGCCAGCAGCACCCCTTCCACGGAGTCCGGACCTCCGCGGTTGATTTTGACATGCCGGCCGATCAGTTGCCGAGCCGGACCCAGGTTGCCGGAGGACGAGTGTTGCCGCTGCGGCTGGAATTGATATTGGATCGGGGCTTGTTGCGGAGCCATGAAAAACATGCAACATTCTCCTTTCGATATCGAAATGATTTTAGCGGTAGTGTCGGAAAACGTCTTGACGGTGATAAACGAAAGACGATCGGCGGACAGCGATGGGGAGAGGGGGCCGCATGCGTTTTTCTTGCCTTTGAGTTCGTCCCTCCTTTACACATGCGGGGGAAGTGAATTTATAGTTCATATCTATGTGGAGCGGCAAACGAGAGATACGGCAAGTTGTCCGATATCGACGAAAATCCGCGAATTGGCGGTTCGAAATCGCCCTTTTTGCGGCCGGTGACCGTTAGATGCCCGATACGAAATCGGTGCCTGTCTCATAGAATGAACCATCTTTTTCCACTGGAGGTGTCGATAAATGGAATGGGCATGGGATCAGCCCGGTGAACAACAAGCCACGATCTTGAAGAGAGACGGCGATTCGGGCCATCGCAGCGGCAGCCACGGTCGTTCCGAAGGCGGCAAGTCGGGTCATCGCAGCGGCAGCCACGGTCCTTCCGAAGGCGGCAAGTCGGGCCATCGCAGCGGCAGCCACGGTCGTTCCGCAGGCGGCTAGTCGGGCCATCGCAGCGGCAGCCACGGTCCTTCCGAAGGCGGCAAGGCGGGCCATCGCAGCGGCAGCCACGGTCCTTCCGAAGGCGGCAAGGCGGGCCATCGCAGCGGCAGCCACGGTCCTTCCGAAGGCGGCAAGGCGGGCCATCGCAGCGGCAGCCACGGTCCTTCCGAAGGCGGCAAGGCGGGCCATCGCAGCGGCAGCCACGGTCGGTCCGAAGGCGGCAATTCGGGCCAGCGCAGCGGCAGCCACGGGCGATCCAAAAGCGGCAAGTCGGGCCATCGCAGCGGCAGCCATGGGCGATCCAAAAGCGGCAAGTCGGGCCATAGCAGCGGCAGCCATGGGCGATCCAAAAGCGGCAAGTCGGGCCATCGCAGCGGCAGCCACGGGCGATCCAAAAGCGGCAAGTCGGGCCATCGCAGCGGCAGCCACGGGCGATCCAAAAGCGGCAAGTCGGGCCATCGCAGCGGCAGCCACGGGCGATCCAAAAGCGGCAAGTCGGGCCATCGCAGCGGCAGCCACGGGCGATCCAAAAGCGGCAAGTCGGGCCATAGCAGCGGCAGCCATGGGCGATCCAAAAGCGGCAAGTCGGGCAGCCATGGACGCACGGGAGGCGCGAAAACGGGGAATCGTACCGGCAGCCATGGGCGTAAGGGCGGCAAGAACTCCGGCCGTCGATAAGCATTCATAAGACCGTCACCAGGCCTGGCCGCCTGCGTCGGCGGTCTTTTTCATGTCCGGATGCCTTGTAAGGCAACGAGGATCTAGACGGCCGCCGTTTCCGCTGTTGACCGTTGGACATACGCTGAAGCACATGAATTGACTTTGCGGTCCAGGGAGGAAGGCGTTTTCGGCATGTCATTACCGGTGAAAACGTTGATCTTGAGCGGGTCGGCAGCTTCGGAAATGGAACGGAACCTGTGGACCGATCAATATGTCTCGGCAGCCATGAAAACGAACGGACAAACGGAACCGATCCGGATCCGGTACCGAGGCGGGCATACGAGGGAGTATCCGAAACGTTCCTACGACGTCATGCGCGGAGAAGAGACTTTCCATTACAACGCGGAGTACGACGATCCGTCGCTGATCCGCAACGCGCTCTCGTTCGTTTTTTTTCCGATGATCGGCGTTCCCGCCCCGCGAAGCAGGCACGTCCTCCTGTACCGCAATTCCACGCCTCTCGGCGTCTATTTGGAAATCGAAAGCGTGGGCAGGCGTTTTTTCCGCAGGAGGGGGATCGGGGCGATCTCGCTGTTTTACGCGATCAACAACATGGCGAATTTCAGCTTGTTCCGCTCGGAATCCGGCGAACCCAAGTCGTCTCTGCTTGCCGGTTACGAGTACCGCTTCGGCGGGGAAAAAGAACGGGGCCGTCTCGCGTCCTTCATCCGCGGTTTCCAACACTTGTCGGGCAAGGAAGCGGCGGCTTATTTCCAGGAGCATCTGGACGTGGACAATTACTTGCGCTGGCTGGCCGGCGCCGTCCTGACCGGCAATTACGACGGCTTCGAGCAAAATTACTCGATTTATCGGCACCGGCGCACCGGCAAGTACCGCATGATCCCGTGGGACTATGAAGGAACATGGGGAAGAAACTGCTACGGGCAGATCCAAGAAGACACGTTAGTCCCGATCACGGGCTATAACTATTTGACGCAGAAGCTGCTCGAGCATCGGCCCTACCGCGCGAAGTATGGCAGCATCTTGAGCCAGGCGTTAAAAGGGCCGTTCACCGAAAGCAAGCTGCTGCCGATCGCCCGGAGAATGATGGCGGCGATCCGTCCGCACGTGCGGGACGATTCTCTAAGACGTTGGTCTTACGACGATTTCCGGGGAGAGACGGAGCTCATCCGCCGGTACATTCGGGTAAGAAGGGCAATGGTCGCGAGAGCGTTGGATGAACTTGCCTAGAGGCGCGGAACGGAACATTCGTTCGCTTCGTTCTTTCGGGGCCGGACGGTTTCTGCTATGATAGAGAGAGACTGAAAGGCGGGAGATTCGTGGATTTGTTCAGCTACCGCACGGAATCGGAACCGAGGAACCGTCTATTGGCGGACCGGATGAGGCCGGAGACGCTGGAAGAATATATCGGGCAGGAGCATATCGTCGGTCCGGGCAAGCTGCTGCGCAGGGCGATCGAAGGAGACGCCGTCGCATCGATCCTGCTGTTCGGCCCGCCCGGATGCGGCAAGACGACGCTCGCCCACATCATCTCGAAACGCACCGAAGGCGATTTCGTCCGCTTGAACGCGGTGGATGCATCGGTCAAGGACGTGCGGGAAGTGATCGAGCAGGCCGAGCGGAATAAGAACATGTACGGCCGCAAAACGATTCTGTTTCTGGACGAGGTGCACCGCTTCAACAGCGCTCGGCAGGACGCGCTGCTGCCGGCGGTGGAGAAGGGCATCATCGTGTTCATCGGAGCGACGACGGAGAATCCGTTCCATTCGGTCAACGGAGCCCTGCTATCCCGATCGACGCTGTTCCGTCTGCAGCCGCTGACGAAGGAACATTCGCTGGCGGCCATGCGGAGGGCGCTGGCGGATCCGGTCAAAGGACTGGGCTTCATGAAGCTGTCCGTGGACGAAGAGGCGCTGGACCATATCGCCTCGATGGCGAACGGGGACATCCGGCGAGCGTTGACCGCGCTCGAGCTGGCGGCCGTCACCACGCCCTCGGAGCCGGACGGCACCGTCCGGATCACGATCGAAGTCGCGGAGGAGTCGATCCGGCAGCCGACGGTGCTGGCGGACGAATCGACCCAATACGACGTACTGTCCGCGTTCCACAAAAGCGTACGGGGCTCGAGCGACGCGGCGCTGTTTTGGTTCTTGTACGCGGTAGAGAAGCTGGGAATGGATCCGATGGTGTTCCTGCGGAGGCTGGCGGTCGCTTGCAGCGAGGATATCGGACTGGCCAACCCCCAAGCCATGGTGCAGGCGGTGAGCGCGATCGAGGCTTACCACCGGATCGGCTGGCCGGAGGCGAAGTACATCGCGGCGCAAGCCATCCTGTTCGCGGTGGAGAGCCCCAAATCGAACGCGGTGGCGACGGCGATCGGCCGGGTCATGGAAGCGTTCGATGACGCGAAATCGGCCGAGGTGCCGCTCCACCTGCGCGATGCCCACTACGGCGGGGCGCAGAAGCTCGGCCATGTCGGGTACCGCTATCCCCACGATTACCCGGGGCATTACGTCGAGCAGCAATATTTGCCGGACAAGCTCCGGGACCGGGTCTTTTACGAGGCCACGGAGCAGGGGACCGAAAATAAAATCCGCCTGAACCAAGCCAATCGCAGAGGAAAAGGCCATCCGAACGCCTGATAGGACGGCAGAGGGCCCGATTTCCATGATTTGCCGCAAGATCGGGAGAACGGCCCTCAGCCCTGAATTTCGACCGTTCTCCCCGAAAATCCGGCATAGGGAGCAGGCTGGCGCGAATACAGATGGGTACTACGGCCTTTTGCGCACCCGACCGCCGTTTGACGGATAACGGCAAAACGTCTAAGCTAAAATAAAGCTTTTCGGCTTTTTTCCATTATTATCTTGTTTGTTACAAAGGAGGTGTACCTATCCCGGGACTTCCGGTGATAGGGATTATTTGGACAGTGACCCTTTTCCGCTAGGCGTGAACTTGGTCATTATCGTTTTGCTGGTGTTTCTGAACGGCGTGTTCGTCGCGGCGGAATTCGCCATGGTCAAGGTGCGCAGTTCCCGGATCGATACGCTGGTGCAGGAAGGCAACAAGCGCGCTTCCTTCGCCTCGCGGCTGACGAATCATTTGGACGCCTACCTGTCCGCCTGCCAGCTCGGCATCACCTTATCTTCGCTGGGGCTCGGCTGGATCGGGGAACCGGCGATCGCGCACATGCTGGAGCCTTGGTTCCGGGACTTGTCGATCAGTCCGTCGCTCATTCATCCGTTATCTTTCATTATCGGGTTTTCGTTCATCACCCTGATTCACATCGTGCTGGGGGAGCTGGCCCCGAAATCGGTGGCGATCCGCAAAGCGGAGATGGTCACCTTGCTCGTCGCTTGGCCGCTGGTCTTATTCCGCAGGCTGATGAGTCCCTTCATCTGGCTTTTGAACGGCACGGCGAATTTGATCCTGAAGCCATTCGGCATCGACATCAACGAAGACTCGAATTCGGCCCATACCGAGGAAGAGATCCGGATCTTGATGAAAGAGAGCCATAAGAGCGGCTTAATCGACAATACCGAGCTTACGCTGGTCGACAATATATTCGATTTCGCGGACACGAACGCGCGGGAGATCATGATCCCCCGTACCGAGATGATCTGCTTATACGGAAACATGAGCTTCGCGGAGAACAAGGAAATCGCGCTGCGCGAGATGCACACGAGATACCCGGTCTGCGAGACGGACAAAGACAGCATCATCGGTTTCGTCCACATCAAAGACTTGCTGCGGGTCCCCGACCACGCGAATCCCGATATCCGCGATCTGATGCGCCCGATCACCTCCGTGCCGGAGAGCATGCCGATCAGCGCCTTGCTTAAGCTCATGCAGAAGAAGAAAACCCAGATCGCCATGCTGATCGACGAATACGGCGGTACGGCCGGCTTGGTGACGCTTGAAGATATCATGGAAGAAATCGTCGGGGAGATCCAGGACGAATTCGACGAGGAACGTCCCGAGATCGAGAAGAAGGACGAAAACACGTACTCGGTCAGCGGACTGGTGCTGATCGAGGAAGTGAACAACCTGTTCGGCCTCGACATCCCGACGGACGATTACGATACGATCGGCGGTTGGATCTATTCCCAAGTCGAGATACCGCCCAAGAAGAACCAGGCGGTGGAATCGGAAGACGGCACCGTTCGGTTCGTGATCGAAGAGACCGACCATTTGCGGGTCTCCCGCGTAACGGTGATTCGGCTGGACGATGCCGAGTGGGAGGAACCGCAGGCGGAAACGGGCTGAAAGCGAAATGTAACCATCATCTTGGAAGACCGGTAAGGCGAAACGCCTTGCCGGTCTTTTTGTTGTTCAGTCTTACGGACACAGCGGCCGTTAATGGCACCATTTCTCGCAGATTCGTATGCTAACGGACACGAATGCGCTTATTGATGAGAGAAGACCGCTTGCAGCACCGATTTGACGCGGATAAGGGCAGCGGTGTCCGTTACATTTGAGAAAGACCGATTATTTGTCAAATAACGGCCGTGGAGTCCGTTAGATTCAACATGAGCCAAACGGCATTGCTGATCGGGTGCTCGGCATGCAGATCGGGGGGAACAGCATGCAGATCGGGGGGATCGGCATGCAGATCGGAGGGATCGGCATGTTGATCTGCGGCGATCGGCGTAGCGATTGGATGGTTTCCCGGAATATGGGAAACGATAAACGAGTCTGTCTCTGACGCGGCTGCCGCGAGAAGCGCTAATATATGACAAATATTAACTTTCGCGCCAAGGGGGAACAAGGTAAGATGAGAAGGTCTTCCAAAACCAAATGGCTGCGGTGCGCCGCCATTTGCCTTGTCTGGGGGATCGCGGCCGGAGCTTGCGGGGAAACCCGCGCCGTCCATGCGGAGCCAAAGTCCGTGACGGCGTCCGTCGATACGCTGAAACGCCGGCTCGACGACGCGGTCCGCGGCCATTCCTGGAATCTCGCCGCCGTTCAGGCCAAAAAGCTGGCGCTGGCGTACGAGGAGCGAAGGCAATACGATCTCGCGTCCCGATACTACGATGAGACGGCCCGGTATTGGGCGAAATTCGGGCAGCCTTCCTGGGGCATCGCGAACAGCATCCGGGCTGACCACCTCCGGACCGTTCTGGAGACGTACGCGGAGGTTCCCGTCCCGTCGATCGCCGGTCGCAAGCTGGAGAAGCACGAGCCGCTGGCCGGCGCGTACGCCGGCTTATTCCCGGCCGGCAAAGGCTTTTCGGGAAGTCCGTCCGGCGCCGAAAAAGCGTTCGGGCGCAAGCACGCCTTGTATTTGACGTACACGCATTTCTATCGATATTACCCGGAAGGCACCGCGTTTCCGGTCCGATACGCCGAAGAGGTGAAGAAGCTGGGCGGCGCCTTGCAGATCGGCTGGGAACCGCACGGGGGACTGGGCGAGGTGAGCGACGGCAAGTACGTGCGGCAATTCGCCCGGGAGGCCGCGGCTTCCGGCATTCCCGTCTTCCTGAGGTTCGCCTGCGAAATGAACGGGCCTTGGGTAGCCTGGCACGGCGACCCGCAACTTTACGTGGAGAAATTCCGTCTGATCCATGACATCATGGAGAAGGAAGCGCCGAACGTCGCCATGGTCTGGTCTCCGAATTTCCTGCCGCGCGACAATATCGATCCGTATTACCCGGGAGACGCTTACGTGCATTGGGTGGGAGTGTCCCTGTACACGATTCCGTTTTCGCACGGCGAATTGAAATTGGGAGGCAATCCGATCGATTACCTGCGCCCCCTATACGAAAAGTACGCCCGCAAGCCGATGATGGTGTCGGAGGGCGCCGTCTCGTTCCACAGCTACCAGCTGGGGCAGGATTTCACGGATTGGGGCGTCGGCCAGTTGGCCAACATGTACGCTTATATGCCGAGGATGTTTCCCATGCTGAAAGCGATCACTTATTTCGATTTGGACAAGCGGACGACCGACTATGACAACCGGAATAACAATTACGATCTCCATGACCGGCCGGCCATGCTCCAGGCCTACCTCCGCCATCTCTCCGATCCTTATTTTCTGGACAGGGTGAAGGAAGGAGCGGCTCCTGCCCGGCCGGTTACGTACCGCCCCCTGGCCGAGACCCGGACGGGCGCAGGGCCGATCCGGCTGTTCACCTACGTCAAGCTCCCGCTCGGCGAACGGCCGCTTGCCGTCGAGCTGTATGACGGGACCCGCCTGATCGGACGGTCGGAAACGCCGCCGTTCGACATGGAGATCGGCAAAGGCGTCCTGTCGTCCGGCGGAAAACTGACCGTCAAGGTGCTGGACCGGGAGGGCAAGGTTCGGGCCGTCCGGAACTATGCTTTGCGCTAAACTGGTGATCATTAGCCAAATGGCCGCAAATGTCCCGGGAATCGACTTTTTATGATAAAATACATGAGAAAATCATCAGAAATTCATCAGAAAATCGTGTGGGATTCATTATGGGAGGGCGCGTTTTTTGGTTTTTTCCAGCATACTATTCCTCTATTTCTTCTTTCCCTTGCTGCTGCTGATTTATTTCGTCGTCCCGAAAACCGGGTTCCGGAACTGGATTTTGATTTTGTTTTCGTTCGCTTTCTACGCGTGGGGCGAACCCGTGTGGGTGTTCCTGCTGATCGGCGCTTCGCTGCTCGGTTATTTGGCGTCGATCTACGTAGACCGTCACCGGGGCACGCCGCAAGGCAAACTCGTCTACGTCCTGTCCATCTGCCTGATCATCGCGATGCTGTGCTTCTTCAAATATACGGGGTTCGTCGTGGACAACCTGAACGCGTGGTTCGGGCTCGGCGCGGGACATCCGAACATCGCGCTGCCGATCGGCATTTCCTTCTTCACCTTCGAAATCATCTGCTATATGACGGACGTCTATAAAGGCGTCATCCGCGCTCCTCGTTCGCCGATGAAAATGTTCCTGTACGTGTCTTTCTTCCCGCATCTCATCGCGGGTCCCATCATCCGCTTCACCGACATCGAAGCCCAGATGGACGAACGGAAGATCACGATGGCGAACTTCAGCCAAGGCATCAACCGGTTCGTCATCGGTCTCGGCAAGAAGGTCATCCTGGCCAATTCCGTCGGCGAAGTGGTGCCGAACCTGCTCGGTCCGGACGCCTCGGATTCTTTGCTGGGCGTCTGGTTCGGCGTCTGCCTGTACGCGCTGCAAATCTACTTCGATTTCTCGGGTTATTCCGATATGGCGGTCGGCCTCGGCAAAATGTTCGGGTTCACGCTGAAGGAAAACTTCAACTACCCGTACATCTCCAAATCGGCGGGGGAATTCTGGCGGCGCTGGAACATCTCGCTCGGCGGATTTTTCCGGGATTACGTCTATATTCCGCTCGGCGGCAACCGGAAAATGTACGTGCGCAACCTGTTCGTCGTATGGTTTCTGACGGGTCTGTGGCACGGCGCCAGCTGGAATTTCATCATCTGGGGATTGTATTTCGGGCTGCTGATCATGCTGGAGAGGTTATTCCTGCAGAAATGGCTGGACAGGCTGCCGGCGTTCTTTTCCCATTTGTATTTGCTGGGGCTGATGTTGGTCGGGTGGGTCTGGTTTTATTTCACCGATCTCGGCCAGGCGTGGGAGACGCTGAAAATCATGTTCGGGGCGGAGTACCGTCCGTTCGTCACGATGGAGTCCTATTTCTTCTTCCGCGAGAACATGTATTTGTTCTTCGTCGCCGCGATCGCCTGCACCCCGCTCATGAAATGGCTGTTCGACAAGCTAGCGGCCAAGGGAGGCGGCGCTTTCGTCGCTTACGCGGGGCCGGTCTACAATTTGGCGGTTCTGATCCTGTCGACCGTCCTGCTCGTCGGAAGCACGTACAATCCTTTTCTCTATTTCCGGTTTTAAAGCAAAGGAGCGGGAAACATGACGCAGAACGGATATCGCTGGAACGTCGCTTTGTTTTTGCTTCCTGTCGCGGCGCTCGCCGTATTGAACCTGGTCAAGCCGGACGGCAACGCCAAAGTGTCCGAGCTCGAGAAGCGGGAACTGCAAGCCTGGCCGGCCTTTTCGGTCGACAAGCTCGTTCACGGCACTTTATTCAAGGAATATGACGATTATTTCTCCGATCATTTCGTGTTCCGGAACGGATTCGTAGAGCTCGGGTCGGCCGCCAAGGAACTGAAAGGAAATAAAGGCAGCGACGGGATCAGCCTCGTGGTGAACAAGGGCGGGAACAACATGGGCGAAGCTTTGGACGACGGAGGCGGATCCGGGGGAACCGACCCGGAAGCGGTCGCGGCCGCCGGCGGAACGGCGTCCGACGACGGCGAAGGGGAAGTCGTCTCGGCCGAATCCTCCACGTATTTGGTCGTCAAAGACAAAGCCATGCTGCTTTACCAGTATTCTCCCGCCAGCGCGGAAGCATACGCCAAAGCGATCAATCACCTTCGCAGCCTGATCGATCCGAAAATCCGCGTCTACTCGATGTTGGTTCCGTCCCAAGTGGAATTCGTGGAATCGGAGAAGCTCCGGAAGCTGTCGGGCTCGCAGAAGGAAGCGTTCGGCCATGTCTACGAGCTGCTCGACTCCGGCGTCAAAGGCGTGCCGGCCTACGAGAGCGTGGAAGCGCACAAAGGGGAGTACGTCTATTTCCGCTCGGACCATCACTGGACCGCGCTCGGCGCTTACTATGGTTATCAGGCGCTCGCCAAGACGATGGGCTTCGATCCCGTACCCCTGGACAAGTATCAAGAGAAAGATTTGCCCGGATTCCTCGGGACGGCGTACGCCGCGACGCTGAACGCGGAAGTGAAGAAGCATCCCGACACCGTCGCGACGTTCCCCCCGTTCGTGAAGCATACGTACACGGTGTACCGGGACGGCGTGCACGGCGTGAAGCGGACGCTGGTCGAAGGCAAAATCCCCGCGGACGGGCGGGGCGGTTACGCCGTGTTCCTCGGCGGCGATTTCGCGCTCAGCCGGATCGCGACGGACGTCAAAAACGGCCAAAAGCTCCTGGTGATCAAGGACTCGTACGCCAACGCGGTCGTGCCGTTCCTGCTGCCCCATTTTCAGGAAATCGAAGTGCTGGATCCCCGGTATTTCAAGGGCAGCCTGCCGGCGGAAATCCAAAAGCGGGGGTTCACGGACGTGTTGTTCTTGAACGGGCCCGTGGTGACGACGTACACCGGGATCGCCAAATTGTTGGAAGAGAGAATGCCGACCAAAGCTTGATCGGCTTCGCGTATACGGGGAATATAAAGCTGGCGGCGCGACAAGCAACCTTGCCGGCAAAGCGAAACGACCGATCCCTCTAGCCGAGGGATCGGTCGTTTTTCGCTATCGCGGGGACGATCATGGGACGATCGTCAGGATCTCGTCGATTTCCTTGCGCGGCAGTTTGCCCGGGATTTCGTTCGGATGGCCGAGCGCGATGACCATGTTGACTTGACGGGTCTCGTCGATGCCCAGATACTCGCGCAGCCGGCGTTCCGCCAGCAGGACGGGGCCGGTCATCGGGCAGGTGGCAAGCCCTCTCGCGTGGGCGGCCAGCATCAGGTTCATCGAGGCCAGGCAGCTGCTCTTGATGCCTTCTTCCCGCCACACCTCGTCCTGAACCAAGCCGATCGGGTCGAAAATCCGCTCGCGGAACTTGGACTGGTAAGGGGTGGCCAGGCAGACGATCAAAGCCGGCGCGTCGGAGAAAGCCGTCGCGTAAGGTCCGAACGATTTGACGAGCAGGCGCGCTTCGCGGGACAGCCCGCGGCTCTCGGCTTCTTCGGCCCGGCGGTGGAGCTCGTCCCACGTCATGGTCTCGATCACCCGGATTTTGTCCCGGTTCGTCACCACGACGAATTCCCACGTCTGGGAGTTGGTGTCGCTGGGCGCATAGCGGGCGCAATCGATGAGTTCGCGGATATCCGCTTCCGTCACCGGCTTGTCCGCGAATTTGCGGATGCTGCGGCGACTTTGAATGACTTCCTTCAGTTGGCTGTAGTCCATCGTTGTCCTCTCTCCTTCCCCATTATTATAGTGGGGGGCCTTGAACCGATCAAGGAAAATGCCGGGAACCGGTCCGGCTCTGCCGGTTCAGACCGCGGGCCGGCGGAAGTGGAAATAGAGGAATCCCGCGCAGCCGACGAGCGCGAACGCGGCGCCGGCCCGGAAGAGCCAGGCCAGTCCGAAAGCGTCATACAGCCAGCCGCCCAGCGTCCCGGCGATCAGGCCGGCGATCCCGGTCCAGACGATGGCGAACGCGGCTTGGCCGGACGACCGGTATTCCTCGGGAATCATCGATTGCAGGCAGCGCAGGGCGGTAATGTAGAAAATGCCGAACGTCACGCTGTGCATCGTCTGGATCGCCACGAACGACCAGGGATGGACCGCGACGCTGAGCAGCGACATCCGGACGACGTACATGAAGCCGGCAAGCGCGAGCAGCGGAAACTCCTTGACCCGGTGCCCGAACCGCGCCAGCAGGAAGAATACCGGGATTTCGCTGACGGAGGAAGCAAGGGAAGCCGCGCCGACGACGGAATCGGACGCGCCGTGGTCCCGCATGGCGACGGAGAGGAATCCTTCGTTGATCCGGTGCGCGACCGAAATCACCCCGACGATGACGAAAAACGCGACGGTTTCGCGCCGGCGCAGGACGTTCCACAACCCACGGAATTCGAACTTCCGGACCGTCGCCTGGAAATCGGCTACCCATAGCGAGATGACGAGCGCAACGGCGACGGCGCCCAAGGCCAGGTAGATGGTCAAGCCCGATCCCCACAGCTTGAGGGCGTAGCCGAAAACGACGGCGCACACGGCGTACCCGAGCGACCCGAACATCCGGATCGACGGGAAGCTGCGCTTCATCTGTTCGGCGGCCAGAAGGGTCAGGCTGTCCAGCATGGACGTCACGGGCGTTTGGAACAGATAGAAGAAAGCCATCACCAAGGACATGATGCCGAATTCCCGCACCGGCAGCAGCAGGGCGAGGGCCAGAATTTGGCCGAGGTACAGCAGGCTGATCATTCGGCGCAAGCTTTTCGTCTTGTCGCTCACGATTCCAACCAACAGGTTGGAAACGATCGACAGCACGGGTCCGACCGAATAGATGGCCCCGATTTGCAGTTTGGAAAACCCTAAGCTATAGAAGTACAAGGGAAAATAGGTGGCGATCATGACGACCGTCGCGTAAGTGGAAAATTGCAAGGCGCGAAGGACGGTCATTTGTCTGCCCGGTTTGTCTTTCATTCGTTGCGGTCTCCTATCCGGAAATGGTTTTCCGCCGCCGCGCGGAGGGCGCGGGGCTCTCATCGAGCTTGCGGTTTTTGCGGTAGAGCCAAGCGAGCGCCGCAAGCTCCGCGGCCAGGCCGCCGGATTGGGCGAGCGAGCCTAGAACGCCGTGCCAAGCCGGAAGCGACAAGGTCAGCACGACGATCAGCACGGCGGTGAGGGTTGCGTTGGCGGTCTGGGAAGCGAACATCCATTTCGTGTCCCCGCGGCCCATGACGAAGCCGTTCAGCGTATCCAACCAGGGAAAGATCAGCACGTAGGGGAGAAACCCCCGCAGCGCCTGAAGGCTCGAATCGAGCAGTTCGTCGCGGACGCCGAGCGCGTGCGTGAACATCCAGGTTCCGGCGGGCGTAAAGGCCATCAGCGCCAGCAGTATGGCCGGCGCAAACCCGAGCGACAGCACGAAGCGGCGGACGAGCGCGGGATGGGCTTTGCCGAAATGCAAGGCGATCTGGTGGAAATAGGTGAAAAAACCGAGCATCAAGTTCATGAGGCTGCCCGCGACGGAGAATGAAGCGATGGCCAGCGCCGCTCTGTCCGTCGTGCCGAGCAGCGCGTTCAATATCGGCTGCACCCAGACGATGATCAGCGAGGATACGAGCAGCGGGCTGTAGAACGGCAGCACCTGCTTCGCTCGGGTCACGCCGCAGTCTTCGGCGCGTTCCGGCATCCCGCGGACGAGCCTTCGGCTTTCCAGCCAGCTGACCAACGCTTCCAGCATCATGCCGAACAGGAAAATGACCGAACCCTGCATCGCGTTCGTCACGCCGGCAAACACGAAGTACCGGGAAAGCGCGAACATGCCGGCGAGGCGGAACGCCATTCCGATCGTCAGCCATTTGGTCCGCATGCGGTAGATGATCACGCCTTGAAACAAGCAGCGGAGCCCGGAAAACACCGATAGGAACATCAAGACCCGCCACGTAGCCACCGCCTCGGTCTCCACCCGTCCCTGCGCTCCGTAGGCGCCGCCGAAAACCCAATGTCCGACCGGCGTATACGCGACGAGCGCCCCGAAGGCGAGAGCGCCTCCGAACACGAAGACGCCGACCAGGCGGACGGCGCGGAATGAAATCTTATCCCGGACGAGGGCGGAACAGGTTTGGCGGAACAGGACCGCGGGCCGTTCGGTTACGGCCAGCAGGCTCATGCCGAGCGCGTAGCCGGCCAGAATCGTCTCCGGGTCGTCCGCCCGCGCCAGCGTGCCGTTGATGATGACGTGAGAAAGATTGATCAAGACGACGGAAAGCCCCATCGGGATGAAAAACAGGAGCAATCTGCCCATCGTGGCCCGGCCGTCTGCGTGCATGAGGTCAGCTCCCAGCGGTTAAAAGGTATCCGAATCGGTCTAACGGCTGCTAGTATTATATATCAGATTTCGGGGGATTGTCAGGGAAATTCCGCAGCAGGGTGCCGAACAATTCCGCTGGATTTCATATAAAGGGAATGATACATTATAGGATGATGCTTGAAACCGGGGGCTTGACCCGGCGCGCCGGCTGTCGGTTTGTTCGAGAGAGCGGGCAAACGTCCGGCGCAAAAACGAAAGGATTGGCCATGGGAGACAAAGAGTGGCTGGAACGGCAGTTCGTCCCGGACGAACGGCTCGGCATCCCGTTGCCTGCGTTTGAGGCAGATTGGGATACGCTGAGCCGAACGCGGCAGGAAGCCCTGCTGGAGCGGTGGGAGACGGTGCGGGGAACGATTCCCGAGCGGATCATCCGGCTCGAGGAACAGATTAAGGTCAAGCAGGAGAGGCTTTTCGCGGAGGACGATTTTGCGGCTTCCTGCCGGCTCAATTCCGATATCGCCGAGCTTGCGAGCCGCATCAACGATCTCCATATTTGGTTCCGCGTCCAACAGGATCTGGATACGGAGACCAAAAGGCACAGCTGAACCGCAAGCGGAGGACGGAATGAAGGAAACGGATCGCTCGGCCGGCGGATACCCTCGGGGACCCGTCGCGTTGATGACGCGAGTATACAAGCAAATTTTGCCGGGCGTCCGGCGCGAATTGGACGGCTGGCGGGCGCTTGCCGAGGCGATGCCGGATCCCGAGCTGCGCAAGCAAGCGATCGACAGCATGGAGACGAAACGGTTCCATTGCCAGGGCGGGGCGGTATACGCCGCGGCCAGGCCGGACCGGCTGGACGAACTGATCCCTCTCATCGTGGCGCTGCAGACGATCAGCGATTATTTGGACAATCTCTGCGACCGGAGCACTTCGCTCGACGCGGACGATTTCCGGCTGCTGCATCGGAGCATGCTCGACGCGGTCACGCCGGGTGCGCCGCTGACCGATTACTACGCGCTGCGATCCGAGAGGGAAGACGGGGGATACTTGCACGCCCTCGTCCGCAGATGCCAGGACGCGATCATCCGGTTGCCCGCCTACGGCCGGGTGCAGCAGCACGTTCGGGATTTGGTCGGCTTGTACGGCGACCTTCAGGTGTACAAGCATATCGCCAAGCCCGAGCGGGAACCGCGGCTGCTGGAATGGTGGGAGCGGCACCGGTCCGCTTACCCGGATCTGAGATGGAACGAGTTCGCCGCGGCGACCGGATCCACGCTCGGGATGTTCATGCTGTTCGTGGCCGCGTGCGATCCGGAGCTGACCCCGGAGATGGCCGGCCGGATCCGGGAACATTACTTCCCGTCGATCTGCGGCTTGCATATCCTGCTCGATTATTTGATCGACCAGGCGGAGGACCAAGCCGGAGGCGACCTCAATTTCTGCAGCTATTTCGAAAGCCGGGAAGTGCTGGACGAGCGGATGCTGCGGATGGTGCGAGCCGCCCGGCAGTCGGCGGACCGGCTTCCGGCACCCATGTTCCACCGCATGATCGTCGAAGGATTGGTCGCGCTGTATTTATCCGATCCGAAGGTGAAGCGGCAGCGCGAGGTTCGCCATACCGCCCGTCAGATGATGAAAGGCAGTCCTTGGACAAGGGTGTTTTTCTGGCTCAACAGCCATTGGATACGAAAGGCGTTGTAATTTCGCCTGGGAGAATTGGGGAGGAATCCGATACGATGAGCGCAGTGAAGAAAATCGCCGTGTTGACGAGCGGCGGGGATTCGCAAGGCATGAACGCGGCGGTGCGCGCGGTCGTCCGCGGCGGTTTGTTCCGGGGGCTGCAAGTCTTCGCCATCCAGCGGGGATACCAGGGTCTGCTGAACCGGGAAATCCGGGAGATGGACCTGCGGAGCGTCGGCGACATCATCCAGCGCGGCGGCACGATTCTGCAAACGGCGCGCTGCAAAGAGTTCATGACGGCCGAAGGCCAACAGCGCGGGGCCGCCATCCTGAGGGAATTCGGCATCGACGGCCTGGTCGTCATCGGCGGCGACGGCTCCTATCAAGGAGCGCTCAAGCTGAGCCAGCTGGGCGTCAAAACGATGGCGCTGCCCGGCACGATCGACAACGACATTCCGTTTACGGATTACACGATCGGTTTCGATACCTCGGTCAGCATCGTCGTCGACGCCATCAATAAGCTGCGGGATACGATGTCCTCCCACGAGCGCGCCTCCGTGGTCGAGGTCATGGGCCGCCACTGCGGCGACATCGCGCTGCACGCCGGCTTGGCCAGCGGCGCTGAGGCGATTCTCGTGCCCGAGGTTCCGTTCGATATCCGCGAGATCGCGCTGAACATGAAGGACAATTTCGCGCACGGCAAACGCCACGGCATCATCGTCGTCGCGGAAGGCGTCGGAAGCGGGGACAGCATCGCCCGCCAAATCACCGAGCACAGCGGGATCGAACCGCGCGTGACGGTGCTGGGCCATATCCAGCGCGGCGGGTCGCCTACGCACAACGACCGGATTCTGGCGTCCAAGCTGGGCGACTACGCGGTGCGGAGGCTGATGGAGGGCGACTCCGGCAAGGCGCTCGGCATCGTGAACGGCGAGTTCGTCGCCACGGACATCGAAGTCGTATGCCGCACGAAGAAGACGTTCGACACCGACATGTACGAGCTGGCCAAGCGATTGTCCCAGTAAGTCCGCGCGACGGGTCCGCCAAGAGTTTCACGGAAACGAAGCCGCAATCCGGTAATTCCGGGTTGCGGCGTTTCTTTTGTTGCGACCGAGTTCCCTTCCTTGACATTAACATACTTTACATACTAAAATGTATAAAAAGTAAGCCGAGGAGGAGACCGCCATGAAAATCGCCATTATCGCAGGGAGCAATCGGCGCGAATCCGCGAGTACGAAAATGGCCCGCTATATCGGGGATCGCCTGTCGTCCCTTGGACATGAACCGAATCTGTTCGATTTGCGGGAGAAGCCGGTTCCTCTCTACGACCCGGATGCGGACGCGGAGCCGGATACGGCGCGGGAGCTGGCCCGAATGGTCGAGGAGAGCGACGCGGTCGTGCTCGCCACGCCCGAATACCACGGAAGCGTGTCGGGCGTGTTGAAAAACGCGCTGGATTACCTGGGGGCGGATCAATTCGACGGCAAGATGGTGCTTTCCGTCAGCGCGGCGGGGGGAGCGGTCGGCGTGAGTTCGCTTACGCAGCTCCAGGTCATCGTGCGCAACCTGCACGGAATCAACTGCCCCGAATGGGTCTCCGTCGGCGGGGACCAGCGGAGATTCGACGAATTCGGACGCCCGGCGGACGAACGGATGCGCATTCGGGTGGATAACGTGCTCGGAACCTTCCTCCGGATGGGCAAACAGTTGAGGGAGCCGGTGCATGCATAACCCCGTAAAAGAAAACTTTCGGAGCGGTCTTTCTTGAAAAAGAAAGGCCGTTTTTCCGTCGTTCGCCCCCTTCCCGCCGATGGAGGGTCTCCGGTCCCGATTTTCTTACAAAAATCGCCTTCCCGGGAATTGAATTCGACCCGGCAATCCCTTATAATAGCTTCCGAACAGAATTTCACCTCGGATGAACATAATTTCACAAACACCGCCGCACGAAAGCGGGCGATCGTTGTTGGAACTGAACAAAATCAAGAAAGCGCTGGAAGCGGCTAAGCTGTATTACCAGCTCGACCGCAGCCAAAGCGAGATCGCGGAGATATTGGGCGTCTCCCGCCCGACCGTCTCCCGGCTGCTTCAGCAAGCCAAGGAAGAAGGCATCGTGCAGATCGAGATCAAGGATCCGAGCGAGGACGTCGAGCTGCTGGAGGCTTCTTTGCAGGATCGCTTCGGTCTCAAACGCGTCGTGGTCGCCTATACGCCGACCTACGATGACGAGACGGTCAAGAAATGCGTCGGCCAAGCCGCCGCGGCGTATTTGGACGAAATCGTCAAAGACGGCGATACGATCGGCGCTTCTTGGGGTTCGACGATGTATCAGGTCGCCCTTCACCTCCGGTCGAAAACGCTCAAAAATTCGTTCGTCGTGCAGCTGAACGGAGGCGTCAGCGAAGCCGACGTCCGGATCTCCCCTTCGGAGATCGTCCACCGCTTCGGCCAAGCGTTCCATGTCACTCCTTATTTAATGTATTTACCTGCCATCGTTGACCATACTTTGGTGAAGAAAGCCATGCTTTCCGACCGGCACATCCGCCGGGTCATGGACATGGCCGTCTCCGCGAACGTCGCCGTGTTCACGGCCGGTTCGCCGACGCCCGACTCGGTGCTGCTCAACTCGAATTATTTTCGGGACGACGAACTGGGCGTCATCCGAAGCCGGGGCGCGGGGGATATTTGCTCCCGTTATTTCGACGAGAACGGCGAGATTTGCCTCCCCGAATTGAACGAACGGACCGTCGGCATCGAATTGTCCGATCTCCGCGGCAAAGAGCACGCCATCCTGGTGGCGGGCGGCGCCGACAAAACCGCGGCGATTTACGGAGCGCTCAAGGGCCGTTACGCCAACACCCTCGTCACGGATCAGATTACGGCGAAAGCGCTGCTGCACAAACTCGAACAACGGGAGGCTTAACCGCATGACTACGGAATCCATTGCGAAAATGATCGATCATACGCTCCTAGGCGCGGCCGCCGCGAAGGACGGCATTGTCAAGCTGTGCGCGGAAGCCAAGGAATTCGGCTTCGCGACGGTTTGCGTGAATCCGTACTGGGTGCCGCTTGCGGCAAGCGAACTGAAAGGCAGCGGAGTCGGCGTTACGACGGTGATCGGGTTCCCGCTCGGGGCGAGCCGCACCGAAATCAAAGCCGCCGAGGCGAAGGACGCCATCGGGGCCGGCGCCACGGAGATCGATATGGTGCTGAACGTCGGCGCGCTGAAGTCAGGCGACCGGGCGTCCGTCCTGAACGACGTGAAGGCGGTCGTGGAAGCCTGCAAAGGGAAGGCCGCCGTGAAGGTGATCATCGAAACGTGTTATTTGACCGACGAAGAGAAAAGGGAAGCGTCGCTCATCTGCGTCGAAGCGGGCGCCGATTTCGTGAAAACGTCGACGGGGTTCGGCACGGGCGGAGCCACGGTGGAAGACGTCGCGCTGATCCGTTCCGCCGTCGGCCCGGATATGGGCATCAAGGCGTCCGGCGGCGTCCGGGACCTCGCGTTCGCCCAGCGGCTGATCGCCGCGGGCGCGACGAGATTGGGCGCCAGCTCTTCGGTCGCGATCGTGACGGGCGGCAAGGGCGAAGGATATTAATCGGAACCGCCGTCCCAGGTCATCCGGACGGCCCGGAATCGGATAGATGAGGGGGCTAACGCATGAGAACGGTCGACCTGATCGCGAAAAAAAGGGATGGGGGCGAGTTGTCCGATGCCGAAATCCGGTACTTGATCCGCGGGTATACGGACGGCTCCATCCCGGACTACCAGATGTCGGCATGGGCCATGGCGGTATACTTCCGCGGCATGACTCCGCAGGAGCGGGCGGACCTCACGATGGCGATGGTGGATTCGGGCGACCGCATCGACCTGTCCGGTATCGCCGGCACGAAAGTCGATAAGCACAGCACCGGCGGGGTCGGGGATACGACGACGCTCGTGCTGGCTCCCCTGGTCGCTTCGGTCGGCGTCCCGGTCGCCAAAATGTCGGGCCGAGGCCTCGGGCACACGGGCGGAACGGTGGATAAGCTCGAGTCCATCCCCGGATTCCACGTGGAAATCAGCAATGAGCGATTCCTGGAACTCGTCAACCGGAACGGCCTCGCGGTGATCGGCCAGAGCGGGGACCTGACGCCGGCCGACAAAAAGCTGTACGCCCTGCGGGACGTCACGGCGACCGTCGAGTCGATGCCGCTCATCGCCAGCTCGATCATGAGCAAGAAGATCGCGGCGGGCGCCGACGCCATCGTGCTTGACGTCAAAACGGGGGACGGGGCGTTCATGAAAGGTTTGGACGCGGCCCGCGGGCTCGCCCGGGCGATGGTCGACATCGGCGGCCGCGTAGGGCGGAAGACGATTGCCGTCCTGTCCGACATGAGCCAGCCGCTCGGATACGCGATCGGCAACGCGCTGGAAGTCAAAGAAGCCATCGATACCCTCCGGGGACAAGGACCCCGGGATCTATACGAGCTGAGCCTGACGCTCGGCAGCCATATGGTCGTGCTGGCCGGCAAAGCCGGCACCACCGAGGAAGCCCGCCGTCTCCTGGAACGATCGGTTTCTTCCGGCCAAGCGCTGGCGACCTTCAAGACGTTCCTGGCGGCGCAAGGCGGGGATGCCGACGTCGTCGACCGTCCGGAACGGCTTCCGACGGCCGCTTATCGAATCCCGGTGCCCGCGCCGAAGGACGGATACGTCTCCCGCATGTCGGCGGAGCGCATCGGCACGGCTGCCATGCTGCTCGGAGCGGGACGGGCGACCAAGGAATCGACGATCGATCTCGCGGTCGGAATCGTGCTGCACAAAAAAATCGGAGACCGGACGGTTCAAGGCGAGCCGCTCGCCACCATCCATTCCAGCCGGGAACGGGCGGACGAGGCGATTTCCATGCTGCTGGAATCCATCGAGATCGCTCCGGATCCGGTACCGGCGCTGCCGTTAGTTTACGACGTCATAGATGGACGATAATGGATATTGAGGGGTGACGCGGCGAATGGGCCGTCTGTTGGAACAAGTGGAAGAAACGCGCGCGTATTTGGCCTCCAAGACGACCGTCAAGCCGAGGATCGGACTCATTCTCGGCTCCGGTCTCGGAGATCTGGCGGACAAGCTGGAGGGTGCCGTTGCCGTGGACTACGGAACGATCCCGCATTTTCCCGTTTCCACGGTGGAAGGACATGCCGGCAAGCTCGTCTTCGGATCCTTGGAAGGTCAGCCGGTCGTCGCGATGCAGGGGCGTTTCCATTACTACGAAGGGTACTCCATGCAGACCGTGACTTATCCGGTCCGGGTGATGAAGGCGCTGGGCGTGGACACGCTGATCGTGACGAACGCCTGCGGCGGCATGAATCCTTCTTTCCGCCCCGGCGATCTCATGATCATCCGGGATCACCTGAACATGACGGGCGCCAATCCGCTGATCGGGCCGAACGAGCCGTCCTTGGGACCGCGTTTTCCGGACATGAGCCGGGCGTATACGCCGGAACTCGCCGAGTTCGCGAAACGGACGGCAGCGTCGCTGGGCATTGAGGTCCGGGAAGGGGTATACGCGGGAATTTCCGGCCCGAACTACATGACCGGAGCGGAGCTGAAAATGCTTCGTCTGCTCGGCGGAGACGCCGTCGGCATGTCCACCGTGCCGGAAGTCATCGTGGCGAGCCACGCCGGCCTTCGGGTGCTGGGCATTTCCTGCGTGACCGACATGGCCATCGGCGAAGAGCTCGAGCCGCTCACCCACGAGCAGGTGATGGAAGTCGCCAGCCGGACCAAGCCCCGGTTCATTTCGCTGGTGAAGGCGATCATCGCCGGCATCCCGTCCGCTTGACCAAGCGGACGACGACGGAAGGTAACACCGTTTCAAAGCATAGATCCACCAACCATTAGAGGGAGGCAAAAAAAAGTATGAAAAAAAGCGCACTACTGCTCGTATTAACCCTGGTTTTCTCGATTCTTGCCGCGTGCGGCAAGAGCAACAACGAAGGCGGCTCCGGCTCGCCCGCGGGTAGCGCCCCGGCAGCCAGCCCGTCGGCTTCCGAGAGTTCGGCTCCGCCTGCCGGCGCCAACACGAACTTCAAGGTCGGCATGGCGACGGACTCCGGCACGATCGACGACAAGTCGTTTAACCAAGGCACGTGGGAAGGCGTCGAGAGAGCGGCCAAAGATCTCGGCCTGGAGGACAAGTACCTGAAACCGGCCGGCACGACGGAAGCGGATTACCTCACCACGATCGGCAATCTCTACGACGCCGGCTACAAGTTCATCGTCGCGCCGGGCTTCAAGTTCGAAACGGCGATCTTCGCGGCGCAGGACAAGTACTCGGACGCGAAATTCGTCCTGATCGACGGAGCCCCGCACACGGCCGACGACCCCACGCCGGTGGTGAAACCGAACACCGTCTCGATCTTCTTCGCCGAACACGAATCCGGATTCGTAGCAGGCATAGCGACGGCCCTCCAGTTGAAAGAAGGCGAAGCCGGCTTCATCGGCGGCATGGAAATCCCGCCGGTTCAGAAGTATAACTGGGGCTTCCAACAAGGGATCCAATACGCGAACGACAATTTCGGCACGAAAGTATCGATCAAGAAAGAAAACGTCATTTACCAAGGCACGTTCGCCGACGTGGCGGCCGGTCAGCAAATCGCGGCCCAAATGTACGACCGCGGCGTGAAGGCCATCTTCACCGCAGCCGGCGGCGTAGGCGTGGGCGCGATCCAAGAGGCCAAAACCCGCGGCGATGCCGGCAAGGAAGTATGGATCATCGGCGTTGACGTCGACCAATATCAGGACGGCGTGCTGAAGAACGGCAAATCGATCATCCTGACCTCCGCGATGAAGAAAATCGACCAAGCGGCGTACGACATGGTCAAAGCCGAAACCGAGGGCAAATTCCCGGGCGGCCAGACGCTGACGTTCGATTCCAAAAACGACGGCGTAGGCATTCCGGCGGAAAACCCGAACTTGAGCCAAGACACGGTCGCGAAAGTAAACGAAGTATTCGCGAAGCTGAAATCCGGCGAAATTAAAGTCGCCGCGGAACAAGGAAATCTCATCAAGTAAACCGAATACAAAAAAAGACGGGTTCCCGTCTTTTTTTGTGGTACGGGCAAGTATGCAAGGTAATTCCTCTAGAATTCCGGGGGCTCCCCCTGACTTTCTCCCCAAAAAGTGAAGATGGCCTCCGAAGCCTGTTCCGACTACTTTTTGGGGACCCCGGAACAATCGGATTCAGCTAAAGCGCATGCGTCACGGGAATAGTTGAGAGGGAGGGCATTCCATTGGATTACGTAGTGGAGATGCTGAACATCCGGAAAGAGTTTCCCGGCATCGTCGCCAACGACGACATCACCCTGCGGCTGAAGCGGGGAGAAATCCACGCGCTGCTGGGGGAGAACGGAGCGGGCAAATCGACGCTGATGAGCATCCTGTTCGGCATGTACCAGCCCGATCGCGGGACGATCCAGGTGAACGGCAAGGAGGTCCGGATCTCGAATCCGAACGTGGCCAATCATCTCGGGATCGGCATGGTGCACCAGCATTTCAAATTGGTCGAAAATTTCACCGTCACCGAGAACATCATCATGGGGACGGAAACCCGCAGATGGGGCCTCTTCCTGGATGTCAAACAGGCGGGACGGAAGATCGCGGAGCTGTCGACGCGATACGGCCTGAACGTCGATCCGTACGCGAAAATCGAAGACATTTCGGTCGGCATGCAGCAGCGCGTCGAAATCCTCAAAATGCTGTACCGCAAAGCCGACGTGCTTATTCTGGACGAGCCTACGGGGGTGCTTACGCCCCAGGAAATCCACGAGCTCGGCAAAATCATGAAAAACCTGATCGCCGAAGGCAAATCGATCATCTTGATCACCCACAAGCTCAAGGAGATCAAGGAGTTCGCCGACCGCTGCACGGTCATCCGCCGGGGCAAGACGATCGGGACGGTGGACGTGGCCGCTACCAGCGAAGCCGCAATGGCGGAAATGATGGTCGGCCGCCAAGTTTCGTTCAAGGTGCAGAAAGCGCCAAGCCGTCCGGGCGAAACGGTGCTCAAAGTGGAAGGCCTTACCGTGAGAAGCGCCCGGAAATCCCAAGCCCTCAAAGATTTCTCGCTGGAAGTCAGAGCCGGCGAAATCGTCGGCGTGGCCGGCGTGGAAGGGAACGGGCAGTCGGACCTCGTGGAAGCCGTCACCGGCCTGCGGAAAGCGGAATCCGGCCGGATCCTGCTGAACGGCAAGGAGATTACCTCCGAATCGGTGCGGCAGCGGATCGAAGACGGCATCGGCCATATTCCGGAAGACCGGCAGCGCAGAGGGCTGGTGCTCGACTATTCCCTCGCCGAAAACATGGTGCTGGAAGTGTACCACAAGGCGCCCTTCTCGCGCCGGGGGATCTTGCAGAGCCAGCCGATCCGGGAATATGCCGAAGGCATCATCGGAAGCTACGATGTCCGCTCGGGAGAAGGAGCGGCCTCATCGGCGCGTTCCCTCTCCGGCGGCAATCAGCAGAAAGCCATCATCGGCCGGGAGATCGAGCGCAACCCGGTGCTGCTCGTGGCGGTGCAGCCGACGCGCGGGCTTGACGTCGGGTCGATCGAGTATATCCACAAGCGGTTGGTCGAGCACCGGGACAAAGGCAATGCCGTCCTCCTGGTATCGCTCGAGTTGGAGGAAGTCCTGAACTTGTCCGACCGCATCGCCGTCGTCAACAACGGGGAGCTGGTCGGCTTGGTCGACGCGGCGGAAACGAACGAGAACGAGATCGGCCTGATGATGGCCGGAGTCCGGAAGGAGGCGCAGCCGTGAAAAATTCGATCGTGGTTTCCCTGTGCGCCGTCCTGTTCGGACTGCTGGCCGGCGCCGTGCTCATGCTTGCGACCGGGCATAACGCGGTGGAAGGGTATCGGTTCTTGTTCCAAGGCGGGCTGAAAAACGCGGAGCGGATCGGCAATACGCTCGCCATTGCCACGCCGCTCATCTTCAGCGGTCTGGCCGTCGCGTTCGCGTTCCGCACCGGGCTCTTCAACATCGGCGTTGCCGGCCAGCTGCTGTTCGGCGCGTTCTGCGCATCCGTCGTCGGCATTCACCTGGACGTGCCGCGGATCCTGCTGCTGCCCCTGATGCTGATCGCGGGAGCGCTGGGCGGGGCGGTCTGGGCCGTCGTACCCGGCCTGCTCAAAGCCCGGTTCAACGTGCATGAGGTCGTGTCTTCCATCATGATGAACTGGATCGGGTTCTGGGCGGTATACTACGGGGTACGGACGTTTATCAAAAACCCGTCGAGCGAAACGGAATCCAAGCCGCTCCCGGAAGCCGCCACGCTGAAAACGCATTGGATGACGGATTTGTTCCAAGGTTCCTTCATCAATATGGGCTTGCTCGTGGCGATCGTAGTCGTGATCCTGATCGCGTTTATCATCGCCAAAACGACGTTCGGCTACGAGCTCAAAGCGGTCGGATACAACCGAAGCGCGGCGGAGTACGCCGGGATCGCCGTGAACCGCAGCATCGTGTACTCGATGGCCATATCGGGGGCGATCGCGGGATTGGGCGGCGTTGCCCTGTACGCGGGGAACGCGAACAACATCGAAATCGGCATTTTGCCGTCCCAGGGCTTCGACGGAATCGCCGTGTCGCTCTTGGGCGCCAACCATCCGCTCGGCGTGCTTCTGTCCGCGATTTTCTTCGGGCTGCTGTATTCCGGGCGGGGCTTCATGAATGCGATGACGGACATTCCCCCGGAGATCGCGGATTCCATCATCGCCATCATCATCTACTTCTCGGCTACCAGCGTGCTGATCGAACGCCTGCTCCGCCGTTTCGTCAGGCGCAAAAACCAAGCCGCGGCGGGCGACGCAGGCGAAGGGAAGGTGAAATGAGCCGATGTGGGGCACGATCGAACAAATTTTTCCTTACGCCATCGTTTTCACCATCCCGCTGCTCATCACCGCGCTCGGCGGGTTGTTCAGCGAGCGTAGCGGAATCGTCAACATCGGGCTCGAAGGCCTGATGATCGTCGGGGCGTTCGCCGGCTCATTTACGATTTTCAAGCTGCGGGCCCTTCACCCGAAAGCGGACTGGGTGCTGTGGGTCGGGCTGCTGGCGGCGGTCGTCGCGGGGATGGTCTTCTCCTTGCTGCACGCGTTCGCCAGCATAAACCTGAGCGCGGACCAGGTGATCAGCGGTACGGCGATCAATATGATCGCCGGCGCCATTACGGTGTTCATGGCCCGGAACATGACGGGCAGCGGGAATATCCGGGTTCAGAGCTTCGCGCCGTACGACATTCCCTTTCTGCACAAAATCCCGGTTCTCGGACCTCTGTTCTTCACCCGTACGTATTCGACCACATGGCTCATTCTGGCCGTCCTGGCGATCAGTGCGGTCGTCCTGTACAAAACGCCTTTCGGCCTGCGGCTGCGGGCTTGCGGGGAACATCCGCATGCCGCGGAAGCGGCCGGAGTCAACGTCAGGCGGATGCGGTATATCGGCGTCCTCATCTCCGGCGCGTTCGCGGGAATCGGAGGCGCGATCATCATCCTGACCTATGCGGGCGAATTCACCGGCAGCGTGTCCGGCCTGGGCTTCCTCGCGCTCGCCGCCTTGATCTTCGGGCAATGGAGACCGCTCGGCGTACTGGCCGCGACGCTGTTCTTCGGCTTCGCGACCACCGTGGCCAACGTGTCCCAGGTCATTCCTTCGCTTTCCGACGTTCCGCCGGTCGTGCTGAAGATTTTCCCGTACGTCGTGACGCTGCTGGCGCTGATCGTATTCTCGAAAAACTCGCGCGCACCGAAAGCCGCGGGCGAGCCGTTCGATTCCGGCAAGCGGTAAAAAACAAAACGAAAGCCGGTGCCTTCGCCGAAGGCACCGGCTTTTTGAAATCCCCAGAATTTATATCTTTTCGGGGTGAAGTCATGCTCTATCCCTTTCTAGAAAGACCAGACGCCGGCTGCCCCATTCGCTGAAGCGGTAAGGCTAACGGACACAGCGGACGCTATGGGGGTCGCTCCTCGGCAAAGCGCATTGTAACGGACACTGTTGCGCTTATTGAGGGAAAAAACCCACGTATATCCGTAAACAGGTGACGGATAAGGGCCGTGGTGTCCGTTACGATTTGAAAATGAGGGGATTTGATCCAATAGCGGCTGCGGTGTCCGTTAGAATCAAAACCCGTGACGGGAAGGATGGGGTTTCGGTGAAAAACGTTACCGCATGGGCAGGAAGGCGGGATCAACCATGACCAAGAGCAAGCGGAGAGGGATTGACTTAAGCCTGCGGCGCAAGCTTAACCCCCGCTGGCGCGTGGTCAAGAGCTGATTAAGCCTGCGGCGCAAGCTTAACCCCCGCTGGCGCGTGGTGCAAGAGCTGATTAAGCCTGCGGCGCAAGCTTAACCCCCGCTGACGCGTGGGGCAAGAGCTGATTAAGCCTGCGGCGCAAGCTTAACCCCCGCTGGCGCGTGGTGCAAGAGCTGATTAAGCCTGCGGCGCAAGCTTAACCCCCGCTGACGCGTGGGGCAAGAGCTGATTAAGCCTGCGGCGCAAGCTTAACCCCCGCTGGCGCGTGGGGCAACAGCTGTTAAGCTAGCCGCGCAAGCTTAATCCCCGCCCCTCTGGACAAACGGGTCCCAATGGTCATGTTCATTTGATTACAGGATTGAGGATGGTTCGTGGGTAAGTTGCTGATGAGTGACTGCAGAGGCACGAATCAAAAAGACCGTCAGGGACGAATTTCTCCCTGACGGTTTTTCTGAATCCACTCAATAATCGACTCCGGCGGAGTACTTGTTGCCCGCGTTCCATAGCAAGTACTCGTTCACGCCGCTTTCCTGCAGCGCCTTGATTTGGGCGGCGACTTCGGGTGCTCCGTAGGAGATATAGTGTCCTTTGCCCAGCCAGCTCGCGGTGAAGTCCTGGATCCAAGGCCGGATGATCGGCCCGCTGTCGCCCAGCGGATCCAGCTTCTTGTGCGTATCGGCCATCGCGCCTTTGATCGTGGCGTAAGGGGCTTTATCGGGATCCTTCTGCTTGAACCAGCCCGTGCTGTAATGGCTGGGATAGATCATCGGGCAGATGACGTTGACGGCTTTGGAAATCTTCACGAAGTCCTGGCCGATGCCTTCCGCGGCCGGAACCGAAGCCGCATAGCCGAAGATGTCCACCGAAACCCGGACGCCGAGCGGTTCGAGCTGCTCGCGGGCGTACTCGACGAATCCCGCCACCACGTCCACGCGGCTCTGATCCGTTTTCGTAAACTTCAGATGATCGGCCTTTTTCTCGAAGCCTTCCGGGAACCGCACGTAGTCGAACTGGATTTCCTTGAACCCGAGCTTGGCCGCTTCTTTGGCGATCTCGACGTTGTAGTCCCAGACTTCCTTGCGATACGGGTTCACGAAGCTGTCGCCTTTGCCGTTCTTCCAGATCGAACCGTCCGCATTCGTGTAGGACAGTTCGGGATGCTTCTTGGCGAGGACGGTGTCCTTGAACACGACGATGCGCGCGATCGGGTAAATCTTGTGTTCGTTCAAGGTGGTCATCAGCTTGCCGATATCCTTGATGAACGGCTGGGGGGTGCCCAGCTTAGCCAGGTTGGGATTGTCGGTCTTGTACGTGATAAAGCCGCTGTCGTCTTTGATGTCGATGACCATCGCGTTAAGCGCCGTCTGATCGACAAGATTCAGCAAGGAGGCCATGCGGGCACCGCCTGCGCTGTATGCGGTTACGTAAATGCCCTTGACTTCCGGAGCATCCTGCTGGGGATCCGACGGCTGCTTCTCGTTCTCTTGCCGAGAAGAATCGCTGCCGCCTGCGGGGGTTGGCGCGACGGGCGCATGGGACGCCGTGTACGCGGCTTGCCAAAGTTGTTTCATCGGGCTGGGCTCGTCCTGAGCACCGGCAAAAGCGGAATGAAGCAGCAAAAATAAAGTCATAAAAATTTCCATGAATCCCTCTCCCCGTAAGCTCTTAACCCGATTATAAACGAGTTGCGGCGGCGGAGACAGGGGTATTTTGTAGGATATTGCGGAACTTTGGCGGTCCTTGCGGAGGACTCCGGTCGGAGCCCGGCCTGCATAGCGTTCCGAGATCCAACGGGATGAAGCGGAAAAGCCGATTCGTTAGCGGGAGGACCGCCGGAATTCCCCGATCACGTCTACCGTCTGCACGACGTTGACGAACGCTTTGGGATCGATGCTGCGCACGATCCGGCGCAATTCCGCCAGTTCGAAGAGACTCGTGACCGTCATCAGCAAATCGTGCTCTTCGCTGGTATAGGCGCCGCGGGTTTTCAAAATCGTGACGCCCCGGGGAATGGCGAGCAGCCTGGCCGCCAACTCCTGGGAGTGTTTCGTGACGATAAAGGCGGTTACCTTGCGATGCGGCGTATGCACGATATCGATGATCCTTCCGGACAAATAGATGGAGAGCATAGAATACAAAGCGGCGTTCCAATCGCGGGTAACGAAGCCCATTGCGGCCACGATGGCAGTATTGAAAATGACGATGAGCAGACCCGTCGGCGCGTTCCTCCAGCGTGATACGATGGAGGCGACGACGTCGACCCCGCCCGAAGAACCGCCCCAGCGCAACGGCGCCGCGGATCCGATGCCGACCAGCACCCCGCCGAAAACCGAAGCGAGCAGCCGATCGTTGGTGAGCAGCAGCACGGGAACGAATTGCAGGAAAACGGAAGTGGCGATGAAGGAGACGACGCTGAGCGCGATAAACCTTTTTCCGAGCACCCGCCAGCCCCAGTACAAAATCGGGAGGTTCAGGGCAAAATACAGCCAGGCGATTTTCCATCCGAAGACATATCCGAAAATCATGGAGATGCCGGATAAACCGCCGCTCAGCAGCTTGGCGGGAACGAGCAGCAGGTTGAACCCCAGCGCGACCGCCGCAGCGCCGAGTACCATAACGATATAGGGCCCGACTCCGGCGAGCTTGTCTTTCCATTGGAGCATAACGGCGTCACCCCCGGCAGCTTCTTCGGCATGACCCTAGATTTCCCCGGGATCGGCAAGTCATGCAAACGGAGGAAGCATAGAGGGAAAGTTTCCGGCGACTGGCATTCGTTTATCCGTTTATGTTATAATGGACTGTATATTTTTTGGAAGCCGTGAAGAAGGCCCCATACAGAAGGAGTTTGAGAAATTGAGTACATTCACAGAATTGGGTTTGGATTCGGACGTTCTTCAAGCCGTCTCCGAGATGGGATTCGAAGAAGCGACGCCGATCCAGTCCAAAGCCATACCCGTTGCTCTTGAAGGACGCGACATGATCGGGCAAGCGCAGACCGGAACCGGGAAAACCGCAGCTTTCGGGATTCCCTTGGTAAGCAAAATCCAGGCGTCGGAAGACCGCATCGTTGCCTTGATCATGGCGCCGACGCGCGAACTGGCCATTCAGGTGGCCGAAGAAATCGAGAAACTCGGCAGATTCAAAGGACTGCGTTCGCTCGCGATATACGGCGGACAAGACATTGGCCGCCAAATCCGTTCCTTGAAGAGAAGACCCCAGATCATCATCGGCACGCCGGGCCGACTGCTCGACCATATCAACCGCAAAACGATCCGCCTCGACGACGTGCGCACGGTCGTGCTGGACGAAGCAGACGAAATGCTGGACATGGGTTTCATGGAGGACATCCAGACGATCCTGAAGCTGGTGCCGGAAGAACGCCAGACGCTGCTGTTCTCCGCCACGATGCCCGCCAACATCCAGAAGCTGGCGCAGCAATTCCTGCGGAATCCGGAGCATATTTCCGTCATTCCGAAGCAGGTCAGCGCTCCCCTCATTCAGCAATTTTACATCGAAGTCCAGGAACGCATGAAGTTCGACGCCCTCTGCCGGCTGCTCGACATGGAGCCTCCTGAGCTGGCGATCGTATTCGGCCGCACGAAACGCCGCGTCGCCGAGCTGTCCGAAGGATTGGCTAAGCGCGGTTACGCCGCCGACGGCTTGCATGGCGACCTGTCCCAGAACCAGCGCGACGCCGTCATGCGCAAATTCCGCGACGGCAGCATCGACGTGCTGGTCGCCACGGACGTCGCGGCCCGCGGGCTGGACGTCAGCGGCGTCACCCACGTCATCAACTTCGACCTGCCGCAGGATCCGGAGAGCTACGTGCACCGGATCGGCCGCACGGGCCGCGCCGGCAAGGAAGGGACGTCGTGGACGTTCGTGACGCCGCGCGAGACCGACCATCTTCATTTCATCGAGAAGATCACGCGGCATCGGATTGCCAAAAAACCGTTGCCGACCCTTTCCGAAGCGATGGAAGGAAAACAAAAGGTCGTCGCCGAAAGGATCATGGAGACGGTCAAAGGCGTCGAGGAAGAGGTCAATCCGTACAAATGGGTGGCCATGCAGCTTCTGGAGCAATATGACTCGGTACAGCTGCTTGCGGCAGCCATGAAGCTGCTGACGGGCGACAAGAAAGACGTCGAAGTCGAATTGACGCCGGAAGATCCGATCCGCGGCAAGAAGCGCAAGTTCGACGGCGGACGCGGCGGCTACGGTCAAGGCGGAGGCAACCGCCGCTATGGCGGCGGAACGGGCGGACAAGGCCGGGGCGGTTACGGCGGCGGCGGATATCAAGGCCGCGGCGGATACGGCGGCGGCGGTCAGCAGCGCAAGTCTTACGGCGGAGGCAATCGGACGCACCGGGAGGACGGCTACCGCGACGGCGGGTACCAAGGCGGCGGCTCCCGCGGAGGACGGCCGGAACCGCGCAAATCGAACGCTGAGGATTACGTCAACATCTAAGACCATGGGCAGGTTGTCAGGGGGAGAGCCAAGTGGAAATGCGGGGCATGATGGGCGGCTTCTACAAGCTGTCCGAATGGATCATGAGGCTGGCGGTCATTAACGTATTGTGGCTGCTCTGCGGATTGCCTTTTTGGTTCGTCGGAGTCACGTTTTTCCTGTCGTCCGGCGCGGCGTCGGACCCGGAGACGATACAAGGAACGCTGGTCTGGACCGTCATCATCATGGCGGTCCTCGCCCCGTTCACGTTCTTCCCGGCAACCTCCGCCATGTTTTCGGTCGCCCGCAAATGGGTGACGGGCGATACGGATGTGCCGCTGTTCAAAACGTTTTTCCGCAACTATAAGCAAAACTACAAACAGGCTATGCTCGGCGGCATTCTGTATGCGCTTTTGTTCGCGGTCCTGATCATCGATTATCGGGTTTACTTGACCAATATCGCGAATTTGCAGATTCTCGCGTACCTGTTCATCGCGTTGCTGCTGCTGCTCGTCGTTTCGCTTCATCACTTTTTCTCGCTGCTGTCGCATTTCCATATGACTACGATGCAGCTATTGAAAAACGCGCTGGTGCTCACGATCGGGCGGCCGATCCGTTCGATCGTCATGACGCTGGGCACCGTGGCCGTTCTGTTCATCAGCAGCCGGTTTACGTTCCTGATTCCATTCTTTTTCGGCAGCGTCATCGCGACGTTCACGTTCTACAACTTCAACCTGATCATCGCGAAAATGATGGCGCAGGCGGAAACGCTGAGCGGCGAGCCGAACGACCAGCCGGAGGAAGAACAGGAAACGAAAAGCTAGGTCCCGCGGGTTGCTTGCGCCGATCGAACGGCTTATAATGTAACTACATCCTGCGATGTTCGTTACGGCGATCCAATGTTTTGAACCATTGCTGTTTCCAAGGGAGTCCTACATCGCCCGGCCGCTGACAGGCCCCCGAAAAGGGTAGTCAAACGCCGGAGCTGCGGACACCCACCTGCCAGAGCGGGTTCAGAAACAAGCACGTCGGACGGCATAGGCGGGTTTTTTTCTTTTCGGCTGCAGGTCTATAAATCTGCGCGCGGCCATGGTATCATAAGAGAAGACGCGCATTTGCACCGAGAGGGAGAGAGCGTATTGCTGAAGCGAGTGTTGGTCGGTCTGCTCCGAAGCCATGAACATACCGGCGACAAAGCGAAAGACCCGAAGCTGAAGTCTCACTATTATCGGCTTTCCAAGGATCGAGCATTTGCGGAGGTCGGGTCCGTCCTCAAAAAAATGCAAGGCTACAAGGTGCTGCACGAGGTTCCGAACATCGGCGAAATCGTCATGGAGAAAAGAACCATGGCCGGACGCACGATGGACATTACCGTGCAGATCGTCGGCACTACGCCCGGCGTATCGGCCGTCGACATCTATTCCGCTTCCCGGGGTTCGCTCGGCGATTTGGGAGCGAATTACCGCGTGATCCAGGAGATCTACTCGGTGCTGGACAAGAAGTTGGCCAGTTACCGCACGTGATGCGTGATCGGCATCCTTATCCGATGAAACGAAAAACAAAAGCGAGGAAGGCACGAAGCCTTGCCTCGCTTTTTTTGCGCGGACGTGAGCCGCTGGCCGGCCGGATTACAGAAGGGCTTTGACGGCCGCGATCGCCGCGTCGTAGTTCGGATGCTCCGTCATTTCCGGCAATACTTCTACATAAGTGATCTTGTCGTTCGCGTCGAGAACGAAGATGGAGCGCATGTCGAGCGCGAATTCCTTGATCAGTACGCCGTAGGTTTCTCCGAACGAATGATTCTTATAATCGGACAGCATGACGACGCGGTCGACGCCGGCGGCGGCGCACCAGCGGGATTGGGCGAACGGCAGGTCTACGCTGACGGTGAGGACGACGACATTCTCGCCGAGCTTGCTCGCCTCTTCGTTGAAACGGCGGGTTTGGGCGTCGCAAACGCCGGTGTCGATGGAAGGAACGACGCTGATCAGTTTGATTTTACCGGCGAAATCTTTCAGACTGGCGGATTCCAGCAAGTTTTTGCTCAAGGAGAAGTCCGGAGCCTGGTCGCCGGCTTTCAGTTCCGGTCCGATCAAGGTGATCGGGTTTCCCTTGAATTTCGCGGGACGTTCTTGTGCCATATGTAATTCCTCCTCGAATCGGGAGTTTGACGGAGTCAAACTCTCACCGCTTTGATTGGTCTTGCGCTAATCATTATAATCGTTTACGAACCATGATGTCCAATGACGGACCGACGGGAAGGTGCAACAAGTGGAATTCAGGCAGCTGCAATATTTCGTCCGGGTCGCCAAGCTGCAGCACGTCACCAAAGCCGCGGAGGAGCTGCACGTGGCGCAATCCGCGGTCAGCCGCCAAATCCATCGGCTGGAAGAAGAGCTGGGCGTGCAATTGTTCAAGCAGAAAGGCCGGAACGTGCAACTTACGCCGGTCGGACAGCTGTTCCTGCGGCGGGCTGAGTCGCTGCTGACGGATTTGGAGCGGGCCGTGACGGAAATCCAGGAGTTCCTCGATCCGGAAGTCGGGGAAATCCGCCTCGGATTCCCCCACAGCTTGGGGATCCACCTGATTCCCCGTGCCGTGGCCGCTTTCCGCAAGCTTCACCCGAACGTGAAATTCAAATTCCGCCAGGGCAGCTATCCGTCCTTGATCCGGGATGTGCTGGAAGGCGAAGTGGATCTGGCGTTCATCTCGCCGTTTCCGGAAAAATACGACCAGGTCGCCGGTGAAGTCGTGCTGACGGAAGAATTGTTCGCGATCCTGCCCGAGAACCACCCGCTCGCGCTGGAGGCGGCGATCGACCTGTCCCAGCTGAAGGATGAATCTTTCGTCCTGTTCAGCCCCGGGTTTTCGCTTCGCTCCCTCGTATGGGACGCTTGCCGGGAGGCGGGCTTCACGCCCCGCATCGCGTTCGAGAGCGAGGAGACGGATACGATCCGGGGGCTCGTGGCCGCGGGCATGGGCGTGAGCCTGCTTCCGGAGATGGCGCTGTACCATACGAATTCCATGATGCCGGCCATCGTCAAGCTCAGCCGCCCGCATGTGACCCGGACGATCGGCCTCATCCGCCGGGGCAAAGACAAATTGCCGAGCGTCGTGCAAATGTTCCATGCGTTCCTGCTCGATTATTTCAAGAACGAATACAAGCCGAGACAGGCATAAGAAAAACATCCGTTAAAAAACCTCCCTATCCGTGAACGGATAGGGAGGTTTTGGTTTGGACAGGTTATTCGTCCCGGTTGCTTTGGGTGAAGAGCCAGATGTACTTGACCAGCTCCAGGAGCGAGATGAGCGCGGCGGCCACGTACGTGAGCGCCGCGGCATTCAGCACTTTGGCGGCTCCGCGCTCCTCGTCGTTGCGGATGAAACCTTGCGAAACCATAATGGCGCGGGCGCGGTTGCTGGCGTTGAACTCGACGGGCAGCGTAACCAATTGGAACGCGACCGCCGCAGCGAAGAAAATAATGCCGAGGCCGATCAGGTTCGTGAAGTGGAACAGGAACCCAAGGATGAACAGGATAGGCGCGGCGCCCGAAGCGATCCGCACGACCGGGAACATCCGGTGTCGCATCACGAGCGCCGGGTAATGCTGTTGATGCTGGATGGCGTGTCCGCACTCGTGGCAGGCGACGGAAACGGCCGCGATCGAGTTCTCGTAGTAAACCGGCTCGGAGAGCCGCACCACGCGCGCGATCGGATCATAGTGGTCCGTCAGCTTTCCGGGTACCGGTTCGATCGGGATATCGTGCAAACCGTTATTGTCCAACATTCGGCGGGCCGCCTCGTAGCCGGTCATTCCGCTGGAGATCGGCACCTCCGACCAGCGATTGAACGTTCCGCTGACGCGGAATTGCGCCCATAGCGAGAGCAGAAAAGCCGGGATAATCAGGAAGTCGATAGGCGTAAACCAAAACATCTCGATCCATTCCCTCCATGGTGAAGTTTCGGCGCCGTTACATGAGATTGCTCTTGCCGAGCAGGAGGAGCAGCGCTTCGATGCATGCAGCCGTCTGCGGCGTGATGGCTCGGAACAGACGCTTGGCCTGTTGAGGTTTCAATTGGTCCAGCACGGGTTCCAGCTGCTTCACTTCGCGCTCGAGCAGCGTCAAGTGGTTCTGCAGCTCCGCCAACCGGCGCGCCACTTGCTCATCCGCCGAGACGCGGTCCATCGCCGCGAATTGCTCGCGAATCTCCTCCAGCGTGAATTTCTGCGCCTTCAAATGTTCAATACGGCGAATCCGGGCCAAGGTTTCATCATCATATAAACGATAATTTCCCGTGGACCTCTTGGCGGGGGACAGCAACCCCAGCCCCGTGTAGTAGTCGATCGTACGCGGGCTGACTCCGGCGAGCCGGGACAATTCGCCGATCCGGTAAAGCCGGGACGCTTCGTCCGATCCATGTCGCATCGTCCGCACCTCTTTCTTTCAGCGTACTGTTCTTTCTATTTATCATACTCAATCTCCAACCGTACAGTCAAACGTGATGCTTTCCTTTCCCGGGGCTTTGTTTGTGGACTTTAAGGGGGCGAAGCCCTTAATCCTGTTAGATAACCTAACAGAAAAGATCCGTAATCCCGATGGCTTGCCACTTGCCTATGAGTCGGCAATCAAAGAATCCACCGTTTTTAGATGAAATCCTTACATTGATCCGAGATAGTGGTCAATATGTTAGGATTTTGGCAGATAAATTTGAGTCTCAAACCGAATTGCGTATTGTCAAATCGTGAATATCTGACTATAATGACATCAAGCCTTTCTTTAAATGTGATGAAATCTAACAAAGTGGGAGTTGGTCGGTTTGGTGAAGAAAAGTTTGATCGCGTTGGGCGCGCTGCTGGTGCTGTTCCCGACGATGGCTTTCGCGGAGGATCCGTCGGCGGCGACGTTGAACATGGGACTGAACGCGCTGTGGATCATGGTAGCCGGCGTCTTGGTTCTTCTGATGCAAGGCGGATTCATTCTTCTGGAAACCGGTTCTACCCGCATGAAAAACGCCGGCCACGTCGCCGGGAAGACGATTTTCACGCTGGGGCTTTGCTCCCTGATCTATTGGGCGGTAGGGTATGGCTTCTCCTTCGGGGCCGATGCGGCCGAATCGCTGAACAAGTTCATCGGGATCGGCAATTTCTTCTTCGATCCTTCGCTTACGGCGGGCGATGGTGACAGCTATCCTTCCACGATCTTCTTCGTATTCCAGCTGGCTTTCGCGGCCGTATCGCTCTCGATCGCCTGGGGCGGCTTCGCGGAGCGCGCGAAGCTTTCCTCCTACCTGATTTATACGATACTCTTCGGTTCGGTGATTTATCCGGTGATCGCCCACTGGATCTGGGGCGGCGGATGGCTCGCGGAGGACGGCTCGCAGGATTACGCCGGATCGACCGTCGTGCACCTGACCGGCGCGATGGGCGCCTTCGCGGCGACGATCCTGCTGAAGCCGCGGATCGGCAAGTACAACAAAGACGGATCCGCAAACCAAATTTCCGGCCATAACCAAGTGTTCTCGGCTTTGTCGGTCCTGCTGCTGTGGGTCGGCTGGTTCGGATTCAACGCGGGCAGCGCGCTCGCCGTCGGCGACGGATTTTTCGGCTACGTCGCGTTCAACACGCAGCTCGGCGCTGCCGGAGGCGCGGTGGCGGCCCTGCTGGTCTCCTGGCTGTTTACGGGCAAAGCCGACATTCCGACGATGCTGAACGGCGCGCTTGCCGGTCTGGTGGCCATCACCGCTTCTTGTGCTTACGTCGAGCCTTGGGCGGCAGTCGTCATCGGTCTGGTCGCCGGCGTGCTGGTGTTCCTGAGCGCCAAATTCTTCGAGAAAATCCGGGTGGACGATCCGATTTCCGCCATGTCCGTTCACGGCGCGGCAGGGGTTTGGGGAACTTTGGCGAATGGTTTCTTTGCAACGAAAGAATTGGTCGAGAAAGTCGGCGTCGGCAAAGCGGGTCTTTTCTACGGCGGCGGCGGAGAACAGCTGTGGGTGCAATTCGAATCCGTCGTGGTTTGCGGCGCTTACGCGTTCGCGGCGTCCTTCATCCTGCTGTGGATCATGAAGAAGCTGATCGGCTTCCGCGTCACGGAAGAACAAGAAATCATCGGTCTCGACCTCAGCGAACACGGCAGCTACGGCTATCCGGAGCACCTGAAGAAAACGGGCGCTTCCATCTAACCGGAGCTCCGGCAATCGGACGTTTAGAGCGGGAGGAACAGGCGAATGTCGAGTGGCGGAATGGGTGCGCATGAAGAACGGTTTTCCGAAATCGCGGACATCGGAATCCTTCGGTCCGTGCGGGAAAAAGAGCAGCAGCGTCTATCGGAGACGATGCCGGATCGGCCGATCGGGGAGACGGCCGAAGCGCTCAACGGGCTTCATGACGCGCTGATCGCCCGGGCGATTTCGCTTGCGGAACGGGAAATGGCACGGTTGGGGTACGGCACCCCTCCCGTGCCTTATGCTTATCTGCTGTTCGGCAGCGGAGGTCGGCGAGAAATCACTTTTTCGAGCGACCAGGACAGCGGAATCGTCTACGCCGACGCTTCTTCCGAGGCGGAGAATCAAGCGAACGCCGCTTATTTCGCCGAGTTTTCGCGGATCGCGGTGAACCGGCTCGTGCAGCTGGGGTATCCTCCCTGCGAGGGAAACGTGATCGCATCGAATCCATCCTGGCGGCTTTCGCTGCGGGAGTGGGAGGAGAAGATCGACGGGTGGTTCGCGGAGCCGAGCTGGGAGAACGTCCGGTATTTGCTGATCCTGGCCGACGGCCGGGCGATCGCGGGCGACCAGGCTCTTCCGCGCATGCTGAAAGACAGGTTTTATACCGACGTGCTCCAAACGCCAATCATTGCCCGGCGGATGTTGGAAAACACGCTGCGCCACAAAGTGCTGGTCGGGGTGTTCGGCCAACTGCTGCGGGAACGGTACGGCGAGAACGCGGGCGGCCTGGATATCAAATACGGCGCCTACATCCCGATGGTGAACGTATTCCGCTTGATGGCCGTTCGCGCCGGAATCCGGGAGACGGGTACGCTTGCGAGGATCGGGGCGCTTCAGGAGAAAGGGTTGCTTACGCCGGCGGAGGCGCAGGCGGCAACGGATGCGTTCGCGCTCATGGTGAAGCTGCGGCTGCTGACGGCAGCCAAATACGAGGACGGCCAATGGATCGGCAGCGGCAAAATCGCGAAGGAACAACTGACGGACGGTTTGGTCCAGCCGCTGAAGCGGGCGCTCAAATTCGGCAAGTTCATGCAGCGCCGATTGGAGCGCGAAATGCGGGACCGCTATGGCTCGAGGTGATGGAAAATGAAAGAACCTAAAGGGAACAATCCGATGGGACGCATGTGGCACCTGTATAAAATGGGGGGAATCACGCCTGCCTTGGCTTCCATGATGGGCTCTTCCAACGCGCAGCAAATGGCGTTCATCCGTTCGATTTCGCGGGAGCAAAGAAAGGAGAGCACGCTGGATACGCCGCTGTCGGAGATGGAGGCGGTCGTCTTCGATCTGGAAACGACCGGATTCTACCCGTACGGCGGAGACGAGATCATCTCCGTGGGCGGCGTGCGGATCCGCGGGGGCGAGTTCGAGGAAGCGGAGCCTTTCTATCGCCTGGTCAATCCGAAGCGCAGAATCCCCAAGCATATCGTGGAGTTAACGGGCATCACGAACGAGATGGCCGAAAAGGGCGGAGAGTTGATGCAGGTGCTGCACGATTTCCTGGATTTTACGGGCCGCCGGGTTCTGATCGCCCATGCGAGCGGGCACGATAAGCAATTTCTGAATTCGGCCCTCTGGAGGACGTCGAAAATCCATCTGACGCACCGGGTTCTCGATACGATGATGATCGCCAAATGGCTGGATCCGAAACGGGGGGAATACGATTTGGACAGCTTGCTGGAAAGCGGCGGGATCGAAATCACGGAGCGGCACCACGCGCTGCACGACGCCGTCATGACCGCCAAGCTGTATTTTTCGTTTCTGAAACGGATCCTGGGCCGCCAGATCCTATCGTTAGGCGACCTGTACGCTTATTTGAGCCGGCATTAACCGTCCGGCAGCAGCCGAAGCGGCAACCAGCCGCCGTCCGGAGCGGCTTGATACCCGGCAATGCAATAATTCTCCTGAGCGACTCCGACAATCCAATACGTTCCCTCAAGCGGGCGGCCATCCGAGTCCCCGGGGCTCGGAAGAACCGATCCGTCCGGATGGGAATGGAAATAGCCGACGATCCGCTGGCCGCGATTCCGCGCTTCGTAATACGTCCGCACCCAGTCTGCCGGGTCAAAGGCAAAAAAGGAGGATGGGCGCGGCGAAGCGTTGCGAACGACCGAAAACCCGTCGATCCGCACGACCGCGGCATCCGCCGTTCCAAACAAGACGCCGCAGGTTTCGCTCGGAAGACGGCGCCGGCATTGCTCCGCCAACCGTTCCAATACCCCGCTTTTAAAAGCCGCATTTTCGAGCCTTTCCATCGGTTTCCTCTCCTTGACCCCAGTATGGAGGAAACCGCGCCGGCAAGCAACGGATTTACTGGACTTGTTTGCCAGGTTTGACCAAGAAAAACACAAGTCCCAGCGCAATGAGGGAAAGGCTGGAGACCGTAATGAACACGGTCTGGTGCGAGATGCCCATAAGCCAGCCGAATAACGGCGGACCGAAAGCCACGCCGAAAAAGCGAAGGCTGCTGTACAGCGACGTGATCATGCCGCGCTCCGATTTGTCGACCGCGCCGGTGATCATGGTATTCAAGCACGGCAAGAGCAGGCCGGTGCCGATGCTGCTCAGCGTAAGCAGGCCGATGAAGACGTAAATATTTTTGTTGAACCAGATCGCCAGCGCCAGAGAGACGACCATCAGGGCTAGCCCGATGTTCATCAGCCAACGCATGAGCACGCCGTTCTTGCGGATCACGGAGCCGGTAATATAGGCGGTCGTCACCATGCCGAACAGCGGGATGGCGAGCACGAAGCCTTTCCATACGCCGTCGATGGAGTAGGGCGGCTTCTCCAGGATATCCGACAGGAAGAAAAGAACGCCGAACAAAATGAACAGGGCGAGCGAACCGCTGAAGAAGGAGGAGATCAGCCAACGGCCGTGCTTGGCGAAGATTTTCCGGATCGACTGCAAGTATTGCTTGATCGGCTTCGGCTCGGCGGTCCGCTTCGGTTCCTTGATCAGGAACATGACCGCAAGCAGGGAGAGCAGGCAGAACGCGGGAAACGCGAAAAAGGCCGCATACCAGACCAGCAAGGCGAGAAGCGATCCGAGAATCGGGCTGATGACTTTGCCGGAGCCGTTCGAAGCCTCGATCAAACCGAGCGCCTGGCTTTCTTTTCCGTCTTTATACAAATCGCCGACCAAAGCCATTGCGATCGGGGCGGTGCCGGCGGCGCCGATCCCTTGGATCGCCCGCGCGATGATCAGCACGGTGTAAGAATGCCATACGGCGCCGAATCCTGCCAGGATACCCGCGCCTCCGTAGACGATCAGCGAGGGGATCATGACGGCTTTGCGGCTGAACCGGTCGGACATATAGCCTGCTAACGGGATGATAATCGCGGCGGCGACAGAGAAGAGGGTGATCACGAGGCTGGATTGGAACTTGGAAATGCCCAATTCGCGCTGCATCGTGGGCAGAATGGGCACCAGCATCGAATTGCCCAATACGAGTACCAACGGAACGGTCGCCAAGGCGATATACTCCCAAATCTTTCCTTTGCGCTTGCTGCCGGATTTGGGCTTCGCCTTCGGCGTCTGCTCTTCCTCCGCGATGCCGTCGCCTTCGATTTCGCTGGTGAAAGTCACCCGGAGCTTCCGTTTCGTTCCTGCGGCGTCCATTTCGGCTCCTCCTTGTCGTACTCTGACCGAGCATCTGCACCGATAAGGTTCCCGCTTTCCCAAATGCCCATTCGGCGCGAAATTTGGTGGCGGCCGGGAAATGAGGTAAAATAGGAAAGGCGCGGCATTCGGGCGGAAACGGAAAAGAGGGTTTGACGGATGAAAAAGAATTGGCTGATCCTGATCGCCGTTGTCGCGGCGATCGCCATCGTGATTATTAGCAACGAGCTGGGCAAGGATTCCGGCGCTTCGAACGCGGCCGGCCCCCGTCAAGAAAGGGCGGCGGACGCGCCGGCGAACGCGTCGCAGGAGGAAGCGCCCAAGAAGGGGTGGGCCGCCCCGAATTTCAAGTTGGCGGCATTGGACAGCACGAGCGAATTCGAGGTGGGAGGCCCCAGGGAGAAGCCGTTGATCGTCAATTTTTGGGCGTCTTGGTGCGGTCCTTGCGACATCGAAGCTCCCGATTTGGTGTCGCTGTACGAGCAGTATGGGGATCAAGTCGATCTGTATGCCGTGAACGCGACCAATTACGATAAAATCCGCAATGCCCGCGAGTTCGTGCAGGAGAAGGAATTCCCGTTTCCGGTGCTGATGGACGAGAAGGGCACGGCCGGGAACGCTTATAAAGTATTCGCCTATCCCACCAGCTTCATCATCGGCCGGGACGGCAAAATCGCGGAACGGATCGAAGGCGTCATTCCGCTTAAGCAGTGGAAGCAATATTTGGACGATGCGATCGCAAACGAAAATCCATCCTGAACGCGTTCAGGATGGATTTTTTTGCATTTATAATCGGGGGCTCCCCCAAAAGTAATCGGAATAGGCTGCAGAGCTTCGCGTCACTTTTGGGGGATTTTTTTTAGAAATTCACGATGCCGTGCTGCTCTCTCTTGGGCTGGGACTCCTCCAAGGATTCCCGCTTGGTCATGCCGAGCAGCGCGTAACGGATGGAGTCGATGAGCGCTTCCCAGCTCGCCTCGATGACGTTGGAGGAAACGCCGACCGTGCTCCACGTATCCTTGAAATCGGTCGATTCGATCAGTACCCGGACCTTCGCGGCCGAGGCGTCTTTTTCGTTCAGCACCCGGACTTTATAGTCGGTCAAATGAATGTTGCGGATGTCGGGATAGAACTGCATGATCGCTTTGCGCAGCGCATTGTCCAGTGCGTTGACCGGGCCGTTGCCTTCGGAAACCGTCAGCACTTGCCGGCCTTCGACGTTCAGCTTGACGATCGCTTCCGAACTCATGCCGGACGACGATTTTTCCATCATCAGCCGGACGCTTTCGATCGTAAACAAGTCCTTCGTCCGGCCGGACGCGTCGCGCAGCAGCAGTTCGAGGGAGGCGTCCGCGCCTTCGAACTGGTACCCTTGGTGCTCCATTTCCTTGATGCGGTCGATGATTTCCCGCGACTTCACGGGCTCGGCGTTCAGGTCCAGCCCCATTTCCTGGGCTTTGGAGACGATGTTGCTTTGGCCCGCCAGCTCGGAGACGAGCACGCGCTGCTTGTTCCCGACGAGTTCCGGCTCGACGTGCTCGTACGTTTTGGAATCCTTCAGGATAGCGGACACGTGGATGCCGCCTTTATGCGCGAATGCCGCATTGCCGACGTAGGGCTGGTTCACCGGCATGTGCACGTTGGCGATCTCGCTGACGTACCGGGCGACGCCGGTCAACATTTTCAACTGCTCGTCGGAGACGGCGCGATAGCCCATTTTCAGCTGCAGGTTCGGCAGCACGGAGCAAAGGTTGGCGTTTCCGCACCGTTCGCCGTAGCCGTTGATCGTGCCCTGAACCTGGCGGGCGCCGGCGGCTACGGCCGCGAGCGTGTTGGCGACCGCGAGTTCGCAGTCGTTGTGGGTGTGGATGCCGATCGGAGCGTCGATCTCTTTGACGACCCGGGAGACGATTTCTCCGATTTCGCCCGGCAGCGTTCCTCCGTTCGTGTCGCAAAGCACGATCCATGAAGCCCCGGCTTCCTTGGCTTTCGCGAGCGAAGCCAACGCGTATTCCGGATTCGCCTTATAACCGTCGAAGAAGTGCTCGGCGTCGAACAAAGCTTCCATCCCGCGGCTCCGCACGAAGGCCAGGGACTCGTAGATCATCGCCAAGTTTTCTTCCAGCGTCGTCTGCAGGGCGGTATGGACGTGAAAGTCCCACGTTTTGCCGACCAATGTCGCCGCCGCGGCGCCGGATTCGGTCAAATGCTTCAGGTTAACGTCCTGTTCGCAGGAGGAGTTTTTGCGGCGGGTGCTTCCGAACGCGGTGAGCTTGGCTTTCAGCTTCATGTCGCGGACCCGTCGGAAAAACTCGATGTCTTTGCCGTTGCTGCCGGGATTGCCGCCTTCGATATATTGGACGCCCAGCGCGTCGAGCTTAAGGGCGATTTTGATTTTGTCTTCGGCCGTCAGGCTGATGCCTTCTCCCTGCGTGCCGTCGCGAAGCGTCGTATCGAAAATGGTGATTTGTTCGGACATGCCCAAAACGAACTTCCCCCTTAGGACTTCAAGCAAGTGTATCCATTATAGCATGGTTTTCCCCAAATGTAGAAGGCGCCTTGGTGTTGCCGTTGCGTTGGGGAAGCTTTTATAATGGAAGGGACGAAGTCCGAATGCACGTTCGGGGGAGGGCGGCGCGATGACCGGGGATAAACGCAGGTATATCCTTCATATTGACATGAACGCGTTCTACTGTTCCGTGCACGCCGCCGAGCAGCCGGACATGTACAAGGGCAAACCGACGGGCGTGGCCGGCAGCGTGGAGCTTCGGAAAGGCATTCTCGTCACCAGCTCGTATGAGGCCCGCGCGCGGGGCGTCCGAACGGGCATGACCGTAAGGCAAGCGATGGCCTTGTGCCCGGATCTCATCCTGATCGCCCCCGACTTCGATTTGTACCGCAAATACAGCCGGGCTTTCATGCGGATCGCCGGCAACTATACGCCGATGCTTGAAGCCGTATCCATCGACGAATGTTATCTCGACGTGACGGGCAGCGGCCAATTCGGCACCCCGCTCGAGATCGCGGAGACGATACGCAGGCGGGTGCGGGAAGAATTGTCCCTCCCTTGTTCGATCGGGGTCGCCCCCAACAAATTACTGGCGAAAATGGCTTCGGACATGCGCAAGCCCGACGCGGTGACCGTCCTGCGTCGCAGGGACGTGCCTGCATTGCTATGGGGCAAGCCGTGTCAAACTTTATTCGGCATCGGTTCGAAAACGGCGGACAAACTAAAAAGGCTGAACATCCGAACGATCGGCGAGCTGGCCGCGGCGGACGAAGGCATGTTAACCGCCAAATTCGGCATATACGGGGCCTGGATGAAACGGGCGGCTCACGGAATCGACGATTCCCCGGTCCAGCCGCTGTCCGAAGCGGCCAAATCGATCGGGCATACGACCACGCTGCCCGCGGATCTGACGGAGCGGGAGCAGTACCGCCGGGTGCTGCTCAACTTGGCGGACCAGACCACAAGGCGGTTAAGGCGGCAAGGGCTGATGTGCTCCACCGTGCAAATCGCGATACGGGATCCCGCGATGCGGACGATCACCCGGGCGGCGGGGCTCACGGCACCGACCGACGCGGCCGACGCCGTATATAAGGAAGCGTGCCGGTTGATGGACCATCATTGGCGGGAAGGCGATCCCGTGCGCCTGCTTGGCATTACGCTTCAGGGGTTATCGCCGAAGAAGGAGACTGCCGTTCAACTGGACCTGTTTTCCTATGAAGAATCGCCCAGGCGGGAAAAACTCGTACAGACGATGGACCGGCTGCGGGACAAGTTCGGGGAGGCCGCCGTGCTCACCGCGGGCATGCTGAGCGACGATCCGTCCGCTCTCATCCGGAACAAGAAAATCCGGGGAACGTCGCTGGAAAAGGACTTTCTTCGGGGCGAGGATCCGGAAGCGGGCATGCCGGATTAAGAGCGGAAAACGATGGATATCATCTTCATTTTCGTTTGATATCGGGTAGGTTTTATATTATATTGGACTGTGGAAGGTTCAAGCATATTCCTTATCAGGCGGAAGCAGAAATCTAGGAGGGTACCCGATGGCAAAGTTTACTTGGGTAGATAAAGACACTTGCATCGCATGCGGAGCTTGCGGAGCTACGGCTCCTGACATTTATGATTACGATGACGAAGGCCTTGCCGAAGTGATTTACAACGGCGACGGCAACAAAGGCGTCACGGAGATACCGGAAGATTTGTACGACGATCTGCAAGACGCGTCGGACGGCTGCCCGACCGATTCGATCAAAGTCGCCGACTCTCCTTTCAACAAGTAATCCGAACAAAGCGAAAAAAGCCTCCAATATGAGCCCCGGCGCTCAATTTGGAGGCTTTTTTGTCATGTCCGTAATGACTGCCGTCATGTTTCGTCATTTTTTTCGCCATTCCCACCAATTTCGCGGGGTTTTCCGTTATAATCATTTTGGATTGGTATGTTTTACATAGGCGGGGATATCCATTGCGGGAAAAGATTAAGAGATTTGCCATCGTACTTAACGTTTTGGTACTCATTCTATGCGTCTCCATCTACTACCTGCACTTCCTGAGCCGGATCGATAACCTCCTGTTGGATTACAACATCAAACAAGCGGCGAAGCATCAGCCGGACGAACACATCATCGTCGTCGCGATCGACGACCAATCCCTGCAGGATCTGGGACGCTTCCCATGGGACCGCGCCGTATATCCTCAATTTCTCGACATGCTGAATCAGCCGGGCAACGAGCCGAAAGCGATCGCGTTCGACGTGCTTTTCAACGAAGAATCCGAACCGGAGAGCGACGCGGCGTTCGCGGAAGGGCTCGCCCAGTACGGCAATGTCATTCTTCCCGTGATCGGCAACACCGAAGGGGAAGTATTCCATACGATCCGGGTAAGTCCGGAGGAGTGGCCCACCGTCTACAATTGGGTCAAGCCGATTCCGTCAATCGCCGAGAACGTTCAGCTCGCCAACATTAACCGGGTCATCAGCAACGACGCGGTCATTCGGCAGACTTGGCTGAAACTGCAGACCCAAGACGGGGAGGTCATCCCTTCTCTGGCCTATAAAGCCGCCGAAATGTTCGGGGTCAATCTAAGCAAGTACGACAACCGCACCGATCCGAATACGGAGCCCGGCAAGCAATCGGGCAAAAACACGATCACGATCGATTACCAGAACGTGACCGAAGACTTCACGACCGTCGGATTCAGCCGGGTGCTGAACGGCGAGATCGATCCGAGCGTGTTCAAGGACGCGATCGTGCTGGTCGGCTTCACCGCCGTCGGCCTGTCCGACGATTCCGGTCAAGACAGCGGCTCCACGCCGATCGAGAAGAACATGAAACTGGTCTACGTTCACGCGAACATCGTCGACCAGCTGATCAAAGGCACGGTCGTGAACAGCGCGCCGCATTGGATGGAATGGTTGGCCGGCCTTCTCCTGTTCGGGCTGTTCATCCTCATTCCGTGGCGGATGAAAAACATTTACTCGATCCTGGTGTTCCTCGCGGTCATCGCCGGCGTCTTTTACGGACAGTATGCGCTCTATCAGCAATCCACCACGATCGTTCGCACGGCTGACGTCATTTTCGCCATGATCATGGCTTATCTCCTCAACGTATCGCTGAAATCCTACCTGGAAAGCTCGCAGAAAAATTTCGTCACCCGCCAGTTCGGCCGGTACATCTCCCCGGATCTCGTCAAGCAGATCGTGGCGCAGGACATCGACATCAAGCTGGGCGGGGATTCCAAGAACATCACGATTCTGTTCCTCGACATCCGCGGCTTCACCCCGCTGTCGGAGAAGCTCACGCCGCCCGAACTCGTCGATACGCTGAACACGATGTTCAACATGATCACCGAGACGACGCTCCGCAACCGCGGCACGATCGACAAATTCATCGGAGACGCGGCGATGATTCTGTTTGGCGCCCCGCTGGACGTCGAGAACCACACGGTCATGGCCGTCAAGACCGCCTACGAGATCCAGCAGCAGATGAAGCAGATCCGCGATCAGATTCTCGAGAAATACGGCGTGGAAGTCAACGTCGGCATCGGCATCCATACCGGCAACGTCGTCGTCGGCAACATCGGTTCCTACCTGCGGGTCGATTATACGGCGATCGGAGACAACGTCAACATCGCCGCGCGGATCGAATCCCAGACCAAGAAAGGCCAGATTCACGTTTCCGAGCACGTGTACGAGCTTGCCAAGGAGTATTTCTTGTTCGATGAAGGCGAAGACCGGATGTTCAAAGGGAAATCCCATCCGATCCGCGTCTACGAAGTGTTGGGCATGGGCGAAAAAGCTCCCGCGCTGCTGGAAGCCGCAGCCGCGAAGGAGCCGAATAGGGGAGAGTGACGTTAGGATGATCAAATCTGCGGTTTTGCGCTTCATGGTGTTTCTATTGGCCGCCACGCCGCTGCTCGGCGTATTCGCGGGGCAGGCGCACGCGGCGACGTCCCGCGTGGCCGTCATCAAATCTTTGACGGGTACGGTGCAGGTCAAGAAGGCGGGCGGTTCCAAGCAATTCCGCGCGTTCGCCAAGATGAGCCTGAACGAGGGCGACGTGCTGACGACGTCGGCGAACTCCGGCGCCGAGCTGCAGTTCGCCAACGGCACGTCCGAGGACGACCGGATGACCGTGTCGGCCAACACGACGCTGTCGTTCTCCAAGCTGTCGGACCGCAAAGGCACGCGCACGAAGGTCAGCATGTTCAACGGTACGGCGTGGGTTGACGTCAAGTCGATCTCCACGAAGAACGACGAATTTACGCTTGAGACGCCGACGGCGGTCATGGGCGTACGGGGTACGCATCTGTTGGCCAGCGTGGATCCTCGGTCATTAATCACGATGGTGACGGTTATGGCCGGGGTCGTACATACCGAGCCGACGGGGAAAGGCGAAGCGAAGGACGTCAAACCCGGGGACAACGCGCTCGTCACGAAAGACGAGAACGACAATGGCGAAGTGACGATCGCGACGGTGGACCTGGACTCCTTGATCGGACAGGCTGATCCCTCGATCATCCAAGCGATCATCCAATCGGCCGCGGAAATCGTCAAAGAAAACATGGACAAACGCGAAGAATATTTCGCCGGTTTAGATACCCTGGAGCTGGACGCGAAGAAATCGAACCTGGACAACCTGATCGGGGCCTTCGGCAAAAGCGCGGTCGAGAAAGGCAAGCTCAAGCAAGATCAACTGACTCAACTGATCAATAGGATCAATGAAGAGTTTGACATCGAAATCGAACTGGATAAGGCAAGGCTGTTTCTTACCGCTCAAGCGCAACTGGCGCAGGAAATGCTTAAGCAGAAGCAAGAAGAAGCCAGGAGGGCCGCGGAAGCGCGGATGAAGAAGGAAGAGGCGGAACGCAAGAAGAACGAGGAACTGAACAAGAAGCTGGAAGAGAAGAAAAAGCAGCAGGAAGAAGCCATTAAGAAGCAAGAGGAAGCGAAGAAGAAGAAAGCGCAGGAAGAGTACGAGAAACAGCTTTCGGAATTGGATAAAGAGCGGTTCAAGAAAGACCTGGAGCAACTGACGAAAGGCTCGAGCCCGAGTCCGAGCACGAATGCGGGTTCGGGGTCGGGGTCTAGCAGTGGCGGCAGTAGTCAGACGACAACGTACAAGGTTACGTATCACGCCAATGGTGGAACGGGACAAGTACCCGCGGTCAGCGTTTATGAACCCGGTACGTTGGTTCCAGTAGCAGACGGCCTATTAACAAGGTCAGGTTTCTTGTTCTCGGGATGGAATACGAAAGCGGACGGGTCGGGTACGCATTACAACAAGGGCGAGACATTTAGAATCGTGTCTGATGTGGATCTGTATGCATATTGGACTCCTGCTCAAGTTTATGAGAATCCGCTTCATTCGTTGGAAATCATCTATTACACTTCACCCCCTTATGCATCGGACCCGCCGAATGCTCAGCGTTTAGAAATACCGTTGGACTCGGATAGTTTCTCGACCGCACTGCCGTATATCGATTCGTTGTCATATTCCACAGAGAATAACCTGCGAGCCGTCGTACAGACGACAGTGCCTCATGCTGCCGTCAACGTAACATCCAACGGAATTCCGATCGTTGCTCCGATGATGTCGGATAGTGAGAGCACGCCGATAACATTCGAAATCCCTCTATACCGCAAGTCAAACGAAGTGGTGTTTGAGGTAACGCCACCGGACAGCACGTTGGCTCCACAGAAATTCAGTCTGAAGCTTACCCGTGAAGAGATGCCGCCAGGCTTAAATTGGACGGCAACCAACGGCGTCCAGTTCAACAGCGTCGATGGCAAGGTGCTCGCGGCCGAAGTGCCAAAAGGAACTTCGCCATTCACCTTCGATTTTTCGGTGAAATTCGGCGAAGGATTCAGCACGCCCTATGTGGCTACCTACGACTATGATGTAGAGATTTCCGATCCTGTCGTTACCGGGGATGTAGCGACTTATACGATCACGGTGCCAGCGAACGATTATTATCATTTCTTCATGTATTCTCATACTGCTGGCCCCACTTACGGGTATGATTTCATTGTGAACCGCGGGATGCCCGAACCGGAGTGGACCGCTATATCTTCGCCTTTGATCCTCCATACGGAAAACGGGTTGAATATTCCTGCAACTTGGAATGAAACGGGAAAAGTATTAGAGGCCGAAATTGGTGCCGATGAAAACATGCTCGTTTTGAATCCCGGATGGGAATGGGCAGACGATAACGACGTGATTAAGTCGGTTTTCGACGTAAATCATCGGTATGCGGAACAAGAACCGGATTGTAGATATGATTCGGAAGTCGAAGGGTTCTGCTTGTATTTGCAGCCGGGAGACAATCTCTTTGAGATTCACGTAACGGATCAGAGCGGTCTTTATTCCCATACGTATTTGCTCAACGTACACCAAGGGGATTTGCCGACCGGAGTCGTGTCATGGTCTGCACAGTATACGCCCGGTGAAGGTTCTCCTAAAGAAGTAGAATGGCAAAGTCTCGGTTCATCCGATTCGTTTGAAGAACCGGTTTACTTTATCTCGGTGCCCGAATCGGATGACGTAAAATTGTATGTGAACGTTGATGACCAAGTGATTCAAACGGCACGTCTATGGGAAGAGCCATACGGGGGATCCGAACCGCCGGACGAGATTCCCGATGATTCCGGCAGCTTCGTTTATCAATCGGGTTCTGACTTTTACCTGACTCAGCGTTATAACGAACTCGAATTGAAACTAACGGATACTGAGGGCAGCTATCATTATGCAATCCTATTCATCGTGGCCGAAGATCAGCCTTATCCTGAACTTAACGTGGAGTCGATTGAGGACGGCCATGGGAATATTCTGAATCCGATTTTTGGCGGGCCCATTAGCCGAGTGGTATATCCGGATGAACCCGTCGACTCCGTGATATTCTCGATTGACTCTTGGCAAGATGTGCAGGTGTTCAAAGGGACTAACGAATTATGGGAGTGCGACGGCGAATCTCTCACTTATTGCGTCAGCGGCATTTCCCCAGGAGAAACGTTGGATTTGACCATATGGGTAGACAATCCGTACCATCTGGGTGATCCTTATACGTTGACGATCTATAATCCGGCGTCTCCACCGACTCCACTACCCGTTTCGTTGAATCTTCAGAATATCGGCGTTAGTGTAACGGATAGTGTATATTCCTTGGAATATTCGGACTATCAAGTGACAGCCCAATTTAATGGGGTTTGGGACGAAACGAAAACGATCACGTTAAACCCGGAATTGCCTTCAGGATCAAGCGCAGATGCGAAAATTTTGGGGATTTACGACGATCACGGCGATAAAATTCTGAGAGACGGCACGGGTTACCACGTAGATCTATTGAATGATACGAGAAGGACGATCTATATCGTCATTCGAGACGGAATCTATGTCAGATCGGTCATGGTGTTTTTGGACTTAGTGTTCACTTCATCTTAACTTATCCATAAGGAGATAACCGAAATGAATAGAAAGACGAAAGTTTCCGCAAGCCTTCTGGGCTTAACACTAGCACTATCCGTCCCCCAACTTGCATTCGCTGCAGCAGACACGAGTTGGACGAGTACCCCCAAACTCTATGAAGTGCACACTTGGGCCGGACAAGCCGAGTGGGGTCACGCTGACGGGGCGGCGAACGTCGCGACGTTCTTCCATCCGCACTCCGTCGCGGCATTGCCGGATGGAAAACTGTTGGTGGCTGACAACGGCAACCATCTGCTGCGTGCTCTGACGGCTAGTCAGGTTTCGGTTTATTCCGGTCTGAACTTGGGAGAAGACGAAGCGGGACTGCCGAAAGGCGCCTACAACGACGACGTGCTTTCTCTTGCCGCTTTCGAACTCCCCGCCGGACTGGCGGTTGACGCGCAGGGCAATATCTATGTTGCCGATGCCGGGAACAATGCGGTTCGTAAGATCACGAAAGACGGCAAGGTCACCACCCTGGCTGGCAACGGGACGATCGGCTCCAGCGACGGAATCGGCTCCGAAGTCGCTTTCTACCATCCGTCAGATGTGGCCGTTGACGCTAAAGGGAATGTTTATGTCGCCGACACGCTCAACCATACGATCCGCAAAATCACGCCGAGCGGTGTCGTCTCGACGCTTAACGCCGCATCCACTCGCGTAGTGGAATACTTCCCGGGTGCCGTGGAAGATGCGGGAGACTATAAGGACGGACCGATCGCTTCGGCGAAGTTCAACGAACCGAGCGGGCTGGCAGTCGACGCGAAAGGAAATCTGTACGTCAGCGACCGCGGCAACCAGCGGATCCGCTATATCGATTTCACGACCGGTCAAGTCACCACGGTGGCGGGCGGAGGAACTTATGAGAAGCAAGCCTCGTACGTTGCCGGAGATTACGTAGACGGCGCAGCTTCCGCGTCCCGGTTTAACGCGCCGGAAGGTTTGGCCGTCACGCCGGATGGAACGTTGGTTGTGGCCGACAGCTTGAATCACGCGATCCGTCTGATCCGTAACGGACAAGTCTCTACGCTCACCGGCGTCGGTACGGAATACGGCCAGACGGACGGCGTGAGCGGCTCCGCCCAATTCAACCATCCGACGGACGTTGCGATCCTGTCTGACGGAAGGTTGGCTATCGCCGACGAATACGGAAACAAGGTTCGCGTTCTACAGAAGTACGCCAAGCCGGCCGATCTGCCTACCGGGGAGATATCGGTTCTCCTGAATGGCAAAAGGGTCGTTTCCGACGTTCAGGCTCAAAACAAGTCCAACTACGTGTTTCTCCCCGTGCGGGCCGTTTCGGAAGCCCTCCAATATGACGTGTCGAACGACGACAAGACAGGCGAAGCTTTCCTGAAGAAAGGCGATATTACCTACACGATCAAGAACGGCAGCAAGACCGTAACGAAAACGGAGAAAGGCGTATCCACCAAATTGGAAATGAACGCTGCGGCTTTCATCACGAAAGATCGCATGTTCCTGCCGACGAGATTTTTCGCGGAACAGAACGATTTGGATATCCAATGGGATAACGCGGCCAGAATCGTGGTCATCCGCAACAAAACATTCTGACTCGCTATGAGAATGGCGCCCTCTCATGGGCGCCTTTTTTTGCAAGAATTGTAACGCTGATTACAGAAATCTTGGGAAGTCCCCGATAAGATAAAATAAGGAAAACTATCGCTTTTTGACGAAAGTACTCGAACATTCCAACAATCGGCTTCAGGCTGAGAAGGAGAGTCGATCATGCGATTACGCAGGTCCCTCGTTCATTTTCTGGCATTTCTTCTATTCGCACTGCCTCTATTGGGGGCATTCGGCCATTCAGCATATGCGGCTTCTTCCCGTGTCGCTATTATCAAGAGTTTAACCGGAAACGTGCAAGTGAAGAAAGCGGGCGGTTCCAAACCGTTCAAAGCATTCGCCAAAATGAGCCTGAACGAAGGCGACGTTTTGACGACCTCGGCGAACAGCACCGCCGTGCTGCAGTTCTCCAACGGTACCTCGGAGGACGATAAACTCTCGGTTTCCGCGAACACGACGCTGACGTTTTCCAAGTTGTCCGATCGCGGCGGAACGCGAACGAAGGTCAGTATGTTTAACGGTTCGGCATGGGTAGACGTGAAATCGATCTCGACGAAAAATGACGAATTTACGCTCGAGACGCCAACGGCGATCATGGGCGTACGAGGTACGCATCTGTTGGTAAGCGTAGATCCTGACTCGGGCGTCACGAGAGTGACCGTCGCGGCTGGCGTGGTTCATACGGAGCCGACCGGGGAAGGCGAAGCCAAAGACGTGAAACCTGGGGACAATGCACTCGTTACGAAGAATGAATCGGATCAAGGCGAAGTGACGATTGCGCCAGCCGATCTGGATTTGTTGTTGCAGCATACGGATAAATCCATCGTGGAAGCGATCGTGGCAGCTGCCGGTGAAATCGTGAAGGAAAACCGTGCAAAGCTGGACCAATATTTCGAAGAGGCATCCGAAAACGCGAATGATCAGGCGCGTAAGAAGTCGAATGTCGAGAATCTGCTCGGCGCGATCGTCGATAGTGCCTTGAAGAGCGGGAAAATTTCTCAAGACCGCGTCAACCAGTTGGTCGCCGAAGCGCAGGCGCAAACCGGCGTGACCATTGACTTGAGCAAGAAATCGTTGACGCTTACAGATGAAGAGAAACAAAAGCAGCAAGAGCAGAAGAAGAAGGAAGAGGACGCCAGCAAAGCGGCCAAGGAGCAGAAGAAAAAAGAAGAGGAACAGCGAAATAAAGAGCTCCTGAAGAAGTTGGAGGATGAGAAGAAGAAGCGCGAGGAAGCCAACCAACAAACGGCGGATGCGAAGAAGAAAAAGGCTACGGACTCCTATAAAAACCAGCTTTCGGATGAAGAGAAAAAACGTTTCGAAAATGATCAGAAGCAAAATGAGCAAACGAATAGCCCATCTCCCGTTGGATCAAGCGGCGGATCGGGAGGCACTGGAGATTCGGAAGACCCGGGAGATCCGGGAGATCCGGGAAATCCGCCGCCAGCTAGCAGTGTCAAGCCGTCCTTTTTGAGCGATTGGAGCACCGTTAGTAACGGCAAAGCAATTTCTTGGTCCCAGATTCCTCTCTATGGAGAAGAAACGGACGCTTTATTACCCACATTTGAGTTTTATAAAGCGGACATTGACGAAAGCGTTCAAGATATCGAGATGACACTTAATTTTTCTGCTGACTCTAAGGTCTATCTCATTTCCCCGTTATCGTTTTTACCGTACAGGCAGAGCGAGCCGTCCTTGTTAAGCACGGAAATCGCATCCGAATCATCCGATCCGGCTAAGGAATTACCTGGCTTGACGGTAAGCGATCTTAAAAACGCGGCGCGTCAAATGATGATGCAATTCCGTGCCCAAAATGAAAAGCAACGGATAAACGTTAACTCGTTGAGCAGTGAAACGTCGTTGACTCTTCCCCCTCTCTTTGGGCCCCCTGTTGCCTATTGGAAAGCGAGCGGGTTGAAGGACACGCTGCCGGTGACGTTCAATGGTTCGAATTATTACTACATGTTTAAGATTCCGAACGGTTCGTATGATTTCGAAGATATGGGTGTAGCATTACTGTGGGTGCAAAAAGCAAGTTTGCCATTCCAATTGAAACTGAATGATCTGGATCAGGGTTATTATAACGTTGCACAGACCGGCTCCCATTCGTTTATTGCCGGTATCGGCAATACTGCTTCCGGCGAACTTTACCTCCATGGATATAGGAACGACGACTATGATATTTATAACGACGTATTCGATTGGTCGGTAGCCGCCGATAACAAGGTATCAGTAAATCCTGACGGTGAGTACGAGAAAGGGTATCTGTTGAGTTGGGATCCCTTATCGGATCACGACCCGGCGACTCATGTCCAGATCCAAACGACGGTAAAGGGAAATCCGGATAAGATATTCGACAAGTACACGTTCACGATCGTAAAAGGGGATACTAGCGCACTTCGTCTGTCGAATATCGAGATCAAAAATGGAACAAGGTTGCTTGAGGAGTTTAATACGTCGGAAAGTGACTATGGATATCTCTATCTTGAGGACCCTAATATAAACTCAATCTCCTTATTCCCCGAAGCATCCAGTGGACACAATCTTAGTGATTTGAATTTTTCGGTCTATCGAAACGGAAGTTCCGTAAGCCCGGACAACGTTCCTGTCGGTTATGATGAGAATGTATATGACATCGTAATCCGTCCGAAAAATGGGGATCCGTCTTCTCCAGTTGTCGTATACAAACTCAATGTTTTTAAAGATTATCCGACTCCGGCACTAACCAGTTTGAAAGTAAACGGAGGGAATTCTTCGATTCTCGAAGAAGGCCAATACCATTACGAATTGGAAGACACATCATCCTCAACCGTAACCCTGAGTTTGACTGGAAATAACGCTCCGGGAAAATGGATGGTAGTTGACGAAGAAGATTCCATCTTCAATGTGGCCGAAAGAACGAGTGCAAACGACTTCAAGCTGAATTTGAAACAGGGACATAACGCCTTTTTGATTTACAACACGATTACCGATTTATTCTCGGAGTCTTCATACGATCAAGTGTATAGTATTTCTGTTTACCGAGAGCCAGATCCTGCAAGTCTCGACAACGTTACGTTGAATTTCAACTCTCCTGACGATTACTACCCAAGCTCCTACGATTTCGATCCGGATCAGGCAACATACGAGATCCAAATCAAGGGGACGGATGGCGAACCTCTGCCAGTTAGCGTCAGCTTGAATTACAGACTGTTCAGCGTAAACGGTTATACGAGGACCGTATCGGTATCCGGAAGTTCGGTATCGGAAGATATCCCTAATTATCATGGTTACAGTTCTCCGATTTCCCTCCCGGAGGGAACGACTACCGTGAAAGTAAAGGTAACCGCAACCAAGGATGGGGACGGGACGGTAACAAGCAAAACATATACCTTTAACTTTACCCGGGAGAAATCCCAAAATGTCGACTTGTCGTTCTTGCGTTACCAGACGGTTACCGACATTGTATATGGTGACTCTCATGACCTGCCAATCGACGGTACTCTGATGTTAAATGCACACGAAGATTCACTATTGGTGACATCGGAGGCATTGGATCTCCATTCCAAGGTTGCCTTTAATGAGGAAACACCGTTGAACCCAAACGTAAGTCAATCGATTCCCTTAACCACGGGCACAAATACTTTGAATGTAACCGTAGTGTCAGAGAGCGGAAGAAAACAAACCTACAAAATTACGATCGTGAATCCGGATCTTCCGCAGATCGACTAGCAAGATTAATGAAGAGTGCAAGGCTCCCAGGAAAATCCCGGGAGCTCTTGTATTACTCTGGTTTGAATATACAAAGAGTCTTGCGACTCTTTCATTAAGAGAGGTAGAATCCATGAAATTATCTCGTATTCCGATTCTTGGAATCGCGTTATTACTGCTATTACTGCCCGTCATGACCCTATTTGCGGAGCACGCTGACGCCGCCACATCCCGCGTGGCCGTTATCAAGTCTTTGTCGGGAACCGTGCAGGTGAAGAAAGCCGGCGGCTCCAAGCTCTTTAAGGCATTCGCGAAAATGAGCCTGAACGAGGGGGACGTCCTCTCGACTTCGGCAAATGGATCAGCGACGCTGCAATTCGCGAACGGAACGTCCGAAGACGATAAAATGTCGGTATCTTCCAACACGACGCTGACATTCTCCAAACTCTCCGACCGCAACGGCACGCGGACGAAAGTCAGCATGTTTAACGGGTCAGCGTGGGTGGACGTGAAATCGATTGCCACGAAAAACGACGAATTCACGCTGGAAACGCCGACGGCGGTCATGGGCGTGCGCGGCACGCACTTGCTCGTCAGCGTGGATCCCTATACCGGGAATACGAGGCTAACGGTAGCCGCAGGCGTGGTTCATACGGAGCCGACCGGGGAAGGCGACGCGAAAGACGTAAAGCCGGGCGATCACGCGATCGTGACGAAGAATGAAGCCGATCAGGGCGAAGTAACGATCGCCCCGGCGGATTTGGATTTGCTTATGAAGCAGAGCGACAAGTCGATTGTCGAGGCAATCGTGGCGGCATCCGGCGACATTGTGAAGGAAAACAACCAGAAGCTCGATCAATATTTCGATGGGGCCACCGACGAGGACCGCTTGAAGTCGAACGTTGAAAATCTGCTCGGCGCGATCGTAGACAGCGCGGTGAGAAGCGGCGTCATCACGCAGGAGCGTGTGAATCAACTCATCGCCGAAGCCCAGAACCAGACAGGCACTACGATCGACTTGAGCAAGAAGACGCTGACACTCTCGCCCGAGGAGAAGCAACTGCAGGAAGCTCAGCGCAAGAAAGACGCAGATGCGAGGAAGACCGCCGATACGCAGCGGAAGAAGGAAGAAGGAAGAAGAGAAGCGGAATAAAGAGTTGCAGAAGAAGCTGGAGGACGAGCGCAAGCTCAAGGAAGAAGCCAACCGCAAAGCAGAAGAGGAAAAGAACATAAAAGCGCGTGAGGAGTACGAGAAGGGGCTTTCCGACGCGGAGAAGGAACGTTTTCGATCCGATGTCGCCAAGAACGCTGGCGAGATTCTTTCTCCCAGTCCATCGACATCGAATTCGGGCTCGGACTCCAGCTCGGGCTCGGAATCGTCGTCGAACTCTTCACTGGCATCGTTGATTGTGACCCGAATCGTTTCCGGAGTGGAAACGACTGTACCGTTGTCACCGGCTTTTAGCTCGAAGACTTTTTCTTACCATGTAACGGTCCCTTACGACACGGCAGAAGTCCAGATTCGGCCAACCGTCGCGGATACTGGCAAAGCTACTTTGACCGTTGACGGGGAAACAGCTTCCAGCGGTTCGGCTAAAACAGTCGTGTTAGGCGCGATCGGCACGACGAAGACCCTTCCGATCGTGGTCACCGCACAGAACGGTATCGCGAAGACGACATATACGGTTGCGATTTACCGTCAGACGGATTCGAATCGTGACGAACTGAACTCGATCGGCGTTTCGAGCGGCAACCATTCTTATCCGGTTTTTTCTCCTCATGAGGGACAACCCAATTGGACGGCTTACCTGCCTGAAGCAATAACAGAAGCCTATTTTACGGTTTTTACGAAAAATGCTTCAACGAAATTGATCTATAACGGAACGGAGTATCCGGCGAATGTCCCGTTTTTGTTGACGAGTCTGCCGGTTGATAATGGCAACTTTGACTTTGGCCTGAAAAAGCCGGATGGTTCGGTATCAATGTACACCTTGGCGTTGATGCGTATTCCCGCGGGCCATGGCGTCACAGCCGCTCTGAAGAACATTTGGGTAGAGGACATCGGCGCAAATGCGGATTATGAAGCGACGACACTGACCTATTCCGCAGCGATCCCGGGGTCGGCGACGGAAGTGCGGATTAAACCGGATCCCGATGGGGATTGGAACATTTCAGCATCCTATTCTGTGTATGACCAGAACGGAGTGAATGTATCTCCGCATGCGGACGGCTTCTTCCACATTCCCTTAAACGAGTCCGGCAATACGGTCATCCAAGTTCGGGTGACTTCCTTGGATCAGAGTAACGTGAAGACGTATTCCTTGATCCTGAACCGGGAGTCTCGGGAATCCATCTGGGGCAGTCTGTCGTCCGTTTCGATGGAATTGTTGAATCCATCCGACAGCGGAATGTTTCAGCCGATCGGTCCAGATCAACTTGCGTTTAATCCGGACGTGCTAGTTTACAGTCTCACGGTCCCAGCGAATGGAATCGCGTTGAAAATGAAACCGACACAAGCCGGCGATTCCGACATTCGCTCCGTTGCGGTGAATGGGTCGACGTCCAACCCGGATTCCGCAGGGAATTACATGTTGTCCCTATCCCCAGGCGACAACGACGTAACGATCGGCGTCCGTCTGGCCGGAGATACGTCCAACCGCAGTCTCGCCTTTTATACCTTTCAGGTTAACCGGAGTTTATTGCCTGCCGGGTTGACGGACTGGGATACGACCAACAATGCTGACGGATCTGAGGTCGAGTGGAAGCCTAGCGGTGTGAACACGTTTCAAGCCCACTTGGACAAAGCGACAGACAGCATCACGCTGTATTTAGTCGGGATCGCTTCCGCGGAGGCCAATTACGGGAACAGCACTGCGACTTCATCGCCTTCTCCGACGGCACAATATCCGGACCGCCAAAAGCTGGTCCTTGGAAATTTGCCTAGAGGGACCTTCAATATTTACTTGACATTGTATGACGCGGAGCATCATAAAATCGGGAATTCCCAATCACTGCTCCTAACCAATGTACGGAAGCCGAGCGGCATTTCGGATTGGAAGGTACGATTTAACGGAACGGATTACTCTTGGAGCAGTACGGTTGACGGAGATCGTTATTACGTTTCGATTCCGGAAAACGTGTCGAGCTTCGACTTCAAATTGTTCTTGGACGATGCTTCGGTCACGGCGAGCGTGTACGGAATTGACGAATCTTTCGATTTCAGCGGAATCACCTGGTTGTCTCATTCGCTATCTTTAGACGAAGACGTGAACTATTTCAAGTTGAAAACCGTCAAAGGAAACGCGGAGACTTGGACGGATCTTGTCGTCGTTAGAGACGATACGTCTCCCGTGACTTACGACGACAATGAATTAATTGAACTGAGAGATATGACAGCCGCCGCCGAAGTCTCCGTAAATCATACGGGTGCGTTATTCTCTGCCGCGGTAAATTCAGGTGATCTTGAGCTTGCCTTACACGGATATCCTTCTGAGGATATCGTCGTAACGATGAGCGGAGTGAGACTGCAACCTAATGGAATTAGGTATGACTTATCGGATCGCTTACAACCGGGCGTTAACGAGTTGAAGATTACCTTGTACTCGAATTTTTCAACCATTGTAACGGCATATACCTATAGCCTTTATATCTATGTCATCCCGGACTCGCTGAAACTGACCGACATCCCAGGGGCACACGTTACGTCGGATCCGACGCATTACCAAGCTTCGCTGAACTTCGGCCAGCAGGCATTCCATTTCAAGCCGAACCTTGGCTTCGCAGGAGCGACCGTATCGGTGGAAGCTTTTGGGGAGCCGGTTGCCGAGAATGCGGACGGATCGTACGATGTCTATTTCCCTTCAGGGCTTTCCCAAATGGGCATTCTCTTGAGGGTTCAATCCGGGGGACAAACGATTCTCTATACGCTGACGGTATCCCCTTCCGGATTGTAACAAATGCGTGAGTGCTTTGGAGAAAAGCGCATTGCGAATTCGCGATGGGCTTTTCTCCCTATTTTGCATGGAATAAAAAGTTACGGAATGTTCGATCATTGACGATATAGATAGGAGAAAGTCTCTGTAATATCCATTGGTTGGGTAATTAACGAGAGGAGGTGTCCGAACTGAGCGGCGACGATCGTCTGGAGCAGAGGCTCAAAGATTTCTACGATCGCGTGCCTGACGTGGAGGACGCGCTTCCGTTCAAAGATTATTTGCTGAAGCACGAAGACAGCCGGATGGCGTGGTACTTGCTGGGCAAGCAATACGAATCGAAAGGCCAGGAAACCAAAGCGGCTTACTGCTTCAGCCAAGCAGGCGAAATCTACGAGGCGTTCGAGAACCAGCCGGCTCCGGCTCCGCCGGAACAGTACGCACTGCGCACGCCTCCTGCATCCAATTCGAAGAACAGAAACCGATGGCTGGCCGCGGCGGCCCTTCTCGTGCTGCTGGTTTCGGGTTACTTGATCTACGCCGGGTTGTCCGCCGCGCACGACCGGCAAACGAAGCAAGCCGCGGCAAGGACGGAAGTCGCGACTCCTCCAACAACCGAGCCTATTTCGGTCGATCCCAGCCTTCCGCTGCCGGATCCCTCATTTGCGGAAGCACCGGATGATCCGCCCTATCAAGTCATCGCCGGCGCGGCGGAACCGGACGCGGAAGGCAGCCGGCTGCTGGCCGGAATCGCCGCCCGGGCGGGCAGCCAGAGCGCACTCATGATCCGCACGCCTCAGCTGGGCGGCTGGTCGGATTGGGTCAAGAGCGGCAAACCGGTCGTCAGCGCGAGCCCCGGTTCGGCAGCGGGAGGCGTCGCGCTCCAATGGCACGACGCCAAATGGTGCGGATGCACGGCGGACGACGGAACGAAAGCTCTCCGAACCGTGGAAGCGTGGAAGCCGGCGCAGGAGACGAAGCTCCTGCTCCGCTCCGCCATGCTGCAATACCGGAAGCGGACGGGCGCTTGGCCGGCTGATCCGGAATCGCTCGCGGGGGCTTATCCGAATAACGCGGTAGCCGGATGGACCGAGGATTTGACGGAGTGGTTCGAAGAAAGCAAAGCATTGCTGGTAAACAAAAAGGACGGGAAAATCCCGCAAACGGTCGGATGGCCGATCGAGCCGAGTCCCCAAGCGGGGATCGTCTCTACCGCCGTACCTTCCGGACGGTTGTCGGATCTGACCGAGTTGCCGCTCGAAATCATAGTGGACAAAACCCAGCATCGGCTGGCGGTCGTCAGCGGAAACGTGCTGCTGAGGAATTACGCGGTAGGATTGGGAGGAACCCGCACGCCGGAAGGCTCATTCTACATTTCGGAGAAGGTGCGCGATCCGAAGGGGAAATCGCCTGGCGTGTTCGGCACCCGGGGGATGACGCTGTCGGACACCCGATACGGCATCCACGGCACGAACGAGCCGGACAGCATCGGCAAAGACGAATCGCTTGGCTGTGTCCGGATGGCGCAAGAGGATCTCGAGGAGCTGTACGATCTCGTGCCGCTCGGCACGCCCGTGACGATAACCAAAGGGGGTTTGCCGTCCGAGATCCGCGTGCCCCCGGAACGATTCCGGCTTCCTTCGGTTCAAGACGAGACAAACCCCCGCAAAGTATATGATTGGTTAGGTTAGACGTTCAGCGCGAGCATCACGGCGACGGCCGCGACGATGACGACGAATGCCGCCCCGATCCAGATCAACGCCTTCCGATTGACTTGCTGTTGCTGCTTCTGGTGCGAGATCGGCGGCTTCTTCTTCGTAGTGCTCATCTACATCAACCTTTCCTTTAATGAATGAAACGGAATGATGTCCTTATTGTAATCGTTTTCCGGTCAAAACGCCATATGAACGACGCGTTTGCCGGCTTCCGGGGCTGAAGAGCCCTTTTCTTTTTGGCGAGAAAAGGCTACACTGTTACCCGACAGGTAGAAAGGATGTTGAACGTCGTGCTGTATCGCATGGCCAAACCGTTTCTTTTTCGCATGGATCCCGAGGATGCCCACCATTTGATCGTGGACGGCATGGGTGCGGCTTCCCGCATACCCGGCATGGGTACGCTGCTGTCGGCAGTCTGGGGAGTCGGGGAAACGCCGGATTTGGCGGTGGATTTGTTCGGTTTGCATTTTGCGCACCCGATCGGCTTAGCCGCCGGATTGGACAAAAACGCGAAAGCCGCCTCCGGGCTCTCCCGGATCGGATTGTCCTTCCTGGAAGTAGGCACCGTCACGCCGCTCGCCCAACCCGGCAACGAACGGCCGCGTCTGTTCCGGCTTCCTCCGGACGAAGCGTTGATCAACCGGATGGGATTCAATAATGAAGGAGCGGACGCGATGGCGGAACGCCTGGGACGGTTCAGGCGCCGTCCCGTCCCGCTCGCCGTGAACATCGGCAAAAACAAGGCGACCCCGAACGAACGCGCCGCGGACGATTACCGCGTCTGCCTTCAGAAGCTGTATCCGCACGGGGATTTCTTCGTCGTGAACATCAGTTCCCCCAATACGCCGGATTTGCGGGCGCTGCAGCACGGAGACGAATTGCTCGGCCTGCTGGCGGCCGTGAAGGAAGAGATGGCCCTGCAGGCGGAGCGCCACGGCGGCCTCGTCAAGCCGATCCTGGTCAAAATCGCGCCGGACAACACGGACGAGCAACTGCGATACATGGCGGAAGCCATCGTCCGCAGCGGCATGTCTGGCGTGATCGCCACCAATACGACGATCGGACGGGACGGTTTGACCCATCGCCATGCCGGGGAAAGCGGAGGGCTGAGCGGCCGTCCGTTGACCCGGCGGTCGACGGAGGTCATCCGCGCCCTTTATTCCCTGACCGAAGGCAAGCTGCCGATCATCGGGTCCGGCGGCGTGTTCGACGCCGATGACGCCTACGCGAAAATTCGCGCCGGAGCCAGCCTGGTCGAGGTATATACCGCGCTCATCTACCAAGGCCCCGGGCTGCTCCGGCAGATGCACAAGGGGCTGAGAGCCAGGCTGCGGCAAGACGGATTCACCCGGATCACGGAAGCGGTCGGAGCGGACCACCGGATCCGGTAAGTCAGGAGGAAGCGTATGGACGGAAGAGATTGGGGCAAATTTCTTCTGCCTTACCAGCAGGCAGTGGAAGAACTCAAGGTCAAATTCAAGGCTCTGCGCAAAGAGCTCAAATCCAGGGACGAATACGCGCCGATCGAATTCGTGACGGGACGCGTGAAGCGGATCTCCAGCATCTTGGAAAAAGCGCGCCGTTTGGACGTTCCGCTCGACAGAATCGAGAGCGGCATCGAGGATATCGCCGGCATTCGCATCATGTGCCAATTCGTGGACGACATCCATCGGGTGGCGGAGATGATCCGCCAGCGCAAGGACATGATCCTCGTCTACGAGAAGGACTATATCACGAATTATAAAGACAGCGGCTACCGCAGCTATCACTTGATCGTGGAGTACCCCGTCCAGACCTCGCTCGGCTCCATGCCCGTGTTGGCCGAAATCCAGATCCGGACGCTGGCCATGAACTTCTGGGCGACGATCGAGCATTCCCTCAACTACAAATACAAGGAGCAGCTGCCGCCCCATGTCAGGGAGAGGCTGCGCTCGGCGGCCGAAGCGGCCTTCCAGCTGGACACGGAGATGTCCTCCATCCGCAAGGAAATCGTCGAATCCCAAATGGAATTCGAAAACAGCGCCGGTACGGTCCGGAACGTGCTGAACGCGATCCAGGAGTTGTACTTTTACCGCAAAATCCGGGAAGCCGCGCAGTTTCAGCTTCGGTTTAACGAGTTATGGGAGCAGGAGGATATTCTCGGCATGAAAAATCTCGCGCTCGAAATCCAGGAAGCGCTGGTCCGGCTCGGAAAGCACGAGGAGAACTGAAACATGGGCGGCGAAGCGGCAGCAGGCGCAGGTGGATCCGGCGGTTGGCCGGACGTAATGGCGGACGAACGATACGTTCGGTTTGCGGCGCATTTCAACGGAGATCGGGATTACTTCGAATGCCACGAGTTGATGGAAGAGCTGTGGCTGGAGGAAGGACGGCACCCCCTTCTTCAAGGGCTGCTGCAAGCCGCGGTGGGCCTGTACCATTGGAACAACGGAAACCGCGGAGGCGCCGTAAAACTGATGGAACAGGCATTGCGCAAATTGGAAGGATACGCCGGCCAGGTGCTGGGTCTCGATCTGGACGCGCTGCGGCGGGACTTGATCCGGTCTCTGGAACGGTTGAAGGAGTTTCCGGATTCGGCTCCGTTCGAACCGTTTCTTCTGAACGTTACGGATGCCGAATTGGCAGCCCTGATCCATCATTTGCACTCCCCATAAACCGTTGCGGCTTTGCCGACGTCCGGAAACGGAAAACGAGCCGGTTCATTCGAAGGGGTTCGCCGCCGGCGGACCCCTTCGTTCCGTTCGCTCACAGACTTTCCAGCAGGGAGAAGAACCCCATGAAATTGCCGAAAGCGTTCATCCGCACGATGCGGATGCTGCTTCAAGAGGAAGCGGACGCTTTTTTCGCTTCATACGAATCGCCTCGAACTTCCGGACTTCGGGCCAACGGCCTGAAGCTTGCGCCGGAACGACTGCCGGAGCGCTCGGCCATGGCCGGAGCGCCCATTCCTTGGGCGGAGGGCGGCTATTATACGGAGGAAGATGACCGGCCGGGCAAACACCCGGATTATCATCTCGGCCTCTACTATGTCCAAGAACCGAGCGCGATGCTTCCCGCCGAACTGCTCGGCGTGATGCCCGGGCATAAGGTGCTTGATCTCTGCGCGGCCCCCGGCGGCAAGACGACCCAGCTGGCCGCCAAGCTAAAGGGACAAGGCGTGCTGGTGACCAACGACAACGCGGCGGAACGGACCAAGGCGCTCACGAAAAACGCGGAGTTGTCCGGCGTGCGCAACGCGATCGTGCTGAACGAGGAACCGGAGCGGATCGCCGGCGTTTTCGGCGCTTGGTTCGACCGCGTGCTGGTGGACGCGCCTTGCTCCGGAGAGGGCATGTTCCGCAAGGACGAATCCATGGTGCGCCAATGGGAGCGGCATACGGTGGAAAGCTGCGCCCTCATGCAGCGGGACATTCTGCGCCAAGCCGCGCGTCTGGTCGCGCCCGGCGGCAGGCTGGCGTACTCCACCTGCACGTTTTCGCCCCGCGAGAACGAAGGGACGATCGCCCGTTTTTTGGCGGAGTTTACGGAGTTCCGCGTCGTGCCGGCGGATTGCGATCCCGCTTGGGGCTTCGGGCCGGGGAGGCCGGACTGGCTGGATGAAGAGGAGTCGCGCGGGCTGACCGCAGAGCAGCGGGAATCGCTGCGGGGCGCGGTTCGCATCTGGCCGCATCGTAGCCGGGGGGAAGGACATTTCGCGGTTCTGCTGGAGCGGACGGTCACAGGAACCGGATCCGAAGTGGAATCGGAGAGGGACCGTCCGGCGTCCATCGCGGCGAAACCGAAGGCGGAGGGGCGCGGGAAACGCGGCGGCTCGGACGGATTGCGACGGGCGGGCGGCGGGAAGGCTCTTGAAAACGGGGCGGCGGACGTGCTCGGTAAATTCGAGGCATTCCGCGCGGGATTTCTTCCGGATTGGCAGCCCCCGGGCGAACTGTTGGTCCGCGGCTCTTCTCTATATGCGGTGCCGCCCGGCGTTCCGCCTCTGCATGGCTTGAATGCCGTCCGGCCCGGGTGGCTTCTCGGATCGGCGACGAAGCACCGTTTCGAGCCGTCCCAGGCGTTGGCAATGGGACTGCGGGAAGGCGACGCCTCGCTCACGCTGGATCTCGAATCCGGCGAAACGGACACCCTCCGCTATTTGAAAGGCGAAACGCTGCAGCCCCCGCCCGGCCGGTTGAACGGGAAAGGATGGACGCTTGTTCTCGTGGACGGGTTTCCCGCGGGTTGGGGGCGTTCGGACGGCTCGACGCTCAAGAACGAGCGGCCGCCGGGCTGGCGATGGATCTAAGGAAGGGACGGGCGGAACATGAAATCCACCATGAGGCTCGATAAAATGCTCGGCAACTTGGGGTATGGCACCCGCAGCGAGATCAAAACGCTGGTCCGGCAAGGCGCCGTCACCGTGAATGGACAAACCGTGAAAGATCCCGGCATGCAGATCGAGCCATTGCTGGATGTCGTCACGCTGGACGGGGAAACGATCCGTTACCGGGATAAAGTATACGTCTTGCTCCACAAGCCGGCCGGCGTCGTATCGGCGACGGAGGATTTCCGCGACCGGACGGTGCTGGATTTGCTGGACGACGAGCTGCGGGTTTTATCGCCGTTTCCGGTTGGACGGCTGGACAAGGATACCGAAGGTTTGCTGCTGCTCACGAACGACGGCCCGCTTTCGCACGAGCTGCTGTCTCCCCGCAAACACGTGCCCAAAACATACCGCGCGCTGGTCGCGGGAGAAGTCGGCCGTGCGGAAGAAGAGGCGTTATCCAAGGGCGTGGAGCTCGATGACGGATACGTGACGAAGCCTGCTGAGCTGCGCGTGCTTGCCACGGCACCTGCGGAGCAAGCGGCTGAGCATCCGCTCATGGCGGAGCCGTATGCGCGCCTGGCTGCCGGGCGGGGCCGATTGGCAGAGACCGGGATCGTCTGCTGGGTCGAGCTTACGATTCACGAAGGCAAGTTCCATCAGGTGAAACGGATGTTCGAAGCCGTGGGCCGCCAAGTCTTGTATTTGCGGCGGGTTTCCATGGGTCCCTTGACGCTTGATTCCGGCTTGGAGCCGGGCGAGTGGAGGGAACTGACGGAAGCGGAGATGGAAAGCCTGAGCCCTTATCGGACGGGGAGAGTTTGACTTCGTCAAACGCCCTATCATGCGGAGAGCGTCTGACTTCGCCAAATTCGATATAAAAGGATGAAGACATTGAACTACCGATTGATCGCGTTGGACGTAGACGGAACTTTGCTGAACGATCGCCATGAAATCACGCCCCGCGTGAAGGAAGCGGTCGCCTCGGCTTCGCGCAAAGGCGCGGAAATCGTTTTGTGCACCGGACGGGGCTCCACGAGCGCGCTGCCCGTGCTGGAGATGCTGGGTTTGGAAGGAACGATGATCACCCATAACGGCGCCTCCATCGTGGAAAGCGCCTCTCGCCGAATCATTTGGGAAACGGTGATCCCGCCCGAAGAGGCCGAGCGGTATATCGCTTATCTGCGCGAACGCCGGATCCATTTCGACATGAACACTTGTTTCGATTTGTATGTCCATCGATTGGACGATTCGATCGCCGCGATGTACGAGCGCATGTTCATCAAGCCGATTTTGCGGGGAGAGGATGTAGGGTTGCCGGAGCATACGGTCAAGCTGTCGGTCTACGCTCCGAAGGAAGTACTCGACGAAGTCGAGCGGGATTGGCGCCAATGGGATCATGAACTTCATTACATCCGCAGCGGGGACCATTTCATCGACGTGCAGCACCCTCAAGCGACGAAAGGAACGGCGCTCGAAAAGCTGGCCGGCATGCGGGGCATTCCGCGTGAACAGGTGCTGGCGATCGGCAATTATGATAACGATATCGGCATGCTGACGTTCGCGGGGAAAGGCATTGCCATGGCCAATTCTCCCGATCGGGTAAAGGCGGAGGCGGACGAGGTCACGTTGTCCAACAACGAGGACGGAGTTTCGGCCGCGTTGGAGCGGCTGGGACTTGTTTGACCTTCTGAGCATGGGAGAGGGGCAGTTGAGGAAGAAGTTGGCAGAGGTACGGGGCAGATGAGAAAGAAAGTTTCTTAACTCCATCCAAGTTGGTTGAAATACGGGGTAGATGAGAAAGAAAGTTTCTTAACTCCACCCAAGATGGCAGTAGTACGCGGCAGATGAGGAAGAAAGTTTCTTAACTCCACCCAAGATGGCAGTAGTACGAGGCTGATGAGAAAGAAAGTTTCTTAACTCCATCCAAGTTGGCAGTAGTACGCGGCAGTTGAAAAAGAAAGAACCTTAATTCCGCTCCTAGCGGACGTATGCAGTGACCTCAAAATTGCGGTAAGCGGCAGAACGGAGGGGCAAGCAGGCTGGAGGCACAATATTTGTGTTTAGCGAAGCGGTTGGCGAGAGAGCAAGCTGCAGGCGAAAAAAAGGAAAGCCCAAGTCGCCAAAGCAGCCGCTCCAATCATCAAGATGAACATTGCAGCGCCCCAAATCGCCGCAGCGGATGCTTCAACCGCAAATTCCATCTCCCCCACGCCAATCCGCATAATCTCAACGCGGGGTAACGATCAATCGGCCAATCGAGCGGAGGAGAAAACGAATTTACACCAACCGCAGTCCTTTGGGGCGGCGGTTTTTGTATTGTCCGTCGCTGGCCTTGACCCAACCGAGCGGGAAGCCGTCCACGGCGGCGATCCCCCAGCCTTTCACGCCGATCGGCGCCGGCAGCGTTTCCCCGCGCAAATACGCGGCGGCTTCCGGGGAGTCGGCGGCGCAGTCGGCGACGTTCCGGGCGGCGGACGCGGGGACGGCCATGGCGAGCGCATGGTCCGGCTCGAAGCGGCCGCCGGCGCGGAGATCCCCTAGGTGCAGTCCGGGCCTCGGCACCTTCAGCCCCCGCAGCGTCTCCGGTCCTTCGAAGCGGCCGGGCATGACGGGCAGCCAGTATAACGCGTCACCGAAAAGCAGAGGTCGACCCAATACTGGAAGTTGAAAACCCGGCAGCCACTCTTCCGCGAAAGTCTCATATGCTTGAAGAGCGGCGATTTCCGGCGACTTCGTCCGATCTTTGCGGGAGGAAGCGGTCCGGTCTGGCCCAATTGAAGCATGACGTCCGGAACGTTCGACTGCCGACGGGCCCCCTTCCTTGCGGAGCAATGCGGCATAATGTCCTTCTCCCTGGCCGAGCTGCGGCCACATCCGCTCCTCCCGGAGCAGCCGGAACTCCGGGCACCGATCCAGGAAACACGCGACGGTTTCCTCGTTCTCCCGCGTGTTGAAGGTGCAGGTGGAATAGACGAGCGTTCCGCCTTCCCGCAGCATGGCGGCCGCATGGGGCAATATTTCGCGTTGCCGAAGCGCGCAAGCTTCCACCGCTTCCGGCGACCATTCCCGGACGGCTTCCGGATCTTTGCGGAACATGCCCTCACCCGAGCAGGGGGCGTCGAGCAGCACGCGGTCGAACGTCTCGGGAAAACGTTTGGACAGCTCCTGCGGGGTGGATTGGGTCACCACCGCATTCGGAATGCCGAGCCGTTCTACGTTTTCCGCCAAAATTTTCGCCCGACCGGGATGGATTTCGTTGGCGACCAACAAGCCTTCGCCGCCCAACTTGGCGGCGATTTGCGTCGTCTTGCCGCCGGGGGCGGCCGCCAGGTCGAGCACGGCATCCCCAGGCTGCGGGTCCAGCAATTCGGCAGCGATCATGGCGGACGGCTCTTGGATGTAGTAAAGGCCGGCGGTATGGTAGACATGTCGGCCGGGACGCTGGGATTCCTCGTAAAAATACCCGTCGCCGCACCAGGGCACGGGCGTCAGGCCGAATCGTTCCTCCAGCGAGCGGATCGAAGGATGACCCGGCGGCAGCTTAAGCCGGTTCAGGCGCAGGCCATAGCTCCGGGGCGCTTCATAGCTCCGAAAAAAGGCATCCGCCTCTTCTCCCAGCTGGATGGATATTCGTTCGACGAAGGAAGGAGGAAGGGGGGGCATGCGGCGAATCTCCTTAAGATGGTTTCTCTCTAGCGTTTCAAACGGACCTGAGGCTTATCCTCCAGCGGCAGCTCGCTGAAATCGGTCACCCGGTTTTTCCCGGTCGTTTTGCTGTGGTACATGGCCTGGTCGGCCCGTTTCATGAGGTCTTCCGCGGAGACGCCCGATCCCGGCGGCACGGCGCAAATGCCGATGCTAAGCGTGACGAGGCTTTCTTTCTCCGTCCGGGAGCGGATCGCTTCCGCCGCTTGGACGGCGGTCAGCGCGGGCCCGGCGACGAACGCGACCAATTCTTCCCCGCCATAACGGCCGGCCAGTCCGATGCCTTGGGTCTCTTCCGTCAGGATGGCCGCGACCTGCTTGAGCACGCCGTCCGCCCGATGATGGCCGTGCGTATCGTTCAGCCGCTTGAAGTTGTCGATGTCGCAGAATATGACGCCCACCGGTTTGCTCGAACGGAGCGCCCGGTCCAATTGCCCGTTAAAATAACGCCGGTTGTACAAGTTCGTCAGGCCGTCGGTGATCGAGGAACGGTAAGCCGACATCAGGAGTTCGACCACGCGTTCGAACAGCAGCATGAACAGCAGGACGTAATAGACGATATGTAAAATTTCCGCGAGCGGGCTGTAAACGCCGGTTCCCGGAGCCCAGTATTGATCGGCGAGGACGCACAGTTGGGCGAAAAACGCCGCAGCCAAACCCAACATGTATTTGCGCCGTTGCCCGATATGCGGGCCGAACATCAGCATGAACAAGGGCGACAGCAAGAGAAGATAGCCGTCCATCACGGGCGTGGAGGTCAGCCGCTCGGTCCAGCTTGCGCGGCCGGCTATGTCCGGCGCGAGATCGCCTGCGGCGATGCAGGCCCCGAGGGCCAGCAAGCCGAAAAACCACAGCCGGGTGCGCGGCCGCCTGCGGTAATACAGCTCGAAGACGGCGAAGTTGACGACGATGAACGCGAACGACTGCAGCAGCTTGCCGGCGAACGCCCATACCGCCGCCTTCGGGAGCAGCCCGGCGGACAACGCCCATTGAACCGAATGGTGCGTAAGCATGAATCCGAGCGCCACGAGCAGGTTGCGGTAAGCCCTTTTGCGGTTGCCGGCATGCAGGCGGAACGCCATGAACAGCATAAGCCCGAGCACCACGACGGATACCGATGAGGAGAGCAGCAGGCCCGGCATTCGGCCGGACGGATCGAAAATGGGCATAACGGCTCCTTATGGGCCGGCGGGCGGCCCTTTCTTTACAGAAACATATGTTCTATTATATCATATTTTCCATAGGCCGAGAAGGTCGGCAGCCAGAGGAGGGCTTCCCTTGAACATTTTGCAGGCGCTGTTCTTTCCGCCGGAACAGCCGGGCGGCGTCTCGTCCATGGTCCCGTACGTCCGGGAGCGGTTCCGCAAAATCGGCTGGGAAATGGAATTGTTCTCCCTTCCGAAGCGCATCCGCAACAAAGGCCACGAAGAGATCGAATTCGAAACGTTCGATTGGCGGGCGTACGCGGGCCATGCCATCGTCGATAAATATTTGCAGACTTACAAGGACTATATTTGGTGGACGAAGCTGCGGCTGACCGGGCAGAAGTTCGATTTGATCCATGCCCATCACCCGATCGCCGCCATGGCGATGAAGCGGGTGTTTCCCGACACGCCCGTGCTGATGACCGTCCATTCCAGCTACGAGCGGGAGCTGGTCCTGAACGGCCGCATCGCCGAGGGCGGGCCGGAGCACCGCTTTCTGACTTCGATTTACGGGGAACTCGAAAGCCGGACCGATCTATTGATGACCGTGTCGCGTTCTTTCGCGTCCTATTTGGGGACCTACATGAAAAATCCGGAACGGATCACGGTCATCCCCAACGGCTACGACGAGAAAAGGTTCAAGCCGATCTCCCACGACAACGCCGTGGCGCAGCTCGTGACGGTATGCCGCCTCGTGCCGGCCAAAGGGCTGGATATTCTGCTGAAGGCGTGCGCGGAACTGAGAGCGCGGAACCGGCCTTTCGTGCTGCATATCATCGGCGACGGGCCCATTCGCCAGGATCTGGAGGGATTGGCGCAGCGCCTCGGCATCTACGACGATACGATTTTTTACGGATACATGCTGCATCCCGAGGAGCTGATGCCGTTCTTCGACGTGTTCGTGCTGCCTTCGCGCGCGGAGGCGTTCGGCTCCGTGTTCGCGGAAGCGGCGCTCTGCCTGCTGGCCTTGGTCGGCACGGACGTCGGCGGAATCGCAGAACAGATCGATAACGGCGTGAACGGGCTGCTCGTGCCGCCGGACGATCCGGCCGCGTTGGCGGACGCCCTGGACACCGTCATCTCCGATCCCCATTTCCGGTACGAGATGGCCCGGGCCGCATGGAACAAGGCGAAAAAGACGTATTCGCTCAATCGGGTCATCGGAGAGTTGAAACGGATTTACTTGTCGTACGGCGGCGCGGCGGACCTAACGGCCGCAGGTTCGGATAACCCCGAAGATGGTTGAGCGGAAGGAGGCGCAGCGGGTAGCCATGAAGGTGCCGTTTACGTTCGTCCATGCCGCCGACCTGCATCTGGACAGTCCGTTCAAAGGATTGGCGAGGGTACCGGAAACGGTTCGGGAGCGGCTGCGCGAGTCCACGTTCGCGTCGTTCCGGAACGTTCTTCAAGCCGCGAGAAACGAGAAAGCGGATTTCGTGGTGCTGGCGGGCGATCTCTACGACACGGCGGACCGTTCGCTCCGCGCGCAGCTGCGCTTGCAGCGGATGTTCTCGGAGCTGGGCGAAGAAGGAATCGGCGTGTTCGTCGTCCACGGCAACCACGATCCGGAAAGCGGCGCCCAGGCCAGGCTGGATTGGCCCGCCAACGTGCACGCGTTCGGATCGGCTGCGGTGGAACACAAGCCGGCTTACAGGAGGGACGGCCGGTTGGCCGCCTACATATACGGAATTTCGTTTCCGACCCCCGCGGTGTCGGACAATTTGGCGGCGCGCTTCGTCCGGAAGGAAGGAGCGCCGTTTCATTTGGCGTTGCTCCACGCCAACGTGGACGGGGACCCCGCGCATGACAATTACGCGCCATGCCGCCTGCAGGAGCTCGTATCCGCGGGTTTCGACTACTGGGCGCTCGGCCATGTCCACGATCGGCGTCTATTGCATGAGTACCCGCATGTCGCTTATCCGGGGAACATCCAAGGGCGCAGCATCCGGGAGACGGGTCCGAAAGGCGCCAGCGTCGTCCGCGTGTCGGAAACCGGGGAGATCCGGATCGATTTCCGGGACACCGCCGACGTGTTATGGCGGGAGACCGCCGTTACCATCGAAGGGGCGGAGCGGGAACAGCAGCTGAAGGAACGATTGCTGCAAGCCGCGGAAGAGGCGAGGGCGGAAGCGCGGGGAAGGCCGGTCGTTCTGCGTTTGCGCCTGGAAGGAAGAGGAAGCCTGCACGACGCGCTGATCCGCGACTCGATGGCGGAGGAATGGCTGGAAGAGCTGCGGGAATGGATCGGCAGCCCGGACGATCGCGACGATTGGGTGTGGGCGGAATCGATCTCCGTTCGGACTTCGTCCGCGTCCGACCCCGCTCGGTATGCGGATGAAGACGGATTTCTCGGCGAGCTGGTCCGCCGCGGGCTCCGAGCTTCGGAGCATCCGGAGAAGAGCCAAGCACTCATCCGCGAGGCGCTGGATACGCTGCGGAAGCAGCCGCAGATCCGAGCGTGGGCGGACGCCATGGGGGAGGCGGAGCGTTCGGAGCTGATCCGGCGGGCGATGGAGACGGCGGCCGCCTTGCTGCGGGATGAGGAATCGAGCGGATAAAGGTCATCTTGGGGCAAAAAGGAGGACAGGCCGGTGTACATACGCGAGTGCAAGGTGGACGGATACGGCGCGCTTCGTGACGTCGGACTCGTCTTCGAGCATCCCGTCACGGTCCTCTACGGTCCGAACGAAGCGGGAAAAAGCACGTTGATCCGGTTTCTGCGCGGCATGCTCTACGGCATCCCTTCGAGGAAGGATCCCGTCGAACGCGCGGAGCCGGCGTTCGGAGGGAGGCACGGCGGCCGAATTCTCGTCTCTACCGCGGAAGGGCGGGAATTTTTGCTGGAACGGTACGCTGATGCCGGCGGACTCTCGGGCCGCAAAGCTTCCGGCGGCTTCGCGGTCCGGGACGCGGACGGCACGGAGCTGGGCTGGTCCCAATCGGACTGGGAACGCCGCGTGCTGGGCGGCGTATCCGAGCGGCTGTTCCGCCAGTTGTTCGCCGTAACGCTGGACGAGCTTCATGAACTGCATACCCTGCAAGGAGAAGAAATCGGCAATTATCTCTATCACAGCGGTCTGGCCGGAGGCGCCTCGCTCGGGAAAGCGCGGCGCCGATTGGCTGCGGAGATGGACAAGCTGTACCGGCCCAAAGGCGCGACCCAGGAGATCAACCGGCAGCTCGCAGCGATCAAGGAGCTGGAGGCCGGCATCCGGCAAAGCCGGGCAAGCTTGGCCGCATACCAGGAGATGGAACGGGAGCTTGCCCAGGTCGGGCGGAGACTGGCGGAATGGGACGAGTCATGGCCATCGCTTGCCGCGGAGCCGGCCGCGCTGCGCGCCGCCCTGGATGGGCGCGAATGGTGGTTGCAGCTGAGATTGCTGGAAGCGGAAGAGCGGGACCTGTCCGGCAGCCTGGCGAATCCGGAAGCTCCGCTGCTGGCGGAAGAAGCGGGCGCCGAATGGCAGGCGCTGCGGAAACGGCGGAGCGAAGCGCTCGAAGGGCTTCGTCAAGCCGAAGCGGCGGTCCGGGAGCTGCGCGCAGAACGGGAAACGCTTCGCTGGGACGATCGGCTGCTGGAGCAGGCTCCGGAACTGGAGCGGCTTGAAGCGGCGAGGCAAGCGGCTGCGGCCCGGCAGGAGGAGAAGGAAGCGCTGGCCGCGGAGCGGCGGCTGATCGAGGATACGATCGAAACGCTGCTGACCAGAGGAGGATCGGGCTGGACCGAAGCCGATCTGGAGGCGTTCTGCACGGTTGCCGCGGAACGGGAGCCGCTTCGGAGGCTGCAGCAAGCTTGGGAACAATCGCGAACGAAACAGGCGTCGCTCGCGGCGGACGCGGACCGTTTGAGACGGCAGCGGGAAGCGCTGCTGGCCGAAACAAGGGCAATGGAGGAAGCCTCGGCCGAAGAAGGGGACGGACCGGACGTCCGCCTCCCGGAATCGGGAGATGTCGGCCCTTTCCGCCCGAAGGATCGGCCGTCGCTTCAACAAGCTTGGGACTCGCTGGACGACGAGTTCCGGCTGCTGGAACGCCAAGCGTCGACAGCGGCTAACGCGGCGCAGATGGATGCGGCCGCTCCACCTGCGGGCCCTATCGGCGGCCGCCGCGCCTCCGCTCGCCCGTCCCGGCAGCGTAAAGCCGGCGGCGGATTTGCTCTGTCCGCGGCCGGCATACTGGCAGCGCTGGCTGCCGCCCTTGCCGCGGGGGGCGCCGCCGGTTTCGCCGGCACGCCGGCTGCAATGCTGTACGTCGCGGCTGCCGCGTGCGCCGTGCTGGCGATTATCGCCGCTGCAGTCGGATGGCGGAATCGCAGCCCATCATCCGGCTACCCGCCGACAAACACAGCAGGCAGCGCAGGCGACCTGGCCCGCTTGGCCGAGCTTCGGCGGAGCGTCGAAGCCCGGTTGGCCGCGCTGCTCGAGCGGCCGGAGCGGATGGCGGCATTGCTGCTGGACGACCGCAAGGAGAACTCCGCGGAGGCTTGGAGGCGGTTGCGGCGCGCGGTTCAAGCCGTGATGGCCGAGATGGAACGCGCCGAACGGTTCGGAGAACGGTCGCGGGAAGCGCGAGGCCGCCTTCATCAAATCGACCGGGAACTCGAATCGCTGGAGGCGGCGATCGGGGAGGAGAACGCAAGCCTGATCGGGCTCGAGACGGAATGGTCGGCTTGGCTGTCGCGTTACCGGCTCTCGCCTGCGTACACGCCCGACCTGCTGCCGGAGCTGCTCCATCTGGCGGAACAAGGAGAATCGGCGCTCCGTCGGCGGCTTCGGACCGAGGAACGCCTGGCGGCTTTGGAGCAAATCCAAGCCGCGTTTCGGCAATCGGCCGCGGCGCTGTTCCGCGTCTGCCCGCCGCCCCCGTCGATGGAAGCCGACCCCGCGCTGGCGGTATCCTGGCTGTTCCGCCGGTCTGCCGAGCAACAGGCGGCGTTCCAGGAGGCGGCGCGCCTGGACCGGCAGCTTCGGGCCGCGGAGCAAGCGGAACGCGAGGCGAAACGCCGATTGGAGGAAGCGGAACGGGAGGCGGCTGCCGTCCTCGCGCAAGCGGGAGAGCTTGACGAAGCGTCCTACGAGCGCCGGCTTCGCGTCGACGAGCGCCGGCGCGCGCTGCGTAAGGAACGGCGGGAAGCGGAGCTCCGGCTGGAGGCCGGGCGAACGCCTGCGGAGGCCGCCGATTTGTACCGGTTGCTGGATCGACACGATGAGGCGGAACTCGGGGAGAAACTCGCGCAAGCGGAGGAGAGAAGGAAGGCCGCGGAGCGGGAGCGGGCGGAGCTGCTGGACCGGAGGGGAAGGCTTTCCCAGGAGCTGGAGCGTTTAAAGAGCGAAGCGGAGACCGAAGACCGCGGGTCGCGGCTTTCGGAAATGGAGAGCCGGCTGGAGCGGCTGCTGGAGCGGTACGCGTTGCTGGCCGTCGCCGACCGGCTGCTTCAGGAGACGAAGGCGGTCTACGAAGCGGAGCGCCAGCCCGAAGTGCTGCGACTCGCCTCCCGTTATTTTTCGGAGATGACCGGCGGCGCTTATACCCGGATCCTGGTTCCGGAAGACACGCCCGCCGTTCTCGCCGAATCCCCCGATCGCCGGATCACGGACAGCGCGTTTCTCAGCCGCGGCACGCAGGAGCAGCTCTATCTGTCGATGCGCTTCGCGCTGGCGGAGGCCGCTTCGAAGGAAGCGCCGCTGCCCCTGCTGTTGGACGACCTGTTCGTGCATTTCGACGAACACCGGCTTCGCCGGACCGTTCCCGTGCTGGGGGAAATCGCCCGGAGCCGGCAGGTGCTGCTGTTCACGTGTCACCGGCATGTGGCGGAAGCGGTGCGGAGCGCGATGCCGTCCGCCGGGATGATGGACTGGGCGGGGCGGGCGGCGGACCGTCCCTCAGCGCCCGGTCCCTTCCCATCAGAAACAGCCAGCCCAGGCTGAGCATCCCGAAGAACGGATACAAAGCCGACAGCAGCGGACCGAAGCCGAATTGTCCGATGATGAAGCATACCAGTAACAGCCCCGCGGTCAGCGCGCCTCTCGAGATCCGGGTACGTTCCTGCAGTTGGACGGTCAAGCCGAAAATATCGGAGACGAGCGTCGTGAAAATTTCGGAGAAGATCAGAAGGACGTAAGTCCAATGGATCCACGCTCCGAATTCCCGGGCGATTCCGCCCATCGGAATGTCGAACTGGGAGATGCCGGGCATCCGGGCCGACAGCGTGAGATGGCCGGCCAAGAGCAGCAGCCCGATGCCGATGCCGCCCATCCAGGCTCCCCGCTTCAGGATGCGGGGGTCGCCGACGGAAGAACCGAGCGGCACGAGAACGGCCTGCGCCATGGAGAGGTTAAAAGCCGCGTACAAGAAGGGAGACAGCAGGGCGGCCCACGGGGAGACGGCAAGGCTGTCCTGGGAGGAGGGCCAGCCGCTCGTGCCTGGGCTCGTCAGCGTGTCGACCATCAGCACCGCGGTAAACGCAACCATGATCGGAACGACGAAGGAATTGACGGCGATGATCCCCGGGATTCCTTTCCGAAGCAGGACAAAACAAGCGAACATCGTAATCAGGAGTCCGCTCTGGTAGCTCAGGTTCAGATGCTCGGAGAACAGCGAGCCGGCGCCGGCCAGCATGACGGCGTTCACGGCCGTCAGCACGAGCAGCATGAGCAGGCTGACCCAGCGGCCGGTCCGATCCCCGAACAGATGCCGGTTGAGATCCTCGTAGGAGCCCGCTTTCAGCTTCGAGGCCAGCAGCAAGACCTTGGCGCCGATCCAGACGAAAAACAAAGAGGCCAGAAGGATCAGCAGCGGTCCCCAGTCCCCGAAACGGGTGAAGAACTGCATGACCTCCCGGCCGGAAGCGAATCCGGCGCCTACGACGGTCCCGATAAACGTAAACGCCACCTGAAAGCTTTTCCACCACGATTTCACGCCGCACCGGAACCCCCCGTCTCGTCCCCTTTTTACCAAGCCTATGAGCGGACGGGGACGGGCATTCCGTCAAACCGAATATTTGTCCCGGATGATCGCGATATGGTGTTTTTCGTGCCCGGCGATCACGTGCGCGAGCGCGCGGACCGTAAGGCCGACGTTGCTGGCGGTCCCCCTGCGGGACCAGGCTTCCTCCGGCAGTCCCTTCAGCAGCGTGAGGGTCGCCTTCCGAACCGCGCCGTAATCTTCCGCGAGCTGCGCGAAGCTCCACCCGCCGAACACGGAGTGCTTCATCCACAGATCCTGGTCGAAGCCGGGGAGCGGCGTCTCGTCCCCGCGGGCGATCCGCAGCAACCGATAGCTCATGACGCGTTCCGTGTCGGTCATATGCCCGATCAGTTCTTTCAACGACCATTTGCCTTCCGCGTACCGGTAATCCCCCCGGCTTTCGGGCAAGCCGCTCAGCAAGCCGATCGTATCCCGTTCCTGCGCCTCCAGCGTCTCCACGATATCGCCTTCCGGCACCAGCCGGATGTAGTTCCCGAAATGTCCTCCGTATTCGTTTTCCGACGGTTTTCCCCGCATGGAAATATCCCCCTTCGCGATAATTGACCCGATTATAGCACCCGAACGGGCGCCGGGACAACGTTTATGCCCCAAACTTCACTATTGAAATTCCGCGCGGCGGAAACGCCGGTTCCCATATTGCGCAAGCTTGGAGGATGTGATACGTTAAACAGAAAAAGAACGGGCGGTGGGAAAATGGACATATTGAAGGAACGGCTGCTCAAGGAGGCCACCGTCCTGAATTCCGACGTGCTCAAGGTCGATTCCTTGCTGAATCACGGCGTCGACCCCGTGCTGACGATGGAGATGGGCAAGGAATTCGCCCGGAGATTCGCGGAAGAGAAAGTCACGAAAGTCGTGACGGTAGAGTCCTCCGGCATCCCGGTGGCGTTCGCGACCGCGCTGGAACTGAAGGTTCCGCTCGTGTTCGCCAGACGGAAGAAGACGCTTTTGAACGAGGCGGATGCCTACACCGTCAGAGTCCCTTCCTTTACGAAAGGGATCGTGACGGACCTGATCGTCTCCCGCCATCTGCTGAGCCGGGAAGATTCGGCTTTATTCATTGACGACATCATCGCCAACGGGGACGCCGCTCGCGGCATGATCCGGATCATCGAACAGTCCGGCGCCCGTCTCGCGGGGATCGGCATCGTGCTGGAGAAGTCGTTCCAGGCCGGAGGCAAGGCCCTTCGGGAGCTCGGATACAGGGTCGAGTCGCTCGTGCGAATCCGGTCGCTGGAGGATAACCGGATCGCGTTCGAGGACTAAATTCCAGAAACATCTCCAGGCCGATCGGCTTGTCATCCCTTTTCGGAGCGTTCGGGATGACGTATAATGAAGGGGAACTTGCAGAGGGGAGGCGAGCAGCAAATGGGGAACGTTCAGCCGTCTGACGACTTTTTCGCGCAAAAGCTGGAGGAAGCCAAAGTCCATTTCGAGCGCGCGCTCGACTGCAAACATACGGAGTTCGACGATCTGTACCCTTATATGATCGAACATCCGCAGTTTTTCTGGTATAAGCGGTATGTCGCTTGGTCCGAACTGCTGACGGTGGTCAAAATGTGCGATGAGCTGGATTTTCCTTGGGCGGACCGCTTTACGGAACGCCAAGCCGAATATGTCCGGAGCCGCGTCATGTCGAGCAAGGTGCTGGACGAATGGTACGAAACGAACGACTCGGTGAAACACGTCGGATGACCGGCGCGCCGGCTCGATACCCGCGGAACCGATGTTCCGGCGGGTATTTTTTACGCGGAAAAGGAGGGAATCGCGTATGGACGAGGAACAGTTGGACCGCTGGCGGATGGACGGCACGAAGGTAAGGGTCGTTCGGGACGCGCTGGAGCAGAACGACGTACGCGGGATCGTCGTGGCTTGGGACGAGGAGAGCGTGCTGATCCGGCGGCCCAATCGGCGGGTCGTCAAGCTCAGCCGGAGCTATCGCATCCAGCCGGCGAACGAGCCCCGGACTTGGGAATTTCCCGAGTAAGACCGGGTATGGGATCGCCTTCCTTGTGGCAGATTAGGTCTGTGCCCCGGACTGCGGGGACGACAGGGAAGGGGGAATCGCCATGACCTCCGCGCTCGCGGATCAGAAAGTGCGCCAGTACAAGGATCAGGCCGGCCGGTTGTCCGAAACGCTTCCGGAGACGGCGTCGGCCTACCATCAATGGACGGGAGAGTGTTTCGCCTCCGGAGAGCTGGACGCGAAGACGAAACATTTGATCGCGCTGGCCGTCGCCATGTACGCGAATAACGAGGTATGCACGTTTTACCATATGGAAGAGGCCCGTTCCGAAGGCGCGTCCGACCGGCAAATCATGGAGACGGCGGCAGTGGCGGCGGCCGCGGCCAGCGGGCATGTGCTGTCCCAAGGGGTCGTCCGCGTCCAAGGAACGCTGCGGCCGGAGGCGGCGGGATTTGCCGGAATCCCGGCGGGCGGCATGCAGGATTACCTGCAGGATACGGAATTTTCCGCGGATTGGGACTTGAACCATGAAGCTCCCGGGGCGCCCGGTGCGACTCATGAGGTCTCGCCGAGCTATTAACCCCCGCCGTTAACTGAAAATTTGAACTTCCCTAGAACGGCTTGACTTGGCTTTCCGCCCCGTGCTATGATAAGTCACGTGATTGCGACAGGTTCTGCCGATGCGCATCACGGATGGCATGCGGTCGTGGCGGAATTGGCAGACGCGCTAGATTCAGGTTCTAGTGGTGTAACAGCCGTGGAGGTTCGAGTCCTCTCGACCGCACCATACTTAAACAATCGAAGCCCTTCAGGACAGTTCCTGAAGGGCTTTTTTCGCATATCAAAGCGCGTCTCGCCCTATCTAACGTTCCTTGGCGAATTTGCTGCGGAAGCCCGAGGGAGAGAGGCCTTCTTTCTTGTAGAAGCAGGTGGAAAAATGCGAGACGTGATGGAAGCCCACTTCGTCCGCGATCCGGGCGATCGACCACGCGGTTTGCAGCAGAAGCCGTTTGGATTGTTCGAGCCGGTAATATTGGAGATAGGTCATCGGCGTCATTCCGTAAACTTTCAGCATTGCCTTGGCCAAATAATTGGGGTGGTAGTTCATCTTCTTTTGCAACACCGAATTCGTGATATCGCTGGCGTAGTTTTGGCGGATGAACAGTTCGATCTGCTCGGCGAGCCGAATCGCGGTGACGTTCGAATATTGCCTGGAAGAAGCGGACAATGGCCCCGACCTTACGGATATTTGCTTTCCCGAGAACTCCGATTTCAAAGCGGAGTATCGGGAAGACGTCCTGGGCGGGATCGTCGCCTTGACCGGAGAGGGGCAACGCTCCGATCTTTCCTGGGAGGATGAACTGTACAGGCCGGTCACGCGAAAGAAGAAGAGCGTCCCGGTCACGGCCGTCCCTTACGCCTACTGGGGAAACCGGGAACCGGGCGAAATGACGGTTTGGATTCGCGAACGGTAAGGTCGGAAAGGACGCGCAAAATCGCCAGGGTCCCCGAGGGGACCCTTCAGGCTGTTGAAGAACCTTCAACAGCCTAATTAGCAAAAGCGATTTAAATTTTATATTCGATTTTTCGAGTTCAATTATTGGTAAAACCACAATTCGTCTATTCTATATGAAAAATCGCATACAATCCTCGACTTAGCGGCCGCAGGGTGAAATGTATTCGAAATTTCAAACAGAATCATAAAATGATCTGCTCAAGCGATTTGTGATTGATCTTTCGAATATCGTTGGATGGTTTCCCCAAGGGGGGCGAATAATCCTGGTAACGGCTTCACCAACAGGCTGAAGGGTCCCCGAAGGGACCCTTTATCTCGTCGATGCGGACGATCGATTATGCCCGTTGCGTCGACCTCAGCTTCCATGCGCCTTCCGCGCGGATCAACCGTACCAGCAGGAAGACCAGCAGGATCAAGTATACCGCGGGCAGCACGGCGTCCGCCGGCGCGCTTGCCGTCAATTGCGACGCGATCGCGCCGACCATGACGACCGCAAGCGCGACCGAAGCGGCAGCCGCGGCGCGTTTCCAGCGGAAACCGGCAATCAGCGCGAGCGCCGCCGAAGTTTCGATCGCTCCGATCGCATAGATGAAAACGGGGTCGTAGCCGAGCGGATCCGAGTACATCTCGCGGATCTGCTCCAAGCCGGAAAAAAGCTTCGTCAAACCTGACATCAGAAATCCGACGCACAGCACGCCTTGCACGATCCGGGCAACCCATTTCATTTTCGTGAACCCTCCTTATCGGGATTGGAGTTTCGCCAGAACTTCCTCCAGCCGGTCCATCAGCTCCATGGCGCCTTCCGTCATGCCGGATTGCAGCACGCCGTCGCGCACTTCCACCGACGGGTACAGCGTCAGCTCCGTGAACTTCGTCTTGCCGCCCGGCAGCTCTTCGAACGTCGTGGTGACGAGGCCGACCGAACCGGGATAACCTTCGTATTCGTAGGTGTTCACCAGCCGGCCGGGAGACGCCACTTCGTGATACACCCCGTTATGGGCATGCTCGTAGCCGTTCGCTTCGCGCTGGACGTACCGCCAGACGCCGCCCTTCCGGACTTCCATTCGGTCGACGGTCGTCGCCATGCTGGAGGGACCCACCAGTCGGGGACTAACGCCGGATCCGTATACGTACGGAACACGAGTTCCCGGGGGGCGTCGAATTCGCGGGTAATCACGATTTCCTGCTTGCCTTTCTCGGCGATTACGTTCGTTTTGGACATGCTATCGTCTCCTTTTGACCCTTAATCGTTTTTCGCATTCGTTTCGTTCATTTGGGCTTTCTTCAGCAGTTCTTCGAATCGGTCGAATTGTTCTTCCTTGACCCGGGTGAAAGTCTCCAGCCAGTCGTTCATCTCGAGCAGCGGCGTCGGGCACAACGAATAAATGCGGCGATTCGCGTCTACCTGAACATTGACGAGGCCGGCTTCGGAGAGGACGTGCAAATGTTTGGAGGATTGGGGGAGCCGAAGGCCCAGCTTCTGGGCGATCTCGCTCACCGTCATCGCGCCGAAGTCGCGCAGCAGTTCGACGATGTTGAACCGGTTGGGCTCAGCAAGCGCGCTGAGCGTTGCGAAAGTCATGGAAGGAGCACCTCCTTTCGGATCCGGATCGGATTTCCTGATTTCAATTTACCCGAAAAGGAAATTTCCGTCAAGAGAAATTTCCTAAAGAGGAAAATAAATCTCAAAAAATGGCCTCGGCGCATTTTCTTTGCCGAGGCCATCGTTCTCAGAGCAATGATCAGCCTGACGCCAAGCGGTAAAGCGGCAGCAGCGTGCGGAACGTATCCAGCGCCAGCCGCGCGAAGGCTTCTCCGTCCGCGAGGACCGGATCGCCTTTCAGCACGTGGATGCCGCAGGTGATTTCCGCGGCTTTCACGGCGCGAAGCCGTCCCAGCCAATCCGCCAGTTCGTCGTTGGCGATCGACCCGTGCGGGCGGCCTTCGGGGACCGTATGATCCCGGGACCAGACATAGTCGTCCGGCACGGCCTTGCGGATCGAAGCCAGCTCCCGGAGCGCGTTGTCCGCGAACGACGATTTGTCCGGGCATTCGTAAATGATGGCGAACTGCGCGAAGACGTGCGTCGGCCAGATGCCGACCTGGAAATGCGGGTGCATTTTGTAGCCGCGCGGACTGCGGGACCAGGCGACCCAAGTGTCGGCGGGAGGATTGACGGATCTTCGGGCGTGCTTGGCGACGTGGGGCGTCATGGCTTCTCCGCACGACTCGCCCAGCCGGGGGGCCAGATCGGCTCCGAGCGACGTCAGCTTGGGACGGACCGTTCGGATGATCGCTTGCATCCGGCCGTCCAAGCCTTCGGCCGTCATGGCTTCGAAGTCGGCTTGTCCGAATCCGGGAAACGTCAGGGAGGTCAAGGAGTTCAAAAGGGGTCACCTCTTTGCGGAATTTGCCGTGATGCTTTCCCCACTATAAAGGAAAATAGTCAAGAAACCAAGTTGCCAGAACATAAGATGGAGTATAAGATAAGGATAAGAAACGAATTTTCAGAACATTCGGTCAAACTCTGATCATGCGGAACCCGCAGGAGGTGTTTGCCCGTGTACCGCAGCTGCGAAGTGGAATACCGCGATCTGGAAGTCCGTTTCGACCGCCGTCAAATCCAGAATTCGATCCGGGAGCTGATTCAGCAAGGATACTCGTTGTATTGGAACGAAAGCGACGGCCAAATGACCGTTTCGGTCCGATCGGGAAGGAAGCTGGTGAAATTCCGGTTTCTGCGGGCGCATGGATGCTACAAGCTCGTGGGCGAATACCGGGTGAAGGATGAGCGGCTCGCGTCGTGGATGGAGAAGCTGATCGGCGATTCCCGGGGGCATGCCGTGGTCAAACGGTTTCGGGACCGCCAAGTCCTCATCGAGAACATCATGTTCGGAGAAATCATCCGTCAGGTGGAGGTGTCGGGCATGGAACATCGGATCATTTACCAGAAGAAACCGCAGGTTACAGTGGAAGACATGATACAGGCGTTCAAGTCGGAACGCGCCGAACAGCGCGCTGCCGTTCTCAGACTTGAAATCGATTACGAGCTGGCCGTGCTCCATGAGGCCCTCCGGGAAGGGCGCTCCGAGGCGTCGGAAGCTTCCAAGGAGAAGCTCCGGGCCATGAGGATCGAAATGCTGCAGCTGGAATTGTAGAGGCCGGAGATCGGCAGCGAATAGAGAAAAAGCATCCCCCGCGAGGGGGATGCTTTTTTTTGGCGGCGCGTTATCGTTAGGCCGCTTTCGCGAACTGGAGCTCGATGTTCAGCTTGACGGTGTCGCTGACGAGCACGCCGCCGGTTTCCAGCGCCGCGTTCCAGGTCAGCCCGAACTCGGAACGGGACAGGGAGCCGCTGGCCGACACGGCGATTTTCTCGTTGCCCCAAGGGTCTTTGGCCGGTCCGGAAATTTCCCCGCTGAGCGTGATCGGTTTCGTGTTGCCCAGGATCGTCAAATCCCCGGCGATCTCGTATTCTTCCCCGCCTTTGGACGTCACTTTCGTCACCTTGAAGACCATGTTCGGATGCTGCTCGACATTGAAGAAGTCCGGCGATTTGAGGTGGCCGTCGCGGCCTTCGTCCTTCGTGTCGATGCTCGCAACGTCAATCGTGATCGTCGCGGAAGCGGTTGTCGGATCCGCCGGGTCCGCCGTAACGGAAGCGTCGAATTCGCCGAAGCTGCCGCGCACGTTCGCGATCATCATATGCCGGACGCTGAAGGTGATGTTGCTGTGGGATTTGTCGAGATTCCATTGGGAAACGGCCATGTAGAATTCCTCCTTAAGATTATCTAGTACATACTATAAGATAACTAACTATAGAAAAGCAAGTAAAATTCTTGCCATGCGAATTTTCGATAACGGCATTCAAAATTTCGATGTCCGGAATTGACTTTTGAGGGCCGGGTTTGCCAATGCATGGTTTTCATCCGGGAGCAAAAAGAGTACAATAGGAATGTTGCAAATTCGGAATGTAAGGATGGAGAGAAGATGACCAAAGCGAACATCGGCGTCGTCGGCATGGCCGTCATGGGACGCAACTTGGCCTTGAATATCGAGAGCCGCGGTTTTACGGTGGCCGTATACAACCGTTCGCCGGACAAAACGCGCGATCTGCTGGAGACGGACGGCAAAGGCAAAAATCTCGTCGGCACGTTCTCGGTGGAGGAATTCGTGAACGCCCTCGAGAAGCCCCGCAAAATCCTGATCATGGTACAGGCGGGCTCGGGAACGGATGCCACGATCGAATCGCTGCTTCCCCATTTGGATAAAGGGGATATCCTCATCGACGGCGGCAACGCCTACTTCCCGGACACGCAGCGCCGCAGCAAGGAATTGACCGAGAAGGGTTTCCACTTCATCGGGACCGGGGTTTCCGGCGGCGAAGAAGGCGCGTTGAAAGGCCCCTCGATCATGCCGGGCGGCCCGGAAGAAGCTTACCGCCTCGTCGAGCCGATCCTGACGGGCATTTCGGCGAAGGTGAACGGGGATCCTTGCTGTACCTATATCGGACCGGACGGCGCCGGCCATTACGTGAAGATGGTGCATAACGGCATCGAATACGGCGACATGCAGTTGATCTGCGAAGCGTACCAACTGCTGAAAGACGTGCTCGGCCTTTCGACGGACGAGCTCCAAGCGATTTTCGCCGAGTGGAACAAAGGCGAACTCGACAGCTATCTGATCGAAATCACGGCCGACATTTTCACCCAGAAAGATCCGGAAACCGGCAAGCCGATGGTCGACGTCATCCTCGACGCCGCCGGCCAGAAGGGAACCGGCAAATGGACGAGCCAAAGCGCCCTGGACCTCGGCGTGCCGCTCTCCATCATTACCGAGTCGGTATTCGCCCGTTTCCTGTCGGCGCTGAAGGAAGAACGCGTCGCGGCCAGCAAAGTGCTGAAAGGACCGCAGACCAAGCCCTTCGAAGGCGACAAGAAAGCGTTCATCGAAAGCATCCGCAAAGCGCTGTATGCCAGCAAGATTTGCTCTTACGCGCAAGGCTTCGCCCAAATGCGCGCGGCTTCCGAGGAGTACGGCTGGAACCTGCGGTACGGCGACATCGCCATGATTTTCCGCGGCGGCTGCATCATCCGGGCCCGTTTCCTGCAAAATATCAAAGACGCGTACGACCGCGATCCCCAGCTGCGCAACCTGCTGCTGGACGAATATTTCAAAGGCGTGGTCGAAAATTACCAAGACGCTTGGCGCGAGGTCGTGGCGACCGCGGTACGGTACGGCATTCCGGTGCCTTCGTTCGCAAGCGCGCTGTCCTACTACGACAGCTACCGCTCCGAGCGCTTGCCGGCGAACCTCCTGCAGGCGCAACGCGATTATTTCGGCGCCCATACGTTCAAACGCCTCGATAAAGAGGGAACGTTCCACCACGACTGGATTCACAACTGAGCCGGGTCGCGGGCGAATAAACCTTCGAGCATCGCGCGGAAGCGTTCCGTTTCCGGCTTGCCCGGCGTCTGCCGATGCAGGAGCAGGAGCGACATTTCCGCGAAGCAAGCGAAAACCTCCAGCAGCTGCGGCCGATCGAGTCCCGACCATTCGGGCGCTCCATCGGCCGCTTTCCGTTTCATGTAATCCAGCGCCCACAGGACGTCTTCTTTGCAGAACGGCTGGGAACGGTCGAGCAGTCTTTTCAGGGGGGACGGGGGAAGAGCGGGGCTGGCGGATTTCATCAACGCGCATCACCTTCCAGAACTTTACAGTCACACACTATCAAACTTACGGAAAATCGCGCGGATTTATACCTGGCCGCCCGAACGGTGTGTTATAGTAGAAAACAAATCCCCCAAAAGCGACGCGAAGCTCTGCAGCATATTCCGATTCCTTTCGGGGGAGCCCCCGGTTAAAACATAAAAAAGCGGAGCAGCGCGCTCCGCTTGTCCGTGGCGATATTCGTAAGGGTCAGTCGGGAAGCTGGGACCAGGCCAGCATGCCTCCGATCATGTTCACCGGCTTCTCGAAGCCCAGCATGCCGAGGTAATCGCACACTTGGCCGCTTCGGTGGCTGCTGCGGCAGACGAAGATGACTTCGCCTTCTCGGGGGATTTCGTCCAGCCGCTGCGGGATTTGCCCCATCGGAATGTGGACGGCTCCCGGGATCATGCCGTACGCCACTTCCTCGGGTTCGCGCACGTCGATGATGAGCGGTTTCTCGCCGGCGTCCAGCCGGGCTTTCAATTGTTCCACGGTAATCGTTTCCTGCGGATTCATACGGATTCGCCCTTTCATCCCCAATTGGTATTCTCATCATAGGAGAACGCCGGCCTTGCTGTCAAACGGAGGCACGGAGCAAGCGATAGTCGCATCGGACAAGGGAGTGTCTAGCGTAACATGGATATGATCGTGACGCCGACGAATCGGCTGCAGGGAGACATTCAAGCGTTGTCTTCCAAAAACTATACGACCCGTTATTTGCTCGTGGCGGCATTAGCCGAAGGAACCAGCACGATCCTGTATCCCGCCCACAGCGAGGACGGGGAAGCGATGCGGCGCTGCATCCGCGATCTCGGCGCCGTCATCGAGGAAGACGCGGAGAAAATCGTGATCACCGGGTTCGGGAGACATCCGAGGCCCGTGAAAGAGCTGAACGTCGGCAACGCCGGCGCGGTGCTGCGGTTCATCCTGTCGATCGCCGCCCTCGTGCCGGGCGAAGTGAATTTCGTCAACGCGTATCCGCAATCGCTCGGCAAACGTCCGCACGACGATTTGCTCGAAGCGCTGCAGGGCATGGGCGTCGAAATCGAACATAACGGCGGGAAATTGCCGATAACGGTCCGCGGCGGGAATCCGAAGGGCGGCAAAATCCGCGTATCGGGCAGCGTCAGTTCGCAATTTTTAAGCTCCTTGCTGTTTATGACCCCGCTGCTGGACGAGGACAGCGAAATCGAGGTTCTGCACGACCTCAAGTCCAAGGTCGTCATCGGCCAGACGCTGGAAGTGCTGGCGCAAGCGGGCATCGTCGTCCATGCCTCGGACGATTTGATGTTTTTCCGCGTGCCGGGGCGGCAGAAATATCGCGCGCAAACCTACACGGTACAAGGGGATTATCCCGGCTCCGCCGCCGTGCTCGCCGCGGCCGCCGTCACGAATTCCGACGTGAAGCTGCACCGGCTGACGGAAGACAGCAAGCAGGGGGAACGAGCGGTCGTGGACGTGCTTCGGGCGATGAACGTCCCGCTGACGCACGAGAACGGGATCGTCCATGTTCGGGGCAAAGGCCGGCTGAAGGCCGTCGAATTCGACGGCGACGAATTCACCGACGGCGTGCTGGCGATGGTCGCGGCCAGCGTCTTCGCCGAAGGAACCTCCCGGTTCTATAATGTAGAGAACCTGCGTTACAAGGAATGCGACCGGATCACGGATTATTTGAACGAGCTGCGCAAAGCGGGCGCGAACGTCGAGGAGAAACGCGACGAGATCATCGTGCACGGTCGGCCGGAAGGCGTGGAAGGCGGCGTGGAGATCGACGCCCATTTCGACCATCGGGTCATCATGGCGCTGACCGTCGTCGGCTTGCGCGCGGCGAAGCCGATCCGCATCCGGGACGCCCATCACGTGGCGAAATCGTATCCCCAATATTTCGACCATCTGAAGGCGCTGGGCGCCCAGGTGAAGTGGGTGGAGTAAAGCCGGGAACAATTAGACCCCGTCAAACTCCCGAGTTAAAGGAGGACTCGAGCATGGCATTCGAAAACCCGTCCAGGGACGAAATCAAGCGCATTTTGCAGGAAGCCGGAACGATCGCGGTCGTCGGGCTGTCCGACGATCCTTCCAAAACCTCGCACATGGTGTCCGCCGCCATGCAGGCGAAGGGCTACAAAATCATCCCGGTGAACCCGAACGCGGATACGATCCTGGGAGAGAAGGCGTATCCCTCCCTCAAGGACGTGCCGGTGCCGATCGACATCGTCAACGTGTTCCGGCGCCCGGAGCATACGCCGCCGATCGCCGGCGAAGCGGCGGCCGTCGGGGCGAAGACGCTGTGGCTCCAGCTCGGCATCGTGAACGAAGAAGCCGCCGATATTGCCCGCCAAGCCGGCATGACCGTCATCATGGACCGCTGCATCAAGGTCGAAGACTCGATTTTGCTGCCGCAGGGCAGAGGCTGATCCTCTCGCAAGCGGCCGGGCGCTCGCCCGGCTTTTTGCTTGAGATGGGCGCAGGTTGCCCAAGCACCGCATGAGACCGGAAAAGGAGGGGAGCTGCCGATGTTCGGATTAGGCTATCTGCAAAGGCTGGGCCGGGCCATGATGCTGCCGATGACGGTGCTGCCCGCCGCGGCGATTTTTCTCATGCTCGCCAGGCTGCCGTGGGAAGCGATGGGCTGGCCGCAAGTACCGGACCTGCTGCATGCCGCGGGACTCGTGATGTTCCAATATACGCCCCATATTTTCGCCGTGGGCATTGCCCTGGGGTTGTCCAACCAGACTGCCGCGGCCGGCATCGCGGCGCTCTCCGGGATGATCATTTTCGCGGCGATCACCCACACGTACGATCCGGAAGGCGTTCAGCCTTCCATGTTCGCGGGCGCCGTCATCGGCATCGTCACCGGCTGGGCGCACGACCGCTTCAAATCGATCGTGCTTCCGGAATATTTGCAATTTTTCGGCGGCTCCCGTTTCGTTCCCTTGTTCATGAGCGGATTCTCCCTGCTGTTCGCCTGGATCATGATCGGGGCGGGCAAAGGCGTGGCGGACCTCGCCGCGACGGCTGGCACCTTGGTGCAGTCGGCGGGGGGCTTCGGCATTTTCCTTTACGGCTTTTTGCATCGGATTCTCGTGGCGTTCGGGCTGCATCATTTGCTGAATCACGTGTTCTGGTTCCAAGTCGGCCAATACCAGGACGGAAGCGCGATTTATTTCGGGGACATGCCCAGGTTTTTCGCGGGGGATCCGGAGGCCGGGGCGTACATGGCAGGGCTCTACCCGACGATGATGTTCGCGCTGCCGGCGGTAGCGTTCGCCATCATCCATGAGGCGCGGGAAGATTTGAAGCCGAAAATCGCCAAGCAATTCCGCATCGCCGCGCTGGGCTCTTTCCTGACGGGCGTGACGGAACCGGTCGAGTTCGCGTTTCTGTTCGTCGCCCCGTATTTGTTCCTGGTCCACGCGCTGCTGTCCGGCGCCATCATGTGGCTGACCTACGAACTCGGCGTGCGCCACGGCTTCAGTTATTCCGCCGGCGCGTTGGAATACGTCATTAACCTGCCGCTCTCCACCAAAGGCTGGCTCATCCTCCCGCTGGGGCTTGTCGTCGGCCTCGCGTATTACGTGCTGTTCCGCTGGAGCATCCGGCGGTTCGAGCTGACGACGCCGGGGCGGGAGGACGAGTCCCGATTGGACGACTGGGCGGGCGACGTGCCTTATCGGGCGCCGCTGATCCTGCAGGCGCTCGGAGGCAAGGAAAACATCGCCCGGTTGGAAGCCTGCATCACGCGGCTGAGGCTGACGTTGGAAGACGACCGCAAAGTCGACGTGCCGGCGATGAGGCACCTAGGCGCGGCGGGCGTCATCAAGCTCGGGGGCGGCCACGTGCAGGTCGTGTTCGGCACGTACTCGGAGCTGATCCGGGAAGAAATCCAAAAACTGCTGCAGCAGGACGTTCAGCAAGTGCAATTCCATTCGCCGGTGCAAGGCCGGATGATTCCGCTGGAAGAAGTGGACGATCCGATCTTCGCCGGACGCCTGGTCGGACGCGGGGTCGCTTTCCTGCCCGAGAAAGGCGAACTGGTCGCCCCCGTGAAAGGGAAGATCGTCCACGTTCACCCGTCGAAGCACGCGATCGGCCTGCGGACGGATGACGGGCTGGAAGTGCTGCTCCACGTCGGAATCGATACCTCGCTGCTCGGCGGCGAAGGCTTTACCGCCTTGATCAAAGAAGGGGACGAGGTGACGCCGGGGCAGCCGCTGCTCCGGTTCCATCTGCCGACAATCCGCAAGAAAGCCAAGTCGCTGGCCACGCCGATGGTCATCACGAACCCGGATATCGTCCGCTCCTGGCGGTTCGCTCCCTTCAAAAACGTGAAGAAGGGGCAGGCGGCCGTCATGTCGGTGGCCGTGAAGCACGGGGAACACAACGTCCGGGAGGTGGAAGCATGATACAGGCGCTCGGGGCATCGGCAGGCATCGCGATCGGCAAGGCGTTCGTGCTGCCGAACTGGGAATGGGAATTGCCGGACCAGAAGATCGACGTGGCCGACTTGGCGAAGGAGTTCGACCGGCTGTATGAAGGCGTCCGCCGCTCCAAAAGCGAAATCGCCCAAATGAAATCCGAGCTGGACGAAGCGGTCGGCGCGCAGGAATCCAGCATTTTCGACGCGCACATCGCCATTCTGGAGGATCCCGTTTTCATGAACGAGATCCAGGGCATCATCCAGCGCCAGTACAAGGCCGCGGAAGTGGCGGTGAAGGAAGCGATCGACCATTTCGTCACGATGTTCGATCTGCTGGACGACGAATACATGAAAGAACGGGCGGTCGACATCAAAGACGTCGGCAACCGGCTCCTCAAGCATCTGCTTGGGGTCCCCGAGATCGATCTGCCGGAGGATACGCAGCCGTTCGTGCTGGTCGTCCGCGAGCTGACGCCTTCGCAGCTCATTCACCTCCGGCCGGAGCTGGTGCTCGGCATCGTCACGATGGTCGGCAGTCCGACTTCCCATGCCGCCATCATGGCGCGGGCGTTCGGCATCCCGCTCGTCATGGGCGTGGAAAGCAAGCTGGAGGCGCCGATCGTGACGGGAGACCTGCTCATCGCGGACGGAGGAACCGGCCAACTGTACATCGAACCGGATCCCGAGACGGTAGAGCTTTACGTCGGACGGCGCCAGCAATATCTCGCCCAGCAGGAGCAGCTGCGCTCCCTGGTGGCGCTGCCGTCGGTCACCATGGACGGGGTCCCGCTGCAGCTGGGGGCCAATATCAGCTCGGTCAAAGAGCTGGAAGCCTCGCTGGAAAGCGGGGCGGAAGGGGTCGGCTTGTTCCGGACGGAGTTCCTGTACATGGACCGCAGCCATTTTCCGTCGGAGGAAGAGCAGTTCGAAGTGTATCGGGCGGCGGCGGAACGGCTGAACGGCAAACCGCTCGTGGTCCGCACGCTCGACATCGGCGGGGATAAGCAGCTCGATTATTACGAAATGCCCGAGGAAGACAACCCGTTCTTGGGCTACCGGGCGATCCGGTTCAGCCTGCACCGCAAAGACCTGTTTAAAATCCAGCTGCGGGCGATTCTCCGCGCGGCGGCGTATGGCGACGTGCAGATCATGTATCCGCTCATCGCGTCGGTCGAGGAAGTGAGGGAAGCGAACGGGGTATTGGAAGAAGCGAAGCGGGAGCTGGCGGCGGAAGGTATCGCCTACCGGGCCGACGTGCCGACGGGCATCATGATCGAAGTGCCCGCGGCCGTGGCCGTGGCGGATCTGCTGGCGGAGGAAGTTTCGTTCTTCAGCATCGGCACGAACGACCTGGTCCAGTTCACCCTGGCGGTCGACCGGATGAACGAGAACATCGGGCATTTGTATGAGCCGTTCCACCCGGCGGTCATCCGGATGCTGGCCCAAGCCGCGGAAGCCGCCAATCGGCGGGGCATCTCCGTCAGCGTATGCGGGGAGCTGGCGGGAGACGTCCGCGCGCTGCCCCTGCTGCTGGGACTGGGCATCACGGTGCTCAGCTTGTCCGCCCAAGCGATCCTGCCGGTCAAGGAATGCCTGCTCCGCACTCGCGCGGCGGACTGCCGCGCTCTGGTGCAACAGGTGCTGGCCTGCCGGACGGCTGCCGAAGTCCGCGGGGTGTTGGAGGCTTTCCATGCCGAGACCGAGTCGCGGAACTGGCAGGTGCAGCCTCGGGCTTGAAGGCGAGGCCCAAGGCCCAAGGCCCGTAGCCCGAAAGGAGATATCGGGCCGGCACGGGATCAGGACAAGCGGCCGTACAGCTTGTCGCAGAACGCTTTGGCGTAAGGGGGCAGATCGGGCGGCCGCCGCGCGGAAATCCAGTTGCGGTCTATGACGACCGGCTCGTCGAGCCACGTCGCGCCCGCGTTTTCCCAATCGTCCCGGATGCCCGGCGTGGAAGTGACCGTGCGGCCCGCGGCGATTTTCGCCGAAATGAGCACCCAGCCCGCGTGGCAAATTTGGCCGATCGGCTTGCCGGCTTGGTCGACCCGGCGAACGAAATCGAGCACGCGCCGGTCGCGGCGGATTTTGTCCGGCGCCCATCCGCCGACGATCAGCAAGCCGTCGCAATCCAGCGCCGCCAAATCGTCGTACGACAAATCGGCCACCGCGGGAACCCCGTATTTTCCGATATATTTGCGCCCGCGTTCCGGGCCGGCGAGCAGCACCTCGGCGCCTTCCTCGCGTACCCGGTAGACGGGATACCACAATTCGAGATCTTCGAATTCGTCGTCTACGAAGCAAACGACTTTTTTCGTTGCGTTCATGACTTCATCGCCTCCGTCTGTGATGGATTCCGAGTCTCATTCTACCAGAATTCGTGTCGGAGCGCTTCCGTATGACGTCTCAGCCGGAAGCCTTCGCCTGCTTAAGGAGTGGAAATTCGTTGCCGATTCCTTCGGAAGGTATGCGTGGCCGGGCCGGCGGACGCCGACTATGGCGCTGGGCGCCGGCTTTGATTTGGATGGGGGCGATCTTCGCCCTGTCAGCCCGCAGCGGAGGGCAATTGGACACTTGGCTGCCGTTTTTCAGGCGGCTGTTCCCGGGTTTGCAATCCTTCAACCCGATGCACTATGTCGCTTATTTCGGCTTGGCGCTGACGGTGGCATACGGTCAAGGTTCCCGTTTTTGGTCATGGACGGGCGGTCTGTTGAACGTGCTGATCTGCGTGCTGTACGGCGTCACGGACGAATGGCATCAATCGTACGTGCCCAATCGTTCCCCCGATGTCATGGATCTGCTTCATGACGGAATCGGAGCCGCGGCAGCCTGCCTGGTGCTGTTTGTATGGCACTGGCGGTTTAGAGGCAAGCGTGCCAGATATTACAGTTCACGGAAGAGCAGGAATTAGATCGGGCATCGGCGAATATACAGGGATGAGTGCTTTCAGAAGGAGAGATACCCCCTTGAATAAACGATGCCAATGCGGGGACCTGCAAAAACTTCGCCTTCGCACCGTCATCTATGCCAGGCAGGTCAGCATCACGAGGGTGCCTGTATTTTGCTGCAACCGCTGCGGAAGCAGCGAAGTGCACGCCGGCGTGAAGTCGGACATCGGAAGGCTAATCGGGCGCCTCGGTTCGCATCCGGTGCCGCGGATCATCCCGTTCGACCAGGTCAACGAGCTGGCGGGCGTGCTTTCGTCGGCGCTGGAGAACGGGAGCGACGACTTGCATGCCGTCGACATTGCCCGGGCCGCGGAAGAGAGGACGAACGAGCTCCTGGATCTGTGGCTGATCGCGTCCTCCTTGAAGGACGAAGGCTGGAAGTCGGAAATCCAAGGCCGGTTGGCGCAGCTGAGTTCCCCTTACATATCTTCTTGAACGTTCGTACATACTTCGACTGAAATCGGCGCTCGGACATACGGGTTGCCGATTTCGGCGTTAGACGACTTTTCCGTACATCACCCCATGAATGACACGGATATACCCTCGATGTCCGACTTTCCCGTACATCTCTCCTTTTTTTCAGCGGAAAATCCGCCGTTGCCCGATTTTCCCGTGTATCCGATTTTGAAAGAAACCGCTTGGAATTCCCGGAGCGGATCCCCTCGCGAACCGAATAAGCCTATCCCGCGATACGGATGAGGCCGGCTTTCAAACCCTTCGTTTTGCGGGAGAAGGCGATTTCTGATAACATGAAAATTAACGAAGCATTTTCAAAGGAGGGTGCCCATCATGGCCGAGATGAACCAACTGACCAGCCTGGAACAATGGAAGGAGGCGCTCCGCAAATCGTCGGACCGTCCCTTACTGGTATTCAAGCACAGCACGAGCTGCCCGATCAGCGCGGGAGCGCACGAGGATTTGGTTCAGTACGTGAAGGATTCCGTCCAGCCGAATGTCGATTTCACGATCGTGCACGTCATCGAGGACCGTCCGGTCAGCAACGCGATCGCGGAGGAACTCGGCGTGCAGCATAAATCGCCGCAGGCCATCTTGGTCCAAGGCGGCAAACCGGTTTGGAACGATTCGCATTGGAACCTGACCTATGCATTTTTCGCGGAGAAGCTGGGAAATCCCAAAGAGGCGTGAAAATAGGGGAAACGCCCGTTTGGCGCCGCGCCGACGTTGCGAAAACGCTCGTTTTATCGTATCATTACCTTAAATATCCATGATCGGACAAGCCTGTTCTCTTGTTCCCGTCATGACATTGGAGCGAACAAACGTGACAGTAACCATTTACGACGTGGCTCGCGAAGCCGGGGTGTCGATGGCCACGGTTTCCCGTGTCGTCAATCATAATCCGAACGTGAAACCCCAAACCCGCAAAAAAGTGTACGAAGCGATCGAGCGGCTCGGCTATCGGCCGAACGCGGTCGCGCGCGGACTCGCAAGCAAGAAGACGACGACGGTCGGCGTCGTCATTCCGGACATCGCCAACGCGATTGTCGCCGAGGTCGCCCGCGGAATCGAAGATATCGCCAACATGTACCATTATAATATCATCCTCAGCAACGCCGACAAACGCAAAGACAAGGAAATCCGCGTGGTGAACACGCTGCTCGAGAAACAAGTCGACGGCCTGCTGTTCATGGGCGGCGTCGTGACGGACGAGCACCTCCAAGCGTTCAATACGTCGAACGTCCCGATCGTCCTCTGCGCGACGACGGACGAGAAGGGGAGCATGCCTTCCGTGGACATCGACCACGAAGGGGCTGCGTTCGACGCCGTGAACAAGCTGATCCAGGAAGGCCATCGCTCCATCGCCATGATCAGCGGAACGCTGCAGGACCCGGCGAACGGCTACGCCCGCTTCCAAGGCTACAAGCGCGCCCTTGAGAAGGCCGGCTTGCCATACCGCGAAGATTACGTCCGGGTCGGCAACTACCGTTATGAATCGGGCATCGAAGCGACCGAGTACTTCCTGAAGCTGTCCGAACGGCCGACGGCGATTTTCGCGGCGACCGACGAAATGGCGATCGGCGCGATCCATTGCTTGCAGGACGCCGGGCTGGCGGTGCCGGGCGACGTGTCCGTCATCGGCGTCGACAACAGCCGCATGGCTTCGATGGTGCGTCCGATGCTGTCGACGGTCGCGCAGCCGATGTACGACATCGGCGCCGTCTCCATGCGGCTTCTGACGAAGCTCATGAAGAAGGAATCGGTGGACAACGCGAAGGTCACGCTGCCCCATGAGTTGATCTTGCGCCAATCCGTCGCGGCTCCGAAAGGCCGGTAAATCCCGCATCACAATCGACAGCCCCGCGAGGGATCGCGTTTCCCTCGGCGGGGCATCTTCATGGATAGGAATCGGAAAGGGTGAGCTCCTCTTGCGGATCGGAACCATCGGAATCATCGGAGCGATGAAGGAAGAGATCGACCTGCTCCTCCAAGAGCAGCAGGATACCGCCGAAGAGCGGCACGCCGGCATCGCTTTCCATACCGGCCGTCTGCACGGACGCCGCGTCGTGTCCTGCAAATCGGGCGTCGGGAAAGTCAACGCGGCGGTATGCACGCAGCTCTTGATCGACCGGTTCGGCGTGGATGCCGTCTTGTTCACCGGGGTGGCGGGCGCGCTGGATCCGCAGCTCGAAATCGGCGATATCGTCGTCTCCCGCAGCTGCGTTCAGCACGACATGGACGTGACGCCGCTCGGCTTCGCCCGCGGAGTGATCCCCTACCAGGAGGTATCGGAGTTTCCGTCCGACCCGGAGTTGATCCGGCTCGCCGAACAAGCCGGCGAGCGCGTATTCCCCGGCCGCTGCCGGATCGGGAAAGTGTTGTCCGGCGACCAATTCATCGCCGACCGGGAAACGGTTCGAAAGCTCCACGAGGAAATGCAGGGGACCTGCACGGAGATGGAGGGCGCGTCCGTCGCCCAAGTGTGCCACATGAACGGCATCCCCCACGTGATCATCCGTTCCATGTCCGACAAGGCCGACGGCTCGGCCCACGTCAATTTCGCGGAGTTCACCGTGGAAGCCGCCAACCGCTCCTTCGCCATCGTGAGCGACATGGTGAAGCGGATGTAGGACGGATGGGTTTGCGCGTCACGCTTATACGTTTAGCCCAGATGCTGGAGCGCAAGCTCCAGCATTTTGCGGTTGTTGGCGGCGATTTCGCTCCGCCGGGGCATGGGCGCCCATCGCGAGGTGTCGTCGAGCCAGGTGGCCGGCATCTCCGGAGGGACCGCGCCCGTGCCCGGCAGCGGCCAGCCGGACGGCAGCGCAGGCCCGCAAGGGAAAGCGTCGATCGCTTCGAGCAGCGGGTGTCCGTTCATTTCCAGCCACAGCAGTCCCCAAGCCCGGGGGGCGACGCGATAGTGGTCGTACCCGCCGCCGCCCAGCGCGATCCATCGGCCGTCCGCGTAACGGTCCGCGACGGAACGGATCATCCGGGGCATTTCCCGATAGATTCTCATGCTGCAATGGACGTGCGCGAGCGGATCGAAGGCGTGGGCGTCGCACCCGTGCTGGCTGACGACGACGTCCGGGCGGAAGACGGATGCCGCCTTCTCCAGCGCGGTTTCGAAGCATTCCAGCCAAGAGTCGTCCTCCGTATACGGCTCCATGGACAGATTGAGGCAAGCCCCGTAGCCGGAGGACGCTCCGCGTTCATGGGCGAAGCCCGTCCCGGGAAACAAATATTTGCCCGTCTCATGGATCGAGAACGTGAACACGTCCGGATCGGTATAGAAAAACCACTGCACGCCGTCTCCGTGATGGACGTCGGTGTCGACGTACAGCACCCGGCTGCCGTACGCCTCCCGGATGCGGGAAATCGCGGCGGCGGCATCGTTGTAGACGCAGAAGCCGGCAGCCCGTTCCGGGAAGGCATGATGCAGCCCCCCGGCCAAATGCAGCGCGCGCGAGGCGAAGCCGGACATCACGGCGTCCGCGGCCGCGAGCGAGCCGGCGACGATGGAGACGGCCGCCTCATGCATGCCGGCGAAATAGGGCGTGTCCCCGTCGGGATGCAGCCCGTACGTTTCCGCCTTCCGGACGGCTTCCGGGGCGGGACGTTCCGCGCTTAAGGCCAGCACGGCCGCTACATAGTCCGGCCGATGCAGCGCGCGTACGGAACGTTCGGCTTCCGTTGCCGGGAGCGAGTCGATCGTCTGGGAGGCGTCTAGCGCGCCCGATAACCGAAGCAGCTGCTCCGTAAGCGAAAGACGAATCGGGTGGAATGGGTGCTCGTCATGGAAACGGTACCGCCCTGCGGCGGACGAATCCACCCATACGGTTCTGGACTTCAACTCGCGTCTCCTGCCTTTCTCCGGTGCCCCGGTACTCTAGTGCACTAGCGCACTAACGCTCCGGTTCGGCCCGTCAATACATGAATCGCTGCCTGAACCGGACCCGGTCGAACTTTTCCGCCGATTCCAGCGGCACGTCTTTGCCGATCCGGACCATCAGGCAATTCGCCGGGTGCGCGCAAATTTCCGGATCGTCCGTGGCGAACCAGACCATGCCGACGGATTTCATCAGCCGTTCCATCATGTCCCGGTACTCCCATACGGAAAGTTTGCTGCCTTCCAAATCCCAATGCCAATAATATTCGGTCGTATAGACGATCGCGTTGTCGAGCTGTCCGTGCTCGAAGGCGGCGGCCAGCATCGCTTTGCCCAGTCCGAGCGATCGGTATTCGTCCGCGACTTCGATGGCTCCCAGCTCGATCAAGTCGTCCATTCCGCCTTCGGACCAACGTTCCAGCTCGTCCGGGTAGTGGAACGTCACGTACCCGGCGATCACGTCGCCTTCCCGGGCGGCGATGATCCGTCCTTCGGGAAGGCTCGCGATCTCGACCAGCGCTTCGTGCTGGTCATTCGGTTTGCGGAAAGCGTCGAGGGAAGGGTGGAGCGTATACGTCCGGAGCCGTTCGGGCGGTATCGGACCTTCGACGACGAGCTTGCGCCCGTTCCGTTCGATCGTATGGGCAACTTCGATCTTGACGTGCTTCATGCGATCTCCCCACAAAAGCGGATGGCCGCGGCGGTCATGCCGTGCGGCGGCGGCCGCGGATTTGACGCCATTATACACCAGGCGGAAGATTTTGTCCCTTCGAGTATCGGAATTTCGCCCGCAAATCCATGCGCCGGCACGCGGCGCTGTGTTATAATGCTTATTGGCGGAGACGGAGTCTCCAAAATGTAAGCGATTACGTTCGTATAGCCAACCCGCAAGAGGGACGGGAATCCAGACGGGAAGGGGAACAAGGAAATGGAACACAACGAAAAGCTGGCCGCGACCGCCGCGGTCTCCAACATGGGTCCTTACGAAGAAGCGGTGAAGTCTTTCCGTTGGGAGGACGTCGAATCTCATTTCACGTGGTCAAAGACCGGGAAAGTCAACATGGCGTACGAAGCCATCGACCGGCACGCGGCGGAAGGACGCGGGGATAAAATCGCGTTATATTACAGCGATCCCGTTCGGGACGAAAGCTATACGTACGCGCAGCTCTCCAAGCTGTCGAACCGGTTCGCCAACGTGCTGCGCGGACTCGGAATCGGCAAGGGCGACCGCGTCTTCATTTTCATGCCGAGAACGCCGGAACTGTATGCCAGCCTGCTCGGCATTCTGAAGGTCGGGGCCGTCGTAGGTCCGTTGTTCGAAGCGTTCATGGAAACGGCCGTGCGCGACCGGCTCCAAGACAGCGGCGCCGTCGCCATCGTCACGACGCCGGCCTTGCTGTCCCGCGTTCCCCGCGCGGACTTGCCCGATCTTAAGCACGTGATCGTCTACGGCGAAGGCGTGCAGGAAGGGGACGGCATCGTCGATTACGCGAAAGCGATGGACGGAGCCTCCGAAGAGGCGGAAATCGAATGGCTGGACCGCGAGGACGGCCTCATTCTCCATTATACGTCCGGATCGACGGGCAAGCCGAAAGGCGTTTTCCACGTCCAGAACGCCATGATCCAGCATTACCATACCGGCCGGATCGTGCTGGATTTGCGGGAAGACGACGTCTACTGGTGCACGGCGGACCCGGGCTGGGTTACCGGAACGTCCTACGGGGTGTTCGCGCCGTGGCTGAACGGCGTCACCAACGTCATCCGGGGCGGACGGTTCAGCCCGCAAGACTGGTACTCCACCCTTGAGAAATACAAAGTGACCGTATGGTACAGCGCGCCGACCGCGTTCCGGATGCTGATGGGCGCCGGCGACGAAGCGGTCAAGCCGTTCGACCTGTCGAGCTTGCGCCACGTGCTCAGCGTCGGCGAACCGCTGAACCCCGAAGTCGTCCGTTGGGGGTACAAAGTATACGGGCAGCGCATCCACGATACGTGGTGGATGACGGAAACCGGCGGCCAGCTGATTTGCAACTATCCAAGCATGCCGATCAAACCGGGATCCATGGGCCGTCCGATTCCGGGCGTCCAGGCCGCCATCATCGACGACCAGGGCAACGAGCTGCCCCCGCTGCGGATGGGCAACCTGGCGATCCGGACGCCGTGGCCGTCCATGATGCGCAAAATCTGGAACAACCCGGCCAAGTACGAGGAGTATTTCCGGATTCCCGGCTGGTATGTGTCGGGTGACTCCGCTTACCGGGACGAAGAAGGGTACTTCTGGTTCCAGGGCCGAATCGACGACGTCATCAATACGTCCGGCGAACGGGTCGGGCCGTTCGAGGTCGAGAGCAAGCTGGTGGAGCATCCGGCCGTCGCGGAAGCCGGCGTCATCGGAAAGCCGGACCCTCTGCGCGGGGAAATCATCAAAGCGTTTATCTCGCTGCGGGAAGGCTATACGCCTTCGGAGGAGCTGAAGGCCGACATCGCGAAATTCGTGAAGGAAGGGCTGTCCGCCCACGCGGCGCCGCGCGAAATCGAGTTCAAGGACAAATTGCCGAAAACGCGCAGCGGCAAGATCATGAGACGGGTGTTGAAGGCTTGGGAATTGAACCTTCCCACGGGCGACCTGTCCACGATCGAGGACTGATTGACTTTCCCCAAGTTCAAACGGCAACCAAAAATCCCCTCAAGCACATCGCTTGAGGGGATTTTGCCGCGGTATGGCGAGGTTGTCGGTCAACCGCCCGATTTGGCCTCCACCGCCGTCGACGGAGCGGATTCTCCGCCCGGACCGACGGCCGTTACCCGGTACCAGCCGCTGCTGAGCGGGGAAACGTATTCGAAGCGGTTTTGCACCGAGCTGCCCAGCAGCTTGAAGCTGCCGGTCTGGCTGGCGGAGTAATAGACTTTATAAGAGGTAACGCCTTCGTCGCCCGAATTCGCCTGCCAGGTAAGCGTAACGCCGAGATCCGTCGTTTGGGCGTTCAGCCCTTGAGGAGCGGAAGGCCCGCTCCCCGACGGGGTGCCCCCGATGCTGCCCGGATCGATCACGGAGCCGTTGCCGCCGGCATTCGGATCGTAACCGCCGGACGATCCGTCGGAACGGACGACGGCGCTTCGCGGCGATTCGTTGCCGCCTACGTCGACCGCGGTCACATAGTAGCTGTAGGCCATTCCTCCGGCCGTGGGGTCCGTGAACTTGGTTGGCTCGCCCGTCAGGATCGAATTGCCGATTTTTTCGAAGTTCACGCCGTCGGCGGAACGGTAGAGCCGATAGCCGACGACGTCTTCCGCGCCGACCGCGGAAAATCCGATCTGCACCGTCGGTCCGACGGTTTCGGCGGTCACGTCTCCCGGAGCGGGAGGGGCGCTGCCGTCCTCCACGCGGGGATCCGGCTTGCCGGGCGCGCTGTTCGCCGCGTCCGCCGGCAAATAGTAGGCCATCGACTTGCGGTTTTGGGCGGCCACTTTGCCGAGCGCTGCCTGGATTTCTTCCATCAGCACGTCGAGCGGCTTCTCCCGTTTCACCATGACGGCTTCGCGGAGCATGTCTTCCGGCGTTTCCGGAAGCGGTACGTAATTGACCCCGTTATAGGAGATGTATTTCATTTTGACGAGGGCGTCGTCCGCTTCCTTCGGGACATACTTGCGGTTGAACAAATCCGTCACGAGCTTGCCGGCTTCCTTGGTCAAATCCGTCGGCAGCTTGCCGCTGACGCTGGAGACGGTCACCGAGACGAGGCCGTCGGGCTTCGCGAACGATTTGGTCGGGAACAGCTCGGGTCTGGCTTCCGTCACCGCGTTCATGACGCTGGCCCAGATCAGCTTGGCCCGATCCTTGCCTTCCCCGGAGAGCGTGTGGATCTGCTGCTCGTAGCCGGCCCAGACGCCGAGCGTGATGTCCGGCGTGAACCCCTCGAACCAGACGTCGCCGTAGTTCTGCGTCGTTCCCGTTTTGCCGACGATCGGGATCTTGCCGTAATTTTTGAACTTGGCCTTGACCATGGTGGCGGTGCCTTCGGTCACGACCGTTCTCAGCATGTCCGTCATGAGGTACGCGGACTGTTCGGACACGACCCGCTTGGGTTCGGCCTTATGCTGGTAGACGGTCTGGCCGTCGATCGTCGTGATGTTCTCGATCAGGTACGCGTCGTTGAACACGCCTTTGTTGGCGATGGCGCTGTAGGCATTGGTCAATTCCTCGACCGAGACCCCGTAGGCCAGGCCGCCGATGACGCCCGTTTGCGCATGGTTGTCGCTTTCCGTCAGCGTCGTGATGCCGAGGGATTTCGCGAATTTCCAGGCTTCGGGGATGGTCACTTTGTCCAGGAACACCTTCAAAGCCGGGATATTGAGCGATTTGTTGAGCGCGGTCCGCGCGGTGACCAGTCCCGAGTACTTGTTGTTAGAGTTTTTCGGGATATGTTTGGACGAGCCTCCGTTGTTCAAAATGATCGGCGAATCGTCGATGACGCTGGCGGGCTGGATCAGCCCTTTCTCGATCGCGGGCAAGTAAGCCGCGATCGGTTTCATCGCGGAGCCCGGCTGCCTCGTCATTTGGGTGGCGAAATTCATCTGCTCGAGATGGAAGTCGCGGCCCTCGATCATGCCGAGGATGGCGCCGGTTTTGTTATCCAACATGACGGCGGCCGTCTGTTCCACGCCTTTCGTCTTGCTGTCGGGAGAGAAGTTTTTCGGGTTTTCGGCCACGTCGTGCATCAAGTCGTACACTTTCTTGTCGATGGTCGTCGTGATTTTGTATCCGCCCCGAAGCAGCTGCTGGCGCGCGTCCTCGACGAGCGACGCGTTTTCTTTCTTCTTCAAATCCTCGAGCGTCAGTTCAGGGTTCTGCTTCAGCACGAGCCGTTCGGCCGCCTGGCGCTCCACTTCCAGCATGAGGTACGGATACGTGTTGTACGCTTTTTCGGTCGGTTTGGCAAGGTGCGAGCGGATGTCGTAGGCCAGCGCTTCCTGGTACTCCGCCTGGTCGATCTTGCCTTCCTCCAGCATGCGCCTGAGCACGAGCTTCTGGCGCTCGATGGCGCGGGCGATGTTCTTCTCGTTATACTCGCCTTTGCTCGTGTAGTTGGAATAAAGGGACGGAAGCTGGGGAAGACCGGCCAAATAAGCGGCCTGGGCCACGTTCAAGGTGCTCAGGTCGTCCACGCCGAAAATGCCTTTGGCCGCCGCTTTGATGCCGACGAGCTGATAACCGGAAGACCCGTTGCCGTACGGAATTTTGTTTAAGTATGCCGTGATGATTTCCGGTTTGCTCAAAAAGCGTTCCAGCCGCAGCGACAGGAAAATTTCCTTCGCTTTGCGGCTCTGCGTCTGGTCGAGGGTGAGGAACACCCGCCGGGCCACCTGCTGCGTGATCGTGCTGCCGCCCGTTTGCACGCTTTCGTTCAGCAGCTGCTGCTTCACGGCGCGAAGCAACCCGTTCGTATCAATGCCGATATGATTGAAAAAGTTCTTGTCTTCGATCGAGACGACGGCGTCGATCATCGTTTTCGGAATTTCCTCGTAAGTAATGGGACGTTGGTCTTCCTCCGTGCGCAGCTGGCCGACAAGGGAGCCGTCGCGGAAGTAGACGAAGCCGGTCTGCGCGTTCTCGCCGATTTTCTGTTCGATGAATTGCCGATCGCGGACGGGATCGTCCTTGACCAGCGAGGCTACGTACCCGGCGACGGCGCCGGCGGCGGTCAGCCCGGCCAGCACGCCGAACAGCACGAGCCACAGCACGGTGAAGCCGGCAATCTTGCCCGCAACGATGAAACCGTATCCTTTGCGGCGAGGCGGCGAAGGATTTTGCGGGGGTTGTTTCTGATCCATAAACAGCCTCCTTCTGCAAACAGAAATATTATAGCACATTTTGCCTTGACCTGACCTCCTTAGACAGGAGAAAACCCTGCAAGTTGACAGGGCTGGCGGAACATGTTATAACGGGAATCAAACATTCGCAAACCAAGCGATGAAGGGAACCCAGTAGCGTTCGGAGTCAATGTTCCAGAGAGCCGGCGGTCGGTGCAAGCCGGTACTTGAACGGACGCGAATTACGTCCCCGAGCTTCCGCTTCCGAAACCGCCGCGGCGGAAGGAACGGACGGCAGCCGGCCGTTATCCGGTTCGAGAGGAACGCGCGCGCGGCCGGCGCGCGTTCAACGAGGGTGGTACCGCGATGACTCGTCCCTGTTTGAGGGGGACGGGTCTTTTTGCATTCCGGGCTTAAGCTGCCCGTAAACGAAGGAGAGAGGATCCGAAAATGACGACGACGAACCAAGCGATTCCGCAAGACGTGCTGGACGACCTGGAATACCGCGGGCTGCTGTACCAGGTCACGGACCGGGAGGGGCTCAGCGGCAAGCTGCGCTCCGATCGGATCGTGCTCTACTGCGGCTTCGATCCGACGGCGGACAGCCTGCACATCGGAAGTTTGCTCCCCATCTTGACGCTTCGCCGGTTCCAACTGGCCGGCCATATTCCGATCGCGCTGGTGGGGGGAGGCACCGGTCTCATCGGCGACCCGAGCGGACGATCGACCGAACGGTCCTTGAACGGACCCGAGACCGTCGCGGCCTGGACCGACAGCTTGAAAAAGCAGCTTTCCCGGTTCCTGGACTTTGGCGCCTCGCCGAACGCGGCCAAGCTGGTCAGCAACTACGACTGGCTCGCGAAGCTGGACGTCATCGCGTTCCTGCGCGACGTCGGCAAAAACTTCACGGTCAATTACATGCTGGCGAAAGACTCCGTGGACTCGCGGCTCGCGCAAGGCATTTCCTTCACCGAGTTCAGCTACATGATTCTGCAGGCTTACGATTTCCACCGGTTGTACGAAGACCTGGGCTGCTCGCTGCAGATCGGCGGTAGCGACCAATGGGGCAACATTACGGCCGGACTGGATTTGATCGGCAAGCTGGGCGGCGAGCGAGAAGCGTTCGGCATGACGATGCCGCTCGTCACCAAGAGCGACGGCAAGAAGTTCGGCAAGTCCGAGTCGGGCGCCGTCTGGCTGGACCGGAGCAAAACGACCGCTTACCAGTTCTACCAGTTCTGGATCAACACGGACGACGCCGACGTCATCAAGTTCCTGAAGTACTTCACTTTCCTTTCCAAATCCGAAATCGAGGCGCTGGAAGCCGAATTGAAGGCGAACCCGGAGCAGCGGGCCGCCCAGCGGACGCTGGCGCGGGAAGTGACCCGCATCGTGCATGGGCAGGAAGCGGTGGAGACGGCGGAGAAGGTGACGTTATCCCTCTTCTCCGGCGACGTTTCGCAGCTGGGGCAAGAGGAGCTGGTCGAGGCGATGCGCGACATGGCCAGCGCGGAAGTGGAAGAAGCCGAAGAAATCCCGCTGGTGGACCTGCTGGTCGCGTCCGGGCTGGCTCCGTCCAAGCGCCAGGCGCGCCAGGACCTGGAGAGCGGAGCCGTATACGTCAATGGACAGAAGCAGTCGGGCATCGATGCCGTCGTCGGCCGCGACCAGAGGCTGTACGGCAAATACGTGATCCTGCGCCGGGGCAAGAAAAACTACGCCGGCATTACGATCCGCTGACGAAACCGCCGTCTATCCGAATGGATAGGCGGCGGTTTTCCGATAGACGGATAAAGAAAAAAGCACCGTCCGAGGACGGTGCTTGTCGTTGGATGCGATTAACGGGAGTAGAACTCGACGATCTGCTTCTCGTCGATGTCTTGGGACAGCTCGTCGCGGCTCGGCAGACGGACGTACTTGCCTTCCATCGCGTTCGCGTTGAAGTCGAGGTATCCCGGCAGGTGATGGCGGCCTTCCAGCGCTTCCTTGATGGATTTCAGGCCGCGGCTGCGCTCGCGCAGGCCGATCACGTCGCCCGGTTGAACCGTGTACGAAGCGATGTCGACCTTCTTGCCGTTCACGGTCACGTGGCCATGGGAAACGAGCTGGCGCGCGCCGTAGCGGGAGTTGGCCCAGCCCAGACGGTAAACCAGGTTGTCGAGGCGGCTTTCGAGCAGGAACATGAAGTTCTCGCCGGCGATCCCTTTGAGCTTGACGGCACGGTCGAACAGGTTGCGGAATTGCTTTTCGTTCAGGCCGTACATGTGGCGGAGCTTTTGCTTCTCTTGCAGCTGCAAGCCGTAGCCGCTGATCTTGCGGCGTTGGCCGGGACCGTGCTGCCCGGGGGCGAACGGACGTTTCAGTTCTTTGCCGGTTCCGCTCAAGGAAATGCCGAGGCGGCGGCTCAATTTAAATTTCGGACCAGTATAGCGGGACATCGTATGCAGACTCCTTTTTCCAAAAAGGTGATTTTGAAAAATGGGGTTCGGCTAGTGCCGGATTTCGCCTAACCGAATCGAATCGGTTCCGGCAGGGAAGTTCAGCCGCTGCCCGCCGGCGGGAAATCCGTGAGGGTGACACGAGATGAGCCCAATATTCAACTATTGATATTATAGGAGAACGAGGCCTTTTGTCAAGGTCTGTACGGTTTGCCTGAACGGTTTCCAAAGATTCATCCGCAAGTAAGACTAAAGGCCCGGTTTCGAGTCTTCGAAACTAGTGCAAAATTCACGCAATCATTGTATAGTGAAAGGTAGAAGGCGTTGCCCTGGAGGTGATCTGAGGAATGGCGGAAAAACGGCAGTTCGAGATTCCCATACACGAAGTTCCCGGCCATGCTCCGATCGCGTTGGACGAGCTTCCTCCATGGCTCAAACGCCAAGACTTGCTGGACGCGGATTTGCCCTATCTCCACTCCTTGCTCGAGGAAAGCTTCGCGGATTGGGCGGAGCAATCGGAAGACTTCCCTTGGCTCTCGGGTCCGATGATGCTGTACCATGCGGACGGGAGCCGCGCCGGGATACGGCCGGGCACGGAAGAATCCGCTTTCCCGGCCTCCGGGGCCGGCGGCGGACAGCCGCTTCCCCGCGCCGTCGAGGCCGTGCTCCGCACGTGCCGCCCGGCCATGCTCCGGGCCGATCCGGCAGAGACATCCGCCGACCACGCCCTGGATTCCCTGGCCGTTCCCGTTTTCTCCCGGTCTACGGGCATTCTGTGCGCCGTGATGGCCGCCCTGCTTCCCGGCGGATCCGCCCAAGCCGGGGATTTGAAGCTCCTTCAGGCGGCGGCGCTTCATTACCGCAGCTGTCTGTATCGCCGATTCGAATTATTGTTCATCGGCGGCTTGATCCGGGAGCAGAAGTTGACGCGGAAGGAAGAAGCCCGCCGGGACATTCTGTTCGAAGTGCTGCGCAGGCTGAACGACCATATGGAAGTGGAGCAGGTGCTCTCGGAGCTGCTGGCCAGCCTGGAACGGCTGTATCCCGCCTGCCGGGTCGATCTTTTCCTTTCCCAGGACTACAGCAGCACCAATGACAAGGTCAAACCTCTGGCTTTCCATCATCCGGACATGGGGTTATGCAGGCAGGCGTTTCTGTCCGGTTCGCTCCGCGAGCAGCTGACGGACGGTTTCCATCAGCTGGCGGTGCCCTTCGCCGGCAAGCAGGGCGTTTACGGGGTGCTGCGGCTCGGGATGCCCGAGCACAGGTTCGACGATTTGGATTTGCGATTCCTCGAGACGCTGGCCGGTTCCGCGGGCGCGGCGTTCGAAAAAGCGAAGCTGCACGAGCAATCCAACTCCCTCGTCGGGGAGTTGCGTTTGATCAACGAGCTTACCCATCGGCTGAACAGCAGCCTGAAGCTTTCGGATACGATCGAATTCGCGTCCTCGGAACTTCTGAATATTTTCCAAGCGGATTTCTGCACCATTCTTCAGGTAAACCCCTCCAAGAGCGAGTTTACGATTATCTCCTCGAACGTGAAAGAGACGATCGGCGATACTTTCCCGATCGATTACGGTTTCGTCGGGGTCATGTGGGTCACGAAGGAGCCGATCATCCTTTCGGATTACGCCGCGGCCGCTCCGGTACCGTCCAAGCTGATGACCGTTACCCAGTCGAGATCGCTGCTGGCGGCGCCGCTGCTCCTGAACGGCGAAGTCATCGGCGCCGTCATGATTTGCCATCGCGAACCGAACCATTTCTCCTACGACAATTACAAGCTGCTGCAGGTGCTGTCGGCGCATTTGGGGCTTGCCGTTTCCAACGCCAGCCTGCACGCCGAAGTCCGCCGCATGGTCATTACGGACAATTTGACCGGCCTGTTCGCCCGCCACTATTTGAACGAGCGGATCTCCCGCCGGCAGAAGAGGGATACTTCCGGCTCGCTCATCCTGGTGGATATCGACCATTTCAAACGGGTGAACGATACGTTCGGGCATCAGATCGGGGACGAAATCCTTAAACAGGTGAGCGAGATCATCCGGAATGCCATCCGGGACGGCGATATCGCGGCGCGTTGGGGCGGAGAGGAGATCGCGATTTATTTGCCGGAGGTCGGGTACGACCTTACGGGCAAGGTCGCGGAGCGCATCCGGCTTCGCGTGGAGAAGGAAACCGATCCGCAAGTGACCGTGTCGTGTGGCATGTCGGAGTGGCGTTCCACCGACGAGAAGATCAGCGTCGAGTCTTTGTTTTACCGGGCGGACATGGCCTTGTACGAAGCCAAACGCCTCGGACGCAACCGGGTTCAAACCGGTTGAATCGACGATCCCCCGATCAATCGATCCGGGGGATTTTTTTGCGTTCGATCGTTTGAATGGGGGAAGCCGCAAAGGCAACCCGCCTTTCCATGCATTGCATGAAGCCCCTGAACGTTGGTTAGCCTACGGAAATAAAACCGTGGGGGCGATTCCATGCGCTGGCGGATGTCCGACATACTCCGGCCCGGGTGGAGGGCCGGTATCGTCCTGTGTGGTTTGGCCGCGGCCTTGGCGGGCTGCGCGAACGGAAAAAACGGTATTTCCGCCGACAAAGCCTTTGCCTTGTCCGCGTCCGCGCTTTCGGGCAGCGACAGCTACGGGTTGAACGGAGAAGTCTCGATCCTGGATCCGAACGGCGTCGTGGCGGACTATTCCAGCTATAACGGCCAAGTGACCGGACACGGACAGCTCAAGCTGACTTGGACGGGAGGGCGCGCGATCCGGACCCGGGCGGCGGACGGTCCGCCCGCTTATCGGCCGCTCCAGCTGCTCAGCGTGGTCCAGCACGGGAACGCGAAAGTCGGCTACGCGGACGGAGACGCTGAAGGGAAATCGCCGGACGGGACGGTGACCCTTCGCTTGGAGCTGAACCCGGACGCGGCCGGCAAACCGTTCGCGGACGGGCTGCGCGGGGAGATGGCCCAGCTTCGAAGCGCCGTGAAGGCCAAAAAACTCGACGCGGCCCGCCGGACAGAAGCGAATCGCATTTTGGACGACGCCGACCGGGACTTGGAGGCTGCCTTGTCTTCGATAAAGGCGAGTACGGTCATCTTATGGACGGCGGACCGCAAAACCTGGTTTCCCCGGAAGATGTCCGAGCAGTCGGAACTGGTCTATACCTGGAAAGGGAAAACGTACCGGGAAAAAAGAATGTCCGTCACGAATTTCCTCCCGGTCGGGCGAAATGGTACAATAACGGAGTAAAAACGCATACAAACCTAGATAGATGCTCAAGGAGGAAGTTCACATGCGCGATCCGCGTTTGCAGCGTCTGGCCGCCACCTTGGTCGGATATTCGGTCAACGTTCAGCCCGGCGAGAACGTACTGGTTGAAATGATCGGATCGGAAAGGGAATTGCTGAAATGCGTCATCGAGGAGATCGCCCAAAGGGGAGGCCGGCCTTTCGTCGAACTGACGGACCGGTCCGTCGAGCGGAGCCTGCTCCGGAACGCCACGCCGGAAATGGTCGAAACCTGGGCCTCGTACGACATGGAACGGATGAAGCGGATGCAAGGGTACATCGGCATCCGTTCCGGCGAAAACGCGAACGAGCTGTCCGACGTGCCGACCGACAAATATAAGCTGTACGACCGCATGTACCGCCATCCGATCCATACCGAGCGGCGCGTCAAGAAGACGAAATGGGTCGTGCTGCGTTACCCGAACCCGTCGATGGCCCAGTCGGCCCAGATGTCCACGGAGGCGTTCGAGGATTTCTACTTCGACGTCTGCAACCTCGACTACGCCAAAATGAAACGCGCGATGGAACCTCTCGAGGAACTGATGAAGCGTACGGACAAAGTGCGCATCGTCGGGCCGGGCACGGACTTGTCGTTTTCGATCAAAGGCATCGGAGCCAAAAAATGCGCGGGGGATCGCAACATCCCGGACGGAGAAGTATTCTCTTGCCCGGTACGCGATTCCGTGAACGGGACGCTCGCTTACAACACGCCCAGCGTATATAACGGCTTCAAATACGAGAATATCCGGTTCCGCTTCGAGAACGGCAAAATCGTGGAAGCTTCGGCGAACGACACGGACCGGATCAACGCGCTGCTGGACACGGACGAAGGAGCCCGGTACATCGGCGAATTCAGCCTGGGCTTCAATCCCTACATCCTTCACCCCATGATGGACACGCTGTTCGACGAGAAGATCGCCGGGAGCCTGCACTTCACGCCCGGGCAAGCCTACGAGGAAACGGACAATGGCAACCGTTCCGCCGTGCACTGGGATCTGGTGCTCATCCAACGTCCCGAATACGGAGGAGGCGAAATCTACTTCGACGACCGGCTGATCCGCAAAGACGGGTTGTTCGTCGTTCCGGAACTCGAAGCATTGAACCCGGAGGCGCTCAAATAAAGCGAATTTCCCTGGATTCACCCTTGCACGGTTGCCAGTTGGCGGGTATGATGATTTTGAGCAGGTGATACCTAATATTGGAGGGAATCCAATGTCCAACAATGCAGCGATTGTGGAATTGTCCCAAACCGCAAACAAGTTCCGTTCTTCGATCGTGCTCCAAGCCGAGAACAAGTACATCGACGTGAAAAGCATCCTCGGTCTGTTCACGACCCTCGTCGGCGGACATGCTTACGAGCTTCACGTCCACGGTCCGGACGCCGAGGAAGCCAAGTCCGCATTGGCGGAAGTGTTCGCCAAGCATAACCTGAACGTGAAAGTCGTGGACTGATCCCGATGATCATGCCGAACGCCCTTCCGGCCGGAAGGGCGTTTTTTCGATCCCGGGACCCCCGTCCTTGAACATCGGCCGAAATTCGTCTAATATGGAAGAGATAGCGTAGATGGCCGTTTGGCACTGGGGGAGTGAAGATGGCTCAACTTGAAACCGAAACGATCGAATTCCTGAAGCATAAGGCGCTACGCATGCTGCAGGACGATGCCGATAAAATCGAGAAACTGATCGCCATCCAGATGGAGAACTTGACGACCCGGCAATGCCCTTTGTACGAAGAAGTGTTGGACACGCAGATGTACGGCTTCTCCCGGGCGGTCGACTTCGCGGTGCGAACCGGTTTGGTGGAGGAAGGCGCCGGGCGTCTGCTGGTCAATGAGCTGGAACGCAATCTGGCCCTGCTGTACGAGGCTTTGAACCAAAAAAACGAGCAGCTTCCTTAGGAAGCTGCTTCTTTTATTCCGATATCCGGTTTGCGGTTTAAACGAGATAGAAAGCGACGCCGAGAATGCAGTACACGATGATCAGCAGCTTTCCTTCATACCAGGTGGTCGAGCCGTCGCGGGAAATGGAGATGGCGATGAGCGCCGCCACCGCGAGCGCGGCCAGTTCGATCGTGCTGAAAATCAAATTCATGTGTTCCTGGAAGAGCAGGCTGATGAAGACGAGCACCGGCGCCACGAACAACGCGATTTGGAGGCTGCTGCCGACGGCGATCTCGACGGCCGCGCCCATCTTGTTCTTTAGCGCGAGCATGACCGCGGCGCTGTGCTCGGCCGCGTTGCCGATAATGGCGACGACGAACGCCCCGACGAACAGCTCGGACATGCCGAATTTGGCCGTGAACACGTGCAGCGTGCCGACCAGCCATTCGCTGACGAACCCGACCATGACGGTGGCCAGGAGGAGGAACAGGATCGAGACGCCTTTCGACCAAGCGGCTTCTTCTCCGTGGTCCGCCTGGGTGTCGACATGGTCCTCCAGCATGTCCTTATGGGTGAACATGGAGTAAATGAGCCACCCGATATAGGCTAAGATCAGGAAACCCGCAACGATGACGCTGAGCGTCATCGTCTCGGTTTCCGGGAAATGCTCGGTTTTCACGAAAACCGCCGGGATGAACAACGCGATCACGCCGAGCAGCATGAGCGAAGCGTTCTGGCCCGCCAGATGGACGTTGAATTTCTGCTCCTTGAATTTGAGGCCGCCGGCCAAAGCGCTGGCTCCGAGCACCAGCAGCAGGTTGCCGATGATCGCGCCGGTCAGGCTGGCTTTCACGACGTCGAACAGCCCTTCCTTGATCAGGAAGATGGCGATGATGAGTTCCGCGGCGTTGCCGAACGTCGCGTTCAGAAACCCTCCCAGCCGCTGTCCCGCGTAGTGGGCGACCGATTCGGTCGATTTTCCGAGAAAGCCGGCGACGAAAATGATCGCGATCGCGGAAAGCACGAATTCCGGCGTCGGACCCCAATGCAGGTAATGAGCCGCCGCGCTGAGCAGGAACGTCAGGATGAGCAGGGGAAAGAACAGTTTTTTCAAGTTCGGACACCTCAGTTTGCGTATGGGATGGTGCATGTTGCCATCTTTTTTACTATAACGAAAAGAATCGGCCAAGTAAATGCGAACGGACGAAGCGTCGGCCGATTCGGTTGCTTTCACCCGGTGTCTTCCATTACAATGAAATCATCAAAGGTTCGGGGGAGTGGGCCGCCATGACGGAAGAGCTGCTTCAAGAAGGACTTATCCGCATATCCGACGACGTCGTCGCCACCATCGCCGGGCTCGCGGCGTTGGAGACGCCGGGGGTATCCGCCATGTCCGGAGGCATATCGGAAGGGCTCGCCAAACGGCTCAGCGGCCGCAACGCCCAGAAGGGCGTCTCGGTCGAAGTGGGGCAAGTGGAGGCGGCGATCGATCTTCGCATCGTCGTGCAATACGGGATCCCGATTCACGAGGTTTGCCGCCGGCTGCAGGACAACGTGAGGGAAGCCGTCGAGAATATGACGGGACTCCGGGTCGTCGAAGTCAACGTCAAAGTCGAAGGCGTGGCGTTCAAAGACGAAGAGATCGAGGAAATTCAAAAAGACAGAGTCAAATAACGACGAAAGAAGCCGTCCTGCGCGCAGGACGGCTTCTTTGCGATTGTCAGGCGGCTGCGCCCGGCCGGCGTTCCTTCTCTTTGTCGACCCGGTTATACTCCCGCGAAATGCTCAGCAGGATCCCCATTCCGAACAAGGTTACCAGCATGGAAGATCCGCCGTAGCTGATGAACGGCAGCGTGACTCCGGTAACGGGAATGGCCCCGCTGACGCCTCCCATGTTGACCAGGGCTTGGATCGAAATCAGCGAAACGATGCCGACCCCGACCAGCGTGCCGTAAATGTCCGGACAGCGAAGCGAAACGATGAGCGCCCGCCAGAGAAACAGCATATAAAACAACAAGAAAACCGTAGTCCCGATGAACCCCAGCTCTTCGGCGATCACCGCGAAAATGAAATCGTTGTAAGCGTATGGTAAATAGAACAACTTTTGCACGCTGTGGCCCAGGCCGGCCCCGGTCAGGCCTCCGTGTCCGAACGCCATGAGCGATCGGCTGAGGTGGTAGCCGCTGCCCTGCTCATCCGACAGGGGATTGAGGAAGGCGGTAAAACGGGCGCCGCGGTACCCGCCGTCCGTGTCCGGATTGGCGAGCAGGTAGATGCTGAGCCCGAGCAAGCCGACTCCGGCGAGCACGCCCGCCGACAAGAACACGTGCTTGAGGTTGGACCCCCCGGCGACGATGATGACGAACGCGCAGGAGATCAGGATCAGACATGAGCCCAAGTCCGGCTGCAGCATGATCAAGAAAGCGATGAATCCGATCACGATCATGACGGGCAAGAGCCCTCGTTTGAATTCGCGGAATTTCTCGTCCTTCTTGACGATGATCGAAGCCAGGTACAGAATGACCGCCAGCTTGGCGAATTCGGTGGGCTGGATGCCGAACCCCCCGAAACCGAGCCAGCTGCGGGCGCCGTTGATATTATCCGCCACGAACAGCACGAGAACGAGCATGCCGATCGTCAGGAAGAGGAACGGGGCAAACCATTTTTTGAACTTGTGGTAGGGGATGTTCATGAGCGTCAGCATCATGAACGTGCCGATCCCGGCCCACAGCAGCTGCCGCTTGGTGAAATACAACGCGTCGTAGCCGTATTTGGCGGAAACGACGGTCATGCTCGAGCTGGCGCTGAACACCATGACGAGGCCGAAGCCGACCAAGAGCAGCGTCAAGATGAGCAGCAAAAAATCCGGCGTGCCGCGCTGGCCCGTAACCGGGGTTTTCATGGCTTAAACCCCCGGCGGCTCAGGCCAGCAGCTGCTTCAATTCCTGCGCGCGTTGCGTGGCCGCATTCAAAATCGGCTGCGGAATCGGCGATTCGTATTCCATCCCATGGGGGAACGTGGCGCGTCCGATGTATACGTGTTCGACTTCCAGGATCGCGTCCGGCTTTTCGAGCTTGCCCTCGACCGCCCGGGTGCTGATCCGAAGAAAGTAGTCGTTTCCGCTGGCGCGGTCGTGCATTTTCAGATCGTATGTAGCCCGGCGATACTCCCACTGCCACCGCACGAAGCCGAGTTTTTCGGCGGATTCGTCCAAATGGGCAAGGTCGCTGCGCATGCCGTTCAAGCCTGTATTTTCGATGATCATGGGCGTATAGCTCCTCCTTCGGTAGTCCATGCGGGTTCGACGTGCCGCGGCGCTTCCCGGCGGCCGTCTTTTTTGTCCATGTTACCCTTCATCATAGACGGTTTGCCCGGGTTCTGCAACCCTGCGGGAGGCCCGATCTTCGAACGTTATTTGACATTTTCCGGATGGAAAGCGTTAAAGCGGCGATGACTCGAATCCCGGTTTCTGGTACAATATCGGAACAAGGCCCGATTGGCGCAAATCGGCCGGGAGGTGGGCGCAACATGATGGAAAACACGCTGAATTCGCTCTACGGTGACATGGTAGAATGGCGTCGGCGCATGCATCGGCACCCGGAGCTGTCATTTCGGGAGCATGAGACGTCGAAATGGATCGCCGGCCTGCTGGAGTCCTGGGGGCTCGAGGTGAGACGGGGCGTCGCCGGAACAGGCGTCGTCGCCAAGCTCGTCGGAGGCCGGCCGGGACGGAGCGTCGCGCTGAGGGCGGACATCGACGCGCTTCCGATCCAGGACGCCAAGACCTGCGAGTACGCCTCGACCGTTCCGGGCGTCATGCATGCCTGCGGACACGACGGACACACGGCCGAGCTGCTCGGCGTCGCCCGCTATTACAGCCGGCACCGGGAGGAGACGGCAGGGACGCGCGTGTTTCTGTTCCAGCCCGCGGAAGAAGTGCTTCCCGGCGGCGCGGTGAGCATGATCAGGGACGGCGCGCTGGAAGGGACGGACGCGGTGTACGGCGTTCATTTATGGTCGCCGCTGCCGTACGGAACCGTCGCGACGCGGTCGGGACCGTTCATGGCGTGTCCGGACGAGTTCGAGGTGGAAATCAAGGGCAAAGGCGGCCACGCGGGCTTGCCCCACGAGAGCGCCGACGCGTTGGTCGCGGGCGCCGCCCTGGTCACCGCGCTGCAGACGATCGTGTCCCGCAGCGTCAATCCGCTGGAGTCCGCCGTGGTGTCGGTCGGACAGCTGCATGCCGGAACGGCGAACAATGTGATCGCGGAAACGTGCCGGCTCAGCGGAACGATCCGCAGCTTTACCCCCGGAATCCGCGCGCTTGTCCGCAGACGGCTGGAAGAGATCGTCCGCCACGTATGCGGAATGCACGGCGTCGATTTTCGGTACCAATACTTCGAAGGCTATCCTCCGGTCGTCAATGACGAAGCCGAAGCGCTCCGCATGCTGGAGGTTGCCGCCCGGGCGCTGCCGGATTGCCGCGCGGTCCGCAGCGAGCCCATCATGGCGGGTGAAGACTTCTCTTATTATTTGAAGGAAAAGCCCGGTTGTTTCTTCTTCGTCGGAGCGGGCAAAGAAGACGGTTCTTCGGCGCCGCATCACCATCCGATGTTCGATATCGACGAGCGGGCGATGCTGACGGCCGCCCGCCTGCTCGTCGCGGCGGCGGACGATTCCGCGGCGCGGTGACGCATGGAAATCTTCCGTTCCGGCCAAGCTAAACCGGAAAGGAGGGACACCATGCGTAAAATCGCGGATGTCATGTCCAGCGGCTGCATTACGGTGACGCCGAAGGACAATATTTTCGAGGCGGCGGTGGCTATGCGGGACCACGATATCGGATTCGTGCCGGTCGTGGACGGCAACCGTCTGGTCGGGGTGATCACGGACAGGGACTTGGTGATTCGGGGATACGCGGAGAAGCACTCGGGATCGACCTCCGTCACGGAGGTGATGTCCGACGACGTGCTGACCATCTCGTCCAACCTGTCGGTGGACGAAGCGGCCTCCCTGATGGCGGCCAAGCAGATTCGCCGCCTGCCGGTCGTCGACGACGGGGAGCTGAAGGGCGTCGTATCGCTGGGAGACCTCGCGGTCCGGGAGATCTTCGTCTCCGAAGCGGGAGAGGCGCTCAGCGGCATTTCGGAGCACGAGCATCGGGAAACGGCCATTCATTAAGACGAAAACTTCATCGATCCTGCAGGAGAAACCCGTTGGTCCGGCATTTGCCGGAACGGCGGGTTTTTTAATTTCATTCCCTTGCGGCGCAAGGGATTTTTCTTTTAATGGGGAAATTGCACAAATTTGCTTGGATTTTCTCGCAGGTCATCGCGATAATGGTAAATTGGGATCTACGACATTTCATTTGGAGGACATCGATGAACTCGAGGCCGAGATGGATTCGCCGCTGCATCATGCTGCTTTTATGCTTCCATGTTTTTTCGCTCATTTATATCGCGGCCATGCCTGCTGCAGGGGCTGTTTCGGGAGGAACGCCCACACTGCGCAGTGATTTGTACATCAATGGGGAGCGCTATGAAGGAGCGGTGTATAACGCGGAATCGATTTATGTCCCATTGGATTCGATCGTTGCCCGCATGGGGGATTCCCTGGTTTGGATCGAAAAACCTTACTCTGCTCGCGTGAACCAATCCGGCGGAAAATGGATCCAAATCAACGTTGGACGATCCAATGCCATTGTAGGCCATGCAAACGCGCAGGATGAATTGGCGGCGGAAGTGCCGGTATCCGAACAGGTGATCCCGTATGGCTCGGTTTCCGCGCAAGCCAACCCGAAGATCGTATCCAACACCTTATATGTACCGTACGATACGATCGAAAACGTGCTGGGTTACCCCGTCGAGCTGCAAGAGAATGGATTAAAGGCAACCGTATTCGTAGGGAAAATGCCGGATTTGGCCGACATTGCGGCGGAGAAACCGGATTTTGTCCATCAGGATCAATTTTCCCCGAACGAAACCTGGACCGCTTACGACCCGCATCTGGGCGCGGATGCATTGGCGGATTTCATTTATGGCAATCAAGAATATGTTGCCATCGGCGCATATGGGACATACGCCGTGTCCAAGGACGGAAAGCAATGGAACCCACATTCCCGAATCGGCGATTATTATTTATCCGCCATCGTGTGGACCGGATCGCGATATGTCATGTGGGGGTCGCCCGGCAACAACCCCTATGCGAAAGCGGAAGCTTTCTTTTCCTCTGACGGCATGGCGTGGACCCGGCAGCTTACGGACATGCCGTATGGTTTGACGGGCGCGGTATACGCTTTCGATCGGTTTTTCGGAATCAACAACTATGGCCAAGCTTACCTATCCGCAGACGGCATGAAATGGAAGACATTCAGCCGCGCCGCGAATTGGAACGACAACATCGCCGCGTTCCGGTTGGTGAACGGTACGCTTTTCGCCCTTAGCGCTTCGAATCAACCGTTCGTTGCGATTTCGAAGGACGGGCGCAATTGGAAGGAGCAGGCTTTGTCAAGCCCCTTAAGCGAGGTGATTTGGAACGGTAAACAATATATCGGAGTTGGGGACGAAGGCGTGTTCGCTTCACCGGACGGTCTCAAATGGACAAAAACAAGCCAAGTGAAAACCGGTGTCCTGTATGACATCGATTATAACGGCAGCCTTTACGTGGGAATGGGTTATGTTGGGCAGAACGGCAGCAAGCAGCCAATCGTATTTACGTCGAAAGACCTTAAGACGTGGGAACAGCAGGTCATGCCGGGCGGACAGTTGGTCGGAAGGGTGCTGGGAAGCGAAAAAGGCTTCGTTGGCGTTTCTACGCAAGGCAGCTCTCGCAAGGTGGTCTATGGCTACTTCTCCAAGGATGGCAGGACGTGGGGAGTGAATTTCCTCGGAACCCCTGCTGGATTTCGTTCGAAGGCAACCGATGGAAAAAGATACGTGTTCGTAGGGGAGGGCGGGGCTGTTGTCGTAACCGACGATGGAATCCATTATCAGAAATCGGTCGTCGTCACCTCCCAAGGTGCGCCGGACTTTCAGGATGTCATTTGGGACGGCCGGAAATTTGTCGCGACAGGCAGCGGCGGCGTGTATTTGTCCAGCGACGGGTTGAAGTGGAGGTTCGTTCCCATTCAATCGGGTTCCACATCGGAGACGACCTTCGATATTTATTGGAATGGGAAACAACTGGTGGCTTTCGGCCTTTACGGGCGTATCTTCACTTCCCCCGATGGCGAGAAATGGACCAAGATTTATAAGGGAAGAAACGGTTTTACCGGCAATTGGGACATGATGATGTGGGACGGAAAAAAATATATCGCGACATGGGAGGGTCCCTCGAACCAATCGCAAAAGCTGAAGTATAGCCCGGACGGCGTGAATTGGAAGGACGCCGTCATGCCTAAGGGTTTCTTCAAAGGCATGGTAGTGGCCAAAAATTCCAAGGGATATATCGCGGTAGACGGGTATGAACCCGATCGGATTTTGATTTCACAAGACGGGATGACCTGGAAGATGGCCGACAACAACATGCCGGACTGCGAACATTGCTTGACGACCGGGATCGATGTGATTGACGACCAATTTGTTATCTTCTATGGATCCGTCCATGAAGATCTATTCGTTTACTCCGCTGACGGGAAAAACTGGACGGCGAAGCCGCTTGTTAAGTATCCGGATGAAACCACCTATCTGATTGGCGGAGTATCTTATTTGGGAAAAATCAATGGGGCCTATATGTTCAGCGGGGGCAAAGCGATTCGGATCCCGGATATGAATCGAATCGAACCTTATACGCTGCCGTCAAGCCAACTAAGCAAACCGGAATTCTAAATAGCAACCGGGCATTGAAACTTCGGAATGGTAAAGGAGATCCCTTGCGAGACGGCAAGGGATTTTTTTAATTCAATCTTCCTTTCGATTTGACAGCGGGTTAACAATGGTCTGATAGGGTAGGGTGAGAATCGTTCGAGCCGTTTTCGCTCGGCGGACAGCGCGAAGGAGGAACTCAATCGTGTCGGCGCTCGTTCGTTTGCCCTATGCGCGCATGCTCCTTTTGGCGGCAGCGGTGTTCCTTAGTCCGGTTCCGCAGCCGATTGCTTCCCATGGCTTCAGCCAGGGCCATACCACGCTGGAATTGTCTCCGTCGCAGACGGTGCTGACGTACGAACTGGACGAGAATTCCGTCAGCGAGTTGACCGGCGGCGACGCCAATCGCGACGGCGTGATGGACCAACGGGAATTCGAAGCGGTGAGAATCCGCCTGGAATCGATGCTGAACGAGAATATCGTTCTGGAAATCGACGGAAAACCGGAAACCTGGACGCATGTGGAAAGCTTCGTGCTGGAGCCGCAAGGAGATACGGCGAAAGCGGTGTGGAGAGTCGTTTATCCCGGCGTGTCCGCATCGGAATCCGTATCGCTTACGGATCGGTTCTTCGAAGACGGGAAATCGGGTTATTCGAACCGGATAACGGTTCAATACGGGGGACGTTTGAGCGAAGCCGTGCTGACGGGCGCTGCCCGCAGCTGGTCGTCGGTACCGGCGAATGAAGCGGACCCGAATTCAGACGGAGTGCCGCTATTCCGGCCGAATTTTGGCTTGGCGGCGGTATTCGCCGGGGGTTAACCCGGTCTTGAGCTTGAACAGGCGATTGAAAAACTTCATGTCCTGATAGCCGACGGCCGATGCGACCGTGGCCACCGGCATCGCGGATTCGGCCAGCAGCCGGCAGCTTTCCCGGATGCGTGCGTTTTGCGCGTATTCCGTGAGAGACATGCCGGTTTCTTTGCGAACCCACCTCTGCAGCTGCCGCGCGCTGATCCCCAATTCGCCGGCGATCCGCTCGGCACGGACGGGCTCCGCGCTGCTTCGGTCGATCCGCGCAAGCCAAGCCCGTACGGCCTCCGAGGCTCCGGCGGTAGCCGGGCGGCCGTCTCTCCCGTTCCGGCTCTGGCGAAACAGGTGAACCAGAAGCTCCAGCATGCCCGCGTGCAAGAGGGCGGCGTGCCCGGCGGCGCGCCTTGCGGATTCGTCCCGCAAGCGGGCCAGAATCCGTTCCGCTTCGCAGGAAGGGTCGCGAACCGCGAACCATCGGCGGCCGTCCTCCATTTCCCGAAAGAAGGCGCCCAGCTCGTCTTCGATCGGAATGAGCCGCAGGATGGACTCCAGGGCGCCGCGGGTGAAGAGGCAGTTGTAGACGACCAAACGTTGGCCGGGAGACGCCGAGAGAGGCCGGAAGACATGGGAGACTCCGACGGGGATGTAGAACACGTCGCCTCTCGAAACCTTGAAATGTCCGCCGTCGATATAATGCTCCCCGCTGCCTTCCGCGACGGCGCAAACCTCGATGAATTCGTGCGCATGCTCTTGCAGCTCGAATGACTCGGTCGCGCGGTTGACGTGAATGGGCAGGCCGGGAGAAAAAAAGAGAGAGCCGGGTGTCAAGGCGATCGGGCGCCTGGCGGGCATCGGGGCACCTCCTGTCTGCAGGGCGATTTTCCTAGAGCGTAAGTCAAACGCGGCGTTGATGCAAGGGCATGATGTCCGATTTCCCCCTGCGAATGGTCCGAATCGCCCCTCGGGGGGCGGCGCGGTTGGAAGTACAATGGGAAAAACATCCCGCAGGGAGGAATGAAACCATGACCTTATTCGGAGACCGTAACGGGAACGCTTCTTGGATTTGGGGCGGCAACGAGGATGCCCCGCGCAACGCGTGGAGATGCTTCCGGCGGACGTTCCGCGTTCCCGGATTCCGCTCCGGCCCCGCCAGGTTGTTCATCACCGCGGACTCGCGTTATGTCCTGTACGTTAACGGAACGCGGTGCGGCAGAGGTCCCGTGCGTTCCTGGCCGGAGGAGCTCGGCTATGACGTCTATGAAATCGGACATCTGCTGAAGGAAGACGACAACACGATCGCCGTATTGGTCGTAAGCTTCGGCGTGTGCGGTTACGGAACATGGGGAGACGTTTCTCCTCGGAACGGACGAGACCTGGACGACGGCCGAACATGCGGGTTACGAGAGGCGGTCGCCCCGCATGTCCTGCCAGCTCGGGTTTTCGGAACGGGTGGACGCCGGGACGTGGGACGCCGAATGGTTCCGGGCGCCGGCTTCCGCCGAGGGCGTTTGGGAACCCGCACGGATCATCGGAAAGCCGGGGGACGGACCTTGGCGCAAGCTGGTGCCGAGCGGGATTCCGCCGCTTACCGAGGAGACGGTCTGGCCCGTCCGGGTCGAATCGTTCCAGCGGGTCCGCCCCGTCTCCCGTACCGGCTGGCTGGATATCCGGAACGCCATGGTCCAAGACAGCGTCAAGCATGCCAATCCCGTGTCCTTCGCCGGCTTCGCGGCCACGGTGATCCGCGTCGGCGAAGCCGCCGAGGCAACGATCGGTTTCGTCTCCTGGTTTCCCGCCTTCCAGGGCTTGAACTTGAACGGAACCTATATGCCGGCCGATGCGATGGAGGGAGCATCCCCCGAACGATACGCGAAGGTTCGGCTGCGGCCCGGCGCAAACTTGCTGGTGCTGGAGACGGCGGGCACCGACCACGGGGGCGGGCTTCATTTCGGCATCGACTGCGAGGTCCCGTTCGAGCTGGAATCTCCGCTGGGCGAATCGGTCGGGGATTCCCCGTTCGTCCGCATCGGCCCTTTCTCGGAGTGGGTGCATGTGGATCATGAAGCGGCCGTTCCGCCGCTGTCCCGCTACAAGGGCTTCGGAGGGCACGAAGAGCTGGATGAGGAAGCGTTTCCGGCCTTCCGTACGTATGCATCCATGAGAAGCGTCCGTTCGGCGGATGAATGGGTTTCGTTTTCCGAATGGCTGTCCCCGATGCCGTCCGCGTTCGTTTCCGACGTTTCCGTGTTCGCGGCGAGCGTTTGGAAGCGGGAGGAACTACGCTTGCCGGTGCCGCGGGAGCTTCAAACGGTCTGCATGGCCAACCGCGCGCCGGCCGTCATTCCGCTGCTGGGTGGCGGCGACGCGGAGTTCGTTTTGGATTTCGGGAAAGAATGGTCGGGTTATCTCCGATTCGAAGCCGACGCGCCGGCGGGCGCCGTTCTGGATTTTTACGGTTTCGAATACATGAAGGACGGCTGGCGGCAGGACACCTACGCCTTGGACAACACGCTCCGCTATACGTGCAAGGAAGGGCGGCAGGTTTACGAATCGCCGGTTCGGCGCGGCTTCCGCTATTTGATGGTCACCGTGCGGGGGGCGGCGCGTCCGGTCAAACTGACGGGCGTGCAAATTTCGCAAAGCAATTTCCCCGTGGCCGAAATCGGCCGCTTCCATTGCTCGGATCCGCTCTTGAACGACATCTGGGAAATCAGCAAGCATACGACCCGGCTTTGCATGGAAGACACGTTCGTCGACTGCCCCGCCTATGAACAGACGTTCTGGGTCGGCGACAGCCGCAACGAGGCGCTGGTCAACTATTACGTGTTCGGGGCGGCCGACATCGTGCGCAGGTGCCTCGAACTGGTGCCGGGCTCGAAATTTCAATCCCCGCTCTATGCCGACCAGGTTCCGAGCGGGTGGAGCAGCGTGATCCCCAACTGGACCTTTTTCTGGGTGATCGCCTGCCTGGAATACGCGGAGCATACCGGCGACCGGGACTTCGCCCGGGACATGTGGCCGAAAGTGCGGTTCGCGCTGGAGCATTACCTGCGGAATATCGACGAGCGGGGCTTGCTGTTCATCCGGGACTGGAATTTGCTGGACTGGGCCCCGATTGACCAGCCGAGGCACGGCGTCGTCACGCATCAGAACGCGGTGATGGCGGGCGCGCTCCGGACGGCGGCCAAACTCGCGGCGGCAGCGGGGGAGCCGGAAGCGGGTGCCGCGTTCTCGGAGGCGTCCGAATCGCTGGTCCGGGCGATCAACCGTCATTTGTGGTCGGCGGAACGGCAAGCCTATATCGACTGCATCCACGCCGACGGCAGACGCTCGGAGACGTACAGCGTACAGACGCAAATCATCGCGTTTTTGCATGGGGTTCCCCAAGGAAGCCGCAAGGACATCGTCGCGGACCTTCTCTTGGCGCCGCCGTCCGATTTCGTGCAGATCGGCAGCCCCTTTATGGCGTTCTTTTACTATGAAGCGCTGACCTTGCTCGGACGTCCCCAAGCCATGCTGGACGACATGAGGAAAAATTACGGCCAAATGATCGAGCACGGAGCGACGACCTGTTGGGAGATGTATCCGGCCTTCGAGGAAAACCGGGCGAACCCGAACTTGCTGACCCGCAGCCACTGCCATGCGTGGTCCGCTGCCCCGGCCTATTTTCTCGGCAATTCCGTGTTAGGGGTACGGCGGGCGGAGGAAGGGTGGCGCCGGGTGATCGTCTCCCCGCAGCCCGGCGATCTGCGGTGGGCCCGCGGCGCGGTTCCGCTCCCCGGCGGGGGAAGGATCGACGTCTCATGGCGGATCGGGGAGGAAGACGGGGTGCCGACATTCCGGTTGGAAGTGACGGCACCGGAAGGAATCGAAATGGAACTGTCGGCCCCGGAAGGCTATCATGCCGTGATGACTCATAGTAAAATATAGCCATCCTGGCATCTAGGGATCACTTGACGGAAGTTGCGGAGGTATTCAGCATGAATTTCATCAAAGCCGCCTTGCCGGCGGTATTGGCCCTGGCCTTGGCTTCCTGCTCGGCGGAAGCGGCGCAGAGAGGCCAGGCCGACTCGGCGAACGCGGAATGGACGTTTGACGGCAAAGAGCAACAGAAGCTGCTGATCGACGTCATCGGATCGGCCAAGTCCACGCTGGACATCGCGATTTACAGCCTGACGGAGCCGGGCATCGTGGCGGCCATCCGGGACGCCGAGAAACGCGGCGTCTCCGTTCGGATCATCACCGATCGGCAGCAGGCGGGCGGCAAAACGCAGACCGAAGCTTTGAAGCTGCTCGGCAGCGCGGGAATTCCGATCAAGATCAACAAGCACAGCGGCCTCATGCATCTGAAAATGACGATCGCCGACTCGAAGGTCGGCACGACCGGCTCCTTCAATTACTCGAAGTCGGCGATGAACGAGAACGACGAGATCCTCATGGCGGTGCGGGACGAACGGGCGGCCCGCAGCTTCGCTCAGCAGTTCGAGAGCATGTGGAATGACGCGAAGCGGTTCGAACCCGCCGATTACCGCATCGCGCAGCCCGATCCGAGCGGTCAGCCGGATGGAGCTTCGGAACAAATGGACGGCGCCCCTTTCGCCAGCTGCGCCGCTGCCCGGGCAGCCGGCAAAGCGCCGCTGCGCAAAGGGGAACCCGGATACAACGCGAAGCTGGACGGCGACGGGGACGGGGTGGCGTGCGAATCGCGGTGACAGGCGGTTAACGATCGCGGACGCGGGGAACGATGGAAAAGAGACTGCTGCAGCGGCGAGAGTTTGCCGCCGTCAAACTCGCGATGAGAGGAGGTCGCTTTTCCATGGACGAGTCCCTTCCGCTTCTGGTCCAATCGGACGGGACCCTAATCCTGGACGGACGGCACCCGCGGAACGCGGAAGCGTTGGAAGCCCTCCGCCCGATTGCCGAAATCGGCAAAAAGCCGGGGCAGCTTCATACCTATCGGATGACGAAGGTGTCGCTATGGAACGCAGCGGCGGCGGGCGAAACGGCGGATCGGGTCGTGGAGAGGCTGCGCGCTTTTTCCCGATACGGATTGCCGGCTTCCGTGGAGCGGGAAATCCGGGAAACGATGGGCAGCTACGGCCGTTTCCGCCTCGCGGGCCGGCCGGAGGGCCTTTTTTTGCTGGCGGATCACCCCGAACGGCTGCGGGCGGCTTACGCCTGGCCGGAGGCGGCGGCTTGCTTCGAGACGTCCCCGCAAAACAGCGAAACGATGGTGCGGATCCGGCCGGAGAAAAGGGGGGCGCTGAAAAGCGCCCTTGCCGCCCGAGGCTGTCCCGTAATGGACGAAGCGGGTTACCGGAGCGGCGGCGCGATGGACGTGTCCCTGCGGGAGACGTCCCGGAGCGGAAAGCCGGTTCGGCTTCGTTCGTACCAGACCGAGGCGGTGGACGCGTTCCTCGGCCCTTCGGGAGACGGGGGCGGAAGCGGCGTGGTCGTCCTTCCCTGCGGAGCGGGCAAGACGTGGGTCGGCATGTCGGCGCTCGTGCGGCTGGGCTGCGAAACCCTCATTTTAACGCCGAACTCCATCTCGGTCACGCAGTGGATCCGCGAACTGCTGGAAAACACGAGTTTGACCGAAGCCGACATCGGCGAATATTCCGGCCGAACCAAACGCGTCCGGCCCGTTACCGTCGCGACTTACCAGGTGCTGACGCGAGGGGCGGGACAGGAAGAGCTGCCGCATTGGTCGCTGTTCGAAGGGCGCGATTGGGGACTGATCATTTACGACGAAGTGCATTTGCTGCCCGCGCCCGTATTCCGCATGACCGCCGATCTGCAGGCGACGCGGCGGCTCGGACTGACGGCCACGCTGGTGCGGGAAGACGGCCGGGAGACGGAAGTGTTCGCGCTTATCGGCCCGAAGCGGTATGAAATGCCCTGGAAAACGGGGGAGCGCGAAGGGTGGATCGCGGAGGCGTCCTGCACCGAAGTGCGTGTGGGTCTGGACGAACGTACGGCGCAACGTTACCGGGAAGCCGGGGCGCGCTCCCGCCACCGGATCGCGGGCGAGAATCCCGCCAAAGCCGAAGCGGTCCGCCGCTTGCTGGACAAGCATCGGGGAACGCCGACGCTGGTGATCGGCCAATATTTGGACCAGCTCCGGAAGCTGGCCGGGGAGCTGGGGCTTCCTTTGGTGACGGGCGAAATGCCCCATGCCGAGCGGAGGGAGCTGTTCGACCGGTTCAACCGCGGGGAACTCAGGACGCTGATCGTGTCCAAAGTCGCCAATTTCGCGGTCGATTTGCCGGACGCGGCCGTCGCGATCCAGGTGTCCGGAAGCTATGGCTCCAGGCAGGAGGAAGCGCAGCGGCTGGGTCGGATTTTGCGGCCGAAAGCTTCCGGAGCGAAGGCTTCGTTCTACACGGTCGTCAGCGAAGGAACGGAAGAAGTGGAATTCGCGCGCAACCGCGGGCGGTTTCTGGTCGAGCAAGGATACGCTTACGCCGTCGATCGAGGCGATGCTGACGGGACGGGAGGGGACGGGATTTGAACGTGCGCGATTGCGTTGCCGGCCTTCCCGAATCGGTCCGCCGGCGAATCTTGTCGGACCCCGCCGTGCGAGACCGCGTTTCGGGCGGCATGGAGCTGCCGGACGTGTTATCGTCCCCGGAATGGGCCGCCGAGTGGGCGTCCCGGGCCGACCGTCTCCGGAAGGAAGCGCTGAGGCGCATCCTGTTGGTCTACGGGGCGACCGCCTTCGAAGAAGAGAAGAGCGAGGAAGAAGCGCTTCGGGACGGCCGATGGACGGGAGCCGAATGGCGGGTGGCGCTCGCGGGCTTGCGGCTGACCGGCATCCTGTACGCCATCCGCAAAACGTGGGGAGACCGGTTGTACTTCGTTCCCGCCGACATGGCGGCGGTTTGGCAGCGGCTGCTGCTGCCGGCGTTCGCCGATCCGCTGGACGAATCCGAGGCCCGGGAAACGGCTGCCGCCGCGGCTCCTTTCCGATTGCCGTTATCGCTGGAATTGCTCTCCGCTTGGTCGGCAATCCGCCGCGCGGGGCTTCCGCTCACGTCCAAAGGGGCCGTCTCCAAACCTTCGGCTGCCCGGCTCGTTTCGGCCATGCGGTTGACGGCGGAGGAGCTGGAGCCGCTCGGACTCGCGTACCCGTACCGGGATCAACTGCCCGTCCATGCCGCTTTGGCGTTGGATTTAGGCTTGTGCACGGGCGTCCTGCGGAAGCGGGACCGCGAAATCTCCGTCTCCGCGGCGGGGGCCGAAGCCTGGATGGCCCGGTCGGCCCAGTCCGCGGATGCCGAGCTTTACCGCATGGCCATGCTGCGTTACGCGGTCCCGGATCCCGGGCGGCACCTCGCGGCGGCTGCCGTATGCGCCTGCCGGGCGTTCGAGTGGTATCGGGACCGGGACTTCTTGCGGATCGGAATCGCTCCCTCCGCCTGGGAAGTTTGGATGAATCTGCTCGTCTCTTTCGGATGGGCGGAAAGGGGGACGTTCCGGGGGGAAGCCGTTTTCCGGCTGCTCGCGGAATTGGGGGACGCTCGAACCCCGGAAGACCGGGAATCGCGGACGGAAGAAGGCTTCGCGGAACGTTTCGAACGCTTCCTGGTTCAGCCGGATGGAGAAATTTTCGTGCCGCCCGGCGTCGGCTTGGCGGAACGCTGGCAGCTCGAAGCCGTGAGCGAACGGGTAACCGCCGACCGCATGTTCGTGTACCGATTGACCGCGGCCACGGTTCGGAGGGCCTATGATTCGGGATGGCGGGAAGGGGAACTGCGCCGTTTTCTCGAGCGGGGGTCCGGCGCCGCGCTTCCCGGACCCGTCGAAGAAGCGCTTCGTGATTGGTTCCGGGCGCTCGGCAAAGTCCGCGTCGTGGACGCCATGCTCCTTCGTACGGAGGACGCCGGGACGGCGGAACGGCTGCTCCAGGATGAGGAAGCAGCCGGTTGGCTGCTTGAACGCGTCGGCGACCGCGATTTCATCGTGGACCCTGCGCACGCGAAGGAGCTCGTCGCCAGGCTGGAGAAAATCGGCTTTCCCCCGGCGCCGGATCGCGCGGAAGGAAGCGAACCCGGAGCGGGAGGAGAAACGGAAGCCGATGCCGGAACGTCCGATCCCGGCTGGATCTATACCGGCAGCGTGCCGTCCCTCTATCGGCAGGACGGGACGCTCGAGACGGCCGGCCGATTGTTTCCCGGCTTATCCGACGTTCCGCCCGGTTGGCTGCGCCAGACCGGCTCCTATCATTCGACGACGAGGCGGGAGCTCGTCCGGAGGGCGCTCGATTGGCGGGCGGCGCTGCAGGTCGGCGAGGACGGCGGGCGCCTGTTCGTGCCGGACGCCCTGGAAACTTCCGGAGACGGCTGGCAAGTGCGGGGGCGCTGGGGCGGCCCGGACGGGGCGGAAGAACCGGACACGCTGCCCGCGGACCGTTGCAGCCCCCTTAGGATCGTGCTGCCGGACTTGGAACCTTTGCCGTTCGCCGACGCTCCTGCAAACGGTTGACCGTCTATCGTCTCCATATGGTATGATAGAGGCGGTATCCATCGAGATCCAGAAGAGGTGAAGCTGCATGGCCGTGTTGCCGGATCTCCTCCCAACGTCCGAATCGGTTGCGGCGGATCCTGCTCCCGCCGATTTTACGGAGCTGTTGGAAGGCGCGTACGCGCTCGGAGAAATGATCAAACGTTCCGCGCTCGCGGACGATTACGTGTATTGGAAACGGCAGGTCGAGCAAGACCCGGAAGCCGGCAGGCTCAAAGTCCAGCTCGCCAAAGCCAAAGAACGATTCGAAGAGTGCGAACGGTTCGGCCGGTTCCACCCGGATTATAACGAAGCGTTGGATCGGGTTTACGCCGTTCAGGCCGAACTGGACCGGCTGGAATCCGTCCGGCGTTATAAAATCGCGGAAAGCGGGCTGGACCAGCTGTTGTACGAAATCTCCAGCACTTTGGCGTCTGCCGTATCGGACAGCGTGAAAGTGCCGGATCCGGTACGCGGCGAGGCAAGCGGCGGCTGCGGCAGCGGCGGCGCCTGTTCCTGCGGGGGCGGGGGCTGCGGTTAAGTCCCAGCCTGCCGCGGCACCCGCACCGCAGCGATACGACACTTGGAAGTCGGAGGGAAAACGGGGATGTTTGGGGAGCGCGTCGGTTATATCGTTTGGTTCAGCGATTACAAAGCGGCGAGAGGGTTGGATAAGTACGGTTCCCTCCATTATTTGTCCCGGAAAATGCATTACGCGGTGCTGTACATGAACGCGGACAATGCCGAGGAAACCGTGCGCAATCTTCAGCGGCTGCCTTACGTGAAGAGAGTGGAACGGTCGTTCCGGGGCGAAATCAAAACCGAGTACGAGAAGAACGTCCCGGATAAAACGCGGTTTTACGGCTTATAATCCGAATCCGGACCATTCGATTTCGTCCGACGGATTTCGACAGTCTCCCTGCGGGGAGACTTTTTCGCATTCTATCGGTTGGCGCGGATGACAATCTCCGCCAAATGCCCGTAGTACAAGGATTCCCGGACAAGCCGGCAGCAGAGAACGCTGGGGCGCGCGGCATCCATTAGATGGAATAGATGGGGAGATTTTTTCGTTTTCTTGTTGAATCCTCGCGAACGCATGCGGTAAAATGGACTTAACTTCCTTAGGATTCTCGCACGAGTTTTCAGCCGAGGTCGGGCCTTAAGACCTAATGCGGAGAAGGGGAAATGCCCGGTGAAAGACAAACAGACCGAACGCTGGAACACGTATGAACCCTTCCATGTCGAGCTTGGAGACAAGCGGATCGCGGACATCATCATCACCAACCATGCCCGTCAGCGTTGGACCGACCGGGTGGAAAGCGAGAAAACGGGTTATTCCGACATTGCCCAGTTTTTGTGGCAATGCCTGAAGGAAGGACGGATCGTCTCGTATTACCGCAACGAGCAGGACGTCTATACGATCGACGACGACTTGGTGTTCGTCGCGGAGTTCGCCGATTCGGACAAGGACGTCGACTTACTCGGGAACCCTTTGCATAAAATGATCGTGGTTACGTTTTTGGGACGGATGTCGGAGACGATGGAGCTGCGGGATCTGAAAACGTACTATTCCTGGCTTCGCCATTCCCGGCGCATGACCCTGATCAAGAACAACCGCAAACGCCGCTAAACCGGCGATTCGGACAGGCCGTTCACCGCGAAATCGCATGCGGGAACGGCCTGTTCCCGCTATGGTATAATACAGCATGACAAAAGCAGACAAAAAGGCGGTATCCGCATGGCTCTGAACGTTCATCAACTGCATATTTTCTGCACCGTTGCCGAACGGGGCAGTTTTTCCTCTGCCGCCCAAGCGCTGCACATGACCCAGCCGGCCGTGACGATGCAAGTCCAAGCGTTGGAGGAGCATTTCGGCACCAAGCTGCTCAACCGCACGACCAAGAAGCTGGAGTTGACGGAAGCCGGCCATTGGCTGCTGCCGCAAGCGCGGAGAGCGGTGGATCTGATGAGGGAGACGGACGCCCGGATGGTCCGGTTCGCCCAGGACCTCAAGGGCCGGCTGCATTTCGCCGCCAGCCTAACGATCGGGGAGTACGTGCTCCCCCGGCTGCTGGGCTCGTTTTTGAAGCGTCATCCGGGACTTTCGGTCAGCATGAAAGTCATGAACACGACCGAAATCATCGAGGCGATCCAGACGCACGGGCTGGACTTCGGGTTGATCGAAGCGCCTTGCGAGACGCCGGGCATCCACGCCGAGGCGGTCATGGACGACGAGCTGTTCCTCGTCGCGCCCGCCGGGCATCCGTTTGCCGCACGGGAATCGGTCGAACTGGCCGAGGTGTTGGAACAACCGCTGATCCTGCGGGAAGTCGGATCCGGAACGAGGCAGGTCGTCGAGGAAGAGCTGGTCCGCCACGGCGCGGATGAAGGCAAGCTGCGCGTCGTCAGCGACTTCGGAAGCACGGCGGCCATCAAGTCGGCGGTAGAGGCCGGGTTGGGACTGACGGTGCTGAGCGCCTGGACGTTCAAGCACGAAGCGGCGCTCGGGGTGCTGAAGGCGGTGCGCATTCGGGACGTATCGTTCCGGCGGCAGTTTTACGCGGTGCGCCTGCCTTCCGCGCTGCTCCCGATGCCGGCCGCCGCGCTGTTCGAACAATTGAGGGGGCTGACGCATGAGCCGGGCTGACTTGCATACCCACACGACGGCCTCCGACGGCCGCCATCGCCCTGCCCATGTGGTGCGGATGGCGAAGGAAGCGGGGTTGTCCGCCGTAGCGATTACCGATCACGATACGGTCGCCGGTCTCGCGGAAGCCTTGCGGGCCGGGGAGGAGTACGGCATTCGGGTGGTGCCGGGGGTCGAAATCAGCACCTCCGCGGAAGGAAAGGACATCCACGTGCTGGGCTACGGGTTTTCGCCGGAGGATCCCCTGCTGCTGAAGAGGCTGGTGTCTCTCCGGGAGGTGCGTTCCCGCCGCAACGGGATGATCGTCGCCCGCCTGAATGAGCTCGGCGTGGAGATCACCCTGGAAGAGGTGGAGAGGGCGGCTTCCGCTTCGCCCCGGGCGGATGGCTCGATCGGCCGGCCCCATATGGCCGAGGTTCTGGTCCGCAAGGGCTACGCCAACGATATGCGCGACGCGTTCGACCGTTACCTCGCGGAGGGGGCCGCGGCGTACGTCAATCCGCCACGCATCGAACCGGCGGAAGCCGTCCGCTGGATCCACGAGGCGGGCGGAGCGGCCGTCGTCGCGCATCCCGGCCTATACGGGAACGATCGGCTCGTGCTGGAGCTGCTCGACGGCGGGGCGGATGGGCTGGAGGCGTACCATTCGGATCATGACGAAGATACGCAGCGTCATTACGAGGCGATGGCGGAGTCGAAAGGCGTGCCGGCTACCGGCGGTTCGGATTTCCACGGCACCCGGGAAGGCGTCGTGTTCCACGGACCGGTCGGCAATCGGACGGTCGACGCCGCCGTGATCGACAAGCTGCTGTCGGCCAGACGGAAATAACGGCAACGGGCCGCCCGTCTTCTTCGGAAGACGGGCGGCCCGTTTGGTTGACCGGTGTTCTAACCACCAAAAGTGCGGCTCGAGTGCAGATAAGTAAGAAAATTTTCTTAACTCCGCCGCCATGGCGGGGTTTCGGGGGGAGTTAAGTAAGCAAGTTTCTTAACTCCGCCGCCATGGCGGGTTTCGGTGGGAGTTAGGAAAGAAAGTTTCTTAACTCCGCCGCCATAGCGGGATTTCGAATCCATCCGCAAAAGCAACGTTACTTCACGCTGACGAAGAGCGATTGGACCAACGCTTCATCCGGCGTGACGTACAGCGTTTTCTGGCCTTCGTAGATGACGAAGCCGGGCTTGGCGCCGCTGGGCTTGCGCACGTTGCGGATCTTCGTGTAGTCGACGGGCACGTTGCTGGACGCCCGGGCTTTGCTGTAGTAAGCCGCCAAAGCCGCCGCTTCGCGCAGGGTGGCGTCTCCGTATGGCTCGCCGCGGATGAGCACGTGCGATCCCGGAATGTCTTTGGTGTGCAGCCATGTATCGGATGGCGATCCCAGCCGGTTCGTGAGATAGTCGTTCTGCACGTTGTTTTTGCCGACGTAGATCGGGACGCCTTCGCTGGACGTATAGCAGAGCACGGACGGCGTGTCTTTCTTTTTCTTCTTCGCTCCGCGCTTCTCCCCGTGATGGCGGATATAGCCTTGCCCCGCCAACTCCTCGCGGATTTCCTCGATATCGGCCGGACCGGCCGTCTCCAATCCTTGCAGCACGGATTCCAGATAGGCGATTTCTTCCCGCGCGGCGGCCATTTGCTCTTCGACGGCCGACTTGCTGTTCTTGAGCTTGTTGTATTTGCGGAAATAACGCTGCGCGTTCTCCGTCGGCGTCAGCATGGGGTCGAGCGCCACGGTAACCAACGGTTGGCCTTCCTCGTAATAGTCGGTGATTTCCGCGGATTCGTCCCCGCGCTGCAGGAGATGGAGCTGCGATGTCAGCAGCTCGCCGGTCCGCCTCAGCTTGTCGGCCTCCTCGGATTCCCGCAGCGTTTCCTCCAGCTTGACCAGCTTTTTCTCGTTTTTGGAAATTTCGTTGCCGAGCAGCCGGCTCAAATCCGCCGTGCGCTGACGCACGAGATCGCGGTCGGCTTTGTCCTTGTAATACGTTTCGAGGCATTCGTTCATCGTCCCGAATGCCCGGACGGTCCCATCCGCGTGCGTCAGCGCCAAGGCGGAAAACAGCGTTTTGCCGCCGGCCGTATCGACCAGATTCGGTTCATAGCGGTGCGCCGCGACATCGTCCATCACTGCGCGGAACGCGGACCAGAGCTTGTGCGGTTCTCCGCCGGCGCGGTGCGCGATTTCCTTTGCCGCAAGCGGGCTGAGTCCCGTGTAGGCGTTTACCAGCGCGGACGAGGCCGCCTTGGTATCCAGAGAGCCGCTTTCGGAAAACGCAAGGCTGACCCGATCCCGGAAAGCCGGTTCCGTTTCCCGCAGCGGGTCGCGTTTGTCCTGGGACGGGGGCGCCACATAGGCCGTACCGGGCAGGACGACGCGGTAGCTGCTGACCGCGGGGGTGACGTGGCGGATGCCGTCATGGATCTGGCCGGTCGCCGGATCCATCAAGATAAGGTTGCTGTGCCGGCCCATGATCTCGAGGACCAGGCGTTTGACGGAAAAGTCGCCCAGTTCATCCCGATGTCGGACGTCGATCCAGACGATCCGCTCCAATCCGTCCTGGCGGACGCTTTCGATGACGCCTCCCTCGCAATGTTTGCGGAGCAGCATGCAGAACATCGGCGGTTCGGACGGATTCTCCCAAGCTTGTTGCGTCCAATGGAGGCGGGGCATGGAAGGATGGGCGGACAAAAGCAAGCGGCCGTTCGCGTTCTGGCCGCGGAGATGGAGGACGATCTCGTTTTCCGTCGGTTGATAGATTTTGGCGATCCGCGCGCCCGCGCAAGCCTGAAGCTCGTGCACGAGGGCGCGGGTGACGATGCCGTCGAGTGACATTTGGCGTTCATCCTATTCCTGTTCGCGTACTGTACTTGCTATGATGCCACAGTTGCCCGTAAAGGAAAAGGGACGCGGGGATATTTCCCGGCTTGTCTGAATAGACATAGCTTGAACAGGCTGTCCGCCGATCCGATGGAGCGAAACAGCGCATTACGGGAGGAGATGAAGAGACAGTGGAAGGGAAAACATGGCACCAGTTGGACGCCGCCGGGCTTGCGGAGGCGCTCGGCACCGATCCCCGCAGCGGGCTGGCGCCGGAGGAAGCGCGCAAGCGGCTGGCGGAAGCCGGGAGGAACGAACTGCAGGAGAAGCAAGGCGAGCCGCCGCTTAAGCTGCTCCTCCATCAATTCAAAGACTTCATGGTGCTCGTGCTGGTCGGGGCCGTCGTCATCTCGGGGCTGCTGGGGGAAATGCTGGACGCCCTCACGATCATCGCGATCATTCTGATTAACGGCATTTTGGGCTTTTTCCAGGAATACCGGGCCGAGCGCTCGCTCCGCGCGCTGAAGGAGCTGTCCGCGCCCAGCGCGAAAGTGGTCCGGGGCGGATCGCTGGAAACCGTGCCCGCGAGCACGCTCGTACCGGGGGACGTCGTATGGCTGGAGAGCGGCGACCGCGTGCCCGCCGATCTGCGTTTTATCGATTGCCAGCAGCTGGCGGTGGACGAATCTGCGCTGACGGGCGAGTCGGTTCCGGTCGTGAAGGAAGCAAGCCCGATCGCGGCGGCCGATCTTGCGCTCGGAGACCGCAAAAACTGCGGCTACCTGGGCACGATGGTGACCCGGGGCACGGCCAAAGGCATCGTGACGACGACCGGCATGCGCACGGAAATGGGCAAAATCGCCGACCTGATCCAGAAGACGGAGGAAGCGGCCACTCCGCTGCAGCGCCGGCTGGAGCAGCTGGGCAAAATCCTGATCGTGATTTCGATCTTGCTCACGGTGATGGTCGTCGTAGCCGGCGTGCTGCACGGACAGGAGCTGTACGGCATGTTCCTGGCCGGCGTCAGCCTGGCGGTCGCCGCGATACCGGAAGGGCTGCCCGCGATCGTGACGATCGCGCTGGCGCTCGGCGTGCAGCGCATGATCCGCAGGCGGGCCATCGTCCGCAAGCTGCCGTCGGTGGAGACGCTCGGCTGCGCTTCCGTGATCTGCTCGGACAAAACGGGCACGCTGACCCAGAACCAAATGACCGTGACCCGCCTGTGGCTGGGCGGAAGAAGGATCGACGTCTCGGGCGAAGGCTACGAGCCTTCCGGGGTGCTCACGGAGTCGGGCAAGACGGTGGAGGCCAAAGGAGACGCCGCGCTCCGCAGGTTGTCTCAGGTGGCCGCCCTGTGCAACAACGCCGAATTGGCTCGGACCGCAAGGGAAGACGAGGCGCGCAAACGCAAGCCCGGCAAGGAAGAACCGGGCGAGGACGCGGGGGATTGGAAAGTCAAAGGAGACCCCACGGAAGGCGCGCTGCTCGTCATGGCCGCCAAAACCGGTTACGGCCGTTCCGCGCTTGAGGCGTTGTACCGGAGGGAGAAAGAATATCCTTTCGATCCCGACCGCAAACGCATGTCCGTGCTGGTATCCCACCAGGGAGGCCGGCTCTTGCTGACCAAGGGCGCTCCCGACCTGCTGATCGGGCAGTGCGAATACGTGCTCTGGGGGGACCAGGTGACGCCCTTTACCCCGACCCTTAAGCAGAAAGTGCTGCAGGCGAACGAAGCAATGGCCAAAGACGCGCTGCGCGTGCTCGGTTTCGCCTACCGGGACCTCAGAACGCATGAAACTTGCGAAACGAACGAGGAAGCGGAGCGCGGGCTGGTGTTCGTGGGGCTTGCCGGCATGATCGATCCTCCCCGCAAAGAAGTCCGCGAAGCGATCCTCAAATGCCGCCAAGCCGGCATCAAAACGGTGATGATTACCGGCGACCACGGTTTGACGGCGGAGGCGATCGCCCGGAGCATCGGCATCATGCAGCGGGACGGCCGGGTGGTCACCGGTACGGAGTTGTCGGCGATGAGCGACGAGGACTTGGACCGCATCGCGGACGACGTGAACGTCTATGCCCGCGTGTCGCCGGAGCATAAGCTGCGCATCGTGCAGGCGCTGCAACGCGCCGGACACGTCGTAGCCATGACCGGAGACGGAGTGAACGACGCGCCCGCCGTGAAGGCGGCCGACATCGGCATCGCCATGGGCATCACCGGAACCGACGTCACGAAGGAGGCTTCCGCGCTCGTCCTGGCGGACGACAATTTCGCCACGATCGTCGCCGCGGTCGAGGAAGGGCGGGGCATCTACGAAAACATCCGCAAGTTCATCCGCTACCTGCTCGCTTCCAACGTAGGGGAAATCATGACGATGTTCCTCGCCATGATGGCGGGGCTTCCGCTGCCGCTCGTTCCGATCCAGATCCTGTGGGTCAACCTGGTGACGGACGGACTGCCGGCCATGGCGCTGGGCGTCGACCAGTCGGAAAGCGACGTCATGCGCCAGAAGCCCCGCCCGGCCAAAGAGAACATTTTCGCCCGCCGGCTCGGTTGGAAAATCATCAGCCGCGGCCTTTTGATCGGTTTTTGCACGCTCGGGGCATTCGTCCTGACGCTTTGGGAAGGAAACGGGGACCCGGCTTCGCTGGTCCATGCCCAGACGGTGGCGTTCGCGACGCTCGTCATGGCGCAGCTGATCCACGTGTTCGACTGCCGCAGCTCCCGATCCATTTTCCACCGGCGGCTGCTCGAAAACAAATTCCTCGTGCTCGCCGTGCTGTCCTCGCTCGTGCTGATGCTGGCCGTCCTGTATTTGGAGCCGCTTCAGCCGGTCTTCAAAACGGTGCCGCTGGGCTTCCGCGACTGGGCGCTCGTGACGGTGGCCGCCGGCATTCCGACGTTCGTCATGGGTATCGGAAGCGTGCTTGGCACCTCCAAGCCGAAGAAGGGACGCAAAATCAGCTACGGGGCAAGCGGCGCTTCCCAACCTCCACGTCCGGTGTCGCGTTGACCTGCCGTCCGGGCCGGGCGGGCGGATTTTGATCCGGCACCTCGTTCCGGTATAATCATCCATGAAGTCAACACGTCCTGCCGGACGCAAAGGAGAATCGAGGATGGCGATCCGATTAAGCCCCTATCTGGTAACGAACGGCAACGGCCAAGAAGCCGTCAAATGGTACGAGGAAGCTTTGTCCGCCAAGGTGATTTCCCTGCAAACCTTCGGGGAGATGCCGGGCGATCCGGACCACCCGGTCCCGGAGGAAGCCAAAGACCGCGTGCTTCACGCGGCGCTTCAAGTCGGCGAAACCGTGCTGATGCTGTCCGATACGTTCCCCGGCAATCCCCATCAGGTCGGAAACCACGTGGCCATCGCCGTCGTGGTGGACGACGCGGCCCAAGCGAAAACGATTTTCGACAAGCTGGCGCAGGGCGGCAATGTGGAAATGCCGCTTCAGGAAACGTTTTGGAGCCCCGCTTTCGGGATGGTAACGGATAAATTCGGCGTGTCGTTCCAGATTTCGACGGAACGACCTGGGTAATCCGGTTTCGGCCGGTACAAGGCGGCAGACGGTCAACCGTCTGCCTTTTTTCGTTCCTCCGGTCATCTCCCCCGGAAGCGGAATAATGCAAATAAACTGCGATTGGCTCAATGCCCATCCGCTTCGTTTTGCGGTAAGATTTTGACAAGAACAAGCCGAAGCGCGAAATCAGGGGGAAGTTGACATGCAATTCACGAAAATGCACGGATTGGGCAACGACTTCATCGTCGTGTACGGGGAGCGGACGCTTCCGGCGAACGCGGGCGAATTGGCGGTTCGCCTCTGCAATCGGTTTTTCGGCATCGGCGCGGACGGGCTGGTCTACATCCTGCCGTCCGAGAAAGCGGATTTCCGCATGCGGATCCTCAACTCCGACGGCTCCGAAGCCGAGCAGTGCGGCAACGCTATCCGTTGCGTGGCCAAATACGTCTACGACAAGGGATTGACGGACAAAACGGAGCTGACGATCGAGACGTTGGGCGCCGGCGTTCAGCCGCTCTCGCTCGAAACGGCAGACGGCAAAGTGTCCCGGGTAACCGTCGACATGGGCGCTCCGATCCTGAACGGCTTGGACGTCCCGACGACGATCGACGCCAATCCGGTGCTGGGCCAATCCGTCGAAGTGGACGGGCGGACGTTCAAATTCACCGCGGTTTCGATGGGCAACCCGCACTGCGTCATCTATGTCGACGACGCGGCCGGTTTTGATCTGGCCAAGTGGGGCCCGAGATTGGAGACGCATCCGCTGTTCCCGCGCAAAATCAACGTGGAATTCGCGACCGTCCATTCCCGCGGCCAGGTCGACATGCGCGTCTGGGAGCGCGGGGCGGGTCCGACGCTGGCTTGCGGAACGGGCGCTTGCGCCACGCTGGTCTCGTCCGTGCTGAACGGGCTGACCGACCGCAAGGCGACCATTTCGCTCGCGGGCGGGGATTTGGAGATCGAATGGAAGGAAGCCGACAACCGCGTCTACATGACCGGACCGGCCGCCTTCGTGTTCGAGGGGGCTTTGCTGTAAGCGGAGTTTAAGCGAAAAGCGGCGAACAGGCCGAAGCCGGTGAAACCCGGCTTTTTCGCGTTCGCCTTCAGATGACCTTCAGCGAGCATCGATCGATCGTCTCGATTACGAGGAAATCCATTCCATCGAAGAAGGCAAGTCACGAGGGTTTACATTTCCGTTTCCGTATGTTAATTTTATTTCGATACCTGTGGAAATAATCTGAGAGCGGGAGGCCTGACCGATGCACGGAGACAACGAAGAACTCCAGCAAGCCGTCAAAGTGTATAAAGCGCTTGGCGAACCGACGCGCCTTAAAGTCGCTCGCCTGCTGACCGAGGAACGGAACCTGTGCTGCTCGGATATCCAAAGCAAGCTGGAATCGGTCGCCGGATCGACGCTGTCCCACCATCTCAAGCAATTGACCGATTGCGGGCTGCTGAATCTCCGGAAGGAAGGCACCTTTATTTATTACAGCGTGAACCGCGATGTGGCCGAAAAATACGCGCCGTATTTGCTTAACTGATTTTTTTTCGCCGTTATTTCTATAAATCTAGAAATATAAAAACAAGAGTGGAGAGAGGAGTTTTCCGTGATGCGCAATGCCTGGAAAATTTACATGTTGGCCGTCGTCAGTTTTCTGGTGGGGACGTCGGAGTTTATCATCGCCGGCATTTTGGATTTGATCGCCAAGGACATCGGGGTCTCGCTGTCGGCTGCGGGCCAGTTGATTACGGCTTTCTCGCTGGCGTACGGCTTCGGGACGCCCATCCTGGTGGCGCTGACCGCCCGTATGGAACGGAGGAACGTGCTGCTCGCCGCATTGGGCCTATTCGTGCTTAGCAATGCCGCTGCGGTCTTGACGGTGGATTTCGTGTCGTTGATGGCGGCGCGGATCGCCATGGCGCTGAGCTCGGGGATGTTCGTGGTCGTCGCCCTGACGGTCGCGGCGAAGCTGGCGCCCGAAGGACGCCAAGGGAGCGCGATCGCGACCGTCGTCATGGGGTTCAGCACGGCGCTGATCGTCGGGGTGCCGCTCGGCAGGGTGGTCGCGTCCGCTTTCGACTGGAAGGCCGCGTTCGGAGGCATCGGCGCGCTCGGCTTGCTGACGATGTTCGCCGTTTTCCGGACGATCCCCCGCACGGAAGGCGAACAACCGGTCCCGCTGCGGAGGCAACTCGCGCTGCTCAAGGATCCGAAACTGACCGTGGCGCTTTCGGTTACGTTTATGTGGATTCTCGGCTACTCCGTTACGTATACGTATATTTCGCCCTATCTTCTCGAAATCACGGGGATGAGCGAACGGCAAGTCAGCATCGGCCTATTCGCCTTCGGCATCGCGAGCTTGATCGGCTCCAAGCTGGGGGGGTACGGCACGGACAAATGGGGCGTCCCCCGCACGCTGACCGGCGGCATGCTGCTGCACGCGATCTCGCTGGTGCTGCTGTCGGCCGGGGCCGGCTCGCCGGCCGTCGTGTTCCCGGTGCTGATGCTCTGGGCTTTCGCGGCCTGGTCGTCGGGTCCGACGCAGCAGTATTATCTAATGAGCCTGACGCCCGAAGCCTCCGGCATCATGCTTAGCCTGAATTCCTCCGTTCTTCAGCTGGGCATGGCCGCCGGTGCGGGTCTCGGCGGCGTCGTCGCGGACCGGGCTCCGCTGTCTGCCGTCAGCTGGATCGGCGCGGCGGGCGTTCTGCTCGCGGCGGCGACTGCGGTCGCGTCCCTGCGATTGTCGCGGGTCCGTGCCCGGGCCGATAGCTGCGCGAGAGGATTCGCGCAAGCCGACGTGCAGGCGGAAGCTTAAACCCAAAAGTACCGTATATCGGCTAACCCCACCTCGACAGTGGGGTTTTTCCATTTTAACGTTGGCGAAATTATGCTACATTAGAAATTACTTTAACGGAAGAATGGGATGGGGGAGCAACATGAAACCGGATTTGCGCGCGGCGCTGAAGGAGAGGCCGCGGGTCGGCGACGGGGCGATGGGGACGTACCTGTATCAGCTCGGCTTTCCGGTCGGGGTTTCGTACGAAGAGTTCAACCTGCTGAAGCCTTCGGTCATTGCCGACGTTCACCGCCGATACGTGAAAGCCGGCGCGGAAGTCATCGAAACCAACACGTTTTCCGCCCAACACGGGAAACTCGCGAAATACGGCTTGGAAAAGAAGGCGGAAGCGATCAACGCGGCCGGCGTCGCGATCGCGCGCCAGGCGGCGGGAGACCGCGCGTACGTCGTGGGGGCGATCGGAGCGATTCGCGCCGGCCGGCGCAAGAACGTCCGAACGGCCCATATCCAAAGGGATTTCGAGGAGCAGATCGGCGCGCTGCTGGCGGAGAAGCCGGACGGGCTGCTGCTGGAGACGTTCTTCGATCTCGAGGAAATTTCCCTCGCGCTCCGCTTGATCCGCAAGCGCAGCGACCTGCCGGTCATTTGCCAGTTCGCCGTGGAAGACTCGGCCCGCACGCATGACGGCGTGCCGCTGGCCGAAGCGTTCCGTCGTCTCAAGGGAGAAGGGGCCGACGTGATCGGCTTCAACTGCCGCAGCGGCCCGAACGCGATTCTGCGGGCGATGGAGACGCTGCCCGCCGACCTGGGCGTACCGCTCAGCGTATTCCCGAACGCCGGGATCGCCGATTACGTGGACGGCAAGGTGGAGTACAAGGCGACGCCGGAATATTTCGCGGTGTCGGCGCAGCGGTTCGCGGATCTCGGTTCCCGACTGATCGGGGGCTGCTGCGGCACGACGCCCGAGCACATCGAAGCGATCGCGAAGGCGCTCCGGGACTACCGGCCCGGCGTGCCGGCATCCGAGAGTTCGCCATCCCGCCGCGCGGAGTCCGCGGATCAGGCGCCCGCGTCCGGGACCGGGCGAGGAGTGCCGGAGCCGACGCTGGTCGACCTCGTCCGGCAGCGCCATACGATCATCGTGGAGCTCGATCCGCCGCGGGACCTGGACATCGCGAAATTCATGCAGGGCGCCCAGGCGCTCAAGGAAGCGGGAGCGGACGCCATCACGATGGCCGACAACTCGCTGGCGGTCACCCGCATGAGCAACATGGCGCTCGGGGCGCTGATCAAGGAGCGCGTCGGCATTCGTCCGCTTGCCCACATCGCTTGCCGCGACCGGAACCTGATCGGCACCCAGTCGCACATGATGGGTTTCGACGCCCTCGGCATCGACCACGTGCTTGCGGTCACCGGGGACCCGGCGAAATTCGGCGATTTGCCGGGTTCGAGTTCCGTGTACGACCTGACGTCTTTCGAAATCATCCGCATGATCAAGCAGCTGAACGAAGGCGTGGCTTTCTCCGGCAAGCCGCTTAAGCAGCAGGCCAAGTTCGTCATCGGAGCCGCCTTCAATCCGAACGTGAAGCATTTGGACAAAGCCGTGCAGCGGCTGGAACGGAAAGTCGCCTCCGGGGCCGACTATATCATGACGCAGCCGGTCTACGATCCGGAGCTGATCGAGCGAATCGCGGATTCGACCCGCCATCTGGACGTGCCGATCTTCATCGGCATCATGCCGCTCGCGAGCGGGCGCAACGCGGAATATCTCCACAACGAAGTGCCGGGCATCCAGCTGTCCGACGAGGTGCGCCGGCGCATGAACGGGCTGGAAGGCCCCGCGGGCCGGGCGGAGGGCGTCGCGATCGCCAAGGAGCTGCTGGACGCGGCCATGCCCCGTTTCAACGGAATCTATCTGATCACGCCTTTCATGTTTTACGAGATGACGGCCGAGCTGACCGAATACGTGGCGAAGAAGAGCGCGGCCGCTTCGCGCGCCGGTTGAACGTCGCGTGCCGGGGTCCTCTTGTCCGGTCTATGGATTTGAAGTACAATAAAGCAATAAATCCATAGGGTGTGGAAAACCGCACCCAATCCCGCAGTATGCGGAGGGCCGCTTTCGGCAACAATGGGAGCGTAGTTCAAGGGCTGCCCCGGGAAGCTGCTGACGAGGACGACCGGAGGGAATCGCTGCATGGCTATCAAGCTCATCAATATCGGGTTCGGCAATATCGTATCGGCGAACCGGATCATTTCGATCGTAAGTCCGGAATCCGCTCCGATCAAACGGATCATCCAGGAAGCCCGGGATCGGCACATGCTGATCGACGCGACTTACGGCCGTCGGACCCGCGCGGTCATCATCACCGACAGCGACCATGTGATTTTGTCGGCCGTCCAGCCGGAAACGGTGGCGCACCGCCTCTCTACCAAAGACGACGACAATGACGAATGAATTGGGGACCTCCATGAACAAAGGTTTACTGATCGTACTGTCCGGACCTTCCGGCGTCGGCAAAGGCACCGTGTGCGCCGAGCTGAGGAAAAGGCATCCGGAGCTGATTTATTCGGTGTCCGCCACGACCCGCGCACCCCGGGAGGGGGAGCGGGACGGCGTTAACTATTTCTTCAAGTCCCGCGACGAGTTCCAAGACATGATCGCGCGCGACGCCCTGCTCGAATATGCCGAGTACGTCGGCAATTTCTACGGGACGCCCCGCGAATTCGTGGAACGGACGCTCGCCGAGGGCAAGGACATCATCCTGGAAATCGAAGTGCAAGGCGCCCTGAAGGTGAAGGAGAAGTTTCCGGAAGGCGTATTCGTCTTCCTGCTGCCTCCGTCGCTGAACGAACTGAAGGCGCGCATTACCGGCAGGGGAACCGAGACGCAGGCGACGATCAACCATCGGCTGTCCGTGGCGGTCGAAGAAATGAACCTGCTGTACCATTACGATTACGCCGTCGTGAACGACCGGATCGACAACGCCTGCGACCGGATCGCCGCGATCATGACGGCGGAGCATTGCAAGCGCGAAAGATTCCTCCATGAACTTTTCCAGGAATTGAAGGAACTGGCGCCGGCGGAAAACGTATCGGAGAGGTGACCAAACATGTTGTATCCTTCCATTGACGAATTGATGCAGAAAGTCGACAGCAAATACACCTTGGTGGTGGCGGCCGCCAAACGGGCGCGCAGCCTGCGCGACGGCGCCCAGAGCGAGATGATGGCCCCCAAGTCGCACAAAGTGGTCGGGGTGGCGCTCGAGGAGATCTACCACGATTACGTGCACGTCGAAAACCTGAACAAATAAGATACGGGCCCGCAGGGGCCGAGGAAGACAACCCCAGCGGTTGTTTTTTTTCTGCCGCCGCGGGGAATCTGCTGCAAAGGGTCATACGAACGAATCGGTCGGAGGGGGAAGAGCGATGAAGCCGCTTGAGGGAAAAACGGTCGTGCTCGGCGTGACGGGAGGAATCGCGGCTTATAAGGCTGCCGCGTTGTGCAGCCGCCTGGTGTCCTGGGGGGCGTCCGTCCGCGTCATGATGACCGCAGGGGCGGCGAAGTTCATCACGCCCCTTACGATGCAAACGTTGTCCCGCCATCCGGTGGCGACCGACGTGTTCGACGAACGGGACGCTTCCGTCGTCCAGCATATCGATTGGGCGGACGCGGCTGACCTGGTGATCGTCGCTCCGGCGACCGCGAATATCATCGGCAAAATGGCCGGCGGGATCGCGGACGACATGCTGAGCACCACGCTGCTGGCCGCGACGGCGCCGATCCTGGTCGCCCCCGCCATGAACGTCCATATGTGGGAGCATCCCGCGGTGGTCGAGAACGTGCGCAAGCTCGGGTCCCGCGGCGTTTATTTCGTCGAACCGGGAACGGGGCAGCTGGCCTGCGGCTACGTCGGCAAAGGCCGGCTGGCCGAACCGGACGAAATCGCCGAAGCCGCGGCCCGGCTGCTGGCGGGACCGCGGCCGCTGGCCGGGCGCAAAGTGCTGATTACGGCGGGCGGCACCGTCGAGCGCATCGATCCCGTGCGGTATATCGCGAACGATTCCTCGGGGAAGATGGGTTTCGCTCTGGCGGAAGCGGCCCGCGACTACGGGGCCGACGTGACGCTGATTTACGCCCGAACGGACGGACCGCCTCCCGGCGGAATCGAGGCGATTCGGGTCGAGTCGGCGGCGGAGATGCACGAACAAGTGCTGTCGAGACTCGGCCGCGTCGACGCGGTCGTGAAGGCGGCCGCCGTGGCAGACTACCGCCTGCAACAAGTTTCGGACAAGAAATTGAAAAAGGACGGCGAGACGCTGACGCTGGAGCTGGTCCGCAATCCCGACATTCTGCAAGCGATCGGGGATTGGAAGAAGGATCATCCGGGCGAGCGCCGTCCGTTCACGGTGGGGTTCGCCGCGGAGACGGGAGATTTGGAGAAATACGCGATGGATAAGCTGAAACGCAAAAACTGCGACCTGATCGCGGCGAACGACGTCTCCGCCCCCGGGGCCGGCTTCGGGACGGAGACGAACATCGTCAGCGTATACGGGCCGGAAGGCTTGGTCGAGCATATTCCGCAGTCCGTCAAACGGAAAGTCGCGGAGCGGCTTTGGCAATTGGCCGCCGAACGGATGGGCCCGGCATGAGAATCGCGCGTGTCGTCGTGGACGTGCCGGCCCGGGAGACGGACCGGCCCTTCGATTATCTCGTGCCGGAACGTCTGGCCGATTGGACGGAAATCGGCAGCCGCGTCGCCGTGCCGTTCGGCGGGCGCACGCTGCAAGGCTTCGTCGTCGGCTTCGCGGAAGAAGCCGAAGTGGACAAGGGCCGGCTCAAGCCGATTGCCGACGTGCTGGATGCCGTGCCGCCGCTGACGCCCGAGCTGATCGAGCTCGGCGCCTGGATGAGCCGGCGCTGGGTATGCCCGGCCGTCGTCGCGCTGCAGGCGATGCTTCCGGCCGCCTTGAAAGGCCGGACCGAGAAATACATCGCGGCGGCCGCGGAAGAGCCGCAGGGAATGGACGGTCGGGAGTCCGAGGTTTGGGAAGCGATCGCGGGTCGTTCCGCGGTCAAATGGTCCGCGCTGCTGCAGCAATTTCCGGACCGGGGACCGCTTTTGAAACGCTGGTTGAAACAAGGCTGGATCACCGAACGGCAGAAGGTGGAGGATCGGCTGTCGGTCAAGACGGTCGCGACCGTCTATCCCCCCGATCCCGAACGGCTGCGCGCGATGGCGGAGGCGGTTCCGTCCCGCGCCCGCAAGCAGCGGGAAGTGCTCGAATACCTCGCCGAAAATCCGGAGCCGATCGCGCTCGCCGAACTGGCGGAGGCGGCCGGCGTGACTCCGCAGGTCGTCCGCGCCCTTGCCGGCAAAGGCGGCGTGGAAATCCGCCAGGTAACGGAAGATCGGGATCCTTACCAAGGCCGCGAGTTTCCGGCTTCCCGGCCGCTGCCGCTCACTCCGGCGCAGCAGGCGGCGATCGCGCCGATCGCCGAAGCGCTGGACGGGCGCAGGTTCGCGCAACTCCTTCTGCACGGCGTGACGGGGAGCGGCAAGACGGAAATCTATTTGCAGGCGATCCAACGATGCCTGGCCCAAGGACGCCAAGCGATCGTGCTCGTTCCGGAAATCGCGCTGACGCCCCAAATGGTCGAGCGGTTCAAAAGCCGCTTCGGCGAGCGGGTGGCCGTGCTACACAGCCGATTATCCCAGGGGGAGCGCTACGACGAGTGGCGCAAAATCCGGGAAGGCCGCGCGTTGGTCGCGGTCGGGGCGCGGTCCGCGGTTTTCGCCCCTTTTTCCGAAATCGGTCTGATCGTGATCGACGAGGAGCACGAAACTTCCTATAAGCAAGAAGAGAGCCCGAAATACCACGCCCGCGACGCTGCCGCCCAGCGGGCCCGGATGAACGGCGCCGTCCTCGTGCTGGGTTCGGCGACGCCTTCGCTGGAGAGCTACGCGGCCGCCACGCGTTTGGACGGCGACGGGGCGGAGCCGCTCCGCTATATCGCGCTGCCCGAACGGGTGGGCGACCGGCCGCTGCCGGAAGTCCGGATCGTCGACATGCGGGAGGAATTGAAGCTCGGCAACCGGGCGATGTTCAGCCGGGCGCTGGCGGACGCGCTCCGGGAACGGCTCCGCCGCGAGGAGCAGACGGTGCTGCTGCTGAACCGCCGGGGGTATTCGACCTTCGTCATGTGCCGTTCCTGCGGCTACACCTGCAGCTGCCCGCATTGCGACATCGCGCTGACCTACCACCGCGGTTCGAAAAACCTGCGCTGCCACTATTGCGGGTACGCCGAACCGGAGCCTGCGAGTTGTCCTTCGTGCCAAAGCCCGCATATCCGGTTTTTCGGGACGGGCACGCAGAAGGTGGAGGAAGCGCTGGCGGAGGCGTTTCCCGGCATCCGGGTCATCCGGATGGACGTGGACACGACGTCCGAGAAAGGCGCGCACGAGAAATGGCTCACGATGTTCCGGGAACGCAAAGCGGACGTGCTGCTCGGCACGCAGATGGTAGCCAAGGGACTCGATTTTCCCCGCGTGACGCTCGTCGGGGTGCTGGCGGCGGATGCCGCGCTGCGGCTGCCGGATTTCCGCGCGGCGGAGCGGACGTTCCAGCTGCTCACCCAGGTGGCGGGAAGGGCAGGGCGGCATGAGCTGCCCGGCGAAGTCGTCATCCAGACGTACGACCCGGAACACGTGTCCATTACGTCGGTGACGGGACATGACTATGACGGGTTCGCCGCGCAGGAACTGCATGCCCGGCGCGTGCTCGGGTATCCGCCTTTCGGCCGGCTGATCTCGATCACGTTCTCCCATGAATCGGTTCCGATGCTGCTGTCGATCGGAGAGAAATTCGCGAGGGCGCTGCGGGAACGGGCGGAAGAGGCCGGGATCGGATCCTGCGGCACGGCGGGCAGCGCGGCCGGCTTGGACGTGCTCGGTCCGGTTCCTTCGCCCATCCCCAGGCTGAAGGATCGCTACCGGTATCAATGTATGGTAAAATATCGGGGTAAGCTCGATGCCGCCGCCCTGACAGCCGGGGTGCTGCGGGACATGGGCGAGGCGGTGAAGCGGAGCGGCGTGGTGATCGGCGTCGACGTGGATCCGCAGATGATGCTTTGATAAAGGACGGATGAGAATGGCTATCAGATTGATCGTCAAGCATCCCGACCCCGTGCTTCGCGAACGGGCGAAGGAAGTGACCAAATTCAACGCCAATCTCCATAAGCTTCTCGACGACATGGCCGATACGATGTACGACGCCGACGGCGTCGGCCTCGCCGCGCCCCAGGTGGGCATCCTGAAACGGGTGTTCGTGGTCGACGCGGACGAGGAACACGGTTTAATCGAACTGATCAATCCCGAAATCGTCAGCATGGAAGGCGAACAGTTGGGCGCGGAAGGCTGCCTCAGCATCCCGGGCCTCCAGGGCGACGTGAAACGCGCCAACAAGGTCGTCATCAAAGGGCAGGACCGCTACGGCAATCCGGTTCAATACGAAGGAACGGAACTGCTGGCCCGCGCGTTCCAGCACGAGCTGGACCATCTGAACGGCGTGCTGTTCATCGATTTGGCCGAATCCGTGTACGAAGCGCGGAAGCTGGCGCCGGAGCAGGACGGGGAATGAACATGAGAATCGTATTCATGGGGACGCCGGACTTCGCCGTCCCTTCTTTGCGGGCGCTGATCGAAGGCGGGTATGACGTGGCGGCGGTCGTCACCCAGCCGGATCGGCCGAAAGGCCGCAAGCGCGAACTGACCCCGCCCCCGGTGAAGGAGTTCGCGCTGGAACGCGGGCTGCCCGTGCTTCAGCCGGAACGGATGCGGGCGGCGGACGCGGTGGAAGCGGTCGCGGCCTATCGGCCGGACTTGATCGTGACCGCGGCTTACGGGCAAATCCTGCCGAAAGCCGTGCTGGCGCTGCCCCGGCTCGGATGCGTCAACGTGCACGGGTCGCTGCTGCCCAAGTACCGCGGAGGCGCGCCGATCCAGCGCTGCGTCATGGGCGGCGAGACGGTGACGGGCGTCACGCTGATGTATATGGCGGAAGGGCTCGACACCGGCGACATGATCGCCCGGGTGGAAGTGCCGATCACGGACGAGGATACGGCCGGCACGATGTTCGGCAAGCTGAGCCGGGCCGGGGCGGCGCTGCTGACGGAATGGCTGCCGAAGCTGGCCGACGGAACGGCGCCCCGGGTGCCGCAGAACGACGCGGAAGCGACCTACGCGCCGAACTTGACGCGGGAGGACGAGCGGATCGACTGGAGCGGGACCGCCCGCGAGGTGTTCAACCGCGTGCGCGGGCTGAATCCGATGGCCGGCGGGTTCACGTTCTGGAACGGGGAAGTGTTCAAGGTGTGGAGCTGCCGGATCCCCCAAGAGTCGGACAAGCGGCTGCGGCCGGAATGGGAGAAGCTAACGCCGGGTTCCGTCCTCGAGACTGGGCCGTTCGGGATTCGGGTGCGGACGGGAGACGGCAGCGTCGTGCTGACCGACGTGCAGCCCGCAGGCAAAAAAACGCTGCCGGCGTCGGAATTCGCCAGAGGCGCGCGGCTCGCTCCCGGCACGGTGCTCGGGTGATCCGGGCGCCGTTTTTTTTGCCCGTGGAAGCGGGGGGCCCGGGCCTCGATAAGCCCGTTAAGTGGGCTTAAACTCCGGGAACGCTACTAAACCGCGGACATTAAGCCTGCCTCGCATGCTTAAAACCTCGGGAAGTGCTGCGCTACGGGGCGTTAAGCCTGCGAGACAGGCTTAAATCCTCGGGAATCTTGGCTTAGCCGGGCATTAAGCTTGTCTCGCGGGCTTAAACCCTATGGAAATCGCGTCACTGCGGGGAATTAAGTCGGTCTTACCGACTTAAACTCGTGGAAATCGCGTCAATGTGGAGCATTAAGTCGGTCTTACCGACTTAAACCCGTGGAAATCGCGTCACTGTGGGGAATTAAGTCGGTCTTACCGACTTAAACTCGTGGAAATCGCGTCAATGTGGAGCATTAAGTCGGTCTTACCGACTTAAACCCGTGGAAATCGCGTCACTGTGGGGAATTAAGTCGGTCTTACCGACTTAAACTCGTGGAAATCGCGTCAATGTGGAGCATTAAGTCGGTCTTACCGACTTAAACCCGTGGAAATCGCGTCACTGTGGGGAATTAAGTCGGTCTTACCGACTTAAACTCGTGGAAATCGCGTCAATGTGGAGCATTAAGTCGGTCTTACCGACTTAAACCCGTGGAAATCGCGTCACTGTGGGGAATTAAGTCGGTCTTACCGACTTAAACTCGTGGAAATCGCGTCAATGTGGAGCATTAAGTCGGTCTTACCGACTTAAACCCGTGGAAATCGCGTCACTGTGGGGAATTAAGTCGGTCTTACCGACTTAAACTCGTGGAAATCGCGTCAATGTGGAGCATTAAGTCGGTCTTACCGACTTAAACCCGTGGAAATCGCGTCACTGTGGGGAATTAAGTCGGTCTTACCGACTTAAACTCGTGGAAATCGCGTCAATGTGGAGCATTAAGTCGGTCTTACCGACTTAAACCCGTGGAAATCGCGTCACTGTGGGGAATTAAGTCGGTCTTACCGACTGAAGCCCTCGTGACACGTGGCACTGTGGAACATTAAGCCCGTCTCACAGACTTAAATCCTCGTGAGACGTAGCACTGTCGGGCATTAAGCCTGTCTCGCAGGCTTAAACCCTCGTGACACGTGGCACTGTGAGGCATTAAGCCCGTCTCGCAGGCTTAAACCCTCGTGAGACATAGCACTGCGAGGCATTAAGCCTGTCTCGCAGGCTTAAACTCTCATGAGACGTAGCACTGCGAGACATTAAGCCTGCCTCGCAGGCTTAACCCGCGTGAATCGTAGTTGGAAAAAGCGGGTTTCGATGGTGATTGTCCATTGTGGAGATACTGGAACCGTACGGGGAGCGTTTGACTCGTTAGGTTCGGCGAATGAGGAGAGATGACCGGATGGCGGAACAACCCGGCACGGGACAACCGCGGGGGCGAAAGGCAGGAAGCGGCGGCACGGACCGGAATCCCGCGAAGCCGAACCGTCCGCGCCAGGCGCCTTCCACTCCCCGGGAACTGGCGCTGGAGGTGCTGAAGCGGGTCGAGGAGCGGGGAGCCTACAGCGGGCTGGCGCTGAACGCCCTGCTCGAGGAGGCGAAGCTGTCCCGCCCCGACGCGGCGCTGGCGACGGAGCTGGTCTACGGAACGATCCAGCGGCTGAACACGATCGACCATGTGCTGGCTGCCCGGGTCAAGGGCTGGCCCCGCAAAGTCGAACCGTGGGTCCGCTGCCTGCTCCGGCTAAGCTACTACCAGCTCAGGTGGCTGGACCGGATTCCGGCGCACGCCGCGGTGGACGAGGCGGTGCGCATCGCGAAAAAACGCGGCCACGCGGGCATTGCGGGGCTGGTGAACGGCGTGCTTAGGGGGCTGATTCGGGAAGGGACGATTCCTCCCCTCCCGGCCGGTCTCGCGGCGGCCGAGCGGATCGCGCTGACCCACAGCCACCCGGATTGGCTGGTCCGGCGGTGGATCGACGCCTACGGCGAGGAGACGGCGGCCCGCTTATGCGAAGCGAATAACGAGCCTCCGCACGCTTCCGCCCGCTTGAATCGGCTGCGGACGGATCGGCCCGGTCTGTTGACCGCGATGACGAGCGCCGGATACGACGTACAAGCCTCCCCGCTGTCCGCCGACGGCATTGTCGCGAGCAAGGCAGGCAGCTTGGCGGACACTTCGTGGTATCGCGAAGGTTTGCTGACCATTCAAGACGAGAGCTCGATGCTGGTCGCGGCCGTCGCCGATCCGAAGCCGGGAATGGCGGTGCTGGACTGCTGCGCCGCCCCTGGAGGCAAGTCGACGCACCTGGCGGAAATCATGCGCGATCAGGGCCAAGTGATCGCGAACGACGTCCACGAGCATAAACGTTCGCTGATCGAACGGCAGAAGGAACGCCTTGGCCTCTCGATCGTCGAGACGATGACGGCGGACGCGCTGGAGCTGGGCGGCCGGATTCCGCCGCGGTCCATGGATCTGGTGCTGCTCGACGCGCCGTGTTCCGGATTCGGCGTGATCCGCCGGAAACCGGAGATCAAATGGAACAAGACGCCCGAGGACATCGCCGGGCTCGCCGAATTGCAACGGCGTTTGCTCGAAGCGGCATGCCGTCTCGTCAAGCCGGGAGGCACCCTCGTTTACAGCACGTGTACGATCGCGCCGGAGGAGAACGAAGAGAGCGTCCGCGGTTTCCTGCGGGGCCATCCGGAATTCGCGCTTGATCCCGACTGGCCGGAAGAAGTGCTGACCCCCTTGAAGGACAGAGGGATCCTGCCCTTCCCTTTCGAAGGAATGGCGCAGCTGCTTCCCCACCATTTCGGCAGCGACGGCTTTTTCATCGCCCGGATGCGCAGGAGCGCGGAAACCGGATCTTTCTGAGCGAAAATACTTTATGGTAAAATAGATCGAATGGTGGTGACGAATTTGAAAGCGCAAATTACGCTCGATAAACCTTTCATTTACGATTTCTCGCTCGAGGAACTCCAGGAATGGACGAAGGAGCAGGGGGAGCCCGCGTTCCGGGCCGGCCAGATTTACGACTGGCTGTACGTCAAACGGGTCGGCTCGTTCGAGGAAATGAGCAACCTGCCGAAGCCCTTCCGCGTCAAGCTGGAGGAGAGTTTCGGCTTCGTTACGCTGAAGGAAATCACGAAGCTGTCCTCCAAGGACGGGACGGTGAAGTTCCTGTTCGGCCTGCATGACGACCATGCGATCGAGACGGTGCTCATGCGCCATAATTACGGAAACAGCGTGTGCGTGACGACGCAGGTCGGCTGCCGAATCGGCTGCACGTTTTGCGCGTCCACCCTCGGCGGTCTCAAACGCAACCTGACGCCGGGAGAAATCGTGGCCCAAGTCGTGCAGTGCCAAAAGCTGCTCGACGCGGAAGGGGAACGGGTGTCCAGCATCGTGATCATGGGCTCGGGCGAACCGTTCGAGAACTACGAGGCGACGATGAAATTCCTGCGCACGATGATCCATCCCAAGGGACTGAACATCGGCGCGCGGCATATCACGGTATCGACCAGCGGCATCGTTCCGAGCATTTACAAATTCGCGGACGAGGACACGCAGATCAATTTGGCGATTTCGATCCACGCGCCCAACGACGCGCTGCGGTCGAAGCTGATGCCGGTCAACCGCCGGTATCCGTTTCAGGAAGTGATGGACGCCATCAAATATTACATCGAAAAAACGGGGCGCCGGGTGACGTTCGAATACGCCTTGATCGGCGGGGTGAACGACCGTCCCGAGCACGCCCAAGAGCTGGCCCAGGTGCTGAAGGACCTGCTGTGCCACGTCAATCTGATCCCGGTCAATTACGTACCGGAAAGGGATTACGTGCGGACGCCGCGGGATGACATTTTCGAATTCCAGCGCATATTGCTAAAGAATAACGTCAACGCCACGATCCGAAGGGAGCAGGGGCACGACATTGCGGCGGCCTGCGGCCAGCTGAGGGCCAAGCACATGGAAGCGACGACGGGGTGATCGGTGTGAAAACGGCTTGGAGAACGCACGTCGGGAAAGTGCGTCAAGTCAACGAGGACAGGGCATGGAGCGGGAGGCTTACGGACGGCTGGACCGCCGTGGTGGTCGCCGACGGCATGGGAGGCCACCGGGCGGGAGACGTGGCGAGCGAGCTCGCGGTCGGCAGCTTGTCGGATTCCCTCCAGGATTGGCCTTCCGGATTGACCGTGGAGGAAGGCGCCGCGCGCCTGCGGGAGATGATCCGCAAAGCGAACAAGGTCGTGTACGACACGGCTTCGCTGAACGAGCAGTACCATAACATGGGCACGACCGTCGTGGCGGCCGTGCTCAGCCCCCAAGGCGGGTGGATCGGGCATGTCGGCGACAGCCGGATCTACCGGCTGCGGGGCGGGGAATTGGAACAGCTGACCGACGACCATACCGTGATCAACGAGTTGTCCAAATCGGGACAGCTGAGCCCGGAGGAAGCCGCCCGGCATCCGCTTCGCCATGCGATCACGCGGTCGGTCGGCACGGACCGGGACGTCAATCCCGACGTCAAAGCGATCGACTGGCTGCCGGGAGACCGGCTGCTGCTGTGCAGCGACGGGCTCAGCGGGCTGGTCGAACGGGAAGCGCTCCGGACGGCGCTGGCCCAGAGGGCGGGCGTTTCGCTCGACCAGATTGCCCAGCAACTGGTCGAGATGGCGCTGGACGCAGGCGGGGACGACAACGTCACCGTCGTGTTGGTCGAATCCGATGAGGCTGCCGGCTCTATGCCCGGGCAGTCGACGGGGCTCGCGACCAAGACGGGCGGTTTGCCCGGGAAGTCGGCCGCGGGAGGGGAATCGGCATGATCGGACAAACGCTGGGCGGTCGTTACGAGCTGCTGGCCCGGGTCGGCGGCGGAGGCATGGCGCTTGTCTATAAAGCGCGGGACAACCTGTTGAACCGCTACGTGGCGGTCAAGGTGCTTCGCCAGCAATTCATGCACGACGAGGATTTCATCCGGCGTTTCCGCCGGGAGGCGCAAGCCGCCGCGTCGTTGTCCCATCCGAACATCGTGAGCATTTACGATGTCGGACAAGAAGAGGATACGCATTATATCGTCATGGAATTCGTCGACGGACCGAATCTGAACGAAATCATACGCGATCGGGCTCCCCTCCAGACCGACGAAGCGGTCAAAATCGCTTCCCAGATCTGCGACGCGTTGGATCACGCCCACATGAACCAAATCATCCATCGCGACATCAAGCCCCACAACATTTTGATCGGTTTGGGCGGGAGGGTCAAAGTCACGGACTTCGGCATCGCGAGGGCCGTTACTTCTTCCACCATCACGCAGACCGGTTCCGTCGTCGGGTCCGTCCATTATTTTTCGCCGGAGCACGCCAAAGGCGTCACGACGGGCGAGAAGTCGGACATCTACTCCCTCGGCATCGTGCTGTATCAAATGCTGACGGGACGGCTGCCGTTCCTCGGGGAAAGCCCGATCAGCGTGGCGCTGAAGCATTTGCAGGAGCCGTTCGAGCAGCCGCGCGAAGTGAACCCGTATATCCCGCAAAGCGTGGAAAACGTCATTCTCCGAGCGATGCGCAAAAATCCGCAGGAACGTTACGGGTCCGCCCGGGACATGCTGGCGGACCTGGAGACTTGCCTGCAGCCGCAGCGGCTGAACGAGCCGCCCGTGCATTTCAGCAGCGACGACGAACCGGAGGCGGACAAGACGCGCGTCGTTCCCGCTATCCGGCCGGATATGAGGAATACGATCGAAGCGCCCGCCATCGGAAGGGAGCAGCCGGAAGAGCGGTGGAACTCCGACGGGCTCGAGGACAAGCCGCGTCGGCGCTGGGTATTGCCGACCCTATTATCGGTAGTGGCCGTCATCCTGATCGGCGTGCTCGTCTGGGCCGTCGTTTCCCTGAAAGGTTCCTTGACGCCGAAAGACGTGCAGGTGCCGACGGTGATCGGGGAAGAAGAGCAGCATGCCATCGATATCCTGGAAAAAGCCGGCTTGAAGGTGGAAATGCCGGTGGCGGAAGAACCGAGCACGGAGGACATGAAGGGGAAAGTCATCAAGCAGTCCAAGCAGGACATCGAGGTCAAGGAAGGCTCGCTCATCGCGCTGACGGTCGGCACGGGACCCGACCTGCCGACGATGCCCGCCCTCACCGGCGGAACCCTTGGCGAAGCCGAGGAGAAGCTGGGAGCGCTCGGCGTCAATCCGGACAACATCAAGCCCGATGAAGTGTACGACGACGAAGCTGAACCGGGCACCGTGATCAAACAGGAACCGGCGGAGGGCGAAACCTTCGATCCGGAAAACGATACGGTCAAGCTGACGATCAGCAAAGGGAAAGAGAGCTTCCCGATGCCCGATCTGACGAACCGAACGGAAAATGAAGTCCGTTCGATTCTGCAGCAAAACAACTTGAAGCTCAAGGACGATAAAGTGATCCAGGAATCTAGCTTTACGGTCGAGAAAGGACGCGTGATCCGGCAATTCCCGGTCGAACCGAACGCTCCGGTCAACGCGGGAACGGAAATCAGCGTTTACGTGAGCAGCGGACCGCCGCCGGAAGCGAAAGAAGTGCCATGGGACGTAACGGTGTCCCCCGCGCAGGACGGGGTGGCCAGCGAAATCCAGATTAAAATCACCGACGCCAAGGGAGAGAACGTCGACGCTTATAAGGCTCCCAAAAAGATCACGTTCATGACCACGTTCACGGTTAAGCTGTGGTTGACACCCGACACCGCCGGGTCGATCACGATCATCCGCGACGGCCAGGTATTGAACACCGTTCCCGTCGCCTATGACGATCAGCCCGCCATGAATCAGGGAGGCGGAGGCGGTCAGGACGCGGGCGGCGAAGGTTCGGGCGACCAAGGCGGGCAACAGGAAACGAACGGTCAGGGTGACGCGGCCGGTCAAGGAACCGCCCCATGATTTGGGCGTTAAGCGCAGTTGAAGGAGCCGTGTGAAGATGCCCGAAGGAACGATCGTCAAGGCGCTCAGCGGTTATTATTACGTACGGCCGGCCGCCGGAGGGGACCCGGTCCAATGCCGGGCCCGGGGCGTGTTCAAGAAACGGGGAGAGTCCCCGCTCGTCGGGGACCGGGTCGCTTACAGCGAGACGGAGAACGGGGAAGGAACGGTCACCGAAATCATGCCGAGAAACACCGCGCTCATCCGTCCCCCGGTGGCGAACGCCGATTTGGCGGTGCTGGTGTTCTCTGTGGTCCATCCGGACTTGAACCTGGCGCTGCTGGACAAGTTCCTGGTGCATATCGAACATGCCGGATTGGACGCCCTGCTCGTATGGACGAAGACCGACCGGATTCCGGAGGGACCGGAAGGAGAGCAGGCCCGCGGACTGCTGGCCGATGCCACGGCGTTGTACGAGTCGATCGGGTACGAAGTCATCGCCACCAGCTCGAAACGGGCGGAAGGAGTCGATGAGCTGGCTTCGCGGTTGTCGGGTCATCTCTCGGTTTTCGCCGGTCAATCGGGCGTGGGGAAATCTTCGCTGCTTAATGCGCTCGTCCCCGGCCTTGAGCTTCAAACAAGCGAAATCAGCGAGAGGCTCGGCCGCGGCAAGCATACGACCCGGCACGTGGAACTGGTGGCGCTGCCGGGCGGCGGACTGATCGCGGACACGCCGGGATTCAGCCAGCTGGATTTCGGGGAACTCGGGATCGAGGACATCGGGTCTTGCTTCCGGGAATTCCGGGAGCTTTCGGCCGGCTGCAAGTTCCGGGGCTGCACCCACCTTCATGAACCCGGGTGCGCCGTCCGGCAAGCGGTGGAGAACGGAGAAGCGGCAACGAGCCGTTACGAGCATTACAAAGAATTCATGGCGGAATGGAAAGAGAAGCCGCGGAGGTATTGAAATGCTGAAGATCGCCCCGTCCATCCTCGCCGCCGATTTCGCGAGGCTGGGACAAGAAATCCGCGACGTCGACCGTTCCGGAGCGGATTGGATCCATATCGACATCATGGATAACCGCTTCGTTCCGAACCTGACGTTCGGACCGCCGGTGATCCGGGCCGTACGGCCGGAAACCCGGCTGCCGTTCGACGTGCATCTGATGACGGTTCATCCCGAAACGCTGTTTCCCGCGCTGATCGAAGCCGGCGCGAACGTACTGACCGTGCATGCGGAGGCTTGCACGCATCTGCACCGCACCGTGAACCGAATCCGGGAGCTCGGGTGTCTGGCCGGCGTCGCGCTCAATCCCCATACGCCGCTGTCCGTCTTGGATTACGTGCTGCAGGACGTCGACCTGGTCCTGATCATGACGGTCAATCCCGGGTTCGGGGGCCAATCGTTCATCTCCGGCATGCTGCCTAAAATCCGGGAACTCCGGAAAAAGCTCGCCGAGATCGGCCGGCCGGAGGTCCACATCGAAGTGGACGGCGGGATCACGGACGAGACGGCGCCGCTGGTGCGGGAAGCGGGAGCGGACGTGCTGGTGGCCGGAAGCTACGTGTTCGGGCAAACGGATCGGGAAAAGGCCATTTCGTCGCTCAGAAGATGAGCGGACAACCGGCGGGCCGCGCGAATGCGCGGCCTGCTTTTTTTTTTTTTTGGCGGCGTGCCGCCCCAAGAGTGCCCGCCTGCAGATCCGGAATACGCGCGCTCGGTTTTTATCTCCAGGGTGTGTTAGGACAAATTGCGTGCTGCATACATTGGATTAACAGCCGGAGAACCAGTCGGGGGAGGGATGGGAGAGTGAAATTTTATACCATCAAGCTGCCGAAATTTTTGGGCGGCTTCGTCAAAGCGATTTTGAACACGTTCCAGAAAAACTGATCCCCCGGCTCCGGACAACCAACCGGTCATGTTTGGAAATCGGGGGGATCTTGCGCGCAAGCAAAAAGGGCTCGCCGTCCAAATCCGCGGAGGATTTCTTTCGGAAGAGCCCTTTTGACCGATCGTTCAAGGGAAAAACGCCTTACACGCGCGTCACTTTACCGGACTTCAGGGCGCGGGCGCTCACATATACGCGTTTCGGCTTGCCGTTCACCAGAATGCGCACTTTCTGCACGTTAACGCCCCAAGAGCGGCGGTTATGGTTGTTGGCGTGAGAAACATGATTGCCGGAACCCGGTTTCTTTCCCGTAATGTAACATTTGCGAGCCATTCAATCCACCTCCCTACCCCATACCTTGCAAATACCTCACTATCATATCACAGCCATGGCAATCGTTGCAATGATCCGCATTCGCGATTGCAGGAGAAAAGGAGGTTTCCGGCAACGCGGTCGCTTTATGCCGTTTTTAGGCGGAACGGGGAGGAAACGGCTTCAAAGTCCCGTTTTTTTATAGTACAATGAGGTATGGTCCATAATACAGGCATAAAGGAGTGAATTTCCATGCCGATGCAGTTGGCGACGGAAAACGGAAAAATCGACGTGGCCGATCAAGTGATCGCCGTCATCGCGGGATCCGCGGCGATGGATTGTTATGGACTGGTCGGCATGGCATCGCGCAAAGGGCTGAAGGATGGCATCGCCGAACTTCTCGGCCGCGAGAATTTGTCCCGAGGCGTCGAAGTGCGCCGCGAAGGGGAACTCATGCATCTTGACCTGTACGTGATCGTGAGCTATGGCGTTAAGATTTCCGAGGTCGCGCACAACATTCAATCGAAAGTGAAATACGTATTGGAAGAGGTTGTCGGGCTGAAGGTCGATTTCGTCAACATCTTCGTTCAAGGGGTACGCGTGATCAATTGACGGGTGGACCGAACGCATCCATGCTTATTCGGCCGTGACGCCAAGGGCGCAATTACCCGAACGCACTTAGGAAGGAGACTGACAGCTTGAGCAGGCGTTCTTTGAACGGAATGGAATGGGCCGCCATGGTGCTGGCCGGCGCGGAGAGACTGTCCGCGAACGAGAGCCGGATCAACGCGCTCAACGTTTTCCCCGTGCCGGACGGCGATACGGGAACGAACATGAATTTAACGATGTCGGCCGGAGCGGCCGAATTGAAACATAAACCGTCCGAAGAAGTGGGACGAGCCGCCGAGACGCTCTCCAAAGGGTTGCTCATGGGAGCCCGGGGCAACTCCGGGGTCATCTTGTCGCAACTGTTCCGGGGATTCGCCCGGGCGGCCGCGGGCGAACGCGAAATGAATGCGGCTTTGTTCGCGAACGCTTTGCAGCAAGGAGTTGATACCGCTTACAAAGCGGTGGTCAAACCGGTGGAAGGCACGATCCTGACCGTGGCGAAGGAAGCCGCCCGCCAAGCGGCCGTTTCCGCGCGCAAAACGTCGGATTTGGCCGAGTTCATGCAAGAGGTGCTCGCCAAAGCTTCCGAAACGCTCAGCCGGACGCCCGACATGCTGCCGGTGCTGAAGCAGGTCGGCGTCGTCGATTCGGGCGGCCAGGGCTTGGTCTGCCTGTACGAGGGCTTCGTGGCGTATTTGACCGGGGTTTCCGCTCCGGCTGTCGCGGGAGTGCCCGTTGCGCCGGCGGTTCCGGAGAGGAACGTTTTCCCGCCTCCCGCGGTCTCCGCGGCTCCGGCCACGGCCTTCTCGGCGCAGGCCAAGCTGGAAACAGAAAGCATCGATTTCCCGTACGACATGGAATTTTTCATCCACCGCAGGACCGGATCCGCTCCGTTCGCGGAGCATTCCTTCCGGCAAGCGTTGGCGAAGGACGGCGATTCGATCATCTTGATCGAAGACGGGGACATCGTGAAGGTCCACGTGCACAGCCGCAGGCCCGGCGACGTGCTTAACTTCGCCATGACGCACGGGGAGCTGACCCACCTGCATATCCTGAACATGCGGGAGCAGCACCGCGATTTGCTCCGCGAGCCGGAACCGGCCGGGAGCGCCGCGGCACCGTCCGCGCCCAGGATCCCGGCCGAGCCGGCTGAACCGGCCGAGCAGCTGGGCCTGGAGGCGGCCTCCTGGATTCCGGCCGCGGAATACGAGTACAGCGGCGTTACGCCTTCGCCGGAAAGCGAGCCGAATCCGGACGTTTACGAAATGGCGGAATACGGAATCGTAGCCGTCAGCGTCGGCGAGGGGAACGCGGAATTGTTCCGCAGCTTGGGCGTCGACGTCGTGCTCTCCGGCGGCCAGAGCATGAATCCGAGCACGGAAGACCTGCTCGGGGCGATTCGTTCCTTGTCCGCCCAGACCGTCTTCGTGCTGCCGAACAACCCGAACATCCTGCTCGCGGCCAAGCAAGCCGCCGAACTGGCCGAACGGCCCGTAACCGTGCTGCCGACCCGCACCATTCCCCAAGGAATGGCGGCCATGCTCGCGTTCCGGGAAGAAGACCCGGAGGCGGCGAACGTGGAACGGATGACCCGCTCCTTCGAGAACGTGCTGACCGGGTCCGTGACGCAGGCGGTTCGCGATACGAACATGGACGGACTGGACATCCGCTCCGGGCAGTTCATCGGCATCCTGGACAAAACGATCGTCGCGGCGGCGGGAACCGCCGAAGAAGCCGCGCACCTGCTGCTGGAGCGCATGCTGCGGAGCGGCGGGGAAATCGTGACGGTGTTGACCGGCGAAGGCGCGGACGAAGAGCAAGGCCGGCAGTTGGCCGAATGGATTTCCGGGCGGTTTCCGGACGCGGAAGTGGAGGTTCACGAAGGCGGTCAGCCGCTTTACCCGTATTTGATCGCCGTAGAACCTTGATGGACCATATCGTGGGGCGGCAATTGGCGTCCATAGGGAGGACAAGCTCATGGCATCGGTGGCATTGGTAACGGACAGCACGGCGGACATCCCTCTCGAAATGCGGCAGCGTCTCGGAATCACGATGGTTCCGCTAAAGGTGATGTTCGGAAACGAAACTTACCTGGACAACGTCGAGCTGGAGCCGGAGGAATTTTACCGGAAGCTGACGTCGTCCAAAACTTTGCCTACCACGTCCCAGCCTTCTCCGGCCGATTTTTACGATACGTTCCGGAAGCTGATCGGGGAAGGCCGCTCCGTCGTATCGGTCCATCTGTCGGGCGCTTTCAGCGGCACGTACCAGTCCGCCACGATCGCGAAGTCGATGCTGGAAGGCGAAGGAGACATCACGGTCATCGACTCGAAATCCGCGTCGTACGGGTACGGCCTGATCGTCGCGGCTGCGGCGGAGCTGGCGGCCCAAGGCGCGAGCGCGGCGGAAGTCGCGGCGGAAGTCCATCGGCTTCGGCGGGAATTGCGGCTGTATTTTCTGGTGGATACGCTCGAATACTTGCAGAAGGGCGGACGGATCGGGAAGGCGGCGGCCGTGGTGGGCTCGCTGCTCAATATCAAACCGATCCTGACCATCGATGACGAGGGCGTCATCACGCCGGTCGATAAGGTGCGGGGCCAGAAGCGCGCGATTGCCCGGGTCGCCGAGTTGCTGGAAGCGGATCTAGGCAGCCGCCCGATCGATTTGTATATCGCTTTGACGCCCGGTTACGAAGAGAACGCGAGGGAAATGTCGACGTTGCTTAAGGACCGTTTTACGGTTCGGAGTTACTTGGAAACCGCCATCGGTCCCGTCATCGGTACGCATGCCGGACCGGGAACCGTCGGCGTGTTCGCGATTCCCGCGGAATAATCGCCGGGGGAGGATGCAAAGGCTGGTGTTCCGATGATCGATTTGTTTGCCATACCGGCAGAACGTCTTCAAGGCGTGGGCTCCTCCAAAGCAGGGGAGCTTCACGCCTTGGGCATTTCCACCGTCGGGGATTTGATCGAATATTATCCGTTCCGGTACGAAGATTACCGGCTCCGCCCTTTAAGCGAGGCGAAGGACGGCGAGAAAATCACCGTTCAGGGGACGGTCGCCTCCGCCCCTTCCCTTCAGCGGTACGGCAAGAAATCCCGCTTAACCGTGCGGGTAACGGTCGACGGGCTGCTGCTGACGGCCGTCTGGTTCAACCGGGCGTTCCTGAAGGAGCAGATGGAGATCGGCCGCGACATCACGTTGACCGGCAAATGGGAGCAGCGCCGCCGCCAAATCACCGTCGCCGAATCGGAATTTCCCGACCGCGGGGCGGGCAAAACGGGCACGCTGCAGCCGGTGTATTCGATCGGAGGCAGCATTACGCAGGCTTGGATCCGGAAAACGATCGACCGCGCTTTGACGCAATACGGCGCGATGATCCCGGAGCTGCTGCCCGCGCAGCTGGTGGATCGGCACGGGCTGATGCCGCGGCGCGAAGCGATTCTCCGCATCCATCGGCCGGAGAACACGCGCGAAGGGGAAGAAGCCCGCCGGAGGATGGTGTACGAGGAGCTGTTTCTTTTCCAGATGAAGCTCCAAGCTTACCGGGCCGCTAACCGCAAGCAAGAAGGGCTGGCGCATACGATCCGGAGCGAGGACATCCGTTCCTTCGTCGGCAGCCTGCCGTTCGAGCTGACGGAATCCCAGAAGCAGGTCGTCAACGAGATCATTTACGACATGAAACGGCCTTACGTCATGAACCGCCTGCTTCAGGGCGACGTCGGCGCGGGCAAAACGGTGGTCGCCGCCGTGGCGCTGTACGCGACGGTCCGGGACGGCAACCAGGGTGCGCTGATGGTGCCGACGGAGATTTTGGCGGAGCAGCACGCGCGTTCGCTCTCCAAGCTGTTCGAGGCTCATGGCATCCAGGTCGGACTGCTCACCGGCAGCCTGACCGAGCGCAAAAAGCGGGACGTGGCGGCCTCGCTCCAGATGGGGCTCATCGACATCGTCGTCGGCACGCACGCGCTCATCCAGGAAGACATCTTCTTCCGCCGGCTGGGCCTCGTCGTAACGGACGAGCAGCACCGGTTCGGCGTGAACCAGCGCAGCATCCTTCGGCGCAAAGGGATGAACCCGGACGTGCTGACGATGACCGCCACGCCGATTCCGCGCACGCTGGCCATCACCGTGTTCGGCGATCTGGACGTCTCGACTTTGCGGGAGCGTCCCAAAGGACGCAAGCCGATCAAGACGTATTGGGTCAAACACGACATGATGGACCGCGTGCTCGGGTTCATCCGGCGCGAAGCGGCGGCGGGACGCCAGACGTTCTTCATCTGCCCGCTGATCGAAGAGTCGGAGAAGCTGGACGTGCAAAACGCGATCGACTTGCATGCGCAGCTGCGGCAAGCGCTGCCGGACCTGTCGATCGGCTTGCTGCACGGGCGGATGACGCCCGCGGAGAAGGAAGAGGCGATGGGCGCTTTCGCGGCGGGCGACTCGCACGTGCTCGTGTCGACCACCGTCATCGAGGTCGGGGTCGACGTGCCGAACGCCACGCTGATGATCGTCATGGACGCCGAGCGTTTCGGCTTGTCCCAGCTGCACCAGCTTCGGGGCCGGGTCGGGCGCGGCGAACACCAGTCCTATTGCATCCTGATCGCCGACCCGAAATCGGAGAACGGGCAGGAGCGGATGAAGGCGATGACGGAGACGGACGACGGCTTCGAAATCGCCCGGCGCGACTTGGAGCTGCGCGGCCCCGGGGACTTCTTCGGCACGAAGCAGAGCGGCATGCCGGAATTCCGGCTGGCCAACCTGCTGAACGATTTCGAGGTGCTGGAGGCGGCTCGCGACGACGCCGCCGAGCTGACGGCGAAAGAAGATTTCTGGTCATCGCCGGCGTATGCGCCGCTGCGCGACCATTTGCTGCGGGAAGCGCGCCTGCAGGGAGAACCGCTGGATTAGTCGACTCTCATCGCCGGCGTTCATCCCCCGCCCCGTTCCGGCATAGAATGAACGGAAAGCCACGGCACGTAGAACGGTGGCGGAAAGGGCGTGGGGACGCCGTGAACGCAAGCTGGCAAAAATTCGGCATCCAGCCGCAGCTGGTGGAACGCATTAAGCTGAAAATGAAAAATCCGGTCGTGAAAGACCGGATCAAGGCGCTGCTCGACGGGGTTACCAAATACGATTTGCAGGACCGGGTAAAGGTGCGCCAATTGGTGAAATCGGCCTCCCGCATTCTGAACGAGCCGCTGACCGCGATCCAGGAGGATCAGATCGTCGCTTTCGTGCTGGCGCAGAAAATCGACCCCCAGAACACGCTGCACCTGATCAAGCTGTGGGCGATGTTCCGTTAAAACCGTCGTTCGCCCGAACGCCCCGACTGCCGGACCGAAACCGGCGGCGGGGCGTTCCGCGTTTTCCGGCCGTCAGCCGGATGCTTTCTCCAAGCATGCGGCGTCGTCGTTGGCGGGATTGCCGACGCGCCTGTCCACTTCGTAAGCTTCCATCTCGTCATCCGGGTACGAAACGAGCAATTCCGTAAGCTCGGCGGGATCCTGCACCCGGCGGTCCAGCCACAGCGCTTCGTCCTCGCGCCTCAGGATCACCGGCATCCGGTCGTGGATGCCGGCCATCAGCTTGTTCGGCTCCGTCGTCACGATGGCGAACGAGCTGACCCGGCGGCCGTCCGGGGCCGTCCACGTCTCGTACAGCGCCGCCATGCTGAACAATCCGCCGCCCTTGAGCCGGATGCGGTACGGCCGTTTGCCGCCGCCGCCCGGCGCCGCCTTCCACTCGTAGAAGCCGTCGGCCGGAATGAGGCAGCGCTTGCGCCGGAACGCGTCCCGGTATGCCGGGCGTTCCTGCAGCGTCTCCGCCCGGGCGTTAATCAAACGGCTGCCGCCTTTCTCGTCGTCCGCCCACGGAGGGATCAGCCCCCATTTGAGCAGCCCCAGCCGGTTGCGCTGTCCGTCGTTCACGACGGCCGGCACCATTTGGGTGGGAGCCACGTTGTATCGGGGCAAATGAAACGGCACCGACGGCAAGTCCGCGAAATAATGCAGCATCAACTCTTCCATCGTCACGGTGATCGTGTATCTTCCGCACATGTCCGAGCCCCCCATCGGATCCGAATCCTGCTTTTCATGATCGTCGTCCTCTTATTGTATCAGTTTGAAAGGCGGATTCGAAAGCTTACCCGTCGCGACGAGCCCTTATGAGGGACAAACTCATCGGAGCATGCGCGAATGTTCAGAAATTGTCGAGTTTTGTATGATATAATACCATATTGCGGTTCTTTATCCTCATCATGGATCTGTCCATACGGGAGTTGTTCGACATGTTTTTACAAGGGACTTATAACGGATGGATCGTCGCGCTTTCGGGCGTCATCGCGATCCTGGCGTCTTATTCCGCGTTAAATATTACGTCCAAAATCTCTCACGCGAAAGGAACGACGAAATATTTCTGGCTGATGGCCGGCGCGCTCGTCATGGGCAGCGGCGTATGGTCCATGCATTTCGTCGGCATGCTGGCCTTCCATTTGCACGCCGCGGTGAAATACGACGTCTGGATGACGCTGCTTTCCCTGCTGGCCAGCATCGTTTCCTCGTTCATCGCGTTTTATATCACCATGCCGAAAAACGTCAACTGGATCAAAATCGCCTTCGGCGGCTTCTTTATGGGCAGCGGGATCGTGACGATGCATTATGTCGGCATGGCCGCCATGATCATGCCGGTCGAGCTGTCCTATGACCGAACGCTGTGGGCCTTATCCGCGTTGATCGCGTTTGTCGCTTCCTATGCCGCGCTGCTGCTGTTCCTGCGTTTCCGGAACCAGTCAACCTCCAGCGGGCTGAAATGGCTGTCCGCCGTCGTCATGGGGTTCGCGATCTGCGGAATGCACTATACCGGCATGAGAGCGGCCCGCTTTCACGGCCACGGCACGGCGCAGATGCCGGACGGGCCTGCCGTGGACTACTTCCTCCTGTACGGGGTAACGGTGACCATTTTCCTCATCTTGTTCGTCTCCTGGGGAGCGATGTTCTTCGACCGCCACGTGCTCGAGAGGATGGCTTTTTTGGACGCCCTGACCGGATTGCCCAACCGCAATGAAATGAACCGCTTCTTCGAATCGCACCACGGCCGAGACGAGATCGGCGTCCTTTTCCTGGATCTGGACCAGTTCAAGGCGATCAACGACACGCTTGGCCACCATGTGGGCGACTTGCTCATCCAAGAGGTGGGCCATCGGCTGCGGCGGTTTATCGACGCCGACCGGAGCGCCTTCCGGATCGGAGGGGACGAGTTCCTGTTCATTTTGAAACGGTGCCGTCCGGAGCAGGCCGAACAGCTGGCCGGTGACATTTTGCAAAGCGTCAAGCAGGGCTTTCGGATCGAAGGAAACGAACTTTACGTCACCGGGAGCATCGGCATCAGCATCGGCCGGCTCGGGGAATCCGACTTGCTGCGGAAAGCGGATACCGCGATGTACAAAGCGAAAGGGCTCGGGAAAAACCGATATTGCGTGTACACCGACGAAATGGGAATCAAGGAAGTCCGGAAGATGGAGATCGAAAAAGACCTGCATCAAGCCCTCGATCGCGGTCAATTCTATCTCGTCTATCAGCCGAAATGGAACGTGAGGAGGAACGACTTGCACGGGTTCGAGGCTTTGATCCGCTGGGAGCATCCGCGGCTGGGCCTCGTCTCCCCCCAGGAGTTCATTCCGGTTGCGGAAGAGACGGGGCTGATCGTTCCGATGACGAAATGGACCATCGAGGAGGCGTGCCGGCAATGCAAGGAGTGGCACGAACGGGGAATCGTGCAGCCGGTATCGGTGAATTTGTCCGCCAAGCTGCTCCAAACGGACCATTTGATGGAGTGGATTCCCGGCATCCTGCGGGACGTTGCGTTGGCGCCCCGTTTTCTGGAGCTGGAAATCACGGAGTCCATGGTTCTGTACGATATCCAGGAGACCGTTCGGCAGCTTCGGTTTCTGCGGGACCTGGGCGTGCGGATTTCGATGGACGATTTCGGCACGGGCTATTCTTCCATCGGTTTATTGGATCGTCTGCCCCTCGACACGCTGAAGCTGGATCGTCTCTTCACCCAGGATCTGGACACCCCGAGCAAGCGGGCCATCCTTCAAGCCATCGTGCTGATGGCGGAAAACCTGCATTTGGACGTCATCGCCGAGGGGGTCGAAAACCAAGAGCATATCGACTACCTGACGCAGCTGGGATGTTACGTCATGCAAGGGTACTACTACGGGAAACCGATGAGAAACGACGACATGGAACAATGGATCCGGGCGCCCCGTTAAAAGACCGTTTCTCGAATCGTTAAACGGGGAACGGGCGTTCTCGTTGTCGATGGACCGCAGGGTCGGCCTATGGTATAATTTTCCTTACCTGGGCTTGTGCCGAGCCCATTCCCGTTGCCGAAGGAGTTGGACGCCATGGCCGAATCCGCCGTCAAACCGGAAATTTTCGTCGGTTCGTCCCGAGAGGCGATCCCTTACGCGCGTGCCGTGACGTCCCAACTATCGAGGATCGCGCAGGTAACGCCTTGGTACGCGGGGGTTTTCGGGGCCAACGACTACACCATGGAAGCGTTGGAACGCCGGCTGGACGCCAGCGATTTCGGCGTGTTCGTATTCGCGCCCGACGACGTCGCGTTGATCCGGGGAAAGTATGCGTTTATCGCCCGGGACAATACCGTTTTCGAAATGGGACTGTTTTGGGGCAAACTGAGGCGAAAGCGCGTGTTCTGCTTGGTGCCTCGGGACATCGAGGCTCGGGACGACATCGTGCCCGGCGCGCGGGTCGGGGAGTATCGCGTGCTGTCCGATTTGAACGGCATGACGCTGCTGGAGTACCACCGGAGAACCGACGGCAACCACGAGGCGGCGGTGGACGCGGCCTGCGGGGCGATCGAGCGGCTCGTGTCGGAGCAAGGTCCGTACGAGAATCCGGAAGAAGTGCTGGAGCGCAAACAAAGCGTGCTTCATTTCTTTTGGGAATATACCCGGAACATCCCGCCGGCCGATTTCGCCAGCCGGTACGCGGCGCTCAGCGAGGCCGTCCGGAACGCGTTGCTTCCTCCGGAAGGCTACCGGTTGACCGGCGCGGCGTTCTGGCAAAAAATCGGCAGCGAGGGCATCGGGCAGGTGGGAGGCAATGTCGGCAAAGGGCGGTTTTTCAAATTCCAAACGGGCGGGGAGCGTTCGGGGAACGAGCCCGTCATTTACGTTCTCGATGCCTACAACAGCGGAAAATGGGCCTTTTTTCACCGGAGGGAAGTTGCGCACGTCTACGTGCTGTGCTATCCTCTGGGTAAGGAGCATGTGATGTCCGTTCATTTCACGGGCAACCGGACATTGTCCCCGCAGCAGCTCGAACGAACGGTCCGGTTGAACGAGGAGCTGTTCTCGACCATCCTTCATTTGATCGGAGGGGATTCTGGGTGAGTTCAAGAAAAAGAGAGCGGGCGGAAGGATCCTCCGGCGGCCGCTGGTCGGTTCGGAGAACGGGTGTCTCGGCTAAGGGCCAGCTTCTGGCCTCGATCGGAAGCAAGGGAATTTTCGTCGGGCCTTCCGTCGAAGGCGGAGACGAAGAATACGTGAAAGTGGTCAGCGGGCAAGTCAACGCCGCCAAGCCGTCTTTCGCCTGATATCGATCGCTGAAACGACAAACCGACCCCGCCGGGGTCGGTTTTTTGGTGCATTTGTTCTTTAAGGCCCTTCAAGCCGGACGAGCTTGCGGAGGTCGAACCAGCAGCCGTCCACGCGGATTCTCCAGCGAAGGGCGTCCACCTGATCGACGACGCCTTCCACCACGGGCTCTTCATAAGGATCGTATAGATACAGCTTGATCGGCAGCCTCTCCTCCCAGGAGCGGTACAGGGCGTCGCCGATTTTTTCCATTTCCTGCTCGTCGAGCTCCGGCTGCGGCTTCGGATCGAGCTCGCGGTTGGCCTTCTGAATCGTCCGATGATGCTCCGGCAGCATCATGCGGCTGCTCTCCCAGAGTCCGTTGCCTTCCAGCTTCTTCCTCATTTGTAGTGTCCTCCAATCTTGCCTGCCCGGTCTCTCGCCTGGCCGGCCGCGGTCGCCGAGACGGCCCGCATGATGACGGTATCCCCGTATTTGCGCTTGAGCGAGTCGGTGGCCCGCTCCAGCTCCCGGAGCCGGTCCCGCTCTTCGAACAGGGACAGCTGGTACTCGCCTTCCTTCTCCAGCCCCGTGACGCTGACCCCGACCTTCCGGACGGGGTCGCCGTTCCAATGCCGCTCGAACAGCTTCGCGGCCCAATGGTACACGTGGTTGGTCGCGTTGGTCGGGTCGGGCATCGTCATCTGCCGGTAGAAGCCCGTCGGCCGGTCGAAATCGGCGCCCTGGCAGCCGACCGATACGACGCTCGCCATGTAACCCTTGCTCCGGCAGCGCTGGCATACCAGCTCCGACAACTCCAGGATGATGATCTTGATGTCCTCCAGCGCGCGGTAGTCCCGCGGCAGCGTCATCTGGTGGCCGATCGATTTCGGCGCTTCTTCGTGCGTATAAGGGCTGACCGGGCTGTTGTCGATGCCGTTGGCGATTCTCCAGTACAGCTCGGCGTCGATGTCGCAGTTGCGGCGGAACTTCTGCCGCATCCGCAGCTTCAGCGTCTCGAGGGGAGTGCGGGCCAAGTCCCCCACGGTCGTGAAGCCCATCGAAGTAAAGTGGGACGTCATGCGGTTGCCGACCATGAACAGCTTTTGGATCGGCTGCTCCCACAAAGTGGAGGGAATTTCCTCCCGCTTCAATTCGAAAATGCCGTCGTCGTTCTTCTTCGCCCACAGATCGCAGGCCATCTTGGCGGTGACCTTCGAATCGCTCAGGCCGACCCGCGTGTAGATGCCGGTTTCGCTGCGGACTTTCTCCTGGATCGTCCTGGCGATCTCCCGCGGCGTTCCGAACAGCTTCAGGCTGGCCGTCAAATCGATGAACTGCTCGTCGATGGAATAGGGCTCCACCAAATCGGAAAACGAGCGGTAAATTTCGGTAATCTGCATCGAAACGTCGATGTAGTGCTGCATGCGGGGTTTGATGACGACCAGTTCGGGGCATTTGGCCAGCGCTTCCCGGAGCGACTCGGCCGTCGTGACGCCGTAACGCTTGGCGATCGGGCATGCCGCCAGGATGATGCCGGAGCGGCGCTCCGGATCCCCGGCGACGACCACGGGACGGTCGGCGTACTCGGGGTGGTCCGCTTTCTCGACCGAGGCGTAGAACGATTGGCAGTCCGCCAGCGCGATGACCCGGGCGCCGCTCATGCCGGCGAACCCCCGGTCAGCGTGACGCCCGTGTACCGGCTGGCCTTGCGCAGCACTTCGGTCCGGACGACGCTCCACAGCAGACTGATCCGATGCCGGTAGCCCCGGCACACGTAATGCCCCTCGAGGCCGGCGTCGGACCGTTCCACGGCGTACAGCTTGATCCCCCGCCTCCGAAGTTCGCCGCGGACGTCCAAGTGCTCCGAGATGATTTGCTGCTCGACGGCTTGCAGGCTTTTGACGATGATCAGGTCCAGCTTGAGGCCCATCTGGCTGACGGTGCGGATGTCGTTCTGAAGAAATTCCAGCATGGCGGGAATCACGATCGCATCCTTTACCAGCGCGCGCTCTTCGGGCGTGATCACCGGGGGTTTGTTCGGGACCATGCTTTGGCCTCCTTAAGCAAAGGGAACATCTGTTCCCTCATCATACTACGAACAGTTGTTCCCCTTCAAGACTCAATTTATTCCGGCTTGTCCGGTTTTTCCGCATGGAAAAAGCTTCCGCGCGAGGCGGAAGCTCGCGGCGGGACGGCCTCGGAGCGGCGGGCGCGCGGACGGGTCGCCGGCGGGGTTGCAGCCGGGCTTGATCGGGTTGCGGCGTGCGAACGGGCCGCCGGCGGGGCTGTAACCGGGTTTGATCGGGTTACGCGTGCGAACGGTGCGGCCGGCGGGGCTGGAACCGGGTTTGATCGGGTTACGCGTGCGGACGGGCCGCCGGCGGGGCTGTAACCGGGTTTGATCGGGTTACGGCGTGCGAACGGTGCGGCCCAGTCGGCGCGGCGCGGACCCGGGGCGGCCCGCGCTCCTTACATCAACTCGTTGCCCGTATGGCCGTGGTAAGCATGGGCGTGGGGATGCCTGCCGTTCACCGTGGTGTAGCCCTCGAAATAGTGGATGTGCCCGCCCCCGGGCAGCGGAACGTCGCGGCCCGTCGTGCCCCGGATGACGTGCGTGTGGCCGTCGTTGAAAGACGTCTCGGCGTAAAACTCGTGGACGTGGGGGACGCCGGTGGCGGCCGGGGCGGTGACGCCCGCATACTGGTGGGCATGGCCGTCATCGAAGGACGTGACGCCGCCGAACGCGTGCGTGTGGGGAACCGGCCGGCCGTCCCAGGAGGTCAGGTACAGCTTGTGGGAGTGCCGGCCGTCCGCGCCGGCCGAGCAGAGGACGATCCCCGTAACCGGAATTTTCATGCGCATTTCTCCTCTTGGCGCGTTTTGGTTGAACGGGCTGTCCGGGCCACGGACGGCGGCCCAGCCTCATCGGGGAAGATGCATGAGGGATAAGCCTGATCCCTGCGCTGCGAGGAAAGAGTTCAGGGATGGCGAAGGGGAGAGGGAAAGGGACAATCCGGCAGAGGCGCAAGGGTCTAGATGCAAAGGCAGATGCAAGGGCAGATGCAAAGGCAAGGGATTGGCTGAGGGCGATGCTGTTGCCTCCTGTGCTCAAAGCGGCCCCGAACGAATCGCTGACGGAGTGGACGTTCATCGAACGGTCGCCACGGAAAACCGTTTTCCGGCTGCGTGCAAGTTCCCCGTTGAGAGGGCCCTCCCTGAGCCTCTATTTCGCAGATCCGCCTGCCGGGAGCGCTTTTGGGAAATCCTAACCGCAAAAGCCCCCTTAACCCGGAGGATTTCCCAATGAACCCTTTTCGCGTGTTCGTCCAAGACGTCCGGCATTTTCTCAAAAATCCGATGCTCATCGTCACGTTCGCGGCGGTCGCATGTATTCCGATCCTGTACAGCGGCTTCTTGATCCGCGGCTCCTGGGATCCTTACGGCAATCTCGCGAACCTGCCCGTCGCCGTGGTCAATCTGGACCGGGGGGCGGATTTCGGCGGCACGTTCAAAAACGTCGGCGAACAGTTCGTATCCGAGCTCAAGGAAAATCCCGTGTTTCGCTGGAGCTTCGTCAGCGCGGGACAAGCGGAAAGCGGCATGCTGGAGAACCGGTATTACGCGTCGGTCACGATTCCGGAGAGCTTCTCGGCCGACGCGGCTTCCTTGACGACGGACCAGCCCCGGCAGGCCGAAATCGTCTACGAATCGAACAGCTACTACAACTTCATCGCCGGGCAAATCAGCGAGAACGCGGTCAAGGAACTGCGGACCCAGCTTTCGGAAAACTTGACGGAAGCGTATACCCGCAGCGTAACGGGGCAATTCGCCGAACTGTCGGCCGGGCTGAAGGAAGCGAGCGAAGGGGCGGCTAAGCTGAATGAAGGAGCCGCGCAGCTCGGGGATGGCGTCGCCTCCGTCCGGACGCACTTAGGCGAGCTGTCCGCCGGGGCCGCACGGATGCATGCCGGGGCGAGCCGGCTCGCGGCGGGAGCCGCCGACGCCGTCGCCGGAGCCGCGCAGGTGAATAGCGGCGCGTCCAGCCTAGCCGGCGGGCTAGGGCGGCTGGCGTCTGCCGGCAAGCAACTGCAGGCGGGGGCTGCGGATGCCGCGCAAGAGGCGGATTCGCTCGCGGCGGCGCTTCAGACGGCGTCGGCAGGCGGCAGCAAGCTGGAGTCCGGACTGGCTGCGGCTTCGTCTTCCGCGAGCGAGCTGTCCGCCGGAGCGGCGCAAGCGGCCGATGGGCTTCAAAAGCTGCTGAACGCGAACGCCGGCCTGGCCGCGGATGCGCAAGCGAAGCAGCTGCTGAACGCGCTCCAATCGCTGGCGCAAGGCGCCGGAGCGCTGAGCGGCGTCCAGAAGCAGCTGGCTGCAGGCGTCGGCAGCTTGGCGCAGGGCCAAGGGCAGCTGGCGGCGGGCGCCCAAAAACTGGCATCGGGCGCGCGTCGGCTGGAGCAGGGGCTGAAGCAGGAGAACGCGGGCCTGACGGACGCGGCGGCTGCCGGGAACAAGCTGGCGCAGGGGGCCGGGCAGCTGCGGACAGGCATCAGCAGTCTGCGCGCTGGCGTCTCGCAGTTGGTAACGGGGAGTGCCGACTTGGAGGCCGGGGCGAACCGGCTTCAGACGGGGACGGCGCCGCTTGCGACGGGGGCGGCGCAACTGGCGGACGGGACGGCGGAGCTGGCGGACAAGCTGGCGGAAGCCGCCGATCGGACCGCCGCCTTGAATGCCGACGACCGGACGATGCGGCTGTTCGCCCAACCGGTCTCGATCCGGGCCGACGACGACCGTCATATCAAGCGGTACGGTTACGGCATCGCTCCTTATTTCATCTCCATCGCCCTATTCGCCGGATCGCTCGTCTTTACGACGATTTTCTCCCCGCGGGGCGGATCGGAACCGGGTGCCGGGGGCTTTCCGCTGTTCGTCAGCAAAGGGTTGACGTTCGGCCTGATGAGCCTGGCGCAGTCTCTCATCCTGTGCACGGTGCTGACGTACGCGCTCGGCCTGCAGGTGCGGAGCGTTCCTTGGTTTTACGCGTTCACGGCGGTAACGGGCCTCGCCTTCATGTTCATCGCCCAAGCTTTCGCGACATGGCTGGACCAGCCGGGAAGGTTCCTGGTCCTCGTGCTGATGGTGCTGCAGCTGGCGTCCAGCGCCGGCACGTTTCCGGTGGAACTGCTGCCGGGCTGGGCCAAGGCGCTGCACCCGTGGCTGCCGATGACCTACAGCGTCCAAGGCTTCCGCGACGCCATTTCCAGCGGGGATTACGCCGACCTGCGGATTCAACTCCTCCGGCTGGCTGTCTGCGCGGCCGCCTTCCTGGCGGCGACCAGCCTGTATTTTCTGCTGCGCGGGAAAGAAAAGGCCGGCGAACAAACGATGCCGGCGAAGGCGTGAGGGGGCGTACGTGTATGCGGCACAGGGCGTTAAGCCTGCGCGGCGGGCGTAACGGCCGTGGAGAAGCGTCGGCGCATGGCATTAAGTCTGTGCGGCAGGCGTAACGGTCGCGGAGAATCGCCGGCACCGGGCATTAAGCTTGCGCGGCAGGCGTAACGGGCGTGGAGAAGCGTCGGCACATGGCATTAAGCCTGCGCGGCAGGCGTAACGGCCGTGGAGAATCGGCGGCGCGAGGCATTAAGCCTGCATGGCAGGCGTAACGGGCGTGGAGAAGCGTCGGCGCATGGCATTAAGTCTGCGCGGCAGGCGTAAGGGGGGTGTAGACGCGTCGGCACAGGGCATTAAGCCGGCGCGGCAGGCGTAACGGGCGCGGAGAATCGGCGGCGCGAGGCATTAAGCCTGCATGGCAGGCGTAACGGTCGCGGAGAATCGGCGGCGCGAGGCATTAAGCCTGCATGGCAGGCGTAACGGCCGTGGAGAAGCGTCGGCGCGAGGCATTAAGCCTGCATGGCAGGCGTAACGGCCGTGGAGAAGCATCGGCGCATGGCATTAAGTCTGCGCGGCAGGCTTAATGGGCGTGGAGAAGCGTCGGCACACGGCATTAAGCCTGCATGGCAGGCGTAACGGTCGCGGAGAATCGCCGGTGCGAGGAGATAAGTCGGCGAGACCGGCGTAAACGCGCAGAGGAGCATCGGTGCGAGGAGATAAGTCGGCGAGACCGACGTAACGGCCATGCAGCGGCGCCAACCCAGGCCGATCAGGCGTCCCGCCTCCGGCACCGGCGCCTCCGCCCCTCACGAAGTCGGCGCCGTGATCGCCTTTAGCGGCTTCTTCGCCGGACCGTCCAGCACTTCCCCCCGGAACGAGAAGCGCGACCCGTGGCACGGGCAGTCCCACGTGCGTTCGCCCGCGTTCCATTCCACCTCGCAGCCCATGTGGGTGCAGGTCGTATCGAGCAGGTGCAGCGTCCCGTCCGGCTCCCGGTAAGCGCCCGCCCTTCTGCCCCGGACCTCCACGACGGCGCCTTCGTCCGGGCCGACTTCTTCCGGTTCTTTGCGGTTCCATTCGAGTTTGCCGCCCGCCAGATGTTTCGCCACGTCGGCGTTCAGGCTCAGGAACGTCTTCACGTCGGGATCGGCGTGGAAGCGGGAGGGGGCGTACAGCTTCTCGTACCGGTTGCGGACTCCCAGGATCAGATCCTTGAGCAGCAAGGCGGCGGCCGCGCTGTTCGTCATGCCCCATTTGCGGTATCCCGTGGCGATGTACGCGTTCCGCTCGCCCTTGACGGGTCGGCCGACGTACGGAATTTTGTCCAGCGTCGTATAGTCCTGCGCCGACCAGCGGTAACGGATTTCGGCGGGGCCGAACGTCTCCCGGGCGAACGCCTCCAGCGCTTCGTAATGCTTGAAGGTGCAGATGCCCTGGCCGGTTTTGTGGCGTTCTCCCCCGATGATCAGCAAATCTTCCCCGTTGTAAGACACGGACCGGATGGAGCGGACGGGATCGTCGGCGGAGAGGTACATGCCGCCGGGATACTCCTTCGTCCTGCTTATCCCCAGCGCATAGGATCGCTCGACGTACATGCGGGCGAAATAAAACCCGCCGGCGCCGTAAAACGGAAAATGCGAGCAGGACACGACGTCGCGGCACGTGACCCGGTACCCGTCTTCCGTGACGACCTTGCTGAAAGGCGAGCCGTGCTCCACCGTCCGGCCCGTCGTTTCCTCGAACACCAGCCCGCCGCTTGCCGTGAACGCGGAGACAAGGCGGGCCAAATACGCCGTCGGATGGAACCGCGCCTGGCCGTCCATGACGACGGCCGCCCGGGCTCCTGCCGGCAAGGGGATCCGATCCTCGCGGCGGCCGGGGATGCCGAGCTTCCCGTACGCTTTCCATTCCCGGTCGATCTTCTTGACGTTTTTCTCCTCGGCGGCGTACACGTAGGCGTCTTCCTCCGTCCAATCGCATGCGATCCCAAGGCCGCTGACCGTCTCCCGGACGAATTGCAGCGCCTCCCGGTTCGCGTCGTAATACAGCCGCGCTTTTTCTTCCCCGAGGGTCTGGATCAGCTCGTCGTAAATCAACCCGTGCTGGGCGGTCACTTTGGCGGTCGTATGGCCGGTCGTTCCGGTGAGGATTTTGCCCGCTTCGAGCAGCGCGACCCGCTTGCCCTCCTTCGCCAGCAAATAAGCGAGCGTGATGCCGGTAATGCCTCCTCCGACGATCGCGACGTCCACGGACAGGTCGGCCGTCAGTTTGCCGAAAGCCGGAATGTCGGCGGAAACCAGCCAATACGATTGCGGATATCGGGGCAGCGAAGCGGAAGGCTGGTCCGTTGAGGTGTCCATGCGCACTCAAGTTCCTCCTTGGCGAACGTTGCGTATTCGACCCATTTTCGGATAGGATGCCCGTTTTCCCGACCGCGGAATCCGAAGCCCAGCCGGTTAAAATGGATGCGCCTCCCCTCATCAATCGCCGTCGACTTTGCGTCTTGATCTTAATACGTTAATCGGGAGTGAGCTGGGAGACAAGCAAACAGGGAGGAACGGGCATCCATGGGGAAATGGTTTTTCCATCGGTTCTACTCGAAACATCCGGTCATTCGCAGGCATTTGCCTCCGACATCCGTATTCCGTGCCGCCACGTTGAACCAATACTTACGGCGCTACGGCGCCGTCTACATCAAGCCGGATCGCACGCACCAAGGAAAAGGGGTGATCAAAGCCTGGAAAACCGGGAAGGGCTACGCCTGGGTACTTTTGAGGGGGGCTCCGAAAAAATGCCGCACCTCCGGCCAGTTATACCGGGCAATCAAAAAAAGGGCACTGCCCCAGGAACATATCGTGCAAAAAGCGATCCGGCTGGCCCGGATCCGCGGAAGGCCCCTCGATATCCGGGTGATGATGATGCGCAATACGCGGAACCGCTGGCAGTTTTTCGGCCTGTATTCCAAGGTGGCCGGTCCGACGAGCATCGTCACCAATATTTCCAACTCGCGGGGGTACGTGCTTCCGTTCGAAAAATCGATGAAGCAATCGCTCGGTCTCTCCAGGACGGAGGCGAATCTCGTCAAGGCGCGGATGGTCCGACTCAGCCACGCCATATGCCGGCATGCCGGGAAAATCAGGCGATACCACAAGGTGGGCATCGACTTCGCCGTCGACGCGAGGAAGAAGATCTGGATGATCGAAGCGAACTTCACGTATCCGGGCTATAAAGGCTTCTCCCGGCTGCCGGACAAAACCGCTTATTGGCGCATTAAAAAAATGGACAACATCCTGCGCAGCCGGCTCCGGTAGCAGCGGGGATCGGCCCGTTGGCTGCGGTACCCGGCAAGCGCTTCTGGCAGCGCCACCGGCAGTTGTTGACTTTCTTGCCGTCCGAAGTGTAAATTAGATAAAGAGTTTACGAGAGAGCCTTCGACAACTGAATACGCAATCGGGAGCTTAGGTAACTTTGCTGAGAGGAAAGCTGATACGCTTTCGACCGAAAACCTGATCTGGATAATGCCAGCGGAGGGACTCGACACGCGATTCGTAGGGCCGCAGCCGTTGTTGCTGCGGCCTTTTGCGTATGCGCGGGCGGGATAGCGGCGGCCGAATGGGCCGTTCGTCGCCCGTTCACGTTCGAAGGATGAACGCCCTCCGGAATCGGGGGGCGTTTTTTGGGCTGCGCCGGGCTCTCTTCCAACATCCGCGTAAAGCGGGAACTAGCAGGAGAGGGAGAAGAGACATGAGAAAAGGATTCAAAGGCTGGAAAATGACGGGGGCCGGCGTGCTGGCGGCGATGCTGCTGCTGACCGGCTGCGGCAGCAAAGGTACGTCCGGCGGCGACGCGTCGCCAGCGTCCTCGCCATCGGCTTCGGCGTCGGCACCCGCATCGGCGCCGTCGTCTCCGTCGGCGTCGCCGGAAGCGTCCAAGGCGCTGACGGAAGTGAAGGTGGTGCTCGACTGGTCGCCGAACACGAACCATACGGGGTTGTATGTCGCCCGCGACAAGGGCTTCTGGGAGAAGCGCGGCCTGAAGGTGGAGATCGTGCAGCCGCCGGAGACCGGGGCCGGCCAGATGGTGGCCAGCGGCGCCGCGGCATTCGGCGTCGGCTACCAGGAAGATTTGACGCTCGGACGCGAGAACGGCGTGCCGCTCGTCTCCGTGGCCGCGGTCATCCAGCATAACACGTCGGGCTTCGCCTCTCCGGTCGCCAAGAACATCCAAGCGCCGAAGGATTTCGCCGGCAAAACGTACGGCGGCTGGGGTTCTCCGGTGGAGCAGGGCGTCATCGAGACGCTCATGAAAGAGCAGGGCGCCGATCCCTCCAAAGTGAAAATCGTGAACATCGGGGACGCGGATTACTTCACGGCGGTCAAACGCGATATCGATTTCGCCTGGATCTACTACGCCTGGACGGGCGTGGAAGCGGACCTTCGCAAGGAGCCGCTGAACATGATCTGGATGAAGGACTACGACAAACGTCTCGACTATTACACGCCGCTGCTGATGACAAGCGAGAAGATGATCCAAGACAAGCCGGACGTCGTCCGCGCATTCGTCGAGGGAGCCGCGGAAGGCTACAAGTACGCCATCGACCATCCGGACGACGCAGCGGACGTGCTGATCAAGGACGTGCCGGAGCTGAACGCGGATCTCGTGCGCGCCAGCCAGAAATGGCTCAGCCCCCGTTACCAGGACGACGCGCCGCGCTGGGGCGAGCAGAAGAAAGAAGTGTGGGAAGGCTACGCGGATTGGATGATGAGCCACGGCGTCATGAAGAAGAAGATCGATTTCGACGAGGCGTTCACGAACGAATTCCTGCCGCAGTGATCGGCCGGGAGAGGAGAGAGGCAAAATGGCGCAAGCGCTGCTGAGCGTGCAGATCATTCCGAAAACGGTCGGGGGAGCGGACGTGATTCCTTACGTCGACCGCGCGATCGAGGTCATCAAGGAGTCCGGCGTGAATTACCGCGTCGGGCCGCTGGAAACGACGATGGAGGGAGAGTTCGACGAGCTGCTCGCCATTCTGAAACGGATGAACGAAGCGATGTTCGAAATGGGCTGCCCGTCCGTCATGTCCCAAGTCAAGCTGCTCGTGGGCGGCCCGACGGCATCCATGGAGAAGCTGCTGGAGAAGTATCCCGATGGCCAATAAGCCGGCGTGGCGGCGGGCCTGGCCTCCCGCCGCCGCTTTGCTTCTCTTCCTGGCGCTGTGGCAGGCGGCTTGCGCCGCGTTCCGGATCGATCCGTGGACGCTGCCGTCGCCCTACGACATTGCCTTGCAGATGGGGGAGGACGCGCCGCTCATCGGGTACCATCTGGCCGGGACGCTCGGCCTCGCCATGTCCGGGGTCGGCCTGGGCCTTGCGGCCGGCGTGATCCTGGCGGTCGCGCTGCACCTGCTTCCGGCCGTCCGATCGGTCGTCTCCCCCTTCGTGGTGGCCTCCCAGAACGTGCCGCTGATTGCGCTCGGGCCGCTGCTGATGATTTGGTTCGGTTTCGGCCTGACCCCCAAACTGATTTTGCTCACGTTGGTCGGCTTCTTTCCGGTCGCATGGTCCTTGTTGGCCGGACTCGGCCGGGCGGAGCCTCAATTAAGGGAATATTTGGCCATGATCGGCGCTTCAAAATGGGAGACGCTGCGGCGTTTGGAATTTCCGGCCTCTTTGCCCTATCTGTTCTCCGGCCTTAAAATCACCGTCACGTACAGCGTCACGACGGCCTGCGTCGCCGAGTGGCTGGGCGCGAGCCGGGGCATCGGGTATTATTTGGTTTTGAAATTCAAGGGCTTCCAAATCGACGCGGTTTTCGGGGCGGTCATCTGCATCGTGACGCTCTGCTTGGGTTTATACGGGCTTGCGGCGTGGTTGGAGCGAATCGCGATCTATTGGCGGCGAGCCGGAAAGGCGGGTGAACGCGGATGAGCGCGGAAACGCCGTACCGGCTGGAGCTGATCGGCATTTCGAAAAGCTACGCGAGAGACGGCAAGCCGTTCCAGGTCCTGGATAACGTCTCGATCCGCGTCCGCGAAGGGGAGTTCGTCACCTTGCTCGGGCCGTCCGGCAGCGGCAAGTCGACGTTGTTCCGGCTGACCGGCGGCGTCGAGCTGCCGGACGCGGGCGAGGTGCGGATCGGCGGGAAGCCCGCCACCGGGGAGCGCGGGTTGATCGGCTACATGCCGCAGCAGGCTTCGCTGTTTCCGTGGATGACGGTCGCGGGCAACATCGCCGCGGCGCTGGAGATCGCCGGCGTGCCGCGCCGGGAAGCGCTGGCGTCCGCCAAGGAATGGCTGGCGCGCATCGGGCTGGACGCGGTCGCCGGGGAACATCCGGGCGTGCTGTCCGGCGGCATGCAGCAGCGGGTGTCGTTCCTGCGCGCGCTGCTCATGCCGCGCGACGTAATGTGCCTCGACGAACCGTTCGCCGCGCTGGACGCCCTGACGCGCACGGAAATGCAGCAGTGGCTGCTGCGCCAATGGGAGGAGCGGCGGCGTTCCGTGCTGTTCGTGACGCACAGCATCGAAGAGGCGCTCACCTTGTCCGACCGCATTTACGTCCTGTCCGCGGCGCCGGCCCGGGTACTGCGGGAAATCGCGGTGCCCTTCGAGCGCCCGCGCCGCGCGGACGTATGGATGGATCCCCAGTTCGCGGAGCTGAAGCGGGACATTCTGGGATTGCTTAGAAGAGGGGATTCGGATGCCGTTTGACGCGCATATCCATTTGGACCATTACGAGCCTGCCGAGCGGGACGCGATGCTGGAGGCCGCGTTCGCGGCCGGCGTCCGGGGCGTCGTGACGGTGTCCATGGGCTTGGATTCGTGCCGGGAGAACCTGCGGCTGGCGCTGCGCGATCCCGGCCGGGTGATTCCGGCGTTCGGGCGCCATCCGGAGCAGCCGCCGCTGACGGACGGCGAACTGGAAGAACTGTGCGCCTGGATCGCCGGCCTGCCGGCGGATCTGCCGAAAGCCGTCGGCGAAGTCGGGCTCCCGTATTTCAACCGTACGGCGGCCGAAGCCGCGGGGGAAGCGTTCGACTCCGCCCCGTACGTCCGCCAGCTCGAGACGTTCGTGCGGCTCGCCGCCGAGCTTGATCTGCCGATCGCCCTGCACGCCGTGCATGAGGACGCGGACACGACGATGGATCTGCTGGAGGAGCACGGCGTCCGCCGGGCGCATTTCCACTGGTTCAAAGGAAGCCGGGCCACGATGGAGAGGCTTGTCGCAGGCGGCTACTACGTTTCCGTCACGCCCGAAGTGCTCTACGACGAGGAAACGAGAGCACTGGCCCGGCTCTATCCGCTCGACCGGCTGATGGTGGAGACGGACGGGCCGTGGCCGTTCGAAGGCCCGTTCGCCGGCCGGCGAACGGAGCCGAGGATGGTGATGGACGCGGCGCGGGAGATCGCCGCCCTGCGGCATTTGCCGGAGGCGGACGTCTTGCGGGCGCTCGAAAGGAATACGAGGCGGTGCTACGGACTGCCCGACGGGGAATAGGACTTGCCATATTCTAGACGGACGGGGAGTATTCCGATGAGCGATTCCTTATTAGAGAGACTGCGCCGGATCGATCCGGCGCAGCGGGCCGGGTTCTCGGACGAAGCGCGGGGCGGCGCTTGGCTGGACGAATGGCGGAGCTCGGGCGTTAAATTCGCCGCGGGTTCGGAGCGGTTCGAGAACGTCTATTACGATGCGTGGCGGAAGCTGGACGAATGCATCCGACCGACGGGCGGGGACGAACCCGTCCTGCGCGAAGGCGGGGCGTATCCGGGCTGCTGGCTGGAGAGCACGGGTACGATCAACGCGGAGCTGCTGTCCCGTTTCGTTCCCGGCGTGACGGCCTCGACGTTCCGCCTGTTCTCCGATTTCCTGAAAGAGGACGGGCAGATGCCGTACAAGATCACGGCGGACGGGCCGGCTTACCGGCAAATCCAGATGGTGACGCCGCTCGCCAGAAGCGTGTGGCGCCATTATTCGCTGAACGGACGGGACCGGGATTTCCTGCGCCGGATGTACGCGGCGATGGCCCGTTACGACGGCTGGCTCGAACGTTACCGCAACACGCGGGGAACGGGGTGCGTCGAAGCGTTCTGCACGTTCGATACGGGGCACGATTTGTCGCCGCGGTTCTGGCACGTGCCCGATTCCTGCCATATGGACGACGCGCGGAGGTACGATCCGGCCTCCCCGATCCTGCCGTTTCTCGCGCCCGACCTGACGGCGAACGTATACTGCCAGCGCAAGTACCTGGCGCTCATGGCGGAAGAGCTGGGAGAATCCGGCGCCGCGGATTGGCGGGGCAAGGCGGAAGCGAGCCTGGACAGCCTGATGCGCCATTGCTACGACGAACGGGACGGATTTTTCTACGATCGGGACGCGAACGGCCAGCTCGTCCGCGTCCAGTCCGACGTGCTGCTGCGGGTGCTGGCTTGCGAGGTGGGGGACCTCGGGTTCTTCGATGGAGCGCTGCGCCGGTATTTGCTCAATACGCGCAAGTTTTTCGCCAAATACCCGTTCACGTCCGTCGCGATGGACGATCCCCGGTTCGACCCGTCTTCCGCTTACAACAGCTGGGCGGGGACGACCAATTTCCTCACCCTGATCCGCGCTCCGCATGCGTTCGAGTTTCACGGAAGATACGTGGAGCTGACCTGGGTGCTCTATCCGATCCTGTGCGCGATGGCCCGCATGACGCGGTTTCCGCAGACGCTCAGCCCGTGGACCGGGGCGGAAGGGTATACGGACACGTATTCGCCGTCCATCTTGTGCTTGCTGGACTTCGTCGAGCGGCTGTGCGGCATCTTGCCGACGCCGGAAGGCGAGCTTTGGTTCACGGGTCTGCTGCCTTATCCGATGGATCATGGCGAAGAAATCGCGAGCGAGACGGCGTACGCCCGAACCGTGGACGGAGTGGGGTTCGAGCTCGTGAATACGCGCTCGGGCTCGACGGTGTACCGCGGCGGCGAAGCGTGGATCCAAATGCCGTTCGGGCTGAGGGCCGTCACCGACCGGGTCGGCCGGCTGCAAGCCGTCATCGGCATGAGCGCGGCAACGGCGGAAGGCACGGTACGTTATGAAGGCGCGGAGTTGCACGTTCGGGTAAAAGGAAATCAGAGGCTGCGGTTCGAGAACGGCCGGTTCGCGGAAGAAGCGGATCCCGGCATCGTGCCGCCGACCTATGCCTAACATGCGAAAAAATCCGGGCTCCGGTCCAGTGCCGGAACGAAATCCGAAATCGGTTTCTTGAATCGCCTTGACCAACTACGGGTTCATTGTGATGGTGTTGCCATCATAATGAACTTTTTTTCTATGGTTGACTAATTGACATACAGAAGATTTGCCTTATGCCGATCGTTACGGACACCACAGCCGTTATTGGAGCAATGTCAACGTTTTTCAAATCGTAACGGACAACACGGACCTTAAGCGCAACACTTCGCGGCTAATCAGCGGTATTTTTGCTGAATAAGTGCAATCGCGTCCGTTAGAATTCGATTGGTTGAGGAATGCCCCCGATAACGTCCTCCGTGACCCTTAGCCTGATGGTGTCCGTGTTTTTCGACCTGGTATGCGAATGGGTCAGTCGTAGTTTTTTTTCAATTTTCTGTCCGTCTGGAAGCCGAAGGCGGCAGAGACTTCTTCTGTCATGAGGGAGAGTACGCCAGACAAACGATTGGAGGATTTTGGAACACGGGCGAAGAATATATCTGCAAAAAAGAAAAATTGTCGAGAGGGGAAGATAAGATTTGGGGAGGAAAGAGCAATCTCACGCTAAGGCTCTCAAGCAAGTCGCAATAAAGCACTTGGACAACCACATAAAGAGCTATGGTTTCAAAATGAAATCAGGATTTTTATATAAGAGGCAAGGTGACTTTTTCTTTTCCATGCCGGTGTCTGTAAGGTACAACAATAATGAGAATGGATATTCGCTTAGTGGTTCCGCTCTAGTAAAACCTTATGATTTAGACGATTTATTTTGGGATATTTTTGAAATTCCGGGAAACAAGAAACAACCGGATAGCTTAAGAGCAAATGGAGCCTATGTAGCACCAAGCATTTCGATCGATAGCATCTCGCTAAAAGTAGATTTAGAAAATCTGGCACATAGCTGTAATGAATTATTAAGTAATTTTGAGAAAATAATAAACAAATTTTTGATGGATGTAACCGATATTCAGTCCTATTTTCAATATGTAAAGAGGACTCTGGAATATAATGATGAAGAATTATTGTTCCTATTGTTAGAAATCCAAGTTTGCAATTATGAAGGGGCTTTAAGGATGCTTGAGACTGAAATGTCCTTAGGCAATAGCGGTGGATTTAGAGCAGACGATAAAGATATTTATGAATACGCTCGAGATTATTGTTTGGAGAAACTAAATGAACAAAAGTAGATAAACATAGGATATGCATAAGGCAAAAGGAAAAAAATGTCGAATCTGATCGACTTGAAAAGCATGTAAGAGCTGCCTCGGAAAAGATACAGAAACCGAAAAAATCTGCTCTGTGATGTGAAACTAACGTACTAAATCGTGAGGTGACAACTTTGACAGGAAAAATTTTAGTTGATTTCAAGTTCCAAGCAAGCACTCCCGATGATGTCATAAAAAGCTACACGGGGGCTGTACCTGAAAGTATGCTCGAGATTTGGAATCAGTACGGTTTTGGGAGTTTTTTAGGAGGATATCTAAAAACGGTTAATCCAGATCTTTTTCAACCGATATTGAAGGACGTATATGTTCGTCATAGGGATGCCCTTGTTCTATTTACGACATCAATGGGAGATATTATCGTTTGGGAAGATAATAAATATCTGATTCAGCTCAACTTTAGAAGAGGAAAAATAAAAGGTATATCTTCGGGTATTACGTTTTTCTTTTCGGATTTAGAGGATGAATCCTTCTTGGAAGAAAATTTAGACTGGCTTCCTTATCCGGAAGCGGTTCAAAAGCTTGGCGAACCAGGATATGAAGAGTGTTTCGCATATACGCCTAGTCTCGCATTAGGAGGTTCGGAGAAGCTGGAAAACTTAAATAAAGCCAAACTGGTAGAGCATATCTATCTTATGAAAGAAGTCATAGGTCCTATTGAGTAAAAACTAAGCGATGCCAAAGCATATACGATTGGGATGCTTTTAATCAATTTGAGGAATCTATAAATGGTGAAAACACCTATAAAGGATGGAGGTATTTAATGTGAATGAATTTATGGAAAAGGTATTTCTTGATTTTAAGCCCCATGGCGCGGTATCAAAAGAAACAATAGAAAAATATAAAGATAAGCTAGGAGATGATGTGATTGATGTATGGAATAAGTATGGTTACGGGAGTGCGTTTAAGGGTTATCTAAAAGCGGTTAATCCAGACGAGTTACAGCAGCTATTCTTAGAAACATACATTATGCCTTTTGATGATATTCCGGTTTTTGTAACTGGAATGGGAGATATTATTGCATGTAATAGTAGAGGGAGTTTTGTCATCGTAGATTATCGCCATCAACGGACAAAGGTATTATGGACGGATAGAAAGATCAGATGGAATTATTTTCTCGAAGCCTACTATTATGATAAATACTGGCAATGGGACCCCTATTTCGAAGCGGTTGAAAAGCATGGTGAACCAGATTATGACGAATGTTTTGGATATGAACCCTTATTAAGCCTTGGCGGGAACGAAAGCGTTGAAAATCTTCAAAAGTTCCCTAGCCTGCCTTCAATACAACTGATCAATTAACTCTTCTAGGCGATTTGCGATCTCTTCAAAGCTTCCCATTTCATGATCCTCGATGAAAATTTTACCCGTTTCATTATGAACGACAACGAGTGAGCCATTTGCTTCGAATCCAATAGGGATATGTATCAATTGGTGATTATGATTAGCGGAATATTCCTCCAGGTTACGACGGAAATCCCCTAATCCGATTCCAGGAACAACGGGTTCCAGGATTATGCTATAACCTTTGCATTTCCCCGTTAATTCCAGAAACCAAAAGGCATTAAAATAATTTTGAATGTCTTGATTCAAGTTGAATTGAAGATCATCTTGAATTTGCTTGAAATCATAAACTTCGTCTTTTTCAACGGCTTTCCATTGTACGTACCCCTCGCTATTGACATCTCCAACATACATAAACGGCGATACATCCTCATCCCAACCGATCATGGGCAGCGTATTTTTATAATTTTTCCATCTTGCATATTTTCTTTCAAAATGCTGTTCAAGAGCGTGTTTCATGTTATCCTCATTTCCCTATATCTATTGATTAAGCTTTTCGATAATCTCCCGGCTCAACCGTGATAGCGGCCGGTCGGCTCGTTCAGCACCCATTCCAGCAGCAAGATTTGTTCCTCCAGCCGTTCCAGCTGGGCGGCTAAGCCGAGATCGACGGTGCCGGCCTGCGACGCTTCCCGCGATCCGCCTGCCGCCGATCCGGCAAGCGCCGCTTCGACCGCATGTTTGCGGGCGTTCAGCTCATGGAGCTTCCGTTTGATTTGGTCCGCCGTTCTCATGGGCCAGACGCTCCTTTCCTTGACGGAGGATGTACAGGTAGTATGCGACGTAGAAAGCGACGAGCACGAAGAATATGCCGCTCGTCCACGGATCCCCGGCAAACGCCTGCATCGGCACCTGGTTCCCGGGATCGGCCGTAGGGGAGGGCGCATAGGTCCCCATATTCGCGAAGCGGACGACGACCCGGATCAGGAGCAGCGCCACGACGGCGAGCTGGATGCCGGTATGCGTCCGGTAATACAAGCCGGCTTCCCGGCGTTCGAACTGCGTGTGCCGAATGGCGAACGCGGCCAGGATGCAGCCCGCGGCCGTGCCGGCCGCGTCTCCGGCCCAGATCATCGGATGCTGAAGACCGAGTTCCAACAGCAAGAGCCCTACGACGGCGAAGATGCCGATGCGCACCCGCAACCGGCGGGGTTCGAACGGCTGGGACCCGACCGTCCTGCGGATTCTGCGGTAAACGACCCACAAAATGATGAGCGCCGGAATGGCGAATTGCGCGTATGTTGCGTGCATAAGAGAAATCCTCGTTTCTTGGGGAGTCATTGTCGCTTTTCATCCTATCAAATCCCGAGAATCGTGGAAAGGGTGCGTTTTCCGGCCGAGGAATGCGGAAATTGTAATCCCGGTCACAGAAACCGTCGGCGGTTTGCGGTATGATCGTGAAAACGGTTGGAGCGAGTGATTCGCATGGATTGGCTCGGCATACTCGTGATCGGCCTGGCGTCGTTCATTGCCTTGATCGCGGTTGAACGCAAAGGCAAAGGAGAAAGATAACAAAAAAACGACCCGCGGGAAGGCGGGTCCAAGACAAGCGAAAGATCAAGCGGGGTTGATGGTTCCATCTTAAGGTCCGGAAATGAATGCCACATGAATGGAACCTGAAAAGAACATTAAATATCGTCCGAAACCCCGTTTTCCTCGAAGAATCCCCGCCGGCCGCTTTCGGGCCGGGCGGGGATTTCCGCGTTCAACGGAACCGTCCGGCCAGCTGCTGCTCGGCGATTTGGACCAAACGGCGCACCATGTTTCCTCCGATGGCCCCCATATCCCTCGTCGCCTTGTCTCCGTTGTAGCCTGGATCGAGCGGGATCCCGAGCTCCTGGGCGACTTCCCATTTCAACTGTTCCAGCGCGCCGCGCGACTGCTGGACGACGAGCTGGTTGCGATTGGGCATGTATGTTCACCTCCGCTTTTTCCTTATTTTGTTTCCTTTGTTTCCTTCTATTCAAATACTTACCGGGTCCATCAGGCCGAAGCGGATGATACAATCGGGATATATCGTTTCGGTATTTATCATCGTATAAGAGATGGGGGATCGTTCGATGTTCATGCCTCCCATGCTGCTGGAAAAGCGGGAAGAACCGTTCGACGACGACAAGTACGTTTTCGAGCCCAAAATCGACGGCCACCGCATGATCGTGTCCGTCGAAAACGGCTTGGTCAGGTTATATACGAGACGCGGGATCGAGGTCACGCGGCAGTATCCGGAGCTCTTGCACGTTCCGCTCAGCGATATGTCGGACGCCGTGCTGGACGGCGAGGTCGCCTGCGTGGACGGGGAAACGGGCACCGTCGATTTCGAGAGCCTGCAGCGCAGGTTCCTGCTGCGCAGGCCGATGGCGATCATGCAGGCGAAAGTGCGGCATCCGGTCATTTTTTTCGCGTTCGATATTCTCCGGTACGAAGGAGAGGATTTGCGGAGCCTTACGCTGATGGAGCGCAAGGAGATTTTGGCCGGGGCGCTCGGGGAGAATGCCCATTACAGCCGGATGATTTACGTGGAAGACACGGGAATATCGCTGTTCGAGGCGATCCGCGAGAAGCGCTTGGAAGGGATCGTGGCGAAAGCCAAGAACAGTCCGTACGTCGGCCGGCGGGACGCTTCTTGGCTGAAAATCATCAACTATTCCTACGCGGACGTACGGATCACGGGATACCGGAAACGGCAGTTCGGCTGGTTGATCGAGTACCGGGGCGAGCCGGCGGGCATTTTGGAGCTCGCGGTGCCGCCGTCGCACAAGAAGGCTTTTTACGGGGTGGCCGGCAGCATCGTCACCGGCGAAGACCGGGACTACGTCTACGTGAAGCCGAGCATCCGGGCGCGCGTCCGGTTCCGGGACCGGGCGTTTGCCGGGGTGCCGCGGCTGCCCGAGTTCGTGGATTTCGTGGTGTGAGGGAACGGCTAAATGGAAAAGAGCAGGAGGGGGTTGCCCTCGCTGCTCTTTTTCGTCTACGTATAACGGTGCGTCAAATGTAACCCGCCCACTCGATGTGGAGGTAATCCGACGTTTCTTCTTCCATGGCTTCCTCCGGTTCATCCGCGGGGGAAGCCGGATTTTCCGGGATCGTTTCGAGCTCGTTCGGCTCCATGTCCATCCTCCTTACGCATGATGCATGATGCTGAAGTTTTCGTCTAATATGCGCATTCGGCCGGAAAGCATGCAAGGCGGAATGACCGCTTTGACAAAGATCATGCGTTTCGCTTGATACGAACATGCATTCTCGTATATAATATAGGAACAAACGTTCGGAACGGAGGCGAACGCCTTGGCAGCGGGCATCGAGAAATACGTCGGGCGCAGCGCGGAAATCATTTACCAGGACAGCAAGGGACGGTTCACGAAGCGCCGGATTTCCGTTTATTCCGTCCGTGACGGCAGGGTCCGGGTGCTCGACTGGGAGAAACGGTCGTTCCGGACGCTCCGGGCGGACCGGATTCTGTCGGCCCTCCCGGTGATCGGACGGGTGGGATAAGCCGGACGTTCCCGGCGTTATCCCGCGGGATTCGGCGCGCCCGGAGGCATGAAGTAGGGCGGGATTTTCAGCCACCCGCGCTTTCTCATGAGCGTTTTCATCAGGATGCCGTAGATCATCGCTTCCTCTTGGAACTCCATGAACATTTTCCCGACGTCGTTGCGGATGGACTGCGACGCGCTCGCCGCGCAAAACGTGACCGCCGATGCCAGTTTCACCGATACGAGATTGGCGATCTCGTCATCCGTGAATTTGGCGCCGAGAGGAACGGCGTTCGGATCGGATTGGGGCTTCGGTTCGGAAACGGGAGGCAGGGGGACGCCTTCCCGTTGCAGGAAGTCTTTCAGCCGCCGGCTTTGGGAGACGGCCCCGTTCATGCTTTTTCCCACGTTTTCTTTGAGTTCGGGGTCGACGGTATGGTTGAGGCAAGTGAGCTCCAGCATGATGGCTTCCTCGAGCACGGTCAGATAGACCCAGCAATTCATGACTTCGCCGATATGGAGCGGCGGCTTCGGTTCTTCGTCGTGCATGGATTTTACGAAATCCGCCAAGGCCTGAAAGAGGTGTTTCATTCGAACCTCCTGATTACCCGTTTTCGCTGACGGAGGATATTTTTTCCCAACTTCCCGTTCGGATTCAGCGGGTCCGAGAATCCTGCCCCCAAAAAAGTCGAGCCCCGTCTCGCGACGGGGCCCTTCATGGGAGAGGAGAAACCGGACGAAGAGCTTATGGGGAAACGTAAGTCTTCTCCGCGGTTGTCCCCGGCACCTCTCGGCGCCGGTACTATCATGTTGACCTTCCGGGCAGGGAAATATACGCTTGCCCGGAAATTTTTTTTGGCGGACCTCCAGTTTCCGGCGGGACAGGGCGTCCCCGGCTTTTGCGGCGGTGCGGAATGTGGTAACATAACACCAGTTGGACGCGGCAAGATTTGGAATCCGCGCGGGAATGCAGCCGGGAGATGAACGCGTGAGGGTCATTTCGGGACAAGCCAAAGGGCGGCCGCTTAAAGCGGTGCCCGGGAATACGACAAGGCCGACCACCGACAAGGTGAAGGAAGCGTTGTTCAGCATCATCGGCCCTTATTTCGACGGGGAGCGCGTGCTGGATCTGTTCGCCGGGACCGGCGGCCTTGGGATCGAGGCGCTCAGCCGCGGGGCGGGCAGCGCCGTATTCGTCGACGCGAATCCCCGGAGCGTCGAGGTCGTCCGTCGGAATTTGGACGCGACGAAGCTGGCGGATCGGGCGGAAGTATACCGCAACGACGCGAAGAAAGCGATCAAGGCCATGGAAAAGAAAGGGCAGCCGTTCGATCTGGTATTCCTGGATCCGCCGTATGCCATGGTGGACGCAGACCGGCTGCTGACGGAAATGGAGGCGCGCGGACTGCTCGCGGACGGGGCGACGGCCGTCGTGGAACATTCCTCGGAAGCGGAGTATCCGGACCGCTTCGGCGGGTTGGAACGGATTCGATTGGCGAAATACGGGGAGACGGCCGTTTCCGTCTATCGATACGAGGCGGCAAGCATGAAGGCGGATGAGGCGCCGGGTGCGCCGGAGGAGGGAAACGGGCCATGAACGACGGTACGAACCGAGAGGCGGGCAACAGCCGGATCGCCGTGTACCCGGGAAGTTTCGACCCCGTGACTATGGGGCATCTCGATATTATTCGGCGGGCGGCCAAGCAGTTCGACCGCCTAATCGTTTCGGTGCTCAACAACACGACGAAAAGCCCGCTGTTCAGCGTGGAAGAACGGGTGGAGCTGCTGAAAGAGATCGCGAAGGATTTGCCGAACGTGGAGGTCGACTATTTTCGCGATCTGCTCGTCCGCTATATGCGGTCCAAGCAAGCGCACATCATCATACGCGGCATCCGTTCGGTTACCGACTTCGAATACGAGCTGCAGATGGCTTCCATGAACCGGCAGCTGGACGAAGGCATCGATACGATTTTCATGATGACGAATCCGAAATACTCGTATTTAAGCTCGAGCATCGTGAAGGAAATCGCCAAGTTCCACGGCAACGTTTCCGATTTGGTGCCTCCCGTCGTGGAAGAGGCTTTGCGCCGTAAATATCCTTTGGACCGTCAGCCCTGACGGTCCTTATTGTTTGCCCGGGGGCGGCGGATCGTCCGGACGGCGGGGACGGGGACGGATGAGGGCGGCCAGCAAGGCGAGCAGCAGAAAGACGGCCAGACTGAACAAACCGGCCAGCCAGACCTCCGGCCAGAGCCTCAGGTCCAACCAGCCGGGATCGCCGGCGGCCATGGCTTGGCGGGCGATCCCGCTCCCGGGAAGCCATTGGAGCGCGGCGGCATCGGCTTGGAAGCCTCGGGAAAGCGCAATTCGAGCGAGCGGAAAGGTGATCAGCAGCGCCAGCGCCGACTGCAGCAGTTTGCCCGCAATGATTCGTCCCCATGGAAACGGGCTGGCGGAGCCGAATGCGGCCCGGGCCTGCAGAAGTCCGCTCCAACCCGTCCATGCCAGAACGGCGGCGAGCAAGGCGGCAGCTTGCGCCGGGGCCGATTCCAGCAGCGGGGATCGTCCGGTCCCGTAGGCGCCGAGATGCATTTCGTACAGGCCGGGGATCGCGAGCCAGACGTCGGCGCCCGGAATCCATAGCTGCAGCAGCTTCAGCACGACGGAAGCCATCATCATCAAGCCGCCGACCATCATGAGGGCAGCGACGGTTTGCGTGACCCCATCGCCCAGTTGCCGGCCAAGCGGTCGGCCGTCCGCCTTGCGGGCCGCCGATGCGGCCTGGGCGGCCCGCCGGAACGGCGAAGCGGGACGGGGAGCCGGGGCAGGGAGCTCGGCGGCGGAAGCCGCGCGGCGAGGTCGGTTCAGCCGGGACCAAATGAAGCCGGACAGCAGGGCCGCGGACCAGACGCCGCCCGCCATCGCCCAGCCCAGCGCGGGGGATTGCAGGAACCCGGCGCCGGCAATGGCGACGACGAGGAAGGGATTGGGGACATGGGAGACGAGCAGCAATTGGTCGACGTCCTCGTCCCGCAACAGGCCGGTATCCCGCAGCCGGGCCGTTTCTTTGGCGCCGGCGGGCACGCCGGCGGTCCAACCGAAGGCGATCGCCCAACCCGCGGCGCCCGGCAGGCGGAGCCAGGCGCGCGTCAGCGGCTCCGCCAGGACGGAGAGCGCATGCAGCAAGCCGGAGGCCGCCAGCAGCTCCGCGAGGATCAGCGGAGGGATCAGGCCGGGAAATACTTGCTGCCACCAGATTTGCAAGCCGGATAAAGAAGCCCGGAACGCTTCTCCGGGCGAACGGACGATTCCGATCACGATCAGCAGGGCGGCGCCGCCCAGGAGGGCGGATTGGAGCGCGGACCCGTAGCGGCGGCGGATGGGCTTGAACATCGCAGCGGTCTCCTTTGGTGGAATTCCCTACAATGTACGCGGCTTGGCCGACCGTTAGACCACTTGTCCGCCCGGGAGGAAATGCACGGCCAGGCCGAACAATGCGCCGAAGTCTCCTGATTCCGGACGTAACCCTCGAACTAGACCGAATAATGCGCAGAAGCCGCATGGTTCCACCCGCAAACCCGGTCCGGGCTGAATCATTGGTAAAATGCAGTCAGAGCGCCTGAGTGGCGGGGCGAGTAAGCTGTAGGTACAAGGTTTGTGGCTGAAACGGATGAGCGGAGGGTCGAGTGGGCATATGGCTCAAATGTTGGAGATAGAGCGGATGAGTTGAGGGTCGAGCAGGCTGCAGGGTCAAAATTTACGGTTGAGCGGACGAGCGGAGGGGCGAGCGGGAACTCGCCCGCTCTTTCCGCGATTACGCTCGAATGGGAGGCTGCCGGAAATCCCGCATCGCGTCAGCCGGGTCCGGCTTGCGGAACGCCTGCGCGTACACCGCGGACGCGCGGGCGTCCATCGCCAGATACGCCCAGTCTCCCCGCGCGGCGGAATGCACGACGGGGACCGACGCCCGCTTCCGCATGTCCGCCAGCAGCTGCCGTCCCCGCTCGGTAAACCCAAGCACGCGCAGGTACTCGACGCCGGCCGACAGCCGTTCGCGCGTAAGCCATTCCTTGCGGTGGCCCAGCAAAATGCGGAGCAGCGTGCGCTGCAGCTTCGTGCGGGTGTAGCGCTTCGTTTTCAGGCGTTCCAGCAACTCCGCGACCCGCCATTCCGTAAGTTCGCCAGCCGCCCGCCGGATCCGGTGCTCCAAGCCTTCGGACACCTCGGCGTACTCGGCCAGCTCCTTCGGCGGAAGCCGCAGCAGCTCGTGGAACAGCGGGCGGGCGAACGACTCCCAGTCGACGGGCGCGCGGCCCGCCTCCGCTTCGCGGCGCAGGATCTCCAAAGCATAGGAAGGAACGAAGGGCGCGATCGCGTCCCACGAGCCGGTCTCCGCGATCAACTTCCGCAAAGCCGTGGCGCTGGCGATGGCCGCGTCGGTGACGTCGGCCTGGTTGTACCCGGCTTTCTCCCGCCGGACGGAGTAGGGGACGATCCGGCTCTTCAGCTGCCGCAGCGCGATCAAATAATGCAAGCCCAGCGTATGGTTCGGCTGTTCCAAAGAAAACGCGAGATCGGCCATGCCCCTCGCCGCCAGCAACTGCCCCGCAGCCGCCGTATAGGCCGACGGATACGGCATGCCCTGCCGCAGGCGCGCGTTCAGCTCCCGGGCCAGCGCCTCGGGCTCGTCCGCAAGCAGGCCCGCGACCGCGTCCAGCGACGCCAAGTCGCCGCTCTCGCTGCCGAAGCAGAGCGCATCTACGACGCCGCAAGCATCCAATACGGCGACCGCGCCGTAGGCGAACCATTGCGCCGGTTGGGCGCTGTAAGCGACGGGCAGCTCCAGCACCAAGTCGCACCCCGCCCGCAAGGCCATCTCCGCCCGCGCCCATTTGCCGACCACCGCCGGTTCGCCCCGCTGCAGGAAGTTTCCGCTCATGACGGCGACGACCGCATCCGCTCCCGTTATTTTTAAGGATTGCTGCAAATGATAGAGATGACCGTTATGGAACGGATTGTATTCCACGACAAGGCCGACCGTTCGCATGTTGCGGCTCCTTTCCACAAACGACGATATCTCGACTATATCACGGCCCCGCCTCTCGAGAAAACGCATCATTGACAAATGGCGCCCAATCTCGATATAATAACTTTTGTTTGTTTGGAGTGATCCTTATGATTCTACGTGTCCAAGAGCTGCTCTCCCGGCAACAGCCCGTGGAGCTGCAGGGTTCCGTCGACGTAGCGGAGTTGTTCGAAGGCTCGCGCGACGTCTTTCCGCTCGGTCCCCTGGAATACCGTCTGACCGCTCAGGCGTCGAACCGAAGGATCCTCGTGAACGGCGAGCTTCGCTGCAAGCTTCGGCTGCTGTGCTCGCGCTGCTTGACTCCGATTGACGAGACGTTCGCCATTCCCTTCGAGGAACAGTTCCAGGTAATGAAGGAAGGCGATCCGGAGCCGGGCGAAGAAGACGATTTCGTGCCGGTGACGGAAGAGCGGATCGATCTGCGTCCTTTCCTGGAAGAAGAGCTGGTGGTGAATTTGCCGCTCGCGCCTCTGTGCAAGGAAGACTGCAAAGGCTTGTGTCCGGAATGCGGCACCAATCGGAACGAACAGTCCTGCGCCTGCAAGACCGATCGCATCGATCCGCGCCTTGAAGCGCTGCAGAACTGGTTCCGCAACGAATGAACGAGCAAAAACGGCTTCGGCTCCCTTATCGGGCGCCCCGGCAAGCCGGATGGCCGACAACGCCGTTTCCGCAAGGAACGGATAGCAGGGTAAGGAGGTGGGAACATGGCAGTACCTTTTGGAAAAACATCGAAATCCCGCAAAAACAAGCGCCGGACGCACTTCAAACTGGTCGTTCCGGGCATGGTGAAATGCGATCAATGCGGCGAGCTGAAACTGGCGCATCGCGTATGCAAAGTATGCGGCACCTACAAATCCCGCGAAGTCATCAAACAATAATCAAGGTTGACGCGCCCGACAGGGCGGCGAACGGCCCGGATTGCTCAATCCGCCAAGGTCTGTCGCCGTTGCGTGCGGGCGCGTTTTTCTTTATACTCGAGGTTAGCACCAGGTATCATAATCTGCTTGCAAAATCGACCTTTTGAGAAAGCGGTGGCAAGTTTGGAACGAGTTCCGAAACGCGAGCGTCACCAGCAGTTGACCAAGCTGCTCGAGGAAAACCCGTTTCTGACCGACCGCGAGCTCACCCGTTTGCTCAAGGTCAGCATCCAGACGATCCGTCTGGACCGTCTCGAACTGGCCATCCCGGAGCTCCGCGAAAGGCTGAAGATGATCGCGGAGCGTTCCCACGATTCCGTCAAATCGCTGCCGCTGCACGAGGTGATCGGCGAAGTCGTCGATCTGCAGCTCGACCGGAGCGGCATCTCGATTTTCGAAATCGGCCAGGAGCATGTGTTTTCGCGCAGCGGAATCGCCCGCGGGCATCATGTGTTCGCCCAGGCGAACTCGCTGGCCGTGGCCGTGATCAACGACGAAATCGCGCTGACTTCGTCCGCCGATATCCGGTTCATCCGTCCGGCGCGGCTGGGCGAGAAGTGCATCGCCAAAGCCTACGTTCGCTCCGGAGGGGGAGCGAAGGGCAAGGCGAAAGTCGAAGTGTTCACTTACGTTGGGGAAGAAATGGTGTTTCAAGGCAATTTCGTCATTTACCGTTCGGCAGGCGAACATCATCAAGAAGGAGGCGAAGCCCGTGAAAATCGCCGTTGACGCCATGGGCGGCGATCACGCGCCGCAGGCCCCGGTCGAAGCGGTTTTGCAGGCGGCTTCCGAGTGGACGGACACTCATTTCACGTTAGTAGGACAGAAAGACCGGATCCAACCCCTGCTCGGCGCCGGCGTTCCCAAGAACGTATCGATCGAGGAAGCGCCGGAAGTGATCGAAGCGGATGACGAACCCGTGCGGGCCGTCCGCCGCAAGACGGGATCTTCCATGGTCGTCGCGGGACGGATGGTAAAGGAAGGCGCCGCCGACGCCATGATTTCGGCCGGCAACACCGGCGCGCTGATGGCGACGGGCTTGCTCGTGGTCGGCAGGCTGCCGGGCATCGAGCGTCCGGGCCTGGCCCCGATGCTGCCGACGATCGACGATGCCGGCTTGCTGGCGCTCGATCTCGGGGCGAACATGGACGCCAAACCCGAGCATTTGCTTCAATACGGCCTGATGGGCAGCCTTTACCGCCAGAAGGCGCACGGTATCGAGAGGCCGCGCGTCGGCTTGCTCAACGTCGGGACGGAAGCGGCCAAGGGCAACGAACAAAGCAAAGCCGCGTTCGAGCTGCTGGAGCAGGCCCCGATCCATTTCGTCGGCAACGTGGAAGCGCGGGACGTGCTGTACGGCGTCTGCGACATTATCGTCTGCGACGGGTTTTCGGGCAATATCATGCTCAAAGCGATCGAGGGCACGGCGGAAGCGATTTTCAAATTGCTGAAGCGGGAACTCACCGCTACTGTGACGTCCAAGATCGGAGCCGCCATCCTGAAGCCGGCTTTCCGCCGCATCCGGGATAAAATGGATTACAACGAATATAACGGCGCGCCCTTGCTGGGCTTGAACGGTCTGGTCGTCAAAGGGCACGGCTCGTCCAACGCCCGGGCGATGAAGATCGCGATCCGCCAGACGCGCAGCGCGCTGGCGGGCGGCCTGATCGACGCGATCAAAAGCGAATTCAGCGGAAAGTGAGAGATGGGAATGAGGGAAACTGCCGTCGGCATTCTGGGGACGGGCAAGTACGTGCCGGAACGCCGATTGACGAACAAGGATCTGGAGCAAATGGTCGAAACGAACGATGAATGGATCGTCACGCGGACGGGGATTCGGGAGCGGCGCATCGCGGAACCGGCCCAGGCCAGCTCCGACCTGGCTTACGAGGCGTCCGTGCGGGCGCTGGCGGCGGCCGGCCTGACGGCCGATCAGCTGGATTTGATCATCGTGGCCACGATCACGCCGGACATGTTCTTCCCGTCGACCGCTTGCCTGCTGCAGGATCGCCTCGGCGCCAAGCAAGCGGCCGCGTTCGATTTGTCCGCCGCCTGCTCCGGATTCATCTACGGATTGGCGACGGCGGCGAGCTTCGTGAAGACGGGCATGTACCGCCGCATTCTCGTGGTCGGGGCGGAGACGCTGTCCCGCATCACGGACTACACGGACCGCAATACCTGCATCCTGTTCGGCGACGGGGCCGGCGCGGTCGTCGTCGGCGAGGTGCCGGAGGGCCGCGGCTTCCGGTCGTTCGTGCTGGGCGCGGACGGATCCGGCGGCGAGTTGCTGCGCATTTGCGGCGGGGGGTCCCGCTTGCCTGCGACCGAACAGTCGGTCGCGGACAAAAAGCATTTTCTCGAAATGAACGGCCGCGACGTGTTCAAGTTCGCCGTCCGGGTGATGGGCAGCGCCGCCGAAGAAGCGCTCGATAAGGCGGGCCTGGCCAAGGCGGACATCGATCTGCTCGTCCCCCATCAAGCGAACATCCGCATCGTGCAAGCCGCTTTGGAACGCCTGGGCTTGTCCGAAGACAAAGCCATGGTCAACCTTGACCGGTACGGGAACGTTTCCGCGGCTTCCATCCCGATCGCCCTTGCGGAAGCGGTGGAGGAGGGCCGGGCGAAAACCGGCGACACGCTGCTGCTCGTCGGCTTCGGCGGAGGACTGACTTGGGGAGCGTCGGCGCTCGTTCTGTAAGGAGCGCGGCCGAACTTACGGGAGGAGATCAAGTGAGCAAAATCGCATTCGTATTCCCCGGCCAAGGCGCGCAAGCGGTCGGCATGGGGAAGGACGCCTACGAGACGTCGCCGGCGGCGAAGGAGATTTTCGACCGCGCGGACGCCGCTCTCGGGTTCCCGCTGAGCAAGACGATTTTCGAGGGTCCGGAAGAAGAACTGCGGCAGACCGCTTTGACGCAGCCGGCCCTTCTGACGACCAGCGTGGCGCTGTGGGAAGTTTATAAGGCGCAAGGCGTAAAACCCGATTACGTGGCAGGGCACAGCCTGGGCGAATACAGCGCGCTGGTGGCGGCCGGCGTGCTGGGCTTCGAGGACGCGGTGCGTCTCGTGCGGGCGCGCGGCTTGTTCATGGAGCAGGCCGTGCCCGGCGGGCAAGGTGCCATGGCGGCGGTGCTCGGCGCGGAACGCGAGCCGCTGGAGGCGCTGTGCCGCGACGTCTCGGCGAACGCCGGGCTTGTGGAATTGGCCAACGTCAACTGCCCGGGACAAATCGTCGTATCGGGCACGGCAGCCGGAGTGGCGGCCGTCGGCGAGCGGGGCAAGGAAGCCGGGGCCAAACGCGTCATTCCGCTGGAAGTCAGCGGGCCGTTCCACTCTTCGCTGATGCAGCCCGCGGCGGACCGCTTATCCGGGGAACTGGCGAAAGCGGAATTCCGCGATGCCGAGGTGCCGGTCGTGGCGAACGTGCACGCGCAACCCGTTACGGACGGCGCGGCCATTCGCGAACTGCTGGTGAAGCAGGTCGTCTCCCCGGTGCTCTGGGAAGAGACCGTCCGCTATCTGGTCGGACAAAGCGTCGATACGTTCGTGGAAATCGGCTCCGGCACCGTGCTGGCGGGGCTGATCCGCAAAATCGACAAGACCGTGCAAGTCGTGTCGGTGAACACGGCAGCCGCTGCGCTGGGGCAGGCTTAAAACGGCGCATCGGTTTAAACGCCGCCCAAAGCAGGCTTAAACCCTGCTGACTTGGGGTGCTGTGGCTGATTAAGTCTGCCACGCAGGCTTAAACCCTGCAATCGGTCGGCTGGGCGGACGTTTAAGCCGTTTCTACCGACTTAAACCTTGCAGACGCGGGATACAGCGGTCGTTTAAGTCGGTTCCGCCGACTTAACTCCTGCGGATGCAGGGTACGATGGACGTTTAAGCCGTTTCTACCGACTTAAACTCCATACACGCGGGGTACGACGGTCGGTTAAGTCGGTTTTACCGACTTAAACCCCGCCAACGCGGGTAGTATCGGCGGATTCAGCCTGCCACACCGGCTTAATTCCAACCCCTCAATAACTTGCAACCAAACCATTTTCCAAGGAGGTCTCCCCATGGCCATGTGGGATTTGACGGGCAAGGCCGCCCTCGTGACGGGCGCGTCGCGGGGCATCGGCCGCGCGATCGCCGTCGCGCTGGCGGAAGCGGGCGCCGACGTCGCCGTGAACTATGCCGGCAGCGAAGCGGCTGCGGCCGAGACGGTGAAAGCGATCGAAGCGCTCGGACGCAAGGCGGTCATGATCAAGGCGAACGTCGGCAAAGCCGCCGAATTCGAAGCCATGGTCGCCCAGGCGCTGGAGGCGTTCGGCAAGCTGGACATCCTGGTGAATAACGCCGGCATTACCCGTGACAACCTAATCATGCGGATGAAGGAAGAAGAGTTCGACGAGGTCATCGAGACGAACCTCAAAGGCGTGTTCAACGGCATCAAAGCCGTGACGCGCTCCATGATGAAGCAGCGGTCCGGCCGCATCATCAACATCTCGTCCGTCGTCGGCGCGCTCGGCAACCCGGGGCAGGCGAACTACGTCGCCTCCAAAGCCGGCGTCATCGGCCTGACCAAATCCGCGGCGAAGGAGCTGGCCTCCCGCGGCATCACCGTCAACGCCGTAGCTCCGGGATTCATCGCCACCGACATGACCGACAAGCTGCCTCCCGATATGAAGGAGAAGCTGGAGAAGGACATTCCGCTGGGCCGGGTCGGCCGGCCGGAGGAAATCGCCTCCGCGGTGGTGTACCTCGCGTCCGACGCTTCCTCGTACATGACGGGTCAGACGATCCACGTCGACGGCGGCATGTACATGTAAGCGGAACCGCCGGGCTTGCCATGACCCTCCTCGTCCGGCGGGACTTGCATTTCGGGCGATTTCCGTATACGCTTGCTTCTATGGCTTTTTGTCCATGATTCACGTATAATACGTTAAGGGAGGTGAACCGGATGTCCGATGTTTATGAGCGCGTGAAACGCATCGTCGTCGAACGCCTGGGAGTGGAAGAGGCGGAAGTAACCGCCGAAGCATCCTTCAAAGACGACTTGGGCGCTGACTCTCTCGACGTGGTAGAACTCGTGATGGAGCTCGAAGACGAATTCGACTTGGAGATTTCCGACGAGGATGCAGAGAAGATCACAACGGTGGGAGAAGTCGTAAATTACATACAATCTCATTCGTAATGGTCGCGGTCCCGTTGGAAGACGGGACCTCTCCACATTCGAGCGTCTTTTACCCCGAAGAGGTGAAACCGTTTTGGCACAACGCGTCGTCGTTACCGGGATGGGAGTCGTGACTTCCCTCGGTTCGGATATACGGACTTTTTGGAACAACCTGCTGGCGGGCAAGTCGGGCGTCAGCCGGATCGAAGCTTTCGATACTTCCGACTATACGACCAAAATCGCGGCGGAGATCAAGAACTGGGATCCCGAAGCGTACGGTTTGGATAAGAAAAACGCGCGCAAAATGGACCGGTTCGTGCAATTCGCCGCGGCCGCGAGCTTGATGGCGCTGAAGGATTCCGGACTCGAAATCGGTTCGAACGCCGAGTCGGACCGCGTCGGCGTCAGCGTCGGCTCGGGCATCGGCGGATTGGGCACGTGGGAAGAGCAGCACAGCCTTCTCCTGGAGAGAGGACCGCGCCGCGTCAGCCCGTTCTTCATCCCGATGATGATCGCCAACATGGCCAGCGGCCAAATTTCCATGATCACCGGCGCCAAAGGCCCGAACACGACCACCGTGACGGCCTGCGCCACGGGAACGCATTCCATCGGCGATTCGTTCCGGATGATCCAGCGCGGCGACGCCGACGCGATGATCTGCGGCGGCGCCGAAGCGACGGTTCGGCCGATGGCGATGGCCGGGTTCTGCTCGATGCGGGCGATGAGCACCCGCAACGACGAACCGGAGAAAGCGAGCCGGCCGTTCGACGTGGACCGCGACGGCTTCGTCATGGGCGAAGGCTCCGGCGTTCTGATCTTGGAAAGCTTGGAACATGCCCTGGGGCGCGGCGCCCATATATACGCCGAAGTCATCGGCTACGGCATGAGCGGCGACGCTTACGACATGGTGGAGCCGGATCCGGACGGAGCGGCCCGCTGCATGGCGAGGGCGATCAAGGACGCCGGCATCGCACCGGAAGAAATCGGATACATCAACGCGCACGGAACCTCGACGCCGGTCGGCGACAAATCCGAGACCACCGCGATCAAGACGACGTTCGGCGACCACGCCTACAAGCTGGCGGTGAGCTCGACGAAGTCGATGACCGGGCATCTGCTCGGCGCCGCGGGCGGCATCGAGGCGGTGATTTTGGCGCTGACGCTGCAGAACGGCGTGATCGCGCCGACGATTAATCTGGATCGCCAGGATCCGGAGCTGGATCTCGACTACGTGCCGAATGCGCCCCGCAAGGCGGACATCCGCACGGCGTTGTCGAATTCCTTCGGATTCGGCGGCCATAATGCGACCGTCATCATGCGCAAATACGAAGCCTAATCGGCGCGAAAACGGCGACGCAGGCGGCCGGTGCCGCTTGCGTCGTTTCTGTTTGAAGCGTCTTATCCGGAGAAAGGCGGTGCGAGCAGGTGAAGGAATCGTTTCGCAAGCTGCAGGAGCGGACGGGCTTTACGTTCCGGAACGCGGCGCTGCTGCGGCAGGCTTTTACGCATACTTCATACGTGAATGAACAAAGGGGAGCCCGGACCTCGGACAACGAGAGGCTGGAGTTCCTGGGCGACGCCGTTTTGCAGCTCACCGTATCGGAATATTTGTACCGCAAGTACCCGGACCGTCCGGAAGGCGAGCTGACCCGCCTGCGCGCGAGCATCGTCTGCGAGCCGTCGCTTGTCCGTTTTGCCGAAGCGCTCGAATTCGGGCAAGTCGTGCTCCTCGGCAAAGGGGAGGAGCTTACGGGGGGCCGAACGCGGCCCTCCCTATTGGCTGACGCCTTCGAGGCGTTCGTCGGCGCTCTTTACCTGGATCAAGGACTGGGTGCGGTCCAGACTTTCCTGAACCGACACTTGTTCCCCCATTTGCCGGAAGACGGGAGAGCGCCGCTCAAAGATTACAAAACCGAGCTTCAGGAGAAGGTGCAGCAGCTTGGCCAAGGCCCGCTCGAATACCGGATCGTGGAAGAGAGGGGCCCCGCGCACGACCGGGAATTCGTCGCCGTCGCGCTGATCGGGCAGCAGGCGCTCGGCCACGGGGCCGGACGCTCCAAGAAGGAAGCGGAGCAGCAAGCGGCATCGGAAGCGCTGCGGGCGCTGACGAAAGGTTAACGCAAGTATTCGCCGTTTTCAGAATGCTGATGAGGTGAGGATTTTCGCATGTTTCTGAAACGAATCGAGCTGGCCGGATTCAAATCGTTCGCCGACCGCACGGAGCTGGAATTCACCCGCGGCATCACGGCGGTCGTCGGCCCGAACGGCAGCGGCAAAAGCAACATTTCCGACGGCATCCGCTGGGTGCTCGGCGAGCAGAGCGCCAAGTCGCTCCGCGGCGGCAACATGCAGGACGTCATATTCGCCGGCAGCGACACGCGCAAGCCGGTCGGCTTCGGCGAAGTTTCGCTTACGCTGGATAATGCCGACAAGGCGCTGCCCCTCGATTTCACGGAGGTCACGGTCACCCGCCGCGTCCACCGCAGCGGGGAGAGCGAATATCTGATCAACAAGCAGCCTTGCCGGCTGAAGGATATCACCGAGTTGTTCATGGATACGGGCATCGGCAAAGAGGCTTATTCGATCATCGGGCAAGGCCGAATCGAGGAAATCCTCAGTACCCGTTCCGAAGACCGCCGCGGCATTTTCGAGGAAGCTTCCGGCATCGTGAAATACAAAAGCCGCAAGAAGGAAGCCCAGAAAAAGCTCGAGGACACGGAGAACAACCTGCTGCGGATCCACGACCTCGTCAGCGAGCTCGAGGGCCAGATCGAGCCGCTGCGGAAGCAGGCCGAGAAAGCCGAGACGTTCAAGACGCTCAGAGAGCAGCTGAAAAACAAGGAAATCGCGCTTTACGTCCATCAGATCGAAGGCGTGCACGCTTCCTGGAAAGAGCTGAACGAACGGCTGGCCGCGCTGCGCGAGGAGCAGACGGCTCTCGGCACGTTCGTAAGCGCGCACGACGCGCAGCTCGAGGAAGACCGCCAGGCGCTGAACCGCTTGGAGGACGAGCTGGCCTCCCTGCAAGACGAGCTGCTGCGCTGCAGCGAGGAAACCGAGAAGTCCGAAGGCTACGGAGAGCTGCTCGCCGAGCGGAAGACCAACTTGGAACGCAATCGCGAAGGGCTGAAAGAATCGCTGGCTTCCGCCGAGAAGCGGCATGCGGAGGCTTCGGCGGAAGCCGAGGCCTTGCAAACCCGCCGGAGCCAGGCCGAAGCCGAGCATGCGGCGCTGGCGGCCAAGCTGGAGACGGAAGAGGAGCGGCTGGCGCTGGCCGACGGCAGCGAGGAAGCCGAGAATAAGCTGAAGGCCGAGCTGTTCGAGGTCATGAACGCGATGGCGCAGGCCCGCAATGAAATCCGCTACGGCGAAGGTCAGCGCGAAATGCTGGAGCGGCGTTTGGCGCGCATCACGGAAGAGGAAGAGAAATGGAGCCGCCAACAGGCCGAGCTGGAAGAACGGCGCGTCCGCGCGGAGGAAAGGTTGGCTGAAGCGGCCCGGCAATTAGTCGAAGTGCGCGACCGCCTGGTGTCCGAAGGCGCCCGTTCCGGCGAGCTGCAGCGCAAAGTGGAGGAGGCTCAGGCGAACGCCCGCCGCTGGGAACAGAAGCGGGAGGCGCTCGTGTCGCGGCGGGATACGATCAAGGAGCTTCAAAACGATTACGACGGTTTCCAGCACGGCGTGCGCGAAGTGCTGCGGGCGGCGGGACGCGGCCAGCTCCATGGCGTGCACGGCGCCGTCGCGGAGCTGATCCGCGTGCCGGCGCATCTGGAAACCGCCGTCGAAACGGCGTTGGGAGGCGCCCTCCAGAACATCGTCATGGAGGACGAGCGTACGTCCCGGGCCGCGATCGCTTACCTGAAGCAGCGGCAGTCCGGCCGCGCGACGTTCCTGCCGCTCGACGTCATCCGTCCCCGCCATCTGGGAGACGGCGACCGCCGCATGCTGGAGCAGGCGGAAGGTTTCGTCGGCGTCGCGTCCGAACTCGTCGCCACGGAGCCGCGTTACGAAGGCATCGTCGGCAGCCTGCTCGGCAACGTGCTCGTTTCGGAAACGCTGGAGCAGGCGAACCGCATCGCGTCCCGGCTCCAATACCGCTATCGCGTCGTGACGAAGGACGGGGACGTCGTCAATCCCGGCGGTTCGATGACGGGCGGCAGCCTGCAGAAGAAGTCGGCCAGCCTGCTCGGCCGCCAGCGCCAGCTCGAAGAGCTGGAGAAGGAGATCGCCGAAGCGGAGAAGGCGCGGGAGACCGCGAGAGCGGAGGTCGACGACCTCAAGAAAGAGCTGGCCCACGCCTCGCAAAATATCGAACAGCTGCGGGAAGCCGGAGAGAAAGAGCGCCTGAACGAGCAGCAAGCGCACGCCGACCTGCAGCGGATCCAGGACGAAGTCGTCCAGCTCGGCGAGCAGCGCGCCGCCTTGGACGGGGAAAAGTCGTCCTTCGCGGCGGAGGCCGGCGGACTCGAAGCGCAGAAAGGCGAAGCGGAAGCCCGCCTTACGGCGTTGACGGAAGAGGAACGGCGCGTACAGGAGCGCATCCGCGAGGCGGAAGAGCTCCGGCGCCGCACCCAGTCCGAGAAGGAAGAGCTGCAGTCGGCGCTCACCGAGCTCAAAGTCACGATCGCCAGGTTGGAGCAGGACATGGCCTCGACCGACGAGCAGAGCGCCCGCGTGCGGGCGGAGCTGTCGCGCCTGTCCGCGGAGCGCAAAGGGCTGGCGGAATCGCTGGCCAACAACGAAGCCGAGTCGGCCCGCACGGAGCAGGAGCTCGTGTCCCAGCGCGAACGGCTGAACGAGTTGAGAATCCAGCGGAAGAGCCTGACGGAACGGATCGAATTCAAACGCGCCGACCGGACCCTCAAGCTGAAAGAGCTGGAAATCAAGGAAGGCGAGACGAAGGAGCAGCGGACGAAGCTGAGGAACGTCGAGGATTCGCTGCGCCAATCGGAAATCGCCGAAGGCCGGCTTGACGTCGAGCTGGAAAACCTGCTGCGCAAGCTGAGCGAGGAATACGAAATCGGCTTCGAGCTGGCCAAGGAACGTTACGCCGTTCCGGAGGACGTGCCGGCGGCCCAGAACGAAGTCCGGGAGCTCAAGCGTAAAATCACGATGCTAGGCGACGTAAACATGGGCGCCATCGAGGAGTTCAAACGCGTCAGCGAACGTTACGAGTTCCTGTCCGGCCAGAAGAACGACCTGATCGAAGCGAAGACGAAGCTGCACGGCATCATCCGGGAAATGGACGAAGAGATGTCCCGCCGCTTCCTGACGACGTTCGCGGACATCCGCAAGCATTTCGTCGTCGTCTTCTCGCGCCTGTTCGGCGGCGGCCGGGCGGACCTGATCCTGACCGAGCCGGACAGTCCGCTCGACAGCGGCATCGATATCGTCGCGCAGCCTCCGGGCAAAAAGCTGCAAAACCTGCAGCTCATGTCCGGCGGCGAACGGGCGCTGACCGCGCTCGCTTTGCTGTTCGCGATCCTGAACGTCAAGCCGGTGCCGTTCTGCGTGCTCGACGAGGTCGAAGCGGCGCTGGACGAAGCGAACGTGGCGAGGTACGCGCAATACATGCGGGAATTTTCAGAAACGACGCAGTTCATCGTCGTCACCCACCGCAAAGGGACGATGGAAGAGGCGGACATGCTGTACGGCGTCACCATGGAAGAAGGCGGCGTCTCGAAGCTGGTGTCCGTCCGCCTGGAGGACACGGACGATTTGATGACGGCCACCGCGTAAACGGTTTGGAGGTAGAGGAATGAGTTTTTTCAAACGACTCCGGGAGAGCATCGCGTCCAAGACGGAAGCGGTGACGAGCAAGTTCAAGGAAGGGCTCGCGAAAACCCGCAGCTTGCTGACGGACCGGGTGGCCGAGCTGTTCACGCGTCGCAGCAAGATCGACGAGGCTTTCTTCGAAGAATTGGAAGAAATCCTGATCGGCGCGGACGTCGGCGTGAACACGGTCATGGAGCTGATCGACGACCTGAGGGATGAAGTGAAGAAACGCAAAATCGATCAGCCGGCCGAATTGCAGCCGATCCTCAGCGAGAAGCTGATGGACATGCTGCGGGGTTCCGGGGAAGACGCGGCGTTGAAAACGAATCCGGACGGCATTACCGTCATCTTGTTCGTCGGCGTCAACGGCGTCGGGAAAACGACGACGATCGGCAAGCTGGCGTGGCGCTTCAAGCAGCAAGGAAAAACGGTGCTCATGGCCGCGGGAGACACGTTCCGCGCCGGCGCGATCGAGCAGCTCGAAGTATGGGGCCAGCGCACCGGCGTGGATGTCATCCGGCAGGAAGCCGGTTCCGATCCGGCGGCGGTCATGTTCGACGCGGTGCAGGAAGCCAAGCGCAGGGGCGTCGACGTCCTGCTGTGCGATACGGCGGGACGGCTGCAGAACAAAGCCAACCTCATGGAGGAGCTCGCCAAGATCCACCGCGTCATCCAGCGGGAAATCCCGGGCGCCCCGCATGAAACGCTGCTCGTGCTGGACGCCGCCACCGGGCAGAACGCGTTGCAGCAGGCGAAGCTTTTCGGCGAGAAGAGCGGCGTCACCGGCCTCGTCCTGACGAAGCTGGACGGTACCGCCAAGGGCGGCATCGTGATCGCCATCCGCAACGAAATGGCGCTGCCGGTGAAATTCGTCGGGCTCGGCGAGAAAATGGACGATCTGCAGGAATTCGACGCGGAGCAATTCGTGCACGCGCTTTTCGCGGGTTTGGCGGGTAATCCGGAGGAAACGGAAGAAAACTAATGATATGGGGCCGCATGGATCCGATGTAAGCGGAGACATGCGGTTCGTTTCGTCATAGGGAATGTATTCCTCTCCTTGACGGGGAAGGTGACGGATATTAAGATATTTCGTGTGCGAAATATTCGGCTGCGAAGGATGGGAGGAAATGGATGACCGCAATCCGATCGTTCGGATTGGCGATTCGCTTCGCGAATTGAACCGCGTCTTTTTCCACGTGACCCGCAGAGATTGCGAGGAATTCGGGATTACGCCGATTCAATTTCTTGCGTTGCGCGTTCTCAAGCAATATCCTCGGATCGGCTTGAACGAGCTGTCCGAGCTCATGCATTCGGGCGCCAGCACCGTCAGCGGCGTCGTGGACCGGCTCGTCCAGGCCGGGTTCATCGAGCGGGAAAGGTTGGAGAAGGATCGGCGCGCCGTCGAGCTGAACTTGAGTTCGGCCGGGAATGAGATGGTCGAACAAATGAACGATCGGATCTTGGATCGCCTGTCTCCCTTGCTTACGCTGTCGGAAGAGGATATTGGCCATTTGCTGAGGGTTCAAGGCAAAATCATCGACTTACTGCAAAACGGAGAGGATAAGTGAGAAATGGAAGCCGTACAAAATCAAATCAAAAGGGCGCCGATCGTCGCGTCCCTGCTAATCGCCGCTTTCGTGGCGATCTTAAGTCAGACCTTGCTCAACGTCGCCCTGCCCACCATGATGAAAGACTTGAACGTCGGGGAAAGCACGATCCAATGGCTGATCACCGGCTACATGCTGCTGAACGGCATCCTCGTTCCGATCAGCGCGTTCCTGATCGAGCGGTTCACCACTCGCCAACTGTTCGTTAGCGCAACCAGCTTGTTCACGGTCGGCACTCTGATGTGCGCGCTCGCCCCCGGATTCGAAGTGCTGCTCGCAGGACGTTTGATCCAAGCCGCGGGCGCCGGCATCCTGATGCCGCTCATGTCCATCGTGTTCCTGACGATTTTCCCGATCGAACAGCGCGGGAAAGCGATGGGCATGATGGGTCTCGCGATGATTTTCGCGCCGGCCGTCGGCCCGACCTTGTCGGGCTGGATCGTCGAGCACCATTCCTGGCGGGTGCTGTTCTACATCGTGCTGCCGCTTGCGGTGATCGGTTTGGTTTTCGGGGCGTTCTCCATGAAGAACGTTACCAAGAACTCCTTGCCCAAGCTGGACATTTGGGGCGTCATTTTCTCGACGATCGGTTTCGGCGGCCTGCTGTACGGATTCAGCGACGCGTCCACGGACGGCTGGGACAACGCGCGCGTCATCGTCAGCTTGGCTGCGGGCGTCGTGTTCCTGATCCTGTTCGTCTGGCGGGAACTGAAGGTCGAGAAGCCGATCCTGGAGTTCCGGGTTTTCAAATTCGACATGTTCTCGCTCACGACCTTGATTAACGTCATCATCACGATGGCCATGTTCTCCGCCATGATCCTGCTTCCGATCTTCCTGCAGAATATCCGGGGCTTCACCCCGCTGAAATCCGGCTTGCTGCTGCTGCCGGGCGCGCTGCTCATGGGCGTCATGTCCCCGATCACCGGCATGATTTTCGACAAAGTCGGCGCCCGCTGGCTGTCGGTCATCGGACTCCTGATTACCGCAGGCACGACGTACGAGTTTACGCAGCTTACGGTCGACACGTCGTATAACCACATGCTGTTGCTGTACACGCTGCGGATGTTCGGGATGTCCATGCTGATGATGCCGATCCAGACGGCCGGCATGAACCAGCTGCCCCAGCGGCTCAACGCGCACGGCTCGGCGATGTCGCAGACGCTGCGGAACATCGCCGGTGCGCTCGGCACGGCGCTGCTGGTGACATTCTTCACCAACGCCGCCGAGTCGAAGGGCAAGGATCTCGTCATCGCCGCGAAGATCAACCCGCAGGACGCGGCCAACGCCGCCCAAATGAAGGAGATCACCGATCAAGCGACGGTTTACGGCATCAACTTCGCGTTCGAGATTTCCATGTGGATGATCGTCGCCGCGCTGGTATTGGCCTTCTTTATCCGTAAGGTAAAGCCGCATTCGGAAACCGTGGCGGTTCCGCAGAAAACGGCCGCCGAGTCCGCAAGCTCCTAATCGAAACGCGAATAGGCGAAACGGGTGTTAAGGAGAATTCCTTGACATCCGTTTTCGTTTTCGTTAAGATGGGGGAGTACGTTCGGCTGTAAAGTGTTTTTCCTTAACACGGGGCGAAAGGGTGACCTGGGGTGAACGGGGAGAACGCGCTGGAGAAGACGAACCGGATCAACGTCCTGTTCGACTTTTACGGTCCTCTTTTGACGGAGAAGCAGCAGACGTTCCTGAAAAGCTATTTTCAAGACGATTATTCCCTCGGCGAGATCGCCGCGGAATTCAACATCAGCCGGCAGGCGGTCTACGAGCATCTGAAACGCGGCACGTTGACGCTGGAAAGTTATGAAGAAAAGCTGGGCCTGGCCGCCCGCCACGAGAGGCTCCAGGAGGACATCGACCGGCTGGAGCGGGAAATCGGACGGCTGCCGGCCGACCGGCGGGGTCCGCTGCTCGAATCGGCGGCCCGCTTAAGGGATTGACCTTTCTTCCGTTAAAGGAGGGGCAAAAATGGCATTCGAAGGATTGACGTCCCGGCTGCAGAACGTGTTCGGCAAGCTGAGGGGACGCGGCAAGCTGACCGAGGAAGACGTCAACGAGGCGATGCGCGAAGTTCGGCTTGCGCTGCTCGAAGCCGACGTCAACTTCAAGGTCGTCAAGGATTTCATCGCCAAGGTGAAAGAGAAGGCCGTCGGGCAGGAAGTCATGAAAAGCTTCACGCCCGCGATGGTCGTCATCGATATCGTCAACAAAGAGCTGACCGAGCTCATGGGCGGCACGCAGGCTAAGCTGGTCAAAGCGAACAAGCCGCCGACCGTCGTGCTGATGGCGGGTCTCCAGGGCGCCGGCAAGACGACGCTGACCGGCAAGCTCGCGAACCTCCTGAAAAAAGAGAACCAGAAGCCGCTGCTCGTGGCAGGCGACATTTACCGTCCCGCGGCGATCAAGCAGCTCGAAGTGCTGGGCGGGCAGATCGGCGTGCCGGTGTTTACGCTCGGCGATCAAGTAAGTCCGGTGGAAATCGCCAAACAGGGCGTGCAGAAAGCGAAGGACGAAGGCCTCGATTACGTGCTGATCGATACCGCCGGGCGCCTGCAGATCGACGAGGCGCTCATGGAGGAAATCAAGCAGATCCACGACGCGGTCGACCCCGACGAAGTACTGCTGGTCGTCGATGCCATGACCGGCCAGGAAGCGGTCAACGTGGCCCAGAGCTTCCATGAGAAGCTGGCGCTGACGGGCGTGGTGCTGACCAAGCTCGACGGCGACACCCGGGGCGGCGCGGCGTTGTCGGTCAAAGCCGTTACCGGCTGCCCGATCAAGTTCGCGTCGACCGGCGAGAAGATCGACCAGCTGGAGGCGTTCCATCCGGACCGGATGGCTTCGCGGATTCTCGGCATGGGCGACATGCTATCGCTGATCGAGAAGGCGCAGGCGGGCATCGACGCGGAGAAAGCCGCGGAGATGGAACGCAAAATGCGCACCGCGGAGTTCACGCTCGAGGATTTCCTGGAGCAGATGGAGCAGGTCCGCAAGATGGGGCCGCTCGACCAGCTGCTGGACATGATGCCCGGCATGGGCAAGCTGAAGAGCATGCCCAATTTCAAAGTCGACGAGAAGCAGATCGCGCGCACGGAAGCGATCGTCAAATCGATGACCCGCCAGGAGAAGCTGAAGCCGGAGCTGATCAACTTCAGCCGGCGCAAGCGGATCGCCGCGGGCAGCGGCACGACGGTCGCCGACGTGAACCGCCTGCTCCGCCAGTTCGAGGACATGAAGAAAATGATGAAGCAGTTCTCGGGCCTCATGGGTCCGGGAGGCAAAGGTCCGAAGGGCGGCATGAAGGCGCTGAAGCAAATGCTCGGCAAAGGCGGCAAGGGCGGCATGAAGTTCCCGTTCTAAGCTCCTGAAGGGCTGGCGCCGATCCTAACGGACACGACGGACCCTATTTTGCGATAATCGGCCTTGTCCAAACCGTAACGGACACCACAGCCCTTAATGACAACGAAATCTATCAATAGATGGGGAATTTACCCAAATAAGTGCGATGGTGTCCGTTAGAATGCGAATGGGACGAGAATGGCCCGAATAACGTCCGTTGTGTCCCTTAGCGGCATCGCTGTCCGATCGCTCCACGAGGATGGGCATCCATCCGCTGGCGTTTTCGATCCCGTTTAAGGAGGTGAATTTACCAATGGCAACCCGCATTCGTCTGAAACGGATGGGCGCCCACAAAGCCCCGTTCTACCGCGTGGTCGTTTCCGATTCCCGGTCTCCCCGCGACGGCCGCTTCATTGAAGAGATCGGCATCTACAACCCGGTCGCTCAGCCGGCCCAAGTGCAGATCGACGAGGAAAAAGCGCTTAAATGGCTGCAAAACGGCGCGCAAGCTTCCGACACGGTCCGCAGCTTGCTCAGCAAAGCCGGCGTCATGAAGAAGTTCCACGAATCCAAGCTCCAGAAGTAACGTCCTGGCCGTCGGCTCCTTCGGCCGCGGCGGTACGAGGAACCGGAGGAAATGAGCCATGGAACAGCTGATTCGGGTCATCGCCCGGGCGTTGGTGGATCATCCGGAAGACGTGCAGGTCCAGGTCAAGGAAGACGCGCGTGGCCTGGTGTACGAGCTTTCCGTTCATCCCGGCGATGTCGGGAAAGTCATCGGCAAACAAGGCCGCATCGCCAAGGCGCTGCGCACCGTCGTCTCATCCGCTGCCGTCAAGGAGCGGAAACGCGTCATCGTGGACATTATTTCGGATTAGGGAAAAGGGGCAAGAGATGCAGCGATGCAGATCTGGCCCCTTTTCGCAGGTCCGAGAGGGCACAGGCAATCGCAAAGGGGGCAACCTCCATGGCGGAGGAACGAATGCTCAACGTCGGAAAAATCGTAAACACGCACGGGGTGCGGGGCGAGCTCCGGGTATGGCCCCAAACGGATTTTCCCGAAGTCCGGTTCAAGTCGGGCAGCCGGCTGCTCATGGTTCCGCCGGACGGCGCGGGAGACTCGGTTCCCGTCTTCATCCAATCTTCGCGGGAGCAGAAAAACCTGCAGATCGTGAAGCTGCAGGGCTACGACAACATCAACGACGTAGAGCGGTATAAAGGCTGGGAGCTCAAGGTGAGCGCGGAAAACCGGGTTCCGCTCGAAGAGGGCGAATATTACGTCCGCGACATCGTCGGCTGCGAGGTCGTCAGCGAGGAAGGCGAGGCGCTCGGCGTGGTGACGGACGTGCTGTCTCCCGGAGCCAACGACGTCTGGGTCGTCAAGCGGCCGAAAGGCAAAGAGCTGCTGCTGCCGGTCATCGACGACGTCGTGCTGGACGTGGACGTGGCGGCCAAACGGGTGAAGGTCCATCTCATGGAAGGGCTGCTGTAAACGATGCGCATCGACGTGCTGACCTTGTTTCCGGAAATGTTCGACGGGGTGTTCGGCAGCAGCATTTTAGGAAAGGCGCGGGAACGCGGGATCGTGGAGCTGTCCACTTTGAATTTCCGGGAATTCTCCACCAACAAGCACCATACCGTCGACGATACGCCTTACGGCGGGGGCGGCGGCATGGTGCTCAAGCCGGAGCCGATTTTCGGAGCGGTGGAACACGTGCTGGAACGGGCCGGAGGCGAAGGCGGCAAGCCGGCCCGGGTGATTTTGATGTGCCCGCAAGGCGAGACGTTCACCCAACGGAAAGCGGAGGAGCTGGCGCGGGAATCCCATCTCGTGTTTATTTGCGGTCATTATGAAGGGTATGACGAGCGGATCCGCGAGTTTCTGGTGACGGACGAGCTGTCCATCGGCGATTACGTGCTGACCGGAGGGGAACTTCCGTCGATGGCGGTCATCGATGCCGTCGTCCGATTGCTGCCCGGCGTGCTCGGAAACGAAAATTCGGCGCTGGCCGATTCGTTTCAGGACGGCTTGCTGGAGTACCCTCATTACACCCGGCCCCCGGAATTCCGCGGTTGGGCCGTGCCGGACGTGCTGCTCTCCGGGAACCACGCCGAGATCGCCAAGTGGCGGCGGCGGCAGTCGCTGGAGCGGACGTTCGTGCGCCGGCCGGATTTGCTGGAACGCGCCGAATTGACGGCCGCGGAGCGAAAGTGGCTGGAGGAAAAACGCGCCGAGCTGGAATTCGAGTAACGCTCGATTTTTCGGTTGTGTTTCCGTCCCGGCTGTGGTAATATTTTAAATGTTGTTTACATGGATTACGGACGGTCCTCTGCACGCCATGATCCGGATGAAGGCATCCGGGGAGCGGAGACACGAACGTCTATGACGGAAGGAGGAACACCCTCATGAGTCTGCTTCAAACGATTACGCAAGAGCAGTTGCGCAAAGACATCCCGAGCTTCCGCCCGGGCGACACGCTGAAAGTGCACGTGAAGGTCGTCGAGGGCTCCCGCGAACGGATCCAGCTGTTCGAAGGCGTCGTGATCAAGCGTCGCGGAGGCGGCATCAGCGAAACGTTCACGGTTCGCAAAATCTCGTACGGCGTCGGAGTCGAGCGTACGTTCCCTGTACATTCGCCCCGCATCGAGAAGATCGAAGTGGCACGCCGCGGCAAAGTCCGCCGCGCCAAGCTGTATTACCTGCGCAACCTGCGCGGGAAAGCGGCCCGTATCAAAGAAATTCGATAATCCGCATACAAGGGGGGCTTGGCTTAGGCGAGTCCCCCTTTTTGCATTTTCGGGAGATCGATACCCATTCCACCATCCTGCGGCGGAAAGAGAAGCGAGGCGAACGAATCCATGGATGAACGGCAACATCCCGAATCCGAAGAGCGGGAACCATTCGCCGATCGAACGGCGGCAAACGGCGCGAACTCCGAAACGGGCGAACCGGGCGGTACGGACGCCGGAGACCGTTCTCCGGAGGAGCCGGCCGCTCCGCGCAAGCAAGAGTCGTCCCGGCTGGCCGGGGAGCTCGTGGAGTGGATCAAGGCGCTGGCGATCGCCGGGCTGCTCGTTTTCGTCATCCGGTGGCTGCTGGTCAGCCCGTTTATCGTGGACGGTCCGTCCATGCAGCCGAATTTCTGGGACCGGGAACGGATCATCGTCAACAAAATCGTATATGATATCCGCAAGCCCAAGCGCGGGGAAGTGATCGTGTTCCACGTGCCGGACGAAGGCCGCGACTTCATCAAACGGGTCATCGGCGTGCCGGGCGACACGGTCAAAGTGGATGGCGACAAAGTTTACATAAACGGCCAACAGATCGAGGAGCCGTATTTGAAAGCGGCGTACGACGCCGCCCATGCGGCGGGCAATGACTACAACTCGGCCGGCCAGTGGTGGGATGATTTCCCGAACAGCCAAAATCCCGACGGCAAAGTTCCGGAAGGCGCGTTGTTCGTCATGGGGGACAACCGTTCGAACAGCGAAGACAGCCGCACGATCGGCTTCATTCCGCTTAGCCGCGTGGTCGGCCGCGCGGATTTGGTCTACTGGCCGCTTCCGGATTTCCATTTTATCAAGCACTAGCCGGCGGCGATCGGCGCGGCGGAAGGAGGGCGGAGCGATGACGATCCAATGGTTTCCCGGGCATATGACCCGGGCCAAACGCCAAATCGAAGAAAAGCTCAAGCTGATCGACGTCGTGTTCGAACTGATCGATTCGCGCATCCCGCAGTCGAGCCGCAACCCGATGGTCGACGAGATCGTCGGTTCCAAGCCGCGGCTCGTGCTCCTGAACAAAGCCGACTTGGCCGATCCCGGCCGCACGGCGGAGTGGACGGCCTGGTTCCGCGCGCTCGGACACGAAGCGCACGCGATCGACGCGAACAGCGGAGCGGGGGTCAAGGAGATCCCCGCGAAAGCGCGAGAGCTCATGCGCGCCAAAATCGAACGCCAACTGGCCAAAGGGATGAAGCCGCGTCCGGTCCGCGCCTTGATCGTGGGCATCCCGAACGTCGGCAAGTCGACGCTCATTAACCGGCTTGCCGGAAGGAGCGCCGCGGCGACCGGAGACCGTCCGGGCGTGACGAAAGGCCAGCAATGGATCCGCACGGGATCGGACCTGGAGCTGCTCGATACGCCGGGCATATTGTGGCCCAAATTCGAGGATCCGAATGCGGGCAGCCTGCTCGCGGCGACCGGGGCGATCAAGGAAGAAGTGCTGCATATCGACGAGGTAGCCTGCTTTACGCTGCAGATTTTGGCGGCGGACTATGGCGACGTACTGCGCGATAGATACGGTTTGGCCCATTTGCCGGAGCGTCTGCCGGATATGCAATCCGCGGCGGAGGTGTTGGAGGCGATCGGCAGAAGAAGGGGATGCCTCGCCGGCGGCGGGCACGTCGATTTCGAGAAGGCAGCCGGGGTGCTGCTGCGGGATTTGCGGTCCGGCAAGCTCGGGCGGCTGACGTTGGAAAGTCCGATACCGGTTACGGTTAATGGTGCGGATGCGAACGAAACACGGTAGAACGAAAACGAACATTTTCCAAACCCGAGGGGCCGAAAGGCCTCTTTTTTGTTTCCCGTTCACGGAATGTCGCCGCAATTGCGCAGCGAGTGCTCTAAATGGCCGAACTCACCGTTCAGTCGCTGCAGTAGCGCACCACGTGCTCTATATGGCCGAACTCAGCGTTCAACCGCTGAATTAGCGCACCACGTGCTCTAAATCGCCGAAGTCACCGTTTTGCCTCGCGTTCGCTTGAAAGGTCTCCGCAGAGATTTTTCGGTCACTCCGGGAATAACGGCCAAACACGTCTCGACCCTTCAACGCAGCATCCGATGAGCAAGGCGATGAGGATGCCGCCGATAAACGTATAGGCGTTCAAAAACATGGTGTTCGTGTATTGGTTCAACAGCGGCCAGCGGTAAATGACGGAATCGGGATCGCCGGGACCTCCTCCCAGATGCCGCAGCAAAGAACGGGCGAACCGGAACTCTCCGTACCCGCAGACCGCAAGCGGGAAGAAAAGGACCAACGGATAACGGGAGGCGACTCTTCGGTTCCCGAACCTGAAGAAATACCGGCCGGCCTTATAGATGTAGAAAAGCGTAACGGAATAAAAGACGAGGGCGGGAAACGCGATCAGGAGTCCCGGATTCCCGTTGCCGGAAACAGGACCTCCGGTTTTGTAGGCGAAGGTGAACAGCCGGACGAAACCGAAGAAAGCCGCGGAAAGCGAAAGAAAAACGATAAGGAGGATCCGGTCGGATTTCGTTTGCAAGGCCTTAGCCCCCCTTCTCAGGATCCGGAGCGGACATTTTTCTTCTCCAATATACATCGAAATCTTCCTATAAAACCAGATGGCGCCTCTTGGACCAAGAAATGAAAGCAAGAAAGCGCCTGACCGGCCGAATCCGCCGTTGACCGATCGCGAAGCGATGATGGACAATGGAGAAGTCGAAACAACGCGAAAGGGCGTACATCGCATGGATGAAAACGAGTACCGGTTACGGTTCGAAACCGAGCTGTGGTCGCATGGTTTGACGGCCGTGGCCGGAATCGACGAAGTCGGGCGGGGCTGCCTGTTCGGCGACGTCGTGGCCGCGGCGGTCATTCTGCCCCCGGGGCTGGTGCTGGAAGGCGTCAACGACTCCAAACAGCTCAGCGAAAAAAAGCGAGAGCAATTGTATGAAGACATTATCCGCGAGGCGTCCGCGTGGTCCGTCTCCCGCGTGGAGGCCTCCGTCATCGACCGGATCAACATCCGGCAAGCCTCGCGCCTCGCGATGAAACAGGCGGTGCTTGGGCTCGGGATCGTTCCGGAGCATTTGCTGATCGACGCGGAGACGGTGGAGTTGGATCTGCCGCAGACCGCCATCGTGAAAGGGGACTTCTTAAGCCAGTCGATCGGCGCCGCCTCCATTATCGCCAAAGTGACGCGAGACCGGCTATGCGCGGAAGTATGGGACGTGCTTTACCCCGGATACGGCATCGGGAAACATAAGGGGTACGCCACCAAGGAGCATCGGGAAGCGTTGTTGCGGATGGGTCCGACGCCGATGCACCGCCAAAGCTTCCTCGGAAATTTGTTCGCGGTTCAGCAAGAACTGTTCTGAAAGGTTCAGCGTCGATCCGACAATGCCGATACATAGAGTAGATCGCTTTGCGCGAAACCGGAGGGCGGAAGCATGAGCATGAATATCGGACCGATGCTTCGCGCCTTGCTGGGGGATTCGGTTCCAACCGACAGTAAAGCCTTGGAGCTGCGGATCGGGCAAATCGTACGCGGCGTGCTGCTGGAGATGCTGGAAAACGGGGAAGCCCTGATGAATATCGGCGGAGTTCCGGTACGCGCCAAGCTGGAAGCGGATTTGCCGGCGGGGCGGGGGACGCTGCTCCAGGTTCAACCTTCCTCCGGAGGAACGGTCGTGTTAAAGCCGCTCGCCGAAACCGAGGACGCGGCGCCCGACGAAAACTTCCGGGAAACGTTGAAATCGTTCGGTTTGCCCGAACAGAAGTGGGCTTTCGAGCTGCTTCGGGGGTTGAAAAGGGACGGTTACCCGGTCGGCAAAGATACGGCGGCGTATTTCCGGACGGCGCTTGGGCTGAAACCTTCGGGTGAAGATACCTCCGAATGGACGTCCGCTGCCGGGGTGGCTTTCCGTAGAGGACTTCCGCCGACCGAAACGACGGTCGCTTCGCTCAAGCAAGCGTTGTACGGTTCCCCGATCCAGGAGCGGTGGTCGGGATTCGCCGCGGCATTGCAAGAGTGGGCGGCGGACGCCCGTCCGAAATCGCCTGCGGCGTCCGAATTGGCGAGCCGCCTCCAAACGTTGCTGACGGAAGGGGAAGCGCTGCTGAACCAAGGAGAAGACGAGCTGCTTGGACGCGCCGCGGGGACGCCGCGGAGCGGCGCGGCCGCGGACGTTCCGGCTGCTCCGCGTCCGGGCGGGGCGGCGATTGCGGTCGGCACCGCCCATGCTGCCGGTTCATCCGTTCTCCCCATGGATGAGCCGCCGGCTACGGGCGGCGGAAACGTGCCGAACGCCCCGAAGTCCGACGCCGCGGCACGGGGTCTCGCTGAGGCGCCGGCGGCATTCTCGGCCCGATCGGCGCCAGAAGGGCCGGAATCGCAAACAACGCCTTCGGCCCGCTCCGCCGAGCCGAAGCTCCCGGCGGATCCCGCAGCGGCGGTGCGGCCGAGGGCGGAGACCGAAGCCGCCGACGCCGATTTTCGCTCCGCGGTCCGTCCCGAGACGCTGCCGTCCGGAGCTGGCGCCTCTAAGCCGGAAGCCGCCCATACCCGAAGCGAGCCGGCTTGGATCGGCCGCTTCCTGCAGTGGCTGGGCGTCGAACACGAGCATCGGCTATCGGGCGCGTTGACTGCCGCCAAAATGACGGGGGAGCCGGAGGCGATGCCGGCCGACAATTTCAAAAGCGCCTTGCTCGCTTTGGCTTCGCAAGAGGAGGCGCCCCCTGCGCTGCGGGAGGCGGCCCAATCGCTGGCGGGCCAGATTACCGGCCAGCAGCTGCTCCTTTCGCCGGACCGGCAGCCGAACCAGCCCTTCAGCCTCATGACGCTGTTCGTCCCGATGAGAAGCCCCGACGGGGACACGACCGCAGCCGTCCACGTGCAGACCCGCCGCGGCCGCAAAGGGGAATGGGATTCCGACAACTGCCGGCTGCTGTTCGACCTCAGGATGCCGAGGCTAGGCGATACGATCGTCGACGTGCAAGTCGTGAACCGGATCGTTTCCGTCAAGCTGATGAACGATTTTCCCGGCATGGCGGAGCTGACGGAACAAACGAGGGGCGAACTGGAAGCAGGATTATCGGCGGCCGGGTTTCAGCTGCTGTCCTTGGCTTCGTCGCCGCTGCCGACCAAGGAATCGGCCCAAGGGAAGCAAGCCGATGCGAAAGAGAAGTCCGTTTCGTTGCCGTCGTCGGCCGCTTCCGCTTATGCCGCCAAAGCGTATAGAGGGGTGGATTTCCGCGTATGACCCGAAATGCCGGCCGAAAATCCCCCCAGACCGTGCCCAAGAAAGCGGTCGCGTTGAAATACGATCCCGAGCGCAACTCGGCACCGGCCGTCGTGGCCAAAGGAAAAGGCCTGCTGGCGGAGGAGATCCTGAAGAAAGCGCAGGAACACGGCGTTCCCGTCCAGGAGGACGCTTCGCTGGTCGAAGTGTTGTCCAAGCTGGATCTCGAACAGGAGATTCCCCCCGAGTTGTATAAACTCGTCGCGGAGATCCTCAGCTTCGTGTATCGTTCGGACCGGAGAGCCGGCGAGGAAACCGGCCGCCGTTAAGCGGCCAGAGAGGCGGGAGCAGATCGTGACGTCAAGCCGTTCCAACCGGATATCGACCGGCCGCGCGGCGGAAGAAGCGGCGGCGGCATACTTCGAGGAGAAAGGCTGTACCGTGGCCGCCCGCAACTGGCGCTGCCGGACGGGGGAACTGGATCTGATCGTGCGGGAGGGGACCTCTCTCGTGTTCGTCGAAGTCCGATCGCGCACGGCCCCGACCCGTTACGGCACGGCCGTCGAGGCGGTTACGCCGCGCAAATGCCGGCAGGTGCGCCAAACGGCCGAGGTGTACCTGAAGATGAACGGGCTGGAAGGGCATCCGACCCGCTTTGACGCGGTAGCCGTCACGTTCGGGCCGGAAGGCTCGGTCAGGGAACTGAAACATATCCCCGGCGCTTTTTAGAAAAGACGTCCGATTGCCAGGTTTTTCTACATATATCCGATTCATCGGCGAAGCATTCGGAATGACCGTCGATTACGAGCCGGAATCGGGCAGCTTGATCGTGAACGATCCCGCGTCGGAGGAGGTCGGGGATCCGGCTCGAGAAACAACTTCCGAATCCGCGTCGGACGCCTTGAGCGGGACGTCCTCGGATTCGTGACGGATCCGGCGTCCTCGACTGCGCCATGATAAGGAAACATCCGGAACCTCCGGCCCTCGCGGCCGGAGGTTTTCCGTAGATCCGCGTGCCGATCTTAAGTTTTATCCAGGCAACGGTATTGGATCGCCTCCGCCACGTCTTCCGGCTCGATCGTTTCCCGTCCGGCCAAATCCGCGATCGTGCGGGAAATTTTCAAAATGCGGTCGTGCGCGCGCAAACTGAGGCCCAACCGATCGTACACGTCGGCCAGCAACTGCTCGCCGGTCGGCGTAAGGGCCGCATGCCTGCGCAGCAACGCCCCCTGCAAATCGCTGTTCCGGGCGAAGCCGTACCGGGCGTACCGACGCCGCTGGCGTTCGCTTGCTTCCTGGACGATTCCGCGCGCCTCCTCCGTCGTCATGGAGGAAGCGGGCGCCGACGAGCGAACGGAAGGCCGGGGCAGCTCGACTTGCAGATCGATCCGGTCGGCGAGCGGGCCGGACATGCGCGAGCGGTACCGCAAAACGGAACTTTCCGAGCACGTGCAAGGCTTGTCTGCCGGTTCGCTTCCATAATATCCGCACGGACAAGGGTTCATCGACGCGGCCAGCATGAACCTCGCCGGGAACCGGCATACGCCCCGCGCCCGGCCGATCGTGACTTCGCGGTCTTCAAGCGGTTGGCGCAGCGCCTCCAGGCAAATCCGCGAAAATTCCGGCATTTCGTCGAGGAACAGGACGCCGTGGTGCGCCAGCGTCACTTCGCCCGGCTTCGGAACCGACCCGCCTCCGATGAGACCGGCCGAAGATATCGTATGGTGGGGGGAGCGGAAAGGGCGCCTGCGAATCAAGCCGGACCGGGAGTCGCCCAGCTTCCCGCATACGCTGAAAATTTTGGTGACCGTCAGCGCTTCCTCGTCGCTCAGCGGGGGCAGCAAGCCGGGCAGACGGCGGCAGAGCATCGTCTTGCCCGTGCCCGGCGGACCGATGAACAAAATATTGTGCATCCCGGCGGCGGCGATGATCAGCGCCCGTTTGGCCTGGGTATGTCCCACGATATCCGCCAGATCCGGCTCTTCCCCGTCCCGGGGCAACACCCGGCTTTGCGGCCGGATACCGCCGCTCCTCCGTTCCGGCGCCGACGCGGACGGCCGATCGTCCAGCCAGTCGCGGATGGAACGGATGCTCTCCACCTCGATCCCTTCGATGAGGCGGGCTTCATCCGCCGATTCCTCCGGCACGTACGCTTTGCGCATCCCCATATTGCGGGCTTGTTCGGTCATCGGAAGCACGCCCGGCACCGGCCGAACCTCCCCGTTCAGCGCCAATTCCCCGATCAGCAGCGCGTTATCCAGCCGATCCGGCTGAAGCTGGCCGCTCGCGCACAGGATGCCCGCCGCGATCGCCAAATCGAACGAGCTTCCTTCCTTGCGCATATCCGCGGGGGCCAAATTGACCGTGATCCGCTCCATCGGAAACTGCAGCCCGCCGTTCTGCACGGCGGACCTCACGCGTTCCACGGATTCCCGGACCGCGGTGTCCGCGAGCCCGACCACGTTCACTTGGGGGAGTCCGGAACAGATGTTGACCTCCACCTCGATCAGCCGGCCTTCGACCCCGATCACGCACGCGCCCGTCATTTTCACGTACACGACAAAAAACACCCTCTCCTTGGCGCTCAAGCCGGCGGAGAAAGGTGCTTCCTTAACCTTCCGCGTCACGATTTTCCTTGCCATCAGTGTAAGGCCGCCTTCCTTTTCTGTCAAGGCATGGAATGGGGATATCGGGGAAAGGATAGTCGAAGGCGGGAATCCGATCCATTCCATTTTGAGATGAAATCATTGCCAAACGCATCTGAAAAACCGATCGAAAAACAGAGGAAGACTTCTACAAAAAGTGATACAATGGGTAAGGTTTGTTACATAGCTTGACCGCGCGACGGCCGCAAGCGATCCCGGACAGGACGGGCCTACGGTCGCACGGGACAATGCCTGCAAACGGGAGGGTGCAAGAGCCATGAACATTCACGAATACCAAGGCAAAGAAGTGCTGCGCCAATACGGCGTGACCGTTCCCCGCGGTAAGGTGGCCTTCACGGTGAACGAAGCCATCGAAGCCGCCAAGGAGCTGGGGAGCGCCGTTACGGTGGTGAAAGCCCAAATCCACGCCGGCGGACGCGGGAAAGCGGGCGGCGTCAAGATCGCGAAAAATCTCGACGACGTGCGCAAATACGCGGAAGAACTGCTCGGCAAAGTGCTGGTCACGCACCAGACGGGACCGGAGGGCAAGGAAGTCAAACGCCTGCTCATCGAGGAAGGCTGCGACATCAAGAAAGAATATTACGTCGGGGTTGTCGTCGATCGGACGACGGGCCGCGTCGTCATGATGGCGTCCGAAGAAGGCGGAACCGAGATCGAAGAGGTCGCGGCCCGCTCGCCGGAGAAGATCATCAAGGAAACGGTCGATCCGGTTGCCGGCTTGCTGCCTTTCCAAGCCCGCCGCCTGGCTTACGCGATCAACATCCCGAACGAATTGATCAATAAAGCGGCCGGCTTCATGCTGAAGCTGTACAAGGCGTTCGAAGACAAAGACTGCTCGATCGCCGAGATCAACCCGCTCGTCGTGACGGGCGACGGCAACGTCATCGCGCTCGACGCCAAGCTCAACTTCGACTCCAACGCTCTGTTCCGCCACAAAGACATCGTGGAGCTCCGCGATCTGGACGAAGAAGACGAGAAGGAAATCCAGGCTTCGAAATTCGACCTCTCGTACATCGCGCTCGACGGCAACATCGGCTGTATGGTCAACGGCGCGGGTCTGGCGATGGCGACGATGGACATCATCAAATACTACGGCGGAGAGCCGGCCAACTTCCTCGACGTCGGCGGAGGCGCGACGAAAGAGAAAGTGACCGAAGCGTTCAAGATCATCCTGTCGGATGCGAACGTGAAGGGCATCTTCGTCAACATTTTCGGCGGCATCATGAAATGCGACGTCATCGCCGAAGGCGTCGTGGCGGCTGCCCGCGAGCTGGGTCTCGACAAACCGCTCGTCGTCCGCCTGGAAGGCACGAACGTGAAGCTGGGCAAAGAAATTTTGAACGGATCGGGCCTGAACATCGTGGCTGCCGATTCGATGGCCGACGGCGCGCAAAAAATCGTGTCGCTCGTGAAATGAAACGAGAGTCTTTGGGCTCCGCTCAAAGATCCCGATGTAAGGAGAACGAACCGGGGAGTGTGAAATCATGAGCATTTTGATCGATAAGAACACCAAGGTGATCACCCAAGGGATTACGGGAGCGACCGGTCTTTTCCATGCCAAGGGCGCGCTCGACTACGGCACGCAGATGGTCGGCGGCACGACGCCGGGCAAAGGCGGCCAGAAAGTGGACATCGCGCTGGAGAACGGCAGCACCGTTTCCTTGCCGATTTTCAATACGGTGAAGGAAGCGGTAGCGGCCACCGGCGCGACGGCTTCCGTCATCTACGTCGCTCCTCCGTTCGCGGCGGACGCGATCATGGAAGCGGTCGAGGCCGAGCTCGATCTCGTCATCTGCATCACCGAAGGCATTCCGGTCATGGACATGATCAAGGTGAAGCGCTACATGGAAGGCAAGAAAACCCGCCTGATCGGGCCGAACTGCCCGGGCGTCATCACGCCGGACGAGATCAAGATCGGCATCATGCCGGGCTACATCCATAAGAAAGGCCATGTCGGCGTCGTGTCCCGCTCGGGCACGCTGACGTACGAAGCCGTTCATCAGCTGACGACGAACGGCATCGGCCAGTCCTCCGCGGTCGGCATCGGCGGAGACCCGGTCAAAGGTTCCGAGTTCATCGATATCCTCAAGCTGTTCAACGAAGATCCGGACACGTACGCGGTCATCATGATCGGAGAGATCGGCGGCACGGCGGAAGAAGAAGCGGCCGAATGGATCAAGGCGAACATGACGAAGCCGGTCGTCGGCTTCATCGGCGGCGCGACGGCGCCTCCGGGAAAACGGATGGGCCATGCGGGCGCCATCATTTCCGGCGGCAAAGGCACGGCGGCGGAGAAAATCGCGAAGCTGCAGGAATGCGGCATCAAGGTCGCGCCGACGCCTTCCGAAATGGGCTCGACGCTCATTTCCGTGCTCGAGGAGCGCGGCCTGCTGGAGAAGTGCAAGTCGTAAGCGAAGATTGACCGATAGGGTCGAACGGATAGGCAAGCAGCCTTCCGCGCCTCGCCAGAGGCGTCGGGAGGCTGTTTTGTTTTCCGCGATTCCGCCGTCGTTTCCGGGCGTCCGACCGCCTGACGCGTCGAATGCAGGGAGCGGTGGATCGGGTTCGCAGAGCATTCCGCAAAAATCGCTAAAATATACATTGAGGTGACAATAATGGCAGATAAAGGATTTTCACGTGAAACATTGGTGGCCCTGCACGAGACGGAGGGGATCGGATGGAAGACGATTTCGCGCCTCTGGGACGCGAGAGAGGAGAAGCCGATCGCGCCGGGCATGCGGGAGGCGGACTTGCGCGACGCCGGACTTGCGCCGAAAGCCGCGGCCTCCCTCGCCGCCCGTTTGTCGCCGCAGGCCATGGAGGCGGCGGTTGAAAGGCGCCGGCGCGGCGGATTGGACGTCGTCACGTGGGCGGATCCCGAATATCCGTCCCTGCTTAGAAGCATCGAGGATCCGCCGCCCGTCCTGTACTGGAAAGGAAGGCCGGAGTTGCTCCGCCGCGTCGCCGTCGGCGTCGTCGGCACCCGGCTCGCGACCGCATACGGCCGCCATGTGGCGGAAGAGTACGCGGCCGTTATCTCCGCGGAAGGAGCGGCCGTCGTCAGCGGCATGGCGAAGGGAATCGACACGGCTGCGCATCGCGGCGCGCTCCGGGGCTCCGGCGGCACGATCGCCGTTCTCGGAACGCCCGCGGATCAAATCTACCCGCCGGAGAATCGCCGGTTATACGAGGAGATCGCCGAACGGGGACTGGTGCTGTCCGAGGCGCCTCCGGACGCGCCTTACCATCCGGGAATGTTTCCGATCCGGAACCGGATCATCTCCGGTCTGTCCCTGTGCGTCGTGATCGTCGAAGCGCCGGACCGAAGCGGCGCGCTCATCACCGCGGATCGCGCCATCGAGCAGGATCGGCCGGTGTTCATCGTGCCCGGCCCCGTCACTTCCCCAAGGTCCATCGGAGGCCTCCGCATGCTGCGGGAAGACACGGCGAGGGCGATGATCGGTCCCGAAGACGTGCTCGCCCACCTGAGAAGCCACCCGGGCTTCCGTGCGATCCGCGAGGAGTTTCCGGAGAATAAACCCGCGACGGACGATTTGCCGGAGCCGGAAGCCGCCGTCTACGCGCTGCTGCTCGACGGGCCGCGGACGATCGACGAGCTGGCGTCGGCGTCCGGCCTTGGGCCGGGGCCGCTGCATGCGGCGCTTCTCGCCTTGCAGATCAAGCGAAAAGCCGTGCAACAGCCCGGTTCGGCGTACGCCGCGCTCTAGCTCCCGCGGGGCCGTTGCAAGGGCAGGATTTGACCGCGCCGTGTCGGATCATGTACGATGTTTCCGAAGCTTCGATGCGAAGAAGCCGGTTTGGGCACGTTTGCGTTGCATGGAAAGAACCAGTATGCTTACTAATATTAAGAGGAAACAGATGAAGCCCCGCCTACGCAGTATGGGTGAGAGTTTGACTCCGTCAAACTCCCGATGAAAGGAGGAATGAATGTGGCGGATTCTCTCGTCATCGTAGAGTCCCCGGCCAAAGCCAAGACGATCGGCAAATATTTGGGCAGCAAATTCATCGTCAAGGCGTCCATGGGCCACATTCGCGATTTGCCCAAGAGCCAGATCGGCGTGGAAATCGAGAAACAATTTCAACCGAAATACATCACGATTCGCGGCAAAGGGAACGTCCTAAAGGAACTGAAGGACGCCAGCAAGAAAGTGAAGAAAATCTATCTCGCGGCCGACCCCGACCGCGAAGGGGAAGCGATCGCCTGGCATCTGGCTCATTACCTGGAGCTGGACGAGAAGGACGCGTGCCGCGTCGTCTTCAACGAAATCACCAAGCAGGCCGTCAAAGACGCCTTCAAGACGCCCCGGCCGATCGACATGAACCTGGTGAACGCCCAGCAGGCAAGAAGGGTGCTCGACCGGCTCGTCGGCTATAAGATCAGCCCTCTTTTATGGAAGAAAGTTAAGAAGGGACTGAGCGCCGGGCGCGTGCAGTCGGTGGCGGTCAAGCTGGTCTACGACCGGGAGAACGAGATCAAATCGTTCGTTCCGGAAGAATATTGGAGCATCACCGCGCATCTGATGAAGGGGAACGCTTCGTTCGAAGCGAAGTTCCATGCGGTGGACGGCGACAAGAAGGAACTGCGCAGCGAGGACGACGTCAAGGAAGTGCTGGCCCGGATCGGGAAATCGGCTTTCACGGTCTCGGACGTGAGGGAGAAGGAGCGCCAGCGCCACCCGTCCCCTCCGTTTATCACCAGTTCGCTTCAGCAGGAAGCCGCGCGCAAGCTGAATTTCCGCGCCTCCAAGACGATGCAGGTCGCCCAGCAGCTGTACGAAGGCGTCGATCTCGGGCCGGAAGGCACGGTCGGCCTGATCACCTACATGCGTACCGACTCCACGCGGATTTCCCCGGTCGCGCAAGAAGAAGCGGCTGGGTTCATCAAAGAAAAGTACGGCGCGGACTACGTGCCGGAAACGCCGCGCAATTACGTCCGGAAAAATTCCAACGCGCAGGACGCCCACGAAGGCATTCGCCCGACATCCGTGCTTCGCGATCCCGACTCCGTCAAAACTTATTTGTCGCGCGACCAACTCCGCCTGTATAAGCTGGTGTGGGAACGGTTCGTCGCCAGCCAGATGGCTTCCGCGGTGCTCGACACGATGACCGTGGACCTGAACGCCGGTCCGGTCCAATTCCGCGCGGTCGGATCCAAGCTGAAATTCCCCGGATTCATGAAGGTATACGTAGAAGGCAACGACGACGGTTCCACCGATGAAGAACGGCTGCTGCCTCCTCTTCAAGCCGGGGAGACGGTGAAGATGTCGAAAATCGATCCGAAGCAGCACTTCACCCAACCTCCGCCGCGTTACACGGAGGCACGCCTCGTCCGCACGCTGGAGGAGCTCGGCATCGGCCGTCCCAGCACTTACGCTCCGACGCTGGAAACGATCCAGAAACGGGGCTACGTGGCGATCGAGGAGAAGAAATTCGTGCCGACGGAGCTGGGCGAACTGATCGTTCAGCTGATGGAGGAGTTTTTCCCGGAAATCCTCGACGTGGAATTCACCGCCAACATGGAAGGCGAGCTGGACGAAGTCGAGGAAGGCAAGGAAGATTGGGTGCAGGTCATCGACGAATTTTACGATTCGTTCAAGAAGCGGCTGGCGGTCGCGGAAGAAGAAATGAAAGAGATCGAAATCCGGGACGAACCGTCGGACGAAATTTGCGACAAATGCGGGAAACCGATGGTTTACAAAATGGGACGTTTCGGCAAGTTCCTGGCCTGTTCCGGATTTCCCGACTGCCGCAATACGAAGCCGATCGTCAAGGATACCGGCGTCGGCTGCCCCAAATGCGGCAAAGGCCAGATCGTCGAGCGCCGGAGCAAGAAGGGCCGGCTGTTCTTCGGCTGCGACCGGTACCCCGAATGCGATTACGTGTCGTGGGACAAACCGGTGTCCAAACCGTGCCCCGACTGCGGCGGCCTGATGGTCGAGAAACGGAGCCGCGGCAACGTCCAGTGGCACTGCACCGCGTGCGGCCACGACGAGAACGCGCCGGAAGCCGAAGAAGCCGCGGAATAGTCCCGGGGAGGAACGCGACATGAATCAACCAACGCGCGTGACGGTCGTCGGCGCGGGGCTTGCCGGCAGCGAAGCCGCCTGGCAGATCGCCTCGCAAGGCGTGCCGGTCACGCTTTACGAAATGAGGCCCGTACGCAAAACCCCTGCCCACCATACGGATCGGTTCGCCGAGCTTGTCTGCAGCAACAGCCTGCGCGCCAATGGGCTGACCAACGCGGTCGGCGTGCTGAAGGAAGAGATGAGACGGCTGAACTCCCTGATCCTCTCCGCGGCGGACCGCAACGCCGTCCCGGCGGGCGGAGCGCTGGCGGTGGATCGGGAAGGCTTCTCGGGCGAGGTGACGAGCCGGCTCCGCGAGCATCCGCTCGTCACGGTCGTGAACGAAGAATTGTCCGCCATCCCGGCGGACGGGATCACGGTCATCGCGACCGGGCCGCTGACGTCCCCGGATCTGTCCCGCGGCATCCAGGAGCTGATGGGCGAAGAATATTTCTATTTCTACGACGCGGCGGCGCCGATCGTGGAGAAGGACTCCATCGACATGGAGAAGGTGTTTCTCGCCTCCCGTTACGATAAAGGAGAAGCGGCTTACCTGAATTGCCCGATGTCCGAAGAGGAGTTCGAAGCGTTCTACGAGGCGCTGATTACGGCGGAAACGGCCGAGCTGAAAGATTTCGAAAAGGAGATGTATTTCGAGGGCTGCATGCCGATCGAGGTCATGGCCAAGCGGGGCAAGCAGACCGTGCTGTTCGGTCCGATGAAGCCGGTCGGGCTCGTCGATCCTAGATCCGGCAAGCAGCCTTTCGCCGTCGTCCAGCTGCGTCAGGACAACGCGGCGGGCACGCTGTTCAACTTGGTCGGATTCCAGACGCACCTGAAATGGGGCGAGCAGAAGCGCGTGTTCGGGCTGATCCCGGGGCTGGAGCAAGCCGAGTTCGTCCGTTACGGCGTCATGCACCGGAACACGTTCATCAATTCGCCCCGCCTGCTGCTGCCGACTTATCAATTCAAACGCCGGGAAAATCTGTTCTTCGCGGGGCAGATGACCGGAGTCGAAGGGTACGTCGAATCCGCCGCGTCGGGCCTCATGGCGGGTTTGAACGCCGGAAGGCTGGCCCGGGGACTCGCGCCCGTTACGCCGCCTCCCGAGACGACGCTGGGCAGCATGGCGCAATATATCACGACGGCGGACTTCCGCCATTTCCAGCCGATGAACGCCAACTTCGGACTGTTCCCGCCGCTCGGCAGACGGGTTCGCAGCAAGAAGGAGAAGAACGAGGCCATTGCCGCGAGGGCGCTGGAGAGCGTCGCCCGATTCGCGCGAACCGTGTCGTCCGAGGCGGGTTTGCCTACCGCTTGAAGCAGCGGCAGAAGCCGTGTATTCGCGGCTCCCGCTGCTTTCGCATGACGTTTACAGGAGGTGGAGCCGATGAACGGCCAATTTCACGCCACGACGATCTGCGCCGTCCGCCACGAGGGCAAAGCCGCCATCGCGGGCGACGGGCAAGTGACGTTCGGCAACAGCATGGTGATGAAACATACGGCGAAAAAAGTCCGCCGCCTTTACCGGGGGCAAGTGCTTGCCGGTTTCGCGGGCTCCGTGGCCGACGCGATCACCTTGTTCGAGAAATTCGAAGGCAAGCTCGAGGAGCATCACGGAAACCTTCAGCGCGCCGCGGTAGAGCTCGCCAAAGATTGGCGCTCCGACCGGGTGCTCCGCAGGCTGGAAGCGATGATGATCGTGGTCGACGCGACGGGCATGCTGCTGCTCTCGGGCAACGGCGAAGTGATCGAACCGGACGACGGCATTCTGGCGATCGGCTCGGGCGGCAGCTTCGCGCTGGCGGCCGCGCGCGCCTTGAAGCGGCACGCGCCCCAGATGGAAGCGAAGGAGATGGCGCGGGCCGCGCTGACGATCGCGTCGGAAATCTGCGTGTTCACGAACGACAACCTGGTCGTCGAAGAGATTTAATATTTCTCCCCCATTCGTGGGTTGGGAGGCATGGGACCATGAGCGACAATCTGACGCCCCGCCAAATCGTGGCGGAGCTTGACAAATACATCGTGGGGCAGAAACAGGCGAAGCGTTCGGTCGCCGTGGCGCTGCGGAACCGCTACCGGCGCAGCCGGCTGGCCGAGGAGCTGCGCGACGAGATCGTGCCGAAGAACATCCTCATGATCGGCCCGACCGGCGTCGGGAAAACGGAAATCGCGAGGCGGCTGGCGAAGCTGGTCCATGCGCCGTTCATCAAAATCGAAGCGACGAAATTCACGGAAGTCGGGTACGTGGGCCGCGACGTCGAATCCATGGTGCGGGATTTGGTGGAGACCGCCATCCGCATGGTGAAGGAAGAGCGGACCGAGCAAGTCCGGGACAAGGCGGAGAAAGCGGCGGCCGACCGGCTGGCGGAGCTGCTCGTGCCGTCGCCGGCCAAAGCCAAACCCCAGCGCAACCCGCTGGAAATGCTGTTCGGCGGGGGCAACAATGCCGGCGCCCAGGAAGAAGCGGAGACGCCGGATCCGACGCTGCAGGCGAAGCGGCGGGAAACGAAGCAGCGCCTGGAAGCGGGCGAACTGGAAAACGAGACGGTGGAAATCGACGTCGAAGACGCCGCGCCGGCGATGCTGGACCTGCTGTCGGGTCCCGGGCAGGAACAGCTCGGCAACATGCAGGAGATGCTGGGCCAATTCCTGCCGAAACGCCGCAAGAAGCGCCGCCTGGCCGTGAAGGAAGCCCGGAAGGTGCTGATCCAGGAAGAGGCCAACAAGCTGATCGACATGGACGACGTGATTTCGGAATCGGTTCGGCGCGCGGAACAATCCGGCATCATTTTCCTCGATGAAATCGACAAGATCGCTTCCCAAAGCCGCGGGCAAGGTCCGGACGTTTCGCGGGAAGGCGTGCAGCGGGACATTCTCCCGATCGTCGAAGGCTCGACCGTCATGACCAAATACGGTCCCGTCAAGACCGACTACATCCTTTTCATCGCCGCGGGGGCGTTCCACATCGCCAAGCCGTCCGACCTCATTCCCGAGCTGCAAGGGCGGTTCCCGATCCGCGTCGAGCTCAGCAGCCTCTCGGACGAAGATTTCGTGCGGATTTTGACGGAGCCGCGGAACGCATTGACCAAGCAATACGCCGCGCTGCTCGAAACGGAAGGCATCCGCGTGACGTTCACCGATGCCGCCATCGCGGAAATCGCCCGTATGGCGCAGGAGGTCAACCGCAATACGGAAAACATCGGGGCCAGGCGGCTGCATACGCTGCTCGAGAAGCTGCTTGAAGACCTGTCGTTCGAGGCGCCGGAGTTGCAGCTCGAAGAAATGAGCATCACGCCGGAATACGTGCGGGAAAAACTGGCCTCCATCGCCAGCAACCGCGATTTGAGCCAGTATATTTTGTAAAGCTGCATCGCTTGTCGGATTAGGAGGAATAAGTTCATCATGACGTTGTTGGAAAAAGTCCGCACCCTGAACAAGCTGCTGCAAACGGCGGCGGGAAAACCGCTCAATTTCGGCGAGATGGCGGAAGTGCTGCGGGAAACGATTCAGGCGGACGTATTCGTGGTCAGCCGGAAAGGGAAAGTGCTGGGCAGCGCCCTGTCCCCCGGTTTTCCGGAGCTGCTGCTCCGCGGGGAAGACCCTGCGGAGATGCGGTTTCCCCAGCCGTGCAACGAGGCCATGCTCCGGATCGGGGAAACGGCGGTCGCGGTATCGAAGGAAGAGGTCTTCGGAGATGTCGGCGCGGCTTTCGGGGAATCGACGGTGACCGTCGTGCCGATCATCGGAGGGGGAGACCGGCTTGGGACGATGGTACTAGCCCATAAGCACGATTCCATCGGGGACGACGACTTGATATTGGCCGAATGCGGGACCACGCAGATCGGCATGGAAATTTTGCGGGAACGCGCAGAAGAGAGAGAGGTGGAAGCCCGCGGAAGGGCGATCGTGTCGGTCGCGGTGGGTTCCCTCTCCTTCAGCGAGTTCGAGGCGGTCGAACAGATTTTCGAGGAATTGCAAGGCAAGGAAGGACTGCTCGTGGCTTCCAAAATCGCGGACAGGGCCGGCATCACGAGATCCGTGATCGTCAACGCGCTCCGCAAGCTCGAAAGCGCGGGCGTCATCGAGACCCGGTCCCTCGGCATGAAAGGGACTTACATCCGGATTCTGAATGCCCAACTGCTGCAGGAAATCGAACGGCACAAATCGTGATTTCTCCATCGTCAACCCGTCCAAAGCCCTGATCTCTTCCAAGATTAGGGCTTTTTTCGTATTGTCGAGATTCCTATTCTCGTAGATGATGATGAATGGATGTCGAAAAGGACAAATTTCTTCTTTTTTTAATATTTTGAGGGGGGCCATGTCGAATTCAGCAGGAATTTCGCTATTCTATGTGGAAATACGAGAGGATTCGTATGAGCATTTTCTCATGATATCTCATAATTATTCGTACGGGAGGATGGCGTTTCCCTATGGATCTCCTGAACGGAGTCTCGTTTCAGCGCCTTGAAGGCGCGATCCGGGCCGCATCCATGCGGCAGCAAGTATTGGCGAACAATGTCGCGAACGTGGATACGCCGTATTACAAACGGTCGGACGTGAATTTTGAGAGCTTGCTCGCCCAATCGATGGGAGAGGGCGAAGGACGGAAGATGGCGATCCGGGCGACGGATCCGCGCCATTTCGGCAGCGGCGTCGCCGGACAAGTCCCGGAAGCGGCCGTCGTCACGGAAGACTCCTCGGTGATGAACAACAATCGCAACAACGTGGACATCGACAGGGAAATGTCCCTCGTGGCGGAAAATCAGCTGAGATACAACCTGTATATCCAGCAGGCGAACCATGAAGTGAAAATGATGCGGCTCGGCATCGAGGGGAGATGATAGCGGATGAATCTGGCGGGTTTCAATATCAGCGCGTCCGCCTTGACGGCCCAGCGGCTGCGCATGGACGTGATTTCCTCCAACATCGCGAACGCGGAGACGACCCGCGCCGGTTTCGTCGACGGACGGTTCGTTCCCTATCGGCGCAAGGAAGTCGTGCTGGCGCCCGTGACGGGCAAGTTCCAGAGCCTTTTGGACCAGAAGATGAACGCGGCCGGCGCGCAAGGCGTGCAAGCGGCGGCCATTCAGGACGATCCGACGCCTTTCAAACAGGTGTACAATCCGTCCAGTCCCGACGCGGACGAGAACGGAATGGTGCTCATGCCGAACGTGGACGTGCTGAAGGAAATGGTCGACATGATTTCCGCTTCCCGCTCTTATGAGGCGAACGTCACGGCGCTAAATGCCAGCAAGTCGATGTTCATGAAATCGTTGGAGATCGGCCGGTAATCGACGGCTGCGACAAAGAGGAATCCAACCCCACAATGAAAGGCGGGTCTATTCATGATTCAAAGCACGACGCTGTTTCCCCTGAACGCCCAAGCGGCAATCAACAACGTTTCATCCGCGGGCTCCAAAGCGACGCCAGCCCAAGTGACGGCGAGCTTCGCCGATTTCCTGAAAGACGCCATCGATTCGGTGGCCGCGCAAGAGAGCGCCGCGCATACCGTGACCGAGCAATTCATGATCGGCCAAGCCGACGTCAACGACGTGATGATCGCCTCGTCCAAAGCCGAACTCAGCTTGTCCTTGACCTCACAAGTGAGAAACAAAGTCATCGAAGCATACCAGGAGATCATGCGGACGCAAATCTGATCCGTTTGGTTCCGAAGGGCATTGCCGCGGCCCGCGGCCGGAAATCGGCTGCGGACTGCTTTATTCGCAGGTGAGGTGACATTGTGAACGAGAAGTGGGCACAGGTTCGGGAGAAGCTGACGGGCTTCTGGAACCAGTACAGCAAGAAGCAAAAATGGGTGCTCGCCTCGACGGCCGCTCTATTGCTGCTCGCGGTCATCCTGCTGGTCTCCTGGTTGTCCCGTACGGAATACGAAGTCGCGTTCCAAAATTTGGACAGCACGGATTCGGCGGCGATCATGCAGTATTTGGACGGGCAAGGGATTCCCTATAAGCTGAGCGCGGACGGAACGAGCATTTCGGTGCCCAGCGCATCCGCGTCCCGGGCCCGCGTGGATATCGGATCCCAGGGTCTCATACAGAACGGGTCGATGGGATTCAAGGAATTGAGCCAATCGAGCTCGGCCATCGGCACGACGCAGGAAGAGTTCAACGTCAAATACCGCAACGCGCTGAACGGGGAAGTTCAGCAACTCTTGCTCAGCAAGCAAGGGGTTCAGCGGGCGAAGGTGCTCGTTACCTTGCCGCAGGAATCGGTTTTCGTCAGCGAAGCGGACAAAGAGAAAGCTTCGGCGTCCGTCGTGCTCACGTTCAAGCCGGGATTCCGGCCCAGCCAGGACGAGATCGACAGCTACTTCAAATTGGTCAAAACCGCCGTGCCGAACCTGGATATCGACGGCATCACGATCGCCAGCACGACTTCCGGGGACCTGGAGCCCTCTTCGGCTTTAGGCGGCACCGGAACCGGCGTCGCGGGCGGCTTGATCGAGCAGCAGCTCGCGAGTACCCGGAGCTTCGAGAACGACATCAAGAAAAAGATCCAGCAGTTCCTCAGCCCTATGGTCGGCACGGAAAACATGGTGGTCAACGTCGTATCCTCGCTCAATTTCGACAAGAGTACGACCGAAGCGAACAACGTGGTTCCGCTGCCCAATAACGACAACAAGGGCATCATCATCGGCGAGGAGCACACCTCGGAGACGACGACGGGTTCCGGCGGGTCGACCGGCGGGATCGCGGGCACGGGCCAGACGGACGTCGCCAATTATCCCGGCGGCGCAGCCTCCTCTAATAGTTCATCGGAAAAAACGACCGATACGATTAATTACGAGCCGAGCCGCGAGAAAAAAGTGATCGAATCGGCTCCTTACAAAGTGAAAGACGTCTCGATCAGCGTCGGCCTGGACTCCTCGGTCGTGACGGAGCAGCAAGCCACGCAGTATCAGCAGTCGCTGATTTCGACGGTCAGGACGCTATTGGCGGATTCCGGCCTTAACCTGACCGATGAAGAAGTGTCCAAACGGGTGACCGTCGTGTCCCAGGCATTCAACGCGAACGCGGCCCAATCGACCGGATTGGCGATTTCGCCTTATTGGCTGGCCGGAATCGGCGTGCTCGCGCTGGCGCTGCTGGGCGGAGGCGGATACTTCATCGTCGCCCGCCGCCGCAGGGCCGCCCGCGAAGCGGCCGAACTGGCGGCGGCGGCGGAAGCGGCGCCGAAGGTGGAGCTTCCGACGATCGACATCGACAACGTATCCAGCGAAAGCCAGGTCCGCAAGCAGCTGGAGAATTTGGCCAAGCGAAAGCCGGAGGAATTCGTCAACTTGCTCCGGACTTGGCTGGTGGATGAATAGAGGTGGCAGCATTCATGGCGAAATCAGGGCTTCAGTTAACCGGCCGTCAGAAAGCGGCCATCCTGCTCATTACGCTCGGACCGGAAGTTTCCGCGAACGTCTTCAAGCAGCTCCGTGACGAGGAAATCGAGCAGCTTACGCTCGAGATCGCCAATGTCCGCAAAGTGGACAGCGTGGAGAAAGAAAGCATATTGGCCGAGTTCCATCAAATCTGCGTCGCGCAGGAATACATTTCGCAGGGCGGCATTACGTACGCCAAAGAAATTTTGGAGAAAGCGCTGGGGGCCGGCAGAGCGTCGGATATCCTGAACCGGCTGACCGCCACGCTGCAGGTTCGGCCGTTCGACTTCGCCCGCAAGGCGGAGCCGCAGCAGATTCTCAACTTCATCCAGAACGAGAACTCCCAGACGATCGCGCTGGTGCTCTCGTACCTCCAACCCGAACAGTCGGCGGCGGTATTGTCCTCCCTTCCGCAGGACAAGCAGGCGGACGTCGCCCGCCGCATCGCGCTGATGGACAGCACGTCGCCGGAGGTCATCGCCCAAGTGGAGCGGGTGCTGGAGCAGAAATTGTCCGCGACGGTCACGCAGGATTACACGAACGCGGGCGGCATCGAAGCGATCGTGCAGATCTTGAACGGCGTCGACCGGGGGACGGAGCGCACGATCCTGGATTCCCTGGAGATCCAGGACCCCGAGCTCGCCGAAGAGATCAAGAAGCGCATGTTCGTCTTCGAGGATATCGTCAACCTCGACAACCGTTCCATCCAGCGGATTATCCGCGACATCGAGAACGCGGACTTGCAGCTGGCCCTCAAAGTGGCGAGCGAAGAGGTCCGGGAAGCGATTTTCCGGAACATGTCCAAACGGATGGCGGACACGTTCAAGGAAGAGATGGAATACATGGGCCCCGTCCGGCTGCGGGACGTCGAAGAAGCGCAGACCCGCATCGTAGGCACGATCCGCAGGCTGGAAGAGTCGGGCGAGATCATCATCGCCCGCGGCGGAGGAGACGATATCATTGTCTAATCTGATCAAATCCGGACGCGTCGTCTCGCTGGATGACCTGAAGCAGCTGGAATTGATCCGCCGCTTCGCGCCCGCTCCCCAAAAATCTTCACCCCTCGACGGCGATTTCGAAGGAAATGACGGGGCGGACGTCGAAACACAAAGTTGGAAAGAACGGATCCTCCAGGACGCGGAGCATACGGCCCAGAACATCCTGAAGCAAGCGCAGGAGGAAGCGGCCGCCGCCCGGGCGACGGCGGAAGAAGAAGCCGAAGCCTGGTGGGCTTCCCGCCGGGCGGAGGATGAACGCGCCGCCGAAGAAGCCAGGCAGGCGGGGTTCGAACAAGGTTACCAAGAAGGAGCCGCGTTGGCGGAAGCCGAAATCCGGCAGCAATGGGAAGACCGGCTGCGGCAAGCCGAAGCGTTGATCCGGCAAGCCTATGCCGCCAAAGAACGCATCATTGCCGAAGCCGAGTCGTTCGTCGTCGACCTGAGCTGCGCCATTGCCTCCAAACTGGTATCCGCCCAATTCGAGCAGGCGCCGCAGCTCGCCATCCGGTCGTTCGAGCAGGCTTTGTCCCGCCGCAAGGAGCAAGGGATCATCACCTTATGCGTCGCGCCGGACCAATTCGAATTCGTCCAGGCGGCGAAGGACGAGCTGATCCTGGCGCTGGACTCGCAGGCCGAGCTGCAAATCGTGCCCGACGCCTCGGTCGAGGCGGGCGGTTGCATCGTCCGATCCGCGTTCGGCAGCATCGACGCCCGCATCGACACGCAGCTTTCCGTGATCCGCGCGGAACTGCTGAGGGCGGCGGCGCTGGCCGCGGAAGAGAGGACAAGCCATGAAGCTCCTTGACATCGCGAAATACACGGAAATTCTGGAGACGCTCGATCCCGTGCGGGTGAACGGCAAGGTGACGCAGGTCATCGGCTTGACCGTGGAATCCGAGGGACCCGACGCCAGCGTGGGCGAGGTTTGCGCGATCCATCCGATGAAGGGCGGTTCCCCGGTCTTAGCGGAAGTGGTCGGGTTCCGGAACAACCGGCTGCTGCTCATGCCGCTCGGGGAGCTGCACGCCGTAGGTCCCGGATGCGACGTCGTGGCGACGGGCCGCCCCTTGACCGTCCAAGTCGGCACCGAGCTGCTGGGCAAAGTGCTCGACGGGTTGGGTCAGCCGCTCGACGGCTCCCGGCTTCCCGTCCGGATGCCCCATTATTCGACCCACCGGACGCCCGGCAACCCGCTGAACCGGCCCCGGGTGACCGAACCGCTCGGTACCGGCGTCCGCGCGATCGACGGATTGCTCACGGTGGGACAAGGCCAGCGGATCGGCATCTTCGCCGGCTCGGGCGTGGGGAAGAGCACGCTGCTCGGCATGGTGGCCCGCAACACGGCGGCGGACGTCAACGTCATCGCGCTGATCGGGGAACGGGGCCGCGAGGTGCTGGAATTCATCGAGAAAGACCTCGGACCCGAGGGGCTGGCCCGTTCGGTCGTCGTCGTCGCCACCTCGGACCAGCCGGCGCTCATCCGCATCAAGGGGGCCCTGATCGCGACCACGATCGCGGAGTACTTCCGGGACCGCGGCTTGAACGTGATGCTGATGATGGATTCCGTCACGCGTTACGCCATGGCGCTGCGCGAGGTCGGGCTGGCGGTCGGGGAACCGCCGGCAACCCGGGGGTACACGCCTTCGGTCTTCGCGGCGCTGCCCAAGCTGCTCGAGCGGGCCGGCACCGGTCCCGCCGGTTCGATCACCGCTTTCTACACGGTGCTCGTCGACGGCGACGACATGAACGAACCGATCGCCGACGCGGTGCGGGGCATTCTTGACGGACATATCGTGCTGCACCGAAGCTTGGCCAACAAGGGGCATTTCCCGGCGATCGACGTGCTGGCGAGCGTCAGCCGCGTCATGAACGACATCGTGACGGCGGAGCACCGAAGCGCCTCGGAATCTCTCAAACGGCTGCTCTCCATCTATAGGGATTCGGAAGATTTGATCAATATCGGGGCGTACCAGCGGGGATCGAACGCGGAGATCGACAAATCGATCCAATTCATCGATCTCATCCAATCGTTCACCCGGCAAAGAACGGACGAGAAAGTAACCTTCGCGGAAGCGACCGAACGTCTCGTGGTGGACTTCTACAAAAGATGAGGTGAACGGCCATTCGTTTTCGGTATCCGTTGCAGAAAATCGTGGATCTCAAAGGCAGCGAAAAGTCGATGGCGGAATGGGAATACGCCGCCGCGATGAACCGTCTCCGGGAAGAAGAGGAGAAACTCGCCCGGATCCGCGCGGAGCGCAGGGAAATCGAGGAACGGCTGACCCAAGCGGCGGCCGGGCGCGTCACCTTGTCGGAACTGACTTCTCTCCAAGCTTACCTCGAGGTGGTGGACGCGAGGATCGAACGGCAGGCGGCCGACGTTTCCGCCGCCGAAGCCCGGGTCCGCGAACGGCAGGGAAAGCTGGCCGAGAAGGCGGTGGAAGAGAAAGTATGGCTGAAAGCCCGGGAAAAAGCCTATGAAGCCTTCCAATACATAAGTTTGGCCAAGCAACAGAACGAATTGGACGAATTGGCCTCCATTCGGGCCGCGAATCGGGGTTGAACCTCCCGAGGGTGACGTTTCACGGGGAAAGGAGGAAGGATCGTGGCCGGTGCCAAAACCGAAGATAGCAGCTACAGCGGCTTCGAGCGGTTTCTCTTTTTTCTTACGCCGATTCTCTTCACCGCCGTTCTGCTGGGTGTCCTTCTGATCCTGTTCAACACGGAATGGCGCAACAAAGCGCTGGAGATCGGCAATAAAGTGCCGGTTCTGAGCGCCGTGCTTCCCAATCCGAAGTCTTCGGCTCCGCCTCAGGACAGCGACGATGCGATTACGGTCGCGAATGCCCGGAAAAAGGTGGACGAGCTGCAGGCGCTGCTCGCGGACCGGGAAGCATCGCTGAAACAGGCGACCCAGATGACGGACGAGCAGAAGAAGCAAATCGAAGATCTGAAAGCCCAGGTCGACCAGTTGTCCCAGCAGAAGCAGCAAGCGGAGCTTACGGAAGAAGAATACACGGCCCGCATCAAATCGCTCGCCGGAGTCTACGCCAAGATGACGCCGAGCAAAGCCGCTCCGATTCTCGAAAGCATGACGCTGGACGAGACGGCTCTGATCCTGGGGCAGATGGCGGACACCGAACGCACGCGGGTGCTCGAGAAGATGACGCCGCAGAAAGCCGCGGACGTCTCGATGAAGCTGAAGGACGCGTCGAACGTTAAGGACCAGCAGATCGCGGCGCTGCAAGCCCGGATCAAGGAGCTGGAAGCCAAGGAATCGGCGAACGCTTCGACGCTGGATACTTCGGAACTGAAAAACACGTTCTCGTCGATGAAAGCGGCGGATGCCGCGGGGCTGCTGCTTCAAATGGCCAAAACGAACCAAACGAAAGCGCTGCTGATCCTGGGGACGATGGATGACAACGCCCGTTCTCAGGTACTGGCCGCCATGCAGAATCAAGACAGCAAAACGACGGCCGCGTTAGTCGGCAAATTGCTGCCGGCAAGCCCTTGACCGTAAAGCTCCGCATCTTGCACGGAAAGGAGGTGAGAAAACATGAACGCAAACGGAATCGCGATCGGCGGGAACGCTTCCGCCAAACCGGCAAGCGTCGGGACCGCAGCCGCAGCCGGAAAAACGGGCGCGGCGGGCGGATTCATGGGCATGTTGGTTCAAGTGATCGAAGGAGGCTCGCCCTCCGGCGCGAATGCGGCTGCCGGAAACGGGATGACCGCCGGACTGGCCGGATTGCTTAGCCTGCTCGGCGGGCAAGGAGACGAGCAGGCATCCCCGGAACTGCAGGATCTGCTCGCCTCTCTTAACGAACAGCTCGGTCATCTCGATCCGAACGTCCCGTTGCCCGACGATCTGCAAAATCAACTGGCCGCTTTGCTATTGCTGGTGCAGAACTTGCTGACTCCGCCGGACGCGGGTGTCCTGACCGGTACGACTGCCGCCGAAACGAAAGCTTCGGATGAAGGGATGAACCTGAAGGGCACGTCTTCGCAAGCCGCTCAACCGATTGTCATGGCTTTGCAGAAGGCGTTGACGCAGCTTGGAGAGCGGCTGTCCGGCAACGAGTCGTTGCAGAAGCAAACGGAGGGCGTTATCGCACCGTTCAAGCAAGCCCTGGAGGTGCTGCAAGCCTATGCTGCCCGACCGGAGAACGCGCGGAAGACGGAAAGCCGCACCATAGCGGATTCCCGGAATCCGGTTCAAGCCTCGAAAGACGAATTGCCGCGCTCCGGGGGGACGGTTACCGACGAGTCTGCTGCTTCCGTGGAGGTACAGCCGGAAATCCGCCGCAGCGTCGCCGCGTTACGGAATCCGGCATGGACGTCGCTGACCCATCCGGCAGCCGCGGAAACGGCATCCGCCGAAGGACAAGCGACTCAAGCGACGGCAGCGCAGCCTGCCGAAACCACGAGTCCGAACGGTTCGATCCCGGTATGGACGCTGTTGAAGGCCGACGCGGGCGCTAACCCCGCAGCCGTGACGCCGAATGGCGCCGCGACCGCGACGGTCCCGGTCCGCCAGTTCGCCGAAGAGATGGGGAAATTCCTGGTCAAGCAGTTTACCCTCTCGCAAGGAAACGGGATCGCGGAGGCGAAAATCAGCCTGCATCCGGAGCACTTGGGTCAGGTGGACATCAAGCTCCAGATCCACAACGGCCAGCTGACCGCCCATTTCATCACGGAGAACGGCACGGCCCGCGACCTGCTGGAAAACCAGCTGGCCCAACTGAGAGCCGCGCTCCAGAACCAAGGCCTGCAAGTCGAGAAAATGGAAGTCTCGCAGCAATCCACCCTGCACGGTGCCGCAGCGTTTTTCCAACAGCCGCAAGGGCGCCAGGGATCCGGACAGCAAGGCGGCGGCGCAAAAAACCGGAACGCGGGCGGAAGCTACGACGATTCCGCGGGATTCGAAGCGGAATTGGACCGAACGGCTTACCTTCGCGAGATCGGCTATGGCGCATCGCTTAACGTTACGGCTTAACCAGCAGGGGAGGTGAACGCGAATGTCGGGAAGCGTGGGCACGACGAACATATGGCCTTATTATTCCGCGCAAAACGTTCAGACGGCGGCACGGAAACCGACGACGGAGCTCGGCAAGGATCAGTTTCTTCAACTTCTGGTCACCCAGCTCAAAAACCAGGATCCGATGCAGCCGATGCAAGACAAGGATTTCATTGCCCAGATGGCGCAGTTCAGCGCGCTGGAGCAGACGATGAACATGTCGACGGAGCTGACCGCCTTGCGGCAATCGGCCGGAATCGCGTCCGGTCTGCTCGGGAAAACCGTCGGCTGGGAGGAAACGACCGACTCCGGCGTCGTTCAGCATTCCGGCGTCGTGCAAGGCATCGTTCGCCGCGACGGCATCCAATACGTGAAAGTCGACGGTTCGGAAGTGAAGATCGACGATTTGCTGACCATCTCGGACACTCCTTCCGCGGACACGGGTTCCGAATCGGGCTCGGAAACGGGAGGGACCGGAGATGAGTGAGCGGATGATCGTCGGCCACCTGCAGTCGGGCCGGACGGCGCCGCTGCAAGGCAGCCGGATCGGCGGCAAGCCGGCGGAAGCTTCTTCCGGAGTCGGATTCCGCGAACTGCTTAGCCAGCATGCCTTGAAATTCAGCCATCACGCCGAACAGAGGCTGGAGCAGAGGGGCATCGTGCTGAACGCGGACCAGTTGAACCGGATCGCGGGCGCGGTCGAACAGGCCGCCGCGAAAGGGGCGCGCGACTCCCTTGTCCTGTACCGGGATATCGCGATGATCGTCAACGTCCCGAACCGCACCGTGGTGACGGCGATGGACGGCTCCTCCATGAAGGAGCACGTGTTCACCCAGATCGACAGCGCGGTCGTCGTCGCGTAAGAAGTCAGGCAAGCACTTTAGGGCTGGTCCTTCACGGGGAGCCCCGGGCCGCGGATCGACCGAAGCGGCCCTATTCCGAAACATACGGGAGGTAATGCAATACCATGTTGCGTTCCATGTATTCCGGCGTGTCCGGCATGCGCGGCTTCCAGACGAAGCTCGACGTCATCGGCAACAACATCGCCAACGTCAACACCGCCGGCTTCAAAGCCGGACGCGTCATGTTCAAGGACATCCTCAGCCAGTCGATGTCGGGCACCACGGCGCCGGTCGACGGCACGACGGGCGGCGTCAACGCCAAGCAAGTCGGCCTTGGCGTGGCGGTATCGGCGATCGATACGATCCATACGCCCGGCAGCGCCATGACGACCAACGTCCCGACGGACCTGAGGATCGACGGCGACGGCTTTTTCATCGTGAAGCCGTCCGAGGACAGCGAGATCAGCTATTTGACCCGCGCGGGCAACTTCACGCTGGACGCGAGCCGCCAATTGGTCAATGCGGACGGCATGCTGGTGGCTAGCTCGACGGGAGATTTTATCCAGTTGGATGACACCGTGACGGCGTTCTCCATCGCGCAGGACGGGCAAATCATGGCGGTCGGGACGGACGGCAACGCGGCCGGAACCGGCATCTACATCGGCATCGCCAAAGTCACGAACCCGGGCGGCCTGGAGAAGGTTGGCGGCAACTTGTACCGCGTGACGGCCAACGCCAACACGGACGGCGCGTTCGAGCCGACGACAGCCAATAATCCGGAGCTTGGCACGGGCGCGATCATTTCCGGCCAGCTTGAAATGTCCAACGTCGACCTGACGAACGAATTCACCGAAATGATCGTCGCGCAGCGCGGCTTCCAAGCCAACTCCCGGATCATCACCACCTCGGACGATATTTTGCAGGAAGTCGTCAATCTCAAGCGATAATTGACGCGGCCGTAGGGGAGAAGGCGCCGCCTTCTCCCTGACGGAACGGGGGGACATTCATGATCGCCGTCACGCGGCTCAACGGCAGCCAGTTTCATGTCAATGCTTTGTTGATCGAAACGGTGGAACAAACGCCGGATACGCTCATTACGCTTACGACAGGCAAGAAATACATAGTCACCGAACATTCATCGGATGTGATCCGGTCCATCCGGCACTATCTGCGCAGTATCGGCATGATGGCCGTCATTACCGGCCAGCCGGATCCGCAATCGGAGGGAGCTTCGTCATGAAGAAAATGTTGCCTTGGCTCGTTTCGCTTCTCCTCGCCATCACCCTGATCGTATCGGTGGGCATCTACGTCTGGAACAACTACTTGAACGGTTCCGGAAGCGACGACCCTGAGAAGCAGGCGGTGGAGAGCGTCAAAAACGTGGAAGCGAAGCCGCTGTCGGCGGACGAACTTCTCAAGGTCACATCCGAGTTAACCGATATCAAGACGAACATCGCGGACACCAGTTACGTGGTGATCACGGGTTTCATCTTCCAGCTGGACAACGAGAAAAGCAAAGAGGAATTCGACAAAATCAAGGATATCGTGATCCGGCCGATCATCAACCGCGCCCTGTGGGTGATGAAACCGGAGGAGCTCCAGGGCACGAAGGGCAAGGACCAGCTTTACGCGGGCTTGATCAACTCGATCAACGCGGTGTTGACCGAGGGCAAGGTGACCAAGGTCGAATTGAAAGATTTCATCATGCAGCAAGTCTAAACGGCGTCATTTTCTAGAATCGGGGCTCCCCGCAAAAAAATCGAAATCGATCGTGCGGCATTAACGTCACTTTGCGGGGTTTATCGAAGGGGTGAGAGAGTTGGTTGACGTATTATCGCAGAACGAGATCGATGCTCTGCTGGCCGCGTTGTCATCCGGCGAAATGGATGCGGAGGAGCTTAAAAAAGAGGATACGCAGAAGAAGGTTCGGTCCTACGATTTCAAAAGGGCCATGCGGTTCTCGAAAGAGCACCTGCGAAGCTTGACCCGCATCCACGAGAATTTCGCCCGGTATTTGACGACCTATTTTTCCGCGCAGCTGCGGACGTTCGTTCAGATCAACGTGGTGCAGGTCGAGCAGCTCCCCTATGACGAGTTCATCCGCTCGATTCCGAAAATGACCATCCTGAACATTTTCGAAGCGGAACCGCTCGAAGGACGGATGGTGCTCGAAGTCCATCCGAACGTCGCGTTCGCCATGCTGGACCGCGTGCTCGGCGGCGCCGGTTCCGCCCCGACCAAGATCGGCAGCTTGACGGAGATCGAGACGATCATCATGGAGCGGATATTCAGCCGGGCGTTCGAAAGCCTCCAGGAAGCCTGGAGAACGGTCATCGACATGCAGCCGCGCTTGGATTCGCTGGAGACCAATCCGCAGTTCATGCAAATCGTGTCGCCGAACGAGACGATCGCGCTCATTTCGCTCAGCACCAAAATCGGCGATACGACGGGGATGATCAACCTGTGCATTCCTCACATCGTCATCGAGCCGGTCATGCCGAGGCTGTCCGTCCATCAATGGTTCGCCTCCCAGAAGAAGACCCGGGCGCCCGAAGAACAGGAAATTCTGGAAAAGCGGGTCAGCATGGCCAAGCTCCCGGTCATCGCGGAGCTGGGATCGTCGCATATCTCGGTGTTCGAATTCCTGAACCTCGGGGTCGGAGACGTGATCATGCTGAATAAGCCGACAAGCGACGGGCTCGAGGTCAAAGTCGGGGACAAAGTGAAATTCATCGGCAGTCCCGGCACGTTGAAGGAGAAGATGGCGGTCCAGGTGTTGGAAATCGTCAGCGAAGGGGTGGAAGAGGAAAATGACGAGTAAAGATTATTTGTCCCAGGAGGAAATCGACGCGCTGCTTCGTCAATCGTCCGGCGAAGAACCGGAGGAAGCTGCGGATTTCTCCTCCGGAGAGCTGAGCGTGGACGCGCTGCTGTCGCCGCTCGAACAGGATGCGCTCGGCGAGATCGGCAACATCACGTTCGGCAGCGCGGCGACGGCTTTGTCCACGCTGCTGGGCAAGAAGGTCGACATTACGACCCCGCAAGTGTCCGCGATCGCCAGAGACCAGTTCAGCGAAGAATTCCCGAAGCCTCACGTCGCCGTGCACGTACGTTACGTCGACGGCTTCGAGGGCATCAATTCGCTGGTCATCAAGACGCATGACGCCCAAGTGATCGCCGATTTGATGCTGGGCGGGGAAGGCAACGTCACGTCGGAGGAACTGAACGAAATCCACATCAGCGCGGTTCAGGAAGCGATGAACCAGATGATGGGTTCGTCCGCGACCTCCATGTCGACCATTTTCAACCGGATGGTGAACATTTCGCCGCCCGGCATCGATATCCTGGACGTCAATAACGGCTCGGGAATCGGCAACATTCCGGTGGAAGACATCTTCATCAAAATCTCGTTCCGGCTCAAAATCGGGGATTTGATCGATTCGACCATCATGCAGCTGTTGTCCGTGCCGTTCGCCAAAGAAATGGTGCGTTCGCTGATGGGCGGATCCCAGCCGGAAGCGGCGGCAGCCGCGGCAGCGCCGCCCGCGCCGCAAACGGCGCCTCCTGCCGCGCCGCCGCCGCAAATGCCTCCGCAGATGCCGCCAGCTTACGCGATGCCGCCGCAGGAGCCGGTGTACCAGGCGCCGCCGACGGCAGCGCCGCCCCAAGGGTACGGAGCGCCGCCGGCTTATCCGCAGACGCTCGGAGCCGGAGGGAGAGGCGTGAACGTCAACCCCGTGCAGTTCGCGAGCTTCCAGGGGAGCGGACTCTCGCAGGCCGACGAAACCAACTTGAATTTGCTGCTGGACATCCCGCTCAAAGTCACCGTCGAACTCGGCCGCACGCAGAAGCAAATCAAGGAAATTTTGGAATTGTCCCAAGGCTCCATCATCGAGCTGGACAAGCTGGCCGGCGAACCGGTCGACATCCTGGTCAACAACAAGCTGATCGCCAAGGGCGAAGTCGTGGTCATCGACGAGAATTTCGGCGTCAGGGTCACCGACATCGTCAGCCAATGGGACCGCGTCCAAAAAATCCAATAACATCCCCGGGAGGAATTCAAAATGGCTAACCGTATTCTCATCGTCGACGACGCCGCATTCATGCGCATGATGATCCGAGACATTCTCAGCAAGAACGGCTACGAGGTGGTAGGAGAAGCCCAGGACGGCGCGCAGGCCATCGAGAAATACAAGGAACTGCATCCCGACTTGATCACGATGGACATCACCATGCCGGAGATGGACGGCATTACCGCGCTGAAGGAAATCCGCAAGCTCGACACGAACGCGAAAGTCATCATGTGCTCCGCCATGGGCCAGCAGGCGATGGTGATCGACGCGATCCAGGCCGGCGCTAAAGATTTCATCGTCAAACCGTTCCAGGCGGACCGGGTCATCGAAGCCATCAAGAAAACACTCGGATAAGTCGGGAGCGTATCGAGCCGATGAATGCTTTACCGATTGCCGAGGATTTCGGGGACGTCAGTCCCGGCGGCTCGGCTTGGGAAATGCTGTGGATTCTGTTCGTTCTGGCCGTCATCGTCGGCTTGATCGTGCTTACCCTTCGTTTTCTCGGCAAACGGAGCCGGGGCTGGGGCATGAACCGGTCGCTTCGGTCGCTCGGCGGCTATCCGCTGGGGACGAACAAGTCGATGCAGATCGTGGAGTGGAACGGCAGGATCTACGTGCTGGGCGTCGGCGAGAACGTCACGCTGCTCGAGGCGATCTCCGATCCCGACCTGGTCGCCGCTCTTCTTGCGGAGCATGACGCAAGCGTCGAGTCGGACAGGCCCGCCCTGCCGTCCTGGCTGCGCAAGCTCGGCCAGAGACGACCCCCGCAGGCCGATAAGCCGGAGCTCGCCGGGACAATCGCCCGTCCGAGCTTCGAGCAAACCTTGGAAGCGCGGCTGCGCGAACTCGCGGAAAGGAGACAGCGCGCCGAACAACTGCTGGAGGACAAACCTCCCGATGATCGGTCGGACCACACATGAAAATCAAAACCATCGTTAGTTTCGCCGCGATGACGGCGCTCTTGTTCGGCACTTCCGGTTCCGCGTCCGCGGAGCCGATCGTCGGGGTTACGCTGGGAGACGGGTCGCAGCCGGTCGGAGCTTCCGCCCTGTCCTTGCTGCTGCTGATCACCGTGCTCAGCCTGGCGCCCGCGATCCTGATGCTGATGACGTGCTTTACCCGGATCGTCATCGTGCTCGGGTTCGTCCGGACGTCGCTCGGCACCCAGCAGATGCCGCCGAACCAAGTGTTGATCGGAATCGCCCTGTTCATGACGCTGTTCATCATGTCGCCGACGCTGTCGAAAGTGAATGACGAAGCCCTTCAGCCTTATTTGAAGAACCAGTTGACGCAAACCGAGGCGCTGCAGAAAGCATCGGTGCCGATGAAGGAATTCATGTACAAGCAGACGAGGGAGAAAGACCTGCTGCTGTTCATGAATTACACGAAAACGCCGAAGCCGAAGACGTTCCAGGACATTCCGATCACGGTTCTCGTGCCGGCTTATGCGCTCAGCGAGCTGAAGACGGCGTTCCAGATGGGCTTCATGATCTTCATCCCGTTTTTGGTCATCGACATGGTCGTGGGCAGTACTTTGATGGCCATGGGCATGATGATGCTGCCGCCCGTCATGATATCGCTTCCGTTCAAGATTTTGCTGTTCGTCCTGGTGGACGGATGGTATCTCGTCGTCAAGTCGCTGCTCACCAGCTTCCAAACCTAGCTTTGGCGAAGGAAGTTCTTGAAGGAGGTTGCCATGAGCTCGGAATTCGTCATCGGACTGGCGGGTCAAGCGCTTTATACCGTCTTGAAAGTCAGCGCTCCTATGCTGGGGTTGGGTCTCATCGTCGGATTGCTCGTCAGCATCTTCCAGGCCACGACGCATATCCAGGAACAGACGCTGGCATTCGTGCCCAAAATCGTCGCCGTTTTCGTCTCCATTCTCGTGTTCGGTCCTTGGATCTTGAACGTCATGGTCGATTTCACCGGACGAATCTTGGGCCATTTGGCCGACTTCATCGGATAACGCCCATGTCGATAACCGATACGATCATGCGGGTGTTTCCTGCCTTTCTGCTTGTGTTTTGTCGGATTAGCTCCTTTTTTGTCGTCGCGCCGGTATTTTCGTCGCGAAACGTACCGAGGACGCTGAAAGTCGGGCTGGCGTTTTTCATTTCGCTTCTCGTTTTTCTGACCGTCGGTTTCGACACCAAAGTCACGGCGGACGCTTCGTTTATTCTGGCGATCTTCCGCGAGATTCTGGCCGGACTGCTGATTGGGTACTTATGCACGCTGTTTTTCGCGGCCGTTCAGATCGCCGGGGCTTTCATGGACATGCAGATCGGATTCGGGATCGCCAATATCGTGGACCCGCTTACCGGCGTTTCGGCGCCCATGCTCGGCAACCTGAAGTACATGCTGACGATCTTGGTGTTTCTGTCGATGAACGGCCATCATTATTTGCTTGCCGCCGTCATGGACAGTTATCACTGGCTGCCTCTGGACAACGATTTATATGCCCGGATCGCGGACGGCAGCGTGGCGGATTTCCTGATCCGGACTTTCGCGGACACGTTCCGGCTGGCGCTGCAGATTTCCGCGCCGATCGTCGTTTCCATGATTCTGACGGACGTCGGGTTAGGTTTTCTGGCTCGCACCGCGCCCCAATTCAACGTCTTCGTGGTCGGCATTCCGGTGAAAATCTTGATCGGCATGGCCCTGTTGATCGTTCTATTGCCCGGCTTCGGAGCGCTGTTTCAAATGCTGTTCGACCAAATGTTCCGCGCCATTGACAAGCTTTTTGCCATCCTGCAGGCTTCACCGTGACGGTTCGGAAGGGAGGCGAAAGCGGATGTCGGCTTTAAGACATCGGCTGGACTTGCAGCTGTTCGCCGGCGAAAAAACGGAGAGGGCGACGCCCAAGAAACGTCAAGATGCGCGAAAAAAAGGCCAAGTCGCCAAAAGCCAGGAAATTCCGGGTTCGCTCATCCTTCTAGGCTCGCTATGCATCTTCATGGTGATGGGTCCCTTCTTCCGGGAACGGATCCTGCTGCTGTTCGGGGATATTTTCCTCCATCGCATCAACATGGCGGTCACGGACCAGAACGTGCTTCAGCTGTTCTACCACTACGCGTTCCAAATTATGATTCTGCTGTCTCCGATTTGGATTACCGTCATCGTGATCGCCTTCGCCGCGAACATCGCGCAGGTCGGATGGCTCATGACGTTGAACTCGTTGAAACCGAATCTGGGCATGCTCAACCCGATCTCGGGGGCCAAAAACCTGTTCAACATGCGCTCGGTTATCGAACTATGCAAAAGCGCGATTAAGCTCACCGTGATCGGATTGATCGTTTACTGGGCGCTGTGGTCGAAGAAAAACCAGTTTCTCGAGCTGGCGCACGTTCCGATCGAAAGTATTTTCGCTTTCGTCGCCCGACTGATTCTCCAGACGGGAATGCTCGTCGCCGCATGCCTGTTCGTGCTTTCGATCGGCGATTTTCTTTACAACAAGTTTGAGTACGAGAAAAAACTGAAAATGAGCAAGCAAGACATCAAAGACGAGCATAAGAACGCCGAGGGCGATCCGCTGATCAAATCCAAGATCAAGGAGAAACAGCGCCGCATGGCTTTGATGCGCATGATGCAGGAAGTGCCCAAAGCGGACGTGGTCATCACGAACCCGACGCACTTCGCCGTCGCGCTGCGCTACGACGGAACCCGTATGGACGCTCCGGTCGTCGTCGCCAAAGGCCAAGATTATTTGGCGCTGAGAATTCGGGAAATCGCCCGCAAACACGATGTCGCGATCATGGAAAACAAGCCGCTTGCCCGCGCGCTGTACGATCGGTCGGAAGTCGGGGACATGATTCCGGCCGATCTGTTCCAAGCCGTCGCGGAAGTGCTGGCATACGTATATCGCCTCAAAGGCCGCCACAGCCGCAGAGCGTAAACGGAATGCGATGAAGTTTATTAACGGGTCCTCCGCAAAGCATCGTCATTTTGTGGGGAAGAGAAGGGAGGGGATCGAGACATGAAGATCAGGGACCTCAGCATATTGATCGGGATCATCGGCGTCGTCCTCATGATGGTCGTCCCGATCCCGACCTGGCTGCTCGACGTGCTGCTGGTGCTCAACATCTCCGCCGCGCTCATGATCCTCTTGATCGCGATGAATACGACGGACGCGCTCAGTTTCTCGATTTTCCCGACGCTGCTGCTGGTCACGACGGTCTTCCGCCTGTCGCTTAACGTATCGACCACCCGGCTGATCCTGCGGGATCACGAAGCCGGCCACGTCGTCGACACGTTCGGCCATTTCGTGGCCGGGGGACAGCTCGCGATCGGCTTCGTCGTCTTCCTGATCCTGGTCGTCGTGCAGTTCATCGTCATCACCAGAGGTTCGGAGCGCGTCGCCGAGGTCGCCGCGAGGTTCACCCTCGACGCGATGCCCGGCAAGCAGATGAGCATCGACGCCGACCTCAACGCCGGCATGATCAACGAGCAGCAAGCCCGGGAACGCCGGGAGAAAATCGAGAAGGAAGCCGACTTCTACGGGGCGATGGACGGCGCCACCAAATTCGTCAAGGGAGACGCCGTCGCCAGCATCATCATCGTGGCGATCAACCTGATCGGCGGTTTCATCATCGGGATGGCCGTTCATGGCATGGACATCATGGAGGCGATCGACACCTATTCCATCCTGTCCATCGGCGACGGTCTGGTCAGCCAGATTCCGGCGCTCTTGATCAGCACCGCGACCGGCATCATCGTGACGAGGGCCGCCTCCGACAACAATTTGGCGGAAGACCTGACCGGCCAGCTTTTCCGGTATCCCCGCCTCCTGTACATCGTGGCCGGAACGGTCGCGATGTTGGGCTTGCTGACGCCGATCCCGCTGCTGACGACGCTTCCCTACGCGATCATCCTGGCGATTGCCGGATACCGGCTCCAGAAAAACCTGGAGGCCCGCAAGCAAGAAGAGCAGCTCATGGTCGAAGAGAAAGAGATCGAGGAGGTTCGCAGCCCCGAAAGCGTCATCAGCCTGCTCCAGGTGGACCCGATCGAATTCGAATTCGGCTATGGGTTGATCCCGCTGGCCGACACGCAGCAAGGCGGCGACTTGCTGGACCGGATCATCATGATCCGCCGGCAATGCGCGCTGGAAATGGGACTCATCGTCCCCGTCATCCGAATTCGCGACAATATTCAACTAAAACCGAACGAATACGTCATCAAAATGAAAGGAAATACGGTGGCTCATGGCGAATTATTGCTTAATCACTATCTCGCGATGAGCCCGGGCTTCGACGACGATTCCATTACCGGAATCGAGACGCGTGAGCCGGCATTCGGCTTGCCCGCCTTGTGGATCGACGAAGCCGCCAAGGAACGGGCGGAGCTCGCGGGATACACCGTCGTGGATCCGCCTTCCGTGGTGGCGACCCACTTGACCGAAGTGATCAAGAAACACGCCCACGAGTTGATCGGACGCCAAGAAACGAAGGCGCTGGTCGACAGCGTGAAGGAAACGTATCCGGCGCTCGTGGAAGAACTCGTGCCTTCCATCATGGGCCTCGGGGAAATCCAGAAAGTGCTGGCCAAGCTGCTGAAGGAGAAAATTTCGATCCGGGATCTGGTCACCATTTTCGAAACGCTGGCCGATTACGGCCGATACACCAAAGATCCGGAAGTGCTGACCGAATACGTCAGGCAGAACCTTTCCCGCCAGATCACGCAGCAGTATGCGCCGCAGAGCGAACCCCTGAAGGTGATCACGATCAGCCCGCAGGTGGAGAAGAAGATCGCCGAAGCGGTGCAGCAGTCGGATCAGGGAAGCTACCTGGCCATGGATCCCGCCTCATCCCAGTCCATTTATCAGAAGCTGACGGAGCAAGTCAACCGGCTGGTGCAAGCCGGACAGCAGCCGATCATCCTCACCTCGCCGACGATCCGCATGTATTTACGGCAGCTGCTGGAACGCAGCCTGCAAGACATTCCGGTCCTGTCGTACAGCGAATTGGAGCCGAATATTGAAGTGCAGAGCGTAGGGGTGGTGAATGCATGAAGGTCAAACGATACCTCGTAGACGATTTGCCGGCGGCGGTCCAGATGATCCGCGGCGAGCTCGGCCCGGACGCGATGATCTTGAGCACCAAGGAAATCAAGACGGGCGGGTTTATGGGCATGTTCGGGAAGAAGAAGGTGGAAGTGATCGCGGCGGTGGACGAAGCCGCCCGGAAAACCCCTGCCAGGGCGCAGCCGCCTCGCCTGCCGAAAACCGCCGCGCCGGAAATCGCCGCAACTCGCCAGGAAGAACCGTTGGACGGCAGGCCCGCGGTTCCCGGACGTGCCGTTCGCGACCTTTATTCCAAACAAGCGGGAACCGCATCCGGTGACGCGCCTTCCGCCGGGACGGCGGTCGCCGTGCCCGTCGCCGAATCGCCGCCGGCCAACCCGGCGGCGGAGGCGTTGCTGCAGCTGCTGTCCGCCGAGAAAGGAAAAGCGGCGGCGGCAGGAGGCGTTCCGCCGGCCGGACCTCGGACCGCCGGGAACGCCGCGGCGAATCCGGGGGACATGGCCGAAGCGTCGCTGCTTCTGAACGAGCTGCGCGCCATGAAAGACATGATGGCCCGCATGGCCCGGCAGCAGTCGTTCCGGAGCATCCCCGAATCGGTGCTGAGGTGGAGCCGGCGGCTGGCGGAGCAAGGGGTCGATCCGGTACACGTGGAGCAGTTCGCCGAGGAAGTCCGGGAGCGGCTGCACGACCGGGAGGTCCCGGATGAAGCCGCCTCGTACGAGGCGGCCAAAGAAGTCCTTCGCTCTTGGCTCCTCCCCTGCGCGGGCAGCGGGATCGGGCAAGAGACGAGAATCGTGCATTTCGTCGGGCCGACCGGCGTCGGCAAGACGACGACGATCGCCAAGTTGGCCGCAGACCAATCGTTTTCCCATCGCCGCAGCGTCGGATTCATCACGGCGGATACGTACCGGATTTCCGCGGTGGACCAACTTCGGACGTACGCCGATATCCTCAATTCGCCGCTGGAAGTCGTTTTTTCGCCCGGCGAATTGACGCGGGCTTACAACAAAATGGCGGATCGCGACCTGCTCTTCATGGACACCGCGGGCCGGAATTACCGCAACGAGCTGTTCGTATCGGAAGTGAACAGCCTGCTGGCTCCCGGGGAGAAGGCCGAAACGTTCCTGGTGCTGAGTCTGACGCACAAGTACGCGGACATGCGCGCCGTCGCCGCCCAGTTCTCGAAATACGGAATCCGAAGGCTGCTGCTCACCAAAGCCGACGAAACCGATACATACGGTTCTCTGCTCAATTTAGTCCGGGAATTCGCTTTCCCGATCTCATACATCACGTGCGGGCAAACCGTGCCGGACGATATCCGATTGTTCGATCCGGAGGAATGGGTGCTCAAGCTTCTGGGGGAACCGGCTCATGAATGATCAGGCTGAAGCCCTTCGTCAATTGGTCCACACGCGCGAAGCGCCCAGTGGCACTTCAACCCGGATTTTGACCGTGACAAGCGGCAAAGGAGGAGTGGGCAAATCCAATTTCAGTCTCAATTTCGCCATGGCCTTGCAGAAAAGGGGACACCGGGTGCTGCTGTTCGATGCCGACATCGGCATGGCCAACATCGACGTGCTGCTGGGAACGCCTGCCCAGTATAACCTGTTCCACCTGCTCAAGCGGGAGAAAAGCGTCTGGGAGATTATCCAGACGACGCCGGGCGGGCTGCAGTTCATCGCTGGCGGTTCCGGCTTTCAGGAGCTGATCCGCCTGACCGACGAAGAATTGGAATATTTCGCCCAGCAGATCGGTCTGCTGAACGGACACGTGGATTTCCTGCTTTTCGATACGGGAGCCGGTTTATCCAAGGAAACGCTTCGGTTCATCACGGCGGCCGAAGAGACGATCGTCGTCACGACGCCCGAGCCGACCTCGATTACCGATGCGTACGCCTTGATCAAGATGGTCAAGACGATGGGCCACGAAGCCGCTTTCCGGCTGGTCGTCAACCGCGTCGGGGATGACCGCGAAGGGAAGCAGACCGCCGACAATATCCGCCAAGTAGCGGCCAAGTACTTAGGGCTCGAGATTCCCGTTCTCGGCTACATCCCCGACGATGCGAGCGTTTCCCGCGCCGTCAAGCGCCAAACGCCGCTAAGCGCGGCTTATCCCGACAGCGCGGCGGCCAGGGGAATCGACCGGATCGCTTCGACGTATTTGCTGGAAGGGAGAACGTCGGATCCGGGGGGATTGACCGGATTTCTGCAACGCGTAAGAAAGTTATGGAAATGAACCTCTGACCGGAGGGGAACGTTCTGGTTTCGACGGTGCCGCCATTGCAGCCTTGATCCAACCGAAAGGAGCGTGGGAAAATGACCGTTTACCGCGTCCTGATCGTAGACGACTCCCGTTTCATGCGACACGTGCTCAGCGATATGGTCAACGCGGACGACGCCTTCACGGTCGCGTCCACCGCTTCCGACGGCGAGGAAGCCGTACGGCTCGCCTTGGAACTTACGCCGGATATCATCACGATGGACATGGAAATGCCGCGGATGAACGGATTGGAGGCGCTTCAGCGCATCATGGCGGCCCGGCCGACTCCGGTCATCATGCTGTCCGCGGTAACGGACAACGGCGCCCGGGATACGATCAAGGCGCTGCAGTATGGAGCCTTCGATTTCGTCCGTAAGCCCGACCGGGCCGTGAACCTGGACATCGGCGAAGTCAGCCGGTACCTGCTGGAGAAGCTCCATATCGCGGCCGAATCGCTGCGCGCCGGGACGCTGCGGATGCTGCCGGCCGTGCAGGAAGCGGCCGAGACCGAAGCCGAAGGGAAAAAGCATGGCGCCGATCCGCCTGCAACCGGCGGCCAAGCTCCCGATTACGGTTCCGCTTCTCCGCCGAGCCAAGACGACGCGTCAGAGCAACGGTTGAAAGGGGAGGGCGGGAAGCCGCCGGGAAATGCCGGTCCGATTCCGCCGAAGCCGAATGCCGCGGCGATCGAACGGCCCGCGACGGCCGGCCGGCCGCCGGCGCCGCGCAAACCGCAGCCCGCGAACACGGGTTTGGCGCCGTCCAAACCGAGGCAAGCGGACCAAGCGAAACCGCCCGTCGCTTCCAAACCGGCGGCTCCGTCCGAAGGTTCGACCCGCCGTTCGGCAGCCGGCCTTAAGAAATCGGGCGCGGCTCCGCCTTTGAACCGGGATTTGCCGGCGGGGCGTTCCGCCGGGTCCGGCGGGAAAATCCGGGGGACGTCCGCATTCCGGCAAATCGTGGCCGTGGGAACTTCCACCGGAGGTCCGCGCGCCTTGCACGAACTGCTGACCGCGCTGCCCGCGGACTTGGAGGCTCCGGTGCTGGTGGTGCAGCATATGCCTCCGAAGTTTACGCATTCGCTTGCCCAGCGGTTGAACGCATTCTGCAACATCCGAGTGTGCGAAGCGGAGCACGGGACGGTCGTCGAGACCGGCACCGCCTACATCGCGCCCGGAGGCAAGCAGATGGCGCTGGAAAAGGAAGCTTCCGGCACTTACCGGATCAAGCTGTCGGAGGACGGCCCCCGGAGCGGGCATATGCCTTCCGTCGACGTGCTGTTCGAATCGCTGGTCGGACTGCGCGAGCTTACGCGCCATCTCGTGCTGATGACCGGGATGGGCAGCGACGGGGCTTCGGGCATGAAGGCGCTTCAAATGGACGGCGCCGAAATCCGCATCGCGGAGTCGGCCGAAACGTGCGTCGTTTACGGAATGCCGCGATCCGCGGTGGAGCTCGGTGCCGCGAGCCATGTGCTTCCGCTGCAGCAAATCGCCCCATTCCTGCTTCGCGAAGTGAGGTCCCGCAGCATAACTCAGAGTCCGTAGCCAGCCTACGCAATCAGGAGGTGTCCGGCCAGTGGAAATGAATCAATACATGTCGATTTTCATCGACGAGGCGAACGACCATCTGCAATCGCTCAACGAAAACATGCTCCGGTTGGAACAGTCGCCGGAGGATATCGGCATCGTGCAGGTGATTTTCCGTTCCGCCCACACCCTCAAGGGCATGTCGGCGACGATGGGTTTCGAAGATCTCGCCTCCTTGACCCATGAGATGGAGAACGTGCTGGATCTGGTCCGCAATGGCAAGCTTGCGATGTCCGGCCCGATTTTCGACACGTTGTTCAAAGGGCTCGACGCTTTGGAAGCCATGGTGCAGGACGTCGTGAACGGGGGCACCGGCAAAAGGGACGTAGCCGATTTGGTCGCCCGGCTGAAAGCCATCGTCAAAGGCGAGGCAAGCCCGGCCGCCGGCGCGGGATCGCCCGCGCCCGCCGCGACCGCCGCAACGAACGCGTCCATGGCCCTCGACCAATATCAGCTGTCCGTGCTCGCGCAATCTTTGGAGAGCGGATACCAAGCGTACTACATCGAGGTCAAAGTCCGCGAGGATTGCTTGCTGAAAGCCGCACGGGCTTACATGGTATTCGACGCGCTGGAGCGGCACGGGGAAGTCGTCAAATCCCATCCTTCCGTTCAGGACATCGAACAGGAGAAATTCGACCGCAGCTTCTCCGTCTATTACATCACCAAGACCGACGAGGCGACCTTGAACGATCAAGTCGGCCGGGTCTCGGAGATCGAGTCCGTGCAGATGACGCGGCTGGACAAATCCTCGCTCGCCGAGCTGAATCCGGAATCCCGCAAGGATCCGGCATCGGAAGCGGCACGCGAAACGGCCGCCGCCGCTGCCGCGCAACCCGCCGCGGCTCCGGCTCCGTCAGGCGCGGCGGAGACGCCGGCCGCCCGTCAGGCGGCGCCGGCCGGAGGAGGAAGCACGGCTCCCCGGACGATCCGCGTCGACATCGAACGGCTGGATTCGCTGATGAACCTGTTCAGCGAACTGCTCATCGACCGGGTAAGGCTCGAGCAGCTCGCGACGGAAGTCCGCCGCAACGATCTCACGGAAACCGTGGAGCATATGGCCCGGGTGAGCGGGGATTTGCAGAATATCGTCCTGAAGCTGCGCATGGTGCCGGTCGACACCGTTTTCAACCGGTTTCCCCGCATGGTCCGGGATTTGGCCAAATCGCTGAACAAGAAGGTCGACCTTGTGGTGACAGGCGCCGAAACCGAGTTGGACCGCACGGTCATCGATGAAATCGGCGATCCGCTCGTGCACTTGATCCGGAATTCCGTCGACCACGGCGTGGAACCGATCCAGGACCGGCAACAAGCGGGCAAGCCGGAGACCGGAACGGTCCACCTGCGGGCGTTCCACAGCGGCAACCACGTCTTCATCGAAATCGAAGACGACGGACGGGGCATCAACCGGCCCAAAGTGCTGGAAACCGCGATCAAACGGGGCGTGCTCACGGCGGAGACGGCCAAGACGCTCTCCGACGACGAAATCAACATGCTGCTGTTCGCTCCCGGCTTCAGCACGGCGGACAAAGTATCCGACATTTCCGGCCGCGGCGTCGGACTGGACGTGGTGAAATCCAAAATCGAGTCCCTCGGCGGCCATGTTTCGGTCACGTCCACGATCGGCAAAGGCACGAAATTCTCGATCCAGCTGCCGCTGACGCTGTCGATCATCGCCGCCATGCTGATCAAACTCGGATCGGAGAAATACGCTTTCCCGTTGTCCTCCATCGTCGAGACGGCGTCGGTCAAACGGGAAGACATCCGTACCTTGCACGGGACGCGCATGGTCGATTACCGCCATTCGTTGATCCCGATCGTTTCCTTGGCGGAACTGGTCGATTCCCCGGATTACACCGAGAACGGCGAGGAAGAGACGGAAATGCTCGTCATCCGCAAAGGGGACAAGCTGGCTGCGGTACTGGTGGATGAATTCATCGGCCAAAGCGAAATCGTGCTCAAAACGCTGGGCAAATATTTGACGGGAATCAGCCTCGTTTCCGGGGCCACGATTCTCGGAGACGGCCAAGTCGCTCTCATCATCGATCCGAACGCGCTCATCAAGTAAAAAGGGAGGAATTCGCATGGCAGAAGAGCTGAAGGTTGTCGTCTTCACCCTGGCGAACGAAGAATACGGCATCGAAGTCGACAAAATCAAAACGATCGAACGCATGGTTCCGATCACCCGGGTTCCCAAAACGCCGGCTTTCGTGAAAGGGGTCATCAACCTGAGGGGGGTCGTCGTGCCGGTGATCGACCTGCGGGGCAGATTCGGCCTGCCGGAGACGGAGCCCACCGAAAATTCCCGCATCATCATCGTGTCGGCTCACGATCTGGAAGTCGGGTTCATCGTGGATTCGGCCAACGACGTGCTGGACGTCATGAGCGACGCGATCGAGAATCCTCCGGAGGTCGTCGGAGGCGTGAAAGCCAAATACTTGAGCGGCGTCGCGAAAGTCGGAGAAGACCGCTTGCTCATCCTGCTCCATTTGGCCGAAGTTCTGAACAAGTCGGAAATCATCCAGCTTGAACAGTTCGGGAGCGAGCCGTGACGCTGTTTCCGAAAGACGCCGATTTCAAAATGGACGTCCTTCGGGAGGTCGGCAACATCGGGGCGGGCAATGCGGCGACGGCTTTGTCCCGTCTGTTGAACAAGCCGGTGGACATGGCCGTGCCTACGGTCAGCCTCCTGCCGTTCGAGGAAATCGCCGAGCGGGTCGGCGGTTCGGAAGCCGTCGTCGTGGCGATTTTCCTCCGGGTGGACGGAGACGCGCCCGGCAACATGTTCTTCATCATTACGCAGGAATCGGCTCGGAGGCTGCTTCAGGGACTGCTTACGGGCGGCGCCGCGGAAGACGGGGCGGAATACTCCGAAATGGAGCTATCCACGCTTTGCGAGATCGGGAACATTTTGGCCGGTTCGTATTTGTCCTCCTTGGGCGACCTCACCGGACTGTACATGTCGCCATCCGTTCCGTCCATCGCCGTGGACATGGCCGGAGCCATCCTGAGCTACGGGCTGCTTCAATTCGGTACGATGGGCGACGACGCGCTCCTCATCGACACTTCTTTCCTGGAAGGCAGAGAGGAGACGCACGGGCACTTCTTCCTCATCCCTGACCCGGAATCGTTCGACAAGCTTTTCCGTGCGCTAGGGGTGCCTGTGGAATGATGGAAAGCATTTTGGTCAAGGTCGGGATGGCCGACATGAACGTCGCTTCGGGCGGCGCGGTGCTCAAAACGACCGGTCTCGGTTCCTGCGTCGGCGTCACGCTGTACGATCCCGTCCTGAAAACGGCCGGGATGGCGCACATCATGCTTCCGTCTTCCGATATCGCGCGCGAAGGACAGCTGAACGCGGCCAAGTACGCCGACACGGCGATTCCGGAATTGATCCGGCGGCTGAATGAAGCCGGGGCGATGACGGGGAGGCTGGTGGCCAAAATGGCCGGAGGCGCCCAAATGTTCGCGTTTGCGGGGGGGAGCGACGCGACCCGCATCGGTCCGCGCAACGTGGAATCGGCGAAGCTCGCGTTGCAAGCGGCGGGCATTCCCTTGCTGGCGGAAGATACCGGAGCCAATTATGGACGAACGGTAGAATTCGACAGCGGGACGGGCATTTTCGTCATCCGCAGCGTGCAGTTCGGTGTAAAGGAGATTTAACATGATCGGTTCCTGGCGTTGGAATGCCGTTTTCGGCGGAGCGGGAGGGCTGCTTACGTTTTTGGTTTCCCTGTCCCGCAATACGATGTTCACGTCATTCGTTCGGGGGCTGGCCGCATTCGCGGCGTTCGCCCTCATCGCATTCGCGATTCGGTTCCTGCTGGCCCAAGCCCAGCTGCCTTCGTCCCGCCCGGAATCCGAGCTGACGGAAGACGAGGAGCGGGGGAAGGTGCTGGATCTCGTGACGCCCGACGAAGGAGAAGCACTGAGCGAAATGCTGAAGGAAAATTGGTCGGACGGCAGGGAAAGCCCGGATGCCGGATTTCAGCCGCTTCAGCCCAAAAAGCTCGTCCATTTGGATGGTCCCGATCCGGAGGACGTGGTTCAGGCGATCCGGCGCCTGGCCGATGAAAGGTAAGGTGAAGCAAAAATGGTCGATCAAGCCCGTTCAAGGCTTTCCCATCAGGAATTGTGGCAACGCTGGAAGGAAGCCGGAGACTCGGATGCCCGAAAGCAGTTGATCGAGCATTATTTGCCGCTCGTGGAGTACGTGTCCAGCCGGATGGCCGCCTCGCTGCCCAAGAACGTCGCCAAAGACGACTTGGCCAGCCATGGGGTCATGGGACTGATCGACGCGATCGAGAAATTCGATTACCGGCGCGGGCTTCAATTCGAAACCTACGCCTCTTGGCGGATCCGGGGAGCGATCATCGACGGATTGCGCCACGGCGACTGGGTGCCGCGCTCGGTTCGGGAAAAGGCGAAAAAAATGGAAGACGCTTATTCCGTATTGGAGCAAAGATATTTGCGATCCGCGACCGACGAGGAAATTTGCGTCTACCTCAACATATCGAACAAGGAATTCCAACAAATGCTGCAGGAAGTCGCCGTGGCGGCCGTATGCTCGCTTGAGGACCCGATTCGCGAAGAAGAATCCGAGACGAGGCTGTCGCTGCTCGTGGACGATAAAGCGCCCAATCCCGAGTCGAAAGTACATGAGACGTTTTTGAAAGAAACGCTGATGCAAGGTTTGGAACGATTGACCGAAAAAGAACGCACGGTAGTTTCCTTATTCTACTACGAAGATCTATCCTTGAGTGAAATTGCCGAGGTGATGTCCCTTTCGCCTTCCCGGATCTCCCAATTGCATTCGAAAGCGATTTTGAGACTCCGAGGGGCGCTCGCGAAGCAAAGAGAACAATTGCTGCAGAACGGATGAGAAGGAGGCGCTGCTCTTGGCTGGCAACGATATGGCACAGCTTCAAGACTTGCTCCAAGTGACGGTATCCGAAGACAAGATGTATGCCTATTTGGTTTTCCGGCGAGTCGAAGGCGAAATCAATCTTAGCGATTCGGGGTTGGAAACGTTTTTGGCCGCCCAAGGAATCCAACACGGCGTTCAGAAGGATCTGCTGTATCTCATCTCGCAAAGACCTCAGGATTTCTTCTTCAATCAGAACGTCGTCGCGATCGGGACTCCGCCGAAGAACGGAGTGGACGGAAAAATCCGCTTGCTGTTCGAAATGGAGGACCGAAAGGCGAGCCGCCCCTCCGAACGGGAGGACGGAAGCGTGGATTTCAAGGAAATCACCCAGCTTGCCAACGTCAAAGCGGGACAGCTGATCGCCGAACGGGTGCCCCCGATTCCCGGAGAACCGGGAAAAGCCGTCACCGGCGAGAACGTGCCCTGCAAGGACGGCAAGGAAGCGATGTTCAAAATCGGCAAAAACGTCGTCGTCAATCCGGAGAAAACCGCGATGTACGCGGCGATCGACGGGCTCGTCACCAAGACGGAGAAGGACAAACTGAACGTGTTCCCGGTTTACGAAGTGAACGGGGACGTGGACTACAACATCGGCAACATCGATTTCGTCGGCACCGTGGTCGTCCGGGGCAACATCCTGACCGGTTTTCGGGTGAAAGCGGCAGGGGACGTCCGCGTGACCGGCGGGATCGAAGGCGCGGAAGTCGAATCGGACGGCTCGATCGAAATATCGGGAGGCATCATCGGCAGCAACAAAGGCTACGTGAAAGCGGGCCGCAACGTCAAATGCTCGTTCGTGCTGGAAGGCAACGTGATGGCAGGCGAAGACATTCTGGTCAGCCAGAGCATCATGCATTCCAACGTCCGGGCGGGCCGGAACGTCGAATGCGTCGGCGCCAAAGGGCTGATCGTGGGCGGCAACGTACAGGCGGGCGAGAAGGTGAAAGCCCGGGTGATCGGGAACACGATGTCGACGGCGACTTCGGTCGAAGTCGGCGTACGGCCTGAACTTCGGCAGGAATTACAGGAGTTAAAGCAGCAAGTTAGAGGATTGACGGAAGGCCTGGACAAGACGGAAAAAGCGCTTGCGCTCCTCGACCAAATGGCCTCCGTAGGCCAGTTGGCGCCGGATAAGCTTGCGCTGCGGGCCAAGCTGAACGTGACCCGGAAAGCGTCGTCGGATGAACTGCAAACGATCAGGGACCGGATCCTCGAGATCGAAAAAACGCTGGAGGATACGATGACGGCCCGCGTGGACGTTACCCATACGATTTACGGCGGCGCCAAAATCGTCGTCGGGAGATATACCCGTTTCGTCAAAGACAGCGTGCAGCGCGTTTCTTTCCGCTTCATGGATGGAGACATCACGATGGTACCCTTTATCTGACTTGAAGTAAATCGTTGGTCGGGAGGGATCGGACGTGAGCTACAAATCCATCGATTTTCAGACTTCATTGCCGCGAACGGCAGAGCTGTCTCCCCTTGCGCAGCAGCAACAGCATAAGCCGACGGCCGAGCAGGCGCTGCTGGCCCAGCATAACGTCAAAACGACGGAGCGGCAAGCCCATATGGCGGGCAAAGCCGAATCGGCTTCGCAGGGTAAAATTACGGATCAGCAGCAGCGGGGAGGCGGGCATCAGTCTTCTTCCCGGCGCAAGAAACAGACCGGCGAAACGGAGCGGGAGACTGAGCACGCGTCCGAACACCCGTTTAAAGGGAAGCATATCGACTTCATGGGGTGACCAAGCCGCCGGGAAAGGAGGATTCATTCTACCATGAGTCCTTGGCTCAGCATCGTATTGCTCGGATTCGCCATATTCGGTTTCGCGTGGCTTTCTCCCCGCGCCAAGAGGGAGGAAGAGGCGGGGGGCGGCGCCGATCCCGCCTATGACCGTTTATTGGAGGAATTGGAGACGGAAAACCGCGAATTGCTGGACGCCGTATCCAAATTTAAGCAGGAACAAGACGAAACGGTGAAAGGTTTGATTCAGCAGATCGCGGAGTTGGAACGCCGGTTCCAAACGGCGGAGGAATCGCCGAGAAACGGGCCCGCCGCTCCTGCGACCGGCGCGGCGGTTTCCGAGTCCGCCCAGGCGGTCCGGACGGCCGACGTCCCGCCCGCCGCGCCAGCCCAGACCGAACCTTCGCCGGAAGCGGCGCCGGCCGAGTCGGGGGATCGTTCCCCACCTCCGGCGGCGCGGGGACCGGCGTCGATTCGGGATCGGTACGCCGACTTGCTGGCTTTGCACGCCAAAGGCCGCTCGATCGAGCAAATCGCCAAGTCGGCCGGCATGAACAAAGGCGAGGTGCAGCTCATTTTGCAGCTCGCGCGGCGGGAGGAAGAGCAGCTTGCGTAAACATCGGAAATGGTGGATGGGCTTCGGGATCGGGATTATCGCGGGTGCGTCGATGCTGCAGCTGATTACGTTCGCGCAAGACCAGGAACAGTCGCTGATGGTGGCGGACGGGCCGAAAACGTATACGCAGCAGGAGCTCGACGACGCCGTCGCCAAAGCGCGGGAAGAGACAGGGAGCACGCCATTGCCTTTGCCGTCCGCATCGGATCCCGCTTCGGCGTCCGGTCCCCGGGACGGCGCCGCTATGTTGCCCGCCCCGAACGCCTCGGACGCCGCTTCGTCGGGACTGGCCGCGACGGAAACCCCTCCTCCGTCGCCGACGGATGCGGAAGAAACGTCGTCTCCTTCCGAATCCGCTGCGGAGAAGGTTTCATTTTACGTCAATCCGGGGATGAGTCTGAAAACCGTCGCCAGAAGCTTGATGCGGCTCGGCTTGATCGACGACGCGGACGACTTCATAGACGAGGCGCGGCCTTACAGCAAGGAAATCCAGCCCGGCACCAGCGTCTTCACGGGAAAGCCGACTTATCGAGAAATCATCGCCGAATTGACCCGGAAAAAAGAAGATTGAATGGTCAAACTCCAGCCATTCTTATATAATCGAAATGTAAACATTTGGGGTGTGTGACTGGCGTAACGTGGATCACCACGGGGGAGCACATCTTTCATATGCCGTACGCCTGGGCAAAGCGTTTGGTCGAAGACCGGATGCTTTTTATTTTTTTTCGGGGAGAGGATGCCGCCGTGGAAAAGCCGCAGGAAGCAAGAAACGTTGCCGTCTTGATTTTCGACAACGTGGAGCCGTTGGATTTCGCGGGCCCGTTCGAAGTTTTCATTACCGGAAGCAATCGGGGACAGGATTTCCGGGTATTCACCGTGGCGGAGCATGAGCGCCCTGTCAAGGCGCTGGGAAATTTGAGCATTAACCCGGCTTATTCGATCGATGCCTGCCCCGAAATCGACATCTTGATCGTCCCGGGAGGGTGGGGGACGAGGAAAGAAATGCTGAACGAAAGGTTGACGGATTGGATCCGCAAAACGGCAGACGAAGTCGAAGTCCTTTTGTCCGTATGCTCAGGTGCCCTGATTTTGGCGAAAGCCGGATTGCTGGAAGGTCTGAAGCTGACGACCAACCGTCTCGCGATCGACGAACTCAAAGCCGTCATGCCGCCTTCCGCCGAATTGCTGGAGGATGCCCGATATGTCGATAACGGCAAAATCGTCTTTTCCGCCGGCGTATCGGCCGGCATCGACGCGGCTTTATATGTCGTAGGGAGACTGCTGGGCGAAGAACGCGCCGTTAAAGCCGCCGAGATCATGGAGTACGATTGGAAGCGGGTTTAAGAGGGCGTAATACGCCATTTTGGCGTTTTTGCGTCGGAGTCAGCAGTATACTTGCTCGGCGATTTAGCGTATGGGGTACGTTATTTCGGCGATTGATCGATGAGATCGGCGAATTAGCGTACGTGGTACGTTATATAGGCGGTTGAACGATGAGATTGACGCTTTAGCATATGTGGTACGTTATTTCAATGGTTGAACGATGAAATTGGCGATTTAGCGTACGTAGTACGTTATTTCGGCGATTGAACGATGAGACCGACGCTTTAGCGTACGTGGTACGTTATTTAGGTAGTTGAACGATGAGATCGGCGAATTAGCGTACGTGGTACGTTATTTAGGCGGTTGAACGATGAGACCGACGCTTTAGCGTACGTGGTACGTTATTTAGGTAGTTGAACGATGAGATCGGCGAATTAGCGTACGTGGTACGTTATTTAGGCGGTTGAACGATGAGACCGACGCTTTAGCGTACGTGGTACGTTATTTAGGTAGTTGAACGATGAGATCGGCGACTTAGCGTACGTGGTACGTTCTTTAGGCGGTTGAACGATGAGACCGACGCTTTAGCGTACGTGGTACGTTATTTAGGCGGTCTGTCGGCGGACGGATTATCAGCTGTTATCCTCGTATCGCACTCCGCAACGGTAACATGAAATCGCCAACGTAGTCATGCGGGTGTCCAGAGGGCGCAGCGCCTCGGGATCCCCCTTCCGGGGAAGGGGGACTTCGGGGGTTGGCGAAAGGTTAGGGGGTTGGCGAAATGGTTGAAGGGGGATTTAGGGGGTTGGCGAAAAGGTTAGGGGGTTAGCGAAAGTTTTAGGGGATTGGCGGAAAAGGGTTGGCGGAAAGCCAAAAGGGTCGACGAATCGTAACACGTTGCGCCCGGACCTCGGATGTGATATAGTATCTGTCGGTGTGAAAAAACACACGCCGTTCAATTTCGCCAAGGGTGCTTCCCGTTCGGGGAGTTTTGGCGAAAGATGAGAGCGGCGGCGGAGATTCACCTACAAAAACCCAATCAGGAGGTGTCGTAAAGATGGCGGTTATTTCCATGAAGCAGCTGCTGGAAGCTGGGGTACACTTCGGTCATCAGACCCGTCGCTGGAACCCGAAAATGGATAAGTACATCTTTACCGAAAGAAACGGTATTTACATCATTGACCTGCAGAAGACGGTCAAGAAAGTCGACGAAGCTTACCACTTCGTGCGTCAGCTCGCGGAAAACGGCGGCACGATGCTGTTCGTCGGCACGAAGAAACAAGCTCAGGATTCCGTGAAGGAAGAAGCGGAACGCTGCGGCATGTACTACATCAACCAACGTTGGCTCGGCGGCACGCTGACCAACTTCTCCACGATCCAGAAGCGGACGGACCGTCTGCATCAGCTCGAGAAGTGGGAAGAAGACGGCACGTTCGAAGTCCTTCCGAAGAAAGAAGTCATCATTCTCCGCAAGGAGAAAGAGCGTCTGGAGAAATTCCTGGGCGGCATCAAGCACATGCGCAAGCTGCCTGACGCGCTGTTCATCATCGATCCGCGCAAAGAGCGCATCGCCGTGGCCGAAGCCCGCAAGCTCGGCATCCCGATCGTCGGCATCGTCGACACGAACTGCGACCCGGATGAGATCGACTACGTCATTCCGGGCAACGACGACGCGATCCGCGCCGTGAAACTGCTCACCTCCAAAATGGCGGATGCCATCGTGGAAGCGCACCAAGGCGAAGAAACGACGGCGTAAAGTTTAGTGTTTCATTCGGGGGTTCCCCCTTACTTTATCCCCAAAAAGTGACGCAATGCTTTGCAGCCAATTCCGATTACTTTTTGGGGACCCCATCTCAGAAGGCATTCGTCACTTTTGGGGGAATAGTTTAGGGTGGTCAGAAGCGAACCTTCTCACCGCCCTTTTTTTAAAACATCCAAACCGCTCGCGTGCGGTCCCGCACGTTACATAGGGCGCAAAATCAGGAGGTTATCCACTTGGCTATCAATGCAGCAGACGTTAAAACGCTCCGCGAAAGAACCGGAGCCGGCATGCTCGATTGCAAGAAAGCGTTGGAGGAAGCGAACGGCGATATGACGAAAGCCGCCGAGCTGCTCCGCGAGAAAGGTCTGGCCGCAGCCGCGAAGAAAGGCGACCGCGTGGCGACGGAAGGCATCGTGGAATCCTATATCCACGGCGGCGGACGGATCGGCGTGTTGGTCGAAGTCAACTGCGAAACCGACTTCGTGGCGAAGACCGACCAGTTCCGCGCGTTCGTGAAGGACATCGCGATGCAGATCGCGGCGGCCAACCCGAAATACGTCGCACGGGAAGAAGTGCCCCAGTCCGATCTGGACAAAGAGCGCGAAATCCTTCGCAACCAAGCCCTCAACGAAGGCAAACCGGAGAAGATCGTCGATAAAATGGTCGAAGGCCGCATCAATAAGTTCTACGAAGAGAACTGCTTGATGGAGCAAGCGTTCGTCAAGGATCCGGACAAATCGATCACGACGCTCCTGAACGAGAAAATCGCCGCCATCGGCGAAAAAATCTCCATCCGCCGTTTTGCCCGTTTCGAGCTGGGCGAAGGCCTGGAGAAAAAAGTCGACAACTTCGTCGAGGAAGTCATGGCTCAGGCGAAGCTGTAAATAACGTATGACGCAATTGGGGACACGGAGTGTTCCCTCTTTTTTAAACCCGACATGATGGAGGTTACGAGAATTGGAACGTCCCGTATATAAACGCGTGGTGCTCAAGGTGAGCGGCGAGTCTTTGTCCGGGCCGAACGGATACGGGATCGACGCGGCGACCATCCTGTCGATTGCGGAGCAAGTCAAGGAAGTGGTCGAACTCGGCGTGGAGGTTGCGATCGTGTGCGGCGGCGGCAACATTTGGCGCGGCATCGCGGGCAGCCAGAAGGGCATTGACCGCGCGACGGCCGACTACATGGGCATGCTGGCGACGGTCATGAACTCGCTCGCGCTGCAGGACGCCTTGGAGCAAATGAACGTGCCGACGCGGGTGCAGACGTCGATCGCGATGCAGCAGATCGCCGAGCCCTACATCCGCCGTCGCGCGATCCGGCATCTGGAGAAAGGGCGGGTCGTCATCTTCGCCGCCGGAACGGGCAATCCATTCTTCTCGACGGATACGACGGCCGCCCTGCGTGCCGCCGAAATCGAGGCGGAAGTCATCCTGATGGCCAAAAACAAAGTCGACGGCGTCTACAGCGCCGACCCGTTCAAGGATTCCTCCGCGGAGAAATACGAGCAGCTCACCTACATGGACGTGCTCAACAAAAACCTCGGCGTCATGGATTCCACGGCCTCTTCCTTATGCATGGACAATAATATTCCGCTTCTCGTGTTCAATATCACCGAGAAAGGCAATATCAAGCGTGCCGTCATGGGTGAGAAAATCGGCACGATCGTAAAAGGGAGTGTAGACTAGTGCCGCAAGCCATTAAGAAAGACGCCGAAGACCGCATGGAAAAAGCGCTGGCCGCTTTGAAGCGCGACTTGTCCACGCTGCGCGCGGGACGCGCTTCTCCCGCCGTGCTGGATCGCGTGCAAGCGGAGTATTACGGAACGCCCACGCCGATCAACCAGCTCGGCTCGATCACGACGCCCGATTCCCGCACGCTGGTCATTCAACCTTGGGACAAAACGGCGCTCGGAGCGATCGAAAAAGCGATCCTGAAATCGGAGCTCGGCTTGAACCCGGCCAATGACGGGTCGATCATCCGCATCGTCATTCCTCCGCTGACGGAGGAACGGCGCAAAGAACTCGTGAAAGAAACGAAAAAGTTCGGGGAAGAAGCCAAGGTGGCGATCCGCAACATCCGCCGGGATGCGAACGACGACATCAAGAAGAAAGAGAAGGGCGAAATCTCCGAGGACGAGTCCCGGCGCCACCAGGAGGACGTCCAGAAGCTGACGGACCGTTACGTGGCCGAAGTGGACAAAATCCTGGCCGCCAAAGAAAAAGAAATCATGGAAGTGTAAGCTTGCCGGTTCGACCCCTCCGTTACAGGCGGGGTTTATTCTCTTTTTGTCAGGCTACAAGCGGAGAGCGTTTGACTCCCAAAGCAGTGAGAGTTTGACTCCATCAAACTCCCGATTAAAGGGGGAACGACCATGAGCGGCCGTTCAATCGGAGGTTGGTTCCGCGGCCGTCGGGCGAATGCCGGAGCGTCCGAACCGGGCACGGCGGACGAATCGGAACTTGCTCCCGACAATATACCCCGGCACGTGGCCGTGATCATGGACGGCAACGGCCGTTGGGCCAAGTCGCGCGGACTGCCTCGGATCGCGGGACATCATAACGGAATGAAAGCGGTCAAACGGATCGCGAAAGCAGCCGACCGGATCGGCATCCAGGTGCTCACGCTTTACGCTTTTTCGACGGAAAACTGGAAGCGGCCGAAAGCCGAGGTCGAATTCCTGATGAAACTGCCGGAAGAGTTTTTGTCGATCGAACTGGGCGAACTGATCGAGAATAACGTGCAAGTCCGCATGATGGGCAACATGGAAGGCCTGCCCGGCCATACGCTCGCCGCCGTGCGGGAAGCCGTACGAAGAACGGCGGATAATACCGGCATGATTTTGAATTTCGCGCTGAACTACGGCAGCCGCATGGAGATGATGGAGGCCGTGCGCCTGTTGGCGCGCGATGCGGCCCGAGGCGAACTGGATCCCGAATCCATTACCGAGGAAACGTTCGAGAGCCGCTTGCTCTCCGCCGGGCTTCCCGATCCGGATTTGCTCATCCGGACGAGCGGCGAACTCAGACTCAGCAATTTCATGCTCTGGCAGCTTGCGTACAGCGAGTTCTGGTTCACCGACGTATATTGGCCCGAATTCACCGAACAGCATTTATTCGCCGCCGTCCGCGAATATCAAAGGCGCGCGCGCCGTTACGGAGGGCTGTAGCCGATGGTTCAACGCATCGTTACGGGGATCGGGGCCGGCGTCGTTTTCGCCGGCCTCTTGTGGCTTGGCGGTTGGTTTTATTCCTTATTGCTCATCCTCATGGCTTTGATCGGATTCGCGGAATACGTCAAAATGAACGGACAAGCTCCCGGCCGCTGGGACGTGCTGGCGGCGTTCGCCGCGGTCGTTCTCCTGACCTTGACCCGCTTGCCGGGGGATGGGGACGGACATTTGCCCGCATTCGGCACGGTGGTCTGGATTTTGATGTTCGTGCTGCTTTCCGCAAACGTATTCAGCAAAAACGCCGTTAATCTGGAACATGCCGGCTTGCTGTTCCTCGGGGCGGTTTACGTCGGCACCGGTTTCCATTACATGCTGGCGACGCGCGAAATGGACCATGGCATCTTCTGGTCCGCGGTGACCTTCGTCTGCATCTGGACTTCCGACGCCGGCGCTTATTTCGTGGGCAAGGCGATCGGCCGCACGAAGCTGTGGCCGGCGATCAGCCCCAACAAAACGGTCGAAGGCTCGCTCGGCGGATTCGCTCTGGCGATCGCCGCCGGCCTGATCTTCGCCTGGTGCCGCCCGGATTGGCTCGGATGGGCCCAGGGAGCGGCGATCGGGGCGGTGGCGGCCGTCGCGGGACAGTTGGGCGACTTGATCCAATCCGCCTACAAGCGGTTCAGGGGCGTGAAGGATTCGGGTCACCTGCTGCCGGGACACGGCGGCATCCTGGACCGTACGGACAGTTGGCTGATCGTATTCCCGCTTGTCCACTTGCTGAGCCTGCTGGGGTAAGGATTTGCCTTTTCGAAAGGGGTTCGCACAGAATGAAAAAAATTTCCGTCCTCGGCAGCACGGGTTCGATCGGCACGCAGACGCTGGACGTGATTTCCCGCGACCCCGAAGCCTATGAGGTCGTCGGCTTGGCCGCCGGCACGAACGCGGAGCTGCTGCTCCGGCAAGCGGACGCTTTCCGTCCGAAGATCGTTTCCGTGGCGAGCAAGGAACTGGCGGATTCCATCCGCGGGCGGCTTCCGGCCGGAACCCGCGTGGTCTTCGGAGACGAAGGTTTGATCGAAGTCGCGGCCCATGCCGGCGCGGACTTCGTCGTCTGCGCGCTCGTAGGCAGCCTGGGGTTGACGTCGACGCTCGCCGCCATCGATTCGGGCGCGGCGATCGGGCTCGCCAACAAGGAAACGCTCGTCACCGCGGGGCACTTGGTCACGGCCCGGGCGGCCGCGAAAGGCGTGCCTCTGTTGCCCGTCGACAGCGAGCATTCCGCTCTGTTCCAGTGCCTGAACGGGGAAGACCGGAAAGCCGTGAAACGGCTGATCCTGACCGCGTCCGGCGGCAGCTTCCGGGACCGCAAACGGGAGGAATTGCGAGAGGTCACCGTGGAAGACGCGCTCAAGCACCCGAACTGGAGCATGGGGGCCAAAATCACGATCGATTCGGCCACGATGGCCAATAAAGGGCTGGAGGTCATCGAAGCCCGCTGGCTGTTCGATATCCCCTACGATCGGATCGACGTCATGATCCATCCCGAGAGCGTCATCCATTCGATGGCGGAATTCGAGGATACGTCCGTCATGGCGCAGCTCGGCAATCCCGACATGCGGGTGCCGATCCAGTATGCGCTCACGTATCCGTTCCGCAAGCCGTCGCCGGCTTCCCCGCTCGATCTGCTGGCCCGGGGAGCGCTTCATTTCCGTCCGATGGATTTCGAGCGATATCCGTGCTTGCGGTTGGCTTACGAGGCGGGGAGGGCCGGGGGTACGGCGCCGACGGCGTTCAATGCCGCCAACGAATCCGCGGTCGCCCGTTTCCTGCGCGGGGAAATTCCGTTTCTCGCGATCGAGGAAATCATCGAAGAAGTGCTGAACCGGCATTCGGCGATGGCCGACCCCGACTTGGAGACGATCCTGGAAACGGACCGCCGGGCTCGCCGGGAAGCCGATTCCATAGCGAAATGAATCGAAATGCCGTCCCGTCCGTTTCTCTATCAGCGGTTCGCCGCGTGACCGTATTCTCTTGTGGCGTCGCGGAGAATAATGTTAATCTAAGGACAGCCGTTCTCGGCGACGGGAGTTGAATTGCCATGCCAATGATTCAGGTCGTCATCGCGACCGTTCTCATGTTTTTCCTGCTCGTTTCCCTTCACGAATGGGGCCATTTTTATTTCGCCCGGCGGGCGGGCATCCTGGTCCGGGAATTCGCGATCGGATTCGGTCCGAAGCTGTTCTCGGCCAAGCGGGGCGAGACCCGCTATACGATCCGGCTGCTGCCGATCGGCGGCTTCGTCCGGATGGCGGGCGAGGATCCCGAAACCGTGGAGATCCAGGCGGGACAGACGATTGCCGTCCGGCAGAAGGACGATCTCGTCACCCGGATCTACGTCGATCGGCTCGAGGAACGCTCGGGCGTGCTGCTCGGGGAAGTCAAGTCGATCGATCTGGAAAAGGACCTGCATATCCGGTTGGACGTGGATGGGGACGCCATTCGGCTGAACGTGCACCCGCAAGCGCTGGTCGTCGGCCGCGGCCGGGAGACGCAGATCGCGCCGATCGATCGCCAGTTCGGCAGCAAAACGGTAGGGCAGCGCGCGTTGTCCATTTTCGCCGGTCCGGTCATGAACTTCGTGCTGGCGTTCGTGCTGTTCGGAGCGGCCGTCCAGATGTCGGGCGTCGTCGTCGACCATCCGACCAAGGTGCTGATCAACGGGGTCATCGACGATTCGCCGGCGGCGAAAGCCGGTCTGCAGAAGGGCGATTGGGTCGTTTCGGTCAACGGGCAAGCCGTCGGGGGAGACATCGACGCTTTCGTGGACATGATCGGCACGTCCGTGGGCAAGCCGATGAAGTGGGTCGTCAACCGGAGCGGCGAAGAAGTAAACCTGACGGTCACGCCGGGCTCCGACGGCAAAGTCGGCATTTACCCGGGACCGGAGAAACGGCAGCCCGGCATCGGGGAAAGCGTGAAAATCGCCGGAGAGTCGATGGTCACCTGGACGAAAGTGATTTTCGACGGCTTCCGCAAAATCGTGTTCGGCGAAGTCGGCCTGAAGGACATGAGCGGTCCGGTCGGCACGACCAAGGTGACGATCGATATCGCCAAGCAAGGACTGCCCTATTTGACGAACTGGGCCGCGATTTTGAGCTTGTATTTGGGCATTTTCAACCTGCTGCCGATTCCGGCGCTGGACGGGAGCCGCCTGTTGTTCCTGGGCCTCGAAGCCGTGCGCGGCAGGCCGGTCGACCCGAACCGGGAGAGCATGGTGCATTTCATCGGGTTCGCGATGCTGATGCTGCTCATGGTGGTCGTCACGTATAACGATATTTTAGGATTGGTCCGAAAATAAGCCGCTGTCGGGGGTTGGAGAAACGCCATGTCGAAGGACAAAGGATTCGTTACGGAAATTACGCCCCAGGGCGAGGACTTCTCGCGCTGGTATATCGATGTCATCAAAAAGGCCGAGCTGATGGACTATTCGCCCGTGCGGGGCTGCATCGTGTTCCGTCCGGACGGCTACGAGCTGTGGGAGAACATGCAGCGCGAGCTGGATCAGCGGTTCAAGGATACCGGCCATCGCAACGCCTATTTCCCGCTGTTCATCCCGGAAAGCTTTTTCCAAAAGGAGAAGGAGCACGTTGAGGGCTTCAATCCGGAGCTTCCCTGGGTCACCGAGGCGGGAGGGGAGAAGCTGGAGGAGCGCCTGGCCATCCGTCCGACTTCGGAGACGATGATCGGGCATATGTACGCCAAATGGATCAATTCCTATCGCGATCTTCCGCTGCTCATCAACCAATGGGCCAACGTGGTGCGTTGGGAGAAACGGACGCTGCCGTTCCTGCGCACGAGCGAGTTCCTGTGGCAGGAAGGCCATACCGCCCATGAGAACGAAGAGGACGCGCGCCGCGAAACGATGACGATGCTGGACGTGTACACCGACTTCGTCGAGAACGTCCTCGCGATCCCGGTCATCAAAGGACAGAAGACGCCGTCCGAGAAATTCGCCGGCGCCGTGGATACGTATTCCATCGAAGCGATGATGCGCGACGGCCGCGCCGTGCAGGCCGGCACCTCCCACTATCTCGGAACGAACTTCGCGGTCGCCTTCGACATCAAATACTTAAGCCGGGAAAACACGCAGGAGTTCTGCCATACGACCTCTTGGGGCGTCAGCACCCGGTTGATCGGCGCGCTCATCATGGTGCACGGCGACGACCGCGGGCTCGTCCTTCCGCCGAAGGTGGCGCCGACGCAGGTCATCATGATCCCGATCGGTCCTCCGAAAACCCGGGAGCAGGTCATCGCCAAGACGGACGAACTGTTCGCGGAACTGAAGAAAGCCGGCATCCGCGTCCGCGTGGACGACCGCTCCGACGTGTCGCCGGGCTGGAAGTTCAACGAATACGAAATGCGCGGCATCCCGATCCGCCTGGAGCTCGGCCCCCGCGATCTGGAGAACGGCGTCTGCGTGCTTGTCTCCCGCGTTACCGGCGAGAAGAAGCAGGTGCCGCTGACGGATTTGACCGCGGAAGTGCGGAAGATGCTGGACGAGGTTCATGCCCAGATGTACGAGAGAGCCTTGTCGTTCCGGGAAGAGCATTTCTTCTCCGTCGAGACGTTGGACGAGCTGAAAGCCAAGCTGGAAGAGCAGCGCGGTTTCGCGCTCGCCGGCTGGTGCGGATCCGAAGCCTGCGAGAGCCAGGTAAAAGAAGAAACCGGCGCGACGAGCCGCAACATCCCGTTCGAGCCGGCCGAGACGAAACGCCAATGCCTCGTCTGCGGCGAAGCCGCCAAACACACGGTCGTGTTCGCGAGAGCCTATTGACGTCCAAAGTACAGTCCCCAAGATCGGCTCCGTGCCTGACTTGGGGATTTTGATTTCCATCCGGGCCGAACGAAAGGGCGGAAAAGGCCGTCGACTGCGTTCGAGCCGAGCGGAGAGTTTTCGAGCGAATCTTCCTTTTTGCCGCCGCTTCGGATAAAATAAGAGAAACAAGACTAGCTTCCGGTTGGAAGAAGGCAGGACCGGCCCATCGCTTGGGACGGAGGCCGTTTTTCGCGGAAGCTTTTGCTTTTTCGCGCGTCTGGGGAGGTAGGTAAGCATGCATCAAGCGGCCGACGGGCGCAAACGGTTCGAATTGCTGCTCCAGCAAGCGGAAATCCCGGCCGATTGGGTAACGGAATATTTCGCGGACGGTTACATACGCAAGGTGGAAGTGCATAAGTCCCGCAAGGAATGGAAGTTCCATATCGTCAAAAGCTCTCTGCTTCCGGCATCCGTCTATGCCGGCTGGATCGGACGCCTGCAAGAGAAGCTCGGCCATTTGGCGACGATTTCGGTTCAACTCGCTTTCGAGGATTCGGTTCCCACCTCGGGCATCCTGGAAACGTATTGGCCGGCGTTCGTGGAATGGATGCAGCGGGAATTCGTTTCGGTCAACGGATGGCTCGCCAAGGCGAAAATCGAAGTGGAAGGCGACTTGGTCACGCTGGTCATGCTGGACGAGATGGGGCTGGGCTTGGCCAAACGCAAAAACGTCGACGCGCACGCCGCCAAGTTTTTCGAGGACCGTTTCGGCCGCGCGTGCCGCGTGAAGCTGACGGTCGGGGAATTCAAGCAGGAAGCGTATGAGGAATTCCAACAGAAAATCCAAGAGGAAAACGGTCAGGCGATCCAGCAGCTCATGGCGAGCGCGGCGATGGAAGCACCCCCGGAAGGGGACGCGCCGGAGGTGCTGCAGCACGGCTACGAAATCAGGGACGAACCCGTGCCGATCGAGCAGATCCGGGACGAGGAGAAGAAAATCGCGATCCAAGGCACCGTCTTCGGGCTGGAAGTCAAGGAACTGCGCAGCGGCAGCACGCTGTACCAGTTTTTCGTAACGGATTTCACGGATTCGATCGCGGTTAAAGTGTTCGGCAAAACGAAAGAGGACAACAAAACGCTGGGGCTGCTGGCCAACGGCAAATGGCTGCGGCTCCGGGGGCGCGTCGAGTACGACCGGTTCCTGAACCCGCCGGAGCTGGTCATGATGGCCAGCGACATCCGCGAGGTGAACGCCCCGCCGGAGCCGAAGGACGACGCGGAAGAGAAACGCGTGGAGTTCCATCTGCACACGACGATGAGCACGATGGACGCCGTGACGCCGGTCGACGCGTATATCAAAACCGCCGCCAAATGGGGGCACAAGGCGATCGCGGTGACCGACCACAGCAACGTCCAATGTTACCCCGAAGCGGCCAAGGCGGGCAAAAAGAACGGCATCAAAGTACTGTACGGCGTGGAAGCGAACGTCGTCAACGACGCCGTCGCGATGGTGCTGAATCCGCGGGAGGAGAGCCTGGCGGACGCCGTCTATGTCGTATTCGACATCGAGACCACCGGTTTGTCCGTGACGGCGAACAAAATCATCGAGCTGGCCGGCGTCAAAATGCAGGACGGCAAAGAAATCGGCCGGTTCGCGACGTTCGTCAACCCGCACGAACCGATTCCGTACAACATCCAGCAGCTGACGAACATCACAGACGACATGGTGGCGGACGCTCCCGAGCTGGAACCGAAGCTCCGGGAGTTCCTCGAATTCGCGGGAGACGCCGTACTGGTCGCCCACAACGCCCGCTTCGACATCGGCTTCATCCAGGAAGCGTGCAAGCGGAACGGGCTTCCGCCCGTCGCGAATCCGGTGCTCGATACGCTGGAGCTCGCGCGCTTCCTTCATCCGACGATGAAGAACCATCGGCTGAACACGCTGGCGGATTTATATAAAGTGTCGCTGGAAAACCACCACCGGGCGATCGACGATACGGTCGCGCTCGGCGGCGTGCTGTTCGGGCTGATCAAGGACGCGGTAACGCGCGGCGTGACGGAGCTGCATCGCCTGAACGAGGTGAACGGGAACAGCTGGAAAACGACGCGTCCGTTCCATTGCGGCATCTACGCGCTGAACGCCGTCGGCAAGAAAAACCTGTTCAAGCTGATTTCCCTCTCGCACACCGAATACTTCCACCGCGTAGCCTGCATTCCGAAAAGCAAGCTGATCGACATGCGCGAAGGGCTGCTGGTGATTTCGGGCTGCGAGAAAGGCGAGTTTTTCGAAACGGTGCTCAACAAATCGCCGGAAGAGGCGGAAGAAGTCGCGCAATTCTACGACGTCCTCGAAATCCAGCCGCTGGACTTCTACCTCCATTTGTTGGACAAAGGTTTGGTCGGCAGCCGCGCCGAGCTGGAAGAAGCGCTGCGGCGGATTTGCCGGATCGGCGAGAAGCTCGGCAAACCGGTCATCGCGACCGGCAACGTGCATTATTTGAAACCGCGCGAGAAGCTGTTCCGCGACATCACGATCCACGGCATCACGGGCTTCAGCCCGCTCAAGGAGCAGCGCAAGCCGGACGCGCATTTCCGCACGACGAAAGAAATGCTGGAGGCGTTCAAGTTCCTCGGCGAGGAGAAGGCGAAGGAAGTCGTCATCCGCAACACGTCGGAGCTTGCGGACCGATTCGAGGAATACCCGATGTTCCCGGACCAGCTGTACACGCCGATCATCGAAGGAGCGGACGACGAAATCCGCAACACGTGTTACGAGACGGCGAAATCGATGTACGGAGACCCGCTTCCCGAAGTCGTCGTGCAGCGGCTGGAGAAGGAGCTCGTGCCGATCATCAAGTACGGCTTCTCCGCGAACTATCTCATTTCCGCGCGGCTCGTCAAGAAGTCGAACGAGGACGGCTATCTCGTCGGTTCCCGGGGATCCGTCGGATCATCGGTCGTCGCTACGTTCCTGGGCATTTCCGAGGTCAATCCGCTGCCGGCGCATTACTTGTGCAAGAATCCCGAGTGCAAGTACAGCGAATGGATTCTCGACGGCAGCGTGCCCAGCGGCTTCGACCTGCCGGACAAGCCATGTCCGAATTGCGGCACGATGATGCGGGGAGAGGGACAAGACATCCCTTTCGAGACGTTCCTGGGATTCAAGGGCGACAAAGTCCCCGATATCGACCTCAACTTTTCGGGCGAATACCAGCCGCACGCGCATAACTACACGAAAGTCATGTTCGGGGAGAAAAACGTGTTCCGCGCGGGCACGATCGGCACGGTCGCGGAGAAAACGGCGTTCGGCTTCGCCAAGAAATACCAGGAAGACCACGGGAAGAACTGGCGGGGAGCGGAGCTGAATCGCCTCGCGGCCGGCTGTACGGGCGTGAAACGCTCGACCGGCCAGCACCCCGGCGGCATCGTCGTCGTGCCGGACTATATCGAAGTGGAAGACATCACGCCCGTCCAATTTCCGGCCGACGATACGAGCGCGGAGTGGAAGACGACCCATTTCGACTACCACGCCTTCGACGCGAACTTGCTCAAGCTCGATATCCTGGGGCACGACGATCCGACGATGATGCGGATGCTCCAGGACTTGACCGGCGTCGATCCGACGACGATTCCGATGAACGACCCGAAGGTCATGAGCTTGTTCAACAGCGTGGAGGCGCTCGGGGTGACGCCGGAGCAGATCCGGACGCCCGTCGCCACGTACGGGGTGCCCGAGATGGGCACGCGTTTCGTCCGCCAGATGCTGGAGGAGACGAGACCTTCCACCTTCGCGGACCTGCTGCAGATTTCCGGCTTGTCCCACGGGACCGGCGTATGGCTCGGCAACGCGCAGGAGCTGATCAAGAACGGCACCTGCACGATTAAGACCGTGATCGGCTGCCGCGACGATATCATGCTGTATCTCATTTATAAAGCCGGCATGGATGCGTCGCTCGCGTTCAAAATCACCGAAAGCGTGCGGAAGGGCAAGGGGCTGACGCCCGAATGGATCGAGGAAATGAAACGGTGCGGGGTGCCGCAATGGTACATCGATTCCTGCTTGCGCATCGAGTACATGTTCCCGAAAGCGCACGCCTCCGCCTACGTCATATCGGCCGTGCGCACGGCTTTCTTCAAGCTCTACTATCCGATCGAATATTACGCGACGTATTTCTCGGTGCGGGCGGCGGACTTCGACGTCGAGGTGTTCTGCCAAGGCTATGACGCCATTCTGAAGCTGCTGAACGAAATCGAGGCGAAAGGGTTCCAGGCCAGCACCAAGGAGAAAAACATGATTTCCATTCTCGAAATGGGACTGGAGATGACGGCCCGGGGCTTCAAGGTGAAACCGCTGGATCTGTACCGATCCGACGCCACCCGCTTCATCGTCGACGGGGATTCCCTCATTCCCCCGTTCTCCGCGGTCGCGGGAATCGGGGAGAACGCGGCCCGGAACATCGCGGCGAGCCGCGAAGACGGGGATTTCCTCTCGATCGAGGATTTCCAGCAACGGTCCAAAGCGAGCAAGACGATCGTCGAGCTCCTGAACGGGATGGGCTGCTTCCGGGGACTGCCGGAGAGCAACCAACTGATGCTGTTCTGATCCCGGTAATCGCGCAAGGACCCCGATTCCCGCCGTCACGCGGCGAATCGGGGTCCATTTCATGCGCAATGGGTCAATCGCGATACAGGGAAACGCACCGCTCCACGAGATCCCAGAAGCGATCCCGGTTCAGCGTTATCCCGACTTTGCCGTTCGCGGGTTTCCCGAGGTTCCCGTAATAATCGCATACGGTGCGCCCGTAACTCGGTCCGCCCGTGATGTCGATTTCGGTAAACATCTCCTGCAGGGTGAAAATATCGGGTTCGATGAGATAGGCCACGCAAGTCGCGTCGTGGACGGGACCTCCTTCCAGGCCGTAAACCTCATGTTGCGTTTTCAGCGTGAAACGCATGATGTCTCCGAACAGCTTGCCCGCGCGGTTGCCGACGTTTTCCATCCGTTCGATGATATCGGGCGTACAGACGGTCTGATTCGTCAAATCCAACCCCATCATGACGAGGGGAACCCCCGAGGCGAATACGATGTGCGCGGCCTCCGGATCGGCGAAAATATTGAACTCCGCCGCGGGGGTCACGTTGCCGAGACCGTAGGCGCCGCCCATCAGCACGATTTCCTTGATTTTCCCGACGATGCGGGGCTCCATTCGCATGGCCATGCCGATATTGGATAAGGGACCGACCGGTACCAGGACGATATCCCCGTCCGAGGCCATCAAGGTTTCGATCAGATACGCGACGGCGTGTTTGTTTTCCGCTTCCCGAACCAATGGCGCGAATACGGGACCGTCCAATCCGGTTTCGCCGTGAATGTCGTCGGCGACGACTTGCTGCCGCAGCATGGGTACGGACATGCCGGCATATACGGGCACTTGGATGTCCAGATGCTGGCAAACGTTCAGGCCATTGGTCAGGGTTTTGTCCAGCGTTTGGTTTCCCGCCACGATCGTGATGCCCAACAGATCGATCTTCGGGTGCCGCGCGGCCATCATCATGGCGATCGCGTCATCGTGGCCGGGATCGCAATCGAGAATGATTTTTCGTTTTTCCATGTCGTCTTCGTCCCTTTCGTTATCATGGTTTCTCTTTGCTTCCATTGAACTGTAACAAGGATCGCGATAAACTGAATATGAGATTTCTCATAGAAGCGGGGATGCCCGTGCATCGGATCGATGACGTAAACGTTTTGGCGGAATGCTTGTCCTCATCGGATTTCGAGTTGAATTTTTCTTTTCCGGCCGCGCGGTATGCCCGATTATTCCACGCCCATGCCGGCGATTTCATCCTGAGGGAAGGGGAAGAGCCGGCTTATTTGTATTACCTGCATACCGGCCGCGTCAAGCTGTACCTCACGTTATCGAACGGCAAGGTTTCCTTGATCGATTTTTTCGAAGCGCCGTGCTTTTTGGGGGAAATGGAACTGATCGGCGTCCAAAGGGAGTCGCGCGCGATCCAGGCCCTGGGGGATTGCCGCTGCCTTGCCTTGCCGGTCAGGGAATGCAGGGAACTGCTGCTCCATGACGCTTTGTTTTTGCGGAAGTTATGCGTGTATCTAGGGACCAAGAATAATCGGAACGTGGCGTCGCTTTCCCAAAACCAGGCTTTCCCGCTGGCCAACCGGCTGGCCGCTTTCCTGCTGTTCGCTTCGCCCGACGGGCACTACCGGGAACGGCATACGCACGCCGCGGAATATCTCGGCGTCTCCTACCGGCATTTGCTGCACACGCTGTCCGATTTTTCGCGCAAAGGGTACATCGTGAAAGAAACGCGCGGGTATCGTTTGGCGAACCGGGCCGCCCTGGAAGAAAAGGCCCGCGGCATCGAATCTTAATGCAAGGGCTTCAAAAACTTGGTTGCCAACGGTGCCGGAATATGCTAAACTACTTTTGGTAATCATGTGGATATCACTGTCTGCAGAAGAGTGGGGAAACCCACTCTTTCCGTTTTGCCATGGGCCATTTCGGTGTGCGGAGCGGCGGGACATCCATCTGAAAGCACGGGAGGTAGGGCAATTGAGCGCAACGAAAATCGAGTCCATCGTGGAGGAATTGGTTGTTCCCTATTTGGAGGACAACGGGTTTCAGTTGGTGGACGTGGAGTACGTGAAAGAAAGGAGCAACCGCTTCCTGCGGGTGTTCGTGGACAAGGAAGGCGGCATCGACATCGACGATTGCGGCCGCATTTCCGAGTACCTGAGCGCCAAGCTGGACGAAGCGGACCCGATCGAAGAAGCGTACTTCCTCGAGGTCAGCTCGCCCGGGGCCGAACGTCCGCTGAAGAAGGCGGAGGACGTGGCCAAAGCCGTCGGCAAGCAAGTGTTCGTCACCACGTACGAACCCTTGGACGGCGCCAAAGAGTTCGAAGGACGGCTGGAAGGCTTTGACGGCCGGACGATGACGATCGTCGTCGGCCGGCGCAAGCATGCCATCCCTTACGATAAAGTGGCCTCGGCTCGCCTGGCCATCGTCTTTTAATTTCAATAGAGGAGGGGTTATCCCGACATGAGCATGGAGTTTATCGAAGCGCTGTCCGAAATCGAGCGGGAGAAGGGCATCGCGAAGGATGTCCTGCTCGAAGCCATCGAAGCGGCACTCATCTCCAGCTACAAACGGAACTTCAATACCGCGCAGAACGTTCGCGTCGACATCAACCGCACGACCGGGCAAATCAAGGTATACGCGCGCAAAACGATCGTGGAGGAAGTGCTCGACCCGCGTCTCGAGATTTCCCTGGAGGCAGCGCGCAGCCAAAATCCGCACTACCAGCTGGAGGATATCGCGGAGATCGAAGTGACGCCCCGCGACTTCGGCCGCATCGCCGCGCAGACGGCGAAACAGGTCGTCACCCAGCGGATCCGCGAGGCGGAGCGCGGATTGATCTACCATGCGTTCGTGGACAAAGAGCAGGACATCGTCACCGGCATCATCCAGCGCATGGATCAACGCAATCTGTACATCGACCTCGGCAAAGTGGAAGCGGCGCTGCCGCTGACCGAGCTGATGCCGACGGATAAATTCAAGCAAGGCGACCGGGTCAAATCCTACATCACCAAGGTCGAGAACACGAGCAAAGGGCCGCAGATCATCCTGTCCCGGACGCATCCGGGTCTTCTGAAGCGGCTCTTCGAGCTGGAGGTTCCGGAAATTTTCGACGGGACCGTCGAAATCCGCTCCGTGGCCCGGGAAGCCGGATTCCGTTCCAAAATCGCGGTCTATTCCCGCAACCCGGAAGTAGACCCGGTCGGCTCGTGCGTCGGACAGAAGGGCGTCCGCGTGCAGACGATCGTAACGGAGTTGAAAGGCGAGAAAATCGATATCGTGCGTTGGTCGGACTCGGTGGAAGAATACGTGGCGAACGCGCTCAGCCCGTCCAAAGTGCTGGAGGTCATCGTTTTCGAAGCGGAGAAGATGGCCCGGGTCATCGTGCCCGACTACCAGCTCTCGCTGGCGATCGGAATCAAAGGCCAGAACGCGCGGCTCGCGGCCAAGCTGACCGGATGGAAGATCGACATCAAGAGCGAGTCGCAGGCGGAGCAGGAGTACGGGCGTCCGAAAACGCAAGGCGCCGCCATGCATCAGGACAGCGTGTCGATCGATTGATCGACCGGAACCCGCGGAACGCAGCCCGCAAGCGAGAGGAGGAGAACGAACCTTGAGACCGCGGAAAATACCGCAGCGCAAATGCGTCGCTTGCCAGGAAATGATGCCCAAAAAGGAACTCATTCGCATCGTCCGTTCGCCGCAAGGGGACATCCAAATCGACCTGACCGGGAAGAAGCCGGGACGCGGCGCCTATTTATGCGGCAAAGTCAGCTGCTTCAAGTTGGCCAAGAAATCGAAAGCGTTCGAACGGGCGCTTAAAGCTCCCGTCGCGCCGGAGATTTACGACCGGCTGGAGCAGGATTTCATAAAGGTGGAAGACGAGTTTCAAGCGGCCAAAGCGATGGCGGGTGACGACGATGACGACGGGAAATAAGGCGTTGTCGAGGCTGGGGCTCGCCATGCGGGCCGGCAAGCTGGTTACCGGGGAAGAAACGGTGCTGAAGGCGATCCGCGCCGGGGAAGCCAAGCTGGTCGTGCTGGCGGGGGACGCTTCGGAGAATACGGGGAAAAAGCTGGCGGACAAATGCGGCAGCTACGGCGTCCCGCTCGTTACCGGGTTTACCCGGTACGAGTTAGGCTGGGCGGTCGGCAAGCCCGAGCGGGTCATGTTCGCCGTGACGGACCAAGGATTCGCCGACTTGATCGCCGGCGGCTGGGTTCAACATTCGGAGGTGGAGAATATTGAGTAAACAAGAAACGAACGACAACAAGGATAAGCTTCGCGTTTACGAATATGCCAAATCGCTCAACATGAGCAGCAAGGAGATCATCACGATTCTCAAACGGCAGAACATGCCGGTCAACAACCATATGAGCGTGATGGAAGACGGCATGGTCCAAGCGGTCGAGAAGTTTTTCCGCGACGTGAAGGCCAATGCCGCCGCCAAGATGGCGCAGAAAGCCGCGGCAGCGCAGAAAGCCGCGGCTCCGGCGCCCGCCGCGGCCGCGGCGGGGCAAGCGCCCCGCAAGCCGGAAGAGCAGGGCGCGCGTCCCGCGCGGGCCCAGGCGCCCGCGCAGGCGGCTCCGCGCCAGGCGGCGCAAAGCCAAACGCCGGAGCGCCCGGCCCAGGAAGCCGGCAATCGCCCGCAGGGAGAAGGCTCGCCGCAGCGTGAGGCCGGCCGCCCGCAGGGTCAAGGCGGCGGATTCAACCGCGAAGGCGGCCGTCCGCAAGGTCAAGGCGGCGGCGGGTACAACCGTGACGGCGGCCGTCCGCAAGGTCAAGGCGGCGGCGGGTACAACCGCGAAGGCGGCCGTCCGCAAGGTCAAGGCGGCGGCGGGTACAACCGCGACGGCGGCCGTCCGCAGGGTCAAGGCGGCGGATTCAACCGCGACGGCGGCCGTCCGCAGGGTCAAGGCGGCGGATTCAACCGCGACGGCGGCCGTCCGCAGGGTCAAGGCGGCGGATTCAACCGCGACGGCGGCCGTCCGCAGGGTCAAGGCGGCGGATTCAACCGCGAAGGCGGCCGTGCGGAAGGTCTAGGCGGCGGCGGGTACAACCGTGCCGGCGGCCGTCCGCAAGGTCAAGGCGGCGGCGGGTACAATCGTGACGGCGCTCGTCCGCAAGGTCAAGGCGGCGGCGGGTTCAACCGCGACGGAGGCCGTCCGCAGGGCCAAGGCGGCGGCGGGTACAATCGTGACGGCGCCCGTCCGCAAGGTCAAGGCGGCGGCGGGTACAATCGTGACGGCGCTCGTCCGCAAGGTCAAGGCGGCGGCGGGTTCAACCGCGACGGAGGCCGTCCGCAGGGCCACGGCGGCGGCGGGTACAATCGTGACGGCGCCCGTCCGCAAGGTCAAGGCGGAGGCGGGTTCAACCGCGACGGCGGTCGTCCGCAGGGCCAAGGCGGCGGCGGGTTCAACCGCGACGGAGGCCGCCCGCAAGGCCAAGGCGGAGGCGGGTTCAACCGCGACGGCGGCCGTCCGCAGGGTCAAGGCGGCGGGTTCAACCGTCCGCAAGGCGGCGGTCGTCCGCAGGGCGGCGGCTTCGGCGGCCCCCGCATTCCGGCGGCGCCGACTGCCGCGGCGGCGCCTGCGCGTCCGGGACGCGACAGCAGCCGGCCGGGCGCACGCCCCGAAGCGGGCAAAGGCGGCTTCGGCCGTGACGGCGGCGGCTTTGGCCGCGACGGCAAGCGCCGGGACAACGATTTCGGCAAGCGGTTCGACGAAGGCCGCGGCAATTTCAAAGGCGGCAAAGGCAAGGGCAAAAACGGCAAAGGCCGCGGGAATCAGCCCCCGCGCGAGAAAATCGACAACACGCCGAAAAAAGTCATCGTCCGCGGCGAAATGACCGTCGGCGAATTGGCTAAACTGTTGCATAAGGACGCTTCCGAAGTCATCAAGAAGCTGCTGATGATGGGCACGATGGTGACCATCAACCAGGAGCTGGACCTCGATACCATCCTGCTGGTGGCCGGCGAATTCGGAGTCGAAACCGAAGTCAAAATCGCCGTCGAAGACACCAATTTCGAGACGGTGGAAGAGAACGACGATCCGGATGCCCTGGAAACGCGCGCCCCGGTCGTCACGATCATGGGCCACGTCGACCACGGCAAAACGACGCTGCTGGACGCGATCCGCGAGACGAAAGTCGCCGCGGGCGAAGCCGGCGGCATTACCCAGCACATCGGCGCCTACCAGGTCGAGACGAACGGCAAGAAAATCACGTTCCTCGATACGCCGGGCCATGAAGCGTTCACCGTCATGCGTTCCCGCGGCGCGCAGGTCACCGATATCACGATCCTCGTGGTCGCGGCGGACGACGGCGTCATGCCGACGACGGTCGAGGCGATCAACCACGCCAAAGCGGCGAACGTGCCGATTATCGTGGCCGTCAACAAGATCGACAAGCCGGAAGCCAATCCGGACCGCGTCAAGCAAGAGCTGACCGAATACGGACTGGTGCAGGAAGCATGGGGCGGCGACACCATTTTCGTCGAAATCTCTGCGAAGCAGCGCCAAAACCTCGACGAACTGCTGGACATGATCCTGCTGGTGGCGGAAGTCAACGATTACAAAGCCGTCGTGGACAAACGCGCCCGCGGCACCGTGCTCGAAGCCGAGCTGGATAAAGGCAAAGGACCGGTCGCGCGCGTGCTGGTACAGAACGGTACGCTCAAGGTGGGCGACGCGTTCGTGGCCGGCGACTGTTTCGGCCGGGTCCGCGCCATGACGAACGACCGCGGCCGCCGGATCAAGGAAGCCGGACCGTCCACGCCGGTCGAGATTACGGGTCTGACGGAGGTGCCGCAGGCCGGCGATCCGTTCATGGTGTTCGAAGACGAGCGCAAGGCGCGCGAAATCGCCGACAAGCGGTCGATCAAGACCCGCCAGGAAACGATGAAGTCGAATTCCAAGGTTACGCTGGACGACTTGTTCAACAAGATCAAGGAAGGCGAAATCAAGGATCTCAACGTCATCCTCAAAGCGGACGTCCAGGGCTCCCTGGAAGCGCTGAAGGGATCGCTCGAGAAAATCGAAGTGGAAGGCGTCCGCGTCAAGATCATCCATGCCGGCGTCGGCGCCATCACGGAATCCGACATCCTGCTTGCTTCCGCGTCGTCCGCGATCGTCGTGGGCTTCAGCGTCGGCATCGAACCCCGCGCGGCTTCGGCGGCGGAGCAGGAAAAGGTCGACGTCCGCCTGCACAACATCATTTACAAGGTGATCGAGGAAATCGAGCATGCGATGAAAGGCATGCTGGATCCGGTCTTCAAAGAAGCCGTCATCGGCCACGCCGAAGTGCGCGAGACGTTCAAGGTCAGCAAGGTGGGCACGATCGCGGGCTGCATGGTGACGGACGGCAAGGTGACCCGCAACGCGGAAGCCCGCCTGCTTCGCGGCGGCGCGGTGATCTACACGGGCAAAATCGACTCGCTCAAACGGTTCAAGGATGACGCCCGCGAAGTTTCCGAAGGCTACGAGTGCGGCATCACGCTGGAGAAGTTCAACGATTTGCAGCAAGGAGACGTGATCGAGGCGTTCGTCATGGAATCGGTCGAGCGCTGATCGCGTCAGAGAACGGAAACGAGGGGATGCGGCATGGCGAAATTCCGTACGGGCAGGGTCGGGGAGCAGATCAAAAAAGAAATCAGCGGGCTGATCCAGACCGAGCTGAAAGATCCGCGCATCGGATTCATCACCGTGACCGGAGTGGACGTGACGAACGACTTGTCGCTGGCCCGCGTGTATCTCAGCATTCTGGGCAGCGAAGAGCAGAAAGAGGAGACGCTGCATGCGATCGGCCGGGCGAAGGGCTTCCTTCGTTCCGAGCTCGGCCGGCGCATCCGTCTTCGCCATACGCCGGAGATCGAATTCCGGTTCGACAGCTCGATCGAATACGGCAGCCATATCGAGGCTTTGCTGCAGCAAATCAACCGGGAATCGCGTGAATCTTGACGCGCCCGGTTGCTTTTTGCGCGATTCAGAATTCAGAAGTTAACGCCTGGGGGAGATCGGATGTGGGCAGGGCAACTGGCGCAAGCGGCGGCGTTTCTGAGAGAGCGTGACGACTTTCTGATCGTCTCCCACGTGCAGCCGGACGGAGACGCGATCAGCTCGACCGTTGCGGTCGCCTGGATGCTGGACAAACTGGGCAAAACCTATGCCATGATGAACGAAGGGCCGATTCCTTCCCGCCTGCTGTTCCTGCGGAAGAGCGGGGACATCTCCGGCTGCGGCGAACAAGCGCCGGCGCGCAAGTTCAAGAACGTCGTCGCCGTCGACTGCGCGGATTTCGCCCGGATCGGGCCGGCACGGCAATGGTTCGAGGATGAATACGAGCTGCTGAATGTCGACCATCATCCCACCAACGACGCTTTCGGCAAAGTCAACCTGCTTCGTTTCGACGCAGCCGCGACCGCGGAAATTTTGTTCGAGCTGGCCGGCACGCTCGGCCTTCAACCGGATGCCGAGGCGGCCACCGCTTTCTATACCGGCATCCTGACCGATACGGGCGGATTCCGTTACGCGAACACGAGCCCGTTCGTCATGCAGACCGCGTCTCGATTGCTGGAAGCCGGAGCTCCGGGACCCGATTTGGCCGAACGGCTGCTGGAGCGGATGTCCGTCGGGCAGATGCTCATGCTGCAGCGGGGGTTGTCCCGGCTGGCCTTCTCCGAAGACCGCCGAATCGCGTGGGTGTGGGTCACGACGGAGGATTTGGCCGAGACCGGCGCCTCCAACGAAGACCTGGAAGGCCTCGTCAACTATCCCCGCAACATCGAAGGGGTGGATGTCGGGATTTTGTTCAAAGAGAACGGCACGAAATCGGTGAAAGTGAGCCTGCGTTCTTCCGGTCTCGTCGACGTGGCCGCGGTCGCCCAGCATTTCGGCGGTGGAGGGCATGTCCGCGCGGCGGGCTGCCGGTTGACCATTCCGCTGAACGAAGCGATCGAGCAAATCGTCGGGTACGTCAGGAACGAGTTGGGGAGCGCATGAGGGAAGAAGGCTTGGAAAGGTTCGACGGCGTGCTGGCGATTTGGAAGCCGGCCGGATGGACCTCGCACGACGTCGTGGCAAAGGCGAGGCGGCTCCTGGGCGTCCGGAGAATCGGCCATACCGGGACGCTAGACCCGGCAGTGACGGGCGTGCTGCCGCTTTGCGTCGGGCGGGCGACCCGGTTCGTCGAGTATTTGCAGGAGATGCCCAAAACCTACGAAGCGGTGCTTCGTTTCGGCATCGCCACCGACACGGAGGATTTGACGGGGGAACTTCTGGAGGACGCCGACGCTTCCTTTCTTTCGGAGGACCGGATGCGGGAAGCCGTGCTGTCCTTCCTGGGGGACATCGAGCAGATCCCGCCGATGGTCTCGGCGGTCAAAGTGGGCGGCAAACGTCTGTACGAGCTTGCCAGGCAAGGCGTATCGGTGGAGAGGAAGCCCCGCAGGGCGACCATTCACTCCATCGACATCCGGGATGTCGCCGCCGGCGTCCGCCATCCCGAAATCCGGTTTACGGTCCGCTGCTCCAAAGGCACGTATATCCGGACGTTATGCGTGGATATCGGCCGCAAGCTCGGGGTTCCGGCGGCCATGGCTTCCCTCGTGCGAACCGAAAGCGCGGGATTGACCCGGAAAGATTGCGTAACGCTGGAGGAAATCCCGGAATTGATCCGCGATGGCGGGTTGGCTTCCCGGATGGTGCCCGCGGACCGGCTGTTGAGCCATATGCCGCGGACCGTCGCGGGGAGAACGGAGACCGAGCACGCCGTCCAAGGCAAGCCGCTTCCCGCCGTCCGGCTGCGTCCCGTACCTCGGCAGCCGGGGATCTGGTTGGTGGACCGGGAGGACGGCGGATTTCTCGGGATTTTCCGGCTGGAAGAAGGCTCGGACAAGCTCCGGGCCGTCAAGGTGTTTCCTCCCGCTTAATGCGGGATTAACTCGGGCCGATATCGGTGAAGAAACGCGGCTCGGGCTGCAGGCAGGGGGATTGCATTGGAAATCTATCAATTGACCACATCCGCCGTCGGCGACGGTTCGTCCCTTCCGGCAGGCGCAAGCATACCGGCCGGATTGTCGGTAGCCATCGGTTTTTTCGACGGCGTCCACTTGGGACACGCGGACGTCATCCGCCGCGCGGTCGCGTTTGGCCGGGAGCGGGGGCAAGTGCCCGCCGTGATGACGTTTGATCCTCACCCGAGAATGGTGCTCGGCAAAGGGCCGCATTATCAGACGGTTTTGACTCCATTGGAGGACAAGCTGGCTTTGCTTGCGGACCTGGGCGTCGAGGCGGCGTACGTCATCCGGTTCGATACGGCATTCGCGTCCGTCACGGCGGAACGGTTCGTGAAAGAACTGCTGCTGCCGCTGGGCGTCCGGACGGCGGTCGTCGGCTTCGATTTTTCCTTCGGCCATCAAGGAAAAGGAAACGCGGAGGCGATGCGGACGTTCGGGGAAGGCGCGATCGACGTGCGGTCGGTCGAGCCGATTCGCAGCGGCGGGGACAAAGTAAGCAGTACGCGCATCCGCGATGAACTGGCGGCGGGGAATTGCGCGGAAGCCGCTCGGCTGCTCGGCCGCCCGTACGCGATCCGCGGACAGGTGGTGCACGGGAAGGCGAGGGGACGGACGATCGGGTTTCCGACCGCCAACGTCCAGCCGGAGCAGCCGTACGTCATTCCCCGGACGGGCGTATACGCCGTCACGGCCGAGGTCGCCGGCACCCGCGGGGGACCGGCTGTCCGTTACGGCGCGGTGCTGAACGTCGGCTATCGTCCGACGTTCGAGCTGCCTTCGGGCGGCTTGTCGCTCGAAGCCCATCTGTTCGATTTCGAAGGAGATTTGTACGGTCGGGAGCTGACGCTGACATTCCGGGAATATCTTCGGGACGAAAAGAAGTTCGCTTCGGTGGACGAGCTCGTCGGCCAAATCCGGCGGGACGCGGAGCGGGCGAAGGACATCCTGCGTGCCATGAGCCTTGGCTGAACGGCTTGTATCGTCCTGTCGGCAACAGAGTTGAGAAACTTTCGTTCTTATCTGAACCAGATGTCCTTCGGTTTATCGAGAGTTAGGAAACATTCTTTCTTAACTCAGCTGAAATCCTTCGGCTCATGGAGAGTTAGGAACATTCTTTCTTAACTCAGCTGAAATCCTTCTGCTCATGGAGAGTTAGGAACATTCTTTCTTAACTCAGCTGAAATACTTCGGCTTATGGAGAGTTAGGACACATTTTTTCTTAACTCCGCTGAAATCCTTCTGCTCTGGGAGAGTTAGGCAACTTTGTTGCTTAACTCAGCTGAAATACTTCGGCTTATGGAGAGTTAGGACACATTTTTTCTTAACTCCGCTGAAATCCTTCTGCTCTGGGAGAGTTAGGCAACTTTGTTGCTTAACTCAGCTGAAATCCTACGGCTCATGGAGAGTTAGGAAACATTCTTTCTTAACTCAGCTGAAATTCTTCGGCTTATGGAGAGTTAGGAAACATTTTTTCTTAACTCAGCTGAAATCCTTCTGCTCATGGAGAGTTAGGAAACATTTTTTCTTAACTCAGCTGAAATCCTTCTGCTCATGGAGAGTTAGGAAACATTCTTTCTTAACTCAGCTGAAATCCTTCGGCTCACGGAGAGTAAGGAAACATCCATTCTTAACTCCGCTGAAATCCTTCGGCTCATGGAGAGTTAGGAAACATTCTTTCTTAACTCCGCTGAAATCCTTCGGCTCACGGAGAGTTAGGAAACATTCTTTCTTAACTCAGCTGAAATCCTTTGGCTCACGGAGAGTTAGGAAACAATCTTTCTTAACTCCGCTGAAATCCTTTGGCTCACAGAGCCGGCGCGACGTTTCGAGTGCAGTTGCAGACACGATTTTCGAGGTTGCGGAAGTTGCAGGACGATTGCGAGGAACGAACGGCTTGCCCCGATCCGGGGACTTCCCCCGGCGGTTCCGCCGACGCGGCGGAAAAACCGTCGTTGTGCCCGGTCGCCGGATATGCTATACTAATCAACGTTGCGCCTATTCAGGCGCAGCGGCGAACCTTGGCTTGGCCGGACGATTTCACCGTCGCCGGCGAGGCTAACGGCGATTCTACAGAATAGGAGGTGAATCAGGATGGCATTGACCCAAGAGCGTAAACAAGAGCTGATCGAACAGCATAAGACGCACGCTTCGGACACCGGCTCTCCGGAAGTCCAGATCGCTATCCTTACCGAGAACATCAACAACTTGACGGCGCACCTGCGGGAGCACACGAAAGACCACCATTCCCGCCGCGGCCTGCTCAAGATGGTCGGCCAGCGCCGCAAGATGCTGGCATACCTGAAGAACAAAGATGTCAACCGGTACAGCGCCCTGATCGAAAAGCTCGGCCTGCGCCGTTAATACCGCAACCATAAAGCAACCTGGCCGAGTCGCTTGGGATGTGCAAACATTTCAACCGGTGCCGGGTTGCTTTTTCCCATATCTGGCGTTTTGCGGGTGACTCCGCGGCCGCCTAAGGTTGCCTGCGGCAGGAAATAATAGGAGCAATGTCGAACTTACAGAAGTCTTAGCGGAGAGAGTTAGACTCGTCAAACTCCCGATTCGCATTTAGCGGAAAGAGCTTGACTCCGTCAAACTCCCGATTAAAGGAGGTACATACATGGAGGAGCAACGCGTGGAAATGCTGCTCGGCGGACGGCCGTTCGCGCTTGAAACCGGCCGCCTGGCGAAGCAGGCCAACGGAGCCGTCATGGTCCGTTACGGCGATACGGCCGTATTGTCTACGGTTACGGCATCGCCCGGCCCGAAAGACCTGGATTTCTTCCCGCTGACGGTCAATTACGAAGAACGGTTGTACGCCGTCGGCAAAATTCCCGGAGGCTTCATCAAGCGGGAAGGCCGTCCCAGCGAGAAGGCGATACTCGCCAGCCGCCTGACCGACCGGCCGATCCGGCCGCTGTTCCCGGAAGGGTTCCGCAACGACGTGCAGATCGTCAATCTCGTCATGAGCGTAGACCAGGACTGCTCGCCGGAGATCGCCGCGATGATCGGCACCTCGGCGGCGCTGTCCATCTCGAACGTGCCGTTCAACGGCCCGATCGGAGGCGTCATCGTCGGCCGCGTGGACGGGCAATTCGTGATCAACCCGACGGTGGAGCAAGAAGAGAAGAGCGATATGTACGTCGTCGTCGCCGGTACCCGCGACGCCATCATGATGGTGGAAGCGGAAGCGAGCGAAGTGCCCGAGTCGGACATGCTCGAAGCGATCATGTTCGGCCATGAGGAAATCAAGAAGATCGTCGACACGATCGACCAGCTCGTCGCCAAGGCCGGCGTGCCCAAGATGGAGGTCAAGCTTCACGCCGTGGACGCGGCCGTACAAGCCGATGTCGAGGCGTACGCCAAAGAACGTCTCGTGGAAGCGGTTCGCATTCCCGAGAAGCACGCGCGTCAGGATGCGATCGACGCCATCAACGACGAAACCGTGCAGCATTTCGAATCGGTTTATGCCGAGACGCCGGAGAAGCTGGCCGACGTCAAAGAAGTGCTCTACGACATCGTGAAGAACGAAGTACGCCGCCTGATCACGCACGACAAGGTGCGTCCGGACGGCCGCAAATTGGACGAGATCCGCCCGATCTCGACCGACGTCGGCCTGCTGCCCCGCACGCACGGCTCCGGCCTGTTCACCCGCGGTCAAACCCAGGCGCTCAGCGTCTGTACTTTAGGCGCGCTCGGCGACGTGCAGATCCTGGACGGCATCGACTTGGAAGAATCCAAGCGCTTTATGCATCACTATAACTTCCCGCCGTTCTCGGTCGGCGAAGCCCGGCCGCTGCGCCCTCCGGGCCGCCGCGAAATCGGCCACGGCGCATTGGGCGAACGCGCGCTGCTGAAAGTCATTCCGCCCGAGTCCGAATTTCCTTACACGATCCGCCTCGTCTCCGAGGTGCTGGAGTCGAACGGTTCCACGTCCCAGGCGAGCATTTGCGCGAGCACGCTGGCCATGATGGACGCGGGCGTTCCGATCAAAGCTCCCGTAGCGGGCGTAGCCATGGGCCTCATTAAGGACGGAGACCATTTCTCCATCCTGACCGACATCCAAGGCATGGAAGACCATCTCGGCGACATGGACTTCAAGGTGGCGGGCACCGCCGCCGGCGTCACGGCCATCCAGATGGACATCAAAATCGACGGCATCGACCGCGCGATTCTCACCCAGGCGCTCCAGCAAGCCAAGGAAGGCCGGATGTTCATCCTCGGTAAAATGCTCGAAACGCTGAAAGAGCCGCGTCCTTCGCTCAGCCCGTACGCTCCGAAGATCATTTCGATGAAAATCCACCCGGACAAAATCCGCGACGTCATCGGCTCCGGCGGGAAAATCATCAACAAGATCATCGAGGATACCGGCGTCAAAATCGACATCGAGCAGGACGGTTCCGTCTACATCTCCTCGACCGACGAAGAGGCAAACCGCAAAGCCCAGCGGATCATCGAAGGCATCGTGAAGGAAGTCCAGGTCGGGGAAGTGTATACCGGCACGGTCAAACGGATCGAGAAGTTCGGCGCCTTCGTCGAAATCCTCCCGAACAAGGACGGGCTGGTCCATATTTCGCAGCTCGCGAACGAGCGGGTGGCGAAAGTGGAGGACGTCGTCAACATCGGCGACCAGATTCTCGTCAAAGTAACCGAGATCGACAACATGGGACGCATCAACTTGTCCCGCAAAGCGCTGCTCGGCACGGAGGAAATGAAGGTATAACCCGCCGGGCGGAACGGCCGATCATAAGCAAGCCAAAAGAGACTGAGAAGGTCTCTTTTTGTTTTGTCCGGCATACACTAATCCAGATTCGGACAGGCGGGGGGAATCCGTGCCATGAGGATGAAATCGCCCGCCGGGCTGGCTGCGCTTGCGGGTTGCCTGGCGGTTGTTTGGCTTGCGGGAGCCTACGGCCCGATGGCTCCATTCGTGCAGACCGCCAAAATCGGACGGGCCGCCGCGCCTGCCGCGCTGCCGGAGACGCCGTCGAAGCCGGCGCAGTCGTTGCGCGATTGGATCGAGAGCGAGGCGGCCAAGCGGAACATTCCCCCGTCGAATGCGGTCGTCGACCGGATTTGGAAGGCCATCCCGGGGTACAACGGCCGGGAAGTAGACGTTCCGGCCACTTACGCCAAAGCCCGGCTGTCGGGATTGACGCCGGACAACGCGGATTTCCCTTGGGTTTACAAGGAAGTGCCGCCCGCGGTCGGGTTGGAGGATCTGCCGCTTCAGCCGATTTACCGGGGCAATCCGGCGAAGCCGATGGTCGCCTTTATGATCAACGTGGCGTGGGGCGACGAATTTCTGCCTTCCATTCTGAACACGCTGGATGCGGAAAACGTCAAAGCGACGTTTTTCCTCGACGGCTCATGGCTCTCCAAGCATGAGCAGACCGCCAGGGACATCCTGGCGCGCGGACACGAGTTGTCGAATCACGCTTATTCGCACCCGGACATGAGCCGGCTGGATCTCGCGGCGCAGCGGCGGCAGATCGCCAAGACGGAGGAACTGCTGAAGAAACTCGGCGTCCGGAACCGTTGGTTCGCTCCGCCTTCGGGGGATTACGACGCCAGAACGGTGAAAGCGGCAGGAGAATTCGGGCTGAAAACGGTGCTCTGGACGTTGGACACGGTGGACTGGCGGAATCCCCCGGCAACGTCGGTCGTGAACAAAATCGCCGCGAACGTCGGGCCGGGCCAGCTGATTCTGATGCATCCGACCGCAACGACCCGGGACGCGATGAAAGGCATGATCAAGGCCATCCGGGCCCGCGGATACCTTCTTGGCACCGTAACGGAGACGCTTAACGCGGATCGGGTGGAGGTCAAGGCGGCCAAACGCGGTTAAGCTCCGCGGCGTCCCGACTCGGTTGTGGCAAATGTCGGAATTTGGTATAGTGAAGTCATTCATTGAACGGTGAGTGATCAGCAGCGAGAGTTTGACTCCGTCAAACTCCCGATTAGCGATTGAGGAGAGAGTTTGACTCCGTCAAACTCCCTGAAGCGGGGAGAGATTGACTCCGTCAAACTCCCGATTAGAGGAGGAAATCGGGTGAACAAATATCAGTTGAAGAACGGCCTGCGCGTCCTGATCGAACCGATTCCTGCCTGCCGTTCCGTTTCGTTCGGCATCTGGGTCAAAACCGGATCCCGCAACGAAACCCCGGAAGAGAACGGCATTTCCCATTTTATCGAGCACATGCTGTTCAAGGGAACGGATCGGCATTCGGCCAAGGACATCGCGGACCGCTTCGACGGAATCGGCGGCAACGTCAACGCCTTTACCGCCAAGGAATATACGTGTTATTACGCCAAGGTGCTCGATCAGCACCTTCCGATCGCGGTCGACGTGCTGGCCGACATGTTCTTCCACTCGCAGCTGGCCGATACCGAACTCGCCAAGGAGAAAAACGTCATCCTCGAGGAAATCGCGATGTACGAGGACACGCCCGACGATACCGTGCATGACCTCGCCTCGCGGGCGGCGTTCGGCGACCATCCGCTCGCTTATTCGATTTTGGGCACGGCCGAACGGCTCGAAGCGATGGGAGCCCAGGATTTGCGGGCTTATATGGGCCGGAAATACCGGGCCGACAACACCGTGATCAGCATCGCCGGCAACGTGGGCGAGGAAGTGCTGGAGTTGATCGAACGTCACTTCGGCGTTTTCGATGTATCGGGCTCCGACGACATGCTGGAATCTCCGGCGTTCCGGTCGGGCAGCCTGTTCCATCGGAAAAAAACCGAGCAGAACCATCTGTGCCTGACGTTTCCGGGCTGCTCGATCGCCGATCCCAAGCTCTATGCCATGATTTTGCTCAACAACGCGATCGGCGGAGGCATGAGCTCGCGCCTGTTCCAGGAAATCCGGGAGAAGCGGGGTCTTGCCTACTCGGTATACTCCTACCACACGTCTTACGCGGACAGCGGGCTGTTCACGGTTTACGCGGGTACGGCGCCTAAGCAGACGAAGGACGTTTACGATTTGACCGTGGAACTGCTGTCGGAGATGGCCGAGCACGGCATGACCGAGCAGGAGCTGCACCGGGGCAAGGAGCAGTTGAAAGGCAATCTCATCCTCAGCTTGGAAAGCACGAGCAGCCGGATGAACCGGCTCGGCAAAAACGAGCTGATGCTGGGCCGCCATTACACCCTGGACGAAATGCTGGAACGGATCGAACGGGTCACGATGGACGATATCCGGGAGATGCTGGACCGGATCATGGGCACATCTTGCGCCATCGCGTTGGTCGGCGGCCAAGAGAAGGTGTTGTCAGGCATAGGGAGGGAGTTCGTTGTATCCAGTAGCATTGAAGCGGCTTCCGGGGAATGAGGATATCCCGCTGCCGAAGCAAATGTCCGAATGGGCGGCCGGCTTCGACGTCCATGCGGCGGTAAGCGAAACGCTGGTATTAGAGCCGGGACGGCGGGCCTTGGTGCCGACGGGTTTCGCCATGGCGATGCCGCGGGAACTCGAAGCGCAAGTCCGGCCTCGCAGCGGTCTGGCATTCAAGCACGGAATCACGTGTTTGAACACGCCGGGAACGATCGATGCCGATTACCGGGGCGAGGTCAAGGTGCTGCTGATCAACCTCGGCTCCGAGCCCTTCGCGATTCAGCGGGGAGAGCGGATCGCGCAGATCGTTTTCCAACGGGTGCCGCAGGTGACGCTCGCGGAAGTCGACGAACTGCCGGAGTCGGTCCGCGGCGAGGGCGGATTCGGGCATACGGGCAAATAAGGAAAGCCGACGAGGTCCATGGATGGACCGGCGTCGGCTTTTGTTTTGGCGCGGGCGGCGGGACGACGGGGGAGGCGGAAAAGGAACCCCGATCTGGGCTGCTGCATACGATAGGCTATGTGCAGGCCTGATGGAGAGGGGAGCGGAGAGGGTTTGACTCCGTCAAACTCCCGATGTAAGGAGGAAGCCCCGCATGCTAACCGGAATTCAAATCGTGCTGGCCGGCGGCGATGCCCGCCAGCTGGAGGTCATCGGCCGGTTGACCGAGCTGGATGCTTCGGTGACGATTTCGGGGTTCGACCGCCTGGATACGTCTTTTCCGGGCGTCACGAAGGCGGAATGGACGCCGGAGGTGCTGCAGAACGCCGATGCCCTGCTGCTGCCGGCCGTGGGAACGGATGACGAAGGCACGATTTCGGCGGTTTTCACCGACCGCGAGCTGAAATTGACCGACGCCCATGTCGCGGCCATGCCCAAAACCTGCAAGATCTACTGCGGCATGGCGAAACCTTATCTCAGGAAACTGTGCGAGAAGCACCGAGTGGAACTGATCGAATTGTTCGAACGGGACGACGTGGCCATTTACAATTCGATTCCGACCGCGGAAGGCGCCGTCATGATGGCGATCCAGAACACGGACATCACGATCCACGGCTCCGTTTGCATGGTCCTGGGACTCGGACGGACCGGCTTGACGCTGGCCCGAACGCTGCAGGGATTGGGCGCGAAAGTCAAAGCGGGCGTCCGCCGGGAGGACTCGTTCGCGCGGGCGTTCGAGATGGGGTTCGAACCGTTCTACATGCCTGATTTGGCGCGGCAATCGGGGAATATCGACTTGCTTTTTAATACGATACCGACTATGATAGTCACAGCACAAGTGATCGCCCAACTCCCTTTGCGCGCCTGCATTATCGACCTGGCCTCGAAGCCCGGCGGCACCGATTTCCGCTTCGCGGAGAAGCGGGGAATCAAGGCGATTCTCGCCCCGGGTTTGCCCGGCATCGTGGCTCCGAAAACGGCGGGTCGCATCATCGCCAACAGTCTGACCCAGATCATTCTGGAGGACAAAGGGCAACGGGGGAGTGCGCCATGAATTGGCAAGGGATCACCGTAGGTTATGCGCTATCCGGCTCGCATTGCACGCTGCCGGAAGTGATGCCGAACATCAAGCGTTTCGTCGATGCCGGCGCGAACGTCATTCCGATCGTCTCGAATTCGATCATGACGACGGATACCCGCTTCGGCACTTCCGAACATTGGCAGACGGAGCTTCGAGCCGTCACGGGGAACGAACTCGTTACCTCCATCGTGGAGGCGGAACCGCTCGGACCGTCCAAGACGATCGACGTGCTCGTCATCGCGCCCTGCACGGGCAACACGACGAGCAAGCTGGCCAACGCGATGACCGACACCGCCGTGCTCATGGCCGCCAAAGCCCAGATGCGCAACGGCCGGCCGCTCGTGCTGGCGATTTCGACCAACGACGGCCTCGGGCTCAACGCGGCGAACATCGCCAAGCTGCTCGTCGCCAAAAATATTTATTTCGTTCCATTCGGTCAAGACAATCCGAACGGAAAGCCCAACTCCTTGGTTGCCCGAATGGATCTCGTCATGGAGACATGCGAAGCGGCGCTGGAAGGAAAGCAGCTGCAACCGATGCTCATCGAGCGTTATCAATACGCCTGATATAGAGATTTGCCGTCATGCATAGGGAGAGGGAAATCCATGTCCGAACAAACGTTGTTTAACGTCGCCGTAGTCGGGGCTACGGGCGCCGTAGGGGAACAAATCATCCGACTGCTTTCCGAACGCGATTTCCCGATCAAAAGCCTCAAGCTGCTGTCGTCCGCCCGTTCCGCGGGAACGAAGATCCCGTTCAAAGGACAGGAGTTGACGGTCGAAGAAGCGACCCCGGACAGCTTCAAGGGCGTGGAGATCGCCCTGTTCAGCGCCGGCGGCGACGTCAGCCGCGCTCTGATCCCGCACGCCGTCCAACACGGCGCGGTATGCATCGACAACACGAACGCCTACCGCATGGACCCGGATACGCCGCTTGTCGTGCCGGAGGTCAACATCGACCAGATCAGCGGGCATAGAGGCATTATCGCCAATCCGAACTGTTCGACGATCCAGATGGTCGCGGCGCTTAAGCCGCTTTACGACCGCTATGGGATTTCGCGCGTCATCGTCTCCACGTACCAAGCCGTATCCGGGGCCGGCGCCAAGGCGATTGACGAGATGCTGCGCCAAAGCCGGGAAATCCTGGACGGCAACGATCCGAAACCGGACATTCTGCCGGTCGCCTCTTTGCCCGTGAAGCACCGGATCGCTTTCAACGCGGTTCCGCAAATCGATAAATTCCAGGACAACGGATTTACCCTGGAAGAAATGAAAATGGTCAACGAGACGAAGAAAATCATGGGCGACGACTCGATCCAGGTCACCGCCACTTGCGTTCGCGTCCCCGTCGTTTACGGGCACTCCGAATCCGTCTATGTAGAACTCAAGCAAGATTACGACCTTGGGGAAGTCAAAGCGTTGCTGGCGGACGCTCCGGGCGTCGTGCTGGTAGACGATCCGGATCGGCAGCTGTACCCGCTGGCTTCGGAAGCAGCCGGCAAGAACGAGGTCTTCGTCGGCCGTCTTCGCCGCGATTTGTCGAATCCCCGCGCGCTCAACCTGTGGATCGTATCCGATAACCTGCTCAAGGGCGCGGCGTGGAACGCCGTCCAAATCGCAGAATACATCGCCATTCCGCAAGCGTAAGCGGGGCCTCGCGTCCGCATCACGTACAAGCGGAGGAATGGACCTATGAACGTAACCGTACAGAAATTCGGAGGAACGTCGGTGTCGGACGAACGGAGCCGGCACCGCGTTCTTCATCATATTGTCCGTGAACGGGAGACCGGCCGCGGACTTGTTGTCGTCGTCTCCGCGATGGGCAGAAGAGGGGATCCATACGCCACCGACACGCTGCTCGATCTCGTCCGCACGAACGGAAACGCATTGTCCGATCGGGAGAAAGACCTGTTGCTCTCCTGCGGGGAAATCATTTCGGCTGCCGCGCTGACGAGCCTGCTGAACGCCGAAGGCATTCCCGCCGTCGCGCTCACGGGAGGACAGGCCGGTATCATCACGGATGCGCGGTTCGGTTCGGCGCGGATTCTGGAAGTGCGGCCGACGGCGATCCAGCCTCTGCTGGATGACGGCAAAGTGGTCGTCGTGGCCGGTTTTCAAGGCCGAACGGAAGAAGGAGAGATCACGACGCTCGGCCGCGGCGGCAGCGACACGTCGGCAGCCGCGCTGGGCGCCGCGCTGAACGCGGCCGTCATCGACATTTTCACGGACGTAGACGGCATTCTGACCGCCGATCCGCGGATCGTGAAGGATGCCCGGCAGCTGCCGGTCGTCAGCTACGAGGAAATCAGCAACATGGCGAGCAACGGCGCCAAGGTCATTCACCCGCGAGCGGTGGAAATCGCCATGAAGGCGGGCGTTCCCGTCCGCGTACGTTCGACGTTCTCGGACGGGGAAGGCACGCTCGTCACCTACTCCGAGAGCGCACGCAGCCGACCGGGATGGACGGACCGTACCGTCACCGGGCTCGCGCATTTCCTCGGGGTTACGCAGATCAGCGTGGAATCGGACCAGGGGGCAAGCGATCTTCAGCTGCAAGTATTCCGTGCCATGGCGATGAACGGGATCAGCGTAGATTTGATCAACGTCATGCCCAGCGGCGTGCATTACACGGTGAAAGACCAGGACGCCGACAAAGCGGCAAGCCTGCTGCGCGACCTGGGCTTCAGGCCGAAAATCCGGCCGGGATGCGCCAAGGTTTCGGTCATCGGCGGAGGCATGAACGGGGAACCCGGCGTCATGGCCAAGATCGTGGAGGCTTTGACAAGCCGCCAAATCACGATTTTGCAATCGGCGGACTCCAACACCACGATTTGGGTGCTGGTGTCCGAGCACGACATGGCCCCCGCGCTAGAAGCGCTGCATGCGGCATTCGGCCTGCATCTCGCAGCCCAATGAGGAGGATGGAATGATGGATTTCGGACGTTTGATCACGGCAATGGTAACCCCCTTCAACGACAAACTGGAGATCGATTGGGAAGTGACGGGCCGGCTCATCGATTACTTGATCGAAGAGCAGAAAACCGACGCGATCGTCGTCTCCGGAACGACGGGCGAGTCCCCCACGCTGACGGACGAAGAGAAAGTCGGCTTGTTCCGGTTCGCGGCGAAGCACGCCGCCGGGCGATGCAAAGTGATCGCCGGCACGGGAAGCAACGAGACGGCGCATTCGGTCCATCTCACCCAAGCGGCTCAGGAAACCGGAGTCGACGGCGCGCTGCTGGTCGTGCCCTACTATAACAAACCCTCCCAGGAAGGCATTTACCGCCACTTCAAGGCGATCGCCGACGCGACGACGCTGCCGATCATGATGTACAACGTACCGTCCCGCACGGTGACGAGCATGTCCGTGGAGACGACGCTGCGCCTGGCGGAAATCCCGAACATCGTCGCGACGAAGGAATGCGCCTCCTTGGATCAGATGACGGAACTCGTCAAGGAAGCGCCGGAAGGATTCCAGGTTTATTCGGGCGAGGATTCCCTTACGCTCCCGTCGCTGGCCGTCGGCAGCCGCGGGATCGTCAGCGTGGCCAGCCATTTGATCGGCTCGCGCATGAAGGATTTGATCGCGGCGTTCGAAGCCGGGAAAGTCGCGGAGGCCGCCCGTGTGAATGCGGAGCTGTTCCCGGTATTCAAAGGATTGTTCAACTGTCCGCATCCGGTGCCGAATCCGGTAGCGGTTAAACACGCGCTCAAGCTGCGCGGGCTGCCGGTCGGCGGCGTGCGGCTGCCGCTGGTGGAGCCGACGCAATCGGAAGCCGACTTCATCTCTCGGATGGTCAGCGCGCTGTAAGCTCGATTTTACGGAAACCGATGCCGGACGGCATCGGTTTTTTCGTGTCCGCGCAGTCCCGTTTCCCGGTTTGGACCGGCGGAGGAATGGAGACATTAACCCGTATGGAGGGGCATTCCGGAGCAAAACGGCGTGAGCCTTGTTTTTGGCCTTCCGCATCATGTATAATGTTTCCGAGTGATTGGGTGCGGCCAATATTTGCAACTTGACAATTTCATAGGATTGGGATCGTCGAAATGATATGGAGGTACTACCATTGTCCAAGAAGAACAACCAAGACAAATTGCTGATTTTCGCCTTGGGCGGCGTCGGAGAGATCGGGAAGAACATGTACTGCGTCCAGTACGCGAACGACATCATCGTCGTGGATGCGGGCCTGAAATTCCCGGAAGAGGAAATGCTCGGCATCGACGTCGTCATCCCGGACATCACGTATTTGACGGAGAACCGGGACAAGGTTCGGGGGATCCTGATCACGCACGGGCACGAAGACCACATCGGCGGTCTGCCGTACGTGCTGAAACATCTGAACGTCCCGGTGTACGGAACTCGGCTGACGCTCGGCCTGATCGAGAACAAGCTGAAGGAAGCGGGACTGCTCGGAGAAACGAAACGCCACTTGATTACCGCCGATTCGGAGCTCACGTTCGGCACGATTAAAGCGAGCTTCTTCCGGACGAACCACAGCATTCCGGATTCCGTCGGCGTTTGCCTGGACACGCCGGAAGGGGTCGTCGTCCATACGGGCGACTTCAAATTCGACCACACGCCGGTCAACGACCAATATGCCGACCTGCAGCGCATGGCGGAGATCGGAAAGCGCGGCGTACTCTGCTTGTTGTCGGACAGCACGAACGCGGAACGCGCGGGTTTCACGCCGTCCGAAAGCAATATCGGCAAGGAATTCGAAGAAATTTTCCGCCGGGCGAAGCAGCGCGTCGTCGTGGCGACGTTCGCTTCGAACGTGCACCGCATTCAGCAGGTCATCAACGCCGCCATGGAGACCCGCCGCAAAATGACGGTGATCGGACGCAGCATGGTCAACATCGTGACGATCGCTTCCGAACTCGGTTACCTGAACATACCGGAAGGCATGCTCATCGAACCCGAGGAAGTGAACAAGCTTCCGGCCGACCGGGTGGTCGTATTATCCACCGGCAGCCAAGGCGAGCCGATGTCCGCCTTGACGAGAATGGCCCGTTCTACGCATCGCAAAATCGACATCCTGCCGGGCGACACGGTGGTCATTTCCGCCACGCCGATCCCGGGGAACGAGAAATACGTCGGCCGGACGGTCGACGAGCTGATGCGGCTGGGCGCCAACGTCATCTACGGACCGGGCTCGGTGTCGGGCGTGCACGTATCCGGACACGGGAGCCAGGAAGAGCTGAAGCTGATGCTCAATCTGATCCGTCCGGAATATTTCATTCCGATCCACGGCGAGTACCGGATGCTCCGCCATCATGGCATGCTGGGCGAAGCCGTAGGCGTGGAGAAGGACAAAATTTTCCTCGTCGACATCGGCGATGTCGTGGAGTTCCAGAACGGGGTCGGACGCAAAGCCGGCAAAGTTCCTTCCGGCAACGTGCTGATCGACGGACTGGGCGTCGGCGACGTCGGGAACATCGTGCTGCGCGACCGCAAGCTGCTGTCCCAGGACGGCATTCTGGTCGTCGTCGTCACGCTGAGCAAGCAGGACGGCACGATTCTGTCCGGACCGGACATCATCTCGCGCGGATTCGTCTACGTGAGGGAATCGGAAGGGCTGCTGGAGGAAGCGAACCGCATCGTCACCGGCACCTTGCATAAGTTAATGAACGAGAACGTAAACGAATGGGCGTCGCTCAAGACCCACGTCAAAGACGCGCTCGGACGTTTCCTGTACGACCAAACAAAAAGAAGACCGATGATCCTGCCAATCATTATGGAAGTCTAGGATTACCGATCGCATGCACCGCCAACACTCGCTAAAACCGTTTTCCGATCCGCTTAAACGCGGGGGAAAGCGGTTTTTTTCGTATTGAAGCGTATCGTACCGATTCGGTGGAGGGCTGAGGACGAACTAAGGAAGAAAATTGCTTGCCTTCGTAACTCCCATGGGGTTGCCTGAGGAGTTAAGGCGGAAAATATGGGCTTTCGATAAGAGGCGGAGTGGGTGCGAGGGCGGAGTTGAAGACGCAAAAAGGGCGGTTGGCGGGAGAACGGGCTCAACGGCTGAATGCCCCGAAAATGGATCATACTAAGCCTGCCTTACGGGCAAAGGAGGTCCTGCCATGAACGAAGCCTCAAAGCCGCTGACCGGCGGAGAGCAGCCGGGTCCCGCGGGCGACGACTCCCGGGGATCCGCCGCCGTCGAATCGGTGGTGCAGCTGGGACAGACCGCGGTCCCGACGCCGGAGAGCAACATCTTCTGCCTGACGATCATCGGACAGATCGAAGGCCATATGATGCTGCCTCCCCAGAACAAAACGACGAAGTACGAACACGTGATTCCGCAGCTCGTGGCGGCGGAGCAAAACCCGAAAATCGAAGGGCTGCTCATCGTCCTCAACACGGTGGGCGGAGACGTCGAAGCGGGGCTGGCGATCGCCGAAATGATCGCGTCGATGTCCAAGCCCAAGGTGGCGATCGTCCTCGGCGGCGGCCATTCGATCGGCGTTCCGATCGCCGTCAGCGCCGATTATACGCTGATCGCGGAAACGGCCACGATGACGATCCATCCGATCCGGCTGAACGGACTCATCATCGGCGTGCCGCAGACCTTCGAGTATTTGGAAAAAATGCAGGAGAGGGTCACCAAATTCGTCACGCGGCATTCCAAAATCTCGGAGGAGACGTTCAAGGAGCTGATGTTCCGCATGGGCCAGCTCACGCGGGATATCGGAACGACCGTCATCGGTTCCGATGCGGTCAAACACGGCTTGATCGACGAGGTAGGAGGATTGGGCGAGGCGCTCCGCGTGCTGAACCGCCTGATCGTAGAGCGGAAGATGGCGAAGGGGGCTTCCCTGCAATGAGCCTCTACACGACCATGCCGCTGGAACTCGTGCTGGACGGCTGGAACCGCCCGGCCGAACCGGGACCTTTCCTGGACCTGAACGTTCGGGGAATCACGATGCGGGTCGTTCCCGTCGCGCCCGGCATCGGCCGGATCGAGCGGCTGCTTCACGCCCCGTTGGATTCGTATCTCGATCCGGCGTTGTCCCCCGGGCAGACGATCGTCTACGGGAGCTTGGACGCCTAACCCACACCCGAAGACCTTTCGTCTTCAGGCCCGATACGCCGAAATGGCCGATTCTGCCAACCTCCCGTCAACTGTGGTATAATGTTGAACCGGGAGGTGGCGTGTTTGGCCAAACGCAAAAAGAAAAAGGCCTCATTCGGAATGAGCCTGAAATACGAAATTTACGGCATCCTGCTGATCACCATCTCCATCATTACGTTCTATGGCGAAGGCCGAGGCGCCTGGGCTTTGACGAGCTTATCCAGTTTGATTCTGGGCAAGTTTTATTTTTTGATGGCGATTCTCGGGGTGTGGATCGGCCTTTACGTGATGATGAAACGGCAATGGCCCCGAGGATGGACGCCGCGCCGATCCGGGTTTCTGTTGTTCTGCCTTGCCTGCACGCTGATGAGCACGATCTCGTTCGCCCAAAGCCGGCTGGCCCCGATCGATTCCGTCAGCTCTCCCCGCATTGTCTCGGAAATGGGAACCGCGCTTCGCGAGCTGGTTTTGTTTCCGCCGGACCCGTCGGAAGAGGAGGTCCTGAGCGAAGATCCGGCCGTCGATCCGGCCGCGGCGCCGATCTCGTCCCTCAAGCCGTGGGAAAAAGACATCGGCGGAGGCATGCTGGGCGCGCTCCAATATTCCGTTTTTTATTGGATGTTCGGCTATTATGGATCCAAATTCATCATGTACATACAGTTCGCGATCTCCCTGATCCTGATCACGAACCGCTCTTACGTCGAAATGGCCCGGGCGGTCCGGTTGTTCCTGCTTCGGGTGATGCCGCTTCTCGCCGCAAGGTTCTCATCCGGCCGCAAGCTGCAGTCCGCCAAAGCGGTCCCCGTCGCGCCGTCCGGCAAATCCGCCGCCGCAGCCGCCGTTGCGCAACCGCTTCCGGAGGATGACGAGCTGGAGGAACCGCCTTTCGCGCAGGAGCCGCGCAAAACCCCGCTGTTCTTCCAGCTGTTCCATGGAAAGCCGGAGCGGGGCGACATGGAGCCCCGCGAGGAAACATGGGAAGACGAGGAACAGGAGTGGACGCCCCCTTCGGAGACCGGAACCCGCAAGCCGGCTGCCGGGGACCCGCCGGCCGGCCAAGGGCCGGCGGAAGAAGAAAGCGGCGAGCCGTTCGCTCCGCGGTTTACGGATTTCGCCGAACAAACCAGGGCCCAGGCCGACGACTTGGCCGACGATCACCCCGATCAGGTGCTTCACCGGGACGGTTACGGGATCGATTCCGATGAGCCGGTCGAACCGGCGGAACCGGTCGGCGATGCGGCCGAAACGGAAAAGCCGGCATCCGGCGAGCAACCCGCCGCTTCGTCCGCGGCGGCCGCCCAGCCTCCGAAGAAGAAGCCGAGACCTTATCGCCTGCCGAGCCCTTCCTTGCTGAACAAACCGAGCGGCGGCGGAAAATCCGGCAATGCCAACGATTACATCGACACGGCCCGCAAGCTGGAGGCGACGCTGGAAAGCTTCGGCGTCCGAGCGAAAGTGCTCGACGTCGCCCGCGGCCCGGCCGTGACCCGTTACGAGCTGCAGCCCGACGTCGGCGTCAAGGTCAGCCGAATCGTCAGCTTGACCGACGATATCGCGCTGGCGCTGGCCGCGAAAGATATCCGCATGGAAGCGCCGATTCCGGGCAAATCCGCGATCGGCATCGAGGTGCCGAACAACGAAGTCAGCGTCGTCACGCTGCGCGAAGTGGTGGAAACCCCCGAATTCCGGGACGCGCCGTCCAAGCTGACGGTCGCCTTCGGACGGGACATTTCCGGTCAGCCGATCGTCGGCAACCTGGCGAAAATGCCCCACCTTCTCGTCGCCGGCGCGACGGGTTCGGGGAAATCGGTGTGCATCAACGGCATCATCACCAGCGTGCTGTACAAGGCGAAGCCGGATGAAGTCAAGTTCGTGATGATCGATCCGAAGATGGTCGAGCTGAACGTCTACAACGGCATCCCGCACCTCTTGACGCCCGTCGTCACCGATCCGAGACGGGCTTCTCTCGCGCTGAAGAAAATCGTCGTGGAAATGGAAAAGCGCTACGAGAAGTTTTCCAAATCCGCCACGCGCAACATCGAAGGCTATAACGCGCTGATGCTTAGCGGGAACAATCCCGATGCCGTGCTGCCCTACATCGTCGTCATCGTGGACGAGCTCGCCGACCTCATGATGGTGGCGGCAGGCGACGTCGAGGATGCGATTACCCGCCTGGCCCAGATGGCCCGGGCTGCGGGCATCCATCTGATCATCGCGACGCAGCGGCCGTCCGTCGACGTCATCACCGGCGTCATCAAAGCGAACATTCCGAGCCGGATCGCGTTCGGCGTCTCGTCCCAAGTGGATTCGCGGACGATCCTCGACATGGTCGGCGCGGAGAAGCTGCTCGGCCGCGGCGACATGCTGTTCCTGCCGATGGGCGCCTCCAAGCCGATCCGCGTGCAGGGAGCGTTCCTGTCGGACCAGGAGGTCGAAGCCGTCGTCAACTTCGCCCGCGGTCAAGCGGAAGCGGAATACGACGAAGAGCTGGTGCCGGAAATCGACGAAACCGAAGGGGACGCGGAGGACGAGTACGTGGACGAGCTGTTCGATCAGGCCGTGCAGATCGTGCTGGAAGCCAAGCAGGCTTCGGTTTCGCTTCTGCAGCGCAGGATGCGGATCGGCTACACCCGCGCCGCCCGCCTGATCGACGCGATGGAGGCCAAAGGCATCGTCGGGCCTTATGAAGGAAGCAAGCCCCGGGAAGTGCTGATGTCGCTGGAACAGTACCAACAGAGGATCCCTTCCTGATCCGTTGCCGTATTTGGGTATAAGAGCCTTTTTCCTTTCTCATACTAACGGTCGAACAACCAAGCGATGAGAAAGGCGTGAGCTCAAGGTGAGTTATCGTCTCGTCATTTTGACGTGCTGCATCGTGTTCGGACTGCTCGGCCTTTACAAGCTGCAGCACGCGGAACACAGCCGGGAAACGTTCGGTACGACGATTTTGAAGCAAGGGGCCTCCGGTAAAGACATCTACGAGCTCCAGGGAAGGCTGAAATATTTAGGTTACTACGACGGGAAAGTGACCGGGACCTTCGACGCCAAGACGCTGAATTCGGTCAAATGGTTCCAGTGGAAGTTCGGCATGAAGGCCGACGGCATCGTGGGCGCGAAGACGAAGCTGATGCTGTGGAAGGCGACGAAAAACTACAAGCCGACGGCGGACGAGCTCCCCCCGGGAACGGTCAAAGGAGGAACGGGCGGAGCGGGCGGCACCGCGAACGCTGCAGACAAGCTCCCCCCTTCCAATACCCAAGGGTTTACCGACAAGGATTTGAAAATGATGGCGAACGCCGTATACGGGGAATCGCGGGGAGAACCGTATGAGGGCCAAGTCGCGGTAGCCGCGGTCATCTTGAACCGGGTCCGCAGCGCGGATTTTCCGAATACGCCGACAGGCGTCATTTTCCAGCCCGGGGCTTTCACGGCCGTTGCCGACGGGCAGATCTGGCTGACGCCGAACCAGAACGCGATGAAAGCCGTCAAAGACGCGCTGAGCGGCTGGGATCCGACCGACGGTTGCCTGTACTATTTCAACCCGGAAACCGCAACCTCCAAGTGGATTTGGTCGCGGCCTCAGTACAAAACGATCGGCAAGCACATTTTCTGCCGCTGACGGGTCAGGGCGTGAAGCTCGCATTTGCTTCCTTTTTGTCCCATGGGGTAGAATGGGGCTGATCAAAGCATAGCTGCCTGCAAACCGGCCTATGAGCGATGAACGGGAAGGGGCTTATTGAGAAGATGCCGGAAACGTTTGAACGCGGAGCGCTGGGGCGGCTCCGACTGCACGTGCTGCCAACGAAGCGGTTCAAAACATTCGCCGTGTCGCTGTTCGCGGGTATACCGTTGTCCGAATCCGGGGTGACGCCTACGGCGCTCACCCCGTTCGTGCTCCGCAGGGGTACGCGCTCCTACCCCGAAACGATCGCGTTCCGGGAGAAGCTTGACGAGCTCTACGGAGCCGGCTTCGGCTTCGATTTGTACAAAAGGGGCGATTACCAGGTCGTCCAATTCCGCATGGATATCATCAACGACCGGTTCGTTTCCCATGCAGGCTCGCTGCTTCAGGAAGCGTTGCGTTTTCTCGGCGAAGTCGCGACGGAACCGGCGCTGGAGGACGGACGTTTCCGCGCCCGGTACGTGGAGGCGGAGAAGACGACGGTCGCCAAACGGCTGGAAGCCATCATCAACGACAAAATCCGGTACGCCGGCGAACGGTGCGTGGAGGAGATGTGCCGGGACGAACCGTACCGGCTGCCCGCGCTTGGCCGCAAGGAGGATTTGGCGGCGCTGGACGCCGGATCGTTGTACGCGTCTTACCGCGGATGGCTGGAGCAAGCCTCGCTGGATTTGTACGTCGCGGGCGACACCTCGTTGGAAGAGGTCCGGCAACTCGCGGGCGAAGCGTTTCGCCTGCCCGCGGGCGATCCGGCCGGTTACGCGCCGGCACGGACGCGACCGGCCAGGAGCGAGGCGCAGACGATCGTGGAGCGCCTGGACGTCGGCCAAGGCAAGCTGAACCTGGGGCTGCGGACCGGCACGCTGTACGGAAGCGAGGATTATCCCGCGCTGCTGCTGTATAACGGGCTTCTCGGCGCGTTTCCGCATTCGAAACTGTTCGTCAACGTGCGGGAGAAGGCTAGCTTGGCCTATTACGCTTCCTCGCGGCTTGACGGCCATAAAGGGCTGATGACGATCCAGTCGGGCATCGAAATCGCGAATTACGGCAAGGCGCTGGACATCATCCGGGAACAGCTTGCCGCCATGGAACGGGGAGAATTCGGGGAAGAAGACTTGGCCCGGACGAAGGCGATGCTGTCCAATCAGCTGCGGGAGATCGACGATTCCGCGTTCGAGCGCATCGGCTTCGATTTCCATTCCGTGATGGCCGGCAAAGAACGGACCGGGGAGCAGATGATCCAGGAGCTGGAGGCGGTCACACCGGATCAAATCACGGCGGCGGCCCGCGCGGTGAAGCTGGACACGATCTATTTCCTCCGCGATCGGAAGGGGGAGGGCTGAACATGGAGCAGTTGAACTACCCGAAGCTCCAGGAAACGTTATGGCACGAGAAGATGGAGAACGGGCTCGAGGTGTATTTGCTGCCGAAGCCGGGTTTCGCGAAGACGTTCGCGACGTTTACGACGAAGTACGGGTCGATCGACAACCGTTTCCGTCCGCCGGGAGGCGAAACGATCCGGGTACCGGACGGCATCGCGCATTTTTTGGAGCATAAGATGTTCGAGGAGCCGGAAGGGGACGTCTTCTCCACGTTCGCGGCCCAGGGCGCATCGGCCAATGCGTTCACGAGCTTCGACCGGACCGTGTACCTGTTCTCCGCCACTCGGCAAATTCCCGAAAATTTGACCACGCTGATCGATTTCGTGCAGAACCCATACTTTACCGACGAGAACGTCGAGAAGGAAAAAGGGATCATTATCCAGGAAATCGACATGTATCGCGACAATCCCGACTGGAGGGTGTATTTCGGGCTGATCGAAGCCCTGTACGTGAATCATCCCGTCCATATCGACATTGCCGGTACCGCCGGTTCGGTGCGGTCGATCACCAAGGAAATGCTGTACGATTGCTACCGCACCTTCTATCATCCGTCCAACATGATGCTGTTCGCGGTGGGCGGGGTCGACCCGGAAGCCGTCATGGACTTGGTGCGGCGCAACCAAGCGGCGAAATCGTTCCCCCCGGGCGGCGAGATCGAACGGATTTTCGACGAAGAGCCGCTCCAAGTGCGGAATCCGCGGATGTCGATCGAACTGCCGGTCTCGTTGCCGAAATGCCTGTTCGGCTTTAAAGAAGCGCCCGGCCCGGTCCGGGGAGAGGAAGCGATCAAACGCGAGCTGGCGAGCAAGCTGATGCTCGAAGCGCTGCTCGGGCCAAGTTCGGAGCTGTATCAAAGCCTGTACGACGACAACCTGATTTCCGACAGCTTCGGCCAGGAATACAATACGGGACCGGGCTTCGCCTTCTCGGTCATCGGGGGGGAAACCCGCGATCCCGAAGAGCTGCAAAACCGGGTGTGCGGCGCACTGTACGAAGCCGCGGAGCGGGGCATCGATCCCGGCGTCTTCGAACGCACGCGCCGCAAGCGCATCGGAACGTTCCTCCGCATGATGAACAACCCGGAAGCGATCGCGGGAGAATTCACCCGATACCGCCACAAAGGCGGCGATCTGTTCCGCATCGTCGAACTGTACGAAACGCTGCAGGCCGAAGATATCGATTCCCGCCTGCGGGAACACGTATCGCCGGAACGCCTTGCCGTTTCCGTCGTGAGGAGCGGAACGGCTTGAACCGGCGTTCGGCTTTGATTACGGGCGGATCGCGCGGGATCGGGGCCGCGGCAGCCGTCCGGCTGGCCGCGGACGGGATGGACGTGGCCGTCCAATACCATACCGCGCAAGAGGCCGCGGAGCGGGTGTGCGCTCATTGCCGCGGCTTCGGCGTGCGGGCCGAGGCGTTATCGGCCGATTTGCGGGACGCCCGGTCGCTGGAGGCGCTGCTGGAGCAGCTGAAGGAGCGGAACCTCTCGCCCGACATTCTCGTGCACAGCGCGGGAACGGCGTTTTACGGCTTGCTGGAGGACTGCGGAGATGAGGCGTGGGACGACATGATGGGCCTTCATCTGAAGGCCGCATACCGTCTGACCCGGATACTGGCTCCGGCCATGGCTTGGCGGCGATGGGGGAGAATCGTCTATTTGTCGAGCATTTGGGGAGTCGTCGGCGCGGCCGGCGAAGCCGCGTATGCGGCAGCCAAAGGCGGGATCAACAGCTTCGCCAAATCGATGGCCCGGGAACTGGGATCCTCCGGCGTCACCGTGAACGCCGTGGCCCCGGGAGCGATCGAAACCGACATGCTGGCCGGACTATCGGACGATGATTTGTCGGAGCTTCGCCGGGAGATTCCGCTCGGGCGGTTAGGCCGGCCGGAAGAGGTGGCCGAGCTCATCCGTTTTCTCGTATCGGAACAATCGGGGTACATCACGGGCCAAGTGATCGGCCTGAACGGGGGATGGACGGCCTGAAGGCGGAATAGCCGGATCGGTCCGCGGGTATATTATTCCCGAAGCCTGTTTTCCGCGGTACGCGGAGAGCGACCGGCTGACACAAGGACCGAGGAGGCTGCGCGATGTCGACGGTACTGAGCAATTTCGATACGTGGAAGAAGTTTTTGAGCGATCGCGTTTCGGCGGCCAAAAACATGGGCATGAGCGAAGAGACGATCTCGAAGCTCGCTTTCGAAATCGGGGAATTCCTCGATCAGAAGGTCGACCCCAAGAACGAAGAAGAGCGGGTTCTGAAAGAGCTTTGGGACGTCGGCGACGATTCCGAGCGCCAAACGATCGCGCGCATGATGGTCAAACTGGCGGAGAAACACGGTTAATCGCCGCTGAAGATCGGAACGCCTGCGCAAGCCTCCTTCGGGAGGCTTTCTGTCCATTGGGCACCGTAGTGAATTCTGGGACTTTCGACGCAATCGTGTCGTTTTTTTGCAGGAGATCGGATGGCGTTGTAGAATAAACAAAAAGAACGGGAAAACGGATGTTTCGACGTTTTCGAATGAGGTGTTCTGTGGAATCCAAACAATGGTATATGGAGTATAAAATTTCCAAAAACCGCCCCGGACTTCTCGGCGACGTCGCGTCGCTTCTCGGCATGCTGGGCGTGAACATCCTGACGATCAACGGGGTGGAGGACCGCGCGCGCGGCATGCTGCTGCAGACGGACGACGACGAGAAAATCGAACTGCTCGGCCGCATGTTGTCCAAGGTGGATAATATTACCGTCAACAAACTTCGGCCTACCCGTCTGACGGATATTTTGGCCGTGCGGCACGGCCGGTACATCGAGCGGGATTCCGACGACCGCAAGACGTTCCGCTTCACGCGGGAAGAGCTCGGTCTCTTGGTCGATTTCCTGGGCGAGCTTTTCAAGAAAGAAGGCAGCCACGTCATCGGACTTCGGGGCATGCCGCGCGTCGGCAAGACGGAATCGATCATCGCCGGCAGCGTCTGCGCCAACAAACGCTGGACGTTCGTCTCCTCGACGCTTCTGCGGCAAACCGTGCGCAGCCAGCTGTCCGAGGAAGAAATGAACCCGAACAACGTCTTCATCATCGACGGCATCGTCAGCACGATTCGTTCCAACGAGAAACATTACCATTTGCTGCAGGAGATCATGGCGATGCCTTCGGTCAAAGTGATCGAGCATCCGGATATTTTCATCCGGGAATCGGATTTCGATTACGAAACGTTCGACTGCATCGTAGAGTTGCGCAACACGCCGGACGAGGAGATCAGCTACGAGAATTTCACGACGGCCGGTTTGAACGACGAGTTCTCCTAAACTACATATCCGATTCGCAGCAAGTCATGGTCCGGAGGTGAAACGCATGTCCGATTTGGGGGCCCTGCTCCGAAAAGCGCGCGAGCAGAGAGGCTATACCCTCGACGATATACAGGAAGTCACCAAAATCCGCAAGCGTTACCTGGAGGCGATCGAGACCGGCGATTATAAAGTGCTTCCCGGCTCTTTCTATGTGCGCGCCTTCGTCAAAACCTACGCCGAAACCGTCGGGCTGGACGCCGAAGAGGTTCTCCGCCTGTACCATAAAGAACTGCCCAAACCCGCAGCCCCGGACACGCCGGCCGTGGAGCCGATGATCAAGAAAACCCGGCGAAGCGATCAGCACCGGGACCGCTGGGGCAAAGTTTCGGTGACGATGCTGATGTGGTTGTTCCCGATCTTGATCGTCGCCGTCATCTACGTTTATTTATCCCAGAACGCGGATAAGGACCCGAAAGAGGTCGACCGGTCACCGATCACGACGGAGAAGGCTTCGCCTTCCGAATCTTCGGCTTCTCCTTCGCCTACCCTGCCGGCATCCCCGTCCGCGCCCGCGACGGAATCGTCGACGCCCAGCGTCTCTCCGGTTACGTTTACGCTGAAAGAAACGAAAAAGAGCATCCAGTATATCGAGGTGTCTCCCGCCGGGGCCCATCAGCTGCAGCTCGAAATCACCGGCCGGTGCTGGGTCGGCGTGAACGAAGGCAGCAGCAAGGGGAAATCGCTGCTCAGCAAAGGATTCGAACAAGCGGACGTTCCGCAGACGCTGTCCTATGATTTGACCGGGCCGCTCTACGTGAACGTGGGACGAGCCGACAACGTGACGATCACCGTCGACGGAACGCCGTTCGATGACGGAAACAAGGCCGGATCCAGCAAGTTCGTTTTCATGCCCGCGGAGACGACGTTGCCTTAAGGGCGAAGCATAGCCGCGCACCCGAATGCAGAAAGAGTCTTCCTCGGAAGGCTCTTTTGTCGTGGTGCGCGCCGAAACCGATTTGGGCGGAAATCCGCCTCATGTTATAATAAGGTAAAATGTCGCCTGAAAAAGGAGTCGTGGAGATGGCGTCGGAATATTCGTTCGATATCGTGTCCAAAGTCGATCTGGAAGAAGTGAAGAACGCGATCACGCAAGCGATGAAAGAGATCGAAAACCGGTTCGATTTCAAGGGGAGCAAGAGCAGCATCGCGCTCGAGAAGGAAGAGATCGTCGTCAAGTCGGATGACGAATACAAATTGAAAAGCGTCATCGACATCCTGCAGTCGAAGCTGGTCAAGCGCGGCGTCCCGATCCGCAATCTCGATTACGGCAAAATCGAGCCCGCGGCCGGCGCGACGGTCCGGCAGAACATCAAGCTGCGCCAAGGCGTCGACCAGGAGAACGCCAAGAAAATCAATATTTTGATCCGGGATTCCAAATTGAAGGTCAAGAGCCAAATCCAAGGCGACCAGATCCGCGTCACCGGCAAGAGCAAAGACGACCTGCAGGCCGTTATGTCGCTGCTTCGCGGAGCCGACCTGCCGCTGGAACTCCAGTTCACGAATTACCGCTGATCCGCCGCCGCGTCATTTTGACACGTCTCAGGGCATGGATTATACTGTTGGGGACAAGTACGGACGAACGTTTGGGGGAAGTCATCCAATGCCGGAGAAAGTCAGCGTCGTCACGCTCGGCTGCGAGAAAAATCTAGTCGATTCCGAAATCATGTCGGGTCTGGTGCATCAGAGAGGCTTTAAGCTCGTCGAGAAGCCGGAGGACGCGACGGTCGTCATCGTGAATACGTGCGGATTCATCGACGCCGCGAAGGAAGAATCGGTCAACACGATCCTGAACCTGGCGGAGTTGAAGGAAACGGCACGGCTGAAAGCCCTGATCGTATCGGGCTGCCTGACGCAGCGGTATAAGCAGGTATTGATGGAGGAAATGCCGGAGATCGACGGGATCGTCGGGACCGGGGATTTCCATAAAATCAACGAAATCATCGACGAGGCGCTTCACGGCCGCAAACCGGTCTACGTGGGCAACCCCGTCTTTACGTATGAAGAGAGCATGCCGAGGCGTTTGTCGACGCCCCGGCATACCGCGTACGTCAAAATCGCGGAAGGCTGCGACAACGCCTGCACGTTCTGCAGCATTCCGATCATGCGCGGCAAATTCCGCAGCCGTTCGATCGAATCGATCGTGTCGGAAGTCGGGAGCCTGGCGGCGCAGGGCGTTAAGGAAATCAGCCTGATCGCCCAGGACTCCACGAATTACGGAAGCGATCTTTACGAAGGATTCAAGCTGCCGGAACTGCTGAACCGGGTTTCCGAGGTGGAAGGGATCGAGTGGGTCCGGCTGCATTACGCGTACCCCGGGTTTTTCACCGACGAGCTCATCGAGACGATGGCGGGCAATCCGAAAATCTGCAAATATATCGATATGCCGCTGCAGCACAGCGAGGACGCGATCCTGAAGCGGATGAGAAGGCCGGGACGGCAGCGCGACGTACGCGAGCTCGTCGCCAAAATCCGGGCGCGCATTCCGGACGTCGCGATCCGCACCTCGATGATCGTCGGATTCCCCGGCGAGACGGAAGAGGATTTCCTCAAGTTGTGCGATTTCGTGCGGGAAATGAAATTCGACCGTCTCGGCGTGTTCGCTTATTCGCTGGAAGAAGACACGCCCGCCAGCCGGCTGCCGGACCAGCTGCCCGACGAAGTCAAGCAAGCCCGCGCCAGCACGCTGATGGAAGTGCAGCGCCAGGTGGCGCAGGAGAACGGGGCCAAATACGTCGGTAAGACGTTGGACGTTCTGGTCGAGCGTTACGACGGCCGCAGCGACGTCTATGTCGGCCGGAGCCAGTTCGACGCGCCCGAGGTCGACGGCGAAGTCTACATTTCGGGCTGCCGGGCGGAGATCGGGGAAATCCGCCGGGTCCGCATCACCCATGCGTACGAGTATGATTTGTCCGGGGAGGGAATCGCGTGAATCTGGCGAACAAAATCACCCTGGCCCGCATTTTCATCGTTCCGATCATCGCGATCGTGCTGTTGGTCCGACTGGACTTGGGTACGCTCCAGATCGGGGAATACTCGGTCTCCTATAATCAGATCGTCGCCCTGCTGCTGTTCATTATCGCGGCCAGCACGGACGGGTTGGACGGATACATCGCGCGCAAGCGCAAAATCGTCACCAACCTCGGCAAGCTGCTGGACCCGCTGGCCGACAAGCTGCTTGTGGCCGCGGTGCTGATCTCGCTCGTCGAGATGGGCAAGCTCGGGGCTTGGGTCGCGATCATCATCATCAGCCGCGAATGGGCGGTTACCGGCCTGCGGCAAGTGGCGCTGCTCGAGGGCACGGTCGTCGCCGCCAGCAAGTGGGGCAAGTGGAAGACCGCGATCCAGATCGCGATGATCATCGTGCTGCTGCTCAACAACTTCCCGTTCAACTTCATCGACGTGCCGCTCGATTTGATCGCGGTATGGGCGTCGGTGCTGATCACCGTCTACTCGGGCATCGATTATTTCGTCAAAAACAAAAATCTCATCCCGGTTTCGGACACGCAGCAGTCAGGCGCCCCGAGACCGGCTGACCAAGAGGTGCGACGCAACGTATGAGAGCGGAAATCGTGTCGGTCGGCACGGAGCTGCTCCTCGGTCAGATCGTCAATACGAATGCCCAGTATCTGTCCAGAGGGTTGGCGGAACTGGGCATTGACGTTTACTATCAGACCGTGGTGGGCGACAACATGGACCGGCTTCTGGAAACGATCAGGCTGGCGCGGACGCGCGCGGACCTGCTGGTGTTCACCGGCGGACTCGGTCCGACGATGGACGATCTGACGCGGGACGCGGTGGCGGCTTATTTGGGGCGCGGCTTGACGGTCCATGAACCGACGATGAAAAAGCTGGAAGACATGTTCTCCTCCCGCGGCGGCGCGTGGATCGAGAGCAACCGCCGCCAGGCTTTGTTGGTCGAAGGCGCGACGCCGCTGCGGAACGCGACGGGGCTGGCGATCGGCAACGCCCTGACGGCGGACGGGACCCATTACGTGCTGCTGCCGGGACCGCCCCGCGAAATGAAGCCGATGTTCGACAATGAAGCGTCGGAATGGCTGCGGGGACTGCTCGGGCCTTCGGCCGTGCTGCATTCCGTCATGATGAGGTTCGCGGGAATCGGGGAGTCCGCGCTGGAGGATTCGCTGATCGACCTCATCCGCGAGCAGACCGATCCGACGATCGCTCCTTATGCCAAGGAAGGCGAAGTCATCATCCGCGTCTCGACCAAGGCTGCGGATGCTGGCGAGGCGGCGCGCAAGCTGGAGCCGACATTGGCGGAAATCCGCCGCCGGACGGAACGGTATCTGTACGCGGAAGAGGATATTCCGGTCGAAGAGGCGGTATTGCGGTTGTTGGTTGGGCATGGCCGCACGCTGGCTCTAGCGGAGAGCTGTACGGGCGGCATGGCCGCGGAGATGATCACCGCGCTGCCGGGCAGCTCCGAGGCGTTCCTGGGCGGCGTGGTCAGCTACACGAACGGCGTCAAGCGGGGGATCCTCGGCGTGCCGGAGGCGCTCCTGGAGGGCGCCGGGGCGGCCGGCGCGGTCAGCGCGGAGACGGCCGCGGCGATGGCGGAAGGCGTGCGGGAAGCGGCCGGCGCGGACTTCGGCGTCTCGGTCACGGGCGTGGCCGGGCCTTCCGAGTCGGAAGGGAAGCCGGTCGGGCTCGTTTATTTGGGGTTGGCGGAGCGCGGCCGGCCGACGCGCACGGAGAAGCTGCAGCTGAGCGGGGACCGCGAAGGCATCCGCATCCGCGCGTCCAAGCGGCTGTACTACATGCTGTGGCTGGCGCTGACCGGGCGGCAGTAGAGTCGAGGTTGGCGGTATCTCGAAGCGGGAAAGCAGAGAGATTTAAGGAAGATAGATGCTCCGTCTCAAGGGCGGGGTTGCAGGGGGAGTTACGAAAGAAAGTATCTTAACTCCGTCTCAGTGGCAGGTTTGCAAGGGAGTTAAGAAAGAAAGTTCCTTAACTCCGTCTCAGGGGCGGGGTTGCAGGGGGAGTTAAGAAAGAAAGTTCCTTCACTCCGTCTCAGTGGCAGGTTTGCAAGGGAGTTAAGAAAGAAAGTTCCTTAACTCCGTCTCAGGGGCGGGGTTGCAGGGGGAGTTAAGAAAGAAAGTTCCTTAACTCCGTCTCAGTGGCAGGTTTGCAGGGGGAGTTAAGAAAGAAAGTTCCTTAACTTCGTCTCAGGGGCGGGGTTGCAGGGTGAGTTAAGAAAGAAAGTTTCTTAACTCCGTCTCAGGGGTGAGGCTGCAGGGGGAGTTAAGAAAGATAGTTCCTTAACTCCGTCTCAGGGGCGGGGTTGCAGGGGGAGTTAAGAAAGAAAGTTTCTTAACTCCGTCTCAGGGGTGAGGCTGCAGGGGGAGTTAAGAAAGATAGTTCCTTAACTCCGTCTCAGGGGCGGGGTTGCAGGGGGAGTTAAGAAAGAAAGTTTCTTAACTCCGTCTCAGGGGCGGGGGTGCAGGGTGAGTTAAGAAAGAAAGTTTCTTAACTCCGTCTCAGGGGTGAGGCTGCAGGGGGAGTTAAGAAAGAAAGTTCCTTAACTCCGTCTCAGGGGCGGGGTTGCAGGGGAGTTAAGAAAGAAAGTTACTTAACTCCGTCGCAGGGGCGGGGTTGCAGGGGAGTTAAGAAAGAAAGTTACTTAACTCCGTCGCAGGGGCGGGGTTGCAGGGGAGTTAAGAAAGAAAGTTACTTAACTCCGTCGCAGGGGCGGGGTTGCAGGGGAGTTAAGAAAGAAAGTGCCTTAACTCCGTCTCTGGGGCGGGGTTGCCGGGTGAGTTAAGAAAGTAAGTGTCTTAACTCCGTCTCAGGGGTGAGGCTGCAGGGTGAGTTAAGAAAGAAAGTTTCTTAACTCCGTCTCAGGGGTGGGGCTACAGGGTGAGTTAAGAAAGAAAGTTTCTTAACTCCGTCTCAGGGGCGGGGTTGCAGGGGAGTTAAGAAAGAAAGTGCCTTAACTCCGTCTCAGGGGTGGGGCTACCGGGTGAGTTAAGTAAGAAAATTACTTAACTCCGTCGCAGGGGCGGGGTTGCAGGGGAGTTAAGAAAGAAAGTGCCTTAACTCCGTCTCAGGGGTGGGGCTACCGGGTGAGTTAAGTAAGAAAATTACTTAACTCCGTCGCAGGGGCGGGGTTGCAGGGGAGTTAAGAAAGAAAGTTTCTTAACTCCGTCTCAGGGGCGGGGTTGCAGGGGAGTTAAGAAAGAAAGTTTCTTAACTCCGTCTCGGAGGCAGGTTTGCAGGGGGAGTTACGAAAGATAGTTCCTTAACTCCGTCTCAGTGGCGGGGTTGCAGGGTGAGTTAAGAAAGAAAGTTTCTTAACTCCGTCACAGGGGCGGGGCTGCGGGGAGAGGTAAGGAAGGAAATCCCATAACCTCGTCCCAAGGCAGGGCTGCAGGGTGTTGTGCGGAGCGACTAGTGGGACGCAATCGGTCCCGCAGGGACGTAAAAGTTCGCGAAAAGTATTGCCAATCCCCGGACAATATGATAAAGTTTTTGGTGAAAGTTGCGGAAGAACCGTAGCGAAGAATACTTTGCTGCGGTTCTTTTTTGCAGATTCGGCGAACAAATGTTCTCAAAATGCTTGGCAAACGCTTCAAAAAAGGCTATGATGATTACAATAAAAAGAGTGAGGATGTGGGTGTGTTGTCGGATCGTCGCGCCGCATTGGAGATGGCCCTGCGCCAGATCGAGAAGCAGTTCGGTAAAGGCTCCATCATGAAGCTCGGAGAGAACGCCCAGATGCAGGTCGAGACCTGCTCGAGCGGCTCGATCGCGCTGGATATCGCGCTGGGCATCGGCGGATTCCCGCGCGGGAGAATCATCGAAGTGTACGGACCGGAATCGTCCGGTAAAACGACGGTCGCGCTGCATGCGATCGCCGAAGTCCAGAAAGCGGGCGGCCAAGCGGCGTTCATCGACGCCGAGCACGCGCTCGATCCGCTGTACGCCAGCAAGCTGGGCGTCAATATCGACGAACTGCTCCTGTCCCAGCCGGATACCGGCGAGCAGGCGCTCGAAATCGCGGAAGCGCTGGTGCGCAGCGGCGCCGTCGACATCATCGTCGTGGACTCCGTCGCGGCTCTCGTGCCGAAAGCCGAAATCGAAGGCGACATGGGAGACTCTTTCGTCGGCCTGCAGGCTCGCCTGATGTCGCAGGCGATGCGCAAGCTGTCCGGCGCGATCAGCAAGTCGAAAGCGATCGCGATCTTCATCAACCAGCTGCGCGAGAAGGTCGGCGTCATGTTCGGCAACCCGGAGACGACGCCCGGCGGACGCGCCCTGAAATTCTACGCCAGCGTCCGGCTGGACGTCCGCCGCATAGAATCCCTCAAGCAGGGCAACGACGTCGTCGGCAACCGCACCCGGATCAAGATCGTGAAGAACAAAGTCGCTCCGCCGTTTAAGCAAGCGGAAGTGGACATCATGTACGGCGAAGGCATCTCCAAAGAAGGCAGCATCATCGACATCGGCGTGGAGATGGACATCGTCCAGAAGAGCGGTGCCTGGTTCTCTTTCAACGGCGAACGGCTCGGCCAAGGCCGCGAGAACGCCAAGCAATATCTCAAGGACAATCCGGACATCAGCTGGCAGATCGAGAAGCAGATCCGCGAATCCGCGCTGAGCGCGGATGTCACGGCGAAGGCGGCCGCGTTCTCTGCCGACGACGACGAAGAAGATCTGGATTCGGAATTCGGGGAATGATCGGAAAGCGGCAGCGTCCCTGCCGCTTTTTTCTTGTTATATCGGCGACTCTCCCATAAAGAGTCGGAATAAGCGGCAGCTGTTCGTCACATGGGGGATAAGGAAAGGAGGCTCGAACGGATGGATGCCCATGATCGAAAGCCCGGCCGGGCGGAGGCCGAGGTCGTGGCGGTGGAAGCGCATCCGAAACAGCCGGGCATGTATCGGGTGGCAGTGCGAACAATGGGTGAAAATGAACCGGACGCGGCCGAAAGGGCTGTCGACATAACCGGAACGGAAGCGGATTGGCACGACGAAGTCGACGCGTTGATCGAAGGCGCCTCGAGCCGTCTTCCCGGAACGGACTCCGAAACCGTAATCACGGTGCATGAGGATACGTTGGTATCTTTGCGCCTGCTCAAGGGACGCCGATTGTCGGCCGAAGAATGGGAAGGGCTTCAGCGCGAGGAGGCCCGCGAAGAGGCGTACCGTGCCGCTTTGATGATTTTGGAGCGCAAGGCGCGGACGAGCCGGGAACTGTCCGAAGCGCTCAAGCGCAAAGGATTCGAGACGGACGCCATCCAGAGCTGCATCGAACGCCTGCAGGCTCGCCGGATGCTGGATGACTCCGCGTACGCCCGCCGTTATACGGAGCAAAAGGCAACTAACCAGCGCAAAGGCCGCAGGCTGATCCGCCAAGAGCTGCTGCAGCGGGGCATCGCCAAAGAGGAGGCCGACCGGGCGCTGAACGCGCTGGATACGAGCGTGGAGCAAGAAGCGGCCGACGCGCTGGCCCGCAAAAAATGGCCGCAAACCAAAGGGGATCCCCGGGAACGCAAGCGGAAGCTCGCGGCGTTTTTGCTGCGCAGAGGTTATCCGAACTCCGTCGTCCGGTCCGCCGTCGAACGCGCGGTTGCCGAATCCCAAGAACGGGAAGGGAACGCGGATGACGAGTTTGCGGAATTCACCGAGGATTGGGACTGATCAAGCCCGCGCAAATCCCTCTCTCCGCGCCGAAACGGGACCTTCCCGGCGTTCCTCCAACGTTCGGCGGCGCCCCCCCGGTTGCTTGACAACTCATTTTGGCTAAAGATACAATGATCCTGTATTCCATCTTCCCATTCCGAACCTTTTTCCTTCCAAAAAATGATTCGGAACGCGTGTTTTCGACCCTTTTTTAGGCATTTGCCCAAGAAGAACGCAAACGGTTTGGAAACCGGCAAAGCAAGCAAACAAAACTTCATAAGTATCCCAAGCGTTTGCCTTGGTGATGCAACGAGGAGGTGAGACCATGGAGCCATGGGTCTGGGTCTTGATCGTTCTCGTTGTTGGCGCGCTTTTCTTTGGGATCGGTTATGTGGTACGCAAATCCATTGCGGAAGCGAAAATTTCCAGCGCCAATGAGGAAGCCCGTCGGATCGTCGAAAGCGCGAAGAAAGACGCGGACGCGATTCGGAAAGAGACGGTGCTGGAAGCCAAAGACGAGGTGCACAAGCTCCGTAACGAAGCGGAACGCGATATTCGCGAACGCCGGAACGAAATTCAACGCCAGGAAAGGCGGCTGCTCTCGAAGGAAGAGTCGCTCGATCGGAAGTTGGAAGCGTTGGAACGCAAAGAGGAGCAAGTCGCCAACAAGGAGAAACGAGTCGAGGAAACCCAAGAACAAGTCGAAATCCTTTACAAACGTCAGATCGCGGAACTCGAACGCATTTCCAACCTCTCGACGGAGGAAGCGAAGCAGCTGATCCTGTCTACGGTCGAACAGGAAGTGCGCGTCGAAACCGCGCAGCTGATCAAGGATATCGAACAAGAAGCCAAGCAAGAAGCCGATAAGAAGGCTCGGGACATCATCTCCCTGGCGATTCAGCGCTGCGCGGCCGATCACGTGGCAGAGACGACGGTCTCCGTCGTATCGCTGCCGAACGAAGAGATGAAGGGCCGCATTATCGGACGCGAAGGCCGCAACATCCGGGCGCTCGAAACGTTGACGGGGATCGATCTCATCATCGACGATACGCCGGAAGCGGTCATCCTGTCGGGCTTCGACCCCATCCGCCGCGAAATCGCGAGAACTTCGCTGGAGAGACTGGTGGCGGACGGACGCATTCATCCCGCCCGCATCGAGGAAATGGTGGAGAAATCCCGCAAGGAAGTGGACGAACGGATCCGGGAATACGGCGAACAGGCGACCTTCGAGGTCGGCGTGCACGGCCTGCATCCGGATCTGATCAAAATCCTGGGACGCCTGAAATTCCGGACGAGCTACGGTCAGAACGTGCTGAAGCACTCGATGGAAGTGGCTTATCTGACCGGTTTGATGGCAGCCGAACTGGGAGAAGACGTATCGCTGGCCAAACGCGCCGGCTTGCTGCACGATATCGGCAAAGCGCTCGACCACGAAGTGGAAGGTTCGCATGTCGAGATCGGCGTGGAATTGGCCAAGAAGTACAAGGAACATCCGGTCGTCATCAACAGCATCCATTCCCACCACGGCGACGTGGAGCCGACATCGGTCATCGCGATGCTGGTCGGCGCCGCCGACGCGCTCAGCGCGGCCCGTCCGGGCGCTCGCCGCGAGACGCTGGAGACGTACATCAAGCGCTTGGAGAAGCTGGAGGCGATCTCCGAATCGTTCGATGGCGTGGAGAAATCTTACGCGATCCAAGCGGGCCGCGAAGTCCGCGTCATGGTACAGCCGGAGAAGATCGACGATACCGAAGCGTTCCGCCTGGCACGGGACATCACGAAGAAAATCGAAAGCGAGCTGGATTATCCGGGCCATATCAAGGTCACCGTAATCCGCGAAACGCGCGCCGTCGAATACGCGAAATAAGATCCGCCGGCGAAGGGAATGCTGAGAAGTGGCTGCGCAAAAATGCAGCCACTTTTCTTTTCACCCTGCAGGATCGGATGGAAAAAGGAGAAAGCAGCATGCGACTCGTGTTTATCGGGGATATCGTGGGCAACGTCGGAAGGGAAACGGTCAAACGGCTCCTTCCGTGGATTCAAGAGAAGTACCGCCCGCACCTCATCATCGCCAACGGGGAAAACGCCGCGGGAGGCCGGGGCATCAACGCCGCCATCGCCCGCGATTTATACGACTGGGGCGTCCACGGGATCACGATGGGCAATCATACGTGGGATAACCGCGAGATTTTCGAATTCATCGACGACGAGCCCAGAATGGTCCGTCCCGCCAATCTGCCACCGGGAACGCCCGGCAAAGGCGCCATGATCGTCAAGGCGAACGGCAAAGAACTGGCCGTCCTGAATTTGATCGGGCGTACGTTCCTTCCGCCGGCGGACTGTCCGTTCCGTACCGCGGACGAGGTGCTGGCCGAGTTGCGCAAGCGGACCAAATGCGTCCTGGTCGACTTCCACGCGGAAGCGACCAGCGAAAAAATCGCGATGGGCTGGTATTTGGACGGCCGCGCCTCGCTCGTCGTCGGCACCCATACGCACGTACAGACGCACGATCATCGGATTTTGCCGGAAGGTACCGCTTACGTGACGGACGCCGGCATGACCGGCCCCCGCGACGGCGTTCTGGGCATGGAGAGGGAAAGCGTCATCCGCAAATTCGTGACGGGGCTTCCTTCGCGTTTTACGGTGGCCGAGGGAAAATGGGCGCTGAACGGGGTGTTCACGGAGATCGACGAAGCCACCGGGCATGCGTCCAAAGTCGAATTGATCCGAATGGACGAGGATTCCTGGATCGCCGTCTAATTTTCAAAAAATTTCTGCAATTCCCCTTCTCAAGGGATTGGGAAAGAAGGAATTTTCATCCGGCTCACCGAATAATATCCGTTAGTGAGCCTATCCTTTGATTCCAATGATTCCTTCACAGCCGGTATGATCATGCCCGCATGAAGATCGGTTGTCCCTTTGAGGAGGTACTGGACATGGACGTTCTGAAGGTCTCCGCAAAATCCAATCCAAACTCCGTAGCAGGCGCACTGGCCGGCGTATTGCGCGAACGCGGAAACGCCGAACTTCAGGCAATCGGAGCCGGCGCCCTGAACCAGGCGATCAAAGCCGTCGCGATCGCCCGCGGGTTCGTGGCGCCGAGCGGCGTGGATCTCATCTGCATCCCGGCTTTTACGGATATCGTGATCGACGGCGAGGACAGAACGGCCATCAAGCTGATCGTCGAACCTCGATAACCCGCCGCCAGTCACGCGGAAATCTGAACCGAATCGACCTGCCGGCGTTCCGACCCTTCATCCGCGGCCGCAAGCCGCGAAAGATGATGGGGGGACGCAGGACAGGTTTTTTTGTTTTGCGCGAGACCAGGGAGAGTTTGACTCCGTCAAACTCCCGATTAGCGTAGTCGGAGAGAGTTTGACTCCGTCAAACTCCCGATTAAAGGAGGGATACCGTGGGGATCGTGGATTTTCATGCCGACGTGATCTGCAAAATGCTGGTTCATCCGGGACTCAGCCTGCTGAAGCCGGATGACCGCCTCGACGTCACCGTGCAGAGACTGAAGGAAGGAGGCGTGGCGCTTCAGGTGTTCCCGCTCTTCCTGCCCGATTCGGTTCCCGCCGATCCCGAATCCCTCTTCCGCGGGATTGAACTGTATGACTCCGGCGTGCTTGCGCACCCGGACCTGATGCCGATCCTGCGGGTTTCCGATCTGGACGCCGCCCGGTCGTCCGGCAGGATCGGAGCGCTCCTCTCGCTGGAAGGCGTTGACGGGCTGCAAGGGAAGCTGTGGGCGCTTCGCCTGCTGCACCGGATGGGATTGCGGCTATTGGGACCGACTTGGAACCATGCCAATTGGGCCTGCGACGGGGCGATGGAGCCGCGGGGCGGCGGGTTGACGGGAGCCGGACGGCAGCTCGTTCGCGAATGCGAAAGTTTGGGAATCCTGATCGATGTATCCCATCTCTCGGAGCGGGGATTTTGGGATTTGGCGGATTTAGCGGCCCGGCCGTTTTTCGCGTCGCATTCCAACGCCCGCGCGGTGACCTCCCATCCCCGCAATTTGACCGACGACCAAATCCGGGCGCTGATCGCGGTCGACGGATTGATCGGGGTCACGTTCGTTCCTTGGTTTCTCGCGAACCGGGAACCGGCTTCCATTGCCGACATACTCCGGCATGTCGAACATATCTGTTCGCTCGGCGGAGCGGCCCATCTCGCCTTCGGATCGGATTTCGACGGAATCGACCGACATCCGAGCGGTTTGGCCCACCCCGGCCAGTATCCCAATTTGGCCGAAGCCTTAAGCAAACGGTATCCCGACGCGGCGGTGCGGGGGTTTCTAGAAGGAAACGCCTACCGTTTTTTGCGAAAAAATCTCCGAAATTGAATTGTCGACCTGACATCGTTCTCTTTGCGAGATCGATTCCATCGAAAAGAACTATCTATCCATCTCCTCGTTTAATATTGCTTTTTATAAGACCAAGTCATAAAATTTATTTGGTTAAAGGAATGTAAAAATTGCCTTGCGTCTGGAATTGTCGAAACATCTACTGAAGATGATGAGGAGATGGGCACTGTGATCAGTCAATTGTCATGGAAAATTGGCGGCCAGCAAGGGGAGGGCGTGGAGTCCACCGACCGGATTTTCTCCACCGCGCTGAACCGGCTGGGCTACTACCTGTACGGGTACCGTCACTTTTCCTCGCGGATCAAGGGCGGTCATACGAATAACAAAATTCGCATCAGCACGAGCCCGATTCGCGCGATCTCGGACGACTTGGACATACTGGTCGCGTTCGATCAGGAAACCATCGACTTGAACGCCAAAGAGCTCCGCGAGGGCGGCGTCATCGTAGCCGACGCGAAGTTTTCGCCGACCGTTCCGGAAGGCGTATCGGCCCGCTTGTTCGCCGTGCCGATTACGGCGATCGCGGAAGAGCTCGGCACTTCCCTGATGAAGAACATGGTGGCTTCGGGCGCATCCTGGGCACTGCTCGGGTTGCCGCTTGAGGTCTTCAATAAAGCGGTAGAGGAAGAGTTCGGCCGCAAAGGCCCCGCCATCGTCGAGAAGAACGTCGAGGCGGTCCGCCGCGGCGCCGAATTCGTGCTGGAGCAAGCCGGCGGCCCGCTGGAAGAATTCAAGCTCGAACCGGCCGACGGCGTGCAGAAGCTGTTCATGATCGGCAACGAAGCGATCGGGTTAGGCGCCATTGCCGGCGGTTGCCGTCTCATGTCCGCTTACCCGATTACCCCGGCATCCGAAATCATGGAATATTTGATCAAGAAACTGCCGAAGTTCGGCGGCACGGTCGTCCAGACCGAAGACGAAATCGCCGCGGCCACGATGGCCATCGGCGCCAACTATGCCGGCGTGCGCACGATGACGGCTTCGGCCGGTCCGGGCCTGTCGCTCATGATGGAAGCGATCGGCTTGTCCGGCATGACCGAGACGCCGCTCGTCATCGTCGACACGCAGCGCGGCGGTCCTTCCACGGGCTTGCCGACCAAGCAAGAGCAGTCCGACATCAACGCGCTGATCTACGGTACGCACGGCGAGATTCCGAAACTGGTCGTCGCGCCGAGCACGATCGAGGAATGCTTCTATGACATGGTTGAAGCATTCAACGTAGCGGAGGAGTACCAAATTCCGGTTATCGTCGCCACCGACCTGCAGCTTTCGCTGGGCAAACAATCCTGCGACGTGCTGGATTACGATTCGGTCCGCATCAACCGCGGCAAGCTGGTGGAAGGCGAGCTGCCTCCGCTGGAAGAACACCGCATGTTCAAGAGGTACGAACTCACGGAAAACGGCGTCTCCCCTCGCGTGCTGCCGGGTATGAAAAACGGCATCCACCACGTGACGGGCGTCGAGCACGACCAGGAAGGCCGTCCTTCCGAGAGCGCCGTGAACCGCGCGAAAATGATGGATAAGCGGTTGAACAAAATCAAAAACCTGCGCGTCACGAACGCGGTGAAGGTACACGCCGAGCAGAAAGACGCGGATGTCCTGATCGTGGCCATGGGCTCCACCGGCGGCACGATCGAAGAAGCCCGCACCCGCTTGACGAAAGACGGCGTCAAAACCGCGCACGTCACGGTCCGCCAGATGTTCCCGTTCCCGAGCGAGCTTTTGGAGCCGCACCTCAAGTCGGCCAAGCAAATCATGGTGCTCGAGAACAACGCGACCGGTCAACTCGCGAACCTGATCAAGCAAAACCTCGGTTATCACGACAAAATCAAGAACGTCCTGAAATACGACGGCACGCCGTTCCTGCCTTCGGAAGTCTACAAAGCCTGCAAGGAGCTGATCTAAGATGGCGACATTCAAAGAGTTCCGTAACAATGTGAAGCCGAACTGGTGCCCGGGCTGCGGCGACTTCTCCGTGCAGGCGGCGATTCAGCGGGCCGCCGCGAACGTCGGCCTGGAGCCGGAGCAATTGGCCGTCATTTCCGGCATCGGCTGTTCCGGCCGGATTTCCGGTTATATCAACGCATACGGCCTGCACGGCATCCACGGCCGCGCGCTTCCGATCGCGCAAGGCGTGAAGCTGGCCAACCGCGAGCTGACCGTCATCGCCTCCGGCGGCGACGGCGACGGCTTCGCGATCGGCATGGGCCACACGGTGCATGCGATCCGCCGGAACCTGGACGTCACTTACATCGTCATGGACAACCAAATTTACGGCTTGACGAAAGGCCAGACTTCGCCCCGCAGCGCCGAAGGCTTCAAGACGAAGTCGACGCCGGAAGGTTCCATCGAGCACACGTTGTCTCCGCTCGAAATCGCGATGTCGGCAGGCGCTACGTTCGTCGCGCAATCGTTCTCCAGCGACCTCAAGCAGCTGACGACCTTGATCGAGGAAGGCATCAAGCACAAAGGCTTCTCCCTGATCAACGTGTTCAGCCCCTGCGTCACCTTCAACAAGGTGAACACGTACGACTGGTTCAAGGAGAACATCGTGAACCTGGAGCAATTCCCGGATTACGATTCGTCCAACCGCATCGCCGCCATGAACAAAATCATGGAGACGCACGGCATGCTGACGGGCCTCATCTATCAGGACAAATCCCGCAAATCCTACGAGGATCTGGCCGTCGGCTTTAAAGAGCAAGGTCTGGCGAAGCAGAAGCTCGAGCTGTCCCGCGAACAATTCGACAAATTGTTGGCGGAATTCAAATAACAATCGCGGCGATTTCGTGAACGAGAGGCGTACGGGTTTGGTCCCGTGCGCCTTTTGCGCTACAATGGAAGAAAAAGGCGGTGGCCGTCATGGAACAGAGAAAAGTGCCGATCGGCGTGTCGGCTCGGCATATCCATTTGAAACCCGAGCATGTCGAAGCTTTGTTCGGTCCCGGTTACCGGCTTGCGGAATGGAAGCCATTGTCTCAGCCGGGGCAATTCGCGGCCGAGGAGACGGTCGCCGTGTACGGCCCGAAAGGTTCGTTCCCGAAAGTCCGCATCCTTGGTCCGGCGCGGAAACTTACGCAGTTGGAAATTTCGCGCACCGACGCGTTCGCGCTTGGCATCGACGCCCCGGTTCGGGAATCGGGCAACATCGAAGGCACGCCGGGCGTCCGGATCGTGGGCCCCGCGGGGGAAGTGACGGTAGACCAAGGAGTCATCGTCGCGGCGCGGCATATCCATTTCCATACCTCGGACGCCGAGCAATGGGGAATTCGGGACAAGCAAATGCTCAAAGTCCGCGTGGGCGGTGAACGGGGCATCGTGTTCGAGCAGGTGCTGGCGCGCGTCTCCGACAGCTTCGCGCTCGACATGCACATCGATACGGACGAAGGCAATGCGGCCGGCGTCAAAACGGGCGATTTCGGCGTTATCCTGGACTAGCGGCTCCCGTTTCCCTCATGGCACGCCCGGCCGGATCGTGATATAATAGGCTGGTTGCGAGCAACTTACGCGGGACCCGGCGATCGGCCGGTTCCGATGACGATAGGAGGAAACGGATGTGGCCAAAGAGGGCAAGGATTACGCCAAATATTTCGATTTCTCCGGGGCCAAGGTCATTTCCGAGGATGAGAACGGCCGGACGATCCGGCTGAACGGAAGGGACATCCATCTGGTGTCGGAGCCGAACTACCGCCAGGAAAAACAGCGCGGCAAGGAAGCGGTTCAAGTTCATTACGAGAACGCCGTTCCGGACGAGCTCAAGACGCTCGGCGCCGGCAAAAAATATTTGATTTACACGTACGGCTGCCAAATGAACGAGCACGACACCGAAGTCATGCGCGGCCTGTTCGAAGAGATGGGCTTCGCAGCCACGGAGGACCGCAAAGAAGCGGACGTCATCCTGCTGAATACGTGCGCGGTCCGCGAGAACGCAGAAGACAAAGTGTTCGGGGAACTCGGCCACCTGAAAACGCTCAAGACCGAGAAGCCGGATCTCATTCTCGGCGTCTGCGGCTGCATGTCGCAGGAAGCGTCGGTCGTGAACCGGATCATGCAGAAGTACGCTTTCGTCGATCTCATTTTCGGCACCCATAACATTCACCGCCTGCCGCATCTGCTGCAGGGGGCGTATTTCGGCAAGGAAATGGTCGTCGAGGTGTGGTCCAAAGAAGGCGACATCATCGAAAACCTGCCGAAGAAACGCACCGAAGGCCTGCGGGCTTGGGTGAACATCATGTACGGCTGCGACAAATTCTGCACGTACTGCATCGTCCCCTATACGAGGGGCAAGGAACGAAGCCGGCTGCCGGAGGACGTTATCGCGGAAGTCCGAGAGCTGGCGCGGCAGGGCTACAAGGAAATCACGCTGCTCGGGCAGAACGTCAACGCCTACGGCAAAGATTTCGCCGACCGGAATTACCGGTTCGGCGACTTGATGGACGACATCCGCAAAATCGACATCCCGCGCGTCCGCTTTACGACGTCGCATCCGAGGGATTTCGATGACCATCTGATCGAGGTGTTGGCCAAAGGCGGCAGCCTGGTGGAGCATATCCACTTGCCGGTGCAGTCGGGCAGCTCGGAAGTGCTGAAGCGGATGAGCCGGAAATACAATCGCGAGCAATATTTGGAGCTGGTGCGCAAAATCCGCGCGGCCATTCCGAACGCGGTGCTGACGACCGACATCATCGTCGGCTTCCCCGGCGAGACGGAGGAGCAGTTCGAAGAGACGATGTCGCTCGTCCGCGAAGCGAAGTTCGCCTCCGCGTTCACGTTCATCTATTCGCCCCGCGAGGGGACGCCGGCCGCCGAGATGGCGGACGACGTGCCGTACGAAGTGAAGCAGAAGCGGCTGGTTCGTTTAAACGATTTGATCGCCGAGCTGTCGCTGGAAAGCAACCGCGAGCTTGACGGGCAAACGGTCGAGGTGCTGGTCGAAGGCGAGAGCAAGACGAAAGCCGGCGTATTGTCGGGCCGTACGCGCTCGAACAAGCTGATCCATTTCGAAGGACCGAAGGAGTGGATCGGGCAATTCGTGAACGTCCGCGTGACGGCGCCGCAGACTTGGTATATCCGCGCGGAAGCCGTTGCCGGCGAAACGGCGGAAGCCGCGGCGAACGCGGGATAACGGGAGGAATCGGAAAGTGGAGACGTTTGCGCATGATCACGGCCACGAGCATGAACACGGGGAAGGCGGCGGCATCCTTTCGTTCGATAACCGGGATTTGATCGTCCGGGAAGATATCATGGCGAAAGCCAAAGAATTGGCGCATCTGATTTCGACGACGGAGGAGGTCAGCCTCTTCCAGCGCGCGGAACGGCTGATTCAGAACAACGAGAAGGTGCAGGGGCTGATCGCCCAAATCAAGAAGAAGCAAAAAGAACTCGTCGCTTTCGAGACCACCTTCAAGAACGAGAAGATGGCCGAGAAAATCCAGAAGGAAATCGACGAGCTGCAAGACCAGCTGGACGAGCTGCCGATCGTGCAGCAATTCCAGCAAAGCCAAGTCGACGTCAACTATTTGCTGCAATCCGTCATTTCCGTCGTACGCGATATCGTCGCCGAGAAGGTCGACGTGGAAGCCGCCAAGCCGGCGGAGACGCCGGCGGACGGTTACGGCGAATAAACGGCAATGTCGCGTTGAGGAGCCGTGAATCCCCGGGATTCGCGGCTCCGTTTTTGTACCGGGCCGCAGGAACATGATAAGATACGGTACGTAGGAAGTCATCCGTCTGAAGCAAAGGAGAGTCGGCACGACATGAAACCTTTCGTATTCCAGAACCCGACCCGGCTGTATTTCGGCGAGGGGCAAATCCGGCATTTGACCGAGGAAGCGAAAAAACTGGGCGGCCGCGTGCTGCTCGTATACGGCGGCGGCAGCATTAAGCGCAACGGCGTCTATGAGGCCGTTATGAACGCGTTGCGCGAGGCCGGCGCGGAAGCCGTCGAGCTGTCCGGCGTCGATCCGAATCCGCGGATCTCAACCGTCCGCAACGGAGTGCAGCTGATTCGGGAGCACCGGTTGCAGTGGGTGCTGGCCGTCGGCGGCGGCAGCGTCATCGACTGCGCCAAGGCGATCGCTGCCGCGGCCGTATTCGAAGGGGATTTCTGGGAGGTCGTCAGCCGCAAGGCGTCCCCGAAAGGCGCGCTGCCGCTCGGCACCGTGCTGACGCTGGCGGCGACCGGTTCGGAAATGAACGGCGGCTCCGTCATCACGAACGAGGAAACCCAGGAGAAGCTTGGCTGGGGCAGCCCTTTCACGTTCCCCCGTTTCTCGATCCTGGACCCCGCTTATACGGCATCGGTTCCGCGAGACCAGACCGTCTACGGCATCGCCGACATGATGTCCCACGTGTTCGAGCAATATTTCCATCATGACGCGAACGCGCCGGTACAGGACGGTTTCTGCGAAGCGATTCTTCGTGCGATCGTCGATGCGGCGCCCAGACTGGTAGAAGACTTGGGGAACGTCGAACTGCGGGGCACGATTCTGTATTGCGGCACGATGGCGCTGAACGGGACGTTGTCCATGGGCGTTACCGGGGACTGGGCCGACCATGATATGGAACACGCGGTGTCGGCGGTATACGACATCCCGCACGGCGGCGGGCTCGCGATTCTGTTCCCGCATTGGATGGACAAAGCCTCGGCGCAATATCCGGAGAAGTTCGCGCAGATGGCCGTGAACGTATTCGGGGTGAAACCGGACGGGAAAACGCCGGCGGAACTTGCGAAGGAAGGCATTGGGGCGCTGCGGGCGTTCTGGAAATCGATCGGCGCGCCGACCCGGCTTGCGGATTACGGCATCGACGATTCCAAACTCCGGGTAATGGCGGAGAAAGCGACCGCTTTCGGCCCGATCGGACGTTTCATCCAGCTGAACGCCGAAGACGTCGCGGACATTTACCGCAAAGCTTTGTAAGATTCCCCCCAAAAGTGACGGGAAGCTCCGTAGATGATTCCGATTACTTTTGGAGGAGCCCCGTTATTCATAAAGTCAACAAAGAGGCGCCGGTTTCGGCGCCTCTTTGAGTTTCGATGAAGTTTCGGTATCCATATCAAACAAAGGCAGCGACGAGATGCATAAAATCTCCGGCCCGATCGCGTCTTCAGTTTTTCCGTGCCGGGCGGACGGCGGGAACGAGCGGCCGAAGCGCCGCGACGATCAGGGCGGCCGCGACCGCTTTGATCGCATCGCCAAGCAGGAAAGGAACCATGCCGATTTTAACCGCGCCTATAAAATCCAATTTGTCGGACACGTGCGCGAGCCAAGGCACGCCGGTTATGTATAAGAGCAGCACGCCGAAAACGAGCATGGCGATCAAGAGCAGCGCGGTCGATTTGGCGCGCGGTTTGCCGCGTCCGGCGAACAGCCGGTCTGTCGCCCAACCGATCAACAGCGCCGAAAAAGGAAACATCCAAATGAACCCGCCCGTAGGGCCGAACAACTGGGCCGTGCCGCCCGGACCGTTCATGAGGGGCAATCCTACGGCGGTCAATGCGACGACGAGAAAGATGCTCCAAAATCCGTACGCCGCGCCGAGCAAGCCGCCGGCCAGCATGATCGCGAACGATTGCAGCGAGAAGGGCACGGCCGCGCCCGGCCCGGATTTGACGTAGCTCGCCCCGACGAACAGCGCGGCGAACAGCGCCACGTATACGGTTCCCCGGATCCAGCCGCGCGTTTCCTCCGCGGACCCGCTTGTACGGATCGGTTCTTTGGCGGTAGACTGCGAATCGGACATTGTCAATTCTCCTCTCAAATGTTAACCTAATTTCATAGTCGTGGTTAACAATTGGCATTGTAGCATGGGAAGCAAAGATTGGGAAGAGGGATTTTCAAACGATGACGACAGCCAGGGACGGGACGGAAGAAGCGCTTCGCCTATCCGGCGTGGAAGTATTCGTTTCTCCGGAATCCGCGGAAGCGGGAGTCCGGCCGATCTTGGACGGGATCGACCTTACGCTGCGGCCCGGGGAATGGCTGAACTTGGTCGGGGTCAACGGCAGCGGCAAATCGACGCTCGCCCGGTTGATCGCGGGTCTGCACGTGGAAGCGGCTTATGGGCAGATGAGCCGGGGGTTCGCCGGCGACGCCGCTTCGCCCGTCGTGCTGCAGCGTCCGGAAGCGCAGCTGTTCGGGGAAACGCCGCGCGAGGATATCGGATTCGCGCTGGAATGGCGAGTCGCGGATACGGCGGAGCGGATTTCGGACATCTCCGGCGGCATCCTGCGGGACGCGGGGTTGTCCGAATGGGCCGATCGGCGCTGGGAGGAGCTGTCCGGCGGGCAGCGGCAGCTCGCCGCGGTTGCCGCGGCGTTGGCGGTCCCCGCGCCGCTGGTCGTCTTCGACGAAGCGACGTCGATGCTGGATGACGCCAATCGCCGAAAGCTGATGCGGTTGGCGAAAGAGCGGAACCGCCAAGGAGCGGCCATCGTCTGGGTGACGCAGCGGCTGGAGGAAATCGAACCGGACGCGCGCGTCGCAGCGATCGCGGAAGGCCGCATCCGGTACGACGGGGATGGGCGGACGTTTTTCTACGGCGATGGGGAAGGAGACTCTCCTTGCGAAGCCTGCGGACTGCGGCTGCCTTATTTGGCCGCGCTGGCGCAAGCGATGAAACGGACGGGGCGCTGGAGCGATCCGCTTCCGCTGTCCGAAGAAGAGTGGCAATCGTTCTTCGCAGCGGAACATCGGCCAGGCGCAAGCTCCGTGCCGGGGGCGGGATCGGAAGGCGCCGCCCGACGCCTGAAAGGGCTTCGCTTGGGAACCGGGCGGGGCAAACGCGAGCCGGAGGATGCCGCCGGAATGCCGATACGGGACACCGCTGCGGATGAGGATTCCGCTGTCGTACGGCTGGAGCCGGGCACGATGACGTTGATTGTCGGTCCGAACGGGGCCGGGAAGACGGTCTTCCTCGAAAAAACGGCCGGCTTGCGCGATCCCGAAGGGTTGAACGTCGAGTACGGAACGAATCCGTTATGGAAAAAGCGGCGGTTGTTTCCCGGCTCCCGATTGCAAGGGGAAGTATTGCCGTCCTACGGGCTTGCCGCTCAGTCGCCGGAACACGCGTTACTCGAGCGGACGTTGGGCCGGGAAATCGAATTCTCTTTCAAACCCTATAGGAGGAACGGCGAATCGGGATCCCCGGACTCGGTAGCGGTGGACGCGGCTTTGGCGGCCGTCGGCTGGGACCGAACCTGGCTGCAGCGGGATCCGTTCCTCATGAGCGGGGGAGAGCGGCGCCGGGCAGCGCTCGCGGCGCTGTTCTCGACGCCGGCCCCGTGGCTGCTGCTGGACGAGCCGACGGCGGGGCTCGACCGCGAAGGCCATCAGCAGCTTGGAGAGCACTTGAAGAGACTGAAGCGGGATGGACGCGGCATCCTGCTCGTTTCCCACGACACGGATTGGGCGCTGCCGTTAGCCGACCGGGTGCTGCTGATCCGCCCGGACGGCAGGATGGAGAGCCTGCGTCCGCAGGAATTGCTGGAACGGCCTGATCGGCTCGAGGCAGCCGGCATGGACACGCCAACGTGGCTCAAGGTCGCGAGCCGGATCCGCCGCTTCGCGGGACTTGCGCCCGAAGTGCTGTGGGATCCGGTCCGCATAGCGGCGGAATGGGACGGCAGACGGAGCGGCGAACAACCGGAGGGACCCGGAACCGCAAGTTCTAACGCCGGCCGAAAGGACTCTCGTCCACCTGCAGCGGCGAGGGACGAAATCCGGGCCCGGGCGGCGCTCTTGGCGGAACAACGCCGACGCCAGCGCCCGCTCTCTCGATTGTCCGGCTTTGATCCGCGAGCCGTCTGGCTCGGATACGCGCTGCTGTCTTTCGGCTGGTTCACCTTATCCTCCTGGGAAGCCATCCTAGCCGGCACGGCGGTATCGCTGCTGCTGCTGGCCGCGTTCCGCATTCCGCTGCGGCGGTGGAAAAGCCTCATCGTCGGCTACGCAAGCTTCGGCTTGATCCTGGCGGCTCTTGCCGCGTCCGATTTGACTTGGAACGCGGCCTATCCGGTGCGCTGGGATGCCGCGGCGTTCGCCGGCACGCTGCTGCCTTTCGCCCGAACGATGGCGGTGCTGCTCATCGGGCTGGGCTTGCCGCTCGTCATGACCCCTTTATCGCTCCGGCGGGCGCTCGAAACGCTGATCCCCCGCCAGGCCAAAGCGCAGGCGATCGGGCAGCGAATCGTATTGGCCGTCACGCTGACCGTTCGATTCGTTCCGGTGCTGCTGGGAGAATGGGAGCGATTCCGCCGCATTTTCCTCGCCCGGGGCAAGGAGACGAGCCGATCGCCGATCGCTGCGGTACGCAGGCTGCGGGGTACCGCGGTCCCGCTGCTGCTGGCGCTGTTCCGGCTCGCCGACGACGTGGCGCTGGCGCTGGAAAGCCGCGGGGTCCGCAAGAACGTCCGCCCCGCTCGAAGCACCCGGCTCCGGTGGGGATGGAAGGACGCGACGCTCGTCGCCGGAGCCTCGGGACTCGCCGTGCTGCTGCATCTGTTCGACGAATGTTTTTGATGCGGGTTCCGGGTCTCTGCCTTATAATGATATCGTCGTCGGCATCCCGTATGGGACGGCCGCCATCCTTCGATGCCATTTCCCGTTAAGGAGACTCCATGGAGATTACCGCATTGCAATGGGTCGTCACGATTCTCTGCGGCCTATTAGTCGGCGTTACGAAGTCGGGCTTCACCACTTTGGGCATTTTGGCCGCGGCCATGCTGGCCGCCGTGTTTCCCGCGCGCGAATCCGTCGGCATCATGACGCCGCTGCTAATCGCCGGGGACGTCATCGCCATTATCTATTACCGCAAAGCCGTCGCTTGGAAGCATCTGCTCTTCCTGTTTCCCTGGGTCGCCGCCGGCATTGGCGCGGGGTTCCTCGTACTCGGCCCTATCGGCAACCGGACGTTGTCCGTGCTGATCGGCTCGTTGGTACTGGTGCTTATCTTGATCCATTTGTTCAAACCCCGCCTGGAGCAGGCTCTGAATTTCTCCTTCGCCAAATCGACGGCATTCAACGGAAGCCTCGGCGTGCTGGCCGGCTTCACGACGATGATCGGCAACGCGGCAGGCAGCATCATGTCGATCTACCTGTTGTCCAAGGGCATGAACAAAACCGCCTTCGTGGGCACCAACGCTTTTTTCTTTTTTATCGTCAACGTGTTCAAGGTGCCGTTTACTTCCTCGCTGGGTCTGATCACCGGGCATACGCTGCTGTTCAACGCGTGGATCATCCCCGCCGTCCTGGCGGGGTTCGCGGCGGGATTTAAGCTGCTGCCGCTCATCCCGCAGAAGCATTTTCAGACCGTGATCCTATCTCTGGCGGCATTGGGCGGTATCTACTTGATCTTCGAGTAAAAATCGAAAAGGGGAGCGGATGTGGGCTACGTCGAAGAGTTGAGGGCCGTCGTCGGGCATCGCCCTTTGATTCTCTGCGGGGTGAAGGTGTTCATCCTGGACGTGGGCGGACGGGTGCTCCTTCACCGGAAACCGAACGGTCTTTGGGCGGTTCCCGGTGGATTGATGGAGCTGGGCGAGTCCGCTGAGGACACCGGGCGGAGGGAAGCCGAGGAAGAGACCGGCCTCCGCTTGGGGGCCATGCAATTGCTCGGCGTATTATCCGGAGCCGGACAGTATGCGGTGCTGCCGAACGGGGATGCTTTTTACGGCGTTACGATCGTCTACGCTTGCCGCGATGTCACGGGGGGAGAGCTGCGGGCAGAAGGGAAGGAAACCGTCGAGCTGCGATATTTCGAACGGGATGCGCTGCCGACGGAAATCCCTTCCGCTTTGAAGGCTCTGCTGCCTCACGATCCGTAAACCCGGAATTACTTAACCATAGAACGCAACAGACGAACCGCGGCCGGCAGCCGCGGTTTTCGGCGCATTCGGCGGACGTGGCGGTAATCGGTCAGCGTGACCCCGGCGTCGCGCATCGCGTAGGCGAAGTCTTCGTCCAGCATCAGCCGGTACTCCCAAATCCGCTTGCGCCAATGCGGAACGTGCTTCTCCATCCATTCGTCTTCCGCGCCGGGATGGATGTACGTCTCGACGACGCCTTCCGGAAGCTTGTACAGTTTCTCGATCAGCATCCGCTTGAACGAATCGTAAGTCTCGCCTTCTTCGACGTGGAAAGGATGGCTGAGCAAATAATCGGGGACGCGTACGCCAAGCGTATCCGTCAACGCCACGATTTTCGCCAGCGTGGCTTCGACGTTCGGAATGGCGGCGAGAAAACGGTCGTTCGGGTCCACGTACCGGAACAGACGGAAGGGCAGTCCCCTGCGCGAGCATTGCCATAAGACGGCGGGGAGATAGCTCCTTCCGGTCTCGAGTCCGTACAAGCTGCCCATGTGGTTGTCCGCGTGGGTCACGCGAAGTCCGGCCTGCCGGGCCGCCTCGAATTGCGCGTCCATCTCCGCTTTGACCGCTCGGGGATCCGCATGGAGTTCGAAGGCCTTGACCGTCGCGTGCATCGCTCCGTTCTCGCCGTGGAGAGAAGGGTGTCCGGTCAGGCTGGGCCAGCGGAGGGCGTCGAACTCGCTCGTGAACGTCAAATGCAAGCCGACGGGAGCGTCCGGATGGCTGCGGCACCATTCCGCGGCTTCCCGGAAAGCGGGGGCGGGCGTCATGATCGTGGCGGAGGATACTTTCCGTTCTTCGAGCAAATGTTTGATGGCTTGGTTCATGGCGGGACTTTGCCCGAAATCGTCGCAGTTCAGGATCAAATATTTCACCGGGATCCTCCTTATGCCTTACGTTACGTCTTATGCGGTCGTGCCCGGCGCGGGAAACCCGCTTTTGCGCCCGTTGTCGCCGTAACCTTTCACCAACAGGGAAATGAGGCATGAAATTGCCAGCAAGATGAGCGGAACGATGGAGATCAGCACCAGGAAGGTGGTCTCCGGGTTCGGTCCGGGTTCGTCGCCGCTGACGTAGCCGAACATCTTCCCGACCACCCAGAACGCGACCGCCGAAATCAGTCCGCTGGAGCGGGTGATGAACCCGGCGACCGCCGTGTAGATTCCCTCGCGGCGACGGCCGGTTTTCTCGGCGTCCCGGTCGATGATCTGCCCGCTCAGAACCGCCGGGCTGACGAGGAATCCGGCCAAGCCGAAACCGACCAGCACGCCCGCGATGATGCCGCTGATGAGGTCACGGCCGAGCAGCAGGGGAATGACCGACAACGCGTACACGAGCAGGGACAGCCGCCACCCACGGACGCCGCCCATTTTCCTCACGATCAAAAACCAAACCCCGACCAGAGGAATGACGGAGACGAATACCGAAGCCATGAGGATGGACACCTGGGCTTCCGGGATTTTCAGCACGTACTTCGCGTAGAAAGGAATGGATGCGCTCAGCATGCCGTTGACGGTCTGCGCGAACGAATTCGCGATGTTGAACAGCCAAAACTCCTTGTTTTTGAGCGTCTCGCGGAATGCCTTCAGGAAGGGCAGAGGTTCGTCCTTGCGCGCGTTCTCGTCTTCCTGCACCTTGGACATGCACCAGAGCATGCAGGCGGCGAACACGACCCCGTACAAGATGGCCATGTTGCCGAATCCGAGCGCTTTGTAGATGAACGGCGTCAGCGTGGTCGCGATGAGGATGGCCGCGATCTGATAACCTTGTTGGACGGCCGAGGCTTTGGCCCGCAGCGTGTCGCCCCGGAAAATTTCCGGGAACAGCGCGTTATAATTCACCCATAGAATCGTCGCGATGCCTTCGAACAGCACGAGGCCGGCGACCAGCCACCAGAACAGCCCCATGTCGTTCAGGCCGCCGGGCGGGGAGAAGATCATAACGAAAGAAAGCACGAACGGCAATGCCGCGGCGACGATCCAAGGTTTGCGCCGACCGTAGCGGGTCCGGGTGCGGTCCGAAAAATAGCCCATCATCGGATTGTTCACCGCGTCCCAGATCGAGTAAATCAAGCGCGCGACGGCGATCAGTCCGAGGCCGAGGCCGATTTTCTCGACGTAATAATACGTGTAGAAGCTGGAGAAGGCCTGACTCGGAATCATCATCGCGAACATGCCCATGGCGTAAGCGGACGGCGAATTCAGCAGTTTTTTCCCCATTCGGATCGATCGCTCCTCGAACGTAACGGTATTTGGCGTTGCGGGGTGTCATAGAAATTTATTCGCTCCCATGGCACGAATTCCCTGCTTAGCAAATTCCGACAAAAAGTTTCCGAAAATCGGCCTGTTGTCCATACCAAAGCGTGCTATAATGGTTGGAAGATTTCGAACCAACCAGAGGTGCACCATGTTCGCTGCTTTCGCGCACGGCTTTATCCTCGCCATCGGTCTGATCATGCCGCTGGGCGTGCAAAACTTTTTCGTTTTTTCCCAGGGAGCCGTACGCCGATTCGGCCGCGCCCTGCCGATCGTCGTCACCGCGGGCGTCTGCGATACGCTGCTCATTTTGCTCGCCGTGTCCGGCGTTTCCGTCGTCGTCCTGAATTTCGAATGGATGAAAACCGTGCTGGTCGTCCTTGGCGTCCTGTTCCTGCTGTACATGGGGTATAAGACTTGGAGAACGAAACCCGAGACGAACCGGGAAGGGGAGCGCGCCGAGTCGACCGTATCCCGGCTGATCGGCTACACGCTGATGATCTCCATCCTGAATCCGCATGCCATCTTGGATACGATCGGGCTGATCGGAACTAGCTCGCTTCGGTATACGGGTACGGCAAAGATAGCCTTCACGTCGGCCTGCGTCCTTGTCTCTTGGTTCTGGTTTTTCCTGCTTGCCGCGGCAGGCCATCTGCTCGGCAGCCGGGATCCGTCCGGCCGGTTCGTCGCCGTGCTGAACAGGCTGTCCGCGGTCGTCATGTGGGCGGCAGCCGTATACTTGGTCTTCACGATGTAAGGAGCGTTTGCCGGCACTCAACCGGAGAGGGGATGAACGCATGTTGTTTACGTATCGGGCGTTGACGACGGAGGACCTGGATGCGGTCTGCTCGTTTCCGCTTAACGCGGAAGAGCTGTTCTACTTCATTCCCCGCGCATCGTACCCGCTTACGCCGGAGCAGGTGTGGAGCAAAGCGCTCGAGCGGCATTTGCCGACCGTCGTCTGCGAGCGGGAAACGAAGGAAATCGCGGCTTACGCCAACCTGTACGACTGGAACGAAACGGAAGCCGCGTGCTGGCTGGGCAACGTCATCGTCTCCCCGCCGTTCCGGGGAAAAGGCGCGGCGGCGTTCCTGCTCCGCTCGATGATGGATCAGGCCGCGGAAAAGCTCGGCGTCCGGACCCTCAAATTGTATTGCCACAATCCGAATACGAGGGCATTATTGTTCTATTTGAAGCAGGGATTCGTTCCGAACGGCGGCTATAAAATATTCGACCATCCGAACGGCCATAAAATCGCGGGTTTGGAAATGGAGAAGCGGCTTTCGTAAGGGTGCAACATAGCTGTTGTCCACGCAAAAAGCGCGGATCGCCTTGAGGGAGGCGGTACCGTGCTTTGTTGCGTTTAGGGGATTACTCCCGTTCCACGATGATCGCGCCGTAGGTTAGCGGGCAAAGATCGATTTTGGGGTTACGTCCGATTTTGCGGCCCGGTATAATAAGGAAATCAAGCCTAAGGAGGAAATCCATTCATGGTTCCCGCGCGCGTAAGCCTTCTGACCATCGGTGCGCTCGATTTGCCGGCCCTGCGTTCCTTTTACCGCAAGCTGGGCTGGGAGGAGACGGCGGTCAGCTCCGACAGCTACGCGGTATTCCGAACCGCCGGCGTGCTGCTGTCGCTGTTCCCCTATGAAGAGTTGCTGAAAGATTCGGGTTTGGATACGGCTCCGGCAGCGAAAGGGTTCAAAGGCGTCACTTTCGCCGTCAACGTCGACCGCCCGGAGTCGGTCGACGCCGTGATGGAGGAGGTCCGGGCGGCGGGCGGCCGCATCACGCGGGAGGCGAGCGACGCGTTCTGGGGCGGACGGACGGCGTATTTCCTCGACCCGGAAGACAACGCTTGGGAAGTCGCCTGGAATCCGACCGCGGTGTTCGACGAGCGCGGCGCCATGATCGATTTCTGATGCGCGCCGTCATCGAGACGCCGCGGCTGCGGCTGGCCACGATCGGGATTTCCCAAGCCCCTGAAGCGCTGGATTTCGTGCTGCGCAATCGGGAGTTCCTGCAGCCGTGGGAACCTCTCCGCGAGCCGGAATATTATACGTTGGAAGCCCAGCGGAGGCTGATCGCGTTCGACAGCGAATGCATGGAGCAAGGGTCGTTGCTGAAGCTATGGATTTCCAAACGGGTGTCGCCCGGACGGTTCATCGGATCCGTCAGCCTTAGCAATATCGTGCGCGGAGCATTTCTCTCCTGCCACCTCGGCTATCGGATGGATGAGCGGGAGACCGGCAAGGGCTATATGACCGAAGCGGTCAAATACGCCGCCGAATACGCGTTCCGCGAGCTTGGGCTCCACCGGATCGAGGCCAACGTCATGCCGAGGAACGAAGCGTCCCGACGCGTCGTCCGGAAGCTGGGCTTCCGGGAGGAAGGCCTGGCGTTGCGCTATTTGAAAATCAACGGCAAATGGGAGGACCACGTGCATATGGTACTGTTGAACGACGAGATGGAGCGCCCATGACCGAGGTCGCGTTGATCCGCCACGGCAGCACGTTTTGGAACAAAGAAGGACGGATGCAGGGGCATTCGGAGAACCCGCTCGACGACGAAGGCTGGAGCCAAGCCCGCAAACTCGCGGAACGCCTCAGCTCGGAGCATTGGGACGTGCTGATTTCCAGCGACTTGCAACGCGCCAGGCAGACGGCGGCGGCGCTGCTGGAAAAGCTGGAGTTGTCCGAAATCCGTTACGATCGAAGATTGCGGGAAATGGACCGGGGGCTCGCAGCCGGCACGACGGAGGAAGAACGGATCGCCCGGTGGGGTCCGGATTGGAGAAGGTTAGCGGACCGGATCGGCATCGAGTCGGACGACGAAGCCGCGCAGAGGGGAAGCGGGTTGCTGCGGGAAGTCGCCGGCCGATATCCCGGGATGAAGATCCTGCTGATCAGCCACGGCATGATTCTCCGGAATGCCCTAAGGGGCATCCTCCCGGAGCTGGATATCGCGGAGCCGCTTCGGAACGCTTCCGTTACGAGGCTGCGGCACGACGGTTCGGGTTGGGTCTGCGAACGGTACAATTGCACGAGCCATCTGGAGGAAAGAGGGGAGATCGGGTGATACTGGAAGCGGCGATCCTGAAGGTGAAGCCGGAGTCGAGCAGCGACTTCGAAAGCGGGTTTCGCGGGGCGTCCCGGCTCCTCGCCGAAGCCCCGGGTTATATCGGACACGAACTGCACAAATGCGTGGAGCGGGCCGACCAATACTTGCTTCTCGTCCGGTGGAACAGCATCAGCGATCCGATCGCCGGTTTCCGGAAATCGGAAGCCTACCGAACCTGGCAGGAACTGCTGTCCCCATGGTGCGAGACGGAAACGTCCGGGGAACATTACGTGGAAATCCGAACCTAGAAGCCGTATCCTCTCGTTTCGTGATAATATGGGAAGGAAACCTGCCATCTCTCATGGCGAAGAAGAGAGGGAATGGAACATGTTGGAGAACTTTACGATATCGGATGCGACGATCGAGGATTTGCCGGCCATTGTCGAGATTTATAATTCCACCGTTCCCGGGCGAATGGTGACCGCGGATCTTGCGCCGGTTACGATCCAGAGCCGGCTCCGCTGGTTCGAGGCCCATACGCCGGACCACCGCCCTTTATGGGTGGTGAAGGACGGCGCGGACCGGGTCATGGCCTGGTTCAGTTTCTCTTCGTTCCACGCTCGGTCCGCTTACGACGGCACCGCCGAAATCAGCATCTACATCGCGGAGGAGTTCCGCGGGCAAGGTCTAGGGAGCGTTCTGATCCGCAAAGCGATCGAGGAAAGCCCCCGGATCAAGGTCAACAACCTGGTAGGCTTGGTGTTCGGCCATAACGAACCGAGCCTGGCGCTGCTCCGCAAGTTCGGTTTCGAGCAATGGGGGTGGCTGCCGGGCGTCGCGGTTTTGGACGGGATCGAACGGGACTTGGCCATCATGGGGCGCAAAGTCGGCGCGGGTGCCTAGCGGCGAGCCGCAGGTTCATTTTCCGACCGGAACTTCAATTTTGCTTCTGCCGCTCCCGCGGATTCGATCCCGGGGCGGTTTTCGTTTACAATGGAAGGAGAATCTAAGACGCGAGGTGAATAGACATGACGGAAACGGGCAAAGGGCCGTTCGAGCTGGCGACGTTCGCCGGCGGATGTTTCTGGTGCATGGTGAAGCCGTTCGACGAGTGGCCGGGCATTGAAAAGGTCGTGTCCGGCTATACGGGCGGGCACGTGGAAAATCCGACGTACGAAGAGGTGTGCTCGGAGACGACGGGACATGCGGAAGCGGTGCAAATCACGTTCGATCCGTCCGTCATTCCGTACTCGAAGCTGCTCGACGTATATTGGATGCAGATCGATCCCACCGATGCGGGCGGGCAGTTCCACGACCGGGGTTCCTCTTACCGCCCCGCGATTTTTTACCACAACGAGAAACAGCGGGTGGAAGCGGAAGCGTCCAAGCAGGCGCTGGAGGAAAGCGGCCGGTTCGATAAACCGATCGCCGTGGCGATCGAGCCGGCGTCGGCGTTCTATCCCGCGGAGGAGTACCACCAGGATTACTACAAGAAAAATCCGCTTCGCTATAAGTACTACAGCGTAGGCTCGGGGCGCGCCGATTTCATCGCCCGCCACTGGAACGCGAAGAAGGACCGCGCGGAGCTGCGGAAAAAGCTGACGCCGCTGCAATACGAAGTGACGCAGAACAACGCGACGGAGCCTCCGTTCCGCAACGAATATTGGGACAACCATGAAGAGGGCTTGTACGTGGACGTCGTGACGGGCGAGCCGTTGTTCAGCTCCCGGGACAAGTTCGATTCCGGCTGCGGCTGGCCGAGCTTCACGAAACCTTTGCAGACCGGCATGATCGAAGAGAAGGACGATTTCTCCCATGGGATGATCCGTACCGAGGTCAGAAGCCGCGCTTCGGACTCGCATTTGGGGCATGTATTCCCCGACGGTCCGAGAGAGACGGGGGGCTTGCGTTATTGCATCAACTCCGCGGCGCTGCGGTTTATCCCCTTGGATCGGCTCGAGCAGGAAGGGTACGGCGCGTACCGGAAATGGTTCGAGGATTGAACGCGGCAACGAACGAAGGAAACCTCATCGCTTAAAATGCATATAAAAAAAACGGCTGCCACTTTACGAAGTGTGCAGCCGTTTGCTTCCGAACCATTTGTGCCAAAAACCTTGCCGGGCATTGCGTTGCGGCGCCCGAGCCGATTCATTTGCTTTTCCCGCGCTTTGCTTGACGAACCATCCCCGGCGGATTCCCCGCTCGACCTCGTTTTGCCGTTGTTGCATCATTTTCTCGGCAAAGTAACATTCTTGCATCATGATTCAATTCTCCTTTACATGGAACTTCTTTCCTTGGTTTCATTATGCTCCGATTAAAAGGGGATAAAAAGTGCAGAGTTCGTGAAAAGTATTTCCTCTTTTTTTCACCCGACTAATTCACCCTGATCCGGCAGCAAAAAAGCGGCTTTCATTGCCAATTTCATTATGCCCTCGTCAAAAGAGGATAAAAAGTGTAATATACATGTAAATGACTTCCCCTTTTTTTTCATGGGAGGAGGAAAAGGCGTTTGCAGACGGTAACGGCGGAAAGGTATTTGGACTTGTATCAGCGTTTCGGAGGTACGGGCGGCGTCGGTTCGCCGGTGGAAGTTTCGCTCGAAGAACTGGCCGATACGCTTTATTGCACGACACGGAACGTGAAGCTGGTGCTTCGCAAAATGGAAGAGGACGGTTGGATCCAGTGGCTGCCCGGCCGGGGGAGGGGCAACCCCGCGGGACGCGATTCTGTACGGGCTCGTCTTCCCGGAGGACGACGTGTGCGAGATCGAGACGTACGAGCAGGACGGAAGTTATGTCAAGGAGCATTTGACCCCGGAGCTGCTGGCATGGGCCAAGGGCGTGATCGACCAGGCGCTCGAAGCCCCGAACGCCATCGAGAGGCGGAAAGTGCTGGAGAAGATCGAAGGGCGGCTGAGGGAAGAAGCCCTTGTCCTGTTTCTCCTTCATAAAAAGGTGAACACGTCTTATCAACCCGGCATCCGAGGCGTCACCATGAGCCCGCTGGGATGGATCGATTTCAAATCGGTATGGGTGCAGAGCCGCCGGTAAATCTCCGTTCGGGGAATTGTCCGGAAGGATTTGCTACAATAAGGGAAAAGCGACGCCGACCGAACGAAGGAGATGGTTATCCGTGGCGGATGTCAGGATCGAGAAAGATTTTCTGGGAGAGAAGCGGGTCCCGGCCGATGCCTATTACGGTATTCAGACGCTGAGGGCGGTGGAAAATTTTCCGATCACCGGCGTGCCGGTGCACCCGGAGCTGATCGAAGCGCTCGCGCTCGTGAAGAAAGCGGCGGCTTGGGCGAACGCCGAGCTTCGGCTGCTGCCCCGTCAGATCGCGGACGCCGTCATGCAGGCGGCGGACGAAGTCGCGGGAGGCCGGTTCGCGGACCAGTTCCTGTCGGACTCGATCCAAGGCGGCGCGGGAACCTCCATCAACATGAACATGAACGAAGTGCTCGCCAACCGGGCGCTGGAGATCATGGGGCATGCCAAAGGGGACTATTTCCATTGCAGCCCCAACAATCACGTCAACATGGCCCAGTCCACGAACGACGCCATCCCGACCGCGCTCCGCATCGCGGCGTACCGGCTGACCGAGCGCCTGCTGGAGGCGTTGAAAGAGCTGGCCGGCGGGTTCGCCCGCAAGGAGCGGGAGTTCGACGACGTGCTGAAAATGGGCCGAACGCACCTGCAGGACGCGGTGCCGATCCGGATGGGGCAGGAATTCGGGGCGTACCGCCAGGTGCTGGCGCGGGACGTCGTCCGGATTTCGCGGGCGGCGGACAACCTGTTGTCTGTGAATTTGGGCGCGACCGCGGTCGGCACGGGCCTGAACGCCAAGCCGGAGTATATCCGGCTCGTCGTGGAGCGGTTGGCCGAGGAAGCGAACATTCCGCTGCGCCGGGCCGGCGATCTGGTCGACGCGACCCAGAATACGGACGCCTATACGGAGCTGTCCGCTTCGCTGAAGGTATGCGCCATGAACCTTTCGAAAATCTGCAACGACATCCGGATGATGGCTTCGGGTCCCCGGGCCGGCCTGGGAGAGCTTTTGCTGCCGCCGCGGCAGCCGGGTTCTTCGATCATGCCCGGCAAGGTGAACCCGGTCATGGCCGAGGTCGTCAACCAGACGGCGTTCCAGGTTATGGGAAACGATCATACGATTTGCATGGCCTCGGAAGCGGGGCAATTCGAGCTTAACGTCATGGGGCCGGTCATCGCGTTCAATTTGCTGCAGTCCCTGAAAATCCTGCGCAACGCCGCGGACGTCTTTCTCCGCTACGCCCTGGAAGGCATGGAGGCCAACCGGGAACAGTGCCGTTCCTACGTGGACAACAGCTTCGGCATCGTGACCGCGCTGAATCCCCATCTGGGCTATGAGGTCGCCGCCCGGCTGGTCAAGGAAGCCGCGGCGACCGGCACGCCGATCCGGGAGCTCATCCTGGAGCGGGGGCTGCTGACGCATGACGAAATCGAAGCCATTCTGGATCCGGTGCAGATGACCACGCCCGGGATCGCGGGGGAATGGCTGCTGACGGGGCCCCAAGGCGACGTGCCTCGCTGACGCCGAACGGAGATCTAGAAGCAAAGAAGGGATCGGCATGAACGTACGCAAAATGCGGCTGAACGAAGCGCCCGCCGTCCATTCCAGCGAGGACCGGGACGAATACGAGAAAGATTACGCCAGACTGATCCAATCCCCCGCCTTCCGCAGGCTCCAGGGCAAATCGCAGGTGTTCGGCGCCGGCTCCGGGGACTATTACCGCACCCGGCTCACGCACTCGCTGGAAGTGTCCCAGATCGCGCGGGAGGTCGCCCGCCGGCTGGCCAAGAACGAGCCGTTCCTGGCCCGGCGGGAGCACCCGGGCCTCGCCCTGGATCCGGAAGTGGTGGAGATCGCGTCGCTGGCGCACGACATCGGCCATCCGCCGTTCGGGCATAAAGGCGAGGAAGTGCTGAACCGCCATATGCTCCGGGAATTCGGCCAGAAGTTCGAAGGCAACGCGCAAAATTTCCGGATCCTGATGTTCTTGGAGAAACGCGCGGGCAGCGACAGCGGCCTCGATCTGACCGCCGCCGTGCTGCTGGCCGTCAACAAATATCCGTACTGCATCGACGACGAGGGCCGGCTGAAGGGCGTTTACCGTTCCGAATGGGAGGGCATCGCCCATCTCCGGCAGCTGTGGGGGATGCCGGAAGGCATCGCGACGCTCGAAGCCCAGCTCATGGATCTCAGCGACGACATCGCGTATTCGACGCACGACCTCGAAGACGGCATGCGGGCCGGCAAAATCCAAATGAACCGCTCCTTCTTCGAGGACGACCGCGTGATCCGCAGCCTGATGACGGAGATCGAGAACGACTCCACCAACCGCGGCATGGAGTGGGAGGGAGTCGATCTGTACGGGATGATCAAACGGGTTCTGTCCCAATACTTGGAAGAGTGGGAGCGGATTTACGAGGAGAACGGCCGGGAAGCGTCCCGCGCCCGCCGCGAGATCAAAGCGCGCTGGGTCGGCCGGTTCGCCAGCCGCGTCGGACTGCTCGACGATCCGGCGCGCGGTTGGAAGCGCGTGACGTTCATCCGCGACGGCCAGCGGGATCTCGAGCTGCTGCGGACGATGGAAATCCTGAAAAAGCTCGCCTGGGTCACGCTGATCCACGACTTCCGCGTGCAACGCCTGCACAAGCGGAGCGAAGTGATGATCGGCCGGCTGTGGGACAGTTTTAAAGACTACGGGAGCGGACGGTTGATCGTGCCTCCGGATTGGCTCGAAAACTACGAATCGAACCGCGGCAGGTGGCCCTGGGAACGTCTGGCGGCCGATTATTTGTCGGGCATGACGGACGCTTACGCGGAGAAGGTGTACGCCGAATTTTTCGCCAGCCGGTCAGGCTCCATTTACGAAAGAGACTGAAAGCGGGGAGCGTTTGGCTTCGCCAAACACCCGATAAGAGGAGGCGAGTCCCCTGCAGACGCTGCGACCCTTCGTTCCGATGTCTCCCATCCGGGTGGACCGCCTGCCCGAAGGGCCGGAGTGGGCCTACCAGCTCAAATGGGACGGCTATCGGCTGATCGCCCAAATCGAGAACGGGCGCGTCCGGCTCTACTCCAAAAACATGCATCCGATGGAAGGCAAACTGCCGGAAATCGCGGAGGCGTGCGCCCGCTTGCCGGGCTCGATGCTGCTCGACGGCGAGGTCGTGGTCATGGATCCGGCGACGGGCCGTCCCAGCTTCCAGAAGATGCAGCAGCGGGGGCTGGCGCAAGGCAAGGCAGGCGCCGAGACTTTGGCGGCAAGGCTGCCGGCTTCGTACGTCGTTTTCGACCTGCTGCAAGCCGACGGGGAAGACATGCGCGCCCGACCCTTCGAGGAACGGAACCGCCGGCTGCGCGAAGCCGCGGCCGATTGGACTTCGCCGCTGTTCACGACGGACTTGTTCGCGGACGTCTCCCGGATTTGGGAATGGGTCGTGTCGAACGGGTGGGAAGGCGTCGTTTGCAAAAAACTTTCTTCTCCCTACCGGGAGGGGAAAGAGCACCGGGATTGGTTCAAGCGCAAGTCGATGCCCGAGTTCGACGTGGAGATCGTCGGCGTCGTCTGGCGGGAAGGCCGCGTCGCCAGCCTCGTGATGCGGGAGAACGGCGTTTATTTCGGCCGGGTATCCTCCGGGCTGAACGGCATGCGGAAAGAAAAACTCCGCCCACTGGGCGCGGAGGACCCGATGCTCTGCCCTTTTCCGTGGAAGCGGATGCCGCCGGAGTTCCGGGGAACGCGGGTCCGTTGGCTGGCGGAGCCGATCCCGGCACGCGTGACGGGCACCGAAGTGACGGAGGAGGGCGTGCTTCGGCACCCGAAGCTGCTCGCGCTCGGGATATGATTTCAGATTCTTTTCATGATTGTGTAATATGATGAAAGGGATACCGGGTGGAAAGGGGGGACTTGACGGTCATGGGGAGCGGATTTAACGAGTGGATCGAGAACGCGATCGAGCTGACGGGACTGACCGGCGCGACTTTGCTGGCCGTGACGATACCTTTGGCGATCCTGCAAGGTTTCTTCGGATTTTTTCCGTTCTCCACCCTGATATTCGTGCATATTTCGTCCTTGGGGATCGGCGGCGGTTTATTGGCCAGCTGGTTGTCCGGGACCTTGGCGGCCGTCGTCGTTTTTTACGTCTGCAAATTCCTGTTCGCCGAATGGTTCAGGCGCAAATGGGGCCACAAGCTGGAGCGCTACGAAAAATGGCAGGCGTCTTTCGACCGCTACGGTTTTTGGGCGATCATTTTCCTGCGGACGCTTCCGGTCATGCCCAACAACCTGATCTCGTTCATGTCCGCGATCTCGCCGATCCGGACTTCGACGTACATCTGGTCTTCGATCGTCGGCAACCTTTCGCACATCTGGCTGTTCGGAATCATCAGCTCGTCGATTTTGTTTCCGGACATGGACATTCGGATGCTGGTCGGGTCGTACGTCGCGTTCTGCGTCGTGCTGCTGGCGATTTTCGCCGCGACCCGTTTCCGGGCCGCCCGGATGCAAAGCCGCGATAAAGGGAATCCCACCTCGATGTGAGGCCGTCGGCGACTCAATACAAGGTTCTCCAGAGATAAAACACCGCGTAAGCTTCCCATCCGTACCAGGAAGAGGCGAGGCGCCGGATTTCGGGGATCGTCGGCTTGCGTTCCATGTCCAACAAGCGTTGGATGGCCAGATGCAAGCCGACGTCGCCGATCGGAAAGGCGTCCCGGAACCGCAGGCAGCGCATCGATACGTAGTGGGCCGTCCAGGGTCCGATTCCGCGTACCGAAGCGAGCTCGCGTTCGGCCTCCGCGGCGTCGCGGCAAGCGGCCAGCCGCTCCTTCGTCCAATCCCCGCGGGCGATCATGCGGGCGGCGTCGAGGAGCGTTTCCGCTTTGCGCATTGTCATTTTGAGCGAGGCGAGATCGTCGGCGCGCAAATCCGCGATCGTTTCGGCGGAAGGGAAAAGCCGGTACACCGCGCCCGTCCCGTCCGAAACCGCATCGCCGTACGCTTCCACCAGCCGCCTTTTCAGCGTGTAAGCGAACGGAAGGTTGATTTGCTGTCCGAGGATGGCCCACGCGACGGCTTCGAACAGGTCGGGCACCCCGACGAGCCGCAGGCCGGCGAACCGCCGAACGGCGGTTTGCAGCAGCGGGTCGCGGGAAGCCAGTTCCAAGAAGGGAGACAGATCCGTTCGCAGATCGAGCCAATCGCCGACATAGGCGGCGATTTCCTTCCGAGCATCATCCAGCCGGGAGGGGGCGACGCCGCGGACGTTGATCCGCAGCCCCCCGTTCTCAGACGCGCGGATGTTGACGATCGGCTTTGCCCCCGCCGCGGGAATGCAGCGGGTCACGGAATCCGAATCCGTGAGGAAGAGACATTCGTTCGTTGATCGGGCCAAATAGGCAAACGTGTGGTCGAAGGAAAAACCGGGCGGGGCGTTCAAGGTCCATTCGTCGGAAATCCGTTCGGTCATGTGGCATCTCCTTGCGCTTCGGCGCGTTATTAATCTCTTTGTACCACATTTTCCGCGGCGGCCGCATTCGCGATCTTGCCCGTTCACTCGGGAAAAAGGACTGTCCGCCGATGGGGTTCCGGCAAGGACAGTCCCGGGATTCGGCCAGCGGCCGGTCAGCGCGCGTCGTTCGGGTCGGGCACCCGGCCCGGGGAACGTCCCGGCTCGATCATCGCCGGCTGCGCAACGTTACGGGTCTCATGGCGATCCGTGATCGCCGTCTCGTGCGTCGACAAGTCGCGGAGCTCTTTGTTTTCCGGTTGGTTCGGCTTCATGCTTCCAGGTCTCCTTTCGATTGGGGAAATCCCCCTTAGTTTTCCGGCGGATCCAGAAAATGATCCGCACCCGGCCGTGAAGGTGATATAATGCCGATAGCGTTACGAAAACCGTCCTACGGAGCTCATCCAGAGACGACAGAGGGAGACCCCCGCAGAACGAACATGAAAACATCCGCCGTTACGAAGTTTTTGGCCCTGTTATCCTTGACGCTGCTGCTGCCCGTCGGCTGGAGTCCGGCCGCGGAGGCCGAAGCCGCCGCCGCTTATGTAACCGACCATCCCGATATCGTGATGATCGGCTCGGAAATCGAAGGCATGTACTTGGCCCGCGCGGCCGCGGACGAAGGGTTGTCCGTCGTCGTGCTCGATCCGCGCGCCAAGCCGGGCGGACAGCTGCTCGAAGGCGAGATGCTGTTCCTCGACGAGCCGACCGGCGATCAAGGGCAGACGCTGCTCCAAGGCCGCGTGAAGGAACTGTTCGACGGCTATAAAAGCGGGAAAATCCGCAAGCTGGAGGAATTCCGCCAATATTACGATACGTTGGCCCAAGGCATTCCCATCGTCTCCGGAGTCACGCTTACCGGCGTGGACGTCCGGCAACAACCCGACGCTTCCGGCCGATTCGTGGAGTCCGTGTCCTACCGGACGAAAGACGGATCGGAGAAAACGATCTACCCCGGATACGTCGTGGAGAACACGGATTTCGCAGCGCTGACCTCCCGTTTGGGATTGCCCCGGATTCCCGGGATGGAATCCGTCGTCGCGAAGCCGGCCGGTCCGAAGGATTACATGGCATCGACGATGATGATGCGGTTCAAGAACGTCGATTGGGACGCCTTCCAAAAAGGGGTCATGAGCCTCAGTCCCAAGGAGCGCGAGGCGAGATACGGGTCCGAAACGCACGTGAACGGCACGTTTACGTGGGGGTTCGGCAAAGTGGGGGCGAATTATTCCTCCGGCAGCGACGCATGGTTTCTGCGGGGGCTGAATACGGTAAATCAGCGGGGCGGCGAGGTCATGATCAACGCCTTGCTCGTTTACGGCGTCGACCCTACGGACGAGGCCGGCGTCCGAAAAGCGCTGGAAGAGGGCAAACGGCAGACCGTGAAGATTTTGGCGTATTTGCGCAAGGCGCTTCCCGGTTGGTCCAAGGCGGAAATCAACGGCTACCCCGACTATCTCTACATCCGCGACTCCGACCGTTACGAGACGGAATACGTGATGCAAGGCACGGACTTGATGGGCGGCAAATCGTTCTGGGACAACGTCAGCATCGGAGGCTACCCGATCGACATGCAGGGCACGATCAACAGCAAGTGGGGGATCCGGTTAGGAACGCCCGATCGGTACGGAATGCCCCTTCGTTCGTTCTTGGCGAAAGGCTACCGCAACGTGATCGTGGCGGGCAAGAACGTCGGAGCCTCCGCGGTCGCATACGGCAGCGCGCGCATCCAGGCCCAGACCGCGCTGGCCGGGGAGACGATCGGCATCATGCTCGGGCAAATCCGGGTGCGTTATTCGCTCGCCGACATGACGCCGGAACGAATGAAACCTTTGCAAGACTACGCGCAGAAGAAATACGGCATCGTCCTCTCCGGGGGAAAAGGGAAAGACAAGACCGCCGGGCTTTCCGAAGACCAGCGCCGGTTGTTCAATCAGGGCAAGCTCGTCTTGCCCTAATATAAGGCCGAAAGGGGGCGCCGCATGAAAATCGTCGTCGTATCCGACACGCACATGCCCCGGATGGCGAAACGGCTTCCTTCCCGCCTCGTCCGAGAGCTCGGCACCGCCGATCTGATCCTTCACGCGGGCGATTGGACAAGCGAACAGACCTACGAGATGCTGGCCCGTTACGCTCCCGTGGAAGGAGTGGCAGGCAACAACGACGGGGAAGCGCTCGTTTCGAAATTCGGATACCGGAAAATCATCCTTTGCGAGAAGCTGAAGATCGGATTGGTGCACGGACACGGGACGAACGCGAGGAGAACGGCCGAGCGGCAGGCGGCGCTCTCCTTCGGTCCGGATGAGGTGGACGCGATCGTGTTCGGCCACTCGCATGTCCCGGTCCAGAAGAAAGAAAACGGCGTGCTGCTGTTCAACCCCGGTTCGCCGACCGACAAGCGCAGGCAAAAGCTGTACTCGTTCGGCGTGCTGGAGATCGAAGGGGAAGGGCTCAAAGCCCGGCATGTCTACTACGAGAACAAAGAGTAGGAGCAGCAGCGAAGCGGCCGCGCGCAGGCGGCTTTTTCTTTTTCAACGAGGCTCTGCTATAGTAGAAAACAGAATAGACGGGAGGCGAAGTCGGTACATGGCGTTATGGAAAAAAATCTGGAGTTGGGTGACCACCCTGGGAGCGGCGGTGATCGTCTCCTCCTTGATCGGCATTTTCGTGATTCAGCCTTACCGCGTCGAAGGACATTCCATGGACCCGACGCTGCATGACCGGGAACGGGTGTACGTCGCCAAATGGCCTCATACGTTCAGCGAATATCCGGATTACGGGGACATCGTCATCATCGACAGCCGCGTGGACCGCAGCCGTTCCCTCGGGGACGACGTGCTGGAAAATCCATTGCTGCAGTTGATCCGCCCGCTGAACGACCGCGTGTTCTTTATCAAGCGGGTCATCGGGAAGCCCGGCGACGTCCTGACGTTCAAGGATCATAAAGTGTACCGGAACGGGCAGCCGCTCGACGAACCGTATATCAAAGAAACGATGGAGTACGAATCGGACGAAACGTGGACCGTGCCGGACGGGCATGTGTTCGTCATGGGGGATAACCGCAACAACAGCGAGGACAGCCGGATGATCGGATATATTCCGCTCGACCACGTGCTCGGGAAAATGATTTACCCTTGACGCGCGGTCTCTTGATTGAGGGAGCCCAAGTTTAGTATACTTGTGTCGCCAAATTACACGCGAGGAGCCTGAACATGGAACGTACTTTGATTTTCGGACACAAAAACCCGGACACGGACACGATCTGTTCCGCGATCGCCTATGCCGAGCTGAAGAAAGCGTTGGGCTGGAACGTCGAAGCGGTGCGCTTGGGCGCCGTCAACGGGGAAACGCAGTTCGCGTTGGACAAGTTCGGCGTGCAAGCCCCCCGCCAAGTGGAGACGGTCGCGAACGAAGCGAAGAACGTCATTCTCGTCGACCACAACGAACGGCAGCAAAGCGCCTCCGACATCGATCAAGCGAAAGTGATCGAGGTCATCGACCACCACCGCATCGCGAATTTCGAGACCGCCGGACCGCTCTATTACCGCGCCGAGCCGGTCGGCTGCACCGCGACGATCCTGAAGAAGCTGTACAAGGAGAACGGCGTGGCGATCCGCAAGGAAATCGCGGGTCTGATGCTGTCCGCCATCATTTCCGATTCCTTGCTGTTCAAATCCCCGACCTGCACAGACGAAGACGTCGCCGCCGCGCGCGAACTGGCGGAGATCGCCGGGGTTAACGCGGAGGAGTACGGCCTGAGCATGCTGAAGGCAGGCGCGGATTTGAGCGACAAGTCCATCGCTCAGCTCATTTCCCTCGACGCCAAGGAATTCCAAATGGGCGGCTCCAAGGTGGAAATCGCGCAAGTCAACGCGGTGGACGTGAACGACGTGCTGAACCGCCAAGCCGAGCTGGAGGATGCGCTGAACGGCATTATCGCCTCCAAAGGGCTGGATCTGTTCCTCTTCGTCGTGACCGACATCCTGAACAACGATTCGATCGGCGTGGCGCTGGGCGCCAAGAAGGACGCCGTGGAGAAAGCTTACGGCGTGAAGCTCGAGAACAACCGGGCGGTGCTGAAAGGCGTCGTCTCCCGCAAATCGCAAATCGTGCCGGTCCTGACCGACACGTTCAACCAAATGTAAAACGAAGCGCGGATTCCGCGCCGGCGATGACCGCTCCGTCAGGGGCGGTTCGTTTTATTTCGCGGGCCGTCTTCTTGGGAATAAAAGGATTGAAAGATTTCGAGCAGTTGCGTATGATGAGAATACTCTGAGATTGTCATCGAATGGTCAGCGACACTGCTGATAAAGGCAAACCCGCCGAAAGACGGGGACGCAAAGCCGCGGGTCTAAGGCAGCGATGCTAAGACGGCCGGGCCGCCAAAGGGTGTCTTTTTCATGCGCGTTTACTCGGTCCTCCTCGTATTTGACGCTCTCCCGCTGCGGCTAACCTACCTTCCCTGCGTTGCCCGATACATTTTGCGTAAAATGAATGAATTCTCATGGAATCGCATGCAACGTTTCGTTTGCGCCGGAGTCTTACCTTTTGCAATCTTTTTACTTTCTGGGAGGATTTGAGGGTATGCGCTTACGGAAATGGATGGGATTCATGCTGGCGATCGCGGCAGGCGGCATGCTGCTGACGCAAACCGGCCATGCGCAGACGAACAAAGAAATTCGGATCTACTTGGACGGGCAGCGGATCGACAGCGACGTTCCGCCTTATATCAAGCCCAAAGTCGGCTTCACGATGGTACCGGTCCGCGTCGTCAGTCAAGGTATGGGCGCGACGGTAGCTTGGACGCAGAAATCGCAAACCGTGACGGTAAACCGGAACGGCGTCTCGATCGTGATGAAGGTCGGACAGAACACGGCGACGGCCGGCGGCAAAACCGTGGCGCTCGACGCGCCTCCCGAATTGAATCGCGGCAGGGTCATGGTCCCTTTGCGTTTCATCGGGGAAAGCCTCGGTTTGCAGGTGGAGTGGAACGCGGCCAATCGCTGGATTCAATTGAATTCCAAGTCCGGTCATGAAATCAAGGGAGCGTGGGTCTCGACCGTTTACAATTTGGATTGGCCATCCGCGGCTTCTTACGGACAGCCCGAAAAACAAAAGCAGGAGTATGCCGCGATGCTGGACGATCTGCAGTCGATGGGAATCAACGCCGTTTACGTGCAGGTCCGTTCCGCGGCCGACGCGTTATATCCGTCCAAGCTCGCGCCGTGGTCCAAAGTGTTGACGGGCACGCCGGGCAAGGATCCCGGTTACGATCCGCTGGCGTTCATGATCGAGGAAACCCACCGGCGGGGCATGCAGTTCCACGCGTGGTTCAATCCGTTTCGGGCTTATACGAGCGCGGCTTCGAAGAAGGAACTGCCTGCCGGGCATGCGGCCGTGGAGCATCCGGAATGGATCGTGGAAGCCGGGGGCATCGGATACCTCAACCCCGGCATCCCGGAAGCGCGGCAGCACATCATCGACGCGATCGTGGAAGTCGCGAAGCGTTATCCCGTCGATGGCATCCACCTGGACGACTATTTCTATCCTTCGGACGGGAATTTCGACGACGAGGCGGCATTTCAAGCCTACAACGACCGGCATTTCGCGAATAAAGGGGATTGGCGGCGCGCCAACATCAACGATTTCGTTCGGAAGCTGGGCGTTGCGGTGCATGCCGCCAATCCTCGGCTGGCATACGGGATCAGCCCGTTCGGGGTTTGGCGCAACCAGGCGGACGATCCGGCCGGATCGGCGACCCGCGCGAGCGTAACCGCATATGACGACATGTATGCCGACGTCCGGACGTGGATTCGCGGCAAGTGGATCGATTACGTGATGCCCCAGCTGTATTGGAGCATGGACTACCCGGCGGCGGAATACGATAAGCTGGCGGATTGGTGGGCCGATCAGGTGGACGGAACCGGAGTCAAGCTCTATATCGGCCACGCCCCGTATAAGCTGGGGACGAAAGAGACCGGTTGGCAGTCGGCGGAAGAAATCGTGAACCAGTTGATCTATAACGAATCCCGCCCTCAGGTGAGGGGAGACGTCTTTTTCAGCGCCAAGGATTTGCGGCGGAATCCGCTGCAGGTCGCGGACGCGCTGCGCGCTTATTATCAACGCTGATGCCAAGGGTCGGCCGGGAGGATGGATGGAACGACCGCCGGGGCATCGATCGGAGGGCGTTTGCGGATGACGGCACCGTACGCACGAATGTTGGAGTTGGTTTTGATTTTGCTGTCGGCATTATCCGTCGTTCTCATGATCCGGGCCTCCCGCGAGCGCAGACGGGCCGTCCGGCTGGCGGAAGACCATCGCAAGCGGTATATTTCCTTGTTCGAGAACAGCCCGGACATGGTCATCTGCTACGATCCCGAGCAAGACCGCGTGGTCAGCGCCAACCCGGCCGTCTATCGGCTGACCGGTTACGCTCCCGGAGAATTGGATGCCTCCACCTTTCGCGAGCTGTACCGCAGCGAGCTGGACATGACCGCCGTCCGGAGCCAATACCGGAAATCCGCGACCGATGAAATCTCCCGGCGGCTGGAAGCCGAAATCGTAGACAAGGCGGGCAATCCGCTGCTCATCAGCCTTACGTTTTTCCACCTGGATCTGGATGGCAAGCGGTACATCTATTCGATCGGCCGGGATATTACCGCCCAGCGCCAAGCGGAACGCGAACAGATCCGCGCGAAAGAAGCCGCCGAGCGCGTGAGCCGGATGAAAAGCGATTTCCTGGCCATGCTGAGCCACGAGATCCGGACGCCGCTGAACGGAATGATCGGGATCAACCAAATCCTGATGGAATCGGAACTGACCCCCAAGCAGCGGGAGATGCTGGAAGTCCAGGAGAGAAGCGGAGCGTCGCTGCTCCGGGTCATCAACGACATACTCGACTACTCGAAAATGGAAGCGGGCGCCCTGCAGCTGGCCGAGGAAAAGTTCCATTTGGCCTCCTGCGTGCAAGAGGCTTCCGGATTGTTCGCCATCGCGGCCAGAGAGAAAGGAATCGACTTGGTTTGCCGCACGGACGCAGGCGTACCCGAATTCGTATTCGGCGACCCGAGCCGGTTGCGCCAAGTCCTGGTGAACCTGATCGGCAACGCGGTGAAATTCACGGATTCCGGCTGCGTCGAAGTCGAGCTGAAGGTTTCGGAACATGCTTCCGATTCCCGCACCGCCGCGGTCGAATGCACGGTGTCCGATACCGGCATCGGGATCGACCCTTCCCAGTTCCATCTGCTGTTCGTCCCCTTCTCCCAGCTTTCAACGCGTGCCAAGAACGAGGGGACCGGTCTGGGACTCGCCATCTGCAAAAACCTGGTGGAATCGATGGGCGGACGGATCTGGGCGGAAACCGGGCGGGAGAAAGGCGCGCGGTTCGGCATCCGGATCCCGTTCCGGATCGCCGGGTCGGAGGAAAAGGCCGTGTGAACTTCCGGATTCGAAATGGTACAATGGGGAAAACGGATCGCGCGGAAAACCGCTCCATTCGCAAAGGAGAGTCTTGTTTTGTCCGAACCGCTTCGACCCCAACTCGACCGAAATTACATAATGGCGTTCCTTCAAAAGCTGCTGACGACGCCAAGCCCCAGCGGATATTGCCAGGACATCATGAAGCTGGTCGCGGAGGAAACCGCCAAGCTGGGCTATCCGATGGAAATCACTCCCAAGGGGAACGGGATCGTAACGCTCCCGGGGTCCCGGGAAGGAGAGGGTACCGTCGGCCTGACCGCCCACGTGGATACGCTGGGGGCCATGGTCCGGTCGATCAAGCCGGACGGCAAGCTCCGGTTCACGCCGATCGGGGGATACGCCATGCAAACCGTGGAAGGCGAGTACTGCCTCATCCACACCCGCGACGGCCGGAAATACGAAGGCACCGTGTTGTCCACCAAGCCGTCCGTGCATGTATACTCCGACGCCCGCGATTGGAAGCGGGAGGAAGCGAACATGGAAATCCGCATCGACGAGACGGTCGGCACGAAGGAAGATGCGCTGGCGCTCGGCATCGGCGTCGGGGATTTCATCTCCTGGGATCCGCGCACCCGGCTGCTTGACAACGGGTGGATCAAATCGCGGCACCTGGACGACAAAGCGAGCGTCGCGGCGCTGTTCGGCGCGATGGAATGGCTGAAACGGGAGGGGAAACGGCCGGCGCGCCCGGTGAAAATGATTTTCTCCACCTACGAAGAAGTCGGGCATGGCAGCTCGTTCATTCCCGGGGACATTATGGAGATGATCGCCGTCGACATGGGGGCAATCGGGGACGATCTGTCGGCGACGGAACGGGACGTCTCGATTTGCGCCAAAGATTCTACCGGTCCGTACGATTACGCGATGACGACCAAGCTGATCGAACTGGCCCGGCGGGAAGGGCTTCCCCATGCCGTCGATATTTACCCGCATTACGGATCGGACGCTTCGGCCGCCTTGCGCGGCGGGAGCAACATCCGGGCGGCGTTGGTCGGACCGGGCGTCCACGCCTCCCACGGCATGGAACGGACGCATGCGGACGCCGTCGTGAACACGGCCGCTTTGCTGCTGGCTTATATCATGGAGTGAACATGGCATTCCGAACTTTCGACGATATTAATAGGCCCGAGTGGAAGGCGGCCTTGAAGATTTACCATCAAGCGTTTCCGGCTCCGGGCCGCAAGCCGGACCGCATTCTCGAAGGGATGTTCGCCAAACGGCTGAGCTTCCTGCACACGGAGTCCGAAGACGGCGAGGTACTCGCGATGGCCGTAACCGGTCGGGTGCCGAAGGCGGAACTGCTGCTTATCGATTATTTGGCCGTACGGGAAGACGTTCGCGGCAGAGGATACGGCCGCCGGTTCGTCCGGGACATCGAAACCTGGGCGAGGGACCGGATGAAGCTGGCCGGCTTGCTGATCGAAGCGGAAGCCGATCCGGGAGAAGCGAACGCCGAGCGGATCCGGTTCTGGGAACGGTGCGGTTTCGTCTTGACCGACTACGTTCACGAATATATTTGGGTGCCGGAGACGTACCGCGCGATGTATCGGATGTTCGAACCGGGATTCCGGGCGCAAGACGGCGGACGGGCTTTGTTCCGGCATATCGAGGAATTCCACAAGAAAGCATTCGCGAGGTGATCGAATTGTCCGGTAATCGGAAGCGGGCGGCCGGAGCCAGACCGCCGCAGCAGGCGGCGCCGGATGGGAAGCCACCCACGCTGAAAGACCTGCTCGATCCCGATACGGCGGCGAAGCTGAAGGCGCGCGCGGAAGCGCTCAAGGCGGAGGAGGCCCGAAGCCGGGAGGAGAAGCGCAAACAGGAAGAGGCCGCGCGGAAAGCCGAGCAGAAACGCCTGGAGAACGATTTCGAGTATTTGCTGAAGAACAGCAAGCAAGATTGGCGCCAATTCAAATAATCGATAGAGGAGGCCGATTTTCGATGGAAATCACGTATCATGGACATTCGTGCGTGCAGCTTCGCACGGGAGACCGATCGCTGGTGATCGACCCTTTCCTGCGGGGCAATCCGATCGCGGTGACGAAGCCGGAGGACGTCCGGGCCGAATACGTTTTGCTGACGCACGCGCATACGGATCATATCCTCGACGCCGAACCGATCGCCAAAGCGAACGACGCGACGGTGGTCGCGATCCTGGAGCTCGCGCAATACATGGGCTTTAAGCAGCTGAAGAACATCGAGATGAACATGGGCGGAACGGTGGACCTCGGCTTCGCGAAAGCGAAGATGGTCCAGGCGTTCCACAGCTCCGGCATCACGCTGGAAGAAGGGAAAATCATCTATGCCGGGATGCCGGCGGGGTTCATCATCCGGATCGAAGGGCTGACGGTGCTTCATGCCGGGGATACCGCGTTGTTCTCGGACATGAAGATGATCGGAGACCGCCACGACATCGACATCGCGTTCCTGCCGATCGGCGACCATTATACGATGGGCCCCGAAGATGCGCTGCAGGCGGCGGAATGGTTCGGGGCCAAGCTGGTCATCCCGGTCCATTACAACTCGTTCCCGCTGATCCGCCAAGACGCCCAATCGTTCATCGAGCGGCTGGAGGCCCAGGGGCAGAAGGGCAAGCTGATGGTGCCCGGGGACCGGTTCGAGGTTACGGCGGAAAGTCTTTAATGCCATAAACGAAATCGAAAGCCGCCGGGAGCGATCGTTGCCCCGGCGGCTTCGTTTATATTGGCAAAATGGCGGCTTCGGCGGCATAGGCTAAACGGATAACCACCGAAAGCGGAGGGATCCGTCATGACCGTTTCTTCCATTCCGCCTTACGAGGAGCATCGCTTCTGGCTTGAAATTTTACAGGATCACGCGTATTTCGTGAGAGACTTCCTCTCGCCGACCGAAGAACAGGCCGTTCGTTCCGCCCAGCGTTACATTGAAGCATTCCGGTCGCTGCTCGCGGAATCGGAAAGGCTGGACCGTCCGGGCGCGTGGGAAAGCGCATCGTATTCGGCATTCGCGGCGAAGGTTGCTCCCGTTGCCGAAGGGTATTACCGCTTCGAGGGAGGACTTCAGCGGCTGCGGCTGGAGAACCGGATCAATCTGAATCTTACTCCGACGTATTTGAACGGGACGCTGAACGAGAATCAGGAATACAACCGCATCCTGTTTTACGCCGCGCGCGGCCAGGCTTACCCTCCGCTGCCGTTGGTCGAACTGATGGATCTGTGGCTCGAGGATCAGCTGGGGCACGCGCTGCTTCTCGCCAATATCCTCGATCCCGGGGAAACGGATCTGCTTGCGCAGACGGCGGCGTCCGCGGCTGCATTCCGAGGATTATTCACGCAAAACGAACTCATCCGCGGCTATCTCCGCTTCTCACCCGCGAACCTGCCCGTGCAAATCCGGCTGGCCCGCGAAGCGCTGGAATCCGTCCAAGCGTTCAACTCCTTGGTCCTCACGGTGATTCGCATGTACCGGGGGACAGAGTTGGTCAGCCGCACCACGCTGCGGTTTTTGGAGCACCATTTGCCGGAGACGTGTTATTTCATGCGCAAATTGACCGAATTCATCCCCGATGCCGCTCCGCTGGTCAACTGCCCGCTGACCAAGCCCGACTTCACGCAGAACGTTCAGCTTCCTACGAATCCTCCCGTCGTGTGAAGGCGTTTTATTTCGGTTGGCTTGTCGGCTTCAAGTACAGCAGCAGTCCGATAATGGCGAGCGCGCCTCCGATCAGCTGAAACGGGTTCAGCATTTCCCGGAACAGCGCGATGCCGAGCAGGCTGGCGCCGACCGGTTCCGCGAATACGCTCATGGAGATCGTGGTGGCGCTCACGTAGGCGAGAAGCCAGTTGAAAATCATATGGCCGAGCACCGTCGGCACGATGGCGAGCAAGAGGAAAATCAGCCACTCCCGGGGCGGATAGCCGAACATCGGCGTGCCCGTCGCCGCATTATACAAGGCGAAAAAAAGAAAGGCGACGGCGAATACGACAAGGCTGTACAAGTAGGAGGGGACGCGTTCTAATATCCGTTTGGCGATCAGCATATTGACCGCGATCGACAAGACGGACAGGAATGACAGGAAATCCCCGGTGACGGCCGACCTTGAGATGCCCATATCTCCGGAACCGACGAATAAGATGCCGGCGAAGGCGGTCAGCAGCCCCGCGATCCCCATTTTCGAAGGCTTGTCCTTGAAGAGGAGAAAGGATCCGATCATGACGAGGACCGGCTCCAACGACAAGATGATCGTGGAGCTGGCAATCGACGTCAAATCCATGGACATCATCCACCAGAGAAAATGGAGGCCCAGGAAGAAGCCGGCCAGCGCCAGCAGCCCCCAGTCCTTCAGCCGGATGCCGCGGATGGCGGGCAACTGCTTTCTTCCGAACGGAAGCATGAGCAGCAGCGTGAACAGCATCCTGTACATGCCTTGGATGGAGGCTGGCGCCTGCGAATATTTGACGAGAATAGGCGCGAACGAGATCGCGATCATGCCGACCAGCAGCGGGAATATGGGGGCGATCGGCGGCGTTCTCGGGAATGGATTGTCGGGCAAAGGCCGGGTGTCGTTCATTTCTAGGGTGTCAAACCTTTCCGGATAAAATCGATGGTCGCTTGCCGTTCCCGCGTATCGTTCCACTCCGGGTTGCCGGACGAGCCGAAGAACGTCCGCATCAGCACGTATCCAATCGCCGCGGAGGCGACCAGGCGTATGATCGTGACGGACGGAAGCTCGATCAGCTGGCCCTTTTCCCGGAAACGGTCGATGACTTTCTCGATACGTTCTTTCACTTGAGGAAAAACGACGCTCCGAAGCTGCTCCTGCAGTTCCGGATGAAACGGCAGCTCCTGCAGCAGGATGCGCAGAAAGCTTTTGTTTTTCTCCAGGAATTCGATTCGGTTCTCGATCATCGCCCGCAAAAACTGGTCGATCGTTTCATAATCGGTTTTGAAAACGTCGCGGAATTCCCGGAGGACGAACGGAGCCAGCATGCGCACCATGGCCGGGGCGACGATCGCGATGAGCAGTTCTTTCTTCGTCCGGTAATGGCGGAAGATCGTTCCCTCCGCCACCCCCGCGCGCTGGGCGATTTCGCTCGTCGAGGCGGCGGAGTAACCTTTCTCCGCGAATACCTCGACGGCCGCTTCGAAAATGCGTTTTTGTTTCTCCGTCATCCGTTCTCCGGAGGAGCCCGCGCCCATCAGCTCGGCCAGCCAGGGTTCCATGGCTTCGGACATGCGGCATCCCCCCTGATCGTCCGTTTAGTGGTTAGGTTAGATCGTTCTTTGCTTCTTCAAGGCGGCAACGTTCAGCAGCGCGAACAGGACCGAGAAACCGAGCAGCACGTAGATGTCGACTTGTATGCCTGCCAAACCCTTGCCCCTAAGCATGATGTCCCGCATGGCGTCGGCGCCGTAATACAGCGGCATCACATAACTCAGCTTCTGCAGCCAAGGATTCATGGCTTCCAGGTTGAACAAGCCCGAGAAAAATACTTGCGGCACGATCACGAGCGGGATGAATTGAATGATCTGGAATTCGGTTCCGGCATACGAGGACAGCAGGGTGCCCAAGGTCAGCGCCGTCAGCGTGAGAAGCAAATTGATCAGCAACACCAACCACACCGAACCCGCCATGTAGATCCCAAGCACGCGAATGGAGAACCAGGCGATCAGCGTCGCCTGCGCCAAGGTGAACAAGCCGAAGCCGAGCAAGTACCCCGCCACGACTTCGGAACGGCGTATCGGGGTCGCCAGCAGCCTTTCCAGCGTCCCCGTCGTTCTCTCCCGCAGGAACGAGACGCCCGCGAGCAGGAAGACGAAGAAGAACGAGAAGAAGCCGATCAGGACCGGACCGAACGAATCGAAAGAGGACAAATCCTCGTCCCCGTATAGATACGAAATCTGCGGCTGTACCGTCAGCATATCGGCCTGGAGCGTTTTTTGCAAGAGAAGCTGGACGGCCTTGGCCATGGAAGGATCGGTGCCCTCCAGCAGGATCGCCGGCTTGCCGTTCTCGATGGAGATGACCGCATCCAGCTTGCCGTCGCGCAAATCCTCCTCGGCTTCTTTCCGATCCGGGTAATCGACGATCCGGGCCGTTTCCGGATCCACTTTCGCGGTGACCGCGGACGGGATCCCCGCGACCCCGACGTCCGGTTTGACCGTCTGCCCGTTGAACACGAAATGCATCAACGTCAGCACGAGCAGGGGAGCCAGGAACAACAAAGCCATCGTCCGTTTGTCCCGCAGGAACTGCCGGATGATCCGAACCGCAAGGGCGCGCGTTCTCATGATGGGGCACCTCCGCCAAGGACGATAAACGCTTGCTCGATCGAATCGGTTCCGCTTCTGTTTTTCAACCCCTGCGGGGTGTCGACGGCCGTAAGGCGGCCATCCCGGATCAAGCCGATACGGTCGCATTTGTCCGCTTCGTCCATGACGTGCGTCGTCAGAACGATCGAGGTGCCGCGGTCCCGCAGCGCCAGGAGCTCTTCCCAGATCGACCGGCGGAGCACGGGATCGATGCCGACGGTCGGTTCGTCCAGAATCAGCAGCTCCGGCTCGTGCAGCAGCGAGATGGCCAGGGAAAGGCGCCGTTTCATGCCTCCGGAATAGGCGGATACAGTTTTATTCAAATGGTCGTTTAGATCGACGATTTCCATGGCGGCGCGGATCCGCTCTTCGCGCCGGGATCCCGCGAGTCCGTAAAGAGACGCGAAAAACCGCAGGTTCTCGCGCGCGGTCAGCTCCTGGTAGAGGGCGTCCGATTGCGCCATGTAGCCGTAACGTTGCAGCAACGAGAGCTTCGGCATGGTCTCGCCGAACATCCGAACCGTGCCTTCGTCGGCTTTGTCGATTCCGGTAATCAGCTTGATCAGCGTCGTTTTGCCCGATCCGGAAGGGCCGAGCAGCCCGAAAATCTCGCCGCGCTCGACGTTCAGGGAGACGTCGTCCAGCACGGTTTTGGCGCCGAACCGCCGGCTGACGCCGCGGATTTCGACGAGGGGAACGTTCTCCGCCGCGGGTGATTGACCCATGGAACCATCCTCCTTGCGATGAAAATGAGTGAGGACTCACTTTTATGGTTTCATTATAGGCGGGCAGGCGGGAATTGGGAAGGGGGGAAAAATTCAAGGATTGAGGACTTGACGGCCGTACAGGAAGCGACGGGAGCTGCCTATTTATTCGGACATAGCTATGGAGGGCTCGTTGCGTTGGAAACGGCCAGAACGAACGGGAGATTCACGAAACTCGCCCTCTATGAACCTGGCGTTTCCGTCAATCAGTCCATTCCGATATGGCGGGCGGCAAAAGCAAGGAGGCCGTACCTTCGATCAGGGTTCTCGAGCAGACCCTGTCCAATCCGAAGACGCTGATCCTGCCGAAATCCGGTCACATGGCTCCGTTGAATGGACATCGGCCGTCCGGGGTGGTACAACAAGTGAAGCGGTATTTTTCTAACTAGGAGGCCGGACTTTGTCGCCTTTAAGCAAAGAGCAATTAAGCCAAATTCGGGACGAACGCAAAGATCAGATCATGCGGGCCGCGCTTAAGGTTTTTGCCCGGAGGGGAATCGACGGAACGAAAATCAGCATGATCGTCGCGGAAGCGGGGGTGAGCCAGGGGCTTTTCTACCATTACTTCAAGTCGAAAGACGAAGCCCTTATCGCCCTCGTCCAAGAAGCGATAGACATCTCCTATTCCGCAACGAAAAGCCTTCGGGATCTGCCGATAGCCCCGCTGGAGAAAATCCGGTTTTTGACCCAATCCATCTTGAATGATGAGGGCAAGTACTACTTTCTGTTGATTTATCAAGCGCGCATGTCGGATGATTTGCCGGATCGGATCAAAGAGCTTTTTTCGGAATATTCGATGAAAGCTTACGTCGACTTGATGCGTCCCATCTTCGAAGAGGGGCAGCGCTCCGGCGACATTGCGGCGGGTGACCTGGAGGAAATCATCGCCTCTTACTTTACGATCCTTTCGGGCGTGATGGTCGTGAACGCCAAGGGAGACGGCGTCTATCGGATTCCGGATGTCGATACGATCATGCGGCTGGTTACCAAGTAAACGGCAGGTGTCTAGGACGAATGGGCTCGTTTTTCAACCGATATTACGACCGTTTGATGGGACCCGTGGAGAGAAGGATATGCCATCCGGTCCGGGAACGTTTGCTGCCGCAGATCCGGGGTGCCGTGCTGGAAATCGGTTCGGGCACCGGCGTGAATTTCCCCTATTATCGCCAAGCCGATCGCGTCGCGGCGATCGAACCCGAGCCGGTCATGCGGGAAGTTTCCGCCAAGCGTGCCCGTCAGTCCCGCGTGCCGATCGAAGTGATTGACGCGGGAGCCGAGCGGCTCCCCTTCGAATCGGACACCTTCGACGCGGCCGTAGGAACGCTGGTGTTCTGCACGATTCCGGACCCGAAGACCGCCCTGGAAGAGATTCGCAGAGTTTGCAAACCGGGCGGCACCCTCGTGCTGTTCGAACACGTGAAGATGGACCAACCCGCGCTGGGAAAGCTGCAGGATTGGCTGACGCCGGCTTGGAAGCGGATGTGCGGGGGATGCCATCTGAATCGGAACACCTTACAGCACGTCGAGCAGGCGGGATTTCGGATCCGGCGGACGGAGCGGATGTACAAGAACCTGTTCCTGATCGTGGAAGCGGAAAATCCTTGACGGTTATAAACGCTCGTCTCAAACGATAGCGAAAAGGAAGAGGTGTCGATGGTGCTGATCCCCATCCGAGACAAATTACATGACGATGCCATCATGGAATTGGTAGGGTACTCCGTTTTTCCGGATCCGGAAAAGTTGAAGGCCGCAATGGAATCGTACGAATCGAACGACAATATCCTGATGGGATATTCGCTGGACGGAGAAATCATCGGCGTCATCGGATATCGATCCCTGCCAGACGAAGGGATTTATATCCGCCATCTTTCGGTTGATCCGGAATACAGAGGCTTGGGATATGGCAGAGGCATGATCTTGGAATTGATCGATTTGATTAAACCCAAAAAAATCAAACTGGAGACCGACGATGACGCGGTCGATTTTTATCGGAGCATCGGATTCGAAATCACGAGTCTCGGTCAAAAATATCCTCATGCCGAACGATATGAATGCGTGTTTGAAACGGATTTCGCTTGAGGATCAAGGCCTCCTCATCAAGCCTCCGCATGGGGCCGTCACGGTAAAGCCCTTAGCAGAACGAGACTTTCCGGCAATATCGCGAGATTCCGCCCGAAAAACGCAGGGAATCCGCGGGCGATCCCGATGTAAGCGCTGTACGGAACTTGTAGATGCCGGAAACCTCCGACGACGAGGCAAACCTTGCTTTGCGCGCCGCGTCGGAAGGGAGTATGATTCATTTCGTGATCCAACATATCGACAATACCTGATCGCTGAATTCCGCCAAACCGGAAACGGGGGAACCAATGAAGGCCGGATCGACCGATCCGGCTTTCGGGGTGAATCGCCGCGCTTGACAGGCCGGCGTAGGGCTGCTTTCGTGCCCGAATCCGTCAGCTAACCTCGTAAGCGTCCGAAAGAGGGAATGTTCACGCCTGCCTTGCGCCGCAAGGCGAGCCGCGGAAAGCCCTGCTTTCCTGCGGCTTTTTTGTCGTTCTCGTCGAATCCCATCACAAGGAGTCTGCATCCGGAAATGGTCAGCAGGTTCAAACGGTTCTTGATCGGCCGCCCGCTCAGAAGCGCCGAAATCGAAGAAGAGAAACTCGGGAAATTAAAGGCGCTCGCGGTACTTTCGTCCGACGCGTTATCGTCCGTGGCTTACGGAACGGAGCAAATCTTGATCGTTCTGATGGCCGCGGGGTTCGCCGCCGTCTGGTACTCGATTCCGATTTCGTTCGCCGTGCTCGGTCTATTGCTGGTTCTCGTCTTGTCCTACCGCCAAACGATCTACGCCTACCCGGCCGGAGGCGGGGCCTACGTCGTCGCCAAAGACAATCTCGGCGTTCCCGCGGGACTGCTGGCGGGCGGATCGCTTCTCGTCGACTATATCCTGACCGTGGCCGTCAGTTCCTCCGCCGGTACGGACGCGATCACGTCCGCGTTTCCCTCGATGCACGACCACCGCGTGCTCATCGCGCTCGTCATGATCGCGTTCCTGACGGTCATGAACCTGAGGGGGATCACGGAATCCGCTTCCGTCCTGGCGATACCCGTCTATTTGTTCGTCGCGGCAATCTTCGTCCTCATCGTGTCCGGGTTCGTCAAGTATTTGACGGGCGGCGTACACGCCGACGTGCCGGAGTGGGGGACGGCGGTCTCCAACATCAGCCTCTTTCTGCTGCTCAAGGCGTTCAGTTCGGGTTGTTCGGCGCTCACCGGGGTCGAAGCGGTCTCCAACGCGATTCCGAACTTCAAGAAACCCGCCGAACGGAACGCTGCCGCCACGCTGGTCATGATGGGCGCCATCCTTGGCGCCATGTTCATCGGGATCAGCCTGTTGGCCTATTGGTTCGGCATATCCCCGAATCCGAAGGAAACGGTCGTGTCCCAGATCGCGGACGCCACGTTCGGACGGGGCGCCGTCTACTATGCCATTCAAGGCGTAACGGCCCTGATCCTGTTCCTTGCCGCCAACACGGCGTATTCCGCCTTTCCGCTGCTGGCGTTCATGCTGGCCAAGGACAAATTCATGCCCCATGCGTTCAAGGTCCGCGGCGACCGCCTCGGATTCTCGAACGGCATCATCTTTCTCGGCGTGTTGTCGGCACTGCTCGTCGCGGCCTTCCACGGCGACACCGAAAACTTGATTCCGTTGTATGCGGTCGGCGTTTTCATCCCGTTCACGTTGTCTCAGCTGGGGATGATGGTCCGCTGGATCCGCCGGAAGCCGCAAGGATGGGCGATCAAATTCGCGGTCAATACGGTCGGCATGCTGACGACGCTCAGCATTACGCTGATCTTCATCTTCACCAAGTTCCATCAGGTATGGATGATCTTCGTTTTCCTGCCCGCCGTGATCTATCTGTTCTATCAAATCTACCGGCATTACGCGAACACGGCGAATCAGCTCCGCATCGATCCGTGCCATGACAAACCGGTCATCAAGGGCAGCACGATCGTCGTGCCGGTCGCCGGGATCACGCGCGTCGTCTTGAACTCGCTCAGCTACGCCAAATCCCTGACGGACAACGTCATCGCCGTATACGTCGGGTTCGACGACGAAGAAATCGAACGGATGGAGAAAAAATGGGAGGACTGGAATCCCGGCGTCCGCTTGATCGTGCTCCGGTCCAGCTACCGCAGCATTACCCGGCCGATCGTGAAGTTCATCGAAACGGTCGAGTGGAAAAAAGCGGAGACGGACCATCTGACCGTGCTGATCCCGCAATTCATCGTGAAGCATTGGTGGCAGCATATGCTTCACAACCAGTCGAGCCTGCTCCTTCGGGCGTATTTGTTCAACCAGAAAGACGTGGTCATCGCCACGGTGCCTTACCATCTGAGGAAGTGAAACTCCGCTTGCGGTTAAACGTCCCGGGAGCGGGGGAACTTACCACCATGAGCGGGAAATTCCGTTGCGGTGGTGAGCGGTATTGGGTTGGTCCCTGAAAAGATGGCTGATCGGCCGTCCGCTGAAGTCGGCCGAATTAGGGGAGCAGAAGCTGATCAAGACGAAAGCGCTGGCCATCCTGTCGTCGGACGCCTTGTCCTCCGTCGCGTACGGTCCCGAACAGATCCTGCTGACCTTCGCGGCAGTCGGTCCGGCGGCTTTCTGGTTTTCCGTCCCGATCGGGGTCGGGGTACTCGTCCTGTTGACCGCCTTGATCCTGTCCTATCGGCAAATCATTTTCGCGTACCCGCACGGCGGGGGCGCCTACGTCGTTTCCAAAGAAAACTTGGGGTTGTACCCCGGCCTGGTGGCCGGGGGCTCGCTGCTCGTGGACTATATTCTGACGGTTGCCGTCAGCGTATCGGCGGGAACGGACGCCGTTACGTCGGCGTTTCCCGTCTTGCATGCGTATTCCGTTCCCATCGCCGTCGCCTTCGTCGTTTTCATTACCGTTCTGAACTTAAGAGGGGTGACGGAGTCCGCTTCGATCCTGGCTTACCCCGTGTATTTGTTCGTTGCCGCGCTTTTCGTCCTCATCGTCGCGGGCCTCGTCCGCGAATTCTCCGGAGTTGCGCTGCCCGAGCCTCAAACGCCGATCGGCACGCCGGTTGCCGGCGTCGGCCTGTTCCTGCTCCTCCGCGCGTTCGCTTCCGGCAGTTCCGCCTTAACCGGCGTGGAAGCCATCTCGAACGCCATTCCCAACTTCAAGGCCCCCGCTACGAACAATGCGGCGAAAACGCTGCTGGCGATGGGACTCCTGCTGGCCGTCTTGTTCGCGGGCATCGTCTATTTCGTTTACGATTTCGGGGTCGTGCCCGATCCGGAGGTCACGGTGCTGTCGCAACTCGCGGAAACGACCTTCGGAAGGGGCTGGATGTATTACTTTATCCAAGCAACGACCGCGCTCATCCTGATTCTCGCCGCGAACACCGGATATTCCGCCTTTCCGTTGCTGGCGGTGAATCTGGCCAACGACCGGTTCATTCCCCGCATGTTCACCGTCCGGGGAGACCGGCTCGGGTATTCCAACGGCATCCTGTTTCTCGGCTTGCTCTCGATCCTCTTGATTATCGCGTTCCAAGGGCAAACGGAGCATTTGATCCCGCTGTACGCGGTCGGGGTATTCATCCCGTTCACGTTGTCCCAGACGGGGATGATCGTCAAATGGATCCGGGAAAAACCGAGGGGCTGGCAGGGAAAGCTGGCGGTTAACGCGGTCGGGGCGTTCATTTGCTTGACGGTGACCGGCATTTTCTTCGTCACGAAATTCGGACGGGTATGGCCCGTACTCGTGTTTCTGCCGCTGCTCATTTACGGGTTTCACCGCATCCGAAAGCACTATAACGCCGTAGGGGAGCAGCTCAGGGTCGTCCCCGGCGAACCGGCGCTGCGGATCGAAGGGAACGTCGTCATCCTCCCGGTGGGAGGCATCACCCGCGTCGTGGAGAACTCCGTCAATTACGCGAGAACGCTGCACGCGGATCAAATTATCGCGGTGCACGTTCCGTTCGAGCGGGGGGAGGAGGAGCGTTTTGAGCGGAAATGGCGGGAATGGATGCCGGAGATCCGGCTGGTGACGCTTTACTCGCCTTATCGAAGCATCCTCCAGCCGCTGAGCAAATTCATCGACACGGTCAGCCGCAAAGCGGAAGAATCGAATTATACGGTGACGGTGGTGATCCCGCAATTCTTTCCGAGGAAGGGCTGGCACCACTTCCTCCACAACCAGACGAGTTTGTTGCTGCGGACGCGCCTGCTGTACCGGCAGGACGTCGTCGTGACGACCGTGCCGTACCATTTGAAAAAGTAGCCGCGGGAACGGGAGTTCAGTTGAACCGGTACGACGCGTATCTCATTGCGTTGCGCAGGCTGACCCATACGTCCGGGCTTTCGCCGCCCATGTACCAGTATGCGTACCCCGCGATGGAGGAAGCTTCGCCCAGTTTCATTTTCTCGGACAACGAGCGGCCGTCCTCCAGCCAGATCTCGTGGAGCTTCCCTTGGTTCCAATAGGATGCCGTATATTGGCCCGATTCCGCGTTCCAGAGCGTGGGAAGGGAACGCTGCGCGACGAAATCGTTCTGCCAAGGCAGGCTCCATTCCTCCGAGGAAACGGCCGCGCCGCCGTTTACCGTCCAGTCCCGGGTGTAGAAGGGCATCGCGAGGATGGCCTTATTCGCCGGCACTTTCCGCAGCAACGTCTGCAAGCCTTCTGACAACCAAGGCAAGGACGAGACGGAGCCGGGCACCGGATCGTTGCTCCAGTGCTCATCATAGCCCATCAATACGATATAGTCTGCGTCTCGCCCCAATGCGGCGTAATCGTAGGCGGCCGTCCAATCGGTTCCCATGTCCGGGGAAAGGTTCACCGAGAGCGTCGCCGGGATCCCGCGCAACGCGGCAGACAGTTCGGAAATGAACGCCGTGAACGCCGCGCGGTCGGCCGGCGCCACGTTCTCGAAATCGATGTTCAGGCCGTCGAGTCCTTTCGCTTTCGCTTCTTTCGCCAATTCGGCGACGACCGCGGCTCGGAGCTTCGCGTCCGACAGCTGGTCATGCGTCACGCTCTGGTCGGAATGGTTGCCGACCATCGCCCATACCGGATAGCCGTTTCGGTGCGCCCATTCCGTCAATGCGGCGTCGTAGCCGGAGGAAAGCTCGATTCCCGTACTTTCCAAGTAGAACCACCGAGGGGCGAGCGTGTTCACGTTGGACGATAAAATTTCTTTCTCGAATTGGGCCGTCGTGAGTCCGTATTGCCACCCAAGCTGGACTTTCGCTTTCGGCGAGGCCTGGATTTGCGTCATCCATCCGCTCGCACGGACGATCTTGTCGAGCAGGACGGCCGCTTCCTGCCGGGTAATCGGACCGGCGGGACGGAAAGAGCCGCCGTATCCTTGCATCAGGCCCAGCTTCGTTAATCGCAGCACGGATGGAAGGGCGTACCCGGCGATTCCGGCTTGGTCCAGATAGACGGGGGAGTATGCCGTCGTCGCCGATACGTCCGTCTGCTTCGCCGCACGGGCAATGATGACGGCGGCGTCTTGCCGGGTAACGGCCCGGTTCGGCCCGAACTTGTCCGCCGAGACGCCGGTCACGAGTCCGAGCTGCGCGGCGGACTCAACCCACCGGTAAGCCCAGGATTGCCGCGGCACGTCCGCGAAGACGGGGATCGCGCCGTCCACCGGTTCGATCCGGAACAGCCGATCGACCATCGCGGTGAACTCCGCCCGGGTAACCACCCGGTACGGCTCGAAACGTCCGTTGCCGGTGCCGTCTATCAAATCGAGCTGATAGAGCCTCGCGATCGCGTCCTTGGCGTAGGAACCGCCGATGTCCTGGAACGGAAGCGAAGAAGCCGCCGCTGCCGACGGCACAGCCAACGGCAAGGAAGCGCCAAGGAAAGAGAAAAAGACCGCCGCGGCGGCCGTCCAAATCAGGGAGATGCTGCGGATCACACGATTCACCCACTCGATGCAAGAATAGAAGACCATATCTTCTATTCTATTAAAAAGCGAGGGGGGTCCGCGAGTCCCAAAATGTGGGGTCATTCCGATCCAGTCGGCTTGCCGATTCGGAAGACGACGCCGAAGTCGCCTCGGTACGCCGGTTCGCCGAACGTTCTCGTCCAGTCCTGAAGCAATTTGGCCGACACGCCGCTGCGGGCGATGACGTAGTCCGGATGATCGGAGGCAACGATCTCGGGCAAATATTCGCCGAAGCCGTACATCGACCGCTGAAACGCGTTCCAGCCGAGAGCGCCTTTCGACTCGTCGGTGACGAACGGATCCTGCCGGCCGTCGCACAGCACGTCTCCGCCGCGGTACATGACGTATCCCGACGCTCCGTATGGCGCCATCACCCGAGGACGGACCCCGTCCGGCGCCTGCCGAAGGATATAGTCCATTTCTTTGACGGGATATTCTCCCGCGTTGACGGTAGGCGGAACGGCGAACACCGATATCGCGTTGATGACCAGGCCGGCCGCCGCGGGCAGCAACAGCCAGCGCGTACGGATCGGAAGGCGGAAACGGTTCTTATTGAGCATGGGAACGGAATCCGGCAAAGCGGCGGCGAAATAAGGAAGGAACAGCCAGAGGAACAGGTTTTGCTTATAGCTGGATACCCCGAGGTACAGGATGCCGAGCATGAACAGGTAGCGAAACAGCTTGCCCCGAAGCGCGAACGGGAGGATGGCCGCGAAAAACATCAGCGCGAGCAGAATCGGCAAGTTTTCCGGCTTGGAAAATTCGATCGGCTGCCATTCGTTGATGAGCAGATTGAACCGGCCTTTCGTGACCGCGAAAATGAACAGCAAGCTTTTCAGCCCGCCGGGATTCAGCAGTCCGGCCAAGAAGATCACTCCGTAGGTCCACGCATGGCGCTTCGTCCATTGGCGTTCCCGCAGCGCTTCGATCGCCGCCATGACCGTGAAGACGGCGGCGACCGGCCATATGCCGGCATGGAAATTGGCGATGCCTAACGATAACGCACCCGTCAGGACCGCGAACCGGATGCGGGGCACGTGCCGGAACTCGCGGAGATAGACGAAAAACCAGACGATCATCCATGCGGAGACCATTTGCGGACGGATCGTAAAGTAACAATAATAGACCCAGCACGCGGCCGGCAACAGGATCAGCAGGAGGACCGGGTCCCGCCGTTCGTCCAGCCCGAGCTCCCGCCTGGAGACGCGGGCCAGGCGGTCCATGCCGGCGATCGTCAGCAGCAGGCACGACGCCGTAAGCAGATAGGCGCCCGGCCAGCCGAAAACACGGACCAGCAGCGCGAGCACGATCTGAAAGGCGTATTCGTGCGGGATGTAAGGAAGGCGGTCGCCGTAGAACGTATGGATGGCGTGATGGAGGATCGTGCGATGATCGATCATGTACCGGCCCAACTCGTAATGCCAGAACGTGTCCGGGTCGTCGTACGAAAATCGGGGAATCATCAGCAGGGCCGCGGCGAACGCGGCTAAACCGGGCAGAAGGGCGAAGAAACGTTTGGACATGCGGGACTCCTTTGCGGCCTCAAGGGCCAAGCCGATCGGCCGGATCCGTCGTTACGGTTTTAGGAATGAGGCAGGAATTTCAGCTTGCCGGTCAGTTTGCGATAGAGCCGAATGAAGATCATGGAAAGACCGTCCATCCGCTCGCGGTTCTTCCGGACGGCGAAAGCGATGATTCCGGACAAGAGCATCGCGCCGAGGATATCGCCCGGATAATGGACGCCGACGTAAATCCTTGAAATCCCGACCAAAACAGCCATGGCCAACAGCAAGGTCCCCAGCCGCCTCTTGACGAATAATACGCTGAACGCGAGGGAGAAAGCGAGCGTCGCATGATCGCTCGGAAAGGACGGATCCGCGGCGTGACGGATCAGCAGGTGAACGGTATGGCCTACGAAAGGACGGGGATGGTTCGCCATCGGCGATACGAGCCAGCTCGCGAGCAACAGGGATAAGGCGGCCGACAATCCGGAGAAAAATGCCAGCTTCTGATTGGACGTCTTGCCGGTAAACCATAGGATCACCACGATCCCCAGCATCAACCAGATCATGTCCTGCGCGAAAAACTCCATCCAATCGTCTACCGAGTCGAATCGGCCCGCCATGTCGTTGAGAAGTTCAAAAAGTCGATCATTCATGATTCCACATTAATGTTTCCAGACATTCAGCGGCTTGGCCTGTTTGCTGGCGCCGAGCGCCGGCAGGCCGTACAAATCTTCGACCGTTCGCAACACGGAGTAATGATCGGATTTCTCCTCATCGTTCCCGGGTTTAACCATCGGTCCGACCAGCACGGTGGGAATCCGGTTTTTGGCGCTCATGTCGTCTTCGTCCCAGGTGAGGATAAGCAAGCTGTCGTTCTTCATCGCCCAATCTACGTAACCGGACAAATTTTGCTTCAGCCAATCGTCCGCTTGCTTGATCGTGCCGTCATGGATATCGTGATCCAAGTCGGGGATGACGAAGGATACGGTCGGAAGCTTGGCGTAGTCCTTCGGAAATTCCGCGAAGGGCATGTTGGCGGAAACCGGTACGTTCGAGAAGCCGACCCACGGATTGTGTTTTTTTGCGTATTTGAATTTCGAATCGTACGGTCCCGTAAAGCCCGTTTTCGGCAAACTCTCCGAATAACCGCCGAACGTGTAACCTTTGCGTATCAATTCGGAGGCGAGATTCGCCGTGTTGAACGTCTTTTTCGGAGGCGCGTCATTCTTGATTCCTTGGTTCGAACCGGAAAAAAGATCGTAGTAATTCGGCTGGCTCGGGTGCCGGGTAGCGAAATGATTCGTTAAGTTCGCTCCAGCCCGCATCAAATCATTCATGTACGGCGCTTCGGGATTGCCCGAGATTTCGCCGTACGAGCGGTTCTCTTCAACGACGACAACGATTTTGTTCACGGGGGGCGGACGGTAAGCCGTTTGTTCGGGCGCGATTCGCTCTTTCGGCGGCGGGGATGAAGCAGCCCCGGGCTCGATCTGCGTGCATGCGGACAGGCCGGCGAGTGACAAAATAAGAGCACGCGCGAACCATCCCGGTTTGTTCATGGTGTCCACGATCCTTCGGATTGGAATGCAACGCGCCCTCATTATAGGCCAAGCCGCTTCCGAATACAAACGGTCCGCCGGGCATCGGCCGGCGTGTTTTAACACAAGTGCGAACATTGGCTTCATTCCGATTTCATACTTCCGTTATACAATGGACCCGACTGCAATCCCATTCCGAATGGAAAGCCGGTGCCGCATTTGACAAAGGGACAGCGCATCCTGATCGTGTATTCTTCCTTCGGGGACGGACATTTCCAAGTCGCGGACGCGATCCGTGCGGCTCTGGCCGAGCGGGGCGCCGGGCCGATCGCCATGGTAGACCTGCTCGCGGAAGCGCACCCCCGTTGGAATGCTTTGTCCCGTTGGGCGTATTTTTACAGCACCACGCATTGCCCATGGCTGTACGGCATCAGCTACGACCTGACGAATCCCGTCAAGCCGAATCCGTTGCTTAGCCGGGCATTCCTGTCGATCGGACGCAAGAAGATGCGGGAACTCGTGGAGCGGCTTCAGCCGGACGCCTTGATCCATACGTTCCCCTACCTGGCCGTACAAAGCTTGAATGCCCGTAAAGGAGCCCGCATCCCTTCGTATACCGTGGTCACGGATTACGTCCTTCACAGCCGATGGGTGCATCCGGACACCGACGGGTATTTCGCCGCGACCGAACAGGTCAAACGATCGCTCGTTGCCGCAGGGGTGGACGGCGAGCGCGTCGCCGTCAGCGGCATCCCGGTGCGTCCCGTTTTCGAACGATCGATCGACAAAGCCAGGGTGGTCGCGGAGAAAGGGTTGGATCCGGAGAAAAAGTACGTTCTGATTTCCGCGGGAGCTTACGGCGTGCTGGGGCAAACGCGGCAGATGACGGAAACCGTTCTCCGCCGGTCTTCCTTCGATCTGATCTTGATATGCGGGAAAAACGAAAAGTTATTCCGCCGGATGCAAATCGCTTACCGGGATGAGCCGCGCGTTCGCGTCATCGGATTCGCCGAAAGGATGGAAGAGTGGATGGCGGCCGCCAGCTGCCTGATCACGAAGGCCGGAGCCGTTACGTTAACGGAAGCGATGGCGCTCGGGCTTCCCATGATCGTATATCGTTCGCTGCCGGGCCAAGAACAAGGAAACGCCCGCGTTCTCTCGGAACGGGGCGCGTTGCTGGAAGCAAGAAATCCGGACGAGCTTGAGGGATGTCTCGCCGCGGTCTGCCGCGAAGACGTCCGCCGGGGGCTGATACGTGCCATGCAAGCCGTCCACCGCGAGAGCGCGGCAGCTCGGATCGCGGATCGCGTATTGCATTCGGCCGAATCCGTCAATCTTCTTCCGGTGAAAACGGCGAAGCGTAGATTTGGTCGAGACGTTCGGCGGTGGCGGACCAACTGAAACGGTTTAAGCAATCCAGCCGCGCTTCTTGTTTCATGGCTCCCAGCAGCAAGGGCTCCCGGGCCAGCCGGAGAATGGCTTCGGCAAAGGCGCGGGGGCTCCGGTAGTCGGAGACGAGAAGACCGCTTCGATCGTGCGCTACGATTTCCCGGATGCCGCCGATCTCGGATGCGATGACCGGCAGGCCGGTGGACATCGCTTCGACGTTGACGAGGCCGAATGCTTCGTGTTTCTGGGAAGGGCACACGAACACGTCGGCGTTCCGGTAAATCCGATGGATGCGGCGATGCGGCACGGTACCCAAAAACGTCGCCCGGATGCCGAGGGAGCGGGCGAGGCCTCTTAATTTCCTGGAATAGCCTTTCTTCAAAGCGCCTCCGGCGATGACGAGATGCAGCGGCCTTGGACTTTCGGCCCGCGCGAATTTAACGGCCTTGAGAAGCACCGGAAGTCCTTTGCGGGGGATGAGCCTGCCTGCGAACAGCAGGGTCATGGCCCGTCCCGTTTTTTTTCGCTCGGCGGGGCGAAAACGGTCCGTGTCCACGCCGAGCCACACCGTTCGGATCTTCCCGGACGCAAAGGGAAACCGTTCCTGCAGCCGGAAATGAAGCGAATGGCTGTTGACCAGAACGAGATCCGCGGCGTCGATCCCTGCGAGCGTTTCGGAATCCCCGCCGTAGGGGGGAGTGACGTACGTAAGGGAATGCAGGAACAGGGAGACGACGGCTAACGGATGTTGCGCTTTGATCGGAGCGACGAAGTTCGGCCGGTTGTCGATTTGGACGACGTCGAACGGATTTCCGGCCATTTCCCGCATGACGTTCTCGAGATAGGTGCGGGGACTGCCGGTCGAAACCCGTACGAATTCCACGCCTGAATCGAAGGAAGCGGCCGGGTAACGCCGCGTCCGGCGGCTGTAAACGGTCACCGAATGACGCTTAGCCAATTCCTTGGCGACGGCCCATATGGCGATTTCCACGGAACCCCCCAGGACGGGAGGCACCGGGTTCCGTTCCGGCGCGACGATCGCGATGCGCATAGATTCACCCGCTTCGAAATGGGATCAGATTCTCTTGAGCATTCGTGCGTACCGCAGCACCCTTCGGGACACTCTTTTGTCCTTCAGGAAACGGAACAAGTAAGGATCCGGACTCGTATTCAATTCGATGATCCAAGGTTTGAGGGACCGGTCCAGGCCGATATCGGCGCCGACCATGTTCACGCCGGGGTAGCCCCGGTTCAAGGCGGCCGCCGCACGGCGGGACACCGCCGCCATGGTCCGCATCAAGACGTCTATTCTTGCCGGTTTGGCGTATCCGCGCAGCAGCGTGCGGACGTCCGTAGGCTTGCCGCCGCTGTGGTAATTCGTGACGACCCGCCCGGGGCGGGCCAGCCGCCCGATGATCCCGGTCGCTTTCCATTTCCTGCCCGGCGGCTTCTGTACCATCACGCGGATATCGAACAGCTTGCCCCGGACAGTTAAAAGCCGGATTCCCCTTTGAACCAAGTACGGTCGTCCCCGCGTCCTCTTCCGAATCGCTTCGTATAACGGGCGAAAGCCGCGATATCGGCTTCCCGAGCTTCCCCACCGGCAAACGTAACCCCCGGCGCCTGTCCGCGCGACCCGCATGACACCTTTGCCATGCATGCCCGAAACCGGCTTGACATAGACCATCCGGTATCGGTTCAGCATTGCTTGCAGGGACGCGGCGTTTATTCTCCTCGTCTCGGGAACGTAAGGGCGGAGCGCCCGGTCCCGCAAGATCACTTTGGTTTTCGACCACTTGCTACCTACGTGCCGGATTCGGCTGCGGTTCATTTCGTGGATCCACCCTCCCCATTCGGGCTGACAGGCTGAATGCTCTCCCTTACTCTATGTTCAGGTACCCGTTTTCGCATGAGGCAGATGCGGGACAAGGCGGGAGAATCGGGAAATTCCGCGATTGGCCGGTTTCCAAGGTTCGGAACCGTAACAACTGCGGAGGGGCGTTCATACATTATTTTGTCGGATGGAACCGGCGATTGAACGGGACCCATTCGGTGAGGACCTAGTAAACGGAGGGTTTCACCCATGGATGAGTTTAAAAGAGGATTGCAAAATCTGGACGTCGCTCCCTATCAGGCGGGACCGGTAACGCCCGCGGACGCCCAGGTCGCGGCGCAGGCGGGAGATCGGCTGTGCATCGGCTTCTGCGTCGGCATCGGCTTCGGCGTTTGCGTCGGCTTCTGCGGAGGCTGCGCAGGATGCGCAGGATGCGGGGGCTGCTTCCGCTGCGGGGGATGCGGGGGCTGTTTCCGCTGCGGCGGCTGCTTCCGCTGCGGATTCCGCTGCGCCCGCTGCTTCTGATCGGAGCGGCGCGAATTTTCGAATTCGCCATTTCGGCCGACGGCCGAAGTGGCGTTTTTTTTGTCGAAGTCCGATTAATAAGAAAAGAAAATAAAGGAAAGCAAGCGAGGATGTCGAATGAGAGAGGGAAGTCTTCTTCATCCCATTTCATGGGGGCAACTATCATGTCGACTACCAAGAGCGTTTCCCTCACCTCGATTGCCTCTTTCGCGCTAGCCGTATCGATCGGGATTTTGGCCTCCCGGTATCCGTTGCGTTTTTTATACGGAATCGAATTTTTCTTTTTGAATGCGGTTTCATGGTTCGCCTATAAGAGAAGCGGCATGCCTGCCGCATTCGCGACCTCATTCGCGGGTGCGGCATTCGGCGTTTTCCTCTTCGGGCAGTCGCCGCTGCTCGTTCTCGCTCCGGTGGAAGTCTCCCTGGTCCACGCACTGCTGAGAAAAACCAAACGGGCTTCCCTGCTGTACGGGTTCGCGCTCTACTGGGTTCCGCTCGGTCTCCTGCTCCATGGGGCGGCCTACCTATGGCTGCCCGCGTCTCAGACGGCGTACGTCGCGTTGTTTTTGTTGTTCCAGACGGCGAACGGACTATTGAATGCGCTGCTCGGAGAGGTGGCGGGCGATCATTGGCCGGTCTCGATCTCCCGGCGCGTAAGCCTCCGTTACCGGGATTGGAGCATCAAAAGGGTCACGTTTCAACTGTGCGCGGTCCTTCTCGCGGTTCCTTTCGCGGTCTATCTGTTCATTAACGGTCAGTACGCGTACCGGGATACGGTGAAGGGAACGGCGGATAAAATGAACACGATCCAAGCGCACTTGAACGAAACGATCAACGTGCTATCCGCGCAAGATCTGCGTGAATTCAAAGTCCATTCCGCGCTGCAGAAGGAATCCATGCACGAAGCGTTCGACAATCTGACCTTGGACTCCAAGGCGAAACTCGTACTGACCGATCCTAACCGCCAGGTGATCGCGACGAGCGATCCGGCCGTCCAGGACGGCCAGGAAGACTATCGTTGGAGCAACGGCTTCCGCGTTCGGCGGTTGTCCGATTCCCTCTATTTGCTGCAGCCGGCGGACATTCCCGAATACAACCCGATCGCCCGCTGGTCCGCCAGCCAATTCGTATCGATCGCTTCGCTCCAACGGGTTCCCGGCTATCAATTGATCATGAAGGAACCAGTTGCTCCTTTCCAGCAATCCGTGTTCGGTCTCTATCTGCTCAGCGTGAGCGTGATGTTCGTATGGATTTTCGCGTTCGCGGGTTTGGCGCTGTGGACGACGCAGAGGATTTCGAGCGCGCTGACGGAGCTGGCGGATTATTCCACCGGATTGCCGAAGAAAATCCGGCAGCGTACGGCGTTTGAATGGAAAAAAAGCTCGATCCACGAAGTCGACCGGCTGATCCATAACTTCAAGGATATGTCCGCCGAGCTTATGAACATGTTTCAAGAAATCAACGAGAACGAGGATAAATTACGGCTGCTCGTCCATTACGATTCGCTGACGGGCCTTGCCAACCGGTACAGCTTCAGCCGTTATTTGCCCGCGCTGATTCAGGAATCCAGGGAGAAAGGCGCCGAAGCGGCGTGTTTGTTCCTCGATTTGGACCGGTTCAAGGAAATCAACGACACGCTGGGCCATGAAGCCGGAGACACCGTGCTAAGAGCCGTGGGCGAACGGCTGAACCGGTTTAACGGCGAACGCGTCAAATCTTTCCGTCTCGCCGGAGACGAGTTCGTGGTCGTGCTGAGCGCGCCGCTGCCGGACGATCTCGAAGCGTGGGCGGCACAAGTGCGCGAGACGTTGACCCGCGAGCCGATCCGGCTGAAGGAACGTTCGCTGCGATTGGAGTTCAGCGCAGGGATCGCGAGGTACCCCGAGCACGGCCAGGATGCCGAGAGTCTGCTGCGCGGCGCCGATCAAGCCATGTATGAAGCCAAGCTTTCCGGACGGAACAAAATCAAGCTGTATGCGGGAACAAGGACGGAACAACGGAAGGGAGGCGCTGCGGAATGACGGCGAAGATTCGTTCCGTGCTTCTCGTGTTGTTGTTAATCGGCGTCTACCTGTACGTGGAGCGGGATCGGGGGATATCCGGGGCGTCGGCGGAAACCGAAGCGTCCGTCCTTCAAGGCGAGCGATCCGATGAACCCGGCACGGGAGCGGAGAAGACCGAGCTTACGATCTGGTCGTCTCTCCCTCTATCGGAATACGACATTTCACAATACGAAGCGGCCAACCCCGGGATCGAAGTCGAATTGAATGTAATGGACAACGAAACGCAGCTGGTCGAACGTTCATTGGACAATTTAGCCGATGGGACCGCGCCCGACATCCTCGTGCTGAGCCACCGGATGCTCGGCACTTTCAATACGATCGAGAAGCTCGCCGATTTATCGAGTCCGCCGTTCTCGATTGCGGAAAACCTTCGGAACGATGTCGGGGATTACGTCTGGAACATCCATCACTCGCTTGACGGACGGCGGTTGATCGCCGTGCCGTACGAAATCCATCCGAACGTGCTGTATTACCGAGCCGATCTGCTGCAGGAAGCGGGTTTTCCTACGGACCCGAACGAGCTTGCCGAATACTTGGAGGCTCCCGGCAATTGGCTGAAACTGACGAAGGAGATGAGCCGGAGGGGCGTCGCGACCACGGAGTGGACGAATGACGCGGTTCGGACGATCGGCGGCGGGCAATTCCTGTTTGACCGCAAGTTGAACTTCATGCGCTCGAACGACAAATACAAGCAAGCGATCGAAGCAGCGGCGGTATCCAAGCCGTCTTCCGCGAATGTAACCATCTGGAACTCCAATGGACAAGATCAGCTCAAGCAAGGGAAGCTCGGCATGGTGATGCTGCCCGACTGGGGGGAGGGTACGCTGGCCGGTTGGCTGCCGGAGCAATCCGGAAAGTGGCGGGCGACGGCGCTGCCCTTCGGAGCGAGAGCCATCGATTACGGTTCCAGCCGATCGTTCGCGGTTTCCCTCCAAAGCCGGCATAAAGAAGCCGCCGCGAAGTTTTTGAACGGAATCCTGCATTCGTCGGGCAGCATGAATTGGCTGCGCGCGAGCAAGGAATCCGTGTTCTTGGGAGGGCAGGATTCGGCGGCCCTTTATCAGCGGCTGATCCGCGAGCAGCCGGCCGAAGCGGTGCCGACCCCGCTGGACGATACGGCGTTCGAGATCTGGAGCACTACGCTGGAGTACGCGATCAACAAAGGGATGTCGGCGGAAGATACCCTGGATGCGGTGCAGCGGCAAATTTCGGATCGGCTGACCGTTAAGCAGCGGCAGTTGGTCGACTATAACGATCGGTACAAGTGAACGACATTGATTCACCATTCATGGTTCAAGGCCGGGCCAATCCCGGCTTTGAACCACATACGCGAATTTGCCGATCCGCCGTCAGACCGCCGAAATCACGTACCACATACGCGAGTTTGCCGACTCCGCCGTTAGACCGCCGAAATCACGTACCACATCCGCTAAATTGCCGATCCCGCCGTCAGACCGCCGAAATAACGTACCACATCCGCTAATTTGTCGACTCCGCCGTCAGATCCCCGAAATCACGTACCACATCCGCTTATTTGCCGATCCCGCCGTCAGACCGCCGAAATCACGTACCACATCCGCTAAATTGCCGTTCCCGCCGTCAGACCGCCGAAATAACGTACCACATCCGCTAATTTGTCGACTCCGCCGTCAGATCCCCGAAATCACGTACCACATCCGCTAATTTGCCGATCCCGCCGTCTGACCGCCGAAATAACGTACCACATCCGCTAATTTGCCGATCCCGCCGTCAGACCGCCGAAATCACGTACCACATCCGCTAATTTGCCGACTCCGCCGTCAGACCGCCGAAATCACGTACCACATCCGCTAATTTGCCGACTCCGCCGTCAGACCGCCGAAATCACGTACCACATCCGCTAATTTGCCGACTCCGCCGTCAGACCGCCGAAATCACGTACCACATCCGCTAATATGCCGACTCCGCCGTCAGATCCCCGAACTCACGTACCACATCCGCTAATTTGCCGACGCCGCCGTCAGACCGCCGAAATAACGTACCACATCCGCTAATTTGCCGATCCCGCCGTCAGATCCCCGAAATAACGTATCACATCCGCTAATTTGCCGACTCAGCCGTCAGACCGCCGAAATAACGTACCACATCCGCTAATTTGCCGACTCCGCCGTCAGACCGCCGAAATAACGTACCACATCCGCTAATTTGCCGATCCTGCCGTCAGACCGCCGAAATAACGTACCACATCCGCTAATTTGCCGATCCCGCCATCAGACCGCCGAAATAACGTACCACATCCGCTAATATGCCGATCCCGCCGTCAGACCGCCGAAATCACGTACCAAATCCGCTAATTTGCCGATCCCGCCGTCAGACCGCCAAAATAACGTACCACATCCGCTAATATGCCGACTCCGCCGTCAGACCGCCGAAATAACGTACCACATCCGCTAATTTGCCGATCCTGCCGTCAGACCGCCGAAATAACGTACCACATCCGCTAATTTGCCGATCCCGCCATCAGACCGCCGAAATAACGTACCACATCCGCTAATATGCCGATCCCGCCGTCAGACCGCCGAAATCACGTACCAAATCCGCTAATTTGCCGATCCCGCCGTCAGACCGCCAAAATAACGTACCACATCCGCTAATATGCCGACTCCGCCGTCAGATCCCCGAAATAACGTACCACATCCGCTAATTTGCCGCATGGTTCAACCCGCGCAACAAAGCGTTTCACTCGCAGCTATTCATAATTGGACGGGTGAAGCCACGTCTTCCGGAATGATAGACAAATTTCCCGACATACGCTTGAAGGAAGCGGATTGAAAGGAGTGGGGTGCTTGGACCCGTCCATGCGGCCGAAGGTGTCGGGGGACGCCTTCTACCTTCCCGATCCCGAAGGGATCGTCTATTTTCGCGGAAACCGGGGTTCATTCCGGATGCAAGGCCCAATGATCGACCGGTGGATCGAACAACTCGTTCCGATGTTCGGCGGCGAGCATACGCTTGCGGAGTTGACCGACGGGCTGCCGGAGCCCCACCGGAGCCGCGTGTTCGAAATCGCGGCGACATTATACGAGAACGGGTTCGTGCGGGACGCCGGCCGGGACCGGCCCCATCGGCTCGCCAAGCCACTGCTGGAGAAATACGCCCAACAGATCGAATTCCTCGATGCCTTCGGCGGGTCGGGCGCGGCGAGATTCGAGGATTATCGGCAAACACGGGTGCTAGCCGCCGGGAACGGATCGATCCTCGTGTCCCTCGTGTCCGCGCTTCTCCATTCGGGTATGCCGAAATTCCGGGTCTTATCGGGCGGCTTGACGGAAGCGGAGCGGAACCGGATTCGGGAACTGGCCGCTTATGTCCGCCTGACGGATCCGGAGACGGAACTCGGGGAGATCGGGGAATCGCCGGGAAGCATCGAAGGGTGGGAGAAGGAAGTCGCCTCCTGCCAGGCCGTACTCTATGCCTCGACCGGGGAAGACCTGGCGGAGTTCCGCAGCCTGCATGAGGCGTGCCTGCGGCGGGACGTCCCGCTGCTGCCCGCGCTTCGGATCGCGCAGACGGGCGTCGCGGGCCCGCTTGTCCGCCGTTCGGACGGCTGCTGGGAATCGGCGGTGCGCCGTCTGCACCGCGGGGCCATCGAGAAAGATCCGGCGTTGCATGCGATGTCCCCGACGGCCGAAGGGCTGCTGGCGAACGTGCTCGTGTTCGAGCTGTTCAAAATGCTGACGGAAGTCTCGGTGCCGGAGCTGAAAAACGAGATTTACGCGCTCGATTTGGAAACGCTGGAGAGCGCGAGGCATCCGTTCCTGCCGCATCCGGCCGTTGCGGGACGGCGGGATCCGAAACCGCTGGAAGCGGCAGCGGTTCTCCAGCTGCCGTCCGCGCAAACGCAAGCCGGAGATTTTGCCGCTCTCGTGACGAACGTCTCCCGAATCACTTCCCCGGTAACGGGCGTTTTCCAAGCCTGGGACGAAGGGGATTGGGAGCAGCTGCCGCTTTCGCTCTGCCGCGTCAGGCCCGCCGATCCGCGGAGCGAAGGGCCTGCGGAGCTGCTGCAGGAGCTCGTGTGCGGCGGATTCACCCATGAGGAAGCCAGGCGCGAAGCCGCGCTGGCCGGTATCGAGGCGTACGCGTCGCGGGGGTTCGGCGAGCCGGGGCTGGCCCTGGGCGCGGGATTCAGTCCCGCGGAAGGCGTTGGCCGGGCGATTCGCCATCTATTGCGCGAGCGGTTAGGCGTTCCGATCCGGGAAGCGGCGCCGGAAGGCATTGTCGCGCCGGAAGCGGATATCGATGACGAACGGGCTGCGTTTTATTTAAGGTCATTAACGATCATGCAGGCGGAACCGGAGATTTGGGCAGGCCACGCGCTTCTCGGGTTCCCTGTACGGTGGGTCCGCAGCGGAGAACGCTGGTACGGCGCCGTCGGGCCGACGCCGGCGATGGCCCGGCGCGAAGCGCTATTGCTGGCCGTGCTGGCGATCCAGACGCGAGATCGGATCCCCGATACGGCCGAAGCGGCGGAGCGGATCCGCCCGGCACCGGAAGCGGCCGAATGGGAATCGTCGTTCGGCAATGGCATCCGCCTTCTGGAGGAACAGGGGTTAGGGCCGGAGATCGACGACGTTTCGGCAGAGCCGTTCATGAAAGAAATTTTCGCCGGTGTGTACGGCGTTCGGCTGAAAGGGGAGGAGGCGCCGTGAAAGCCGCCGTCGCGTTGATTGGCGAGGGGACGTTGGCGGAAGAGGTGGCGGAGCGGTTGAAGGACCGAATGAAGGACCGGTTCAGACTCACCCGCCGGCCGGATTTCCGGGACGGCCCTCCCCGCGATGCCGATCTGGCGCTTGTGCTGAGCGACGGATGGTCTCCCGCTCGGCATTTGGACGCCGAGGAAGCGTTCCGGCAGACCGGCACGCCGTGGCTGCGGGGCGGCGCGCTATTCGGCGAAGGCTTCGTCGGCCCTATCGTCCGCCCGGATCGGCCGGGATGCTCGCAATGCGCGGACCGAAGGCGCATGATGACCGGGCGGGACCGAAAGGAAGCTTGGATGATCAAACAAGCCATCGTGGAAACGGGCGGGGAGCGCGAGGACGTATGGGCTTCGCTGCCGGGTCTTCGGCAGCTGGCTCTACTGATCGCGGAGGAGACGGAGCGCTTGCTGGAAGGGAGCAGCTCCCGGACCGACCAACGAATGCTGTTGATTAATTTAACGACATTAACGATAACCGGCCATTCCGTGTTGCCGGATACCGCATGCCCCATTTGCGGGTCAATGCCGGAGGATGACGCCGAGGGCGCGAGGATTCAGCTGCGGGAAAGCCCGAAGACGGGGCCGGGCAATTACCGCACCCGATCGCTCGGCGAGTTGGAGGAAGGCCTGCTGCGGGATTATTGGGATAACCGGACGGGCTTGCTGAACGGCAAAGTGTACGACTTGCTGTCCCCGTTCGCCGACGCCAGCGTGAATCTGCCTCTGTTCGAAGGCGACGAAGGGACGGCGGGTCGCACCCACCGTTACCCCGACAGCGTGCTGGCCGCGATCCTGGAAGGTTTGGAACGGCACTGCGGCGTCATGCCGCGCGGCAAACGGACCGCCGTCCGGGACAGCTTCCGGCGGTTGGGGGAGTCGGCGCTCGATCCGGCATCGGTCGGCCTCCATGCCGAAGAGGGGTACGCGCGGCCCGACTTTCCTTTTCCGCGTTACGACCCGGACCGCGAGATGGACTGGGTGTGGGGTTATTCGTTCCGGCGGGAACGCCCGATTCTCGTGCCCGAGCGGCTGGCGTATTACAGCGCCGGCTGCGGGGAGGGCTTCGTCTACGAGACGTCGAACGGATGCGCGCTGGGAGGCAGCCTGGAGGAAGCGATATTCTACGGCATCCTGGAGCTTGCGGAGCGGGACTCGTTCTTGCTCACCTGGTACGCGCAGCTGCCGCTGCCGAGAATCGATCCCCGCTCCGCGGGAGACGCGGAGCTGGACCTCATGATCGAGCGGATGAGGTCCGCGGCCGGCTACGACGTCCTGCTCTTCGACGCCACGATGGAATACGGCATCCCGTGCGTCTGGTCGATCGCGAAAAACCGGGGAAACCGCGGCTTGAATCTGCTCTGCGCGGGAGGCGCCCATCCCGATCCGGTGCGGGCGGCGAAAGGCTCGATCCATGAGCTGGCCGGCATGGTGCTGGCGCTAGGATCCCGGTTCGAGGAAGGCCGGGAAACGTGGAAGGAAATGCTCTCGGACCCCGGCAAAGTCCGGGCCATGGAAGACCACTCCATGCTGTACGCCCTTCCGGAAGCGGAGAGCCGGTTCGATTTCCTCCTTGATCCCGCGCGTCCGACGCGTTCTTTCGCCGAAGCCTACGGTTCGCCCGCCCCTTGGAACCCCGACCTGGCGGCCGATTTGCGGAAGCTGATCGATGCCTTCCTCAAGCAGGGCCTGGACGTCGTCGTGGTGGACCAGTCCTCGCCGGAGACGCTTCGCAACGGGCTCCGTTGCGTCAAAGTGATCATTCCGGGGCTGCTGCCGATGACGTTCGGCTACCACTTGACCCGGCTCGCCGGACTGGAGCGCGTGCTTCGGGTTCCCGCCCAACTCGGATATACGGAGCAGCCGCTTACGCCCGCGCAACTCAACCGCCATCCGCATCCGTTCCCGTAATCCGTTCTCCGGAGGATCAACCCATGGACAAGGAACTTCTCCGATTCGTAACGGAGCTGCATTTCGAGACCGACAAAGCCAAACCGCACGATTGGGAGGCGGATTGGGAAGACGCCCCGCTGCCCTACAAGCTCTACCGGGGGGTACCGGCCTTCGATCTGGCGGCCGATTTTCCGCTGACGCTGGAAGATTCGCCTGCCGGCGGTCAACCCGCCGCCCGGAGCCTGGGGTATTTTCTCGGATACGCGTATGGCATAGCGCAGATCAGCCGGTCCGTGCCACTGTCGGGCGAGCAGGCCGAAATCGCGCTGGGCCGGCGGGTCGTCCCGTCGGGCGGAGGGCTGTACCCGAACGAACTGTACGTCTACCTCAAGCTGCCGGACCTGCCGCGGGGCGTCTTTCATTACGATGCGGCCCATCATCGGCTTCTGCTCCTCCGCGAAGGCGATTTCGACGACGTGCTGGAGCAGGCGCTTGGAGAACGCTGCGACCTGTCGGCTTGCTTCGGGGCCGTGTTCGTATCCGCCGTGTTCTGGAAAAACTTTTTCAAATATTATCATTTCTCCTACCGGCTGCAAGGTTTGGACGCCGGCGTGCTGCTCGGACAGCTGCTCGAGTCGGGAAAGCGTTTCGGCTACGGCGCCGTCGTCTGCTATCAGTATCTCGACCGGGTAATCGGCCGGCTGCTCGGATTGAATGAGGGCGAAGAAAGCGTCTATGCGGTCGTTCTGTTGACGGACAGCCTCGGGCGGAAGGTGCGGAAATCCGGTTCGGAAACCCGGCGCGCCGGCGCGGAGGAACTGCTGCGGCAGCTGCCGGAGCTGAATCACGCGCATTACGTCCGTTCCCGCCGGATCCGGGAATACCCGATGCTGCTCCGGATGGACGCCGCGTCGCGGATCGAATCGGCGGAAGCGTTCCGGTTGCGGGAATTCAACCGGGAAGACCCCGGCGGATTCCCCCTGATCCGGCTGCCGGAGACGTCCCCGCGCCCGTGCGATTTGGCTGTCCTGGCCCGCCGGAGGTACTCGCCGGAGACCGACTTCGTTCTGAAGCCGATCGGTTTGCCTTCGCTTGCGGAGTTGCTGCGGCAGACGTTGGACGATGCGCGGTACCGCAACGATCTCGCCCGCTCCGACGAGGAAACCGGACCGCTCGCGGAACTCGTCTTTTGCGCGTACGGCGCCGAAGGGCTGGAGAACGGGGCTTATCGGTACGACGGCGAAGCGCACGCGCTTCGCCTGATCCGCCAGGGAGACCATCGGGCTTGGCTGCAATACGCCACGACGTTCCCTAACGTCAACCTTTCCCAAGTCCCTCTATGCTTCCACGTAACGGGCGACCGGGAACACGGCTGCCCGGGCTTCGGACCGAGAGGCTACCGCATTCAGCAGATGGAAGCGGGGATGCTGCTGCAGCGCCTGCTGCTGCGCGCCGCGGCGGCCGGGTGGGGGGGCCGGCCATTGCTCAGCTACGAGGCGGAAGCGATCGACGATCTGTATCGGCTGCCCGCCCGGGGCGATACGGCTTTGATCCAAGTGCCGGTCGGCCCCTACCGTTACCGTGCGAGATGGGAAGGCGGGTTGTTCCGCTGACCGGATGCCATGCCCGCGCCGACGCGCGGGCTTTGCTTTTGGTTTTTGATAGGAGGTAGATTATACTAGTGACTGAAACCGTATAAGAGGAGATGGTCAACGTGGAGAGACGAGTTTACGGCAGAACCGGCATGGATGTAAGCGTATTGGGCTTCGGCGGAGCCGAAATCGGCTTCCGGGGCGCGACTCCCGCGGAAGTGGACAAGCTGCTCGGCAGCGCGCTGGATGCGGGCTTGAACGTCATCGATACCGCGGAGTGCTATAAAAACAGCGAAGAGCTGATCGGCCAGACGGTATCGCACCGCCGCAGCGAATATTTCCTGTTCACCAAATGCGGCCATGCGTCCGGTCTGGACACGCCGGACTGGGATCCGGTTACGCTGGAAGCCAGCATCGACCGCAGCCTGAAGCGGCTGAAAACGGATTATGTCGACCTGATCCATCTGCATAGCTGCTCGAAAGAGGTGCTGGAGCGGGGAGAGGTCATCGAGGTGCTGGAACGGGCCCGCGAAAAAGGCAAAACGCGCTTCATCGGATACAGCGGAGATCACGACGCGGCGCTGTACGCCGTACGGACGGGGCGGTTCGATTCCTTGATGACCTCCTTCAACATCGCCGACCAAGAGCCGCTGGACCAAATTCTGCCCGAAGCGGCGAGCCGGAACATGGGCGTCGTGATCAAACGGCCGGTCGCCAACGTGGCATGGCGGTTCCGGGAGCAGCCGGATCGTTCCGCTTATGAATACGAGTACTGGAACCGTCTTCAGAAGCTGGATTACGGGTTCCTGAAGTCGGGAAGCGCGTCGCCGGAAACCGTCGGGGTCGCGCTGCGCTATACGCTGTCGGCCCCCGGCGTCCATACGGCTATCGTAGGAACGTCCAACCCGGGACGTTGGCAGGAAAATGCCCTTCTCCTGCAAGCCGGCCCCCTCGCGGAATCGGAGTTCGCGGGCATCCGGAACCGTTGGAAAGAAGTTGCGGAGCCCGACTGGATCGGACAAGAGTAAGCGAATGGGCGCAAACGAAGGGTTGCGGGATCCGCAGCCCTTTTCTTTTGCAATGTATGTCGAAAATTGTGGAATCTTGGTAATAATTAGGTCTATATACCTATGATCAAAAGACTCGCTAGGCGTAAAATTTACGAGTGGAAGACGTTTGAACACCGGGGGAGCGAGTACATCATGTGCAGCGTCGGCGACGGAACCCGCGCGGATGACGCATTCGCCAGGGAGTTTTGGGAGAGCCCCGATTTCGCGTTATGGTCGTTCGACAAACGGACAAACCGGGCGGCGATTTCCAAGGGAATGGTCCATCTATTCGGATACGGGGAAGAACAATTCGCTCGCAATCCTTGGCTCTGGCGAGACGTCGTCCATCCCGACGACGCGAAGTTGGCCGAAGACTTCATGGCGACCCTCGATTCCGGCATCGCGAGCACGTTCGAACGCCGGATCGTCCATGCCGGCGGCGAAGTCAAGTGGGTGCGGACGATGGCTGCTCCGATCATGGACGAGTTCGGGCGGGTCGTGAAGGTCAACGGAATCGACCTGGACATCACGGAAGCGAGACGGCGCAAAGAAGAAGAAAGCGAGCAAGAGCGGACGATCCGCGATTTGCTGGAAGACGCGGGGGCGGCCATTTGGACATACGATGCGGGATCGCGGCGGTTGGACGGAATCGCCGACGCGTTGGCGCGGGTGACCGGTTATCCCGCGGAGAATCTCGCGCGGGACGATGTTTTGAAAACCGTCATCGATCCGGAAGATCGGATTCCGTTCGAACGTTATATCGAGCGTTTATGCACCGGCGAGGTAGAAGCAGGCGAGTTCCGGATCTCGCGGGCCGACGGCGAGATCCGCTGGATTCAAGTGAAAGCCGCCGTGAGCCGCGGGGGCAGGGGAGACGTCCGCAAGCTGCATGGACTGATTCTCGATATCACGGAACGGAAACGGATGGAACAAACCCTCCATCGCAGCGAGCAGCGCTATAAATCGCTGTTCGAACGGCATTCCGACCCCATCGTGGAATTGGACCGCGACGGACGGATCCGGGCGATGAATCCCGCGGCCGTCCAGGCGCTCGGTTCGGACTTCTCCGGGCAGCGCATCGAGAAGACGGCGGATTTCATGAGCCCCGACGCGGAGCGTATGGCGGTCCGTCAGTTCCGAAAAGCCGCCCGGTACGGGAAGTCCCCGCAATACGAATTGACGACTTTGCTTCCGAACGGGGAGTTCGCGGATTGGCAGGCCAAAAACGTGCCGATCTACGTAAACGGACGGATTGACGGCATGTTCGTGATCGGGACGGACAATACCGGCAAAAAGCAGGCCGAACGGGCGCTCGCGGCCAGCGAAGCGATGCATCGCCTCATCACGGAGAATATGCAGGATCTCGTTGCCATCGTGGACTCGGACGGAGTGATCCTCTATGCGTCGCCTTCGTTTCGAATGGTGCTTGGGTATGATCCGTTGTCGATGATCGGAAACGACTGCTTCGACTATTTGAACCCCGGCGAAGAGAAAGACAAGGCGGTCGCGGCATTCGTCGACCTGAAGATCTACGGAAACAGCGCGCACGTTCGGGCGCGCTGCCGGCGGTCGGACGGATCGGAACGATTCTTCGATTTCGTCTGCACTCCGGTCGCGGGCGTTTCCGGACGCGTCGAGCAGGCGGTGGTGGTCGGACGGGACGTGACGGAAGAAGTGCGCTATGAGGCGGCCTTGCTGGAGAGCGAAGCGCGGTACCGCAAAATCGTGGAATTGTCCCCATCGGCCATCGTCGTCTATCGGAACCTGCAGGTCACCTACATTAATCCTACGGGTCTACGGATGCTGGGGGCGGATTCTCCTCTGCAAGTTCTCGGCATGAATCCGCTGGATCTCGTCCATCCCGATCGGCGGGATTACGTCCAAGGCCGCATGGGAAACACGGTGAAGACGGGGTTCAGCGCCGCGGCCGAATACCCGATCGTCAGCTTGGACGGAAGAACGGTGGACGTAGAGGTTACGGCCATATACGACGCCGCGTCGGAATCGGTCCAACTGGTATGCAACGACGTTTCCGCGAGGAAAGAGGCGGAGAGAGCGCTCTTGGAGAGCGAGGAATTCAATCGGCGGCTGGTCGAGTTGCTGCCGGAAGCGGTCCTCGTACATAGCGATTACCATTGCATATTCGGCAATCCGGCGGCTTGTTCGCTCTTCGAAGCCCAAGAGGGATTGGCCGGCTATCCCGTCGCGGAGCTCATCCATCCCGAGGATTAGCCGAGGGCCGTCAGCCTGCTGGACAAGGTGTATCACGAACGCTATACGAGTCCGTTGGAAGAACAAAAAATCTTGCGGATTGACGGCTCTTGGGCGAATGTGGAGATCATCTCCGCCCCCATCCTCTACCAAGGAAAAAACGCCGCCATTTCGGTCCTCCGCAACATTACCGAAAGGATCGAAGCGGAGCATCTGCGCCGAATGGCCGAAGAAAAGCTGCGGATCAGCGAGAACCGGTATTTTCGCCTGCAGGCCAGCTTGGACCGTTTTTCCCACGATTTGTTCGGCGTCCTCAAAATCCCGGAATTGGAGGACCGGCTCGTCAAGGAAGTAGGAGCCATGCTGCCTGCGGAGCGGATCAGCTTGCTTGAGGTCAGCGGTCAAGACCGCGTGTCGAGCAGGCGGGGGAGCCATCTGCCGATGATGAAGCCGAAGACGCTCTGCCGGCTGAGCCGACAGCTGCCGATCTGCAAGGTAACGGAAATTCCCGAGGGCAACGTGCTGAAAATCGGGGAATTCCAGGGTGCGGATTATTTGCTGTTCATCGGGGAACGGCCGCACCTGCTGGAGCTGGAACCGGTCAAAATATGGCTGGAGACGATCTGCAGGTACGTCAGCGTGCTTTACGACAATTTCCGCGCGATCGAGGATTTGACCCGCGAGCTGGAACAGGCGGCGGGCCGGAAGCAGGCACCGTCCTGGCTGCTGCGGCTGCTGTTCCGCTTGAACGAACACGAGCGGAGGAGATTGGCGCAGGATCTCCACGACGCGGCTCTGCAGGAGCAAATCATCTGGTATCGGAAGCTGGACCAACTGTTGTCGGACTCCGGCATGCCGCCGGCCGCGCGGGAGCAGCTGGAGCGGATTTCCCAGGGGCTTCTGGACGTCATCTACCAAATCAGGCTTACGTGCGTGGATCTGCGGCCGCCCATGCTGAAGGAAGAAGGGATCGTCGCCGCGCTCGAATCGATGTTCGAATTCACGCAGCTCCGTTCCGATTACTCGATCCGGTTTCAAACCGACGGCTTCCGGACGCCGCTGTCGGAGGACCAAGCCATCGGCCTCTACCGCATCGTGCAGGAATTGCTCGCCAATGCGAGCAAACATTCGAATGCGTCGTCGGTTTCCTTCAAGCTGACCCAATCGGCGGGTTGGATCGAGTTGGTGTACGATGACGACGGCATCGGCATGGACTTGGAGAAAGCCGGCGACAATTTCGTCAGCATGGGCGTATACGGCATGAAGGAACGGGTGCACAGCTTGAACGGAACCATCGCGTTCCGTTCCTCCCCCGATCAAGGCTTAACCATATTCATCCGTTTTCCCGTCACGGAAGCGGAATCGAATCCCGGCGAAAGGCAGGAACCATCATGATCGACGTCTTGCTGGTTGACGATCATCCGGCCGTCATGGAAGGGACCAAATTGCTGTTGGAACAAGAAGGGGACATTCGGGTCATTTTCGCGCAAACCGCGGAGCAGGCGCTGCAATTGGCCGGGGACCGGCCGTTCGACGTCATGCTCATCGACCTTCAAATGCCCGAGATGAACGGAATCGATCTGGCGAAACGCATTTTCGCCGGCGTGCCGGACGCGGTGATCCTGATTTATACCGGTTACGAATTCAAAAACCATTTCAACCTGATGGTGGAAGCGGGGATATCGGGATTCGTGCTCAAAACCGCAAACCGCGAACAGTTGGTCACGGCGGTCCGTTGCGCGCTGAGAGGCGAAGCGGTCCTGCCGGTCAGTCTCGTGAAACAGCTCCGGAAACTGTCCGCGCCGGTCCGGCAGAACGAAACGCCGGAAGAAAAACTGGCTTTGTCCGATCGGGAGATCCGGATTCTCGAAGACATCGCCGAAGGAAGAAGCAACAAGGAAATCGCGCTCGCCCTGCACATGAGCCAGCGCTCTCTCGAATACGGCTTGACGGGACTGTTCCAAAAGCTGGGCGTCAAGTCCCGCGTCGAGGCCGTCATGAAAGCCAAGCAGCTCGAACTCTTGGGCGCCGAGACCGTCCGTTAACCCTCCGTTAACCCTCCGTTAACCCTCCGTCCTTTTCCCGACATGTTCCTCCCCATAGCGTAACTCGGCAAGCCTCTTCCCCTTCGGAGAGGCTTTTTTCGCGTACCCGCATCATAAACATCCAATTTTCGACAAAATTCCGCAAAAAATTTGCGCGACCGCGCAATCGATTTTCGGTTACAGGAACATAGACCCAGCACTATGATCATTATGAGTTCCAAACGTTGACATATCAGGGTCGGAAATATGAGTCTATAGACCCAGAAGCGAGAGGCGGATATGAATCTGAGTTCGGAAAATCAGGCTTTGATCGATAGTCTGGTCGCGTCCATCCGGCAGGTCGTACCCCAGACCGTCACGCCGGGTGAAGCCCATCCGGTGGAGGATGCGGTTGCGTTGAACGACATCGGCGTTATGGTCGGGATTACCGGCGACTTCCATGGACAAGTGGTCCTTCAGGGAGGCGACGCCGCATTCGGTCAATTGGGGGCGAGCATGTTCGGCATGCCGCTGGATGGCGAGATGCTGCACAGCTTCGTCGGCGAATTGGGGAATATGGTCGCGGGCAACGCGGCCACGCTGGTAGCCGGCATAGGGAAAAGGATCGACATCACGCCGCCGGCGGTGATGCGCGGACAGCTGCAATTGTACGGATTCGAACAGGGGTTCCGGATTCCGCTGACGCTGGACCCCGGCGGAGAGTTAAACCTCATCGTGAAAATTAACGACCAAGGAGTTGCTTAACATGGCGAAAGTGCTGGTAGTCGACGATGCGGCGTTCATGAGGATGATGCTGAAGTCCATATTGGTCAAAGGGGGACACGAGGTGGTCGGCGAAGCCGAGAACGGCGCCGTAGCCGTCGATCAATACGCGGCCTTGAAGCCCGACCTCGTCACGATGGACATCACCATGCCGGTCATGGAAGGGATCGAGGCGGTCAAAAAGATCGTTTCTTCGGATCCTGCAGCGAAGATCATCATGTGTTCCGCGATGGGACAGCAAGGCATGATCGTGCAGGCGATCCAGGCCGGGGCGCGGGACTTCATCGTGAAGCCGTTCCAGGAAGAACGCGTGCTCGAATCGATTCAAAAACTCGTGGGGTGAAGGAAAATTCATGTGGAATTGGACCGTAAGAACCCGATTGATTCTCGTTTGCCTAGTCATTCTGATTTTGCCCAGCGCCGCGATCGGATGGTTCTCCTATCAAAGCGCGGCGGACAAAGTATCCGCGGAAATCGAAACGAACGCGATGCAGAACGTGCAGACCGTGAATAACCAAATCAACGAGTTGATCCAATCCGGCTTGGCCGACGCCGATTATTTGGCGAAATCGGTCAAGGGCACGATGGTTGCCGGCGATCAGACCGCGGAAGCCGACCGCATCCTGGAACCGTTCAAAGCGGTGAAGCCGCAGCTCGACAACGCCTTCTACGCGACGGAAACGGGGAAGTTCCTCATTTATCCGTTCAAGGCCATGGAGGAAGGATTCGATCCCCGCACCCGGGCTTGGTATCCCGCCGCGATGCAGAATAACGGCCGTGCGGTCGTGAACGATCCGATGATTTCGGCGGACGGAAAAGGCTCCGTGATCGTCGTGACGTCCGAAGCCGCCGCCGACGGTTCCGGCGTGGTCGGCGTCACCATCAACCTGGCCAGCTTATCCAAGCAGATCAACCAAATCAAAGTGGGGAAAAAAGGCTATGTCTTCATTTTGGACAAAAGCCGGAAGTACGTCACGCATCCGACCGCGAAGCCCGGGACGCCGAACGAAAGCCCCCACGTCCCGAAATTTTACGAGAAAGATTCCGGAACGCTGAATTACGCCTTAAACGGAAGCGCCAAAAAAGCGGTATTCCTGACCAACGAGACGACCGGCTGGAAAATCGTCGGAGCGATCGAGACAAGCGAAATCGCGGACGCGACCCGCTCCATCCTGTATACCACCGTGATCGTCATCGTCATTTTCGTCATGGTCGGAGCGCTGCTCACGGTGTGGATCGTCCGTTCGATCACGCAGCCACTCAGCCGCTTGATGGATGCGACGGGGAAAATCGCGGAGGGCGACTTGTCGGAGGAGGTTCCGGTCCGCAGCCGGGACGAGCTGGGGCGGCTTTCCGCTTCGGTCAACGCCATGGCGGGCAAGCTGAGGGATCTGATCGGGGAGATCGTGCATACGTCGGAAAGCGTCGCCGCGTCATCTGAACAAATCTCGGCCAGCACCGAGGAAATCGCCGGCGGAATGAACATGCAGTCCGAAGCCGTCCAGCACATGCAGGAGCGATTCGGCGAGTTGTCTTTGGCCGTGGCGGCCGTGGCATCCAGCGCGGAAGAAGCCGCCAGGCTGGCTTCCCAGACGTCCGCGATCGCCTTGGAAGGCGGGGATGTCGTGCGGAAGTCCATCGAAAGCATGGGACAGGTCGGGACCCAAATGGAACGGTTGGAGTCGGACTCCGCCAAGATCGGGGAAATCATCGAAGTGATCGACGATATCGCCGAACAGACCAACCTGCTGGCACTCAACGCGGCGATCGAAGCGGCCCGTGCCGGCGAACAAGGCAGGGGATTCGCCGTCGTCGCCGACGAAGTGCGGAAGCTCGCGGAACGGAGCGGCGAAGCGACCAAGCAGATTACGTCGATCATCAAGGAAATGCAAGAGAACACGCACAAGAGCGTAACGGCGGTCACCAGCGGGGTCAGCCAGACGCGGGAAACCGGGGAAGCGTTCGACCGCATCATCGCCATGGTTTCCGAGACCGAGCACAAGGTCGGGGAAATCGCCGCCGCGAGCGAGGAGCAGGCCGCGCAGTCGGATGAAGTGATGCGTTCCATCGAGAATATTTCGGCTGCCGCCGAAGAAGCGGCAGCGGCTTCGGAAGAAACGGCCGCCACGTCCCAGACGCTTGCCGTACTCGCCGAAAAGCTGCACGCGTCGGCGTCGGTTTTCAAGGTCAAACGATAACGAAGCGAATTCCATCAAAGAGGGTGCGACCATGCAAGCGACGGAAAAGGACCAGTACGTCGAGTTCGGAATCGAAGCGGAACAATACGCCATTCGGATCCACGATATCCACGAAATCATCAAGATGCAGGAAATCACGCAGATCCCCAGCGTGAAACCGTACGTCAAAGGCGTGATCAACCTTCGAGGGAAAATCGTTCCGGTTCTCAGCCTGAGGAAACTGTTCGGCATGGAAGAAGCGCCTGCCGAGAAATCGACCCGGATCGTGGTCGTCAACCATCTCGAGGACACGGTCGGCATCATCGTCGATCGCGTCAACAAAGTGGCGACGTTCTCCGACATTCAGCCGCCTCCGGATCGGGTCGGCGGCATCGACGGCAACTTTTTCGTCGGGATCGGACTGACGGCAGGCGGGCTCGTCGGCATTCTCCGCCTCGATGAAGTGCTGCTTCACGAATAAGGAGGCCGCCATGCTGAACGAATATAAAGAGGTTTTCCTGGAGGAATTGGAAGAACAGCTTCAGCTGATGGACGAGTTCATCTTGAAGCTGGAGCGGGAAGGCGGTTCGGATGACGCCGTCCAGAGCTTGTTCCGCGCCGCCCATACGCTAAAGGGCTCGTCCGCGGCCATGGGATATGAAGAAATGAAACAGCTCACCCACCGCATGGAGCATCTGCTGGATCGGGTCAGGGCCAAGAAAACCGCGGTGACGCCGGAGCTGATCGACCTTCTGTTCCGTTCGCTCGACAACCTGAAACTGCTCAAGAACGGCATCGTGGATTCCGACGCGCCCCGGGCGGACATCTCGGACAACGTGAAGGCGCTGGAAGCGTTCGAACGCCGCGCGGAGGAAGCGGCAACCTCGGCCGCGGCGGAGCGGGACGCCGGATGGACGCGGCCGGTTCTCTCGCTTTCCGACCGCTTGAAAGTGAAAGAGCAGAAGGAGAAAGGACACCGCGTCTATTGGTTGTCCGTCGGCATCGCGCCGGAGTGCGTCATTCAAGGCGCGCGTGCCTACGTCATCCAAACGATGCTGTCCGAATGGGGAGAAGTGCTGCTCGCTTCTCCGGAATACGAGAGCCTGGAAGAAGGCTATACGGAATCGCTGACCTTAACCTATCTCTATGCCGGAACGCAAGAGGCCGATGAGATTCGCGAGAAGGTCCAGGGGCTGGCGGACGTGGCGGACGTAAAAGCCGAGCCGGTGGACACGGCGGAAACCGAAATGGCGGCCGTTCCGCAGGCGGCGGACAAGCCGACCATGGAAGATCCGCAATCGGCGGCCAAGTCGAAATCCCAGACGATCCGCGTCAGCGTGGACCGGCTGGACCACTTGATGAACCTGGTCGGCGAGCTGGTGATCGACCAGACGCGGATCCAGCAAGTCGAACGCACGCAGAGAAGGCGGTTCCAGGATCCTTCGGTCAGCGAACTCGGCCATATCTCGGACCATCTGTCGCGGATCATCGGCGATTTGCAGGAGAGCGTCATGAAGGCCAGGATGCTTCCGATCGAACAGCTGTTCAACCGGTTCCCCCGGATGATCCGGGACTTGTCCCGAGAGCTGGGCAAAGAGCTGGAACTCACGATGGAAGGCCAGGACACCGAGCTGGACCGCACGTTGATCGAAGAGATCGCCGACCCGCTGATCCATCTGATCCGCAACGCGGTCGACCACGGACTGGAAAGCCCGGGAATCCGGGAGCAGAGGGGCAAACCCCGCAAAGGCTCGCTCGCGATCCGCGCCGCGCATGAGGACAATCAAGTGGTCATCTACGTCGAAGACGACGGCGCGGGGATCGATCCCGTCAAAATCAAGGCGTCGGCGGCGGACAAAGGCATCATCTCCGCCGAAGAAGCGGAAACGTTGAGCGACCGGGAAGCGATCCATCTCATTTTCCGGCCGGGCTTTTCGACCGCTCAGCGGGTCAGCGACGTATCCGGGCGCGGGGTGGGCATGGACATCGTCCGCAGCCATATCGAGAAATTGAACGGTCTCATCGATATCGAAACCCGGCTGGGCGAGGGGACGAGCTTCAAGATCAAGCTTCCGCTGACTTTGGCGATCATCGTGGGATTGCTGGTCAAGGTGAACGGGCAGACGCTGATCATCCCGATGTCCAACATCGCCGAGATCGTCAGGGTCACCCGCGGGGACATCCAGAACATGCAGGGACAGCCGGTCGTCATGATCCGCCACCAGGTCATCCCCGTCGTGAGCATCCACGACCGCTTCCGTTCGGAGAACCGACGGGAAGAGAAATCCCAAATTCCCCTGGTCATCGTAGGATCGGCGGAGAAGCGGCTGGCGCTCGTGGTGGACGATCTGATCGGCAACCAGGAGATCGTCATCAAATCGCTGGGCGCTTATATCGGCAAAGTGGAAGGTATCGCCGGGGCGACGATTCTGGGCGACGGAAGCGTGGCGCTGATTTTGGAAATCGCATCGCTGTTCCATCGGAACGTCGGCCAGTAAAAATAACAGGGCAAACGATGAGGTGCCGCATCCATGAAATGGTTCCAAAACCTGAAAACATCCATGAAGCTGATCTCCGCATTCGTCGTCATGTGTATCATCATGGCTTTCGTCGGCTGGTCCGGCTTGAACAGCACGGGCAAAATCAAAAGCTCGATGGACGACCTGAACGACAACAGCTTGCTGCCGATCGTTTATTTGACGGACGCCAAGTATTTGTACCAGAGAATCCGCGTGAACATCCGGGATATGGCGTATATCGCCGTTACCGATCAGGAGAACAACGATTACAAGGATAAAATCGAAGGCTTCAAAAAAGAACTGCTGGCGGATATCGACAAGTATAACGCGACGGAAAAGACCGATGCGGAAAACGAAATGCTCGCCAAGTTCCAACCGGCATGGGAAGCGTATTCGAAGCTGATCGATCGAGGATACGCGTTGAACGAGAAAAACGAGGTGGAAGCGTTCGCCGTGCTGTTGAAGGGAGAAATGAAGCAGAGCGGGGACGAGCTGCAACAGGTGCTGGACGATCTTGTCGCGCTCAACGTTAAAATCGCCGGGGAAACGAACGATCAAGGCGACGCGCTTTACAAATCCACCCGCGCGACGACGCTCGCGGTCATCGCCGTTGCCGTTTTGCTGAGCATTTTGCTGGGCTTCTGGATCTCCCTGCTGATTTCCCGGCCGTTGAACCGGACTTTGGCCGTGGTCGACAAGGTGTCCCAAGGCGATCTTCGGGAAACGCTCGACATCGAGACGAAGGACGAGGTCGGCCGTCTGGCCGCCGCGGTCAACCGCATGATCCGGAACCTGCGTTCGACGGTCGGAAGCATTCAGGCGTCCGCCGAGAGCGTCGCCGCCGCCTCCCAGCAAATTTCGGCCAGCACGGAGGAAATCGCGAGCGGAAGCTCGACCCAGGCGGGAGCGGCGCAGACGATGACGGAGCTCTTCCGCGAGCTGACCGACGCCATCAACGCCGTCGCTCGCAGCGCGGAGCAAGCGTCCGAGCTCTCGGGCCGCACCGTGACGGTCGCCCATGAGGGCGGGGAAGTCATCCGCTCTTCCATCGAAGGCATGATCCAAGTCAACGACCAGATGCAGCTGCTCGAACAGGATTCCAACCGGATCGGGGAAATCATCGAGGTCATCGACGACATCGCGGAGCAGACGAACCTGCTGGCCTTGAACGCGGCGATCGAAGCCGCCAGGGCGGGCGAACAAGGGCGCGGGTTCGCCGTCGTCGCGGACGAAGTCCGCAAGCTGGCGGAACGGAGCGGCGAAGCGACCAAGCAAATCACCTCGATCATCAAAGGCATGCAGGCGAATACGAAGACGAGCGTGAAAGCCGTGACCGAAGGCGTCGCTTCCTCGCGCCGGACGGGAGAGGCGTTCAAGAACATCGTGGACATGGTGAACGAGTCCGCCGGCAAAGCGAACGAAATCGCCGCCGCCAGCGAGCAGCAAGCCGCCCAATCGGGCGAATTCCTGTCCTCGATCGAGAGCATATCCGCGGCGTCGGAAGAGGCGGCGGCCAGCAGCGAAGAGACGGCCTCCACCGCGCAGTCGCTCGCCCTGTTGGCGGAAGACCTCAACCGGTCCGTCTCCCAGTTCAAAATCCGATAAGGCGGGATTCCCATGTCGTCCATGACGGCGTCTGACCTCGATTTCGAGCAGTTCAAAACGAAGCTGAAAGCCAAAACCGGCATCGATCTGTCGCTCTACAAGGAAAACCAGATGAAGCGCCGGCTCATCAGCCTGAGGGATAACAAAGGTTTCAAGACGTTCGGCGAATTTTTCCGGGCGTTCGCCGCTGACCGCAAGCTGTTCGAGGAGTTCCTCGACCACATGACGATCAACGTCTCGGAATTTTACCGGAACGCCAAACGTTGGGAAGTGCTGGAGCGGAAGATCGTGCCGGATTTGCTGAAGCGGAGCCGATCCCTGAAATGCTGGAGCGCGGCATGCTCGACGGGGGACGAGCCCTATACGCTGGCCATGATCCTGCTCGGTTCGCTCAGGCGCCACGAATTCCAGGTGCTGGCGACCGACATCGACGAAGGCGCGCTCCGCAAAGCCAAAGAAGGCGTCTATCCGGCCCAATCCGTCCGGGAAGTGCCCAAAGCCGTCCTCGGCCGGTTTTTCCGGGCGCAGGGCGCGACGTACCGCGTGACCGAAGAAGTCAAGCAAAACGTGACGTTCCAGCACCATAACCTGCTCGCCGATCCGTACGGGCAGCAATTCGATTTGATCGTCTGCCGCAACGTGCTGATCTATTTCACGGATGAGGCGAAAGATGCCGTCTACGCCAAATTCAGCAAAGCGCTGAAACCGGGAGGGTACTTGTTCATCGGCGGAACCGAGCAAATCTTCCAACCCGCCCGATACGATTTGGAACCAACCGAAACGTTTTTCTATCAGAAGGTCTGAATCCGAAACCAAGAAAAGGGATGGGAACGATGAACATGACGGTGGCTAAAAAGCTTTACGCGAGTTATTCCGTGATCTTGGTGATGTTAGCCGCTCTGGCGGTCTACAGCGTCATCGGCATGAACCGGGTGGAGAAGCAGACGAACAGCATCGTGACCGACGCGATCCCGCTCTCGCTGGCGGCGTCCGAAATCTTGACCTCTCTCGTGAACGAAGAGACCGGCGTTCGCGGGTACCTCGTATCGGGAGACGAAACCTTCCTGCAGCCCTATACGATGGGGCGAGAAATGGTCAATCAACAGTTGCAAAAAATCCAGCCCCACCTGGCAAGCCATCCGATCATGGCCGGATTGATCGAACAGGCGAAGCCGCAAATCGATCAAATCAACCAGTATTTCGAATCGCAAATCGCCTTGGCGAAGTCCGGGAAGCTGGAGGAAGCGCGTTTGAAGGTCGGGGACGGAAAGACGCTGTTCGACGGTTTCCGGGCAACCCACGACAAAATCAAATCCGACATCGACAAACTCGTGAACGACGCCTGGAACCGAGCCAGGAGCGCGAAGAAAATCGCGACGGACGTCTTGGCCGCGATCACGGTCATCGCGTTAGCCGCCACGATCGTCGTCGCCTACTTGCTGATCCGGAGCATTTCGAATCCGGTCCGCGCCGTCACCGCCGCGCTGGAGCAGGTGGCCGGCGGGGATTTGAGGTCAGACGAGCTCAAAGTCAAAAACAAAGACGAAATCGGCAGCATGGTGCTGGCCTTGAACCGGATGAGGGCCAACCTCCGCGGATTGATCGGCGTCACGACGCAATCCGCCCATAACGTGTCCACGGCGGCCCAGCAAATATCGGCCAGCACGGAGGAGATCGCCGGCAGCAGCACGAGCCAGGCATCCGCCACGCAATCGATGAACCAATTGTTCCGGGAATTGTCGGACGCGATCCGCTCGGTCGCCGCCAACGCGGAGCAAGCCGCGGAACTGTCGGAATCCTCGGTCCAAATCGCCCAAAACGGAGGGAAAGCCGTGCGTTCCTCCATCGAGGGGATGAACGGCGTCAGCGAACAGATGAACCGGCTCGAAACCGATTCCCACAAAATCGGGGAGATCATCGAGGTCATCGACGACATTGCGGAGCAGACGAATTTGCTCGCGTTGAACGCGGCGATCGAGGCGGCCCGCGCCGGCGACCAAGGGCGCGGATTCGCGGTCGTCGCCGACGAAGTCCGCAAATTGGCGGAGAGGAGCGGGGAGGCGACCAAGCAGATCACGTCGATCATCCGCGGCATTCAGGAAAGCACGCGCCAAAGCGTTATTGCCGTCGCGGACGGAGTCGCCTCAACGAGGGAAACGGGGACGGCCTTCGAACGGATCATCGAGCGGGTGAACCAAGCTTCGGCGAAAGTATCCGAAATCGCCGCCGCGAGCGAGGAGCAGTCCGCCCAGGCGGAAGAAGTGCTCCGTTCGGTCGAGCACGTCGCGTCCGCCAGCGAGCAATCGGCCGCCGCCGCGGAGGAGACGGCCGCCACTTCGCAGTCTCTCGCCCAATTGGCGGAACAGCTGAGCGATTCCGTCTCCAACTTCAAAATCCGGTAAGAAGCGGAAAGACGGGAGAGGAGAGTATGGGCCACACCAAAGTGCTTATCGTGGACGATTCCTTGTTCATGCGCAAGCTGATCGCGCGGCTGATCGAAGAAGATCCGCAGCTTCGGGTCGTCGGGGCGGCTCGCAACGGGGAGGAAGCAGTCCGGATGGCGGGCGAGCTGCTGCCGGACGTGATCACGATGGACGTCGAAATGCCGGTGATGAACGGATTGGAGGCGCTCGCCCGCATCATGAAAGAGCGGCCCGTGCCCGTCGTCATGCTGAGTTCGCTCACGCAAGAAGGGGCGAAGGAAACGATCGAGGCTTTGCAGCTCGGCGCGGTCGACTTCATCGCCAAACCGTCCGGTTCGACTTCCGCGGATCTCTATAAAATCAAAGACGAGATGCGCCAAAAGATCAAAGCCGCGGCTGCGGCCCCTTCGTCGGCGCTGCGGCCGATCCGGCGCGAACCGTATGCCGCTCCCCCGCCGCCTCGTATGGCCGTCCTAAACCGGTCCGTGCCGGCATCGGTTCGGCAGCTGATCGCCATCGGCACTTCCACGGGCGGGCCGCGCGCGCTCGATGCCGTGATCGGCGAGCTGCCGGCCGGATTTCCGTATCCGGTGCTCGTCGTCCAGCATATGCCGCCCAAGTTTACCCGATCGCTGGCCGATCGGCTGGACAGCCTGTCCAAGCTTCGCGTCGTGGAGGCGGAAGACGGCCAGCCGCTGCGCGGCGGCACGGTCTATATCGCGCCGGGCGATTTCCATATGACCGTCGCGGAAAACGGAGGAGAGTACCGGATTCAGCTGAATCGGGAACCCCAGCGCAACGGCCATCGTCCCTCGGTGGACGTCCTGTTCGAATCCGTCGCGCGGCTCTCCGGGGTGAAGCGGCATTACGTCTTGATGACGGGGATGGGAGCCGACGGAGCGAAAGGCATGCTCCTGGCCAAAGAGTCCGGTGCCGGCACCACGATCGCGGAGGCCAAAGAATCCTGCGTCGTGTTCGGCATGCCCAAGGCGGCGATCGAGCTCGGCTGCGTCGACCATGTCGTCCCGCTGGCGCAAATCCCCGGCAAACTGCTTGAGTTCACGCAAAAAAGCTAAACGGAACGGAAGGGAACAGCGGACCGTCCAAGCGGGGATTCGATCCCCACGCTCGGATGGTCCGCTATTCTCTTTTTTTAATTCCCGTGAATAGGAGCAGCAGGAAAGAGACGACGATCGTCGATACCGTCCAAGCCCAAGCCAGGGGGGCATGGCCCGTATCGATGGCGAGATAGATCGCGGTCGGCATTGTCTGCGTACGTCCGGGAATGTTCCCGGCCACCATGAGCGTCGCGCCGAATTCGCCGAGACAGCGGGCGAAGCCGAGGACGTAGGCGGAAAGCAGGGAGGGTGCGGCAAGCGGCAGCGCGATGTGCCGGAAAACTTGCCATTCGCTCGCCCCGATCGACCGACCGGCGTCCTCCAAGTCCCGGTCGACGGCATCGAAGCCGGCCTTCATCGTCCGGTAGACAAGCGGAAAGGCGACCACGACCGACGCGACGACCGCTCCCTGCCAGGTGAAGACGAGCGGGAATCCGACCGCTTCCAGCAGCCTTCCCAGCCCGTTTTTCCGTCCGAGGACCGTAAGGAGCAGAAAACCGACTGCCGTAGGAGGCAGGACGAGCGGCAGCATGAACGCCGTTTCAACAAACGTCTTCCCCCGGAACGATCTCCGGGACATCCGCCATGCCGCGACGATTCCGAGCGCTAAAACCAGAAGACTGGATACGAAGGAAATTTGCAGCGATAACCGAACCGGCGTCCAGAACGTCTCCCCATCCATGCGCGTCACCGCAAGCCGGGCTTCGCGAACCCGTAGCGGGCGAACACGCCGAAGGCTTCGTCGGAGCGGAGGTAGTCGTAAAAGTCTTCCGCTTCCTCGGGATGCTTCGTCGATTTCACGATGCCCGCCGGATACTCGATCGGGGAGTAGGTGCCCGGATCGACGGAAAAGGCGATTTTGACTTTAGAGGAGGCGAGTGCGTCGGTTTTGTAGACGAACCCGGCGTCGGCGTTTTCCGTTTCCACGTATTGGAGAACCTGCCGAACGTCTTTTCCTTGCACGGTTTTGGCTTGAAGCGAATCCCACAGTTTGGCGTTTTCGAGCGCCTCTTTGGCGTAGCTGCCGGCCGGCACGCTCCCCGGAATGCCGATCGCCACATGCCGTACGCCATCTTTCGTCAGATCCGCCAACCCGCTGATCGGGACTTGCCCGCCCGCGGGCACCACGACGACGAGCTCGCCCGCGAGCATCGCAGCGTGCCGCTCCGGATCGATCAGCTGTTTTTCGACAAGCGCGTTCATGTTTTTGGGGGATGCGGAAAGGAACAAATCGGCGGGGGCTCCTTGCTCGATCTGTTGCTGCAGGGCGCCGGACGAGCCGAAATTGAAATCCAGTTTCACGGAAGGGTGCCCGGATTCATACGCTTTTCCGATTTCCTCCAGGGCATCGGTCAAGCTGGCCGCAGCGGATACGGTCAATTCCACGTTTTCGCCCGAAGGCTGAGTCTTGGAATCGGCGTTGCATCCTGCCATCCCAATCGCCGCCAAAATCGCCAGACTCGCCGCGCAAATGCTCAACCGACGTCTCATGATCTCCACTCCACCATTATGTTTCGTTATATGTAGATATAATTGGATATATTATATGGTTCAGAGGATGTTCTTGTAAACGCCTATCCGTCTGGCACATGCCGGACTATGATAGAATAGAGACGCATCCATCCTGGAACAGGGGAATCGCCATGGAACCGGATATTTCCTATACGACGGAAGAAGTCGCCAAACTTCTCAAAATATCGAAGCTCACGGTCTACGATCTGATCAAAAAAGGGGAACTGCCCTCCTATCGGGTAGGGAAACAAATGCGGGTCGACGCATCCGACCTGGAAGCGTACAAACGGCGGGCCAAAGGGATCGCCGCGAATGAGGCTGCCTTCCCGGCCGCTCCCGTTTCCCGAGTCGTTCCGCATCCTCCGGGCCCGGTCTCGGGGAGCAGCCCGATCGTCATCACCGGCCAAGACGTCAGCTTGGACATTCTCGCCTCGCATATCGAGAAGCGCGTGGACGGCGTGCGTCCGCTCCGTGCTTATGCAGGCAGCCTAGACAGCCTCATGGCCATGTACCGCGGCGAAGCCGACCTCGTCAGCACGCATCTGCTCGACGGGGACACCGGGGAGTACAATTTGCCTTATATCCGGGCCATTCTCGTCGGGTTTCCGTATCTCGTCGTGAACCTGCTTTCCCGGCGGGCCGGGTTCTACGTTCCGCGCGGCAATCCGCGCAAGCTCGCCGCTTGGGAGGATCTGAGGCAGCCCGGCCTGCGGATCGTGAACCGCGAGAAAGGCTCGGGGGCCAGGGTGCTGCTGGATGAGCAGCTGCGTTTGCACGGGATTCGGCCGGATCGTCTCCTGGGGTACGATACGGAAGAAACGAATCACCTCGGGATCGCCGCCAAAGTCGCTTCCGGCGAAGCGGATGTCGGCGTCGGGATCGAGAAGGCCGCCTCCATCGTCGGAAACGTCGATTTCATCCCGTTAATCCAAGAACGTTACGATTTGGTGCTGTTAAAAAACCGCAGTTGGACGGACTCCGTGCTGCGCATCCTGAATTCGGAAGCGTTCCGCAGCGAACTGGGCGCGATCTCCGGCTACGACTTAACGATTACGGGCCGAATTTTGCTTGAAACGTAGTTCGGCAGTTCGCCGCCCATCGTTGACGCCGGCCGTCTCCCTTAGGGGAGGCGGCTTTTGCGTTGCATAATCCCATAACGGAAGGAAAACCTAAACCTGGTTTCGAACTCCCCGGGGGTGAAACGATTGGAAACAGCAACGTACCTGGCGCCGCACGAAACGATGGAAATCCACGAAATGCTCAATTTCAAGACGCTTTGCCTCGCCCAATCGAAGATGATGCAGGGCCTCGTTTTCGATCGGGACCTCAAGAAACTGTTGCAGAAAGACGTGGACATGACGATTCGGCACGTCCGGCAGCTGCAAGGCCTGTACGAGAAAATCCGGCTGAGCGAAGACGGGGGGGCGCACGCGGGTGAATAACGATTATCTGGACCCGATCAACTCCGTCGGCATGGCCGATCTGGCGGATTGCACTTTCGCCGTGGAGTTTCTGATGCGCGCCAAGAACGGCGTGCGGAATTGCGCGTTCGCGATCGGGGAGACGGCGTCGCCGGAGGCCAGGCAAATCCTGAAAGGACAGCTGCAGGAAGCCTTGGATCTGCATGACGAGATTTCCCGCCTGATGATCGACAAGCACTGGCTGCACCCCTATCAAGTCGGGGAGCAGTTCCGGATGGACTTGAAGGCTGCCGACACGACGGTCAAAATCGCGAATCTCGATTTGTTCCCGGATGATACCGCCCGGCTCGGCATGTTCGCGACGCCGGACCGATAGAGCGGAGGAGAATGCCCATGAAAGCCGTAACGTACCAAGGCATCAAGAACGTCCAAGTCCAAGAAGTCGCGGATCCGCGAATCGAGAAGAAGGACGACATCATCGTGCGGATCACCAGTTCGGCCATCTGCGGCTCCGACCTGCACCTGATTCACGGCATGATCCCGAACTTGCCCCAGAACTACATCATCGGCCATGAGCCGGTCGGCATCGTGGAAGAAGCGGGGCCGGAAGTGACGCGCCTCAAGAAAGGCGACAAGGTGATCATTCCGTTCAACGTCAGCTGCGGCCAATGTTGGTATTGCCGGAACCGCCTGGAGAGCCAATGCGACAACTCCAATCCGCACGGCGACATGGGCGGCTTTTTCGGCTATTCCGAGACGACGGGCGGCTATCCGGGCGGGCAGGCGGAATACATGCGCGTTCCGTACGCCAATTTCACGCCGTTCAAAGTGCCGGAGAGCAACGAAGTGCCGGACGAGAAGTTATCGGTCATCGCCGATGCCATGACCACCGCTTACTGGAGCGTGGACAACGCCGGGGTCAAGGAAGGCGACACGGTCATCGTGCTCGGGTGCGGGCCGGTCGGCTTGTTCGCCCAGAAGTTCTGTTGGCTGAAAGGCGCCAAACGGGTCATCGCCGTCGATTTCATCGCGTACCGGCTGGAGCGGGCCCGCAAACGGAACAACGTGGAAACCGTCAACTTCGAGAAGGAAGAGAACATCGGCAACCATCTGAAGGAGATGACCCGAGGCGGCGCCGACGTGGTGATCGACGCGGTCGGCATGGACGGCAAAATGACCCCGCTCGAGTTCCTCGCGTCCGGCATGAAGCTGCAGGGAGGCGCCATGGGCGCGATCGTCATCGCCTCGCAGGCCGTGCGCAAGGGCGGAACGATTCAAATCACCGGCGTGTACGGCGGCAGATATAACGCCTTTCCGCTCGGGGATTTGTTCCAGCGCAACGTCAATATCCGGACGGGACAGGCGCCGGTCATCCATTACATGCCGCAGATGTACGACATGGTGGCTTCCGGCAAGATCGACCCGATGGACGTGGTGACGCACGTGATTCCGCTATCGGACGCCAAGCGCGGGTACGAAATATTCGACGACAAGCTGGACGAATGCGTAAAGGTGGTGCTGAAGCCATGACGGGGGGAGGGAGCCTCGGTTCCGTGATGCCGAACCGGTTCGGCGTGCATGAAACGCTCGATCTGCATGAAATCGCGGCTTTCAAGACGCTGTGCCTGACGAAAGCCAAAACGATGCGGATGCTGGTCAGCGATCCCGAGTTAAAGGCGTTGATGGAGCTTGAAGTGCAGCGGACCGAAAGCCATCTACGGGAACTGGACGGAATATTGGCGCAAGCCGTCGAACCGCCGGAGGTGAGAACATGATCCCCGTAATCGAAAAGCTGATGGGGCTGGACGTCCTGACCGACCAGGTGATCGGATGGGACTTGCTGACCTCGTCCAAATCCGGCATCCATATGCTCGCCGTCGCCGCGACGGAAGCGGCGACGCCGGAGCTGAAAGCCGCGATCCGGAAGCAACTGTTCGAAGCGATCGATACGCACGAACAACTGACGAGGTGGATGGCCGACAAAGGGTTTTATCGCCCCTATGACGTGCCGGAGCAAATTCGGCAGGACCGGGCGAATCTGCAGACGGCGCTGAACCTTCCTTCTTGACGTCGTTCCGATGAACCGCTGCTGGCCGCGCCGCGCGCGGCCTTTTTCCATGGAACGGAATTTCGTTTCAATCCGCGCTTCCGCCGGGTATATAATGGGGTAGAAAGAGTCGGATGAAGGAGAGCTGCCCGAGGCCATGGCTGGAGAGCGAAAACGTTATCTGTCCCGATCGTTGTACGCCTATTCCACCTTTGGGGCTGCTTTGGCAGGTCCGGACGGCGAAATCGAGGAAGCCAACGAAGCGTTGTGCGCCATGCTCGGACAAGAGAACATTATCCGTACAAACTTCATGGATTGGCTGGCCCCTCAGGATCGTCTCCCCAGCTTCGCGCATCTTGCGGCGGCTGCCGCGTCGTCCCCGCAGGCGCTACGGCTGGTACGAACGGACGGCGAAGAGCGTTGGGTGTCCTTGCGGGCCGTTGCCCTTGAAGCGGAACCGCCCGGGCGATGGCTGATGGAAGCGGCCGATATTTCAAGGCACCGGACGGAGCAGCAGGAGACCCTGATCTTGGAGGCTCAGCGGATCGCGAGAATCGGCAGTTGGGAATGGGACCTCGCGAAAGACGTCGTGACGTTCTCGGAACAAATGGATTCCGTGTGCGACATCGATCGCTCGGAATGGGGCGTTCGTCCGCCCAAGCTGACGGATTTGGCGCAGCCGGAAGTTCGGCCTGCCTTCGAACAGGCGATTTCCCATGCCTGGCGGGAGAGAAGGCTGGATTTCGAATTCCGCCGGCAACAAGCCGACGGTTCGGTCCAATACCTGCATGCACGGGGGGTGGTTAACTGCTCCGCCGACGGACGTCCGCTGAAGATGTACGGAACGATCCAGGATATTTCCGACCGCAAGCATGTCGAACTGAAGCTTCAGGAAACCGTCGAAAGGTATACCTCGCTCAAAAAGTACAATCATGACGCGATCTTCTCGATCGATCTGTCGGGAAACATCATCCATGCCAACACGATGGCCGAAAAGCTGACCGGATATTCGATTCCGGAGTTGGCCGGCCAGCCGTTCACCCGTTATTTGGCCCACGGGGATATCCGGGCGATTCTTGCGGAACTGAGGAGGGACGTGAACGCGGAGAACGGGATCGACCAGATCGTGCATAAAGACGGGCAAGTCGCGGAAGTGCTGACGACCATCGCGCCGATCGTCATCCACGAGCAGCTGGTCGGCTACTACATTATCGCCAAAGACATCACGGAGCAGAAGAAATTGATCATCGCCAAGGAAGCCGCGGAGACGACCAACCGGGCCAAAAGCGAATTCCTGGCCATGATGAGCCACGAGATCCGCACGCCGATGAACGGCGTGATCGGCATGACCGACCTGCTGCTCGAGACGACGAACCTGGACGCCCAGCAGAAGGAATATTTGGATATCATCAAAAAGAGCGGAGAGACGCTGCTGGCGATCATCAACGACATCCTGGACTTTTCGAAAATCGACTCCGGAACGACGGTGCTGTCCGAAGAGCTGTTCGAATTGCGGAACAGCATTTTCGAGACGGTGGACATCCTCTCGCCGAAGGCGCAAGCGAAAAAGCTCGACATGTCGTTCTCCATCGGTCCCGACGTGCCGCAATTGCTGTACGGCGACGTCACCCGCCTGAAACAAGTGCTGTTTAACTTGGTCGGCAACGCGATCAAATTCACCTCGAAAGGCGGCGTATCGATCACGGTCCGGCAGCTGGCCCGCCACGAAGGGCATGTCATGCTGAAGTTCACGGTCAGCGACACCGGGATCGGCATTCCGCCGGAAAAGTCCGATCAGCTGTTTCAGCCTTTTTTTCAATTGGATAATTTCATGACGCGCCGGTCGGAAGGGACCGGCCTAGGCCTTGCGATCAGCAAACGGCTGGTCGAGCTGATGGGCGGGGAAATTTGGGTCGAGCCGACCCATGGGCCGGGTTCTACCTTCGCGTTCACGATCGTGATGGGGGAGGAGAAGAAACCGGAGCTTGATTTGGACCCGTCCGATTCCGGCCTGGAAGGCCAGGCCAAGGTAACGCCTTTGCGCGTTCTGGTCGCGGAGGACAACGGCATCAACCAGTTCGTGCTCACCCGGATGCTGGAAAGCCAGGGGCATCGGGTGCGGGTCGCGGAAAGCGGGGGAGAAGCGGTTGAGGCCGCCTTGACCGGGCAGTACGACCTGATTTTCATGGATATCCAGCTGCCCGGGATGAACGGCCTGGAGGCAGCCGACTGGATCAAGAAGAGCTTGTCGGGCGACGAGTGCCCGATCATCGTGGCCGTGACGGCCAACGCATTGAAGGGCGACCGGGAACGGTATCTCAAAGCCGGCATGGACGATTATCTCAGCAAGCCGTTAACCCGTCAGGCGGTGCTGGACATGATCCGCAAATTTTTCTAACGGGTCAGCTCGCGGATCGAAACGAAACGGCGGCCCAAACGTCCGAACCCGCCGGTAAGCCGATGAAGGGGAGAGTTCGCGCCGTAACGCCATCTCCCCCCGGAATCCCGGCGGATATAAGGGAATTCGAGAAAGGGATGGTAGAAGAACGAAGCCAGTTCTTCCTCGCCGTATTCGGAAGCTGCGTGTAGGATGCGATCGACATCCCGGTCGACGGAGGATCCCCCGACGTAACCGAGCGGGGTCGGGACATAGGCCGTCCATCCCCGGGCGGACAAGGAAGGGCGGAGCGTGACCCGCCGACTTTCCGGAAAGTCCGGGTTCGTCTCATGGATGACGCCGCTGCAAGCGTCCAGAATCCTTCGCTGCACCTCCGAGGCAACGTAGTGCGGAGACTCGAACCATTCGGCACGCAGTCCGGCCGCGCGGAACGCGGTCAGCGCCGAATGGAACCTTCCGAACGCGTAGGATTGCCGGAACGCCGCGGGATCCGCGAGCGCGGAGGGCGGATCGTCCGGCGGGCAGTCTTGCCGGCAGGACGCGTCCGCGAATTCGTTGCCTTCGCCGCTGACGGAATGGCCGTATTGATGGGTATAGCCGTGCATCCCCAGAGAGGCGCCGCAGCGGACCAACCCGTGCAGCAGGTGCACGAAACGCGCCGCTTCGGGATCCGCCAGATCGGCGATCGACCGGTCGTATCTCCGCCCGGGATCGACGAAACGGGGGATGACGGCGGCTTGGAACGGGATGCCGCTTGTCTTGAGCCGGCTTGCGACAACCAGAAGCTTCGCCCCATTCTCCGCGGATTCGTAGTAACCTCCGGGGCCGATGTCCTCCAGCCGGAGCAACGCTTTCCCCATCATCCATTCCCCCGATGTTCCTTCGAATCGTTCCTCCTCTCATCCATATGGTCCATTGACGGTTTCCATCACTTGATCACGCCGGTTCCTTTGAAGCGGACCTGTACATGCATAGAGAACCGGACCTCGGGATAAATCTCCTGCCACTTCCCGTATTCCGCGTCGCCTTGGTGCCTAGTCGCCCGGTAATGCAAGCCCAGCCCGATCGGATCGACCCCGTTTTGCTGGAACTTGCGCAACAAGGCCAGCATCTGGTCCTTCATTTCGGCGGCCACAAGGCGCTCCAGTTGGGTCCAGGAAAGGTCGAACAACGGCCTTTGCGCGTCTTCGGACTCCACTTCGGCGGAGACGCGGAAACGGACTTCGGGCGTGCCGCCGGCAGGCGTCAAAATCTTGTAACTTACCTTCAACCGGGTGCCGGTAAAGGTGACCCATTTGTTTTGCACTTGGGCTTTCATGGCAAAACGCGGGTAACTGCGGGCCAGTTGGTTGAAAATGCTCGTTTCGTCCGGCGAAAGTTCCAGTTTTTTCTTCGTGCCTTTGAGGATGACGACGTTTTCGATAATGAACGTTTCCGGCTCCGATTTGATGACCGGAAGGAACGGATCCTTGCCTTTATACTTCCACATACGGTAATAGTCGAATAAATGGACGGGCACCAGATAAGGGGATTCCGTTCCTTCCTTGGAGAACGGCAGGATCAACCCGTTGCCGGGCAGCCGTTCCGACAGCGGTTTCGTTTTGATGACCGCTTCCGCGTCGGGCACTCCGATGCCCATATACGAGATCATCTGGATGTCCCGGCGGCGGAAAAACCAGTCGAGCGAGTGTCCGAGTTCGTGGTCGTCCGAGAACGCCTTGCCGATGACGATCAGTTGGGCATGGCCGAAATCGAACTCTTTGTCGACCTTGGACTTCGCTAAGCGGACGGCTTCCGCGATCGTTTCGGCTTCCTGGGTAATGACCTGGAATTTCGCTTCCCCGGGCTCGGTTTTGGGCGACGGGATCGCGAGCTTCAAAGATACTTTGTATGGAGCGGTCTTGCCTTCGTCGATGCCGACGGCGATGACGAAGAACCGTTTGTCGAGGTCCTTGAAGCCGCAGCCGGCGAATGCCAATGCCATTCCGAGAATCGCGAGCGTTTTGGCGGCTCTATGCATGGCGTTTCTGCCTCCTTCGAAGCAGCGCGAACCATACGACGGAGATCACGAGCAGCGCTTCCGTCGCCAACCGGATATATTGCCACCCGATCACGAAATCGAGCATGCCTTTGTCGCTGGTTCGAAAACCGGAGACCAGGGTAATGACCGAGATCGCAAGACTCGCCAGGACCTGTACGGGAATTTTGCGGGATTTCACGGTGATCGTCGTTTTCCCGATCGCGTCCGTAACGAAGTTGACATAGATGTTCCAACACGTCGTAATGTACAGGAGCGAGAACCCGATATAGATGAACAAAAACAGAAAGACGACGCGTTGAATGAAGCCGAATTGCATGCGGAGCGTATCGGCGGTCGAGATCCAGGTATACAAGTATTCGCCTACGCTGTCCACGCCAAGCAAGCCAACGGGAGAGAGGAAGGAAGACAACATGACCAGCAAACCGGTTAAAGGAATCAGCCACAGATGCTTGATTTTCAATTTCTTGAAGATCCGGTTATACAATACGAGCTTGAGATACCCCGTAAAAGGATAAGTAGCGGCCGCGAAGGCGATCAAGTTCGGGGGTTTGAGCGCGTAATCGCTGAGGACCTGGATCGAATCCCAATCGATATCCCGGCTGGTGACCGATTTGTACATGATATAGAAAATGAACGGGAAATTGACGAGCAACACGATTTCGTTGATGTTCAGAATGGCCGATGGGCGGAAACACGCCGCGAAGCAGCCTAGGCCGCAATAACAGAGCAGCATGACCGCGGGATTCGTCTCCGGGCTGAGGAACCGCAAGGTGACCATCGAGAACGCAATGAGAATCAAGGAACCGGCAATGGCAAACATCCCTCCCAGAAAGAGAAGGGAGGGAACGCGAATCCAATCGGGAACGTAGCGCTTGAGGATTTCCGGAAGTCCTTCTCCGGGAAACTGGTTCATGGACAGCACGAATATAATCGCGCAGACGCTGCCGTAAACGATGCCCAAAGCAACCGACATGATGCTGCCGTTGAACCGTTCGTTCATGAGCAGCCGCGGGACGAAAAAGATCGTATTGATCAAAAGGCTCAGCCAGAACAAGTAGTAAAAGTAACGGCTCAATACGGATCCCCCTCCTTATAGCCGGAAACGGCAGGTTCCCCGATAAACATGCGGAAATAGGGCACGCCGAAGCTCTTGAGGCTGCAGGCGTACAAGGTAACCGCGAACATGCCGCACACCACGCCGGTCAAGCCGAACATGATCGCGAGCACGATCAGCGGATACTTGGCGATCCGCAAGGCGAAGCTCATGGCGGTGATGGGGATCAGGAAATTGCTGATGGCGACCGCGGACGTCACGATGATCATGACGCTGCTGACCAGTCCCGCTTGCTGCGCGGCTTGTCCCAGAATCAAACCGCCGACGGTCGTGGCCGTGGAACCGATGTAGCGGGGCAGCCTCAGACTGGCTTCGAGCAGGGCTTCGATCAGGAACAGCATGATGAACACCTCGACGAACGACGGATAAGGCACGGCGGCCCGGCTGCCCGCAAGCGAGAGCGCGAACTGCACGCGGAAGATTTCCGGATTGTAGGAGACGACGGCGACGTACAGGGCGGGCAGCGTCATCGTCACGAAGATGCCGAGATAACGAAGCATGACCAGCGAGCGGGTGACGACGAACGATTGGTACACGTCGTCCATGGCCGAGACGAAATCGAAGAACACCGCCGGCGCGATGAGGACGAAGGGGGTCCCGTCCAGCACGATCAGGAATTTGCCCTGCGCCAGGTTGAATATCGCGCGGTCCGGCCGTTCCGATATGGTCATGATCGGGATCCAGCGGTATTTCGTTCCGGTGATCAAAGCTTCCACCTGCCCGGCGGAAGCGACCACGTCCGCATCGATGCGCTGCAATTTCCCGCGGATATCGTCAATGACCTGCGGAACGGCCTTGCTCCGGTCATAGACCAGATAGGATTGGGTTTGGGAAACTTTGCCCAGCTTGAAGGACTCCGCGACCAGATCGGCGCTGGGATACCGTCGGCGGAGGATCATCAGGTTGGTGTCGATATCTTCGGACAAGGCGGACTGGGGACCTTGCAGCGTGGTCTCGATGACGGCTTCCCCGATCTTGTCGTTGCCCGGCTTCGGCGCCCTAAGCTTAAATCGCTTGCCGTTCAGCACGATCACGACGAATCCTTCCAGCAAAGATTCCGTCGGGTCGGCGTCTTCTTCCATCGACTTGCAGAACAAGGCGGATGACAACACGGTCTCGAACGCTTCGGGGGTATCCGTCAGCAGGAACGGATGGGCGATTTCCTTCTGGATGATATCCGGTTTGCAGAGCGTGGTGAAATAAAGCAGTTCGATTTTGAACCTGCCGTTGTCGAGCGTTTCTTTCCGGAAATCGTGGGAACGTTGAAGGTACTCGACGGCTTTCTGATCCATGATGTTCGACCTCGAAGAGTGCGGTTTTCTTTTAACGTTCGCCAACGCTGGAGAATTTATGCAATCCAAAGGAAGAAGGGTTGCCCCGGCGGCATGTGCTGCCGGGACAACCCTTCTGCGGGAAGATACGATTACGGGGATTTACAAGAAGGCCATGCCGACCAGGCCGCAGACGACGCCGGCCGCCGCTACCCAAACGAGCAGAGACCATAGGATTTTGCGCGGGAATGCGCCTGCCGCGATCAACACCGAAGGCAGGCTGATGGCCGGCAGCGTCAGCAGGAGCGCGGCCGCGGGACCGGTCCCCGTGCCTGCGGCCAGGAAGGACTGGATGATCGGGATTTCCGCGGCCGTCGGAATGACGAACAGCGTGCCGAAGACGGCGAACAACAGCAGCAGCCCGATCTCGGAACCTTCCATGGACGGGAACATCCACCATTTGAGCGCGCCGAGCAGGAGCACCGCTGCCAAGTAAGCGGGGACGACCTGCAGCAGCATGAGCCCCAGGCTTTTCCCCCACCGCAGCCAGAAGGACCGCGGTTCCTCCATGGCGGCGCGGGATTCCGGAGCGGCTTCCGGCAGGGCGGCTTCCTTGCCCCTCATGATCCGGCTCGTCCCATAACCGGCGCCGAACGTCAGCAAGGCACCGAAAACGAGCCGAAGGACGGCGAATTTCCAGGACAATACGAACCCCATGAAAACGAGCGTGGCCGGGTTCAGCAGCGGATTGCCCAGCCAGAACGCCACGGCCGAGCCGGCGGATACGTTCCGGCGGCGCAGTCCCGCGGCGAGCGGGGCGGCGCAGCACGTGCACATCATGCCGGGAATGGCCGCGATTCCTCCCCAGAACGTGCTTTTGAAGCCGTTGCTCCCCAGCTTCCGCTGCAGCCAGCGCGCCGGGATCAACACCTGCACCAGCGAACCGAGCAGAATGCCGAGAACGGCCGCTTTCCACACGGATTTGAAGTAGGCTTCCGCGTATTCGAGCGCGCCGCTCCAGCTCGGGGCCGCCTCGCGGTTCGCCGGATCGCCGAGGATGGATTTTCCGATCGAATGCGTATCCGCGGCGGTTAACGCTTTATGATAATAAGGCCACCATTTGACGTACAGAAGACCGGCGGCCGCGATCAAGACGAAGATCGCCGCCATCGCCGCGATTTTCGCGCCGCCGCGATTCCCCGGATGCAAGTCCAGACTGGCTTGAGACATAACGGACAACCTCCTTTAACGCATAAATAGGCACAAAGAGCATTATAGCACACCCGATCGCGGGCGAGCCGGAAAGTTTGCCTGAATTCCGCGGGATCGTGTACGATGGAGAGAGTAGAAGCAAAGGGGATGCAGAATCGATGGAATCGTGGGAGAACGTGAGATTGACTTCCTTATCCAGCAAAGGCGGCTGCGGCTGCAAAATCGGACCCGCGGACCTGATGCAGGTCATTCGCGAGTTGCCGCCTTCCGTCCCGGATCCGAATTTGCTGGTCGGACTGGAGACGAGCGACGACGCGGGAGTCTATAAGCTGTCGGACGAGACGGCGCTCGTGCAGACGGTCGATTTCTTCACGCCGATCGTGGACGATCCGTACTCGTTCGGACAGATCGCCGCGGCGAACGCGATCAGCGACATTTACGCGATGGGCGGCAGACCGTTAACGGTATTGAACATCGTGGCGTTTCCGATTTCGGCGCTGGACAAGCGGATCCTGGCGGAAATTTTGCGGGGAGCGTCCGATAAGGTGCGGGAAGCCGGCGCCGTATTGGTCGGCGGTCATTCCATCGACGATAAGGAGCCGAAGTTCGGGCTCGCCGTCACCGGCCTTGTCCACCCGGACAAAGTCCGGACGAACGCGGGCGCGCGGCCGGGCGACCGCCTGATCCTGACCAAGCCGATCGGGGTCGGGATTCTCACGACGTCGCTCAAGAACGGACAGTTGGATTCGGAGGAAATCAGCCGGGTGACGGGCGTCATGTCGACGCTGAACAAATCGGCCGCCGAGACGATGGAGCCTTACGACGTCCATGCCTGCACGGACGTGACCGGGTTCGGCCTGATCGGCCACGCGCTGGAAATGGCCAAAGGCAGCGGCGCGGGCATCCGCCTGCACGCGGGCCGCGTGCCCGTGCTTCCGCGCGTGCGGGAGCTGGCCGAGAAGGGCTTCGTGCCGGGCGGCACCAAGAACAACTTCCGGCACGTATCGGACAGCGTCGATTTTCCCGAATCGTTGGACGAAATCGGCCGGTATATTTTATGCGACGCCGTGACGTCCGGCGGGCTGCTCATCTCGGCGCAGCCCGAGCAGGCGGCGGAGCTGCTGGAGAAGCTGCGGGCAGCCGGCGTGGACGCGCACATGATCGGCGAAGTCACGGCGGACCATCCGGGACGGATCGCGGTTCTTGACTGACGGAAGCCCAAGCAAGGGAGCCAAGGAGACGGTTATGTTTCAAGATATCGGCATCGAAGAGTTGGCGGACAAGCGCCGCCAAGGAGACATCGCGCTGATCGACGTGCGTTCGCCGTCCGAGTACCGGGAATCCACGATTCCGGGCAGCGTCAATATTCCGCTGTTCGACGACGGGGAACGCGCGGAAATCGGCACCCTTTACACGCAAGTCGGCATCCCGGCCGCGAAAGAAAGAGGCCTGGAGATCGTATCGGCCAAGCTGCCGGCGTTCATCCGCCGCTTCGCGGAAATCCCGGGGCGCAAAGCCGTGTTCTGCTGGCGGGGCGGCATGCGGAGCAAGACGTCCGCCACCGTCCTTTCCTTGATGGATATCCACGTATACCGCCTGAGCGGCGGTTATCGGGCTTACCGCAAGTGGGTCGTGGAAACGCTGGAATCCTATGAAATCCGGCAGCCGCTGTACGTCCTTCACGGCAATACGGGCACCGGGAAAACCGAAGTGCTCCAAGCTTTGAAGCGGAAAGGCTATCCGGTGATCGACCTGGAGGATTTGGCGGGACACCGCGGGTCCATCTTCGGCCACATCGGCCGGAAGAGCCGCAATCAGAAAACGTTCGATTCGCTGCTCCTGGACGAATTGATCCGGTACGAGCGTTCCCCTTACTTGATCATCGAGGCGGAAAGCAGCCGGATCGGCAAAGTCGTAATGCCGGAGTTTCTGTTCCGCAAGAAAGAGACCGGCCGGCATCTCTGGCTGGAAATGCCGACCGAAGATCGGGTCCGGAACATCCTGAACGATTACCGGCCATCGGAATACCCGCAGGAATGCCTGGCCGCTTTCCGCAGGATCAAGCAGCGCATCCACACGCCGATCGCGGCCGAAATCGAGGGATGCTTGCTGACGGAGCGATACGATAAAGCGGTCGCCATGCTGCTGGAGTATTATTACGATCCGAAATATGCCCATTCTTCGGAAGGGCAAGAGCCGGACCCCGGGTCCGTCATCCGTGCCCGCGGCGCCGAAGAAGCGGAGGAGCAGCTGGTCCGGCTGCTGCCGGATCCCGGCGCAGCGGACTGAAAGCGGGGCCGGGTTCGCCCCTTAATATCCTTCGTCCATGATTTGGGCGATGGCGTCCGCCAAAATATCGACCGTGCGATAGCATTCCTCAAGCGAATTGTAAGCCCCGCCGATTTCGATCAAGGCGCTGCGGGGAGACAGGTTCTGATTGTAAACGCCGTTGCCTAAGCTGCGGCCTTTATACGCGATGCCCCGGGACAACCCGGGGTATTTACGTTCGACGAGGGACTGCAGCTTGCGGGCCAGCCCGTCGTTTTGTTTCCAATCCGGATTTTCCTTGCCGATCACGAAATACAGCCGGGCGTAAGACGTTCCCTGGATCGTCGCGGTCGTCTCGTCCCGGGAGCTCGAATCGCGATGGAGATCGAACAGGTACCGGATGCGCGGATGGGCGGCCAGCAAACGTTTGACGGTTATAGCCGAGTATTCGTAGGATTTGCCGACGCTGAACGACGAACCGTAGATCGAAGGGTAGTCGTCCTTCGCATGGAAAACCTCCGCGCCTTGTTTCTCGAGGTCGCTCGCCAGACGGTCTCCGAGCAGGCCGATGTTCCGTTTGGCATCGTAAGCATCGTCCGGATTTTTCACGCCGAGTAAAGACGTGTACGATTCGCGGTTGTGGGAATGGTAGATCAGCGCGGACGAACTCTGCAAACCGGGCGTCCATAGCCGGACGGCCCGGGCGGTTCTGTCCCACTGAACGCTTACGCCGAACCGTTCGGCGACGAACCGGACCGGCACCAAGGTGGCGCCGCTTGCGATCGTCGGGGCGGCGTCGAGCTCGACGCTTTTCCCGCCGTCGTTGGCGCTGGTCCTGCCGATCGTCAAGACGATGACCGTGGAATGCTTCGCGATGGTAACGGATCGAGCGGCGGGATCCCATGCGACGGAAGCGCCGAGCGCTTCCGAGACGGTTCTGACGGGCACGAGAGTCGTTTGGCTCACGATGCGGGGAAGTACGGGCGGATTCAGCTTGCTTCCGTTCAGATACAGCTGCAGGGACGATTGGGAGGAAGCGCTTGCGAACGGAAAAATGGCGGAGATGACGAACGATAGGACGACAAGGACGGAAAGCTTGGTTCTCATGCTGCACCTCGGGTCTCGTTGTTACCCATGAGACTGGCATTCGAACCGAAAGTTTCGCGCTTTTCATAGATTTGCGGATAGGGAATTGGTGGAAACGCCCGAGTTCGCCGCGAAGTGCGCCTGGATCTACCCGGTCGGCGCATGCATAGCTTTCGCCCCGTTGACGAAAAATTTGGGGGTCAGGCCAAACACGACCAGCAAAGGGGACGAAAGAAACTCAATGGCATCCGTTAAATTGGCGATCGTGTACTACAGCTCCACCGGCACGAACTATCAGTTGGCTCAATGGGCGGAAGAAGGCGGCAAACAGGCCGGGGCGGAGACGAAGATTCTCAAGGTGCAGGAGCTGGCGCCGCAGGCGGCGATCGATTCCAACCCGGCCTGGAAGGCGCATGTCGAAGCGACGCAGCATATTCCGGTCGTCACGAAGGACGATATCGTGGATGCGGACGCGATCATCTTCAGCACGCCGACCCGTTTCGGAAACGTCGCTGCCCAGATGAAGCAATTCATCGATACGCTCGGCGGCATTTGGTTCGAGGGCAAAACGGCGAACAAAGTCGTCAGCGCGATGGCGTCCGCCCAGAACGCGCACGGCGGCCAAGAGGCGACCATCCTGGCCCTCTACACGACGATGTACCATTGGGGAGCGATCGTAGTGGCGCCGGGCTATACCGATCAGTCTGCCTATACGTCCGGAGGCAACCCTTACGGCACGAGCGTCACCGTGAACCAAGAGGGCAAAATCGTCGAAAACGCCCGCGACGCCGTCATCCATCAAGCCAAACGGGTCGTGACGGTCGCCGGATGGGTGAAAAACGGCCTTCAAGGCGGCTGAGGGCGGCTCGGCCATCGCGTTTCGATAAGACGAACGTAAAGGATCGATAAAACAGCACCCGTCCCGTAAACCGAATCGTCGGCAGCGCGGGACGGGTGTTTTAACTCGTTAAGCGTTCGGGGAACCTGAGGGGAGAGATAGAGGCGGAGGAGCGTATACCCCTTGGAACGATCCGCGGACGATTGGGACGTATATTTGCTGGCCGGCATCGCGTCGATGCCCGGCATCTTCAATGCTTGCCGGAAAGAGCTTCGGGAACGGTTTCTCCGCGAGGGAAGGGATCCCGTCATCCGCGAATTGTTCCCCTACGGAGACCATACCCACCGGATCTGGCGGCAGTTGTTCGAGGTCGGAGCCGACCTCGTTCGGCTGCAGGGCAGGTGGAGATCGGGCGGGAAGGAGGCGGCGGCGGAAATCCGAAGCCGGTCCGCCGGGAAGCCGATCCTGCTGATCGGACACAGCGGGGGCGGCGTCGCCGCTTACCATGCGGCCGTCCGGTTAATGGCGGAAGAAGCGGTGCCGGATTTCCGCATCGTGCAGGTCGGCTGCCCGAAGGTGCCGATCCGCGCCGAATACCGCGACAAAGTCAGTTATTTCGCGGCGGTGGACGAACGGGGCCGGCTTAAGGACCCGGTGACGATGCTCGGAAGCTGGAGCGGGATCCGGCGCGATTCGCGGGGATTCCCCCGCTGGGATCGCAGGAAATACGCGCCGGGTTTCATCGGGAAAATCGGGATTCTAGGCGGGCACGAGCATTATTTCCGGAACGACGGGACTTACGTGCATCCCGTTCGCGGGGCTAACTTGACGCTCACGCTGGACGGAATTTGGGAACGGGTCGCATCGATTGCCGCAAACGTCACGTAATGCGGCCGTCACACGTAACGACCGTAATCGGGGATCGCAAGGCTGCGGAAATTCCGCGTGATCCGGTCAAGAGCTTCCGTCAGTTCGGCTCCCTCCATCGGCTGGCCGTGGCCGGTCGCGGCAATATCCGGCCGGAGCCCGTGCAGGAGACGCACGGATGCTTCGGCCGCGTTCCAGTCGGTCGTGAAATAGCGGGGAGGTCCGCTGATTTCCTTCTGCTGCGTGATGACCTTATACAGCGACTCCTGCTTGACGGTCACGAACGCGTCGCCGGCGATCAGCGTGCGGTCGCCGTCCCGGAACAAGGATACGTGCCCCGGCGTATGGCCGGGCGTATGCACCCATCGCCACCCCGGCATCCCGGGCACCCGTCCGTCCGCGGGGAGGGCGGACACGCGGCCGCCCAGGTCGATGCCCCGGGAAGGGAAAAACGCGGAGAGCTCCGTCACGAGGCCGCCTTCGACGGACGGATCCGGGGCCGGATAGTCGCGCTGGCCCGTCAGATAGGGAAGCTCCCGCTCGTGCGCGTAAACGGGAACGGGCCAACGCTCGAGCAAGCGCAGCAGGGAGCCGACGTGGTCAAAATGGCCGTGGGTGAGGACGATCGCGTCCGGACGGGCACCGATTCCGAACAGCGTCTCCGCGATCTCCGCGATTTCTTCCCCGGAGCCGGGCATCCCGGCGTCAACGAGCACCCAGAGGCCGCGGTTGCCGGCGAAGAAGAGGTTCACGATCTGGTTGGTGTACATGTACAAATCTTCCCGCAGCTGCCGGACGTCTCCGTTTTTCAGCGAGGTTAAAGGCATTTTCGTGTCGCCGTATACGCTTCTCATTGCGCGTCCTCCTTTTGCGTCTTAAGGCTGCCGGTTGAACGCCCGCCTCAGCAGGCGATACGCGGCGTAAATCACGACGATCCAGAACAGCAGGCCGATCAACGAGACGCCGCCGGCCACGCCGTACCCGAACGGGTTGAGCAAGTGGCCGAGCAGGCTCCCGGCCAAGAAACCGCCGAACAGCCCGCCGAAAAACCCGCCTCTGCGGGGAGCCGTTACCGGTGTCGTCCCCGTCGCCGGACGTCCGGTTGCGGGATTGCGCACGCCGGTTCGGGTTCCGCCTCCGGTGTAGCCCATTCGGGGAGAGCGGAAGCTCCGGCCGGAACGGAGCGCTTCGGGACGGTACGTCGGCGCTTCTTTCCGAACCTCGTAAGCCGGCGGCTCTTCCGTCCCGTCAACCGCGGCAGCCGAAGCCGCCGTCGACGTCGCGGGTGCAAAAGCCGCGGTCCACGCAAGCATGAATACCGCCATCGCAGCCAACATTGCCGAACGCATGCGAAAAACCTCCGATCCCATTTCGCGTCTTGATCGACGCGAACGATATCGGAGGTAGTATGGGGCATCTCCGGGAGCGTTCATCCCCGAAGCAGGACTTCTTTCCACCGGGCATACCGATTCCAGGCGCCGCCCGATTCCAGGATCGCTTTGCATTGGTACAAGCCTTCCTCGACCGATCCCGCGCGATCGGCAAGGTGCAGGCGAACCGCCGCGTTCAAGGCCGTCTGGTAAATATAGGCGAGCGGACCTTGACCCCGAAGGACGTCCTCGGCCGCTTGAAGCTGCTTGACCGGCGTCCACTCGGTTTCCGGCGCCTCCGCATCCAAGCCGTAGGCGTCCGGGTCGATGACCTGCAGCCGGGCTTCCCCGTTCTCCACGAGATAACAACGCGTCGGGCGGTCGACATGGAGATCCTCCGAGCCTTCTTCCCCCTGCACGATCAGGGCTTTCCGGTACCCCAGCTTCGTCAGCAGGCGGGAAGTCCGGTCGAATACGGTATTATGGTAAACCCCGATGGCGAGAAAAGGGGAGTGCGCGTAATCGACCAGCTTCTCCGCCGTGTTGAACACGGTGCGCATGCCCAGTTCTTCGCGGATCGGGCGAAGCTCTTTCAGCGGCGGGCACCAGGTCTCGGCATCCACGTACAGCACCCCGGCGCGGGCGGCCGCGCGAAGCGCCGCTTCCTTGCCGGCGCGCGAGGGATCGAAACCGGCGGCGAGCATCAGATCGTGCAGCGTGATCCCCCATTTGGGCGGCAGGCTGGGGGCGCCGTGCAGCGTGACCGGCAATCCGGCGGCGGCGAGCAGGAAGGCGGCGGGGAACGTCGCCATGAAGCTTTTTTTGCGGCCGTCGTAAGGGCCGGCGCAATCCAAGCCTTGATGCGCCGAAGTCCGGTAGGCGGCTTGCCGGCAGACGGCCGCGAACGCTTCGATTTCCTCGGCGCTCTCCATCTTGACGCGCTCCGCGATCAGGAAAGCCCCGATTTGCGCCGGCGTCGCTTCCCGGGACAAGATTTTCCCGGCCGCGGACAACGCTTCTTCGTAGGTCAAGTCCCGGGCTCCCCGTTTTCCGCGTCCGACTTCCTTGAGCAGCTGGATCATCGCCGTTTCGCTCCTTTCGGTTTGGACTCCTGCAGCAGCTCGTATACTTTCACGATCGAGGTGGCGACATCCACCATCCGCTTGCGTTCGTTCATCGCCTGCGTGCGCAGCATTTCATAAGCTTCCGTTTCGTTGATGTTCTTGATTTCGCATAGAATGCCTTTCGCCTTGTCGATCCATTTGCGCTCTTCGACCTTCGCCGTCAACTGTCTGCGTTCTTCCAGCCATTGTTCCCGCTCGTAAAAACGCTTGGCTCCGAAGTGCAGCGCCCAATGGCATTCGTAGTCCGCCATGCGCGGAGTCAGGATGCCGTCTACCCGCACGTCGTCTTCGCAGGCGTCCAAGGATTGCGATGCGGCGGAATCGCTGCACCACCAGAGCAGCGGCAGCCGTTTATCCGCGAGGAGCCGCATGCTCCAGGCTTTGAATTCGGTAACGGGAAGGTCCAGCACGGCCGCATCGGCTTTGGCGAGACCGATTCGCGCCTGCTCGGGGGCGAAGGCGGCCATGACCCGGTAACCGGCGGACTCCAGCACGGCTTCCGGCGTCCGCTCCGCCGAAGGCGTTTCCCGGTTCGCGGCCGGACGCGCCGCGGGATCGTAGACAACCAACAAAGAACGCACGATGAAGCCGCTCCTTTCTCGCTCGGTTTCTCCATGCGAAAGTATATTAATGTTAAAATATATAACATATATGTACGCGTTGTGTCGATACGCTCAAAAAAATATATTATGACGTTATGTATATTGACATAAAAACGTCCGGATTGTATAGTATCCCTAACGACGAATACGACGGATACAATGGGGTATCCGAGGCGAAGGCAAAGAAGCCTGCGGCCGCACCGGCGAGAGAGTTAATGACTCTCCGCGGGGCGGGAGCAGGCTTTTTCGATTTTCCGATTCCGACGAAGGAGTGAGGTTACGATGACTCAAAAGAAAAAATTGGTGATGGTCGGGAATGGGATGGCCGGCGTCCGGACGATCGAGCATCTGCTGAAGCTGGCTCCCGGCGCTTACGAAATCACCGTTTTCGGCGCGGAGCCTCATCCCAACTACAACCGCATTCTATTGTCTTCCGTTCTTGCCGGCGGCGCGGACCTGAAGGACATCGTGCTGAACGATTGGGATTGGTACGAGGAGAACGGCATCCGCCTTTTCGCGGGCCACGCCGTGGAAAAGATCGATACGAAAAACCGCGTCGTCATCTCCCATAAGGGTACCGCGGTGAAATACGACGCCCTCATTCTAGCGACAGGCTCCAATCCGTTCATGCTTCCGCTGCCGGGCGCGGACAAGGAAGGCGTCATTGCGTTCCGGGATATTCAGGACTGCGAGACGATGATGGAAACGTCCAGGTCCTACCGCAAAGCCGTCGTCATCGGCGGGGGGTTGTTGGGTCTCGAGGCGGCCCGGGGGCTGCTGCACCTCGGCATGGACGTGAACGTCGTCCATATTCACCCGTACCTGATGGAGCGGCAGCTGGACGAGACGGCTTCCCGCATGCTTCAGCGGGAGCTTGAGGCGCAGGGCATGAAATTCCTGCTGCAGAAGCACTCGGAATCGATCTACGGACGGAAGCGGGTCAAAGGGCTTCGGTTCACCGACGGTACCGACGTGGAAGCCGACTTGATCGTCATGGCCGTCGGCATCCGTCCGAACGTCGCCCTCGCCCAAGCATCGGGGATCGAGACCAACCGGGGCATCGTCGTGAACGATTATATGGAAACGAACATCGATTCCGTATACGCGGTCGGCGAATGCGCCGAGCACCGGGGCATCGCGTACGGCCTGGTGGCTCCGCTGTACGAGCAGGGAGCCGTCCTGGCGAAGCGGCTTGCGGGCGTGGAAACGGCCGGTTACGCGGGCTCCGTCACCTCCACCAAGCTCAAGGTATCCGGCGTGGACGTGTTCTCCGCCGGCGCGTACGAAGGCCCGCCCGGCACCCGGTCCTTGCGCTACCAGGACGAAGTCGAGGGCGTCTACAAGAAAATCGTCATCCGCGGCGACCGGCTCGCGGGAGCGGTGCTGTTCGGGGACACGGGGGACGGCGCGAAGCTGTTCTCGCTGATCAAGAGCGGCGAATCGATCCAAGGCCGGGAAAAGGAGCTGCTCCTCGGGTTCTCGCCTTCAGGCGGCGCCGTCTCGCCGGAAAGCCGGCTGGAGGCGATGGCGGGCGACGAGATCGTCTGCGGCTGCAACGGCGTCTCCAAGGACGCGATCCTGGACGCGATCCATAACAAAGGCTGCGGAACCGTCGGCGCGATCAAAGCCTGCACCAAAGCTTCCGGATCCTGCGGCGGCTGCAAGCCGCAGGTCGAAGGACTGCTCAAGCTGTACGGCGGAGAAAACGCCGGCGCGCCGGTCAAGGAGGGCATCTGCGGCTGCACGTCGCTGGACCGCGACGAGATCGTGGCGGAAATCAAGCGCATGGAGCTGAGGTCGGTCCGGGAAGTCATGCACGTGCTGGGTTGGTCCCAGCCGGAGGGCTGCTCGAAGTGCCGCCCGGCGCTCAATTATTACTTGGGCATGCTGTGGCCCGAAGAATACCAGGACGAGAAGGAATCCCGCTTCACGAACGAGCGGTACCACGCCAATATCCAGAAAGACGGGACGTATTCGGTCGTTCCCCGCATCTACGGGGGCGTGACCAACCCGGCCGAGCTGAAGAAAATCGCGGAGACGGCGGAGAAGTTCGGCGTCCCGCTGGTCAAGATTACCGGCGGGCAGCGGATCGACCTGCTCGGGGTGAAGAAGGAAGACCTCCCGAAGATGTGGGAAGAGCTCGGCATGCCTTCGGGCTACGCGTACGGCAAGGCGCTGCGGACGGTGAAGACGTGCGTCGGCAACACGTTCTGCCGGTTCGGCACGCAGGATTCGATCGCCATGGGCATCCGCCTGGAGAAAGAGTTCGAGCGGCTGAACACCCCCGCCAAAGTCAAGCTGGCGGTATCCGGCTGCCCGCGCAACTGCGCCGAGGCGACGATCAAGGACTTCGGCGTCGTGGCGATCGACGGCGGCTGGGAGCTGCACGTCGGCGGCAACGGCGGCGTGCATGTCCGGGCGACGGATCTGCTGTGCGTGGTGAAGACGGAGGACGAAGTCGTCGAGTGGGCCGGAGCGTTCCTCCAATACTACCGGGAGAATGCGCAGTGGAACGAAAGAACGTCCGTTTGGATCGAACGGGTTGGCCTGGACTCGGTTCGGAAAGCGCTGGAGAAGCCGGAGGAACGCAAGGCGCTGTACGGGAGAATCCGGGTGGCGCTAAGCCGGTCGGCCGACCCTTGGGAGCAGATCATTCGGAATCCCGAGCTGCGCAAAAATTTCGAAACGCTGAACGCCGCCGTTCCGGCGCAAGGTTGACAGGAGGAATTGCCGATGGGAAAAAGGAAAGTCGCGACGACGGCGGAGATCGACGCGTTGGGAGCCCGGACCGTAAAGCTGGGCGACAAGGAAATCGCGCTCTTCCGATTGACGGACGGAGAAGTGCTGGCGCTGGAAAACCGGTGCCCGCACAAAGGCGGCAAGTTGTCGGAAGGCATGGTGTGCGGGGGGACGGTCCACTGCCCCCTGCACGATTGGAGAATCGACCTGCGCACCGGCAGCGCGCTGGAGCCGGATGAAGGCTGCACCGGCGTGTACGGCGTGGAGGTCGATCCGGCCAGCGGAGCCGTATACTTGTTGGAGGAATAGACCTATCGCCTGCATGGTTCGCTACGCGTTGGGCATCCTAGACCCGTTATTCTGGGCTAGGTCCCGTCACGGAGGATCGACCATGCGGATTTTGTTTACCCATAACGATTTGGACGGCGTATCATGCGGCATTCTGGCCCGGCTGGCGTTCGGCGATCAGGCGGAGATCCGTTACAACTCGGTGGACGGGCTGAACCGCGATGTGGAACGGTACTTGGAAATCCGGAAAAAGCGAAAGAACGAAGCGCTGTTCATTACCGATTTGTCCGTGAACGAAGCGAATGCCGCAAGGCTTACCGAGTATGCGGAATCGGGAGGCAAAGTGAAGCTGATCGACCATCACAAGTCGGCGCTTCCCTTGAACGCGTATCCTTGGGCTTCCGTTACGGTGGCTTACGAAGACGGCAGAATGGCTTCCGCTGCCTCCTTGTTCTACGAATACTTGCTGCAGCAGGGATGGATCCCCCCGAACGCCGCGCTCCGCACGTTCGTCGAGTGGGTGCGGCAGTACGACACGTGGGAATGGGAAGCCGAAGGCAACGTCAAGGCGAAACAGCTGAACGACTTGTTCTTCCTCTGGTCGATCGAGGAATTCGAAGAGCGGATGTTGGAGCGGCTGAAGGCGGACGGCGAATTCGCCTTCACGGAATTCGAAGAAAGGCTGCTGGAGCTGGAACAGGAGAAAATCGAGCGCTACGTCCGGCGGAAAAAACGGGAGCTCGTGCAAGCCTTCGTCGAGGACCGCTGCGTCGGCATCGTGCATGCCGAGTCGTACCACTCCGAACTGTCGAGCGAATTAGGACGGGAATACCCCCACTTGGACTATATCGCCATCCTGAACGTGGGCGGCAAAAAAATCAGCCTGCGTACGGCGCGCGACGACGTGGACGTCTCCGAAGTCGCCGGGCGGTACGGGGGCGGAGGACATGCCAAAGCCTCCGGCTGCCCGCTCACGGAGGAGGCGTACACCCGGTACGTCGAAGCGGCGTTCGGCTCCGAGCCGATCCGGCCGGACGCTTCCCGGAACCGGTACAACGTCAAGGGCTCGCCGCACGGCATTCTGTACGATAACCGGGATGCCGACGCTTTCTACGTGTTTCAGGCAGGCGACGGATGGAAAATCGACCGGAACGGCGAAACGATGCCCCGGTCTTTCTCCCGTTTCGAGGAGGCGGAATACGTGTTGAAGCGCGATTTCCAAGCTTCCTTGGTGCGGGACGAACGGTTCGTCAAATTTTTAATGGAGCAAACTTGGGCGGCCAGACAGGAATCGGGCGCCGGGGAGGGGAATGGTATAAGGGAAGACGGATAACCTCGGGCAGAGGCGAAAGGGTGGACGACATGATCCCAGCGGCGAACGATGCCGGACTGGTGCTGGAAGGCGGAGGCATGCGGGGGCTGTATACGGCCGGCGTGCTGGAGTATTTCGCGGAACGAAATCTCGTATTTCCCTATCAGATCGGCGTATCGGCGGGCGCCTGCATGGCCGCCAGCTATTTATCGCGGCAGCGCGGCCGCAATCGCAAGGTCAACATCGACTTCGCGGGGGATCCCCGCTATTTGTCGTGGCGCAGGTTTTTGCGCCGCCGGCGGGAGCTGTTCGGAATGGATTTCATTTTCGAAGAAATTCCCCGAAACCTGGTCCCGTTCGATTTTCAAGCGTTCGACGAATCGGACGCCGAGTTCGTCGTCGGGACGACGGACGTAGAGACCGGGCGTCCGGCCTATTATTCCAAGCGCGGCGGAGACTTGGACGGCAGCCTGCTGACGCTGCTGCGGGCTTCGAGCTCGCTGCCGTTCTTCGCGCCTATCGTCGAGTATCAAGGCCGCAAGCTAATGGATGGCGGCATCTCCGATCCGATCCCCGTCCGCAAGGCGGAGGCGGACGGATACGCCCGCAACGTGCTGATCCTGACCCGGAATCCGGGCTACAAGAAAAGCAGGAACCGGCTGCGCTGGCTGCTGGAACGCAAGTTCGGAACGTATCCGGCGTTCGTCGAGACGATGCTTCGCCGGCACGAGCTGTACAACGATACCGTGGCTTATGCCGAAGAACAAGAACGGAAAGGGCTGGCTTTCCTCATCCGGCCGCAGCTGCCGCTCGCCGTCGGCCGGACGGAACAGAACAAGCAGAAGCTGGAGTCGCTCTACCGGCAAGGCTACGAGGATGCCCGCCAAGCGTATCCCCGGCTGGCCGAATGGTTGTCCTAATCGATAAAGACCGCCCCGACACGGGGCGGTCTTCCTTTATTTGACAAATTAACAAGCGAGCGCCGCAGACGCTTTGACAAGCTTCTCGAACGCTTCCACGTACAATCGAGATAGCCTGTACGAATCCCGATTGCACGAAGGAGTGATCCCATGGTCAAACGTCTGTCCCATTGGCTCTTATCCCTGATCGTCCTGCTCGCTGCCGCGCTGCCGTCCGCCGGTTTATACGCCGGCATCCTCCACGGCTCCCGCGCCCAAGCCGCTTCCGTACCGGCTCTTCCCGAACCCCGAAATACCGCCATTCCGAAATTCTCGCTTCTCATACAACCTCCCGCCGCGCCGCCTGTAGGCGAAACTCCGCTTCCCGCAACGCCGAAACCCGTGCCGGCCGTTCGCGCGGCGTCCTCCGCGCCGCCTAAACCCGCGGTACGACCGCCAGCGCCGGAATCGGCCGTCAGCCGTTACGAAACGACCGCCTATTTCCTGAACGTGAGATCCGGACCGGGCAGCGATTATTCCATCCTGCGCACGGTGGAGAAAGGAACGCAACTCGCGGTGACGGAGAAAACCGACAACGGCTGGCTGAAGCTGCAAAACGAAGGTTACGTGCATGGAGCGTACGCCCGGCCCGTTTCGGTGAAGCAGGTGTCGCCGCCGGAACCGGAAGCCGCGTTCCCGCCTGGCGACCAGCCGGTCAAGCCAACGTCCGCCGTCCATTCCGATTCCGGCCTGGACGAAGACGGCATCAAGGAAATCCTGAAAGGCACCGCGTTGGAGGGACACGGACTGGAGTCGGCCATTCTGGAAATCGAAGAGGATTTCGGCATCAACGCTTTTTTCACGATCGCGGTCATGAAGCTGGAGAGCGGCAACGGCACGAGCCGGCTCGCCAAGTCCAAAAACAACCTGTTCGGTCTGAACGCGACCGGCGGAAGCAACCGCAACGCTTATGAATTCGATTCGAAAGCCGACAGCGTCCGCAAGTTCGGGCAGATCATCGCCCGGAATTACATAGGCAAAGGCTACACCACGGTCGAGAAGGTCGCGCGCAAATATTGTCCGGCCAATTCCAAATGGTCGAAGCTGGTGAAAAGCATCATGAACAGCGACGTGAAAAAGGTCATCGTCTAGAACCGTTTCCCGGAGGCAGAACATGAAGTCCATTCGCAGCAGCATATCCCTGATTTTGTCGCTGGCCGCCGTTATGTTCCTGGCCGTACCGACGGCCTTTGCCGAAAACCTAATCCAATACCGTTGGGACAAGCTTCCCGGTCCGCAGCATTTCCCCGATGCGTATTCGAAAATCCCCGGCGTGTTGACGTTCCGGGGCAACGCCTCCCGCACCGCGCCCTCGTTCGGAACGGTGCAGATGGCCGACTTTCAGCCGAAAATCGCCTGGAGCAAAACGACGAGATCGAGCAGTTGGGGAGGCGGTGCCGGATGGACGGGTCAACCGGCCATCGTGCGCTGGCCCCCGGACGTGCTCCGGACGATGAACGTGAAGGGGAAATTCCGGGCGAAGCCGGATTTCACGGAAGTGATATACGGGTCGCTCGACGGGTACGTATATTTTCTCGATTTGGAAACGGGGGAAGAGACGCGGCCTCCGATCCGGGTCGGCAATCCGATCAAAGGGAGCGTGTCCGTCGATTCGCGCGGATACCCCCTGCTGTACGTCGGCGAGGGAATCCCGGAGAACGGCTCCATCGGATTCAACCTATACAGCTTGATCGACCAGAAAAGGCTGTACCGGCAACAGGGGATCGATTCCTTCGCCCGCCGGGGCTGGGGCGCGTTCGACGGTTCGGCGCTGTTCAACCGGACGGACGATACGCTGCTGGTCGGCGGCGAGAACGGCATGCTCTATGTCGTGGAGCTGAACACGATTTACGACAAAGCCAAAGGAACGATCCGGGTCGATCCGAAGCCGAGGAAATACCGCTACGCGATCGCCGGCAACGCACGCGCCGGCATCGAGAATTCGGTGGCCGTCTACGGGAACGCCGCGTACTTCGCGGACAACGGCGGAAGCCTGCAGGCCGTCGACCTGAAGACGCATGCGCCGATCTGGTCGCTGCCGGCGACGGACGACACCGATGCCACCCTCGTGATCGAGGAAGAGAACGGCGTGCCTTATCTCTATACCGGCACCGAGGTCGACAAGCAGGGGAAAAAGGGGAAAGCGTTGCTGCGCAAAATCAACGGACGGACGGGCGCGGTCGTATGGTCCGTCTCTTATGACTGCTACAGCCAAATCGGCGATCATCCGGTGAACGGCGGTTTGCTGGCGACGCCGGTCGTCGGCAAGGGTGAGATCGCGGATCTCGCCGTGTTCACGCTTGCCCGATACGGCTCGTTTGACGGAGGGGTGATGGTGGCGTTGGACAAGCGGACGGGGAAAGAACGCTGGCGCTTGCCCATGGGACGCTACGCGTGGTCGTCTCCCGTCGACGTCTACGACAGCCAAGGACATGCTTATCTCGTTCAGGCGGATTCGGTCGGCACGATCGCCGTGATCGATGCGGAGAACGGCAAGGTCAAAGGCAGCGTCCGGACCGGAGCGAATATCGAGGCTTCGCCCGCGGCGTTCGGCGATATGCTGGTCGTAGCCTCGCGAGGCGGCAAAATATTCGGGATCCGGCTGACGTAAAGGCATCGAATAATCGATCCTGCGAAGTTTCATAATAACTGGAAACTTCGCCCTGGGGAGAGCAGCCATGAAGCCGTTTCAGCGAATCCTTCAGACTCTAGGCCTTCGGCGGCCGACGCCTACGGGGCGTTCACGGGCGCCGGCATCGGCGAGCTCATCCCCGGCTTTGAATGCGTCGCTCCAGGAAACGTTGTCTCGTTTGCAAACCTCGTTCGGGCAAAGCTCCGATATCGTCGTTCGCCAATGGGGCGGTTCGGGGGACATGTCCGGACGCCTTTCCCTGATCTATATCGAGGGGATGGTGAATCCGAAGCTTCTGTCGAACTTGACGAAAGCCTTGTCCGAAGCGGAACCGCGACTCGCGGATCGCTCGATCGCCTCCGAAAGCGTGGAAGAGACGATCCAATCCGTGCTGCCGGCCGGCCATCTCCATCGGATCGAGACGGACGCGCAGCTTTATTCCGCCATTCTGGAAGGGAGCGCCGCCGTGCTCGTGGACGGCGTTCCCGGCGGGATCGCGGCCGCCGTCCCGGGCGGGGAAAGGCGAGGCGTGGAGGAACCGACGTCCCAGACGGTGGTCCGAGGTCCGAAGGAAGGGTTCACCGAGGAGTTGGCGATCAACCTTTCGTTGCTTCGACGTAAACTTCGGACGCCCGGTCTTCGGTTCGAGAGGCGCAAAATCGGCCGGTACACCCAAACTTCCGTCGTGATCGCCTATATCGACGGATTGTTGGATCCGCAGATATTGGAGGAAATCCGAACGAGGCTGGACGCGATCGATACGGACAGCATCCTGGAGAGCGGATATATCGAGGAATTCATACAGGACCGGACGTGGTCTCCGTTTCCGACGATCATGAATACGGAGCGCCCGGACACCGCGGCCGCCGCTTTGTTGGAAGGTTTGGCCGCGATTCTGGTCGACGGGACGCCGTTCGTTCTGTTGGCACCCGTGACTTTCTTCAAATTTTTCCAGGCCAGCGAGGACTATTACCAGCGGTACGACATCTCCTCTTTGCTGCGGGTGATCCGGTTGTTTTCGTTTTTCGTCGGCATGCTGCTGCCCTCGCTTTATATCGCCGTGACGACGTTCCACCAGGAGATGCTCCCCACCACCCTGCTCGTCAGCCTCGCCGCCCAGAGGGAGGGCACTCCGCTTCCCGCGCTGATCGAAGCTTTCCTGATGGAAATCACGTTCGAGGTGATCCGGGAAGCCGGCGTCCGCATGCCCAGGGCGATCGGCCCCGCGATCTCCATCGTCGGCGCGTTGGTGCTGGGACAAGCCGCCGTGCAGGCGGGACTCGTCTCCGGAGCCATGGTCATCGTCGTCTCCTTCACGGCGATCGCCAACTTCGTGATCCCGGCGCTCAACATGGCCGCCTCCATCCGGCTGATCCGGTTCCTGCTGATGCTGCTCGCCGGCACGTTCGGCCTTTTCGGCATATTGATCGGGACGATTCCGATCCTGACGCACGTCGTCACGCTCCGGTCGTTCGGCGTTCCTTATTTCACGCCGCTCGCCCCGCTCGAATGGAACAACCTGAAGGATCTGTTCCTGCGCGTCCCGTGGCGGCTCATGAAGTCCCGTCCCGAAGCGTTCTACCAGCAAAACGAATGGCGGCAGGGGCAGGGCGGGAACAGCGGATCGCATCCGGGGGGAGGCGCGGGATGAGGCGGGTTCTGCGGTGCGCCGTCGGTTTCCTGCTGATCCTGCCGCTGGCCGGCTGCTGGAACCGGATCGAGCTGAACGAACTCGGCATCATGACCGCCACCGGATTCGATTGGGAGAACGGCGAATGGATCGTGACTTTCCAGGAGGTCGTACCTTCTACCATGACGTCGGGGATGGGCGGCGCGTCCGGAGGAAAAGGGTCGCAGGCGACCGTGCATGTGTTCACGACCCGCGGCAAGACGATCCGGGAGGCCGATTCGATCAATAATTTGGAACATTCGAGATGGGTGTACCTGGCGCACAACAACGTGCTCATTTTGGGCAGGGGCGCCGCCAAACACGGCATCCAGGACGTTCTGGACAAATATTTCCGCGATACCGACGCCCGCCTGACGACGGAGCTGCTGGTGACGGACGGCGACGCCCGCACGATCCTCAAGCAGTTCGTGCCGCCGGAAACGCTGCCGGGGGCGGCAATCGCCGCGATCATCCGGAAAGAGGACCGGTTCAGCTCCATTTTTCCTTCCGTCAACGTATTCCAGGCGGCCCTGAAGCTTAGCTCGGAAGCCCGCGCCGTCGGCATCCCGGAAATCGCGCTGTCGGGCGCGGAAGACAGCGGGTTGGAATCGATGGACGTCTACAAGGTAACGGCCCCGCCGGCCAAGCTGAAGCTGTCCCGGCTTGCCGTATTCCGGAAGGATCGGCTGATCGGATGGATGAACCGGGAGGAAAGCCTTGGGGTATCCTGGCTGTCGGACCGGATCAAATCCTCGACGTTTTCCGTCCCCTGTCCCGATGCCGGCTCCGCTTCCGAAAGCCGTAATATGGCGTATCGGGTGGACCATGCCGAAGTCAAGGTGATTCCCCGCAAAGCGAACGGCGGTTTTCGGATGATCGTCAAAGCCGACGCCACGGGCGAGCTTCTGCAGTACGGCTGCAAGGAGGATTTGACGAAACCGGGCACGGTGCGGATCATGGAGAAACAAGTCCGGCAAAAAATCATGGACGACATGGAGAGCGGCTGGACAGCCATGCGATCCCTCCATGCGGATTTGGCCGGATTCGCGGATCGGATCCATCGCAAATATCCGAAAACATGGAAGCGAATCAAACCTTCCTGGAACGAGGAGCTGCCGCAGACGGATCTCGACCTTCGGGTATCCGCGAAAATCCGCAGGCAAGGGTTGATCTACAATCCCGTTCGGTAAACGGGCTCCCCGCCATGCGCCGTGATGCGGGATCATCCAACGAAGCGTAAGGAGGATACGAGTTGAATAAGCCGCAGATCCGCGTATCCCAAATCGCGACCTGGATGATCCTGTTCGAGATCGGCAGCACGACCCTGCTGCTTCAGGGAGCCAAAGCGAAGCAGGACGCCTGGATCTCGATGCTGCTCGGGGCGGCCGGCGGAGCGGCGCTGCTGCTCATGTACCTCTGGATGTACCGAAGGGACCCGGGCCGGAATTTGTTCCAGCTTCTCCGCGCCTATTTCGGGAAGATTCTCGGATCCGCGGCCGGTTTCGCGTTCGTCTTGTACTTCAGCTACGAATCGTCGAGAAACCTCCGGGATCTGGGGGAACTGACGGTCATGACGCTGCTCGACAGAACGCCGATGCAGGTCACCCTTTTGCTTTTCCTTTCCGTTTGCGCATACGTCGCCTGGAAGGGACCGCAAGCCGCGATTCTTCTCAACACGGCTTTGGTTCCCTCCCTTTTGACCAGCTACGTGCTTTTAGCCGTGTTCATATGGGCGTCGGGACTGGTCCATTTCGAGTTCCTGTTTCCGATCCTGGAGAACGGTTGGAAGCCCGTCGTGCAGGCGGCGTTCCCCGAAATCGTCTCCTTTCCGTTCGGCCAGCTGGTGCTTTTTCTCGTCTTTTTCTCCTTGGCGCAGAACGGGAAGAACATGACGGGAGCGATGTTGGGGACGTACGTATTCATCGCCCTGTTCCTGACGTTCCTCAATCAGATCAATTTCCTCGTCATGGGACCCGTTCTTGCGGTGAACAACACGTTCCCGTTGTGGCATGTGGTGCAATTGGTCCGTTTCGCGCGGCCGATGCGGATGGAGCCGCTGTTTTCCCTGGTGCTGTTCAACGGGCTGGGCACGAAAATGGCGGCTTTCATGATCGGCGCTTTGCTCGGGCTGGAGAACCTGACGGGCGTCTCCCGCAAGATGTGGGTCTTGCCCGTCAGCGCGGCCATATTCGGAATGGCTTTCATTTCTCCCAATTTGACGCACCATCTATGGCTGGGACGGAAATCGGCGACCTGGATCTGGCCCTGGTTCCAAATCGCGATTCCGCTGCTGCTGTTCTTGGTCATGCTGATACGGAGCAAACCGAAGCCGGCGGCCGCCGGAACGGAGTGAAAGGATCCGCGAATGTGCTAAGATAGAGGAGGTTTGAGGAAGCGGGAACGGGTAAAGGAGAAAACATGTCAAACTTCAGGATTTACCTCCGGTTCGTGAGGCCTTATTGGAAAACGGTGCTGGTCACGGTGGCCATCGGCATGGTGAAATTCGCCATTCCGCTCGCGCTGCCGCTGCTGATGAAATACGCGGTGGACGATATTCTGCTGCAGCCGCTGGACGCGGGGGAGAAGATCTCGAAGCTGTTGTACGCCATGCTGGCCGCTTTCATCCTGTTCGTGATCGTAAGAGGGCCGGTCGAATATTTTCGGCAATATTTCGCGCAGCTCACGACGAGCCGGATCTTATACGATTTGCGCAATCATCTGTACGAACACATTCAAAAACTCTCCTTGCGGTTTTACCACAACCGGAAGACCGGGGAAATCATCTCGAGGATGATCAACGACGCCGAGCAGACGAAATCCATCGTCGAGACGGGGCTCATGAACGTCTGGCTGGACCTGTTCACCTTGACGATCGCCATCGGGATCATGCTGAGGATGGACGTTTGGCTGACGCTGGTGTCCATCGCCATTTTGCCGTTCTACGCGATGTCCGTGAAGAAGCTGTACAAAAAGCTGAGAGGATACTCGAAAACGCGCTCGGCGGCGCTGGCGGACATGCAGGGCTATCTGCACGAACGGGTGAACGGAATGCCGGTCATCAAGAGCTTCACGCTGGAGCGGCACGAAAGCGGACAATTCGGCCGGAAGAACATGACCTTCCTGCAGCGGGCGCTCGCGCTGACCCGGTGGAACGCCCTGACGCAGTCGATCATCAACACGCTGACCGATCTCGCCCCGTTGCTCGTCCTGCTCTACGGCGGGTACCAGGTGATCCGCGGCAACTTGACGATGGGCGCTTTCGTCGCCTTCTTTGCCTATTTGGACCGGCTTTACAGCCCCTTGCGGCGCCTGGTCAATTCGTCGACGGAGCTGACGCAGGCCGGGGCGTCGCTCGAACGGGTCGTCGAGCTCATGAACGAGCCGTACGACATCGTCGATTCCCCGGCTGCCCGGCAGCTGGCGGAAGGCGTGCGCGGCCGGATCGAATTCGAGCACGTCCATTTTCGTTACGATGCCCAGGGAGATTGGGTCATCCGCGATCTTTCGCTGCGCATCGAGCCGGGGCAGACGGTCGCTTTCGTCGGGATGAGCGGGGGCGGCAAATCGTCCCTGATCAGCTTGATCCCCCGGTTCTACGACATCCAGGAAGGCACGATCCGGTTGGATGGGCTGGATATCCGGGACATCGCCGTGCGGAGTCTGCGAAGCCGGATCGGCATGGTGCTGCAGGACAACATCCTGTTCAGCGGGAGCGTCCGCGAGAACATCCTGCTCGGCCGGCCGGACGCTTCCGAAGCGGAAGTGCTCGAAGCGGCCCGGGCGGCGAACGCGCATGGCTTCATCCAGCAGCTGCCGGACGGTTACGATACGGAGATCGGGGAGCGGGGCGTCAAACTGTCCGGGGGTCAGAAGCAGCGGATCGCGATCGCCCGGGTGTTCCTCAAAAACCCGCGCATCCTGATCCTCGACGAAGCGACCTCGGCGCTCGACCTCGAGTCGGAGCATCTGATCCAGGAATCGCTGGAGACGTTGGCCAAGGACCGCACGACGCTGATCGTGGCCCATCGCCTGTCCACGATCACGCACGCGGACCAGATCGTGCTGATCGAACACGGGCGAATCACGGAGCGGGGCACGCACGAGGAATTGATGCGGAGAGACGGAGCGTACGCCCGGCTGTTCGGCGTTCAAAATCTGAACGGGCTCACGGGCGCAAACGTATAAGTTTCAGGCAGGAATCCTATCGCCGAGGGATTTGAAAAAGCGACATTCCGGCGCCGCATGGAGGCGAAGAATGTCGCTTTCTTTTATTTTATGTCGTTAATGATCAATCCAATGAAACATTCTGTCGACCGCGGCTTCATGGATTTCGTCGGGCAGGTGATGGCCAAGCCCCTCGTAAAAATGGCGGTCGGCGTCTTTCCCGAGCTGCTTCAGCCGTTCGTAGAAGGACGTTCCGTGGGAGAAATCGACTTGCGCGTCTTCCGTTCCGTGAATGACCAGGACCGGGCAGCCGATTCGGTCGGCCATGGCGAGAGGGGAACGGGCCGCGTAAGCTTCCGGCGCCTTGGCCGGGCTTCCCCCGACGACGCGCTTCAGCATTTTCCGCAAATCGGGGCGCTCCTCGTAGGTTCTCGCCAGATCGGAAACCCCGCCCCAAACGGCCAGCTTGCGCACCTTGTCCGACTCGACGGCCGCGCGGACCGCATTGACCGAGCCTCGCGAGAAGCCTAGCACGGCAATCCGCTCCGGATCCGCGAACGGCAGGCTTTCGAGCCAGCGGATCGCGGAAAGGACGTCTTCCGTGTCCCGTCCCCCGAATTCGTCCCGGCCGGCGCCGCTTTCGCTTCCCCGGTAAGAAGGGGCGAACACGAGGCGGCCGTGCCGCGAAAACTTCTCCAGCCAATGCGTCTGCACGCGTCCGACGTGTCCGATTCCGCCCCGGCAATAGACCAGGACGGGCCACCGCCGGTCCCGAACGTCCAAGAGGTTTTTGCGGACCGGAACGGCGACCTCCGCGGCCGACAAATCCTCCGTCCCGTAATATCGGTTGAGCAGGCGGCGGAGCTCCGGCTGCGGAAGATGCCGGCCGTAAGGCAAGCCCAGAAATCCTTTGACCCGGAGGCCGTCGGACAAATACGTTGTTTGGTAAATCACAGGAGTCACCCGTTCGTTAAGATATGGAGCGGTTGACGCCCGGTTCGCCGAAGCCGGGCGCCATTTCCATTATACGGACCTTGCTCTATTCCGCATAGAAAACCGCCAGTTTTGTGCATTCATTTTTGGCCGGGATTCAAGTAGAATGGATCATGATATCATCATCCGGAGCCAAGATGGGAGAGGAAATGCCGTATGCCGTTGATCGATATGCCGTTGGAACAATTAAAGGAATATAAAGGGCGGAACCCCCGCCCGGAAGATTTCGACGCGTACTGGGATCGGGCGCTCGCCGAGATGCGGGCGACGGACCCTCAGGTGGAGATCCGGCCCAGCGGATTCCGGGCGCCGAACGCGGAGTGCTTCGACTTGTATTTCACCGGGGTCCGCGGGGCCCGCGTACACGCCAAATACGTACGCCCCTTGAACGCGGAAGAACCGCATCCCGCCGTCGTGCTGTTCCATGGGTACAGCGGCAATGCCGGGGATTGGTACGACAAGCTGGCTTACGCGTCGCTCGGTTACTCCGTGCTCGCCATGGATTGCCGCGGGCAAGGCGGCTTGTCCGAAGACACGGGCGGCGTGAAGGGCAACACGCTGAACGGCCATATCATCCGCGGGCTGGACGATCACCCGGACAACTTCCTGATGCGGCATATGTTCCTGGATACGGCGCAGCTGGCCGGCATCGCGATGGGACTGCCGGAGGTCGACCCGCAGCGGGTATACGCGGCCGGCGGGTCGCAAGGCGGCGCGCTGACGATCGCCTGCGCGGCGCTCGAGCCCCGCATTCGAAAGCTGGCGCCCGTGTTTCCGTTTCTGTGCGACTACCGCCGCACGTGGGAGATGGATTTAGCCAAGGACGCGTACCAGGAGCTCCGCAGCTATTTCCGTTCTTTCGATCCGCTGCACGAGCGCGAAGACGAGATCTTCACGAAGCTCGGGTATATCGACCTGCAGTTTCTGGCTCCCCGGATCCGGGGCGAGGTGCTGATGTTCGTCGGACTGATGGACACGATCTGCCCGCCGTCCACCCAATTCGCGGCTTATAACCGGATGACCGCGCCGAAGGACCTGGTCATCTATCCGGATTTCGGGCATGAGCATCTGCCCGGATCGACGGACCGCACCATGCAATTCTTTTTAGCCGACTGAAGAAAGCAGGTATGAAATGAGGCTTGTAAAACCGATCCTCCGGCTGGCGATCCCCTCGATCGCCACGTTTTCCTCCATGACCTTCACCGGCCTGCTCGTACTCATGACCGTGGGCAACCTCGGAGCGGCGGCGATCGCGGTGGTCGGCATTTCCAATATCATCGTGTACAACCTTTGGGCCCTATTCTCCGGGGTGCAGGCGGCCGTCAACTATTTGGTGGCCCAGAATATCGGCGCCGGGAATATCCGCCTCGGCAACCAGCGCATGCAGATCTCGCTGCTGATCACGGTCGGGCAAGGCGTGCTGCTCGTCATCGGGAGTTTCTTCCTGCCCTATGGGATTCTTTATTTAATGGGCTCCAACGACACGATCTTGACGCTTGGCACGCCGTATTTGCAGGTTCGGATGGCCGCCCTGGCGTTCGGGATGTTCAACGCCGTATTCTATTCGTACATGCGCGCGGTCGGGGACACCCGGACGCCGATGACGCTGTCCTTGATCAACAGCGGGCTGGTCGTCTCCTTAACGTACGTGATGGCGTACGGCAAGCTCGGGTTTCCCGAAATGGGATTGCAGGGCGCCGCTTGGAGCATGGTCATCGCGGAATTCGCGACCCTGCTGCTCTGTCTGCTGGCTTACTACCGTTTCATGAGCGGCATGTACTTGACCCGGATCTGGGTGCCGATCGAACGGCAGCAGGTCCGGCTGGTGATGGTCGAAAGCGGCAAGCTGGGTTTAACGGAATTGTCCAACAGCCTCGGCATGCTGGTGTTCACGGCTTGCATTACCCGGCTTGGCACGACGGCCATCGCGGCCAACGAAATCGCGCTGAACATTCTGTCGTTCGGCTTTATGCCGGCCAACGGCTTCGGCGCCGCGGCGACGATCGGAATCGGCCAGGAAATCGGCAAGCGTAACGGGGAGGAAGCCCGGCGCTTCGGCCTCGTGACGGTGTATTTGGGGTTGATCTTCATGGCGCTCATCTCGGTCGTGTTTTTCCTGTTCGCCTTGCCGATCGCCAAGCTGTACACTTCCGAAGAAGCCGTATATTCGACGGCGATATCGCTCATCCATTTGGCTGCTTTCATCCAGCTTTTCACGGGAGCCAGCATCATATTCGGCGGAGGGCTCCGCGGGGTCGGGGACACGAACTTCCTCTCGAGAACCGCCATGCTTCTGAACTGGGTGCTGTTCATTCCGGGGACGCTGCTGCTCACCGGCGTGTTCGATCTCGGGCAAGTCGGCGCCTGGACCGGATATTGCAGCCTGATCGTGCTGACGGCCGTCGCGAACGCTTGGCGCTACCTGTCCCTGGACTGGCTGAACGTCCGGGTCAAGACGGGGGCGGCGGCCGGATCGATCTCGGCGGCTGGACATATGTGAGATAGAGATCAGGGGAATCGGAATGCGCATTTTGCGGGGGATGCCCATCGGGCGTTCCTTTTTCTATGTTGAGAATTCGGTATAACGGACCCTATGGACGTTATTTCGTCAAGCGCAGACCGAGAGGTCCATTAGCCGGACTGATAAATCCTATAAATTCAATCTAATTGATCTGAATTCGCAGTTGTGTTAGGGTCAATACAGGAAGCCTTAAAAAGGTTCGACAAACGAAGCGCAAGAGAAACGCGATACGGGGTGGATGTTGTTGGAACTTCAAGTCACGAACAGCCCTTTCAGCCAAGAACAGGTGGAATGGCTGAACCGGCTCCTGCCGACGTTGAACGGCGCGCAGCGAGCTTGGCTCAGCGGATATTTGACCGCGCTGCAAGGCGGTCCGTCCGAGGCGGCCGCTCCGTCGGCCGGACCTTCCCAAGTCGCGCAAGCGCCTGCCGTCGCCAAGGAGGCGACGATCCTCTTCGGATCCCAGACCGGGAACGCCCACGGATTGGCCAAGAAACTGGCGAAGAAACTGCAGGACGCCGGCGTCAAAGTCGAGCTTTCCTCGATGAGGGATTTCAAGCCGAACAACCTGAAAAAAGCGCAAAACCTTTTGGTACTCGTCAGCACGCACGGAGAAGGGGAACCGCCGGACAACGCCGTTTCCTTCTATGAATTCCTGCACAGCAAACGAGCGCCCCAGCTCGAGAACGTCCAGTATTCCGTATTGGCGCTGGGGGATACTTCTTACGAGTTTTTCTGCCAGACCGGCAAAGATTTCGACAAACGGCTCGAGGAACTGGGCGCCAAACGGCTCGCTCCGCGGGTCGACTGCGACGTCGATTTCGAGGAATCCGCCGCCGAATGGATGGGAGAAGTCGTCCGTTCCCTGAGCGAAACGGCCGCACCCGCCGTCGCCGCCGGAGCAGCAGGGACTTCCTCGGCGGTCACCGCCGAGAGCGAATACTCCCGTTCCAACCCGTTCGAGGCCGAGGTACTGGAAAACCTGAACCTTAACGGACGCGGCTCCGATCGGGAGACGCGCCACGTCGAGATTTCCCTGGAAGGCTCGAACCTGCAGTACGAGCCGGGTGACAGCTTGGGCATCTATCCGGAAAACCATCCCCGCCTTGTGGACGAATTGATCGCCGCGATGGGGTGGAAGGCGGACGAACCGGTGCCTTCGGCGAAGAAGAACGAAGGGCCGGTCCCGCTGCGAGACGCCTTGCTGCGCCAATACGAGATCACGGTCCTGACCAAGCCGCTGCTGGAACAGACGGCCAAGCTGGTGCCGAACCGCCCGCTTGCCGGGCTGCTCGAAGCGGGCCGCGAGAAGGAATTGAAGACGTACATGAGCGGGCGCGATTTGCTCGATCTCGTTCAAGATCACGAATTGAAAGGAATTCCGGCCGCGGAATTCGTTCCGCTCCTGCGGAAGCTCCCGCCCCGGCTGTACTCGATCTCCAGCTCGCCGAAGGCGTCGCCGGACGAAGTGCACGTCACGGTCCGCGCGGTGCGTTACGAAGCGCACGGCCGCAACCGGTACGGCGTCTGCTCCGTCCATCTGGCGGAACGGGCCGAGCCGGGCTCGAAGCTGCCGGTGTTCGTCCAGAACAACCCGAACTTCAAGCTGCCGGACAACCCGGATACCCCGATCATCATGATCGGACCCGGCACGGGCGTCGCTCCGTTTCGCGCCTTCCTGGCGGATCGGGAAGAGACGGGCGCGCAAGGGAAATCGTGGCTTTTCTTCGGAGACCAGCATTTCCGCACCGACTTCCTCTACCAGATCGAATGGCAGCGCTGGCTCAAGGAGGGCGTGCTCACGCGTATGGACATCGCTTTCTCCCGGGATACCGACCGGAAGGTGTACGTGCAGCATCGCATGATGGAGCGCAGCCGGGAAATTTACGAATGGCTGCAGGAAGGCGCCATCGTCTACGTCTGCGGAGACGAAAGCAAGATGGCGCACGACGTGAATGCCGCGCTGGCCGCGATCCTGAAGCAGGAAGGCGGCATGGGCGACGAGGAAGCCGCGGACTATTTGGCCCGCATGCAGCAGGACAAACGGTATCAGCGGGACGTCTATTGATTCGGCGTTCCGGCAGGTAGCGAGAGGAGATAAGCACCATGTCCGATAATAATCTGATGAATCCGAACAGCGCCCGCAGCGACGTCGAAGAGATCAAGCTCCGCACGAACCATTTGCGGGGGAATTTGGCGGAATCGCTGAAGGATCCGATCACGGCTTCGATTACCGAAGACGAGAACCGGCTCATGAAGTTTCACGGCAGCTACATGCAGGACGACCGCGACCTGCGGAACGAGCGGCAGAAGCAGAAGCTCGAGCCCGCGTTCCAGTTCATGGTCCGCGTCCGCGCGCCGGGCGGGGTCGTGACCCCGGATCAGTGGCTGATGATCGACCGCATCGCGCAGCAATACGCGAACGGCTCGATCCGCCTGACGACCCGCCAGTCGTTCCAGGTGCACGGCGTCATGAAATGGTCCATGAAACCGATGATCCGGGAAGTCAACGAAGCGCTGCTGACGACGCTCGCGGCATGCGGCGACGTCAACCGCAACGTGATGTGCGGCCCGAACCCCCACCAATCGGAATTGCACGGCGAGGTGTACGAGTGGGCCGGCAAGCTCAGCCGCCATCTGGAGCCCCAGACCCGGGCGTACCACGAAATCTGGCTGGACGGAGAGAAGGTGGCGGGAACCGAGCCGGAAGACGAGCAGGAGCCGATTTACGGCAAAGTATACTTGCCGCGGAAGTTCAAAATCGGCATTGCCGTGCCGCCGTCCAACGACGTCGACGTGTTTTCGCAGGACCTCGGCTTCATCGCGATCGTCGAAAACGGCAAGCTGGCCGGCTTTAACGTTACGGTCGGCGGCGGCATGGGCATGTCGCACGGCGATCCGAAGACGTATCCGCAGGTCGGCCAAGTGATCGGCTTCGTCCGCCCGGATCAAGTCATCGAGCTGGCCGAGAAGACGGTCACGATCCAGCGGGACTACGGCGACCGCTGCACGCGCAAACACGCGCGGTTCAAATACACGATCGACGACCGCGGCATCGACTGGTTCATCGGCGAACTGACCGCCCGTCTCGGTTGGAAGCCGGAGCCGGCCCGCCCCTTCCATTTCGACAATAACGGGGACCGGTACGGATGGGTGAAGGGCAGCGACGGCAAGTGGCATTTGACCTTGTTCATCCAGAATGGCCGCATCGTCGATCAGGACGATTATCCGCTGATGACCGGCCTTCGGGAGATCGCCAAGGTGCATACCGGGGATTTCCGGCTGACGCCGAACCAGAACCTGATCATCGGCGGCGTGAAGACGCAGCAGAAGAAGAAAATCGAAGAGCTGGCGAAAAAGTACGGCCTCACCGAAGGCGCCCACCTCAGCGCGCTGCGGCGGAATTCGATGGCCTGCGTGGCGCTTCCGACTTGCGGGCTCGCCATGGCCGAATCGGAGCGGTACTTCCCGACGCTGCTGTCCAAGATCGAGCCGATGCTGGAGGAGTTCGGCCTGCAGAACGACGACATCGTGATCCGGATGACCGGCTGCCCCAACGGCTGCGCGCGTCCGGCGCTGGCTGAAATCGCGCTGATCGGCAAAGCCGTGGGCAAGTACAACCTGTACCTGGGCGGCGGATTCGCGGGAGACCGGCTGAACCGGCTGTACAAGGAGAACATCGGCGAAGCGGAAATTCTGGACTCGCTGAAGCCGATCCTGGCCCATTACGCCAAGGACCGCCAAAACGGGGAACGCTTCGGGGATTTCACGATCCGTGCCGGATACGTGAGGGAAGTGCGCTCCGGGCAAGATTTCCACAGTTGAATCATGATGGACGAATAGAAGCGGATAGACGCCGGACCGGGTTCCGGCGTCTATTTTTATGCCCCCGCGCCTTCGCGGCGTGTCGTACGAACCGGTTTGTCCGAATACACATAGGACAAAGGGGTTGCGCGAAACGATGGAATCGCTGTTCAGATCGATTTTACTGGGATTGTCGATCTCCGCTCCGATCGGTCCGGTGAACGCCGCCCAGATCGACAAGGGGATCAAAAACGGATTTTTGCACGCCTGGCTGGTCGGACTTGGAGCGATGGCGGCGGATTTGCTCTACATGACGCTCGTCTTCCTTGGCGTGGTGCACTTCATTAGCCAACCGTTTCTGAAAACGTTCCTGTGGCTGTTCGGCGGATTCGTCATGATCTATACCGGCCTCGAGAGCCTGAAAGGCGTCAGAGGGATGAAACCGGACGCGGAAGGCGTTGCCGCAACCAAGTGGAGCACGTTTTGGACCGGCTTCCTGATGTCGGCGTCAAGCCCGCTGTCCATTTTGTTCTGGCTGGGCATCTACGGAGCCGTCATCGCCGAATCGTCCTTGGAGTCCAATCTCGGGGATCTCCTCAAGCACAGCGGGGGCATTATCCTCGGTATCGTTATTTGGGATATCTCCATGGCGGCGCTCGCCGGCGTATTCCGGAAGCTGCTCTCCGAACGGCTGCTTACGGCGGTATCGATCGTATCCGGCGTTTCTTTGCTCGGCTTCGGAGGGTATTTCGGGATTCACGCCATCCGGCTTCTCATCGCCTGAACGGCTGCCCGCACGGCGTTTTCGCAGCCGGATCACGATCGCGGCGAACGCCGCGAGGAAGACGAGATACCCCATGCTGATCCACAATCCGGGGCGGCTGGCCGCATGGACGGACGTTCCGGCGATCGCCCCCGCGATCAGCGCCATGCCGGCATACGGCATCCCTCTTCGAAAGCCCCGCCAGCGGACGAGCTTTAAGGACGAAGCCAAGATGAACATCCAGTTATACAGCAGCATGAGCCCTGCCGCCGCGGTGAAAGATTCGTAGACGCGTCCCGGCAACAGGAGCGAGAGGGCAATGGAGCCGCCTACGGCAAGCGTGGTAAACGCGAGGGCGGGATACGGCCTGCCCTTGTATTGGCGCGCGAAGATGGGAGGAGCGTCCCGGTCTTTGGCCAGCACGGCCAGCATGTTCGTTACCGCGAACAAGGATGCGGTCATGGTCGAGAAGCCCGCGGCGATCAACACTCCGTTGAACAGATGGGGGATGAAGGGCAGGTCCAAGGGCTCCAAAGCGATGATGAACGGGCTTTTTCGGGCATTCAGTATCTGCCAGGGCACCATCCGCAGCGCAAGCAGCAGGGAGGCCGCGTATAACAAGGCGAGAGAGAGCAGCATCACGTTCCCGGACTTCGGAGCCTCTTCCGGATTTTTCAAACGCAACGCCATCAGGCCCATGACCTCGATGCCCCCGAAGGCGTAAAAGGCGAACAGCAAAGAGGACCACCAGCCCGGAAACCCTTCGGGGAACGGAGGGAAATAGCTGCGGCCCAAGCTTCGCGGCGAAGGACCGCCCGGAAACCAGCGAAGCAAAGCCGCCGCGGCCAAAGCGATGAACAGAAGGATGGCGGCCAGCTTCAGCACCGCGAGCGTATGCTCCACCCGCTCGAATCCGCGTGTTCCGAGCCATACCGTGAACATGCCGAGCGCCGCGAACCCGGAAGCGAACATCCAAAGCGGCACTCCGGGAAACCAAAAACGCGCGAACAAGGACAGGGCCGTCATTTGGCTGCCGGAGATGAGCAGTTCGGACATTCCGTACACCCATCCGCTCAAAAAACCGGCCCATGGACCGAACGCTTTTTTCGAATATGCGCGAAACGAACCCTCGAGCGGCTCCGCGGCGGTCATGCGCGAGAGGGCGACGAAGACCAGATAAGCGCCTAATGCCGCCCATAAGAAGGAGAGCAGAACGGAAGGCCCCGCCATACGGATGGCGATGCCCGAACCCAGGAAATAGCCGGTTCCGATCGTGGAAGCGACGCCGAGCAACGACAGCTGCCGCCAAGACAGCGGTTGCGTCCGGCGCCGCGGATTGCGATTGCGGGTCGAGGTGCCGCCCATGGTGATCTCCGCCCGTCCGTTGGATTGGAAACTTCCCGTAAGCTGTCACGTCCCTTCCGATTTTATACCGGATACGGCCGACGGTTTCACCCGGCTGCCGCACGCCTGCGCGTTCCGGCATAAAGCGGGTTTCCGTCAGCCATAATAAGGGCCGTTCGGCGGAGGAACGGAAGGTGATCAGCGATTTGAAGCACGGCGAAGAAATCCAAATGGCTTTGTACCGAGGCGGTTACGGATCCGGCCCGGTTTTCCCGCTGTCTTTCGAGGAATGGGAACAGAAGGCGAGGGAAAAGCTTGCCGCGGGACCTTTCGGGTACGTACACGGGGGAGCCGGCTCGGGGGAAACGATGCAAGCGAATCGCGACGGGTTCCGGCGATACCGCATTCGTCCCCGGATTTGCTGCGACGTCTCCGAAAGGGATCTCGGCGTCGAGTTGTTCGGCAAGCGGATCGAAGTTCCTTTCTTGCTGGCTCCGATCGGAGTCAACTCCATTTTCCATCCGGAGGCGGAGAAAGCCGTTGCCAAAGCCGCGGCGAAGCTGGGCGTCCCCTATGTGCTCAGCAACGTGGCCAGCACGGATATGGAACGTATCGCGGATATCATGGGGGACGCCCTGCGATGGTTTCAACTGTACCCGCCGAAAAACGAAGAACTGAGCCAAAGCTTCATTCGCCGGGCAGAAGCGGCGGGGTACTCCGCGATCGTCATGACCGTCGATTCGACGCTGCTCGGTTGGCGCGAGACGGACCTGCGGAACGCGTACTTGCCGTTTCTGGAAGGACACGGAATGGCCAATTATTTCACGGACCCGGTATTTCGCGCGCAATTGAAGGAGCCGCCCGAGGAAAATTTGAAAGCGGCGGTAGAGAAGGCGCTGGATGAAGGGAACAACACGCTGCTGACGTGGAAGCAGTTCCGGAAAATCCGGGAATGGACAAAGCTGCCGCTGCTGCTCAAGGGCATCACCCATCCGGCCGATGCGCTGCTGGCCATGGAGCACGGGGCCGACGGGATCGTCGTCTCCAATCACGGCGGCCGTCAGCTCGACGGAGCCATCGGCACGATCGAGGCGTTGCCGGAAGTGGCGGAAGCGGTGAACGGGAAAGTCCCGCTGCTCATCGACGGGGGATTCCGCCGCGGCGCGGATATCCTGAAAGCGATCGCCCTCGGGGCGCATGCCGTGCAGATCGGCCGGCCCTATATTTACGGATTGGCTGTCGCCGGACAGGCCGGGGTGGAGCAGGTGCTTTCGAATCTATTGGCCGAGACGGAATTGCAACTCGCGATCTCCGGCAAATGCGGCATCAAGGACGTCGACCGCTCCTTGATTTGGGACATACGGGATCATGGTTAGACAGCAAAACGCCGGGAACGGGTTCCGGCGTTTTCGTTTTTTCGAAATATTTTTTTCGGCGGATGAACTTTTCGGAGTTCCGCGTTGTCCTTTCGACTATCCAAAGATCAAAGGGGCATCCGAACATGAACAAATGGATCGAAACCGTCATGCAGCGAGCCGCCGTCCTCATCGTCATTTTGGTCATGATCCTGGCTTGGGGCGTTTACGCCGCCGTCCAAATGAAGCGAGACTATCTCCCCGGCATCGACAATACGACGCTCATGGTTTCGTTGCGGGCCTCGTCCCTGCAGGCGGACCAAATTCAAAGGGACGTCGCGGCGCCTCTCGAAGACGCGATCCGCGCGACGGACGGAATCGCCGACATCGAGACGACGTCGTACGACGGCGGGCTGCTGATGAACCTGTATTACCCGATGGACTTCGATATGGCCAAAGCGGAGAACCAAATCAAGCAAGCGGTCTCCGAAGCGGGCTTGCCGACGGGCGTCAATCCGCCTTCGGTTACGCGCCTGACCAGCAGCTCTTTTCCCATCTTAAGTTACAGTTTGACATCGAACGGCAACCGAGTCGACGATGTCGCCTTGCAATCCACGGTTCAGGCGGAGATCGTCCGGCAATTGAAAAGCGTGCCCGGCGTCTCCGACGTCCAGACCGTTGGGGGAGCGAAGAGCGGGTACGTCGTTACGCTCCGCAATCCGGATCTGGCGAAATACGGCTTGACCGTGGACGATTTCAACAAATCCGTCGCGGCGTCGCTTCCCGTCCTTCAAGGCTATGCCGCGAACGTGAAAGCTTCCTTGCCGATCCGGATCGTCGGATGGGATTCGAGCGAAGAACGATTGAAAAGCTTGCCGATCCGGAATTCGAAAGGGGACAGCGTGCCGCTAACGGCGGTCGCGGATCTCGGGAAGTCGCTGAATGACGTCAAAACGGTCGCCCGGACGGACGGAAAAGCGAGCGTGCTGATCCAAGTCGTCAAATCGCCGTCCGCCAACATCACGACCGTAGCCCGTCAAGTGAAGGACCGCGTGGCCGGCCTCTCGGCCGTCGAAAACGGAGACGTCTCCATGAACCTTCTGCTGGACCGGGCGTTTGAGTTGAACGCTTCGCTGCTCGGTCTCGTTCGCGAAGGGATCTTGGGCTGCCTGTTCTCCATGCTGTGCGTGCTGTTCTTCTTCCGGGACGTCCGTTCTACCTTGCTGATCGCCGTATCTTTGCCGATCTCCTTGCTGGCCGCTACGGCCGTCCTAAAATCGATGGGCGTCTCGCTGAACATTTTGACCGTGTCCGGCTTGATCGTCGCCATGGGACGCATCGTGGACGATGCCATCGTCATCATGGACAATATGTACCGGAGAGTGCAAGAGCGGACAGGCGAGCCTCGGCTGCGGGTACTCGCTTCTTCCGCTGCGGAAATGCTTCCGGCCATTCTCGGATCGACAGCCACGACGATTGCCGTCTATGCGCCGATTGCCTTGGTCGGCGGAATCGTCGGGGCTTCGTATTCCGGATTCGCTTGGTCCGTCGTCATTGCGCTCGCCGTCTCCTTCCTGACGGCGATGCTCGTCATTCCGACGTTGGCGTATAGGGGTTGGAGAGAACCGAAAGGCAAGACGGTCACGCTGGAGCCCGTCATGAAGCCGTTGCTGTCCGCCGCGCTTCGGCACAAGAAGACGGCGGCCGCGATTTCCCTGATCGTGTTCCTCGCCGCCGCAGGATTCGCGACGCGGTTACCGTTCAATTTGCTGCCGGCTTCGGCGACGGGGCAGGCCGCGATCAAATTAGAACTGCCGCAAGGCAGTCCGCTGCCGGTCGTGGACCGGGAAGTCCGCAAGGTGGAAGCCGTGCTTCGAAGCGATCCGCGGGTCGCTTCGTTCTCCTCGACGTTCGGCTCCTCGTTCACGCCTCAGGCGGACGACGTGTTCGATCAAGGGGGCGGGTATATCCAGAAAGCGAACGTGGCCAACCTGTCGGTGGAGTTAAAAAACGAGAAAGAAGCGAATTCTTTTATTAGCTCCATGCAAAGCGCTTTGCCGGCTGTTTCGAAAATCGCCGTGATCACGGTGACGAACCAAAATATCGCCGGCGACGATTCGCAAATGAAAATCATGCTGAGCGGAGCGGATGCCCGTACGCTGGACGACGCGGCCCGGACGGTACGCACCGGCCTGTCCGGCATCCGGGGGCTGAGCGTAGACGGGAAAGCGGATTTGACGAACGGAAACCCGAAATACGATATCGTGATCGACGCGGACAAAGTTCGGAGCGCAGGCGTCTCCGAAGCGGATTTGAACCAAGTGCTGAACCGGTACTTGGCCAAGGCGAAGGATTTCGAGGTCCCGGCTGCAGCAGGGCCGATTCCGGTCGATGTCTATTTGGACAATGCGGGGTCCGGCCCGCAGGGCGGCGGCGAAGTGCCGGTCTATGCCCCCGAACGGCTGATGGCATCGCTGGGCGCCGAAACCTTTACGGGAACAAGCGGCGCGGTTTATCGATTCGACCAGCTGGCCGCGATCCGCACGAGCGACGCCGTGACCGCGATTCAAGAGCGGGACGGGCAGCCTTATGCCGTAGTCACCGCCCAAATCACCTCCGGCGACGTCAGCGGGGTGGCCAGAACGGTGCAAAACACTTTGAAAGGCCTCGTGTTGCCGGCCGGAGTGACGTATACCACGGGAGGCATCACGCAGCAGGTCGGGGAGATGGCCATGGAAATGACGATCGCCATTCTCGTGTCCATCGTACTCGTGCTGCTCATCGTCAGCTTCCTGTTCAAAGGCTGGAAGGCACCGCTGGCCGTCCTTCTCAGCATCCCGATGGCATTATCGGGCGTCGTGCTTGCCTTGTACGCGGACAGGGGACAGTGGAACCTGGCCGCGCTCGCCGGAGCGCTGATGTTGACCGGCATCGTCGTGACGAACGGGATCGTCATGATCGACAAAATCGAGCGCAATCGCAGGGAAGGGATGGACCTGCGCGAAGCCGTGTTCCAGGGAGCCTTGTCGAGGGTGAGGCCGATCTTCATGACCGCCGGAACGACTGTCCTAACCTTGCTGCCGCTCGCGCTTTCCCGCAGCTCGGACACGGTCGTCTCCCAAGTGCTCGGGATCGTGGTCATCGGAGGCATGGTGACCTCTACGCTGAACAGCTTCGCCGTTATCCCGATGCTCTATGAATGGATGCACGGCAAAAGCATGAAGACGGAGCAACGTTTGTCGATATAAAGAGATGAGAAGGGGCGAGGAGATGAACGTCTTCGATTTCACGGGATTATTTACCCATTTGCTGGAGCAATACGGGTATTGGGTTCTATTCCTCGCCTTGATGCTGGAGCTGATCGCGCTGCCGCTCCCCGGGGAGTTCATCATGACCTATGCCGGACTCATCGTATACCAGGGCCAACTGGATTGGCTGCTCAGCATTCTGGTGGCCGGCATCGGTTCCTGCATCGGAATGACGATCTCCTATGGGATCGGCTATCGGCTCGGCAAGCCTTTCTTCGAAAAATACGGATCCCGGTTCCACTTCGGACCGGAGAAGCTGAACAGCGTCTCCCGCTGGTACGGACGATACGGCAACAAGCTGCTGCTGGTCGCGTATTTCATTCCCGGCGTCCGCCATCTGACCGGCTTGTTCTCGGGCATCACCCGGCTGCCGTATCGCAAGTACGTCGGCTTCGCGTTTCCCGGCGCTTTCCTGTGGGTCAGTCTTTTTATTTCGCTCGGCCGGTTGCTCGGGCCGGAATGGGAGAAATACCACCATACCGTCAACCGGTATATGCTGCTCACGGGTTTGTTCACGCTGCTCGCCTATTTAACGGTATACTTGTATCGCAAGAAGAGAGAGACGCTGAAAACCGGACTGGTCCGTCTTTTGAACCTGGGGGTGGCCCGATACCGGTCGCTGGGCAGGGTGAGGCTGATCGTCGTATCCGCATTCGCCGTTTTCGTGGCTTTCTTCTCGTGGCTCATCGGCGTCGTGCAGGATTTCCTCGCGCAAGAATTCGGTTCGTTCGATGACATCACGGTCTATATCGTCCATCAGATCTTCGCTTCGGGTTGGACCGAACCCGCGATTCGGATCTCGGCGTTCGGAACGGCCGTCTACTTTGCGCCCGTCATTGCGGCAACCGGCCTATGGATCGCTTTGAGAGGGCAGGACAGACGACTGGAGCTGCTTCATTTGGTATTCATGGCGGCGGGCGGTTGGGCGCTGAATGCGGCGCTTCGGTACTCGTTTCACCGGATCGGTCCGGCGGGAGCGGCTTACGGCCCGACGTTTCCGAGCGACCATACGATGTTGGCTCTTGCGATTTACGGTTTCGCGGCTTATCTGCTGTTTCGCCATTATGGCAACTTTTTTTTCCGGTTTGCCGCCGTATCGGCCGTCGTGATCGTCTGCCTGATTCTCGGCATCAGCCGGGTCTACTCGAACGAAGAGTATCCCAGCGACGTAACGGCCGGTTATGCATTCGGCGGGGTGTGGCTCAGCTTGAACGTGATGCTGCTCGAAGCGTTCCGGATGATGCGCGGATTCAAAAAGGACTGATCGGCCATGGACGAGGAGTTGCACGGTTACGTCATGGAAGCGAGGCGCGGAAACCCGGATGCGTTCACGGAGCTCGTGCGCCGTTTTCAAGGCCCCGTCTTCCGATACGCGTACGGAATGCTCGGCGACCGGCAGGAAGCGGAGGATGCCGCCCAGGAAACGTTTATCAAAGCTTATCGCTCCTTGTCCGGGCTGGGGTCCGATTACGCTTTCGCTTCCTGGATCATGAAAATCGCGAACCATGCGTGCGTGGATCGCTTGAATCGGCGCAAAAAGGAACGCCAAGCGGTCAGAGACGTTCCGTCGGAAACCGCCGACAAGACCGACCGGAACGCCGAATGGCGAACGGCTTTGACCGAAGCGATGGAATCGTTGAGCGCCGAGCATCGGCAGGTAGTCCTTTTGCACGACGTTCAGGGTTACCGCTACGAGGAAATCGCGGACTTCCTGAGGATTCCGCTCGGTACCGTGAAATCCCGCCTGAACGCGGCTCGGCTGGCGCTGCGCAATGAATGGAAGAAGGGTGAGGCATGATGGAACATCCCGTGGAGTGGTTGTCCGCCTACTTGGATGACGAGATCGACGAGAAGACCCGAATACAGGTCCGCGATCACCTGGAGAGCTGCGAATCCTGCGCGGAAACGCTGCGGGAGTTAGCGGAGATCCAGGCGTTAACCGCCTCTTTCTACGGAGCGATCGAGCCGCCTCCAGAGCTGGAGCAATCCGTTCGCCAAGCGATCGGGCGAAAACTCCCGCCGCGTGCTTGGTTTCGCTCCGCGTTGGCGCTCGCCTTGGCGGACGCCGTATGTTTGGCCATGGTCTGGCAGTTGTTCGGCGGCCTGGTATGGATTCTGTGGAAATCGGCGTACAAAATTTCAATTGCCGCGGCGTATTTGGTTTCGGATGGGATCGGTTCATCTCCGTCTCTGTACGCATGGGCGGTCGGCTTGGCGCTGATCCTGATTTTCCTGTCCGGGATTTCCCTGCGGCGGTTGCTTCGATCGGAAACCGAGTAGCGGGGAGAGCTTGCCTACGCCAAACTCCCTATTTTAGGAGGAAGCCGCATGAGAAAGATTCCGGGGATGATACTGCTTGTCTGGATCGGATTGCTCTTCCTGCCCGCCGCGGTATCCGCCCAAAACGTATTCGGGCATCACGGCGCCCTCGTCCCGGAGAACCAAACGGTAAGGGACGTCGTCGCGATCGGGGGAGACGCCGATATCGCCGGAACGGTCGAAGGTTCGGTCGTCGTGTTCAACGGCGATCTCCGAATCCGTTCGACGGCCCATGTTCACGGCTTCGTTCTGTTGGTCGGAGGACAGCTTCGGCAAGATACGGGCGCGGAGCTTGACGACGATATCCTGACGATTTCATTCGATAATGCCACGCTGAACAGCTTGCTGATTGGTGGAGGTATGGTCGCCGGTATCGCGGCTTTGCAGCTGGCGGGCACGCTTCTCATGGTATTGGTCCCGCTCCTGATCCGTTCGCTGGCCTCGCGGAAGGCCGCGGCGTTTACGGATCGCTACCGAACCGCATCTTGGGGCCGGCTGCTGCTCATCGGCTTGCTGGCCGGCGTGATCCTGTTCGCGGTTTGCCTGCTGCTTCTGTTTACGGTCGTCGGCATCCCGCTCATCCTGGTCATTGCCGCGCTGGCGCTGGCGTCCATGGCGGCCGGGCTAACCGTGATGAGCCAGCTGCTGGGGGAACAAATTCAAGGCATGTTCGGCAGAGCGGAATGGACCCAGACGGCGGCGGGCGCATTCCTACTGGCTGCTTCGACCAATATTCCCGTGATCGGCGGGATCCTGTTGATCGTTCTCGCGGCGATTTCCCTGGGTATCGCGGTTACTTGGGGGGCCGGTTTACGCAAACGGAAAAAACGGAACGGTTAACGTCACGTTTATCGGTATCCGGATATCCTTTCCCATCGTATGCGAGCTTGCGACGCGCTTGCGGGCGTTTTATGCGAATTGGAAAAAACGTCGTATAATGGGATTGCGCCGTCGGGCGTTTGTCAAAGCGAGTCGGGTAATCGGAAAATCAATCGTCTGGCTGCGGCAAGGAAATCCGAAGTCCGAACGTCGCGGATCGGATACGGCAGGAGCGTGAAACGCAGCATGCATCGGCTCAAGGGCGGGCGAATGCCCTCCGCGATATGGATCATGGGCTGGGTCAGCTTGTTTACGGATTTGTCGGGTCAAATGATCATGCCGATCTTGCCGCTGTATATGACCACCGTACTGCATTTGCAGGTCGCGGAAGTCGGTATCGTCGAAGGCGTGGGGGAGAGCGTCGCGAGTCTGCTCAAGCTGTATTCCGGCCTGTTGACCGACCGGCTGGGCAAGCGGAAGCTGTTCATGGGCATCGGTTACGGGCTCTCGAACTTGGTCAAGCCTTTCTTCGCGATCAGCGGTACCTGGACCCAGGTGCTGCTCATTCGCTTCGCCGATCGATTCGGCAAAGGAATCCGCGTCTCGCCGAGGGATGCGCTCATCGCCGATTCCGCTTCTGAGGAAGAGAGAGGCAAAGCGTTCGGTTTCCGCAGGGCGATGGACGCGCTGGGCGCCGCGCTCGGCCCGTTGTGCGCGTTCGGCGTGCTGGCTTTCGCGGAGGGGAATTACCGGCTGGTGTTCTGGTTGTCCGCGGTGCCCGGAGGGCTCGCGATGATCCTGCTGGTCGTATTTCTGAAAGACAGGGGAAGCCGATCGCCGCGTGACCGCGTTATCGGGGGAGCCTCACGGGGAGTCCAGCGAATCGGAATCCGGCAATGGGACCGGCGTTTCGTCATGTTCACGTTGGTGTTCTCCCTGTTCACGGCCGCCAACTTTTCCGATGCGTTCTTGGCGCTGCAAGCCCAGCAGGTCGGGATGAAACCCGCCTTGATCCCGCTGGCGTATTTCGCGTTCAATCTGGTCAGCAGCGTTTCCTCCATGCCGGTGGGGGCGCTGTCGGACCGCATCGGCAGGCGGCCGGTGCTCATCACGGGCCTTTTCCTGTTCGCCGCGATTTATTTCGGATTCGGAATGGCCGACACGGTCGCATGGATTTGGATTCTGTTCGTGTTGTACGGGCTGTATTACGCCTTCACGGACGGGATCCAGAAAGCGTATATCGCCGATCTGGTCCCGGAGGGCCGCAGAGGGGCGGCGATGGGGACGTTCAACGCCTGCACCGGCATTGCGGCGCTGCCGGCCAGCATCTGGGCCGGGTTCGCCTGGCAGACGCTCGGCTCGGCGGCCGCGTTCGGGATCAGCGCCGGCGTCGCGGCCCTCGCGGCGCTTCTGATTCTCATCTTGAAAATTTAGCGGCGTTTGTCGAAATCGTCTCTTCTCATTCGTCTATAGGCCGAGTGAAACGTCCATCACTCCAAATTCGCAGGTAAGAAAGGGAGAGATCTCATGCAATTCACGCTTCTGTTCTACGAATCGCCGGAGGAATTCGCCAACCGGAAAGACCCGGAGAAACAGCAGGATTATTTGGCCGGGTGGTCCCATTACGTGAAAGCGCTGCGCGAGTCCGGCGTCGTGGTGGGTGGGTTCGGCTTGTTTCCGCCGGAGACCGCGGCTTCCTTGAAACGGAAAGACGGGGAACTGGTGGCGCAGGACGGTCCCGTCATCGAGACGAAGGAACAGCTCGGCGGCGTTTTCGTCATCGACGTGCCGGACGTCGATACGGCGCTGGAATGGGCTTCCCGCGGCCCGTCCTGTGCCGTGGAGGTTCGGCAAAACCTGCCGCCGATGAAGTGAACATGGAAACGATCGACGCATACTCCGAAGTGGAAAGAACCGCCCGGGAATCCTACGGGCGGTTGGTGGCGTATCTTGCCGCCAGGTGGCGGGATTTGGCGGCCGCGGAGGACGCGATGGGCGACGCGCTGCTCGCCGCGCTGGAAACTTGGCCTCGCCAAGGCATTCCGGCCAAGCCGGAATCCTGGCTGCTGACCGCGGCCAGCCGCCGGCTTGTCGATCGGGCCCGACATACCCGCATTGCCGCCGGAGCCGTTCCGGATCTGGTTGCGTTGTCCCAGGAGGCCCGGCATTGGTCTTCGAAGGGCAAATCGTTCCCGGACGAACGGTTGAACATGCTGTTTCTGTGCGCCCATCCGGAGATCGATCCGGCCTCGCGTACGCCTCTCATGCTGCAGACGGTGCTGGGGGTGAACGCGGAACGGATCGCTTCGGTTTTTCTCGTGAAACCCGCCGCGATGGGGCAGCGGCTCAGCCGCGCGAAAGCGAAAATCCGGGAGCAGCGCCTCAGCTTCGACTTGCCGGACGAAACGGAGCTGCCCGTACGGCTGAGTTCGGTGTTAGAAGCGATCTACGCGGCATACGGCAGCGGATGGGAGGAGACGGCGGGGGCAGATGCCCGGCGCAGGGGGTTGGCCGAAGAAGCGATCTTCCTGTGCCGTCTGATCGTCGCGGCGATGCCCGGCGAGCCCGAAGCGGCCGGCCTGCTGTCGCTCATGCTGCACGGCGAAGCGCGCCGCCCGGCCCGCCGCAACGAGCGGGGCGAATACGTGCCGATCCTGGAGCAGAATACGGCGTTATGGTCGAGGACGATGATGGAAGAAGCGGAACGCTGCTTGCGTCAGGCGGCCCGGACGGGACGCCTCGGGAGATTCCAATTGGAGGCGGCGATCCAATCCGTGCACGCGCAGCGCGCGGTCACCGGCCGCACGGAATGGGAGGAGATCGCGCTGTTGTACGAGGGATTGGCGCGTTTCGCCCCGACCGTCGGCGTCCGGGTCGGACAAGCCGCCGCCGTCGCCGAAGCCCGCGGAGCCGAACAGGGTTGGGCCCTGCTGGGGGCGCTCCCGCGGGAAGCGGTTCGGGGGTATCAGCCGTATTGGGCGACGGCCGGCCATTTGCTGAAACGGTTGGGACGCCTGCAGGAAGCCCGAGAGGCCTACAGCCTGGCGATCGGTCTCGCCGCCGATCCGTCCGTCCGGGAATTTCTGAAGCGGCAATCGGCTTCCGAATAACCTCTACTTCGTTCCGGGAGCCGGCATATCCACCCCTTGGACGCGATGGCGGTGCCCGTCGTCCGTCGTCGTGTAGAAATCATAGTAGTGCACGTGCATGCCGTTGCCGACGGGAATGGCCGGTCCCGAGTAGGCTTTATAGGCATGCTTGTGGCCGTTCTCGAAGACGACGAAGCCTTCCGTATAGTGGATATGGGAGCCGTCCGGCGTCGGGATTGCCGGAGACGTGACGTCAAGGCATTGATGGACGTGGCCGTCCGCGACCGATGTGTAATCGACGGACCCGTGGTTATGCTCCGGCACGAATCCCTGCACGAAGGAATCTTTCGATACCGCCATTTCCAAACACCTTCCTCGATCGGTTTTACCCCAATATATTCCGCCCGCTCCGAAATCCGAACCGCGCCGCCGAGGCTTGCGGTAACGAATGGCAATCGCTTATGATGGTTGGTAGAGAGAGGAGGTCGGTAGGGATGGCAAATCACATTGCCGGAAGACGAATCGGCTCATGCAAAGCCTGATATTGGGGCGACCCTTTGCATGAGGCGGCTGGCGTAACTTTCCCTGTCGCCCGAACAAGAGGAACTCGTTTCTAATAATGGGCTTTGCGCGCCTCGCCTTGCTTGAACGAATTCACTTGAAGGGGCTGCAAAGAATGAACCAACCATTCATTAGAAACCATCAATATAATCGAATCAAGAAGGCCGTCGGCCAGCTTCGGAACGCGATCCAAACCGTGTCCGACCCCAAAGTGATCCGGGCGGTCAGGGAGCAAACGGCCATCGCGGTATCGGAAGCGGTGCCGGATGCCGCGGAAGAACAGAAGCGGCTGCTCGCGGGCGCGGCCGATCTCGCGACGGCGGAAGATTGCCAGCGATTCGCGGATTCGTTGGAACCATACGTTGCCGATTTCGGCGCGCTTACGGACGAACAGCTGCGGAAGCTGTTCCCCAAGATCAAAAAGCTGAAGCTGCCGGATCGGTCCGGACTGGATTCCCGTTTCGTCACCTATCTCGGCTGGACCGATATCGCATCGAACCGCATGTTCCTGGTCTATCGGCTGGACGGTCGGTACGTCGGCGTAGAAGGAACGGTCACCCCGGCGAACAAGAAGAATACTTGCTTCCTGTGCAACCGGCACGAAGAAGTGGCGCTGTTCTCGGCCATCTCGAAGAAACGGCCTGCGGGCGCTTCGCCCGATTATTACCAGTCGTTCGGCAACTACTTGTGCCTGAACAGCGAAACGTGCAACCGCGGCATCACCGACGTCTCCGCGCTCGAGGCGTTCTTGCGGAACCTCATCGGATAGTTTGACTCGCCAGCACTCCTCGGAATGGTTTCGGGATTTCTTCACGCGGTTCCGCCCATTTCCCGGGGAGTGTTCTGTTGTCTCAAGAATTCTTGACTCCATGACGAAGAGGACGACGAATCCATATGAAAATCACCGTCCAAGATGTAATCCGGGAGTTGATCCAACCCGTCGGACCTTTGGAAAATACCGTGGATACGCTGAAATTCGGCGATCCCGCGGCCAAGGTGAACGGAATCGTCACGACGTTCATGCCGTCGCAGCGGGTGCTGGAGGAAGCCGCCGCTTGGGGCGCCAATCTGGTCATCGCCCACGAAGCGCCGTTCTATCATCATCGGGACGCGTTCGCGGAGACGCTGGAATCCGATCCGGTCGTTCGCGCGAAGCGGGGCTTCATCCAGGAGTCGGGCCTGGCTATTTTCCGGTTTCATGATTATTGGCATCGCTATCGACCGGACGGGATCATGGAAGGATTGATCGAGGCGTTGGGTTGGAGTGCCTATGCGATGGAGCATCTGCCGACCGCTTCGATCGCGGAGATTCCCCCCATGACCGCGCTGGAAGCAGCGGAACAGGCGAAAAAAAGGCTGGGGATCCGCTACGTTCGCTTCACGGGGAACCCGGACGCCATATGCCGCCGGGTCGGTTTAATGGCCGGTTATCGCGGCGGCGGAACGCACGCGATTCCTCTCATCGAGCAGTATCAACTGGATCTCGTCCTCTGCGGGGAAGGACCCGAATGGGAGACGCCGGAATATATCCGGGATGCCGCGCGCCAAGGACGGGGCAAAGCGCTGATTACGCTCGGCCATGCCGAAAGCGAGGCGGCGGGGATGAAGCTGCTGGCCGATCGGCTGCAGGCGCGCTATCCGGGATTGCCCGTGCGTTATATCGCGGAGGAACCGATATTCCGTATTTTGTAGAACGCAACCGTCACCTATTGCCACAAATCGACATGGGAGGCTGGACACGCCATGCTGTTGCAACAAGAGAGAGAACAGATCGCCGAATACGGAAGAAAGCTGATCGAGAGCGGGCTGACCCGGGGTTCGGGAGGCAATCTCAGCATCTACGACCCCGAAACGAATTTGGCGGCGATCAGCCCCAGCGGCATGGCCTACGACAAGATGATGCCGGAGGACGTGGTGGTGGTCGACTTGGAGGGAAAGACGGTCGACGGAACGCGCAAGCCTTCCAGCGAGCTGGACATGCACCTCGTGTTTTACCGCGGAAGAGCCGACATCCGGGCCGTCGTCCATACGCATTCTCCTTTTGCCTCGACGGTGGCGGCCCTGCAGATCGACCTTCCCGCGGCGAATTATTTGGTATCGCTGGCCGGGACGAACGTAAGATGCTCGGAATACGCGACCTTCGGCACGAAGGAGTTGGCCGACTCGGCGTTCGAGGGAATGCGCGACCGGAAAGCGGTGCTGCTTGCCAATCATGGGCTCCTGGCCGGAGGGAGCGATCTTGCCGACGCGTTCAACGTCGCCGAGACGATGGAATTTTGCGCCGAGGTGTTTTGCCGGGCGAAGAGCATGGGAGAACCGAAGATCATCCCCGAGGAGGAAATGAAGAAGTTGGTTAAGAAATTCGTCGGCTACGGGAGATAATCCCGGGCGAAAGGGGAGAGGACGCCGTGCCGGGAGAGGAAGGGCGGCGGAGCATCGCCGGCGAGATCGACCGGATGGAACACCAGGTTCTCGTCGGAAGGGACCGCGAAATCCGTTATTATCTCGATTGTCTGGAGGGCGGCGCGCCGGATACGAAAATTTTGAACCTCTACGGCACGGGCGGCGTCGGAAAAAGCTATTTGCTGGACGAATTCCGCAGGCACGCCGGGAAAGCCGGGATTCCTTTCCTGTACATCGACAGCCGGTCCATTCCCCGGATTCCCGCCGCGTTCTGCGATTACTTGCTGCGCTTGCTGCATCGGCCGATCCCGGCCGCCGAAACGGCTCGGATGGACGTTCGAGAACTCGCGGCCCGATGCGCGGATGAGCTTCAACTTGCCGCGGGCGGGCGGAAACTCGTGCTTGCCCTGGATACGTTCGAAGAGATCGGTGAAATGGAGCATTGGCTCCGCGAGCAGCTGCTCGTCCATTTCCATCCGGACATCCTGACGATTGTGTCCGGCCGGCTGCCGTTGCAGCGGGATTGGCTTTCTTCCCCGGCGTGGAGGCGGTTCATCGCCCGTCTGCCGCTCGGCGATTTGCCGTACGAAGCCGCCCATCGCTATATGACCGCATGCGGCATTCGGCACGAAGAGACGATCCGCGGCATTTGGGCGCAGACGAAAGGCCATCCCCTGACGATGTCCCTATTCGTCTCGCTTGCCCCGGGCCGGCTTCAGGACGGTCTTTTCGTTCCGGAGGATGACTATGGGATCTTCGCGCATGTGGCGACGAATTGGCTGAGGGAAGTCCCGGATCCCGAGACCCGCGAGCTGGTGGAGGCCGCGGCCGTCTCCCGGCATTTCAACCAGGAATCCCTGAGCTACATTCTGGAGAAGCCGGTATCGACGGAACGGTTCCGCCTGCTTACCGGATTTTCGATCGTCCGCAAAGGGGAACGGGGATGGCTGCTGCACGATTTGCTGAGGGATGCCATCGGCCGGGAGATGAGGGAACGCGTACCTGCCGCGTATGACCGGCTATGGAGGCGCTGCGTCCAACTCTCGTCCGTGCAGCTGCAAGCCTCGCTCCGAAGGAAAGCGGCCGCCCCGGAAATCACGGACTGGGTGTATTATATCGGGGACCGGCTGATCCGCACGATGTTTTACCTGCAATCGGTGAATTTCCGCTTGGAGCCGCTTCACCCTTCGAACCGTGACGAGGCCGAGCGGCATATCGAAAACCGCCTCCGGTTCGCCCAAGACATCCGCATTCCCTTCTCCGATCCCGACACGGACGCGTTTATCGAATACCGGATTTCCAAAGAAGACAGGGTCGCTGCCTTTCATCTCATCGATTTGCGTGAGTTGCACGAGTTGGATCCCCGTATCGTCAAGCTGATCCGCGACGAACAAGGCCGGATGCGCGGCTTGGCGGCAATCGTGCCGATCCATGAAGGCACGCTGCCCTATTTGCTGACCCGACCGCCGTATTCCGCCTATTTCTCGCGGTTGTCCGAGTCGAATCTCCGCGAATTCAGGACGCCGAGCGATTCCGCGGCCGGATATTTCGTCTCGTTCATCGACGTCGATTACGACGATCCCGCGATGCGGCAAGCGGCGGGCCTCTTGTTCATCTCCTACATGCTGGCCGCCCGGCTGGTCGTCACCACCGCGCCCGCGATTCCGTTTTTCCGCAACGTTTTCCAAAGTCTGGGTTTCGAGAAAGTGCAAGATGCGGTGCATTTCGACTATGACGGAGTGACGCCGACGCCTTATTACTTATTGGATACGAGAGGCAAGAAGCTGTCGGCTTATTTGAACCGCATGATTTCATCGTACGGTATCGGACTGGAAAAGGAGGGAAATGACGAACCGATCCATCTTTTGTCGAAACGCGAGCGGGACGTCTTGGAGCTGCTGGTCAAGGGCCGTACCAACTCGGAAATCGCCTCCGCGTTGATCCTGAGCGAGGCGACCGTCAAGAAGCACGTGTTCAACCTATTCCGCAAGCTGCAGGTCAAAAACCGGATCCAGCTCATGAATCGGTTCGGGAAACCTTGAATTACTCCTTTATTGCAACTTTCGGATAGTATCGGCCGGAATCCGCCGGATGGTACCCTTAAGGCGTCTGTATTTCCTTAAGGGAGAGTGATAGGGACGTGAAGTTTTGGAAGAAGAAGCCGTTTTTGATTATGATGATGGTTGCCGCAATGCTATGCAGTTCGCTCGGATCCGCCTACGCGGCGGCGAATTTGGATCCGATCAAAGCGTTTTTCAATAAAGGCGTCTCTTTCGTTCTGAACGGCGAGCGCTGGCAGCCGAAGGACGCATCCGGCAAAACGCTGAACGCGATCTACTATAACGGGACCAACTACTTGCCGGCCAGGGCGATCGCGGAAGCGCTCAAAATCCCGATCGATTTCGACGCCACGAACCAGATCATCTATATCGGCGGCAAACCCGGCGAGAAAACGCCGATTTTCGGGATGCCGATGGAGATCGACAACATTTACGCCGTTCTGACCAAGAACCCGGCGGAGACGCTCGTGAAGGATACGCAGTACAAGGAAGTCTTGAAGATCGACCAGTACGGCGATGCCGTATTCACGCTGGATCGCAAGTTCAAACGGCTGGTGTTGTACGCCGCCGTCGTGGATCCCGGAGAGCACGACGTGGAGTTCACTTCGTACAACGCGAGCGAACTGGCCGGGAATATGGCGGATGTCGCGCTGGAGACCCATACGGTCAGCCCGGACGACCCGGTGACGGAAATGGTCTTCAACGTGGAAGGTCTGGATAAAGTCCGGATCCATGTCCAGAGCCATAATCTGAATCCGTATATTTACGCGAGAATCCTGGATACGTCCTTCTTCGATAACGGGGAAACGCCGAGTCGATGAGGAAGCTCGGCCTGAGAGCGTGGATCGGGATGCTCGTCCTGCTGGCGGCGGCGGGCATCCTGTGGCCGGCAGGCAACGCAAATGCGGCGAAGATCACCCGCGCCAACGTGATCGACGTGGCTACGCAAGCGCCGGCTGCTTTCTTGATCGCGGGAAGGCTTTATTCCATCCGGTTCGAATCCGATAAAGCCTTCAGCACGTCGATCGAAAATCCGAAGTTGGAATCCTCGGTCGACGGCGGGGCCACGTGGATGAACGTTCCGTTGCCGAAGGAAGTGGGCGGATTTTGGGGTACGGGTTTCACGCTCCCCGTCGAACGGAAGGACGTATCCGTACTTTTGCGCTTCAGCATGTATTTCGATCCGATTGTCGGTTCCAAAACCTATTCCGAGAAGATTCTAGGCCCTTACAAAGTGTTGCAGCCTATGGAGATCTCCGATTTCACGGCGACGCCGAACGATGACGGTTCGGTTACGCTCCGGTGGAACGACAATACGAACATGGAATCGTTCTACCGGATGACCAGGGCCGGTCCGGACGGCGACAAGACGTTCGAAGTGCCGCCAGCGGCGAACAGCATGGGGCCGCTCAGTTATACGGATAAACAAACGAATACGTCGAAAAGCACGATATACGTGTATTCGCTGACGCCGATCATCGATCAATACGATCTGCCGAAGGATTTTTGGCTTGGAACCGTATGGGCGACGGCAAAAACGAAAGTGCCGATTTCGAAGCTGGATATTCTGCAAGATATTCCGCTCGTAGACCCGAAACTCCTTGAGCCGAAGGACGGGAACGGAATCGATCCCAACACCCCGATCCTTAACGTGGACGCGTTCAAATACTTGGATAAGTATCACGTGGATTTAGGCGATTTGGAAAAACCGGCGGTCAGCGGCGTCAAGCTGGACGTTACCGCGCTGGCGCTGAAGCCGGGGGAAAGCCGGATGCTCGTACCGACCGTAACGCCGGCCGACGCCGCCAATCGGAGCGTGGCTTGGAGCAGCGACAACGAGACAGTCGCCGAGGTGGACGCAACGGGCAAAGTGACGGCCAAATCGGCGGGGCTCGCGAAAATCGCCGTGAAGACGGAGGTCGGCCATTTCATCGCGTCTTGCGTGGTGACCGTGCTGGAAGATCCGCCCGTTCCGATGGAACCGGCTCCCGGTTTCCCGGACTTGGCGGGACACCCGGCGGAGAAGGAGATCGCCAAGGCGGTTGAGCTTGGGCTGGTATCGGGTTATCCGGACGGGACGTTCCGGCCGAATGGCGGGGTGACCCGGGCGGAGTTCGCCAGCATGCTGATGAGGGGCGTGAAGCCCTTGGACGACGGAGCGCCGCTAACCTTCACGGATAAGGACGATATCGGCGCTTGGGCCGTGAAGCCGGTCCAGCAGGCGGTGAAGCTGGGGATCATCGCCGGATACTCGGACGGCACGTTCCGGCCGAACGCGAGCATCAGCCATGCGGAAATGGTTTCCATGGTAGTGCGGGCATCCGGACTCCCGATCGGGGAAGCGAAGAAGACCGGCTTTGCGGATGACGCGGAGATCCCGAATTGGGTGAAACCTTCCGTTTCCAAAGCGGAGGAGACCGGCATCATTATCGTCGGCGGCATGCCGGACGGGAAATTCGCCCCGATGGCGAAGACGACGCGGGCGGAAGCCGCATCGGCCATCGTTCGCATGCTGGGACTTCCGAAGTAAGAGAATGGATGTGACATAATGATGATTATGTAAACTTGATCCGGCAGCCTGCGATTTGCGCAGGCTGTTTTTTATTTTCCGATCGCACTATAATGATAATGCTTGCACCAAGGATTTACCGCGTATACAGCGCATCGAGACAACACGGAGGGAGATTTCGAAATGGCAAAAGTCGTGGTCACGGGCGGCAGCGGCATGCTGGGACGCTGGGTCGTCCGGCATTTCGCGGAACAGGGTTACGAAGTGTTAAGCGTGGATACGCGCCAGCCGGATGAGGCGGTCTGTCCTTCGCTCATCGTGGATTTGGAGGATTTGGGCCAAACGTACGGAGCACTGGCGGGAGCCGACGCGGTCGTTCATATGGCGGCGATTCCGAGGGCGGGAATGGTTCCGCCGGAAGTCACGTTCCGCAACAACGTCATGTCGACGTATAACGTCCTGGAGGCGGCGGCCGGCCTCGGCATCCGCAAAGCGGTCATCGCGTCCAGCGAATCTTCCTACGGGATCTGCTTCGCGATCCATCCGTTCGGCCCGCAATACGTGCCGATGGACGAGGAGCATCCGCAGCTTCCGCAAGACAGCTACGGCTTGTCCAAAGTCGTGAACGAAGCGACGGCCGACATGTTCCATCGCCGGACGGGCATGCAGATCGTTTCGCTTCGCTTGGGCAACGTGATTCCGCCCGACTGGTACGAACGGTTTCCGTCCTTCATCCATAAGCCGGAAGAACGCGAACGCATTCTGTGGAGCTATATCGACACGCGGAACGCGGCGGAAGCGTGCCGGCTGGCGATCGAAGCCGAAGGCCTCGGTTCCGTCGCCTTGAACCTCGCCTCCGACGAGACGAGCATGGACATCCCGAGCCGGGAGCTGATGACCGCCCGTTATCCGCAAACGACCGATTTTCGCGCGCCCCTTAACGGATACGAGACGCTGCTGAACAACGAGAAGGCGAAGCGGCTGCTCGGCTGGCAGCCGAAGCACCGGTGGCGGGAAGAACTGAAATAAGAGTTGCCGATTCATAGAGACGAAGGACAAGAGGAGAACTCGGAGAGAGATGCCTGACCGTTCCGTCATAGGGAAGCTTTGGGGCGTGTCGCTGCTGTGGGGCTGCAATTTCGTAGCCAGCGCCTACATGCTGCGGGAGTTTTCGCCCATTCTGTTGTCGTTTGCCCGATTGGTTGTCATGTCGCTTTTCCTGCTGTCCGTGGCTGCGATCCATAAATCCCTTCGGAAACCGACGCCCCGGGAGTGGGGCCTGCTGCTGTTTGCCGGCATTTTCGGAACGTTGATCAACCAGCTGTTCTACTTCAAGGGACTGGAAGATTCGACGGCGGGCAACGCCTCGCTGATCGTGGCGCTGGCGCCGATCGCGACGACGCTGCTGTCGCGCGTGTTCCTGAAAGAAACCGTCACGCCGCTTAAGCTCGCCGGCGCGATCCTCGCGCTGATCGGTGTCGCCGGCATCGTGCTGTACGGAGGCAAGTCGTTCGGCGCGTCCGCAGGAGACGTCTATTTGCTGCTCGCCATGCTCGGGATGTCCGTCAGCCTGCTCTTCATCCGGCAGTTGACGAACGCGCTCTCCTCCTACGAGGTCACGATCTACTCGACGGTGATCGGCACGGTGCTGATGGCGCCGGCAGTCGGCGTCGAAGCTTTCCAAGGCAATTTCCACTGGAGCCATCATGTTCTGACTTGGGTGCTGCTCGTCGGCGTCGCCGTTATCGGCCAAGGCTTGGCGGGGTTCTGGTGGAATCAGGGGATCGCCGTCGTCGGTCCGTCTGCCAGCGCGATGTTCATGAACATTCCGCCGTTCATCGCCATCGTGGTCGGCTACCTCGTGCTTGGGGATCCGATTCGGGCCGCCCAGATCGGGGGAGGAATCCTGATCTTGGCCGGCGTCACCATCGCCAATCTCAAGCCCAAGCAACTCCGGAAAGCGGAGGTTGGAGCTTAAGCCGGTTCGGGTGCCGCGGCGGCGAATAAGCAGGGAGGAAATGGAACAAGCTACGATCGTACCATTCCTTCCCGGGAGGGCGACCCGCCATGACGACACCCGAGCCGACCCGACACGCTACCGGCGACCGGGTTCCGCGTTCCGGCGTATACGAGACGGTGACCGGACGCAAAATCAAGTACGACAAAGGGCAGATTTTCCAGGCGTGCCCCGATTCCGGGGAACCGACCGATTGGAAATCCTGCGACGTTTAAGGCAGGCAAGCGAAAGAACGGGGAGCGTTTTCCCGTTCTTTTTTTCGTTACGGGAGAGTGGACGCGATTCGGCAAACGAAAGGATGGAGAGCGTGAGAAGCATCATCAAGTTTTCGCTCGACAACAAATTCGCGCTTTGGATGATCACCTTCATCGTGACGGCCGCCGGGCTTTATTCCGGCCTGAACATGAAGCAGGAGAGCCTGCCTAACTTGTCGCTGCCTTATTTGTCCGTCACCACGATCGTTCCCGGCGCGGCGCCGGAAGGGGTCGTGGCCGACGTGACGGAACCGCTCGAACAGCGGCTCAAAAGCGTATCGTCGATCAAGAATATCACCTCCACGTCCATGGAAAGCGCCTCTAACATCATGCTGGAATTCGATTACGGCCAGGACATGGACAAAGCCGTTTCCGAGGTTCGGGAAGCGGCGGCGGACGTCAAGCTTCCGGAAGGAGCCCAGAGCCCGTCGATTTCGAAGTTTTCGGTCAATTCGTTCCCGGTGATCTCGATCAGCGTCAGCGACGCGAAGAATCAAAATCTGGAGGCGCTCACCCGCGTCGTGTCGGATGACCTCGTACCGGCTTTTCAAGGAATCGGGGGCGTGGCCTCCGTTCAGGTCGCCGGGCAGTTCGTGCAGGAAGTCCGGTTGACGTACGACCGTGCGAAGATGGCGGCGCTCGGACTGACCGAGGATACGGTCAAAGGCGTCATCCAGGGCTCGGCGGTCAAGGCTCCGCTCGGCTTGTTCGAAATCGGAAAGACGGAGAAGTCGGTCGTGGTGGACGGCAAAGTGACGACGCTGGACGATCTGAGAAACCTCGAGATTCCGATCGTTCCCTCGGCGGCCGGCCCAACCAACGCGCCTGGGGCGGCTGGAGCGGCTGCTCCAAGCGCGCCCGGGGCGACTGTGCCAGGTGCGTCCGGAGCGCCAGGTGTGACGGGGGCTGCGGGTGCAGCAGGTACGGCAGGGCAGCCGAATGCCGCGCCGTCCGCGCAACCGGCGGTTCCGCAGCCTTCGGCCGGCTTGCCGACCGTGAAGCTGAGCGACATCGCCGCGATCGAGCTGGCCGGCCAGGCCGAATCGATCTCCCGCACGAACGGCCGGGATTCGATCGGCATCCAGATCGTAAAGGACAACGACGCGAACACGGTGGATGTCGTCAACGCCGTGAAGGACCAGATTCGGTCCTTCGAACAGAAGTACGAAGGCTTGAAGCTCGACGTCATGTTCGACCAAGGGCAGCCGATCGAGAAATCGGTTCAGACGATGCTGGAAAAAGCGCTGTACGGCGCCGTGTTCGCCGTCATCGTCATCCTGCTGTTCCTGCGGAATCTGCGTACGACGCTCATCTCCATCGTGTCCATTCCGCTTTCGCTGATCATCGCTGTACTGTTGCTCCGCCAGTTCGACATCACGCTGAACATCATGACGCTGGGCGCGATGACGGTCGCGATCGGCCGGGTGGTCGACGATTCCATCGTCGTGATCGAGAACATTTACCGAAGATTGTCGCTTAAGGATGACCCGCTGAAAGGGAAAGCGCTGTTCATCGAAGCGACTCGGGAAATGGTCCTGCCGATCCTGTCTTCCACCATCGTGACGATCGCGGTGTTCCTGCCGCTTGGTCTCGTTACGGGTATGGTCGGCCAACTGTTCCTGCCCTTCGCGCTGACGATCGTGTTTGCGCTGTTGGCTTCGCTGGTCGTGGCCGTGACGATCGTGCCGATGCTTGCGCATCTTCTATTCCGTTCCGGAATTCCGGAACGCAAGCGACATAGCCGCGAGGAGAAACGCAGCGCGCTGTCCTCCGGCTATCGCTGGGTGCTGAACGGCGCGCTGAACCACAAAATCGTCACATTCGGCTTGGCCGTCGTGCTCCTGTTCGGCAGCTTCGCGCTGGTGCCGCTGATCGGTTCCAGCTTCCTGCCGGAAGAAGAGCAGAAAAACGCGATGATCACGTACACGCCGGAGCCGGGGGATCGCCTCGAGGACGTTGAGCAGCGCGCGCTTACGGTGGAGAAGGCGTTGCTCGAAGCGAAGGATCCCGATCTCGTGAACCTGCAGTATTCGATCGGCGGCTCCAATCCGCTGCAGCCCGGCAGTTCCAAATCGGGGTTATTCTTTTTGCAGTACAGGGACGAGACACAAAACTTCGAACGAAAGAAGGATGACTTGCTTGCCCGGTTGAAGGAAATCGTTCCGGTCGGAGAATGGGCCCCGATGGACATGGGAGCAGGGGGCGTCGGCGGCAGCAAATTCAGCCTGAGCATATACGGAGACAGCTTGGAGCAGATCAAGCCGGTCGCGGATGAAATCGCAAAACAGATGGCCGGAGAGAGCACGTTCCAAAACGTGAAAACGAGCTTGTCCAAAACGTACGGCCAATACACGATCGCGGTGGACCAAGCAAAGCTTAGCCGATATGGCCTCACCGCGGGTCAGATCGCGATGAAGCTGAGTCCCGCCCGCACGCGTCCCGTTTTGACCAAGGTGCAAGTCGATGAACAGGCTTATAACGTTTACGTGGAAACCGACACGACGGCTTATCAAACGATAACGGATATCGAAAATGAAACGATCGACTCGCCGCTCGGCATGAAGGTTCGAATCGGCGACGTCGCCCGGATCGAAGAAGGCACTTCTTCGAACAGCATCAACCGCGAAGGCGGGCGAATGGTCGTGACCGTCAACGGAGACGTCACGGTCAAAGACGTGGCAAAAGCTTCCTCCGATTTCTTGGACAAGGTGGACCGGATTCAAAAGCCGGCAGGCGTGGAAGTCAAGGCGGGCGGCGTCACCGAACAGATGAACGATACGTTTACCCAACTCGGCCTTGCGATGGCCGCGGCGATCGCGATCGTCTACCTGGTGCTCGTCCTGACGTTCGGCGGCGCGCTGAAGCCGTTCGCCGTCATGTTCTCCTTGCCGTTCGCGATTATCGGCGGTCTCGTCGCACTCTGGATTGCCGGCGAAACGCTTAGTGTATCGGCGTTGATGGGCGCCCTGATGCTGATCGGCATCGTCGTCACGAACGCGATCGTGCTGATCGACCGCGTCATTCATAAAGAACGGGAAGGAATGTCCACGCGCGAAGCGCTGCTGGAGGCCGGCGCCACCCGGCTCCGACCGATTCTCATGACCGCGCTCGCCACGATCGGCGCCTTGCTGCCTCTGGCATTCGGCCTTGAAGGAGCAGGCATCATTTCCCGCGGCCTCGGAGTGACGGTCATCGGAGGCCTGATTAGCTCCACGCTGCTGACCCTCGTGATCGTGCCGATCGTGTACGAGACGCTGTCGAAGTTGGGCAGGAAAAAGCAGGTGTATGAGGAGGCGTAAGGGAGGAGGAGCCGCTTCTTCGCAGGCGGCTTCTATTTCAATTGGGATGGCAGTATCGGAGCTAACGTCGATATTGTGAACGGTATTGCCTACAACGGGCATTCACCTAGTGGCAGTCAGTGATGGAGATTGGTGAATCGAAGTGTGATTTGTATCTCGACATCAAAAAGAGGAAAAAACAGGATATTTGCCGAATTCGTGATATAAGTAAGAAAGACTTTATCACGAACAACTTTCGCATTATATGTTTTATATCTCTGTAATACGAAACATATTCGCAGAAAAGCAGTTAGACGAAAGATTGGTATTGGGGGTGAAAATTTGTACAAACCTTTTCGCATAAATTTTAATGATCCTGATAAATATTTATATCACTATACTACACTTGATGTAGCCATTGATCATATTCTGTCATCAAATATGATGAGATTTAGTTCCTTTTTAAGAACGAATGATCCACGGGAATCAAAAATCTGGAGATTTTCATATGATATAAGTGGTTATAACAAGACTGAAATTCCAGATGTGGCGACAAAAATTCAACAAGAAATACAAGAAAGAATAAAGGTGGTTTGCTTTACAAGAGACGACCCTACGAAATTCATTAATGGAAGCTGTAAATTTTTCTATCGGGGATATTCTCATCCAAGGATGTGGGCACAGTATGGATTTAATCATTCTGGCGTTTGTTTGATATTTAATAAAAATATACTTAGAGTTTCAATCTATCACGATGTAAATCATATTGGTCAAATATATGAGGGACCTGTTCGTTATAGAGATCCAGACGGGAAAATGAAAGAGTACTCATTAAGTTGCAAGTTAATAGATAAGCTCGGAGAGGAAGATTTTATAAAACAATACTTTGAAAAAAACCACAAAGCTCTTTTCTTTACAAAACTTAAAGACTGGCAATCAGAACTAGAGTATCGCTGGGTATTACTTGGTAAAGATAGTTCGTATGAATACTTTTCTATAATTAGTGCTCTGGAAGGTATTGTTCTAGGGGCGGATTTTCCTGAAGAATATCTTCATTACATATTAGACATCTGTGCTGAGTCTAGCATTCCAGTAATTAAACTCGATTGGCACAATGGATATCCAACACCAATTACCTTTGAGGGTTACCCCAGGAAGCACCAATCCTTCGTCTAACACTGCATTCACGAGGGCCGGCATTCGCCGTCCCTCGGTCGCCCGAGGCATTTCGAGGAAACTTAATCAGGCGACACACCTGCACCACCTAACCGCATCGCGGCCGGACCCATTCGGGTCCTTAAGGTGGTGGGGCGTCGTGAATGCGGTTATCTGAAATTCGTGAGGAAAAGGAGAGAATTATGAAATCAAGAACTCAAATAATTTCGAAAAAGTCTTTTGATAAAGAACGGAGTACTCTAGAAATTAATGCAAATGAGAATAATGATAAAACGGGAACTAAGGTTACAATAAACCCGTCATTATTAATTCCTTATCTAACTTTACTAGGTTATGTGAACGGCTTTTTCTTTGAGGTTGGGTACAAGGCGCATTACCACTTGCCATATAAGTTTGTAGAACTGAATTTGTCAACGATACTTGCTCCAGCCACTCTAACAGTATCAATGTACCTCTTCATGATGGTAATTATTATTGTTCCGTCATTTATTATTTATCTTATTCTTTTCTGGATTAGATCCAAAATTAAAAGAAAGTACATACTTAAGAAAAAAGATTGTGTTTCAAATAATGATAAACTTTGGACAATTTTCGGAATGTTAATAATATTAATTAGGGCTTGCTGAACAATTGAAAAATGCAGTAGCAGCAAGGATT